>CAVUYZ010000003.1:0-745932 GCA_963745865.1 uncultured bacterium | reverse complement strand
CGGGGTGGTCCTTGTCGTAGATCGGACCGAACGTGTCCCGCCAGATGATCGTCGGGATGAGCCCGATGCCCACGGCGAGGATCAGGAACGGCGCAAGCCGGACCACCATCTCGAAATCGTCGATCAACCGGGCGACAGCGACCCCGAGCAGCGCTCCGATCGGGGTTGGAGCCCACCCGATCGCCCTCGACGCCGTCAGAACCCGTCCCAGCATGACCTCGGGCGTGAAGGTCTGGCGGATCGTCACGAGCGGGACATTGACCAACTGCAGCCCGATGAACGTCACGAACACGTAGAGCAGAAGCAGGACGCCGAAACTGCATCGAGACGAAGGTGGCGAACCCGAGCCCCAGCGTGAACAGCCCTCCGATGAGGGTCCGGCCCAGTCCGATCCAACGGATGAATCCCGAGGCGACGTAGGCACCGAAAGCGGCACCCAGCCCGAGAACGGCGAACAGCACGCCCTTTCTCCCAGTCCTCGGTGGCCTGGATCACCTGATCGGCGGTGAGGAGCAGCGTCGATTCGAGGAAGCCGACCGACAGGTTGGCGACGGCGATGGCGATGGTCGACGTGCGGAGCCGCGGCTCTGACCACAGATAGCGCATGCCGTTGAACACGTCGGCGAGCAGTCCTTCCTGTTCCCCGTCTCCCACCCCGGTTGCGGTCGCGCGCTTGCGCAGCGGGCCGATCATGACGATCGACAGGGCGGAGAGAAAGAACGAGAGCGCGTTGACGGCGAAGACCAGCGTGAACTCCTCGGTGACCGACACGAGGATCCCGGCCACGAACGGAGCGACTGCAAACGCCAGGTTCTGGACCGCCCCGATCCTCCCGTTGGCGTCTGCCAGCTGATCGGGCCGGACGAGTTGGGTGACGAGGACATACAGCGCACCGGCGAAGAGGTTGAGGAAGGTGCCGGCGATGAACGCCACGCCGAAGACCAGAAACACGTCGGTTCCGCCCTGGCCTTCGACCGGACCGCCAGACGCGAACCATGCCAGGAACCCGAAGGCGGCTGCCCGCGCCAGGTCGGAGACGATGAGGGTGAAGCGGATCGGCAGCCGGTCGATGACGAGGCCGCCGAAGAACCCCACGACCACCGCCGGGACCGCCTCGATCGTGTAGTTGAGGGCGAGATCGAACTCGTCACCGGTCAGGAACAGGACGAACAGCGGAATCGAGAAATACGCGAGGTAGTCGCCGAACTGCGAGACGATCTGACCGACCCAGAGGATGGAGAATCGTCGCCCCAGCCCACCGCTTTCGGTGCGATGGCGGCCGCGCTCGTTCGAGATCATCGGCTTCCCCACATAGGCGAGCGAGGTTACTTGTCGTTCCGCGACCCGAGCCGCTCTGACTACTCTCGCAGCCATGGCTGCCGAACCGAACGAACTGCCACAGATGGTCACCGACCTGGTGGAGATGTCCAAGGAATACCTCCGTCAGGAGACGCTCGAGCCGGCCAAGAAGCTGGGGCGATTCGCCGGGATGAGTCTCGGCGCCGGAGTCCTGATGGCGTTCGTGGCGCTGTTCGTCGGCCTCGGTACCTACGCCCTGTTCCGCCAGGTGCTCCCCGAGGGCGACTGGTGGGTCGTGGCAGCCCGTGGATTCACGCTGCTCGTGACTGCCGGCACTCGCAGGCCTGCTCGGATGGAGGATGTCGAAGTAATGGTCGAACGTGCCGATATCGAGGCGAAAGCCAAGGAAATCGAGACCGCTCTCGCCGAGACGAAAGAGTCCGTGCAGAACACTGCCGTGATGGCGGCCGTTGCCGTGGTCGTGGTGGTCGCCGTGGCCTACTTCCTCGGCAATCGCAAGGGGAAAGCCGGCAAGACCCTCGTCGAGGTCTATCGCGTCAAATAGAGGCCATTGGCTGTTGGCCATTGGCTCTTGGCCGGTCGGTGCTCGCTCCGCTTCGCATTGCATTGTTCTCGGCCTTCGGCCGCTTGAAACCCGCGTCAGGCGTTAGGGCTTCTTGAGGACTTCTACTTCGGGGAGGTCGCCGGGTTTGCCGGTTCTGATCACGAAGCTGGAGCCCTCGGGGATGGTCTTGCGGTAGAGGAGGGTCTTCTTCGGTTCCCGGTTGAGACGGAGCCACGAGACAGCGAACAGGCCGGCACCGAACAGGACCGAGCGTTGATCGCCAGTGCGCATTCCATTCCACAACCGGGTCAACCCCAAGGTCTTCATGGTCAGGGGGGAGGGGATCAGGCCCATGTGGATGCTCTCGCCATGGAACCTACGCTAGCGGCGACGGGTGATGAGCCCGTGAGAGGAGTACCCCCGCAATGAACAATTCACCGCTGGTCAAATTCGTCGTATGGGCCGTCGTCATCGGCATGGTCCTGAGCCTCGCCGCCGCAGTCTTCCTGGCCCTCGTTTGAGCCAGGTCGAAGAAGGCGAAGCCGTTCTCCTGATCGACGGCAAGGGGCGCCACTTCCTGGTGAAGCTCCAAAAGGGACAGCAATTCCAATACCACCTCGGAGGCCTCGCCCACGAGGAGATCATCGGATCCGACGACGGTTCGACCATCACCACCAACACCGGTTCGACCCTGAAACTGATCCGGCCACGACTCGCCGACTACATCCTCAAGATGCCCAGGGGCGCCCAGGTCGTCTACCCCAAGGACATCGGACCGATCCTGGTCTGGGCGGACATCGCCGCCGGCATGACGGTGCTCGAAGCCGGGACCGGGTCAGGGGCGCTCACCACTGCGCTGCTGCGCACGGTCGGCCCCGACGGGAGGGTCATCAGCGTCGAGCGGCGCGAGGACCACCAGAAGACCGCCCGCAAGACCATCAACCGGTGGTTCGGCGAGATCCCAGACAACCTCGACATGCGGATCGGCGACGTCGAGGATGCCATTGCCGAACTCGCGCCGGAGCGGATCGTTCTCGATCTACCCGAACCCTGGCACGCTGCCACGATCGCCGCCGAGCATCAGCCGGGAGGGGCGGTGTTCTGTGCCTACATCCCCACCGTTCCCCAGGTTCAGCAACTCGTCGAAGTGTTGGAGGACTCCGGGAAGTTCATCGAGATCGACGTGTTCGAGACATTGCACCGCTCTTGGAACATCTCCGGTCGCTCGGTCCGCCCCGATCACCGGATGGTCGGGCACACCGGATTCATCGTGACCACTCGGAGATGCGACTGAGGTCGGGGCCTCCGACTCTGCCGAACCTAGGGCTCGATGAAGATGCACTCGCCGGGGCACTCCTCGGCGGACTCGATGGTGATGTCCTCCTGGCCGGTGGGCACCACGGCGAGACCCTGAGCACCCTGGGCGTTGCCCTTCTCCTCGGCGAAGATCGTGTCGCCCTCTCGGACGTAGGCGAGCCCGTCGTCGAGAAGCACGAAAACGTCGGGGGCGATCTCCTCGCAGAGACCGTCACCGGTGCAGAGATCCTGATCGATCCAAACCTTCATCTGTTCATCAACTCCTCGCGAGTAGGGCCGAAATAGTACAGGCGACGGACGCCAACCCCACCTCGACATCGTGGCGGGAGACTGCCCGGCCAAAACTCGTGCAGTCGTATACTCGACGACAGGACACGGCCCGAGCCAGGGAGGGACCGAAGATGAGTGACAGGTTGTTCGATAGCAACGACCCAGACGCCCTACGGCGTCAACTCTCGGCGCTCCAGGCCGAGGTCAATGCGTTGCGGTCGCGACTCTCGGGTGCCCCGAGGACCATTGCCGATCTCGAGCGTCGCCTCGCCGACACGTCCGCCCACCTCGACCGGACGCTGTCACAGAACGAGAAGCTGACCACCGTGCTCGAAGAGGCGCGGGAGCAACTCAGCGTGCTTCGTGCCGAGGTCGAGAAGCTCACCACCCCTCCCAATGCGTTTGGCACGGTGCTCGGTGTCAACGCCGATGGCTCTGTCGATGTCATGACCGGAAACCGCAAACTCCGGGTCGCCGCCCAGCCGACCATCGAGGTCAAACAGCTCCAGACCGGCCAGGAGGTGCTCCTCAACGAGAGCTCCAGCATCGTCGACACCCGGGCGTTCCCGCTCCGGGGCGAAGTCGTCCGCATCCGCAACAAGCTCGATGACGGTCGTCTGGTGGTCATGATCCGCGGCGACGACGAGCAGGTCGTCTCGGTTGCCGAGAGCCTCGCCGACACGCCGCTCCGGGTTGGGGATCACGTTCGATTCGACACCCGGGCCGGTCTCGTGTTCGAGAAGCTCCACCGGCCGGAGGTCGAAGAGCTGGTGCTCGAAGAAGTCCCGGACATCACCTACGAGCAGGTCGGCGGCCTGCGCGACCAGATCGAAGAGATCAGGGACGCTGTCGAGCTCCCGTACGTTCACAAAGACCTGTTCGGCGACTACGGGCTCGAACCGCCCAAGGGAATCCTGCTGTACGGCCCTCCCGGATGCGGGAAGACCCTCATCGCCAAAGCAGTCGCCAACAGCCTCGCCAAGGCGGTCGCCGAGCGAACCGGTCGCCCCGATGCACGGTCGTACTTCTTGAACATCAAAGGCCCCGAGCTGTTGAACAAGTGGGTAGGGGAGACGGAGCGTCAGATCCGCCTGATCTTCCAGCGGGCGAAAGAGAAGTCCGACGAAGGCGTTCCCGTCATCGTCTTCTTCGACGAGATGGACTCGCTGTTCCGCACCCGTGGAACCGGCATCTCATCCGACGTCGAGTCGACGATCGTGCCCGCAGCTGCTCTCCGAACTCGACGGTGTCGAGGCGCTCAAGAACGTGATCGTGATCGGCGCATCCAACCGTGAGGACCTGATCGACCCGGCCATCCTGCGCCCTGGGCGCCTCGACGTGAAGATCAAGATCAGCCGACCGGACACCGTCGCCGCCCGCCAGATCTTCCGGATCTACCTCGATCGCGACATCCCCTTCGATCAGGAGAGCCTCGATCGGTTCGACGGAGATCGGGGTGCGATGCTCGACGAGGTGGTCGACGAGGTCGTCGATCACATGTACTCCGACGACGACAGCAACAAGTTCCTCGAAGTCACCTACGCCAACGGCGACCGCGAGATCCTGTACTTCAAGGACTTCTCCTCGGGTGCGATGATCGAGAACATCGTGCGGAGAGCCAAGAAGGACGCCATCAAGCGTCAGATCGACGGTGGAACCACCGGGCTCAAAGCCGACGACCTGATCCACGCCGTGAGGCAGGAGTTCCGTGAGCACGAGGACCTGCCCAACACCACCAATCCCGACGACTGGGCGAAGATCTCGGGCAAGAAGGGCGAGCGGATCACCTACGTGCGCACGCTGATCACCGGTGAGGGCCAAGGCAAGATGGTCGACGGCGTCTCCACCGGCCAGTACCTGTGACCCGAGTGGCGGCCGCCTGATGGCTATCCGCAAAGTGATGGGGACCGAGACCGAATTCGGGATCCAGATCCGCAACCGACCCGATTTCAACCCGGCGTTGGCGTCGGCGCTCGTCGTGAACTCGTTTCCGGGCCGACGCATCAGGGTGCAGTGGTCGTACGAGGAGGAGTCTCCCGGACGCGACGCCCGGGGATTCGGCGTCGCCGGCTACGACTATCCCGACCCCGACTCTGCACTCGTCAATGCGGTGCTCTCGAACGGAGCGAGGCTCTACGTCGACCACGCCCATCCCGAATACTCGGGCCCGGAGTGTTTCGATCCCCTCGAAGGTGCTCTCCACGACAAGGCGGGCGAGCTTGCCGCGGTCGAAGCGATGCGCCTCGCCCAACCGACGCTGCCCACCGGTCAGGTGCTCAAGCTCTACAAGAACAACTCGGACGGGAAGGGGAACTCGTACGGCTCGCACGAGAACTACCTCCTTGACCGGGCGACGCCGTTCGGTCAGATCGTCAGGCATCTGACGCCGTTCTTCGTCACCCGCCAGATCTTCACCGGGTCCGGCAAGGTCGGCTCTGAGAACGGGCGCCCCGACGTCGATTACCAGATCACCCAGCGCGCCGACTTCTTCGAAGAACAGGTCGGCCTCGAAACCACCCTCAAGCGCCCGATCGTCAACACCAGGGACGAGCCGCACGGTGATCCCAGCAAGTACCGACGGCTGCACGTGATCATCGGGGACGCAACCCAGAGCGAAGTCCAGAACTTCCTCAAGCTGGGGGTCACCGCCATCTTCCTGGCTGCCGTCGAAGATGGCGCCCTGCCCGACTCCTTCGAGCTGGACGATCCGGTGGCATCGCCTGCTGGCAGGTGAGCCACGACATCGACCTCCGTCGCCCGCTCGACCTCGACGGCGGCGGGACGGCAACCGCACTCGAGATCCAGGGCCAGTATCTCGAATGGCTCGCCAAGTACGTCGAGTCGGAGCTGGACGAGCCCGTGTTCACCCAGGTCATCGACGAATGGGCATCGGTGCTCGACGACCTCGAGCGAGATCCGATGTCGTGTGCAGACCGGCTCGACTGGGTGGCCAAGAAGCGGCTCCTCGACGCCTACCGACAGCGTGACGGTCTCGATTGGTCCAGCGCCAAGCTGGCGGCGATCTCGTTGCAGTTCCATGACCTCGACCCCGAGGCGGGGCTGTTCCAGAAGCTGCAGCGCTCGGGGCGGATCAGGCGCCTGTTCGACGACGACGAGGTCACGGCGGCGCTGGCGCACCCGCCGGAGCGCACCCGGGCGTACTTCCGGGGGACCTGCGTCGACCGCTTCGCCGACGACGTTGTCGCAGCCAACTGGGATTCGCTGGTCTTCGACATCGGAGAACCACATCTCAAACGCGTTCCTATGATGGAACCATTGAAGGGTGGCCGTGACACCGTCGGCGAGATGCTCGACTCGGTCGACACGGCCGCCGAACTGATCCAAGCCCTGGGAGACTGAACGATGGCAGACGGACAGGAACAGTCCCGCAAGCATTCGACCGAGCAGACCTCCGAGGAGGTCGAGGACGTCGCCGAAGTCGAGGTCGAAGCGGATCTCGACTCTGTCGACGACCTGCTCGACGAGATCGACTCGGTTCTCGAAGAGAACGCCGAGGAATTCGTCAAGAACTACGTCCAAAAGGGCGGAGAGTGATTCCCCGGTCCAGGTGATCTGGAGTACACCCGCCGAGAAGGTTCATTGAACAGGGCTTCGTTACCGCGTTCGATCCTCGGCTGGATCAGCAGCACCAAGCACCACCCCAGGGCACTGGGCTCGAAGACGGTGCCGTCGGCATGACCAGAGGCAGCAGCACACCGATCTCCCACCCGATCGTTGGTGACTTCGGTGCTCACTGATATCACTCGAGTCTCGGACCCGTTGAGGCACTCGGGTTCGCATGGCGCGCCCAGGCCGCCCGCAGGTTCATCACTGCGCCATGCAGCCGCCGATCGTGTCGTTCAGTTCTCGAGGAATCTGCGGTCGCCGACCGGACCAACGGCTACCTCGAGGTCGAGCCGCATCCGCGCCCGACCGTTCTCGACATGTTCGATCAGGAGAGGTGGATTCCCGCACACGGGACAGGCCGTGTCGCCGCCGGTAGAGCTCCAGGCGGGGGATAGCCTCCAGCGCTCGCACTTCCCGCAGAAGCCCCAGAGGGACTCGATGAATCCGGAGTTCATCCGACTGGCTCGGACTCGGCTGCCTCGAGTTCGTCGAGAAGTCGGCGCCCCATCATCATCGGGCCGTCGGTCCTGATGTGGACCTCCTGAAAGTCTCCGTCCGCGTAGGCGAACATCTTCTGCTGTTCGACGAGTGCCCAGGTGTCTTCGTCGACAACGGTGGGGGCCGTCTCCATCAGCACATCGAGCAGCGAGCGGGATACATCCTTCGCCCAGCGACTTCCTGCGGCCGTGTTGATCGATCGTCGCCACACGAGGTTCTCTTCATCGACCGGCGTGATGGTCTGATAGAGGACAAAGGAACGCTCCTCGTCAGTTCCGAGCATTCCCGGAGGGGCCACGGCGATGATGACATGGAACATCGCCGGGCCGACCATGCGATGGGTTTGGAGTTGATCACCCACTTCGACGCCGAATCGATCGCGTGTCATGGGCGGGAACGAGAAATCGGAACGGGGTCGGTAGGTCGTGATCGTGGGAATTCCGTTTTCGACCGATCGCTCGATCTCGACCGACACCTCGGCGTCCGCGCGACTACCGATGTTGCCGGAGTGGAGTGGATAGAAATGCGTGAGATCCAACAGGTTCTCGATCAGGAGCCTGACCGAGGCGGCGACGTGCATCGGCTCGGTGTTGCCCGTCTCCCAGTCGCTGGATGAGATCTCAGGAGTCCGAGGGGGCGAGACGGTGTCTGAGATGGCCGGATCCCCTGGCCAGACCCATACGAGTCCGTCCTGTTCGATCGAGGGGTACTTGTAGATTCGGGCCCGCTCTGGAAGTCGGTCGCTCCGATCCCGCAGTGCGGGGATGTCGACACACCGGCCCGTCATGTCGTAGGCAAAGCCGTGATACGGGCACTGCAAGATGTCGCCTTCGAGGATCTTCCCGTCCCACAACGGGAAGCGCTTGTGGGCGCAGCGAGCGTCGAATGCCCCGACCTCCCCGTCCTGGCCGCGCCAGATGACCATCGGACGCTCGGCGATCGTGTGGCCGGATGGCTCGCCGACCGGGAACTCCGAGGAGAAACCCGCTGCATACCAACAATTCCTGATCATCCTGTCGCTCCTTGCCCACCAACGGTCGTGGTCACCATAGAGCCTCGCTTCGCTCGAGGATCGTCAGAACACAATCGTTTGTGGTCGCTGTAGCGACGTGCGCGCTCCGCCGCCGTGCAGTGCTACGTTCGGTTGATGGCTGATCAAGATCTGTCCCCGTCGTTGAGCAACGACGAACCCGCCGGGAGGGTCCGCATGGTTGACATCGCCCGAGAGGCAGGGGTTCACGTGGCGACGGTTTCTCGGGTTCTCAACGGCAAGGGTGACGAGATCGGCCTGTCCCGGGCCACCGCCGCACAGATCCAATCGGTCGCTGACAGGCTCGGATACCGGCGGAACAGCCTGGCGCGGACCCTGAGGACGGGGCGGTCGAGATCGGTTGGGATGGTTGTCCCCGACCTCGGCAATCTCTACCACACGGCAATCGCGCAGGCTGCCGCAACGAGGCTTCGCGAGCGCGGGTACTCGCTGCTTGTTTCCAGCACTGCCGCCAGCGACCCGACCGGGGCGGAGCAGGTCGCCGCCTTCCTGGACGCCAGGGTGGCAGGGTTGGTGTACGGCGCGGCAGAAGCGAACGATCCCGTGGTTCGGGCCGTCATGTCAGACAACACGCCGATCGTTCTGTACAACCGAACGGCACCTGGAGTACAGGCGAGCTGGGTCGTCCCGGACGAGGCTGCAGCGGTCGTTGAGTCCGTCCGGCACCTCGTTGGGCTGGGGCACCGTCACATCGCCCATCTCGGCGGCCCGAGAACCCTGCCGTCGACGTCGGACCGGCTCGAAGCGTTCAAGAGCGCGGCGGACGGCAGCGGAGTCGACGCGATCTTTCTGTTTGCCGCCGTCCACAATGAGGAAGAGGGGGAGCGTGCTATCGCCGAGCACCTGCGCTCGCGGTCGCCGGTGACGGCGATCGTTGCCGCCAACGATCGACTCGCTTTGGGAGCGGTGGCAGCCATTCGGGCCTCTGGTTTGAGTTGCCCCCGGGACATTTCGATCGTCGGATTCACCGACATGCCTCACGCTGCCCAGATGGATCCAGCACTGACCACCTTCCGGGTTCCGTACCGAGTCATGGGTCGTCGTGCTGCCGACCTCCTGCTGCGACAGATCGTCGACCCCTCGGCCGAGCCGATCCATGAGGTGATGAGCGGCGAGCTGATCATTCGCAACTCCACAGCAGACGCAGCCACCGCCTGACCCAACGGGAGACTGCGCCGGTGGGTGGCCTGTTCGGTCGGTTGCGACATCTCGAGAGATCGTTCCCTCACTATTCCCCACTTCCGAAGGGTCAGCGAGGATGTCGGGGGTTGATGTCGCCAAGCCTGCTCGGTGGCCGGCGAGCGACATTCAACCTCGTTCTCGACCCCTTCGATCCTTTGCGGGGAAACAAGCAGTGACCCGTGTCAGCCTCTGGGACGGGATATCGATCACATCCGATATTGCGATACTCCTCGTCGAGGGGCAGTCCGCCATGCAAACGCCAGGGTGACGCCCACTTGTGGCGAACCACCTCCTCTCTGAGCCGTTCGAATCATTCACGCGCCCTCCCGTTGAAAAAAGTGTGTAACGCGCGAGACTCTTTTGATACGGGCGGTCTCGAATGGAGTGGGAATGATGAAACGCAAGAGCGCGGAGGGGCGCGAGCGGGGGCAGCGCTGGTGGAGATGGCCCTCGTACTGCCGTTTCTCATGTTGCTCATCGTTGGGATTTGGGCGACGGCACGGGCGTGGAACGTGCACAACGTCATGGATCACGCCGTACGCGAGGCTTCGCGATATGGCGCCACCGTGGATCCCTGGAACGACGGCAGTTCAACCGCCACCTGCGGTGCCGGCTCATCGCAGGCAGTTCTCAGGTGTGTCGCCGACGAACAGTTGTCCGCCGCGGCGATCAGCCCGGCGCTGGTCGACACCACCTGTATCGAGTTGGCGGCTGATCCCTGCTCGGTTGGTGACAGCACCGGTAACGAGAAGGTCGCCGTCTCGATCACCTACCCCGACTACGAGATCGACTTCATCTTCTTCGGCATTTCAGTCGACCTCACGGCCACGGCGATCTCGAGGTTCGAGTCATGAGGGAGCACCAGAGCGAGCAGGGGGCCTCGGCGCTGCTGGTTGCGGCCTCGCTGCTGTTCCTCTTCGGGGCGGCCGTCCTCGCAGTCGATGTCTCGGGCTTCTACCAAGCGGCAACCACCGACCAGACGACGGCGGATATGTCGTGTCTCGCAGGAGTTGCCGAGCTCCCCGACACGAGTGCAGCCATCACCGCTGCAGCCGAGATCACGAAACTGAACTGGCCCCAGACCTCATTGAGTGGGCCGACCATCGCTGGCACCACGGGCGTGATGACCGACGGCAGCGGCAACATCGTCACGATCGATGCCGCATATGGCGGCGCCTCCGACCAGATGTCGATCACCGTCAGCGAGCAGGCGGACACCAACTTCGGCCGCGTGCTGGGCGCGACAGCGTGAACATCATCGAGCAGGGCGTGTGTCAGGGCGTCAAGGCGACCACCGGACCCGGCGTGATGCCGCTCGGCGCGCTTCCCGGAACATTCTCCGGGGACCTGTTCGATTGCGCCAAGAAGGTCACCGGCAACTGCGGAGCGCTCGGTTCCCCGAGCCCGGGGGCAAACGCCTGGAGGGACGCCCTGGAGATCGGAATCGACGCCGACTTGTCGAAACATCACGGACCTGGACTTCGAATGATGCACACTCGGGTATCCGGGGGACGGCGTGCAGTTCGCCCGGTATGAGCTGCAACGCCAGTGACACCGAGCCAGGCAACATGGTCGGGCCGTTCAACCAGGGGATCGCCAACCGGATGTCCAATATCGCCGACGCCGACTGTGTCCAGGGCGGCGATTTCAACTGCGACTCGATCCAGCAGGTGTTGGGCTCCGCACCGTCGACGCTGGCCTCGAAATGGACTGTGAGCCCTCCGGCGGATTTCCCTGGCGGCTTCGTTCAACCTGCGGGCTGGCACGACAGCCTCTACGGGCCATACGCATCGGCCAAGGCGTCGCAGTTCTACCACAACGGAACGGGAATCAAGTGCGATTCGCCCCGCCTCGCCACGATCCCGATCGTCGTGTACGACAAGAACAACTCCAACGACTGGGACCTGGGGGATTCGGGAAGCTCCTGGCCGGGCGGCAGGAAGATGATGAAGATCATCGGCTTCTACACGGTGTACATCCGGGAGCCGGCGAATCGATCCGATGTCGGCAACGGGAACGGGAACGGACTCAACCAGATAGTCGCAGACGTGATCTGGTTCGGCCCCGACGCCACATGCGAGGACGGCTCGAAGTTCGCACCCCTCGGCTCGATCAACGTCCCCTCCGGAGTGAAGCTGATCGCCGGCTGACCGCCATCGAGACGTCATCTCGCGTATCTGGCCTGGCCGAACACGGCGCAAGACTGGTGGGTTTGCCGTCATCAAATTGACGATCGAGCAAGGCCAAGTCCACGCCCAACTCCTTCGCGTGAGTCCTATCACGGGGCAAGATGACAAACACACTTGACATTCCTCGACGGTTCTGACATACTTTGTCAAGTACACTTTACGAACTGACAAGAGAGGTTGACATGGGACGGAGAACACGTTTGGTTGCGGGGCTTGCCGCATGCGTGGTCGCGGCGACGCTGATGGTCACCGGCGCGGTGAGCAATGGAGTTGGTCTGGTGATCGGAACGATCGCTGTGCTGGCGATGGCGGTCGCCAATTCACCCACAGGGCGACGCGACGACCAAGGCGAGACACCGTGATTACCAGCGGGGAGGTCCGGATGGGCTTTGCCCGATCGGGAAATTAGACGTGGGGCGGCTCGAAACGAGCCGCCCCACCTGTTTCTTCTGATCTCGTTCTTCTGACTGTCAGCCGGAAACCGGCGCCCCTCCCACTTCGAGGATCCGGAGGCCGAGCGGCTGGTCGAGGTCGACCGTCACCGACCTGGCTTCGGCGATCTCGACGCAGACCTGGTCTGCAGCGCGGGGTGCGACCGTGATGTCCACCGCGACCTTGGTGTCGGTCTCGGCGAGGTCGATGCGCTCGACCGCAAAGCAGTCTCCGGTTCCCATCCAGAAGCCGACCGTGATCGTCGAGCCGTTGGTGGAGATCAACTCCCCGGATCCGATGACATGGCCGTCGCCCGCCTGCCGTCCCTCGACGTCGACTGGGACGTAGACGATCGGCTCGGGAGCGCCGGTGTCGATGCAGTCGGGGAACTCCGGCATGCAGCGGTTTCCGTCGGTCGGCGAGATCACGACGTCTCCACAGTCGGGAGCGTCGGGTAGGCACATGCCTGTCGATGGGTTCGTGCCTGGAGCGGGCTCGCCTTCGGCGATCGTTCCGGGCTGGGTGGTCTCGGGGGTGGCTGCTTCGGCAAGACCGCATGCGGTCAGCCCGATCGCCAGCACCGAGAAGATTGCGACGTACTTCAGTGTGTATCTCATGCAGCGTTCGACGCCGGACCTCTCGGGCCGGTTCCCGAACTCCGGTCCCTCCGGGTGCACCGGGAATCACGCTCGTTCGATGAGAGCGGACCGAGGGGCGTGTCGCAGCGTCAGGTCTAAGCTTGCTAGTCGATGACCAGATCTTCCGACATGACGAACAGGTCCCAGCCGGCGCTTCCGATGGGAGCGCCGCATCCTGGGTCGAGCTTCAGTGAGCTGATCGAGACCCTCGGATACGGCCCGAGGTTCGATCTTCCCCCCGGCTCTGAAGCGCGGCTCGAAACTCCCCACGGCACCACGGTGCTCGCGTTGCGGTATGAGGGGGGAGTGGTGATGGCGGGAGATCGGCAAGCGACCGAGGGTTATCTCGTTGCGCACCGCTACATCCAGAAGGTCTTCTCGACCGACATGTTCTCGGCGGTCGCCATCGCCGGAACTGCCGGCCTCGCCATCGAGATGGTGCGGCTCTTTCAGACCGAACTCGAGCATTACGAGAAGATCGAAGGAACCCGACTCTCCCTCGAAGGCAAGGCGACCTTTCTGTCCCGACTCGTCCGCAACCAGCTGCCGATGGCGTTCCAGGGGCTGGCGGTCGTACCGCTGTTCGCCGGGTTCGATCTCCGGTCGTCGGTCGGCCGGGTGTTCAGCTTCGATGTGGTTGGGGGACGGTACGAAGAGAAGGATTACGGGAGCACCGGGTCCGGCTCTCGGCTCGCCAAGTCGTACCTGCGATCGGCCTTCCAGCCCGATGGGGACGAGCAGAGCGCTATCGACTCCGCGGTTGGAGCGCTCGTTGCCGCAGCCGATGAGGACACCGCCACCGGAGGACCTGACCTGGTCCGCGACATCCTCCCGAGCATCGTCACCATCGACGCAGCCGGGATTCGCGATATCGAAACCGACGTGATCAGGGGCGCGGCAGAGCGTGCTCTCGGGGGTGTGCGATGAGGTCGATCCGTCAACAAGCCCCCCTGCGTTCGCAGGGCGAACGCCGTCCCCCCAAGGGGGGACAAACAACGAGTCGCCCCGAGGGGGGACAAAGAACGAACCGTTTGTCCCCCCGGCGGGGGGACGGGCTTGCGCCAGCAAGCCAGGGGGGCGTTCGGCTCTCAGTGGGAGGGAGACCATGACTCCGTTTTATGTGGCTCCGGAGCAGTTGGTTCGGGACAAGGCCGAGTTTGCGCGGAAGGGGATTGCCAGGGGGCGGTCGATCGTCGCCATCGAGTACGTCGATGGGATCCTGCTGCTCGCCGAGAACCCGTCGACGGCCCTGCACAAGCTGAGTGAGGTGTACGACCGGATCGCGTTCGCCGGCGTCGGCAAGTACAACGAATACGAGACGCTCCGCAAGGCCGGTATCCGCCAGGCCGACGTGACCGGGTACATGTACAGCCGCCTCGATGTCACCGGCATGGGTCTCGCCACCGCCTTCAGCCAGACGCTAGGTCAGATCTTCAGCCACGAGCCGAAGCCGTTCGAGGTGGAGATGCTGATCTGCGAGGTCGGCGTCGACCCCGCCGAGAACCGGCTGTTCAAGATCACCTACGACGGCACCCTGTTCGACCAGCGCCAGCTCGTCGCCATCGGCGGAAAGAGCGACGCACTCGAGGAGGCCGCCCGGGAGGGCTACCGCGATGGCCTCGGATTGCGAGACGCATTCGAACTCGGCGTATCGGCATTTCGATCGGCCGAGGATCGTGAGCCTGACGGCTGGGAGATCGCGGTGCTCGACCGTGAAAACGGCCGCCGGGCGTTCCGGCGCATCGAGCCCGAGGAGTTCACGGAGTAGTCCTGTCCCTGCATCGGATCAGCGATAGGCTGATCGACGATGGATCGACGGATATTCGGGATCGAGAACGAATACGGCGTGACGTGCACGTTGCGCGGTCAGCGTCGACTCAGCCCTGACGAGGTCGCCAGATATCTGTTCCGTCGGGTGGTCAGCTGGGGGAGGTCGTCCAACGTCTTCCTCGAGAACGGGGCCAGGCTGTATCTCGACGTCGGCAGCCATCCCGAGTACGCCACACCCGAATGCGACAAACTCGAAGATGTCGTCGCCCACGACAAGGCAGGCGAGCGGATCCTGGAATCACTGGTCGCATCCGCTGAGCAACGTCTGATCGATGAGGGGATCCGCGGCGAGATCTACCTGTTCAAGAACAACACCGACTCCGCCGGCAACAGTTACGGCTGCCACGAGAACTACCTGGTGTCGAGGAACAAGGACTTCCACCGGACCGTCGACGTCCTGATTCCGTTTCTCGTGACCCGCCAGATCTTCCTCGGGGCCGGCAAGCTGCTGCAGACCCCCCGCGGCACCACGTATTCGATGGCCCAGCGGGCCGAGCACATCTGGGAAGGGCGTGTCGTCGGCGACGACACGCTCACGTCCCATCATCAACACCCGAGACGAGCCACATGCCGACGCCGAGAAGTACCGCCGGCTCCACATCATCGCCGGCGACTCGAACATGAGCGAGTACGCGACCTACGTCAAAGTCGGGACCGTCACCGCACTCCTGCAGATGATCGAACATGATGTGGTCTTCCGGGACCTCACGCTGGAGAACCCGATCAGGGCGATCCGCGAGATCGCCCACGATCCCACCTGCCGCAAGAAGGTTCGCCTGGCGAACGGACGCGAACTGTCGGCGCTCGACATCCAATGGGAGTATCTCGACCGGGCCATGCGCTTCGCCAGAAGCCCGGGGTTCCCCACCGAGATCCAGGGGGCGATCGACCGCTGGGAGCACCTCCTCACCGGACTCGAGAAGGACCCGATGACCCTCGATCGAGAGGTCGATTGGGTGATCAAGTACAAGATGCTCGACGACTACTCCCGGCGTCGCGATCTCCCGCTCTCCGATCCGAGGATGGGGATGCTCGATCTCTCCTATCACGACGTCAATCGGGACCGTGGGATCTACTACCTGATGGCCAAGCGGGGGTTGGTCGATCGAATCGTGAGCGACGAGCGTATCTCACGGGCGGTCGATCGAGCCTCCCCAGACCACCCGAGCCCGGCTCCGGGGTTCGTTCATCAAAGCGGCCAAGGCCAAGCGTCGGGACTTCACCGTCGACTGGGTCCACCTCAAGCTCAACGACCAGGCCCAGCGCACCGTGCTCTGCAAGGACCCGTTCAAAGCATTCGACGATCGCGTCGAAAAGCTCATCGACTCCCTGTAGGCGGCTGTCGCCGCCTGCGTGGCGCGAGCAAGCGATGCGCACGCTCCACGCAGGCGCCAGCGCCCACCCGCTCACGGTCCTTCACACAGAGGCGCCGGGCACGTACCTTCGGGGGGTGCGGAACGTTCTCGAGCGGATACTGAATCTCTTGGCATACCTCCTGACGTCGCCGCGCCCGGTGACCGCCGACGACATCCGTCACACCGTCGCCGGGTACGACCAGGAGAACGACGTGGCGTTCCAGCGGATGTTCTCTCGAGACAAGGAACTGCTGCGGAAGCTGGGGATCCCGCTCGAGACGAGATCCACCGGCGTCATGGAACTCGAGCACGGCTACGTGATCGATCCGGACTCCTACCGCCTTCCCGAAACCGATCTCACCGACGAAGAACGCACGGCGCTGTGGTTCGCCGCACAGGTGGTACGGATCGGCGGCCAGCCGTCGGGCGCCGATGCCATCCTCAAGCTCGGAGGGTCGCGGATCGAACTCGGCCTCGAGCCGTTCGGAGCAGACCTCGGGGCGGGTGTCGAGGTCCTGGCCGATCTGTACACCGCGGCCGGTGAACGCCGCCCTGTCGATTTCGTCTACAGCGGGAAGGCCCGCACGGCCCATCCGCATGGTCTCGGCCACCGACGGGGTCACTGGTATCTCGTGGCGGTGGTCGGCGATGACGTGCGGGTGTTCAGGGTCGACCGCATCTCGGATCTCGAACTGGGCGACCCGGGGGATTCGAACGGCGCGACGACGTCGACATGCGAGCCGAGCTGGATACGCAGCCGTGGGAGATCGGCGACGCCGCTCCCGAGATCGCCACCGTCCGTTTCTCGGCTGAGATCTCCTGGTGGGCGGAACGCCGGCTCGGGCGCGAACCCCGGTCCCGGACGGTCGCCGAGGACGGATCGATGACCGTCTCCATCGACGTCAGCAACCCGGATGCATTCGTGTCATGGGTGCTCGGATTCGGTGACCAGGCCGAGGTCGTGTCGCCTCCGGCGCTCCGTGATCGGGTCATCGAGCGGATAACGGGACGTGGCATGAGCGACAGGACCGCCATTCGCCTGAACCGGATCCTCGCCATGATCCCGTGGGTCATCGCCAATCCTGGAGCGACGGTCGACGACGTCTGCGAGCGCTTCGGGTATACCCGAAAGGACCTCGTCAAGGATCTCGATCTCGTGTTCGTGTGCGGGCTGCCCGGATACGGCCCCGGTGATCTGATGGTTGCCTACATCGACGACGACCAGGTGATCGTCGACACGGCCGACTACTTCGCAAACGCGCCCCGGCTGTCAGCGACCGAAGGTCTCGCCCTGCTCGCCTCGGGAATGACGGTGATGGCGACCGGGCAGGGGAGTGAGGCGCTGGCATCGGCGGTCGACAAGCTGGGACGAGCCCTCATGCCGGATGGCCATGACATCCTCACCGTCGATATCGCCACTGAACCCGAGTTCGCCGAACAACTCCGGGAAGCCGCAATGAAGGGCATCGTGGTCGACCTGACCTACACCACGCTGAGCCGCAACGACACCACCCGTCGCATGGTGGAGCCGTGGACCGTGTTCACGTCGCTCGGGAACTGGTACGTGTCCGGATACTGCAGATCGGCGGACGGCGAACGGGTCTTCCGCCTCGACCGGATCCAGGCGGTCGAGCTGACCGAAGATCGGTTCGATCCACCTGTCGACCCTCCCGAGCCCGAGGTGCGCTACACGCCGTCCGAGGAAGATGCGACAGCCCTGATCGACCTCACTCCCGCCGCTTTCTGGGTGTCCGACTACTACCCGGTCGAAGTCGTCGAGGACCATCCCGACCGTCGCAGAGTCCGCTTCTCGGCGTATGACCCCGCCGTGGCAGGCCGGCTGATGCTTCGCCTCGGGCCAACCGCCACGCTCGTCTCGGGCGACGAGGTCGCCGCATCGCTCGCCGAGCTGCGGGAGAACATGCTGGCGGTCTACGAAGCCTGATCGGTCGGCTGTGCCCGGCACCAAGCCCAGATCTCGGCTGGGGTCTTCCATCGGAGTCAATGGTGGTGTGTCTATTCAGTGACTATGCGAGTGACTATTCGCGTCTCCGAAGCGAAAAAGTGCTCAGGATTCTCGCCTGGTGGACGATCTCTATTACAAGCGGCGAGAAGTCGGAGTCACCATGACAACCATCAAGACAACATGCAGTAGATGCGGAGACGTTGAGCTCAAGCCGATCGACCTGGTCCTCGAGCTCGACCCCTCAGAAGAAGAAGGAACCTACCGGTTCACCTGCCCCGAATGCGCGGGCCTCGAGCGTCGGCCGGCCAACCCCCGGGTCGTGAGCGTGCTGCTCGCAACCGGAGTGGTGTATCAGATCGTCCGCACCGACCCCATCACCGAAGACGAGATCGGCGCATTCGTGTCCGCTCTCGACTCCGAAACGGATCCGTTCCGGCTCCTCACCAACTGAGCCCAACCGACTCTTCACCGCTGCGACCGGCCCCGCCGGGACGAAGCCCGGGAAAACTAGGAGTTCCCGCCCGCTTCCTCTCCGCCGGGGCCGCTCCGCGTCCCGACCAGCCGACCACGTCACGACCGGCAACCTCGGCTCCGCCGCCCTTCACGCATGTCCATCGTCGCTCCCATCCGGCGGGTGGATCCCGTCTGTGATCCTGATCTCGGTAGATGAGTCTGCAGAGAGGTACGATGGACTCGTGTTTCAGGGATCAGAGATATTCGTCATCCTCCTGGTGGCGCTCGTCGTGCTCGGACCCGAGCGGCTACCCGTCGTGGCACGGAAGCTGGGTCGGTGGACCGCGGAGTTGCGCAATGCGGCTTCCGACCTCCGCTCTGGCCTCGAATCCGAGCTGGGTGACGTCAAAGGACTCGCCGATGAGATCCGCTCGCCGATCAGAGATCTGAAGAAGGCCGCCGAAGACACCACCCGCGACGCCCGGGAAGCGACGGACGCCGGCCGCTGGGTCGGCCCCAAGCCCGTCTCCGGTCCGACGCCAGAGGACGCCATGAAGGATTTGGAAGCCATCGAGGGCGGAACCGGTCCGGACGAGAGTGACGCCGACAAGGCGACCGGATGACCGAAGTCGTATCGGAAGACCGTCAACCGATCCTCGCGCACCTCGAAGAGTTCCGGTGGCGGATCGTCAAGATCGCCGGGGCGATCGTGGTCGGTTCGCTGGTGGCCCTGATCTTCGCCGATTGGCTGCGCCTGCTTCTCGAGGCTCCCTACAAGGACGTCTGTCCGACCTGCGAATTGGCCCAGTTCGGGCCAACCGAGCAGTTCTCGGTCCTGATGCGGGTGGCGCTCTTCGGTGGGATCGTCATCGCCAGCCCCGTCGTCCTGTATCAGATCTGGGCGTTCATCAACCCGGCGCTCACGTCGGTCGAGCGCAGATGGTCGATCCCGATCATCGGTGCGTGTGTCACGCTGTTCGTGCTCGGGATCGGGTTCGGGTACTGGACGATGCCCAGGGGGCTCGAGTTCCTGCTCGGGATCTTCGACGACGTCAAGACCGACCTCCGGCTCCTCGACTACCTCTCGTTCGCGGTCAGATACCTGCTCGCGTTCGGGGCGTCGTTCCTGTACCCGGTGTTCCTGTTCGCCGCGGCCGCCGCCGGGCTCGTCAACTCGGAACAACTCGCCCGCGGCCGCCGGTGGGCGATCCTGATCATCGTGATCGTCGCAGCCGCGATCACCCCGTCGGGCGATGCGCTCACTCTGGGCCTCCTCTCGGCGCCGCTCTACATCTTCTACGAGATGACGTACTGGCTGGTCCGTTTGACACTGCGCAAGTGAGGGTCGCACCGCTCCGATGACGGTCGAGGCCTACCTGCGCGCCAAGCCCTACGACCCCGACCCATTCCAATGGGAGGCGAGTGAGGCGATCGAGCGGGGTCGCAACGTCGTGGTCACCGCTCCGACGGGCGCCGGCAAGACGCTGATCGCCGAGGCCGCCGTCCACCTCGCGCTGGAGCGCGGGAAGCGGATCTTCTACACCACGCCGATCAAGGCGCTGTCGAACCAGAAGTTCGGTGACCTCATCGATGAGCACGGATCCGACCGGGTCGGGCTCCTCACCGGAGACAACGTGATCAACGGGGGAGCACCGGTGATCGTCATGACCACCGAGGTCCTCCGCAACATGATCTACGCAGACGCCGATGCGCTGGCCGATGTCGGCTTCGTGATCCTCGACGAAGTGCACTATCTCCAGGACCGGTTCCGCGGCGCGGTGTGGGAAGAGGTCATCATTCATGCACCACGTCACATCCAGTTCGTGTGCCTCTCGGCAACGGTCGCCAATGCCCGAGAGTTCTCCGGCTGGATCTCGGAGCGTCGCGGCTCCACCCAGCTCGTCCAGACCTGGGAGCGACCGGTTCCCCTCGAGTCGATGTATCTCATCGCCGATCGGATGGGAAACGGCTCGGTCCGCATGTTCCCGATGTTCACCACCAAGGACGGCCGCAGCCGCACCAATCCCAAGATCGAGCGCCTGCTCGGGACCGACCGGGGCAGGCGTAGCCGGTTTGCGAGCCCTCGTCGAATCGAGACTGTCGAGCACCTGGCCGACAACGACATGCTTCCGGCAATCTTCTTCATCTTCTCCCGAGCCGGATGCAGTGCTGCCGCGCCTGTCGATGGTCGAGTCGGGTGTGAGGTTGATCGATTCGGGAACGCGGGACCGGGTCAGAGCGATCGCCGAGCAACGGACCGCCCATCTCTCCGACGGGGATCTGGCTGCACTCGAGTACGGGCGCTGGGTGAGCGGTCTCGAAGCCGGTGTCGCCGCACACCATGCCGGCATGGTGCCGGCATTCAAGGAGACGGTCGAAGAGCTGTTCGCGGCAGGAATGCTCAAAGTGATCTTCGCCACCGAGACCCTCGCCCTCGGGATCAACATGCCGGCGCGCACCGTCGTCCTCGAGAACCTCTCGAAGTTCGACGGCGAGGGCCATTCCCTGCTCGAGCCCGGCGACTACACCCAACTGACGGGCAGGGCCGGTCGCCGTGGCATCGACGACCACGGCTTCGGCGTGGTGCTGCACTCCCGGTATGTCAGTTTCCAGCAGGTCACCCAGATCGCAGAGGCGGGCAGCCATCCGCTGACGTCGAGTTTCCGACCGACCTACAACATGGCGGCGAACCTGGTGGCCAACTACGAGCAGGAACGCGCCGAAGAGCTGCTGAATGCGTCGTTTGCGCAGTACCAGCGGGACGATCAAGACAACGGCGACGCCAGACGGTTGGCGGATCTCGAGGACAAACTCGTCGATGAGCGAGTCAGGGCGGAGTGCCATCTCGGCGACATCGTCGAATACGCCGAGCTCGAAGCGGCTCGTCGATCCGATTCCAGGACGCCCGACACCAGGACCCACCCCGGTGATGTGATCGCCATACCCGGCGGCGCGCGCCAAGGCAGATATCTCCTGCTGCGGCATCTGAACAAAGGCAAGAACACCAGATTTCTCGTGCTGTCCACCTCGGGCCGAACCTCGACGCTCGGCGAACGCGATCTCGTCCCTGGCACCTCCACCGTCGGGCGGATCGAGCTGCCGGGAAGCTTCCGCCCGAACGATCGCAAGTTCCAGCAGAACCTGTTGCGTCAGCTGCGCAAATACCGGGATGTCGATCTTCCCCCGGTGCCCGAGACGGCGTCCGCGAAGACGCCGAGTCATCCGGTGGCTCGCTGCGCAGACGTCGATGCGCATCTCAAATGGCTCGCCAAGGCGCGTCGAACCGAGCGGCGCATCCAGAAACTCCAGAAGCGCCTGAGAAGTGACGGGTTCGGGCTCGTGGCCGACTTCCGCTCGATCGAGGAACTGCTCGAGACCTGGGGCTATCTCGACGGATGGTCGCTCACACCGAGAGGAGACCGACTCCGCTTCGTGTACAACGAACTCGATCTGCTCCTGACCGAATGCGTCGAGCGCGGACTCTTCTGGTCGCTCGAACCAGACGAGCTGATCGCGCTGGCGTCGTGTTTCGTCTATGAGCCGAGGACCGATGCTCCCGGTGATCCGGTGTGGCCAACCGAGCGGGTGGAGGAGCGGTTCGAATCGGTCCTCGAGGTCTGGGAGGAACTGATCGGAGAGGAGAAGCACCGGCGACTCGTCCAATCGCGTCGACCCGACGGGGGCTTCGCCCGGGCTGCCTGGGAGTGGGCGAACGACACCGATCTCGACGACCTGTCAGACATCGCGATGGCCCCGGGCGACTTCGTGAGAGTCTCCCGCCAACTCGTCGACCTGACCCAGCAGCTGCGCGACACCTTCACCGAGCTCTCCGACGACGCATCGACGGGGCTCAAGCTGATCGACCGGGGAGTGGTTCGAGCCCAGGGGGCGGCATGAGCTCAGACGGCTGGATCGTCGTGCTCAACCGGAGAGCCGGACCGAAGCCGGTCGAGGCTCAGCGGGTCATCGATGCCCTCGCCCGGCATGGCGTGGCGTGCGATGTCGAGACGCCTGATTCGGTCGACGGATTCCGTGACCAGGTCATCGATGCGGCTCGCCGGGGCAGACGGATCGCCGTCGTCGGCGGCGACGGCACGATCAGCACCGCCGTCGATGCGCTGGTGACGGCGGGCCGTGCAGCAGACGCCACGATCGGGGTGCTTCCGGCGGGAAGTGGGTGCGATCTGATTCGGACATTCGGCATCCCCCAGTCGCTCGAAGAAGCAGCCCGCCACCTCGCCACGCCGAGCACCTATCGCATCGATGTCGGGCGTCTCGAGGGCGAGTGGGGGATCCGGCATTTCGTCAACGTCGCCAACACCGGCCTGGCGGCGGCCGTCGTGCAGGCGGCGGAGCGCTTGCCGCGACGACTTGGCTCCAGCAGGTACGGAGTCGCCGTCGCCCTGGCCGCTCCCGGGTTCGATGCGTGCGAGGTCGAGCTGCGGACCGAGCAGCGCACCCATCGCCAGCGGGCGTTGCTCTTCATTGCCGCCAACGGCCAGTTCTTCGGCGGCGGCTGGAACGTCGCACCCAAGGCCCTCCTCGTCGACGGCGAGCTCGACACGCAGTTGATCGACGTTCCCAAGCTGGCCATTCCCCGGCTGCTGCCACGGCTCGTCAAAGGCCTCCATCTCAGCCACCCGGGAGTTCGGCGCAGGAGCATGGCCACATTCGGATTCACGCCCGAGTTGCGCTGGCCGGTCGAGGTCGATGGCGACCCGATCGGACATGGGCCATTCGAAGCCGGCGTCCTCCGCGAGAGCGATCACGCTCAAGATCTGACGGTTTGGGGAAACACCCTCAACGGGAATACTCGGCCACGAGCGGCGTTTCCGACGACGTTGCGAACAAGAGGCGTGTACGTATACTCCCGACGCCCGACGAGGTTTACCAATGGCTGCTGACGACGACGACATTCTCGACCCAGATGAGGCCGATCTCGAAGACGAAGACTTCGAGGCCGACGATGAAATCGATGACGAATTCGATGTGATCGATGAGGAGATCGAGGATGTGGTCGACCCCGAATTCGAAGACGACGTCGTCGATGACGAGGGCGAAGAGGACGAAGAACTCGATGACGAGGCTGACGAGGCACTCGAAGATCTCGAGGCAGAAGAGCTCGAGTTGATGGACGACGAGGCATCTGAGGCGCTGCTCGTCGACGAAGCCGCCGAGCTCCGTGCCATCCGTCGAGAAGAGCTCACCATGAACGTCGAAGCCGCTGCCAAGCAGTCTGACGAGTTCGTGTGCCAGTCGTGCTTCCTGGTCAAGCGAAGCAGTCAGCTCGCCAACCGGCGGAAGATGATCTGCCGAGACTGTGCAGACTGACCGGACAACGGTCGTCATCCCGACGTACAACGAACGGGAGAACCTCCCACTGATCGCAGCCGCGGTGCTCGACCTCGGCTATCGGCTCATGGTCGTCGATGACAACTCCCCGGATGGCACCGGTGAACTGGCCGACACCCTCGCCGCCGAATCGGACCGCATGTCGGTGCTCCACCGCCCCGAGAAAGCCGGTCTGGGTCCTGCATACACCCACGCATTCACGGTGGCGCTCGAAAACGACTCGGTGTGCATCGTGCAGATGGATGCCGACTTCTCCCATGATCCAGCGTCGATTCCTCGGTTGGTGGACGCCATCGAAGCCGGGGCGGACCTGGCGATCGGCTCGCGCTACGTCACCGGTGGCTCGATGCCGGATTGGCCGCTGCTTCGACGCCTGATTTCGCGGGGCGGCAATTTCTATGCGGGCCGGATGCTGGGACTGCACGTGCGCGACGCCACTGCCGGCTTCCGTGCCTGGCGAGCCGTGCCGCTCGCCAGGTTGGACTTCCGTGATACCGAGGCGTCCGGATACGGGTTCCAGGTCGAGATGGCGTGGAGGGCCCAACGGGCGGGATTGGACATCACCGAGGTCCCGATCGTCTTTCGGGACCGCACGCGAGGTCACTCCAAGATGAACGGGCGGATCGTCGCTGAAGCCATGGGACTGGTGACGCGGTGGGGAGTGGGACGGATGCTGGGTCGCAGGTCTGGCCCCTCGTAACCGCCCGTCCCCTCGAGATCCTCGATTCGCCTGCTCGGACAAAGCCATGGTCACCGACGCGCTGCTGACATCGTTCGTGACGCTCGGCTCGGGTGCCCGGGCCATGGGTGGACCTGAGCCGCTCACGCTCGGCGCTGCAGCGCTCACGGCGGATGCCGGCCCTGGGTCGTGACCTCGGGTTCGCCACGTCGGATCTCGATCGAATACGGCTCGTCTGAACCCAGGGCTAACGTCGAAGGGCCATGACGACCGAAGTCTCGACCGCACCGCGAATCGATGTCCGACATGCGACCCAAGCCGATGTTCCGGCACTGGTCGGCCTCTACCGAAAGCTCGAAGCCGAGATGATCGAGCTCGAGGAGATGTGGCCGATTGCCGACGCCCTCGCCGAGCCCATCGAAGCATCCTTCACCGCCGAGCTCGATGACCCGGACAGCGTCGTGATTCTCGGTGTGTTGGAAGATGTGCCGCTGGGTTTCATCATCGGTCGACTCGAGGGGCTCCTTCCCCAGGGAGGAGACGAGAAGATCGGCTCGATTCGGTTCGTGTTCGTCGAGCAGGAAGCCAGAGAGATCTCGATCGGCGAGCAGATGCGCGATGAGCTGATGAGCCAACTGACGGCCCGCGGCGTCAAACGGTTCGACGCTCATGTGCTTCCCGGGCACCGTCTCGTCAAGAACTTCTTCGAATCCGGCGGGTTCTCGGCCCGGAAGATCATCATGCACAACGATGGGCAGTGATCGGCGTCCCGTTCCCGGCGTCGGCATCGCCATCGTGTCGGATCGGGAGGTCCTGCTCGTTCAAAAGCGCGGCGGTCCGTTCTCGGGGCTGTGGGGCGTGCCGGGGGGCAAGATCGAATACGGCGAGACACGCGTCCAGGCGGCTCACCGAGAAGTCCTCGAAGAGACCGGTTTGGAGATCGAGCTGGGATCCCCGATCTGGATCGGAGAAGCGATCGAGCCCGGCGCCGACCCCGGCTGGCACTTCACGCTCGTCGATTTCGTTGCACGCCCCATCGGGGGAGACCTGCAGGCCGGCGACGACGCCGCCGATGCCCGATGGTTCACCCTCGACGACATGCGGAAGCTTCCCCTGATCCCGCAGATGGACGCCTTGATCGAGCCGCTCACAGCACTGATCGAGGATCGAGATCCCACGACCGGCGCCATCAGCCCGTAGCGTCTCCGCCATGAACCGACCCCACCCCGCGCACGGCAGTCAGCATGAGTGACGTCATCGCGCTCCTCCAGACCCTGATCCGCAACGCATGCGTCAACGACGGCACCCCTGCCGCAGGCAACGAACACCGATCGGTCCAATCGATCCAGGCGTTCATCGGACGAGAGGGAACCATCTACGAGCCGCTCCCCGGCCGCCAGTCGGTCCTGTATCGGGTGCCAGGATCAGAGCCGGGCGCACCATCCCTCATGTTGATGGGACACACCGACGTGGTCCCCGTCAACGAAAGCGGCTGGTCGAAGGATCCCTTCGGTGCCGAGATCGACGACGGGTTCGTCTGGGGTCGCGGTGCGATCGACATGTTGAACCTGACCGCGGCCATGGCCGTGGTCGCCAGGCCGATCATCACCGGCGAGGCACCGCCACTCCGCGGAGACTTCCTCTTCCTGGCGGTGGCCGACGAGGAGGCATCGGGGACGAACGGCGCCAACTATCTCACAACCAACCACTGGGACGACGTCGCCGTCGACAACCTGCTCACCGAGATCGCCTATCCACCCATCACCCTCGGTGGGGGCGTGACCTACCCGGTCTCGGTGGGGGAGAAGGGCCCCTTCTGGACCCACGTCCGTTCACACGGGACGCCGGGCCACGGCAGCACCCCATACGGCTCCGACAACGCGCTGGCGCCCCTCATCGGTGGGCTCGCATCCCTCCTGAACACCCCGTCTCCGGTGGCGATCACCGACGTCTGGACACAGTTCGTGGAAGGGCTCGGACTGGACGACGATCTCGCCCGCGACCTCGTTGACCCCGACCGGATCGACGACGCCATCGATCGGATCAACGCCACCGATCCGCGTCTGGCGACCTACATCCACGCCTGCACCCATCTCACCGTCTCACCGAATGTGATCGACGGCGGTGTGAAGGCGAACATGATCCCCGACACCGCCATGGCCCAGATCGACCTCAGAGCAGTGCCCGGCCAGGATCGGCGTGACGTCGACGAGTTCCTGACGAAAGCCATGGGCCGGTATGCGGATCGACTGACGCTCGAGCCGACCGCCGATTTCGAGTCGGCCGCCTCGGACCCGAACGGGTCGCTGTGGGACGTGATCGTGGATGCGATCGAGGCCGAGACCGGATCGCGGTCGGTCATCCCGACCATGATGCCGGCCAGCACCGATGCCAGGTTCTTCCGGGCCAGGGGCACCGTCGCGTACGGCGTCGGCTTGTTCGACACCCGCGTCTCGTTTCCCGACTTCCTCTCGATGTTCCACGGCAATGACGAGCGTGTGTCGATCGAATCGGTCGAAAAGACCACGCGTCTGCTGTCAGACATCCTCGATCGGTGGCGCCTGGCGTGAGCTGCACGGTCGTCTGCGACCTCGACGGCGTCGTCTACCTCGGCGATGAGCCGATACCCGGCGCCGGGTCGGCCCTCGAGCAGCTGCGCGATGCCGGCCATCAAGTGTTGTTCTGTACCAACAATTCGTCGCGCACCAGGGAGGAGTCCGCGAACAAGATCACCCGCGTCACCGGGTTCGAAACCCACATCGACCAGGTCGCCTCGTCGGCGATGGCCGCGGGACGGCTGCTCGACGGTGGCCGGGTGATGGTCGTCGGCGGGCGGGGCGTGCACGAGGCCGTCGAGGGGGCGGGAGCCACCGTCGTCGACGCCGGCCCGGCGGACGCCGTGGTGGTCGGCATCGACTTTGCATTCGATTACGACATGCTCGATCGAGCGTCTGCGGCGATCCGGAGTGGAGCGCGGTTCGTGGCGACCAACACCGACGAGACCTACCCGAGTCCGAGCGGCCTCAAGCCGGGAGCGGGTGCGATCGTGGCAGCCATCGCTGCTGCCGCCGGGGTCGAGCCCGAGGTGGCCGGGAAGCCAGAGGCGACCATGCGCACGCTGATCCGTGAGATGACAACCGGTCACGCCGTCTTCATGGTGGGAGACAGGCCGGAGACCGATCTGGCGATGGCGAGAGCCGAGGGCTGGATCTCGGTCCTGGTCGAGAGTGGCGTGACCGCCCCGGGAGCGGTCGTGACACCGGCACCCGATCACGTCATCAGCGACATCACCCGAATGCCCGCCCTCGCGGAGCTCGTCCTCTCAAGGACTTCCTGAACAACAACGCGTAGGCGGCTCCGGCGATGAAGCCACCCACATGAGCCTCCCAGGCGACCTGGCCCCCGCTCGACGAGATCAGGAACTGGTATCCGAACCAGAACAGCAAGAAGACCATCGCCGGCACCCGGAAGGGCAAGAAGAAGAACGGGGGGATGATCGTCGTGAGCCGCGCCCGAGGGAACAGCACGAGATAGGCCCCCATGACGCCGGCGATCGCCCCGGATGCGCCGATCAGCGGGACAGTTGCGCCAGGGTTCATGGCGACGAACACGCCGGTTGCCACCAGACCACTGCCGAGATAGAAGCCAAGAAAGCGCAACCCCCGCAGACGATCCTCGATGTTGTTTCCGAAGATCCACAACGACCACATGTTGGCAAACAGATGCCCGATGCCCGCGTGGAGGAAGATCGATGTGAACACTGAAGCAGCGATGCTCTTGTTCGGAAACGCCTCGATGGGGGCTCCCTCGCCGCACCGACCCGTCCGGATCTCGTCGAGAGAGAGGGGCTCTCCGCTGACGATCTCGCACGCCACCGCCGCATTGGCGTAGAGAAACTCGGCCGATTCCTGCTGGGGGACCGGCTGGATCAGAAAGAACACTCCAACGCTCGCGGCGATGACCAGCAGCGTCAGCAGCGGGCGATGGCGCGTCGGGTTGTCGTCCCGAATGGGGAACATGATCCATTCCTGTCGCAGGTTCGGGCGATAATGGTGCCATGACCACCGACCAATCACCCGACATTCAGGAAACACAGCCCGACCCGCGGACCGTGATCGCCGACGTCGATGCGCTTCTCGCCCAGGTCGCCGAGATCGATGCGGCAGCAGCCGTCGAGCCGTTGGCTCAGATCACCTCGCTGCTCAACTCGGCGCTCGACAGCGCGCAGGAACGACTCTGACCCGTCGCCGACTCGACACCGAGTTGGTGCGCCGCTCGATCGCGCCGAGCAGGAACAAAGCCGTCGAGATGATCGACGGTGGCGCGGTGGTGGTGAAGGGCATTCCCACCCCCAAGCCGGCCACGATGGTCGAGCCGTCCACGCCGATCGAACTCGTGGGAGAGGGCCCACGTCACGTCGGGCGAGGGGGCCGCAAGCTCGAAGGGGCGTTGGCGACGTTCGGGCTCGACGTCGCCGGCCGTCGAGCGCTCGACGCCGGTGCCTCCACCGGCGGGTTCACCGATCATCTACTCCAGGAGGGGGTCGTCTCGGTGATGGCCGTGGACGTCGGCTACGGCCAACTCGACGACCGGATCTCATCCGACCCGAGGGTCGACGTCAGAGATCGCACCAACATTCGGCTGTCGTCATCCTCAGACCTCGGCACGTTCGATCTCATCGTCGCCGACCTATCGTTCATCTCGCTGTGCGCAGTAGCGCCGGCGTTCTCCGATCTCGCAGAAGAAGGGGCAGATCTGGTGCTCTTGGTCAAACCACAATTCGAAGTGGGCAAGGGCCAGGTCGGTCGCGGTGGAATCGTCAAGGATCCCGCGCTCCATGTTGCCTCGCTCGAGAAGGTCGTAGCCTGTCTCGCAGAGCACGACCTCGGCGTCCTGGCGGTGTGTGATTCACCGATCACCGGCGCCAAGGGGAATCGCGAGTTCTTCGTCTGGGCACGGGCCGGGCAGCCGCCCGCAACCGAACTCGAGCTACCGGTGTCGATTCCCGACGAGGAGGACGCCACATGAAGTTGGGGATCATCGTCAATCGCGACCGCTCAGAGGCGGTGGAGTTCGAGGCCCGCTTCGTCGACGCTGCCCGGGAGATCGGATGCGAGTTCCTGGTCCTCGACCAGGACACCGAGCCGACACCCAACGATTGGGCCAATGCCAACCTCGATGCCGTGGTCGCCATCGGCGGTGACGGGACGGTGCTCGACGCCGCCCGGCGGGCCCTTCCAACCGGCGTCCCGGTGCTGGGTGTGAACCTCGGCACGCTCGGCTTCCTGGCCGAGGCAGAACCCGACGAGCTCCCAGAAGTGATCCGGGCGCTCGACACCGGCGACTACACGATCGAGGAACGCAACACCATCGAGGCGCGGCTTGGCGGCGTGGTCGCCGCCGGAGTCAACGACGTGGTCGTCGAGAAGATCGACAGCCAGCGACTCGTCGTCCTCGACGTCGAGGTGGACGGAGAGCGCTTCCTCAGTTACCGGGCGGATGGCATCGTTGTGTCCACGTCGACGGGATCAACCGCATACGGGTTCAGTGCAGGGGGTCCGCTCATCGATCCCAGTGTCCACACCCTCCAGGTGACGCCGGTCGCCCCGCACTCGCTGTTCGGACGGTCGCTGGTGATGCCGCCCGACACGCACATCGAGATCACCGTCATCGACGACCGGCCCGTTCGGGTGAGCGTCGACGGACGAGAGATCGGGACGATGGAAGAAGGCGAGTCGGTGTCCATCGGACCCGCCGAGCGACCCGCCAGGTTCATCAGAATGGGTGGCGAGGGCTTTGCCACCCGTGTGAGCAGGAAGTTCAGACTCGAGCCGTGATCGACGAGCTGATCGTCCGGAATCTCGGCTTGATCGAACATGCTCATCTCGAGCCGGGACCAGGGCTGACGGTCATCACCGGTGAGACCGGCACCGGCAAGACGCTGCTCCTCGGTGCCCTCCGCATGCTGCTCGGATCGGCGACCGACTCGGACCTGGTCGGTCCACACGGCGACGAGGCCCGCGTCGACGGGCGCTTCGTCACGGCCGACGGAACCGAGGTCGTGGCGTCCCGGAGAATGCCGCGCGACGGCAGGAGCCGTGCGTATCTCGACGGGTCGATCGCCTCGGCGGCGGCACTCGACGAGGCGACCAACGGTCTGGTCGAAATCGTCGGACAGCACGATCAGCTGTCGCTGACCCGTCCCGCCGAAGCCCGCAAACTGGTCGACGCCAATCTCGACGACGCCGGACGCTCGGCACTGGCCCGCTATCGCGAGCTCTGGAGCGAATATCGGGCGATTCTCGACCGTCAGGCTCAGCTGGGTGGAGATCGGAGGGCACTCGAACGCGAGCGGGATCTCGCCGATCACGAGTCCCGTGAGATCGAGTCCAGCGGGTTCGAGTCGGGCGATGACGCGGCACTCGATATCCAGCTCGCCCGGCTCCGCAACGCCACCGAACTGGCTGAGTTCCTCTCCGCTGTGTCCGACGGGGTCGATGCGGCACGTGACTCGATCGGCGATGCGATCCAGGCGGCCAGGAGAGCCGGGCGGCTCGATCCGTCCCTCGGGCGTGTCGACACGTCGCTGTCGTCGTTCGAACAGGAACTCGGCGATCTGGCCCTCGACGTCGGCGGATTGATCGACGGACTCGACAGCGATCCGGCCACCCTGGCAGAGGCCGAAGAGCGCTCGCAGGTCCTCGGAGACCTTCGACGGAAGTACGGCTCGACGCTGGACGATGTGCTCGCCTACGGCGCCACAGCCAGCCAGCGGTCCGCAGAGCTCACCTCGCTCCTCGATTCGGCCGATCGACTCGCCGACGATCTCGACCGGGTCCGTGCAGAGATGCTGGAGGTGTCCGAAGCGCTATCGGATGCAGCGACGGGCCGCAGCGACGCGGCTCGAGACCGACGCGCTCGAGCACCTGCGAGATCTCGGATTCAAGGATCCGCTGCTCGAAGTGAGCTTCACCCGTTCGGAGCCGACCGGCTCCGGCATCGACCGGGTCAGCCTGCGGTTCGCATCGGATCGACGGCTGGCTGCCGGGGATCTGTCGAAGATCGCTTCCGGCGGAGAGCTCAGCCGACTGATCCTGGCACTGCGGCTGGCAGGCGGCGCCGGAGATGCAGACTCACTGGTCTTCGACGAGATCGACTCGGGTGTCGGCGGTTCCACCGCGATCGAGGTCGGTCGGAAGCTCTCGTCGCTGGCACAGGGCCGTCAGGTGCTGTGCGTGACGCATCTGCCCCAGGTGGCAGCCTTCGCCACCGGTCACATCGTCGTGGTCCGAGCAGAGGACCGGGCCGAAGTGATCTCCGTCGACGGCGAGGCGCGGGTTGCAGAACTCTCTCGAATGCTCTCGGGCACGCCTGACTCCGACCTCACCCAACAGGCGGCTGCCGAGCTGCTCGATCTGGCAAAGAGCACGTGACCGCCGGGCTCAGTCGAACCGCAATCGCGTCAGCGGGGAGTGCTACGGTGGTGTTCCGTGGATGACAACTCGATAGCGCGTCGATTCGCGGAACAGGGGCACTGATGTCCGGACACCAGACCAAGTACGTCTTCGTGACCGGCGGGGTCGTTTCCAGCCTTGGGAAAGGGATCACGGCAGCCTCCCTCGGTCGGCTGCTCAAGCTTCGAGGGCTCCGAGTGGTCATCCAGAAACTCGACCCCTACATCAACGTCGATCCGGGGACGATGAACCCGTTCCAGCACGGTGAGGTGTTCGTCACCGACGACGGAGGCGAGACCGATCTCGACCTCGGCCACTACGAGCGGTTCGTCGGAAACAACCTCAAGCGCACATCCAATGTCACCGCCGGATCCGTCTATCTGTCGGTGATCAAGAAGGAGCGTCGCGGCGACTACCTCGGCGACACCGTCCAGGTCATCCCGCACATCACCAACGAGATCAAATCGCGGATCGCCGCCGTCGGAGCCGATGACGACGTCGATGTCGTCATCACCGAAGTGGGCGGAACGGTCGGCGACATCGAGGGACTGCCGTTCCTGGAAGCCATCAGACAGTTCGCCAACGATGTCGGGAGAGAGAACGCCCTCTTCCTCCACGTCACTCTCGTGCCCTACATCGCGGCGTCTGAAGAGCTGAAGTCCAAACCGACCCAGCACTCGGTCGCCGAGCTGCGATCGAAGGGGATCAGCCCGAACATCATCGTCGTTCGCTCTGACCGACCGATCGACGACGGGGTCCGCAAGAAGATCTCGCTGTTCTGTGACGTCCCCACCAAGGCCGTCATCAATGCCACCGACGCCGATCACATCTATCGGGTGCCGCTCGTGCTCCACGGCGGCGGGCTCGACGACGTCGTCTGCGAGCGGTTCGGGCTCGATCTGCCGGCCCCGGATCTGACCGCATGGTCGAGGATGGTGGAGAAGGCGGTCAACGCCGACAAGCCGGTGACCGTTGGCATCGTGGGCAAGTACGTGGATCTGCCCGATGCCTATCTGTCGGTCGCCGAGGCGTTGCGACACGGCGCTGCCAATCACGGATTCGATCTGGATCTGCGCTGGATACCGAGCGAAGAGCTGACCGGGATGCTCGCGTCCGGCTACCTCGAGGACCTCGACGGCATCGTGGTGCCGGGCGGGTTCGGATATCGAGGCGTCGAAGGGAAGATCGCCGCCATCAGATACGCGCGTGAACAGGGCATCCCGTTCCTGGGGTTGTGCCTCGGGCTGCAATGCGCAGTCATCGAGTTCGCCAGGAACGTGCTCGGCCTCGAGGGGGCGAACAGCTCCGAGTTCGATCCGACCACTCCGTATCCCGTCATCGACCTGATGACGAGCCAGCAGGACATCGCTGAGAAGGGTGGCACCATGCGCCTGGGTCTGTACCCGGCAAAACTCGCCCCCGAGTCGAAGGTCCGAGAGCTGTACGGGGAAGAGCTCGTCTACGAGCGCCACCGCCATCGGTGGGAGGTCAACAACCGCTACCGGAAGGACCTCGAGATCGAGGGCATGCGCCTGTCGGGCCTCGCTCCCGACGAGTCGCTGGTCGAATACATCGAGATTCCGGGCCATCCCTTCTTCGTGGCGACTCAGGCGCACCCGGAGTTCAAGTCCCGGCCCGACGACCCGCACCCGCTGTTCTGCCGGGTTGATCGACGCCGCGGGCGCCCGTCGCCAGGCACTCGACGCAGTGGTCGAGTCGACCGTGTCGGAGCATCTGCCGACGTGAGCTTTCGGATCGTCGGGCGTCAGACCCGGGCGAGCGGGATCATCATCGACTTCGAACGAGTCGACATCGAGGACGGTGACGGAGACGTCCATCCGCGTGACGTCATCCGGCACCCGGGCGGCGTCGGCATCGTCGCAGTCCACGACGGTGACCTCCACCTCGTCCGCCAGTACCGGGTCGCGATCGATTCCCCCGTGCTGGAGATCCCTGCCGGCAAACTCGATGAGGGCGAGGAGCCGATCGCCGCAGCCCGACGTGAGCTCGTCGAAGAACTGGGGATGGAGGCGAACCTCGTGCCACTCGGATCGATGATCGTGTCGCCCGGCTACACCGACGAAATCATCCATCTGTACGAGGCGACCGATATCGTCATCGGACGTCGCGACCCGCGCGGCGCAGAAGAGAGAACTGCCGAAGTCGTCCGGATACCGATGACCGAGGCCCTGGAACGAGTCGATCGCGGCGAGATCACGGATGCAAAGACGCAGATCGCCCTGATGAGATGGGAACGGAAGCAGCGATGATCATTGGAGTCCCGCGCGAAGTGAAGACCTCGGAGTATCGGGTGGCGCTCACCCCGACGGGCGTCCGCGAACTGGTCGAACACGGACACAGCGTCTATGTCGAGCATGACGCCGGCGAGGGCTCGACCATCCACGACGAGGAGTACGCCGCCCAAGGTGCCCGGATCCTCCCATCGGCCGATGAGGTGTTCGCCGAGTCCGAGTTGATCGTCAAGGTGAAAGAGCCTCAGGCCTCCGAGGTCGAGCGCTTCCGCGAAGGCCAGTTGCTGTTCACCTATCTCCATCTGGCGGCCTACCCGGGTCTGGCCGAGTCGCTGCTCGGGCGGGGGATCACCGCCGTCGCGTACGAGACCGTGCAAATGCCGGATCGGTCGCTCCCGCTCCTCGCTCCGATGTCAGAGGTCGCCGGACGGATCGCCACTCAGGCCGGTGCCTATTTCCTTCAGAAGGCCAACGGTGGACGCGGCGTGCTGTTGGGCGGAGTCCCGGGCGTCCGTCCGGGCAGGGTGGTCGTGATCGGTGGAGGTGTGTCTGGTTCACACGCCACCGAGATCGCGGTGGGAATGCAAGCCAACGTCACGGTGATCGATCGCGACCTGGCGAAGCTCCGGCACCTCGAGACCCTCTATCACGGCCGGATCGAGACCCTGGCATCCAACCGGCTCAACCTCGAGGAATCCGTGCTCTCAGCCGATCTGGTCGTCGGGTCGGTGCTGATCCCTGGTGCCTCGGCCCCCAAGCTCGTCACCGAGGACATGGTCCGCAGCATGCGTCGCGGATCGGTGCTCGTCGACATCGCCATCGATCAGGGCGGCTGCTTCGAGACGTCACACGAGACGACCCACCAGGATCCGGTGTACACCGTCCATGACGTCGTCCACTACGCGGTTGGCAACATTCCCGGTGCCGTGCCGCACACCTCGACCTACGCCCTCACCAACGCCACGCTTCCGTATGTGGTCACCCTCGCCGACCATGGCATCAGCGGCGCGATTGATGCCCACCCCGAGTTGGCGCCCGGCGTCAACATCGTCGGTCAGGCCATCACCAACGGTGCCGTCGCCGCGAGCCTGGGCCGCGAACATGTCGACGTGCGAGCGGCCCTGGCGTCCTGACGATGGATGCCGGCCTGGAACGGCGGGTCGACGACTATCTCGCCGTTCTCACCGCCGAACGCGGCCTGGCACCGAACACGCTGTCCGCATACCGCCGGGATCTCACCCAGTACGGGGAGTTCCTGGATGGCCGATCGCCGACCACCGACCTGATCGACGAGTGGATGGCACAGCTCCGACGCCAGGGCCTCGCCGCAACCACCGTCGCCAGGAAGGTCGCAGCGGTCAGGGGGTTCCATCGATTCGAGGTGATCGAAGGAGAGCGGGACTCCGACCCGGGAGCACTGATCGACTCGCCGAAACGACCCCAGTCGCTCCCCAAGGCGCTCACGATCGACGAGACGATGCGGCTGCTCGACGGAATCGAGACGACCACCATCGGGGGAGTCCGGGATGCGGCGCTACTCGAATTCATGTATGCCACCGGCTGCCGTGTCTCCGAAGCGGTCGGCGTCGACCTGGCCCACATCGATCTGATCGACGCAATCGTCACGGTGACCGGAAAAGGACGGAAGCAACGCATGGTTCCCATGGGCGCGTCGGCCGTCGAGGCGATCACGCGATGGCTCCCGAACCGCATGGAGTTGGCGGCGGGTCGGACCGACGCCGTGTTCCTCAACCTCAGGGGCAGGAGGCTGACCCGCCAAGGGGTCTTCGGAATCGTCCGGAAACGTGCGGAACGGGTGGGCATCGTCCCGTCACGGATCTCTCCGCACGTTCTCCGTCACTCGGCGGCGACCCACATGGTCGAGGGGGGTGCAGATCTCAGATCCGTCCAAGAAATGCTCGGTCACGCTAACGTTTCCACTACCCAGATCTACACGAAGGTCTCATCGCAGCACCTCATCGAGGTGTACACGCTCGCCCACCCGAGGAGCAGATGAACCCACTGAGAGTTGATGACCATGCAATCGATAGACATCGAAAACGCCGAGAAGCAGCTTCGAGAGGAGCGGACGACGGTGGTTCACCAGATGCAGGAGCTCGGCGCGACCGAATCCGGTGATCTGACCGGCGACGTGAACTACGGAGACGGCTTCTCCGACGCCGGCGCCGCCACGGCCGAGCGGACCGAAGTCATCGGGCTGGTCGACGCGCTCAAGGGACAGCTCGAGGACATCGACGCCGCGCTCGAACAGATCGCAACAGGCACCTACGGGACGTGTGTGACCTGTGGCGAGGAGATCGCTCCGGCTCGGTTGGAGTTCCGACCGACGTCGATCCAGTGTGTGAGCTGCAAGTCGAAGAACAACTGAGCCTCCCGCATGCCGGGCGGCTGGATGCATCTCGCGGGTCGCTTCTTCTCGGCGATCAGGTCTGCGCCACTCGACGAGCAGGAGCGTGATGTTCTCACGAATTGGCTCGCGCCCGCCGAACTGACGCTGTTCCTCGAGCAACCAGCCATCGATCAACGTCACGGTCTCGAAGCGGCGAGGTTCGTCGCCACGCGGAACAACGACTCCGATCTGATCAGAGCCGCTGCACTCCACGACGTCGGGAAACGCCACGCCAGGCTGGGCGTCTTCGGTCGAGTGTTCGCTTCGATCCTGCTCAAGCTGCATCTCCCGGTGCGCGGACGGTATGCGGTGTATCGGGACCACGGCCCGATCGGTGCCGTCGAGATCGAGCGAGCCGGATCGCCGATGGTCGCGATCCATTACGCCAGACACCACCATGACTCCCGGTCGCCCGCCGTCGCCGATTCTGTGTGGAGGCTGCTGACAGAAGCCGACGGCGCCTCCGAGAGTCGCGTTCGCGTCCGTGCCGAGCGGTAGGGTTCTCACAGTCCGATGTCCTATCACGTCAAGACCGCCGTCTTCGAAGGCCCACTCGACCTGCTCCTCCAGCTGATCACCCGTCATCAGGTGGATGTGACCTCGTTGAGCCTGTCCGACCTCGTCAACGAGTACCTCGGGTATCTCGACGAGATGCGGGAAATGGACCTCGATGTGACCAGCGAGTTCCTCCTCATCGCCGCGACACTGATCCAACTCAAGATCCGACGACTGCTCCCCGACAACGCCGAAGTCGATCTGGACGAAGAGCTGGCGCTGCTGTCCGAACGCGATCGACTCCTGTCCCGCCTCCTCATGTGCGTGACGTTCAAAGACGTCGCGGCGGTGCTCTCGGCGCGCCTGCAGGCAACCAACCGCTACGTGCCACGGGTCACCGGAATCGACCAGGAGATCTCCGTGCCTGCGCCCAACGTGACGGTTCCCGTCGACGGCGCCGGCCTCGCCGCAGTCTTCGAGCGAATGCTCATCAACCGCGACGCCGAGCCCGACCTCGACCACCTGGACCTGGATCTTCCGTCCGTCCAGTCGGCGATCGACGAGCTCCGGGTACGGGTGGCAGACGCGGTAGAGACCAGTTTCGACGATCTGGTGTCGCACTGCACGCGCAAGGTGGAGATCGCCGCCTACTTTCTTGCCGTGTTGGAACTGGCGCGGTGGGGCATGGTCGAAGTCGCCCAGGACGACTGGCTCGACGAGATCCAGGTCCGTCATCTGACGGGCGGCGTCGACGGAACCCGATCGGAGTGGGCATCATGAACGAGTTCGAAACGATGGATCCGGTTGCTGCCCTGGAAGCGATTCTGTTCGTGACCGAGGCGCCGGTTCCGGCATCGGAGATCGCCGAGGTGCTCGAGGTACCGGCCGACGGGGTCGTTGCGCTGATCGAGGAGCTGTCCGACCGGCTGACACAGCGGGGGAGCGGGCTGGCGGTTCGCGGGTCTGGGGGCGGGTATCGGCTGTACAGCCGGGCCGAGGCCTACCCGTATCTGGAGCGCTTCTCGACATCGGCGACGGCTCGGCGGGTGTCGCCTGCAGCCCTCGAGGTTCTGTCGGTCGTTGCCTATCGGCAGCCGATCGCTCGCACCCAGATCGCCGAGATCCGCGGGGTCGACTCGGACTCGTCGGTGCGGTCACTCGAGCGGATGGGGCTCATCGCCGAGATGGGTCGGCTCCCGACGCCCGGAAATCCCGCCGTCTACGGCACGACCGAGCTGTTCCTCGAGAAGATGGGAATCCACACCCTCGATGAGCTGCCCCCGTTGGCTGATCACGTCCCTCCGGCGGACGTGGTCGAGGTGCTCGAAGACACGTTCAACGACGAATGAGTGACCGCCTCCAGAAGGTGATCAGCCGAGCGGGGCTGATGTCCCGCCGAGTGGCAGAGAACCTGATCGCCGCCGGGAGGATCACGATCGACGGCCGGGTGGCGGTGCTGGGGGATCGGTGTGATCCCGCGACCGAGCGCGTCGAGATCGACGGAAGCCCGATTCCGGTTGCCCCCGACCTCGAGACCTGGCTACTCAACAAGCCGGAAGGGGTGATCTCGACGGCGGCCGACACCCACGACCGAGAGACGGTGGTCGACTTGATTCCGACCGAGACGAGGATTTGGCCGGTCGGGCGCCTGGATGCCGATTCTGAGGGGCTGATCCTGCTCTCGAACGACGGCGAGTTGACCAACCGCGTCACCCATCCGAGTTTCGGGATGACCAAGACCTACCTCGTACTGGTCGAGGGCCTTCCCTCGAAGTCGGATATCAAGAGGCTCACCGACGGTGTCGAACTCGAGGACGGGCCGGCCGCTGCGACGCGGGCCAGGTTCATCGATCGGTCCGGCGATGCAACGATGATCGAGATGGTGATGTCCGAGGGACGCAACCGGGAGATCCGTCGGATGACCGACGCCATCGGTCATCCGGTCAAGCGGCTGGTCCGAACGGCCATCGGGCCGCTGACCGACAAGACCCTGCCCCCGGGCGAGTCCCGCCGCCTCAGCCCACACGAAGTCACCGAGCTCTACCGCTCCGCCAACCACCCATGACCGCGCGCCACAACCCAGGGTTGCAGTGAAGACATACCGTGCTGGGAGCCCGCAGTTGGCGCGATCGACATGAGTCACGTGGTGCTTCTCGGCCCGATGGGCTCGGGCAAGACCACCCTGGGTCGTCGGTTGGCGACAGACCTGGGCCGCCCATTCGTCGACTCGGATGCCGTGATCGCCGACCGGACAGGCCGAACCGCCCGAGACATCGCCGAGACCGACGGCATCACCGCGCTGCACCGACTCGAACGCGAGGTGTTCCTCGACGCCGTGTCCGAGCCGGCATCGTCGGTAGTGGCCGCCGCTGCCTCGATCATCGAGGACCCGGCGGTGAGATCGGCACTGGACAACACCCTGTGTGTGTATCTGACGGCCGACGCCGACACCTTGGCCACGCGGACCTCGGGGACCGACCACCGGCGGTCGATCGCACCCTCCGACCAGATCGACGACCGGAAACCCCTGTATGAGCAGGCGTCCGACGTCATGATCGATACCGGCCGGGTGTCGGAGGACGAGGCGATCGACCAGATCCTGGCAGCGATCTCGACCGGGCCGCCGTGACCCGACACTGATTCACCAGTCCGACCGGTCGCGGATCTCGACGCACGAGTTGGCGTCGAGGCGTTTGCAGAGTGAATGAGCAGTCCGAAGGATGGTGGGGGTCAGCGCTACCGTCACCGCACGTGTCGAGAGATGTGTATGTGGTCGAGCCGGTGTCCGAGCCGATTCGCGCCGTCGTGCGTCCCCCCGGGTCGAAGAGCGCCACCAACCGGGCACTGATTCTGGCGTCGCTCGCCGGGGGCGGTGTGAGTCGCCTGTGGGGTGCGCTCGAGGCCGACGACACCCGGGTGATGCGGGATGCGCTTCGAGCATTCGGGGTGCTCATCGACGACACCAGCGACCCGTGGATGGTCCTTGGAACCGCCGGCGATCTCGACAATCCCGTCGAAACGATCGATGTTGCTGCGTCGGGAACGACCGCCCGTTTCATCACTGCTGTGTCTGCTCTGGTCGAAGGCCCCGTCGTCATCGACGGCACGCCGCGAATGCGTGAGCGCCCCATCTCGGATCTCACCGACGCGCTGGTCTCCATGGGCGCCGAGGTCACGACCGATGCCGGGACGCCACCGCTCTCGGTGTCGGGCGGCGACCTCACTGGCGGGAGGGTTCGGATCGAGGGGTCTCTGTCGAGCCAGTTCGTCTCCGCTCTGCTCATGATCGCGCCGCTGGTCGGCGAGCCGGTCGAGATCGAGATCGTCGGTCGCCTCGTCTCCGAGCGGTACGTGGACACGACCGTCGGCATGATGCGGACATTCGGCGCACATGTCGAACGGACGACGTACGGATTTCGGGTCGAGGCGACCGGGTACACCAAGACGCATCTCGACATCGAGGCGGATGCATCTGCTGCGGTGTACCCGCTGGTGGCAGCCGCCATCAGCGGCGGAACGGTCGGCGTCGAGGGCATTCCACCGTCGTCCACACAACCCGATCTCGGCATCATCAGGGTTCTCGAGCAGATGGGGTGTGAGATCGAGCACACCGACACGCTCCTCTCGGCCAGGGGACCGGCTGGTGGCCGGCTTCGACCGGTCGACGTTGACATGGGCCTCGCCCCCGATGCCTCGCTGGCGCTGGCTGTCGCCTGCCTCTTTGCCGGGGGTGAGAGCAGGATCAGAGGCCTGTCGACGCTTCGGGTGAAGGAGACCGATCGTCTGATCGCACTCCAGACCGAGCTCCGACGTCTCGGAGCCGACGCCCGCATCGAGGGCGATGACCTGGTGATCATCCCGGCCAATCTCAGACCCACCCGGATCGAAACCTACGACGATCACCGGATGGCGATGTCGTTCGCCCTCGTTGGCCTCGTGACAGAGGGGATCGAGATCCTCGATCCTGAGTGCGTTTCGAAGACATGGCCCGGATATTTCCGGATGCTGGAGGGAATTCGTGGGTGAGGACCTGATCATCGCAGTCGATGGGCCGGGTGGCGTTGGGAAGTCGACCGTCAGCCGCCAGGTTGCCGCTCACTTCGGTCTTGCTCACCTCGACACCGGCGCGTTCTACCGAGCTGCTGCGCTTGCCGTTCTAGAGGCGGGAGTCGAACTCGATGACGCCGACGGCGCGAGTGCGGTCGTCGCCAATTGCACGATCGGCTACAAGGATGGCGAGACCACGCTCGATGGTGCCGATGTCTCGAGAGTGATCCGCTCGGAGGCCATCACCTCGGCTGTCAGTCCCGTGGCTGCGATGCCGGACGTGCGGGTGATGATGGTCGATCGGCAACGTGCCTGGGTCGACGCCCGGGATCGTCGAGCTGTCGTCGAGGGGCGTGACATCGGAAGCGTCGTGTTTCCTGACGCGGTGCTCAAGGTCTATCTCACGGCGGATCCCGAAGAGCGCGCCCGGCGTCGTGCCGGCGAATCGGGGGGAGCCACGTCGAGCGTCAAGGAGGCGCTTGCACGGCGGGATCAGATCGACAGCACCCGTGCCGTGTCTCCGTTGAGTATTGCCGATGGCGCGGTCATCATCGACACAACTCACCTCACTCTGCCCGAAGTCGTCGATCTCGTCATCGCCGAGGTAACTGCCCGCGTCGGGTGATTCGCTTCTTGTCAGGGATCCGTGGCCATATTGCCGTCGACCGTGACAAGAACGGGGTTTGGGCCGTATCTTGGGGGGATGGGTAGAGGGATTCAGATCGTTTTCGATGCACACGACCCCCGGACGGCTCGCGGAGTTCTGGGCCGAGGCGCTCGGCTATGTCATCCAGCCACCGCCGGCCGGGTTCGAATCATGGGACGACTGGGCCACCGACATGGGGATCCCCGAGGAGAACTGGAACGATGCCAGCGCCATCGTCGACCCCGACGGGCAGGGCCCACGGGTCTTCATCCAGCGGGTTCCGGAGGCGAAATCGGCCAAGAATCGCGTCCACCTCGACATCGACATCGCGGGTGGGAGCGAAGCCTCGCTCGACGAGCAGCGCAGCCGAATCGGAGCAGAAGTGGAGCGGCTGACGGCAGCCGGCGCCTCGATGATGGGCCCGATGGAGGAACGCGGGGAGTACTGGGTCGTGATGCAAGACCCGGAAGGCAACGAATTCTGCGTGGTCTGATCGTTCTTGTCAGGGATCCGGGGCCACATTGCCGTCATCTCTGACAAGAACGCTATTGTCGTCGCGGTAGGCCTTTAAAGCCGGTCCTGAGAGACCGGGAAGGAGACGAAACACGTGCACACCGCATCACGCGGTCACACAGAGGCGGCCTCATGCCTCAGGTGATGACCTCCGACGACCTCGACCGGGCCATACGCCGCATCGCTCACGAGATCGTCGAACGACACCACGGCACCGACGGCATCGTCCTCGTCGGGATCCACTCACGGGGTGTCCCTCTCGCCGAACGCATCGGTGATGCGATCGAGCAGTTCGAGAAGGTCTCGGTCCCCGTCGGAGAGCTCGACATCGGTCTCTACCGGGACGATCTGGGCAGACGCCCCACCACCCGCCTCGGCCGCACCCTGATCCCCGTCGACCTCACCGGCGAGAGTGTGATCCTGGTCGACGACGTCCTCTACACCGGCCGCACCATCAGGGCGGCGATGGATGCCGTGCTCGACCTGGGCCGTCCCAGCCGGGTCGAACTGGCGGTGATGTGCGATCGTGGACACCGTGAGCTCCCGATCCGCCCCGACTACATCGGCAAGAATCTCCCTACCGCTGCCGGGGAGAAGGTCAGGGTCCGCCTCGCCGACGTCGATGGCGAAGCCGGAGTCTGGATCGTGCCGGTGGAGGCCAGCGATGAGTGATCTCCTCTCGATCGAAGATCTCGATCGACCCGCCGTCGAGGACCTCCTCGACCTCGGCGACGAGTTCGTCGAGGTCCTCAAACGCGACGTCCCCAAGGTCCCGGCCCTTCGTGGTCGGACCATCGGGATGATGTTCTACGAACCGTCCACCCGGACCCGACTCTCCTTCGATCGAGCCGCCAAAGCCCTCTCGGCCGACGTTCTCACCTTCACACCGAGCGGTTCGTCGGTCTCCAAGGGCGAATCGCTGAAAGACACGGCGCTGACACTCAAAGCCATGGGCCCCGATCTGATGGTCGTGCGTCACAAGGCCGCAGGAGCCCCCTGGCGGGTCAGGGACTGGACGGGGCTGCCGACGATCAACGCCGGCGACGGGGCCCATCAGCATCCGACTCAGGCGCTGCTCGACATGCTCACGCTCCGCCGCCATTTCGACAAGGTCGATGGGCTCAGGGTCGCCATCGTCGGCGACATCCGGCATTCCCGGGTTGCCCGGTCGGTCACCGGCGCCCTTCAGACGCTGGGCGCCTCGGTCACCCTGGTCGCCCCGAGCACGCTGCTCCCGATCGATGTCGCCTCCTGGGATGTCGGCAGTGTCGAGCGGCATCGACGACGTCCTCGACGAGGTCGACGTCGTCTACCTGCTCCGGATCCAGCAAGAGCGCGGTGGGGGCGACGTGTTCCCGTCGATCGCCGAGTACGTGAGTCGCTTCGGGCTCACCAGGGCGCGGGCCGATCGTCTGCCTGCCGAGGCCGTCGTGATGCACCCCGGGCCGATGAATCGCGGCGTCGAGATCGACCCGCAGGTCGCCGACGGCAGCCGGGCGCTCGTGACGAATCAGGTCTCCAACGGGATCGCGGTGCGGATGGCCGTGCTCTTCAGGTTGTTGACATCGGAGGGAGCCGAATGAGCGTCCTGATCACGAACGGCTCGGTGCTGACGGCGGCGGGGATCAGCGACGTCGACGTCGAGATCGTCGACGGGGCGGTCACCCGGATCGATGCCGACATCCCGGTCGACGGCCACGAGGTGATCGATGCCGACGGATGCTGGGTCGGACCCGGCTTCGTCGACATCCACACCCACCTGCGGGAGCCGGGTCAGGAGTGGAAAGAGGACATCGAATCGGGCATGAACGCGGCGATCGCCGGCGGCTACACGACTGTCCTGGCGATGCCGAACACCGATCCGGTGATCGATGCGGGCCACCTGGCAAGACAGATTCGCCGTGACGAGCCGATCAGGGTGCTGGCCAGCGGGTCGATCACCCTCGGACAGGAGGGACGACAACTGTCCCATCTCGACGATCTGTGGGCTGCCGGTGTTCGGATGTTCACCGACGACGGCCACACCGTCGCCGATGCCGGCCTGCTCCGGCGGGCGATGGAATACGTCGCGCAACTGGGAGGGATGATCGCCCAGCATGCCGAGGACCCGGGCTTGTGCCGCAACGGGCACATGCACGAGGGATCGGTGTCATCCCGACTGGGAATCACCGGGCTCCCGTCGGTGGGCGAGGAGGTCGATCGTTGCTCGCGACCTCAGACTGGTCGAGCTGACCGGGTGCCGGTACCACGTCCAGCACGTCTCGACCGCTGGAACGGTCGAGCTCGTGAAGGCGGCCAAAGCCCAGGGCCTCCCGGTCACCGCAGAGGTCACACCGCACCATCTGGCACTCGATCACTCCGAAGTCGGGTCGATGGATCCCGTGTTCAAGATGTATCCACCGCTCAGGCCCGAATCCGACCGATCGGCGCTCGTCCAGGCGTTGCGCGACGGGCACGATCGACGCGGTCGCCACCGACCATGCTCCCCATGCTGCATTCGAGAAGGACGTGACCTTCGAGGAGGCTCCGCGGGGGATCATCGGCCTCGAGACGGCTGCCGCGGTCGTCCATGCCTCGGTCGGACTCGACCAGGCGGCGTTCTTCGAACGGATGTCGATCGCACCCGGCAGGGTCATCGGCATCGACACCGGCCCGCTCGCACTCGGGTCCGCCGGCGTCACGGTGTTCGATCCGGCGTCCGAGTGGGTGTACGACCGGCCCCGGTCGAAGTCGTCGAACTCCCCGTGGCTCGGATCAACGCTGCGTGGTCGGGTCGTCGCCGTGGTGTGCCAATCAGGAGTCGTGAGACGAGAGGAAGACGAGGTGCCAGCGTGAGCGAACGGATGCAGCCGAGGCTCGGCATCGAGTCGGCCCCCGAGGGGTTGTTGGTGACCGCCGACGGCGCAGTGTTCCGCGGTCGCTCGGTGGGCGCAGAAGGCGTCACGACGGGCGAGGTGGTGTTCAACACCTCGATGACCGGATATCAAGAGATCCTCACGGATCCGTCCTACGCCGGGCAGGTGGTCACCATGACCACCTCGCACATCGGCAACTACGGCGTCAACGCCTTCGACGCACAGGCGGACCGGCCGATGGCCTGCCGGTTTCATCATGCGGTCACTGTCGCGGCGTCACTCGAACTGGCGCTCGGAGGGGTCGCTCGGCGCCTATCTCCACCGTCACGGGATCGTGGCGCTGAGTGAGATCGACACGAGACGGCTCACCCGCCACATTCGTGAGCAGGGCGCGATGCCGATCGCCATGGGTGCCGGGGTCGACGAAGCCGAGCTTCGTGACCCTCGCCCAGGATGCTCCGGTCATGGAAGGTCGGGATCTCGCATCAACGGTCTCGACCGAGCAGCCGTATCGGGTCGACGCCGATGACGCATCTCGCGGATTGGTCGTGGCCATCGATCTCGGAATGAAGCGCGACATCGTCAGAAGCCTGACGGGCGCGGGGGTTCGACGTCGACGTGGTGCCGTCCGCGACCGCAGCCGGCGACATCCTCGCCCGGAAGCCGGTCGGCGTGTTCGTGTCCAACGGCCCGGGCGATCCGGAGCCGCTGACCGCCACTACCGAGACCCTGCGGTCACTGCTCGGGCAGGTGCCCGTGTTCGGGATCTGCCTGGGACATCAGGTCCTCGGCCTGGCACTCGGCATGACGACGTACAAGCTGCCCTTCGGACATCACGGCGGCAACCATCCGGTGAGACGGATGGCAGACGGGCGGATCGAGATCACCGCCCAGAACCACGGGTTCGCGGTCGATCCCTGGTCTCGTGCCGAGGGAACCGCCCCGGCCAGGCATGGCCTGGTCGATGCATCACTGCTGCCCGACGTGATCGACTCCGATTTCGGGGCCGTCCGCCCCACCCACCAGAACCTCAACGATGGGACCCTCGAGGGTCTCAGATGCAGCGACGTACCCGCCTTCGGCGTGCAGTATCACCCCGAGGCAGCTCCCGGTCCGAGTGACTCCGACTACCTGTTCGACGACTTCGTGACCCTGATCGAGGAGGCCGGCTGATGCCGAAGCGCACCGACATCCAATCGATCCTCCTGATCGGTTCCGGCCCGATCGTCATCGGCCAGGCATGTGAGTTCGACTACTCCGGCACCCAGGCGGCGAAGGCGTTGCGCGCCGAGGGCTACCGGGTGATCCTGCTGAACTCGAACCCGGCCACGATCATGACCGACCCCGAGTTCGCCGACGCCACCTACATCGAGCCGATCACCCCCGAGGTGCTCGAAGCGATCATCGAGAAGGAGAAGCCGGACGCCATCCTGCCGACGCTGGGCGGCCAGACCGCACTCAACGTGACCACCGAGCTCAGCAAGAAGGGCGGGTTCGATCGACACGACGTCGAGCTGATCGGAGCGGGCCTCGACGCCATCGCCAAGGCCGAGGACCGCGGGCTCTTCAAAGAGACGATGGAGGCTGCGGGTCTGGAGTGTCCCAAGGCGGGCTACGCCAGGTCGATGACCGAGGCCCTCGGGATCGTCGACGAACTGGGGTTCCCGGTGATGATTCGCCCGTCGTTCATCCTCGGCGGCGGTGGAACCGGGATCGCCAACGACCGGGACGACTTCCTCGAAAAGGCCAGATACGGGCTCGAGTACTCACCGGTTCACGAGATCCTGGTCGAGGAGTCCGTGAAGGGCTGGAAGGAATTCGAGCTCGAGGTCATGGTCGATCACGAGGGCAACGCCGTCATTGTCTGCTCGATCGAGAACCTCGACCCGATGGGCGTCCACACCGGCGACTCGATCACTGTCGCACCGATCCAGACACTGTCGGATCGGGAGTACCAGGAGATGCGCGACGACGCCATCAAGGTGCTCCGGGAGATCGGTGTGGCAACCGGCGGATCGAACGTGCAGTTCGCCATCGATCCCGAGACCGGGCGTCGGCTGGTCATCGAGATGAACCCCCGCGTGTCACGGTCCTCTGCCCTCGCATCCAAGGCAACCGGGTTCCCGATCGCCAAGATCGCCGCTCTGCTCGCCGTCGGCTACACCCTCGACGAGATCGCCAACGACATCACGGGAGCGACACCGGCGAGCTTCGAGCCCGCCCTCGACTACGTGGTCGTGAAGATCCCTCGGTTCGATTTCGCCAAGTTCCCGAACGCTCCGACGACGCTCGGAACCTCGATGCGAAGCGTGGGAGAGGCGATGTCCATCGGACGGACCTTCCCCGAGGCGCTCCAGAAGGCACTACGGAGCCTCGAGAACGGTCGGTTCGGGTTCGGGGCCGACGAGAGCGAGGACATCCAGCGCAGCCTCGATGACGAGACCCTGCTGGATCGGCTGTCGGTGGGTACGCCATCGCGGATATTCGAGACCGCAGAAGCGCTCCGCCGGGGCATCGATGTCGAGCGGGTGGCCGAACTCACCGGCTACGACCCGTGGTTCGTCGAGCAGATGCAAGAGATCATCGACGTGAGACGTGACATCGAGAACGGTTCTCCCGATGACGTCGCGCTGCTCCGTGAGGCCAAGCGAATGGGGTTCTCCGACGTCCAACTCGCCTATCTGTGGGATCGCGAAGAGAGCGAGATCCGCCAGATCCGCACTGACGCCGGGGTGGTGAAGACCTACAAGATGGTGGACACCTGCGCTGCCGAGTTCGAGGCCACGACCCCGTACATGTACTCGACATTCGAGGACGAGGACGAGGTCCCACCGGCGCAGAAACCGAGAGTCGTGGTTCTGGGGAGCGGCCCAAACCGGATCGGACAGGGCATCGAGTTCGACTACTGCTGTGTCCATGCCAGCTTCGCCCTGCGGGACGCCGGGTATGAGACGGTGATGGTCAACTGCAACCCCGAGACCGTCTCGACCGACTACGACACCAGCGACCGCCTCTATTTCGAGCCGCTCACCGTCGAGGACGTGATGGGCGTCGTCGAATCCGAGTCACCCGAAGCGGTGATCGTGCAGTTGGGCGGGCAGACACCACTCAATCTGGCGAGGGCGCTCGAAGAAGCCGGGGTGAAGATCGCCGGGACATCGCCGGCGTCGATCGACCTCGCCGAAGATCGCGAACAGTTCTCTGCGGTGTGCCAGGACCTCGGGATCCGACAGCCCGACAACGGCATCGCCATGGACCGTTACGAGGCCGGCGAGATCGTGGACCGGGTCGGCCTGCCGGTGGTGGTCCGACCCTCGTATGTGCTCGGTGGGCGCAAGATGCGGGTGATCTACTCCTACGACGATCTTCACGACTACCTCGAAGACCTGTACGGAGACTTGGGCGACAAGGACCTGATCGGCGTCCCCCTCCTGGTCGATCGGTTCCTCGAGTCTGCGACCGAAATCGACGTCGATGCGCTCTACGACGGCCACGAGATGCTGGTCGGCGGCGTGATGGAACACGTCGAGGAGGCAGGCGTTCACTCGGGAGACTCAGCCTGCGTCGTGCCGCCTCCGACGCTGTCGGAGGCAGCCCAGAAGACCATCATCACCCAAACCGAGGCTCTCGCCGAAGCGCTTGGCGTTCGCGGGTTGATCAACATCCAGTGGGCGGTGAAAGGGGACGAGGTGTTCATCCTCGAAGCGAACCCCCGGGCCTCGCGCACGGTGCCGTTCATCTCGAAGGCGAGAGGCATTCCGTTGGCCAAGCTGGCGTCGAGGATCATGATGGGCTCGACGCTCGCCGAGTTGCGGGAGGAAGGCTTGCTGGTCGAGAAGGCCATGCCCGAGTTCACGGCGGTCAAAGAGGCCGTGTTGCCGTGGGATCGATTCCCCGAGGAAGACATCGTGCTGGGGCCGGAGATGCGGGCGACCGGGGAGGTCATGGGCATCGGACCGGACGCGGGTGTCGCCTATGCCAAGGCGCTGCTGGCCGCAGGCCACATCCTGCCTCAGGAAGGCGCAGTCTTCCTGACGTTGGCCGATCGCGACAAACCGATGGGGTTGGCGGTCGCTCAGGCATTCCACATGCTGGGTTTCGATCTCTGGGCGACGCCGGGGACCGCCCGATACCTCGAGCACCACGCCATTCCGGCGCAAACGGTCGAGAAGGTCGGTAATGGCGACTTCGACACGAAGATGCTGGTCGAGTCGGGACGGGTGCAGCTGGTCGTGAACACACCGCGGGGCGGGCGTGCCCGAAGCGACGGCAGAGTTCTGCGGCATGCCGCCAAGTCGGTCGGAATCCCCTGCGTGACCACGATCGCAGGAGCGCTCTCGGTCGCCAGGAGCCTCCGGGCCGGCGACGTGGCACTGAACACACCCAAGAGCCTCCAGGACTGGCACGCAGGATGACCGAGGAGCTGTCAGAGCGACCATGAGCGACGTCAGCGTCCAATTGGGACCGGTCGCCCTGCGAGGCCCGCTGGTGGCGGCGGCCGGGACGGTGGGCTCGGTTGTCGACTTCGTGGACGTGACGGACTTCTCCCTGTACGGGGCGGCGGTGGCGAAGTCGGTCAGTCGGGATCCGTGGACGGGGCGCCCCGCCCCGCGGGTGGCGCCGGCGGGTGTCGGCATGCTGAACGGCATCGGCATCCAGAATCCGGGCATCGACGCGTTTGTCGAGAAGGTCGTCCCGGGCATCGACGATGTCCTGACACCGGTGTGGGGTTCAGCCGTTGGACACACGCCGGATGAGTTCGCTCACGTCGCCGCCGGCTACGAGCGTGCCGGACTCCCGGTCATCGAGGTGAACCTCTCGTGCCCCAACCTCGAAGACGGCAGGATGTTCGCCCTCGATCGAGATGCAACGGCGGCGGTTGTCTCTGCGGTTCGGGAAGCGGTCGACGTTCCGATCGGAGCCAAGCTCTCGCCCAACTCAGAGGACATCGTGGCGATCGCCGACGCCGCTGCCGGCGCCGGCGCCGATTGGGTCGTCCTCACCAACACCGCGTGGGGTGCGGGCATCGACATCACCACCCGAGAACCGAGACTTTCCGGGGTGATCGGCGGCTACTCGGGTGTCCCGATCAAGCCATTGGCGCTCCGCTGTGTGATCGAAGTACACCGGGGAATCCCGGATCTCCCCATCCTCGGGTGCGGGGGAGTCGCCACCGGCGCCGACGTGATCGAGTATCTGCTCGCCGGGGCCAGCGCCGTCGGCATCGGGACGATTCACTTCGCCGAGCCACGGGCAGCGGGACGGATCATGCGTGAGGTCCGCAAAACCATGAAACGACTGGGCGTCGACCGATTGTCGGACCTGACAGGAGCCATGAAACAATGACTGCACCGATTCTCGTCGCTTTGGACACACCGACATCGGCAGAGGCGATCGAGCTTGCGGAGGCGGTGGCACCATTCGTGGCGGGATACAAGGTCGGTCTCGAACTGCTCATGGGCTCGGGGCCTGACATCGTGTCATCGCTCGCAACCAGCAAGCCGGTCTTCGCCGATGCCAAGCTCCACGACATTCCCAACACGGTGCACAATGCCGCCCGCCAGTTGGGGAAGCACGGGGCGCGGTGGGTGACGGTCCACGCGGCCGGGGGGCGAGCGATGATGGCGGCAGCCGTCGAAGGACTGAACGAGGGTGCCGGTGACCGGTCGGCCGGGGTGCTTGCGGTGACAGTGCTCACCAGCCTCTCGGAGTCTGATCTCGATGAGATCGGGATGCGTGGTCCCGCCGGCGACAGAGTCAGTGAGCTCGCCCGACTTGCCTCCAGCGCCGGCGTTGAAGGCGTCGTCTGCTCGCCGCTCGAGATCGCCCGGGTCCGTGAAACCGCTCCCGGCCTCTCGATCGTCGTTCCGGGAATCAGGCCGGCCGGTGCCGAGACGCACGATCAGGCCAGGGTCTCCACCCCGGAGGCCGCGCTGGCTCTCGGTGCGACGTATCTCGTCATCGGTCGGGCGATCACTGCCGCCCCCGACCCGGTCGTTGCCGCCCGTGACATAACGTCATCGATCGTGGACCGGGGGCCGGTAGCTGGTTAGAGTCGCCTGAAGAGCACCGGGAGAGCGCCATGCAGCCACCAGAGATCAGCGATGAACAGCGTGAGAAGGCGCTCGCCAAGGCAGCCCAGGCTCGGCGGGTCCGCGCCGAGATGAAGGAGCTGTTGAAGACCGGATCCATCACCTTTCCTGAACTGCTCGAACGGGCAGACGCGGACGATCTCGTCAGCGGGATCAAGGTGTTCGCCGTCCTCGCCTCGATGCCGGGTTTGGGCAAGATCAAAGCCAAGCGCATGATGGAAGCCCATGGAATCGCAGAGAACCGAAGGATCCGAGGGCTTGGTGACAAGCAGCGAGAACGACTCCTCGCAGAATTCAGCTGACGGAGCGCTCGTCGTGATCTCCGGCCCTTCGGGTGTCGGCAAATCGACGATCCTGCGCCGTCTGGCCGCCGACGTCGATTTCGTGTTCTCGGTGTCGGCGACGACGCGCGACCCCCGGCCCGGAGAGACACCAGGACGCGACTACCAGTTCGTCACCCGTGACGAGTTCGAGACGATGATCGCTGACCGGGACCTCGTCGAATGGGCCGAGTACGGGGGCAACCTCTACGGAACCCCGGTGTCGTCGATCGCAGATGCGAGGAGTGCCGGCAACGTCGTCGTGCTCGACATCGAGCTCGAAGGCGCGCGTCAGGTCCGATCCCTGTTTCCCGATGCGCTGCTGATCTGGATCAATCCCCCATCGTTCTTCGAGTTGGAGCGGCGGTTGACCGAGCGTGACGACACCGAGGAGGACGCGGTGAGTCGCCGACTCGAGCGGGCGCGACGCGACATCGACCTCGCCCCGTCGCTGTTCGACCACACGCTGGTCAACGATGATGTGGATCGGGTCGCTCGTCGCGTTCATGAGCTCGTGGCAAGCCATTTCCATTCGGTTCCTCTGTGACCTTGGACTATCTCGCCGGGGCAGATGCTCCCGCCGCCGGCGCCCGCCGCCCGGACTCGCACTCGAGCTACGGTCCACGCAGTGAGTGACGGGTTGCACAGCGCACGGGTTGGCATGATCGGGGCCGGGCAGCTGGCCCGGATGACCCAGCGGGCGGCGATCGATCTCGCCGTTCGACTCGAAGTGCTGGCTGCCCGAGAAGACGATCCCGCTGCCGCGATCGGCACCGCACATCTGATCGGTTCTCCGGACGATCGGGATTCGATCATGCGGCTCGCAGCCAACAACGACGTCGTGACCCTCGATCACGAGCTGGTCCCCAACGATGTTCTCTCCGAGTTGATCGATGCCGGTCATCGGGTCGTCCCCGACCCGGCGGCCCTGATCTATGCACAGGACAAGCTGGTCGCCAGCTCGAGGCTGTTGCAGGCGGATGTGCCCATACCTCGATTCCGGGCGGTCGCCACCGCAGGCGACGTCGAGGACTTCGCCTCCGAGGCCGGATGGCCGGTGGTGTTGAAGGCGATCAGGATGGGCTACGACGGCAGGGGCGTTGTGATCGTGGACGATACCGAGGCAGCCACCGCCGTCCTGGCGGACGGTGGTCCGTGGATGGCTGAGGAGTTGGTCGATCTCGCGATGGAACTGGCAGTGCTCGTTGCGCGACGGCCCTCCGGCGACGCCATCACCTATCCGCTCATCGAGACGATCCAGGCCGATGGAATCTGTCGCGAGCTGGTCATGCCGGCCCGCGTCGATACCGCCACGGCCGAGCGGGCGATCGACCTGGCCCTCGATCTCGTGGGTGCCATTGGCGCCGCAGGGATCGTGGCAGTCGAGATGTTTCTCACCACCGATGGTGAGTTGCTCGTCAACGAGTTTGCGATGCGCCCGCACAACTCGGGTCATGCCACCATCGAGGGATCTGTCACCTCCCAGTTCCACAACCATCTGCGTGCCGTGCTCGACTGGCCATTGGGTGACACCTCGATGCGGGCACCGGCCGCGGCGATGGTCAACATCCTCGGCGCCGGCGAGACCGACCTGACGATGCGATCGTTGCCGCAGGCGCTCGAGGTTGCCGGCGCATCGATCCATCTCTACGGGAAGGGGGAGCGTGAGGGGCGGAAGATCGGACATGTCACCGCGCTCGCCGATGACGCCGAGGAGGCTCTCCAGATCGCCAGACGAGCAGCAGATCGATTGAAGGGAACGACATGAGCGACGCAATGGTCGGCGTGGTGATGGGGAGCGATTCGGATCTCTCGGTGATGCAGGGAGCAATTGATGTTCTCGACGAGTTCGACGTGGCGCGCGAGGTTCGAGTCGTTTCGGCTCACCGGGATGCCGCTGGGATGTTGGAATACGGGCGGACTGCGGCCGATCGTGGGCTCTCGGTGATCATCGCCGGAGCAGGCGGGGCGGCCCATCTCCCCGGCATGCTCGCGTCGGTGACCTCGCTGCCCGTGATCGGGGTCCCCGTGCCGTTGAGTCGCCTCGACGGGCTCGACTCGCTCCTGTCGATCGTCCAGATGCCGAGTGGCGTCCCGGTGGCGACCATGGCGATCGGGGGCGGTACGAATGCCGGTCTGCTGGCTGTTCGGATTCTCGCCACCTCTCGTCCGAGCCTCCGCGTCAGGCTCGACGATCACCGCGACTCCCTACGAGCCGCGTCACGAGCGAAGAACGACGCCCTCGACGGCATCTGATCACACGCCGACTACCCATGGTGAGCCGCCCCCCAGCGCCGGGTTTCTCGGGAACACCCGCCGGGGTTGTAGGATGAGAGCATGAAAATTGAAGACGTGATCGACGTCGTTGGCAACCGTTTCGCCGCTGTGGTGGTCTCGGCCCGGCGGGCTCGACAAATCAACGCATACTTCCATCAACTCGGTGAGGGCATCGGCCATTACGTGCCGCCTCAGGTCCACTCGCTGAGCCGCAAACCTCTCACGATCGCCATGGAGGAGATCGCCGAGGGCAAAGTCACCGTGGAGAAAGAGGAAGTCTGATGCCCCTCTCCGGGCGTCGGATCGTTCTCGGCGTTTCCGGTGGCATCGCTGCCTACAAGGCGGCATATCTGGCTCGCCGGCTGATCGAGGCCGGCGCCGATGTGCGCGTCGTCATGACCTCTGCGGCAACCGAGTTCGTCGGCCCGGCCACATTTGCTGCCCTCACGGGCCATCCGGTCACCACCGATCTCGCTGTGACCGCCGAGTTCGTCAGTCCACACACCGAATTGGCCTCGTGGGCCGATCTCATCGTCGTGGCACCCGCAACGACGGCGACCATCGCCCGTATCGCCCATGGCATGAGCGATGACGCCCTGGTCGGAACCATCATTGCCTCGACGCGCGCCGCTGATCGTGGCTCCCGCCATGCACACCGAGATGTGGGAGTATCCCGCCACCCAGAGAAACATCGACCAACTGCGGTCGGACGGGGTGATTCTGGTCGGACCGGCAACCGGTGAGCTCGCCGGGGGTGACGTCGGCGCCGGGCGGATGCAAGAGCCTGATGTGATCGTCGATGCCGTGATCGCGTCCTTGAAGACCGGCCTCTCGGGCCGAACGGTGCTGGTGACGGCCGGCGGGACGAGGGAGTCGATCGATCCTGTCAGATACATCGGGAATCGGTCCAGCGGCAAGATGGGCCATGCCATCGCCAACGAAGCCGCGATGCGGGGTGCGGCGGTGACGGCCGTCACCACGTCAGGGCTTCCACTTCATCCGGCGGTGACCAGAGTCCAGGTGGAGTCCGCCACCGAGATGAACGATGCCGTCGCCGGTGTCACCGCGGACGTGGCCGTGATGGCAGCAGCCGTCGCGGATTTCAGGCCGGCCAACGCGACCACCTCCAAGATGTCGCGATCGGACGGCCCACCCGAGATCGTCCTGGAGGCGAATCCCGACATCCTGAAGGGAGTGTCAGAGCGCGAGGCACGTCCGTTCCTGGTCGGCTTCGCAGCCGAGACCGGCTCGCTGGAGCGTGCGATCGAAAAGGCCAGGCACAAGGGCGTCGACGTGCTGGTGGCCAACGACGTCTCCAAGCCGGGGTCGGGGTTCGGGACGGACACCAATGAAGTCACGATCATCGAGCCAGACGGGACGACCGAGGCGTGGCCGCAACTGTCCAAGGACGCCGTTGCAGCCCGGTTGTGGGATCTCGTCGAGAGCCGGTTGACGTAACCCGCCCACCCAGCCCCGACGAGCGTTGCAGTGCGGCTGTGAGTTCTGGGGGACGGCCCTAAGCTCCACCCCACCGATGAGCCATTCCGCTGCACCACGCCGTTCCTACTTCAGCTCGGAGTCCGTCACCGAGGGACACCCCGACAAAGTCTGCGATGCCATCTCCGATGGGATCCTCGATGCGGTGCTGTCTCAGGACCCGATGGGTCGGGTGGCGTGTGAGACGCTCGTGACCAAGGGCAGGGTGGTGATCGCCGGCGAGGTCACGACGACCGCCGAGATCGACCCGGACGCGATCGCTCGCGAGACCATCGCCGAGATCGGATACGACGGTTTCGACCCGGACTTCTCCGCCGAGACGGTGGAGATCGAGAACCTGCTGCACCGCCAGAGCCCCGACATCGCTGACGGTGTCACCGAATCGTATGAAGCGCGCCACGGCTCGACCGAGGAGTTCGACGGTCTCGGAGCGGGGGACCAGGGCATCATGTTCGGCTATGCCTGCGACGAGACGCCGGCTCTCATGCCCCTCCCGATCCAGTTCGCGCATCGGCTCGCCGAGCAGCTCGCCGCCATGCGAAAGACCGGTGTGCTGGACTACCTCCGCCCCGATGGCAAGACCCAGGTGAGCGTCGCATACGAGAACGATCAGGCTGTCGGCGTCCAATCCGTCCTCATCAGCACCCACCATGCAGAGGGGATCGAACTGCCGAGGCTGGAAGCCGATCTGTCCGAACACGTCGTCACCCCGATCCTCGAGCGATATCACGTGGTGGGCGACGTCGAGCGACTCGTCAACCCCACGGGCCGTTTCGTCGTCGGCGGCCCGACCGCCGATACCGGTCTGACGGGGAGAAAGATCATCGTCGACACATATGGCGGATATGCACGGCACGGCGGCGGCGCATTCAGCGGCAAGGACGTGACCAAGGTCGACCGCTCGGCGGCCTATGCCGCCAGGCATGCCGCCAAGAACATCGTCGCGGCCGGGCTGTCGAGGCGCTGCGAAGTGCAACTCGCCTACGCCATCGGACAGGCGCACCCCTTCTCCGTGTTCGTCGAGACGTTCGGGACAGAAGAAGTCGATCCCGGCAAGCTCTCCGACCTGATTCGCGAGTTCTTCGACTTTCGTCCTGCGGCGATCATCGATCGGCTCGACCTTCGCCGCCCGATCTACAAGCCGACCACCGCCTACGGCCATTTCGGCCGCTCGGGGTTCCCGTGGGAGTCCACCGAGTCGGCCTCCGATCTGGCGACTGCCGCAGCGGGCCTCTGAGCGACACGAGCGTCCCCGCTGCCCGGGTCGTTCCGGTCGTCCCGACGTACGCCGTGGACAACGGCTTCTGGTATTCGATCCCGGGACCGCTCTCTGATCGGGTCAGCGTCGGATCGATGGTGCGAATCCCGCTTGGTGGGAGACGGGTCAGGGGCTATGTCGTCGAGCTGGCTCCCAGACCACCGGATCGCCTCCGCGACATCGCCCAGGTCTCGGGACGGGCAACCACCATGGATGCGGGATTGCTCGAGGCACTTCGCTGGGCGTCGCTCCACTATGTGGCTCCGGTCGGCCCGACCCTCGATCGGTCTGCGCCTCCCAATGTCCCGCCATCGCCTCCCAAGACCCCGGTTCGTGACGTCCAGCGGATATCTCACGGTCTGGCCGATGCGGTCGACCGAGCCTCACGGTCGAAGAACCGACCGATCGTGGTGCTCGACCCAGCCCCACACGGTTTGCTCGAACTGGCGCAGGATGCGATGGCTGCCTCTGTCTCTGTCTGTGTCATCACTCCGACCGCCCGGGAGGTCGACGAACTGTCGCGTCATCTCCACTCTGCGGGGGTCGTTCCCTTCACTGTGACTCCTGATGCGGCCGGCAAGGATGTCACCACCGCCTGGCGCCACCTTCGCCATGTCCCCACCGTATTGGTCGGAACGCCGAAGGTCGCCGCGTGGCCGTTCGGTGCGCCAACCGTCGTGTATGTGGTCGAGGAGAGCCGGCGAGCCATGAAGGACCGTCAGACGCCGACCGTGGCGGTACGGGACCTGATTCTCGAACGCGGCAAGCACGAGCCAATGTCCACCGTATTCGCCGGGCCTACGCCGTCGGCTGAATTGATGGGTACCGGGCCCGAGGTTCGGCGGGTCGGCTCGGGTCGACTGTGGCCTCTCGTCGAGGTCGTGGATCGGCGTGACGACCCGCCTGGCATCGGGCTGCTCGGCGACGTAGCCCGCCAGGCGATCAGAGCAGTGTCGTCCGGCGGGTCGGTGTTCATCTACGCACACCGGCGCGGGTATGCGGCTGCGTCCAGGTGCGTTGCCTGCCGCACCCTCCGGACCTGCCCCCGATGCGGATCCCGTCCGGACATCGGCGATGTGTGTGCTCGCTGCGGTTCCGATCTCGGAGTCTGCAGTAACTGCGGGGGAGAGCGTTTCGAGCCGCTGGGAGCAGGCGTCGGCCGCCTCATCGAGGAGGCCGGGCGCATCGTCGACGGTGGACTGGTGGGGGACATGGGTTCGCGTCGGCCGGTCAGGGTCGGCACCGAGCGCGACCTCGTCTCGCTGGAAGATTGCGATCTCGCGATCCTGGTCGATGTCGATGGTCTCATCCGGGGGAGCAACTACCGGGCGGCCGAGGAGGCGCTGCGAATCGGCGCTCGCATCGCCGGGTCGGTCAGGCGGGGCGGCCGACTGATGGTTCAGACCTCCGACCCGGAGCATCATGCGGTGATCGCGCTCCGCCGAGCGGACCCGATCGGCTTTCACGACGTCGAGCTGGCCGATCGCCAGGTGTTCGGATACCCACCCGCAGGCCAACTGCTCATCATCGAGGGCCGTGACCTGGAGGGCGAGGACACCAGACATGCCGAGCTCGTCGCGGTCAGCGGCGGAGTTGTGATCCTCGGGCCTGCGCCGACGTCCGGAGGCACCCGGTGGCTGGTGCAGGGCGAGGATCTCGACGAGTTCAAGCGAGCGATTCGACCCATCATCGGGAAGTGGCGCGACTCGGGTGCGACCGTCAGGATCGACGCGGACCCGATCGACCTCTGACCGGCAGAGCCGGCGTCGGCCACCCACGACCCGAGGTCTACACTCCCAGCCCATGGCCATCTTCCCACTGCGAACGTTTGGTGACCCGGTGCTGCGCACGATGACCGAGCCGGTCGAATCGATCGATGCCGGAGTGCACAAGCTCGTGTCCGATCTGATCGAGACGATGTACGACGCTCCGGGCGTCGGGCTCGCCGCCAACCAGATCGGCGTGTCGCGTTCGGTCGCCGTGTTCGACGCGCAAGACGACCTCGGTCCACGCGTTCTGATCAATCCCGAGATCATCGAGACATCCGGCGAGTGGGAGTTCGACGAGGGTTGTCTGTCGGTGCCCGGGCACTTCTGGCCGATCACCCGTCCGGAGTTCGTCACGGTCCGCTCGCTCGACCTCGATGGGGAGACCGTCATCTACGAGGGCGACGAACTGCTCGGCAGGGTCTTGTTGCACGAGATCGGTCACCTGAATGCCGAACTTCTGATCGACCATCTCGACCGCCGCGCCCGGAAGAAGGCGATGAAGACCCTGCGCGAAGAGGCCCTCGGATTCGCAGAGATCGAGTGAGAAGCGTCTACCTCGGGACTCCCGAGGCTGCCATCCCGGCGCTCGAGTCACTCGCCGCCGTCTCGGCAGTCACGGCGGTCCTGACCCAGCCCGATCGCCCGAAGGGGAGGTCCAAGACCCCAACGCCACCACCGGTGAAGATCGCAGCCGAGGCGCTCGGATTCCGCGTGCTCCAGCCCGAGACCAGCCGTGAGATCGCTCCGATCCTGAACGACCTCGGTCCATTCGATGTGGCGGTCGTGGTCGCATACGGCATGCTGATCAGGCCCGATGCCCTGGCGGTTCCGCGTCGCGGATTCGTCAACCTGCACTTCTCGGTGCTCCCTCGCTGGCGTGGGGCTGCTCCCGTGCAACGTGCCCTCGAAGCCGGCGACGACAGAACGGGCGTGACCTTGATGCAGTTGGACGAGGGTCTCGACACCGGCCCGATCCTGTCAGCACTCTCTCCACCGGTCTCGGACCCGGCGGAGACGTCCGGCGAGGTCCTGGAACGGCTCGCCGTCGCCAGTGGCCACATGCTCACCGCAGCACTCGCCGACCATGTCGAAGGACGCCTCGTGCCCCTCCCTCAGGACGAAGCCGCTGGCGACGCATGCCGCCAAGATCACCTCGGGGGAGCGGAAGTTGGAACTGGGAGAATCAGGGCATCGCGTCGTCGCCAAGATCCTCGGCCTGAGCCCGAATCCGGGAGCCCATGCGCTTCTGGAGGGCGAGCGGTTCAAGATCCTCCGAGCCCTCGTGAGCGGTTCCCCGAGTCAGGAACGTGGCATCGGAGAGATGTGGATCGGCGAAGGGAATGTGCTGTTGGCCCGAACCCCGGATGTCAGACATCCGAGCTCATGGAGGTTCAGCCGGCGGGTAAACAGCGGATGCCGGGTGCGGAGTGGGCACGTGGACGTCACGGACATCTCGGGGTGCTCACGTGAGCGCCGCCGAGGCGAGGGCGGCGGCAGCCAGGATCGTCGGCAGGGTCGTGCGAGGGGGTGCCTATTCCAACGTGGTGTCCCGGGTCGAGACAGAGGGAATGAATGACTCCGATCGTGGCGTGGCGCACGCGGTGGCATTCGACACGATCCGCTATCTCCCCGCCATCGACAGGCGCGATCGGAGCCGTGTCCAAGCGGCCGCTCGACCGGATCGATCCCCGCCTCCTCGATCTGCTTCGGGTCGGCACGATGGAGTTGGGCAGGGGAGACCGGCCCGATGCGCTGATCGTCGATGCGGTCGTCATCGCCGCCAAGGGCCTGGATCAGAAGTTCACCGGGTTCGCAAACGGGGTGCTTCGATCGCTGGGACGCCGCGGTGTCCACCTGAAGGCAGAGGTTCCCGGGTGGCTGCGCGACGAATTGTCCCGGGTGATGGACGATGTCGAAATCGGTCGATTCTGGAATGCTTCTCTGGAGACTCCCCAGGTGGGTGTCCGGTCCGGAGATGGAACGCCCCCGGGCGGAGTGCCAGTGCCAGGCATCGTCGACGCATGGCTGGTCGACGGTCCGGCGCCTCCTGGATCGATCGTGCAGGACCCTGCGTCAGTGGCCGTGGGCGCGGCCGTCGAGGCCGGGGCTGGGGAGCGGATCCTCGATGCGGCAGCCGCTCCTGGTGGCAAGACCCGCCAGTTGATCGATGCCGGGGCCGACGTAGTTGCCATCAGATATCCATTCGAGACGTGCCCGGGATGGCCGCGTTCGGGTTCCCGAGGCGGCCTGGTTGGTGGCGGACGGTCGGAGGCTCCCGTTCGCGGATGCAACCTTCGATGCCGTGCTGGTCGACGCCCCCTGCACGGGGCTGGGCACGTTGCGACGCCGTCCGGAGATCATCCATCGCATGGGTCCTGGCGACGTCAAGACCCTGGCCGAGACCGGTAAGCGACTCCTCCAGGAGGCGAAGCGCGTCACCCGGCCGGGAGGCAGGATCATCTTCTCGGTCTGCACCGTCACGCCGTCCGAGTCGATCGACGTCGTCGCCGGTATCGGGGCTCGTCCCCCCTCCGACGGGCTCCCGGGTAGGCGATACGGCGACGGTTGGCTCCTGGCGCCCCATCTGGGCCCGACCGACGGCATGTTCATCGCCCGCATCGATGTCTGAGACCGGTCGAAGCCTCTCCGCCGATGCCTGATCGAGATGTCGCGTCATCCGATCGGGGCATCGCCTCCGAATAGATGGTGGGTGAACACGAACAGCGAAGGAGGCCACCCATCATGAAGAAGGCGATTGCATTGCTCGCCGCGCTCAGTGCGCTGGCGCTGGCGCTCCCGGCCGGAGCCAAACCGGACAACAAGCCGGCCTGGGCAGGACCCGGGCTCGAGACGACGATCGTCGGCACTGCGGTTGCCCTCTCCGGAGGCGAAGGCTCGAATTCGACAACAACGCGGGCGACTTCGACATCCTCGTGGCGGCAGTTCTCGCCACAGGCGTCAACGAATCCATCCTCAACGGCTCTGACGAACTACACGGTCTTTGCTCCGACCGACCAGGCGTTTCTCGATGTCGCCTCGAGCATCGCCGACGTCCGATTGTGACCGATGAAGAGGCAGCGTTTGGCATCATCGCTGGCGCGTTGGGCGTCGATGGAGTCGCCGAGGTGCTCGCCTACCACGTCGTGGACGGCAGCCGACCCAGCCCGAGCGTGGTCAACCCGCCCAAGGTGAAGATGTTCGACGGGAACACCATCTCGCTCGACGGATTGGAGATCACGGCGAACAAGTCGACGGCAACGATCATCGGTGCCGACGTCAAGGTCGCCGACGGCTTCATCCACGTCATCGACGCAGTGTTGATGCCCTGACCGATCGCAAACCGCCGAACCCAGAGGGCTCGTTCGTGCACACGAACGAGCCCTCTGTCGCGCCCGAGCTCAACGTCCGGCAGCGAGGACCGACAGCGTCGCGACGTCAATCGGAGTCGGTCCGTTGGCCAGCAGGTCGGGTGGGATAGACTCGCATCGGAATGGACATCAAGATCGCCCCATCGTTGCTGGCCGCCGATTTCTCGCGTCTCGGCGACGAGATCGCTGCCATCGAGCACGAGGCCGATCTTCTGCACCTCGACGTGATGGATGGCCATTTCGTGCCGAATCTGACGTTTGGCATGCCGGTGATCGCATCGATTCGGACGGTGTCGGAGCTCATCTTCGACTGCCACATCATGACCACCAATCCCGCCGAGTATCTCGACGAACTGCGGGATGCGGGCGCCGACCTCATCACCATGCACATCGAGGCGCTTCCCGACCCGACCACGGCGATCGAACGCGCCAAGAAGCTCGAGGTGGGGATCGGCCTCGTGATCTCTCCGCACACCCCGTTCTCCGCACTCGAGCCGTGGGTCGAGGAATGCGATATGGTCTTGGTCATGTCGGTACATCCTGGATTCGGCGGGCAGAGCTTCATCCCCGACGTGCTCGGCAAGGTCGAGCAGGCGAGAAAATGGGTTGACTCACACGGGTTGGCGACCGATGTACAGATCGATGGAGGAATCAACCCAGAGAACGCTCCGACCGCGGTGTCAGCAGGCGCCAACGTCCTCGTGGCTGGATCATCGGTCTTCGGACAGGCAGATCCGGCGGCTGCAATCCGCCGTTTGCGCGCCAGCACAGGGGAGCGGACGTGATTGAACGGATTCTGGTCGTCGACGACGATGAGGACATCGTTCGCGTCGTTCGCATCAACCTCGAGTTGGAGGGATTCGAGGTCGACACCGCCAACGATGGGCAGGAGGCGCTCGAGAAGGCGCTCGAGCTCCCGCCGAACCTCGTTCTGCTCGACATCATGATGCCCCGGATGGACGGCCTCACCGCACTGCGCAAGATGCGGGCTCACGGGACCCTCGCCGGAACGTCGATCGTCCTCCTCACGGCCCGAGGACTCACCGAGGATCGAGTCAGTGGCCTCGAACTCGGGGCAGATGACTACATCACCAAGCCGTTCGATGTGACCGAGATGGTGGCCAGGGTGAAGGCGGTTCTGCGACGCACCCAGGCAGCACGGGACACCTCACCGCTCACGGGACTCCCGGGAAACTTCCGGATCGGCACGGAAATCGAGAAGCGGGTCGAGTCAGGGGAGACCTTTGCCGTGGTGTACGGCGACCTCGACAACTTCAAAGCATTCAACGACCACTATGGCTTCATGCGCGGCGATCAGGTGATCAAATTCACCGGCGACGTTCTACAGAAAGGGCTCGACGAGATCGGCGACGGGGACGGATTCGTCGGCCATATCGGAGGAGACGACTTCGTGTCGATCTGCCGGGCCGACGTCGCCGAACAGTATTGCAAGACCGCAATCGACCTCTTCGACGACGGGATCCTCGAGTACTACGACACCGCCGATGCGCTTCGCGGCTACATCGAGGTGGTCGACCGACGCGGAGAGCGCTTCGCCTTCCCCGTCGTCTCGATCTCCTTTGGGGTGGTCACCAACCGCACCCGGCCGATCACATCCCAATGGGAAGCCTCGGCTGTCGCGGTGGAAATGAAGGAATTCGCCAAGAAGCAACACGGCTCGTCGTACGAGATCGATCGTCGTACCTCCTGAGGTGGATCCGGCACTTCACGCGGCGATGACCCGGGCCATGCGGCTCGCATCGACGTACCACCCCCATCCGAATCCGCGGGTCGGAGCGGTGCTGATGAATGCCGAAGGCGCCATCCTCGCCGAGGGAGCGCACGAAGGACCGGGCATGCCCCACGCCGAACGAGTCGCGCTCGATCGGGCCCCTGGACTCTCGATTGGATCGACGATGGTGGTCACCTTGGAGCCGTGCAACCACCACGGTCGGACTCCTCCCTGCACCGAGGCCCTCATCGACGCCGGCGTCACCCGAGTGGTCGTGGGGTTGGTCGACCCCGATGAGCGAGTGTCCGGCCAGGGCATCGAACGGCTACTGCAGGCCGGTGTCGTGGTCGACGTGGTCGACCCGACCGAGTCTCTGGTGAGCGAACTCGATGCGCTCGATCCCGGGTATCTCCATCATCGACGAACCGGTCGAGCGCGTGTCGTCTTGAAGTTGGCGTCCACACTCGACGGCCAGACCGGAGCGGCGGACGGCACGTCGCAGTGGATCACGGGTGAGGACGCCCGCCGCGATGCGCACGAGCTGAGGGCATCGTCCGACGCAGTGGTGATCGGCGCCGGAACGTTGATCGAAGATGACCCGCGACTCGACGTTCGACTCGGCGACCACCGAGGGTTCCAACCGCGACCGGTGATCGTTGCCGGACGCAGGGAGCTTCCATCCGACGCGCAGATCTGGTCCCGGAATCCGATCGTCGTCGCCATCGACGAGCGCCAGATTCCGACAGGCGATCTGATGGTGGTCGGCGGGACCGACTCCGGTGTTGATCTGGAGGCGATGCTCCGGCGGCTTCCCGGGCTCGGTGTCCTCGACCTTCTGGTCGAGGGAGGCGCCACGCTGGCAAGCAGTCTGTGGGCCAACGGGCTCGTGGATTGCGGGGTGACCTACCTGGGGTCGACAATCGCCGGGGGAGTCGGTCGAGGTCAGTTCCAAACGACGTTCGAGACGCTGGCAGATGCCCAAAGTGTCACCATCACCGACGTCGTCAGAGTGGGAGCGGATCTGAGGATCGATTGGGAACCGATCGAGTGAGTCGATGTTCGTCGGACCTGGGGGTCGAGGTAGTGTCCCCGCGATGTTCACCGGGATCATCGAGGCAGTCGGCCACGTGACCCGGGTCACCGGTGGCTCCGACGGCCGACGCTTCACCTTCGAGAGCGCCGTGATCACCGATGATCTCCCGATCGGAGCATCCATCAGCGTCAACGGCGCCTGTCTCACTGCAGTCGACGTCGACCCGCCGCAGTTCTCGGTCGAGGCGGTTCTCGAGACTCTGCGACGCACGAACCTGGGCGACATCGGCGACGGCGACGCCGTCAACCTCGAGCGGGCCATGCCGGCATCCGGGCGATTCGACGGACATGTGGTGCAGGGTCACGTCGATTCCATCGGGACGATCGTTGCGATCGATCCCGAAGGCGATGGACGTCGGTGGCGGATCTCGGCCCCCGAAGACACCATGCGGTATGTCGTCGAGAAGGGATCGATCACCGTGGACGGCGTCAGTCTGACGGTGGCTGCGATCGGCGGGGACTGGTTCGAGATCGCACTGATTCCGCACACGCTGGCGATGACGACCTTCGGATCCGCCGCTCTCGGTGACACCGTCAATCTGGAGGTCGATATCCTTGCCAAGTACGTCGAGCGCCTCCTGGAGGGCTCCGAGTGAACTTTGCCCGCCCAGAAGAACTGATCGCCGCCATCGGCCGCGGCGAGATGGTGATCGTCACCGACGATGCCGACCGTGAGAACGAAGGCGATCTGATCGTCGCAGCGGCAAAGATCACCGAGGCCCAGATGGCGTTCATGATCCGGCACACCTCAGGGATCATCTGTGTGCCGATGACCGCCGATCGGCTCGAAGAGCTCGAGCTCCCGCAGATGGTTCGCCTGAACACCGAAAGCCATCGCACCGCATTCACCGAGTCCGTGGACGCCCGACAAGGGATCTCGACGGGGATCTCTGCCGCCGACCGAACCCGCACCGTCAGGGTGCTCCTCGATGGGAACTCCAAACCGTCCGATGTTGCCCGGCCGGGACACATGTACCCCCTTCGCGCAGCCGAGGGAGGCGTCCTCCGGCGCGCCGGCCACACCGAGGCCGGCGTTGACCTCGTCAAGCTCGCCGGCCTGTATCCGGCTGCCGTCTCTGTCGGAGATCATGAACGACGACGGCACCGTTGCCCAGCTCGCCGACCTGGAGCGGTTCGCCAAAGAACACGATCTGTTGGTCGGCTCGATCGCCGATCTGATCGCATTCCGACGCGCCAACGAGGAGAAACTCGTAGAACGCGTCGTGTCGGCGCGTATCCCGACCGATCACGGTGAGTTCACTGCGATCGGCTTCAAGAGTTTCGATGGGCGTCAACATGTGGCCCTGGTCAAGGGCGACGTTGGCGACGGGGAGGACATCCTCGTCAGGGCGCATTCGGAGTGCCTGACCGGAGACGTGCTCCACAGTCAGCGATGCGATTGCGGGGATCAGCTCGATCTCGCCATGCAACGCATCGAAGCCGAGGGTCGAGGCGTCATCGTCTACATCAGGGGTCACGAGGGTCGCGGCATCGGGCTGCTGGCCAAGCTCCAGGCATACAACCTCCAGGACGAGGGCCACGACACGGTCCAGGCCAACACCGAACTCGGGCTTCCCGTCGATGCCCGCGACTACGGCATCGGCTCGCAGATCCTCTACGACGTCGGAGTTCGGTCGATGAGGCTGCTGACAAACAACCCGACCAAGCGGGCCGGCATCGAGGGCTATGGCCTGACCATCATCGGTCGGGAGCCTCTGCTGACCGAGCTCAACGAGCACAACCAGGACTACGTCAACACCAAGATCGCCAAGATGGGCCACCTCGGCGAAGTCGGGGACTGATGGACCGGATCGACGTGATCGAGGGCGAAGTTCCCACCCGGATCGGTGTGGCGTGCTCGTCGTTCAACGAGCCGATCACCGAGCCCATGATGGATGCGGCGCTCACGGCCTGCGAGACGGCCGGCGTTGGCGAGGTCATCGTGCTGCGGGTCCCCGGAGCGCTGGAGCTGCCACTGGCAGTGCAATCGTTGATCGAAGAGGGATGTCGGGGCGTCATCGCGATCGGCGCGGTCATCAAGGGCGAGACCGACCACTACGAGTACGTCGCTGACAGCGCCACCAGGGGAATCACCGACGTTGCCGTCTCGACCGGGGTACCGGTGGGCAACGCCATCCTCACCGTGCGCGACTACGAGCACGCTCTCGAGCGATCGCGTCCGGGGCCGGGGAACAAGGGCGGTGAAGCCGCCGAGGCAACCATCGAGATGGCCCGCAAGCTGGCATCGCTGCGAGCGCTCGGGGAGACCGCTGCCAACGTCGACCATTCTCGATGACCGAACGTCACGCCGCATCGTGAATGGCGCGTCTTCGGGAGGTCCGCATTCGCCTCTCCCATGGCGATGCGTTACCGTATCGGCCACAACTGAGGCAAGTGGAGCGCTGACTCCCACCCGGCCACCGCACCAGGTGAGCCGCGGTATCCAACGAGAGACCGGCCCCGCCGGCTCTTCGAGTGTCGAGGCAGCACATCCACGTGCTGCCTCTTGTCGTTCCGCCCGACCGGGTGAACGACCGAGAAAGACCAACAGGAGGATGTGAAATCGCTGACCTGCGTGTGAATGGGTACATCCGGGCCGCAGAGGTCCGGGTCGTGGCACCCGACGGTTCCCAGATCGGGGTGAAGAAACTGGCCGAAGCGCTCTGGCTGGCCGAGCAATTGGAGATGGACCTCGTCGAGGTCGCCCCAACTGCGAAGCCCCCGGTGTGCAAGATCATGGACTACGGCAAGTACAAGTACGAGCAGTCCGTCCGTGAACGTGAAGCCAGGAAGAATCAGACCCGGACCGTCATCAAAGAGACACGTCTCACTCCCAGAATCGCCGAGCACGACTTCGACATGCAGGCCCGGCGCACCGCCGAATGGCTGGCGGACGGCGACAAGGTCAAAGTGACCGTTCGCTTCCGTGGACGAGAGCGTGAACGCCCCGAGTACGGCGAGCGGGTACTCAGGCGCCTCGTGGAGGCGGTGGACGATCTCGGCCAAGTCGAGCAGCCACCGTCGTTGGAAGGTCGTCAGATGGTGATGACCCTCGGGCCGCTCAGGGACAAAGCCGCCCGGAAGCAGGCGATGCAAGCACGCGAAGTCGATGGAGCATCCGAAGAGGAATGAGGACCACCGTATGCCGAAGATGAAGACTCACCGCGGCGCCGCCAAACGGATCAAGAAGACCGGATCCGGCAAGTTGCGCCGCAAACAGGCCGGTCGCGGCCATCTGCGTCTCACCAAGGGGAAGGATCGGTACCGTCGACTCGGCGGTGAGACCGAACTGGCTCCCGGAGACGCCAAAGTCGTCAAGAAACTGCTCGGAAGCTGAGCGAGGAGATACGTCATGGCACGAGTCAAACGCTCCGTCCACGCCAAGAAGAACCACAAGAAGGTCCTCGATCGGGCGTCGGGCTACAAGGGCGCCAAGAGCCGGCGCTTCAAGACCGCCAACGAGCAGGTCATGCATGCAATGCAGGACAGCTACGACCACCGCAGGAAGCGGAAAGGTGACTTCCGGCGGCTCTGGATCCAACGAATCAACGCTGCGTCTCGCCAGCACGGGATGTCGTACTCGACGTTCATCGCTGGTCTGAAGGCCGCCGAGATCGAGGTGGATCGCAAGATGCTCGCCGATCTCGCCATCAACGACGATGCGGCATTCGCACAACTGGTCGAGGTTGCCAAGCAGCACTGACCCCGATCGGTCACTGGAGCCGATCAGTTCGCCACGCAACGCCCGCGTGCTGGCGGCTGGTCGGCTTCAACGCGTTCGAGGGAGGAGGGAGACGGGGAACACCGTCATCGAGGGGCCCCATGTCCTCGCCGAGGCGATTGCGGGTGGCGCCGCCGTCAGCGAGGTGTTCGGCCTCGAGACCGACGCCGACGCCGAACAGTTGGCTGAGGCGTCGGGCGCCGAATGGGTTCCGGTCACCCAGCGGGTGCTCGAGAAGCTCGCGACGACCGAGAGTCCCCGCGGCCCGGTGGCGGTCGTGGCCATCCCGGATGACGTCCCGATCAGCGGAGATTCGGTGTGGATCGACACCTCCGACCCGGGTAACGCAGGCACGATCATCAGGACTGCAGCGGCCTTCGGACTCTCGGTGGTCGTTGCGTCCGATGCCGTCGACCCGTGGTCGCCCAAGGTGCTGCGAGCCGCGTCAGGTGGACATTTCCGGACCCACGTGTCGGTTGGCCCACCGCCGCCGGTGCAGACAGTGGCGACGGTGGTCGAAGGTGGTGTGCCCCTCGACGAGGTCGGAGCCCTCCTCGGGGCCGACCCCATGTGCATCCTCGTCGGGAACGAGTCCCACGGCTTGTCCGCGGAGATGGTCGACGGTGCAGCACTCGCGGTCACGATTCCGATGGCCGGCGGCATCGAGAGCCTCAACGCGGGGATCGCTGCGGCGATTCTGATGGTGGAACTCGCACGCCACCGGGGCTGGGAAATCGGTTCGGGGGCCTGACGGCCGCCCAACTAACGTGACCGCGCCCCGACACCAGGAAGACATGCGCGAACTCGAAGACATCGTTGGCGAAGCTCCAGCCCGTGTGGACGCCGTCGAGTCACTCGAGGCGCTCGATGCTCTCGAGACCGAATTGGTCGGTCGTTCCTCGACCCTGGCCGAGATCCAGAAGGGCATGGGCAAGCTGCCCAACGACGAGAAGCCCCGGGTTGGACGCGCCATCCAGCAGGCTCGGGCCGCTCTCACCGACCTGCTCTCCTCGCGTCGGGTCATCCTCGAACGAGCGGCGGCCGATGCGTTGCTCGACGATGACCGCATCGACGTCACGCTCCCCGGCTTCACCATCCCTCGGGGAACCCTGCATCTGATCCAGCAGACCATCGACGAGGTGGTCGACATCTTCGTGGGACTGGGCTACGCCGTGGCGGACGGACCCGAGGCCGAGCTCACCGAGTACAACTTCGACGCTCTGAACACGCCTCCGACCCATCCCAGCAGGGCCGAGTCCGACACGATGTATCTCGAGTTCGGGGCCGAGGACTCGGTTGTGATGCGTACCCACACCTCACCGATGCAGGCGAGGTGGATGGAGAGTCACGAGCCCCCGGTTCACATCGTCGTCCCTGGCAAGGCGTACAGAACCGACACGATCGACGCCTCCCATCTCCCGGTGTTCCACCAGATCGAAGGTCTGGCCGTGGATGAGGACATCACCTTCTCAGACCTGAAAGGCACCCTCGCTCACTTCGCACGGGAGTTCTTCGGTCCACGGACCGAGGTGCGACTCCGACCCCACTTCTTTCCGTTCACCGAGCCGTCCGCCGAACTCGACGTTTCGTGCTTCAACTGCGACGGCGGCGAAGCAGACTGTCGGGTCTGCAAGGGCGTCGGCTGGCTCGAGATGCTCGGCTGTGGCATGGTCGACCCCAACGTCTTCTCCTGGGTGGGCTACGACCCCGAGAAGCTCACCGGCTTCGCCTTCGGCATGGGTGTCGAGCGTCTGGCCATGGTCCGCCACGGGATCGGCAACATCCGGCACTTCATCGAGAACGACCTTCGGTTCCTGAGGCAGTTCACATGAGACCCAGCGACCACAGTGACACATTGCACATGACAGTCGACAGGCAACCAACCGACGTCGCGTCTGTCGCATCCGCGAATCGAACCGGCGAGGTGGGCCGATGAAGGTCTCGTTGAACTGGTTGTCGGACTACGTCTCACTGCCGACTCGGGATCCGGGCGAGATTCGAGCGGCGCTCGAGTGGCTGGGTCACGAAGTCGAGGGCGTCGAGGTCGTCGAGCCGGGCTGGACCGAGGTGGTCATCGCCGAGGTCACCAAGATCGAACCGCACCCCAACGCCGACAAGGTCCGGCTGTGCCAGGTCGTATATGACGACGGTGGGCCGGTCGATGTGGTGTGCGGAGCGTGGAACTTCGAGGTCGGAGCGATCGTCCCCTTCGCCAAACCCGGCGCCGTGCTGCCCGGTGACTTTCAGATCGGCAGTCGCGAGATCCGAGGCGTCACGTCCAACGGAATGATCTGTTCGGAGAAAGAACTGGAGTTGGGTGAGTCGCATGCCGGCATCCTCGTGCTCGACGAGGACGCTCCGGTCGGGACCGACTTCTCCGACTACGTCGAGCTACCCGATGTCGTCTTCGACCTGGCGATCACCCCGAACCGCCCCGACGCGATGTCGCTGCGTGGAATCGCTCGCGAGCTCGCCGCCTATTTCGACCTCGATTGGTCGATGCCGGAACCGGTGCTGAACGAGCGACCCGGTGAGCCGTCGACCTCGGTCGAGATCGAAGATCCGTCCGGGTGTCTCCGATTCACCGGGCGAGAGATCCAAGGGGTCGAGATCGGCCCGTCGCCGTTCTGGATGAGGCTGCGTCTCCGTCTGGCGGGCATGCGTCCGATCTCGAACGCCGTTGACGTGACCAACTACGTGATGCTCGAGCTCGGGCATCCGCTCCACGCCTTCGATGCCGACCGGATCGCCGGCGATCACCTGGTGGTGCGTCGTGCCCGTGCGGGCGAGACGCTCGTCACGCTCGACGATGTCGAGCGCACCCTGTCGACTGACGATCTGGTGATCTGCGATGCAGATGGTCCGACCTCGCTCGCCGGCACCATGGGCGGCGCCACCTCCGAGGTTCACGACGGCACGACCCGGGTGTTCCTCGAAGCGGCCACCTGGGATCCTCCGACGATCATGTGGATGTCGCGTCGTCACGGCCTTCGGTCCGAGGCATCCGCACGCTTCGAGCGCGGCGTCGATCCCGGTCTGCCATTGGAAGCATCGGCCCGTGCGACCCAACTCCTGTGCGACATGACCGGTGCGACGGTGCTGGCAGGCGTCGTCGACGAAGTCGCCGTCGAGGTCGAGGAGACGGAGATTCAACTGAGCATCTCCGACGTCGCTCGGATCCTCGGCGAGGGTTTCGACAGCGGCATGGTTGCCGGCTATCTCCGATCGATCGGCTTGACGGTCGAGGGGAGCGACCCGCTCGCGGTGACCGTTCCGACCTATCGGCCTGATCTCGAGCGGCCCATCGACCTCGTCGAAGAAGTCGCCCGCCTGCACGGCTTCGACACGTTCGAGGAAACGGTGCCACGAGGTTCGGCTGGATGGTTGACGCCCGATCAGCGCAACACGCGTGCCATCCGATCGACGCTTGCTGGTGCCGGTCTGAGCGAGGCGGTACACCTCAGCTTCATGGCCGTCGAAGATCTCGATGTTCTGGCAGTCCCGTCCGATCACGAGGCTCGCAGCGTCGTCAGGGTTCGCAACCCGCTCCGCGACGAAGAAGGTGTCCTCCGGACCACGCTCCTCCCCGGATTGCTTGGCTCGCTGCGGTACAACGCCAGCCACGGGATCAGCTCGGGCAGCCTGTTCGAGATCGGTCGGGTGTTCTTCGATCGGGTCGATCCGGATCGACCCGGAATCCCCGACCAGCCGCTCCGGCTCGGGTATGCGATGTACGGCCACGCCGGTGGTGCCGATCTCGCAGGCTCCGGTCGGGCGGTCGATGGGTACGCAGCGACCGCAATCCTCCGATTGTTGGGCGATGTGCTCGACATCGACGACCTCGTCCTGGAACCCGATCAGGCGCCCGGATTCCACCCTGGACGATGCGCCAGGGTGGTCGTCGATGGCCATGACGTCGGATTCGTCGGTGAGATCCATCCATCGACATCCCAGCAATACGATCTGACCGGTCGGGTGGCCGCAGCGGAACTCGACCTCGGTCCGCTCGTGACCGAACGGGAACCGCATCAGTTGGTGACGCCGAGTGTCTTCCCCCCAACCGAATTCGACCTGGCATTCGTCGTGCAGTCGTCGGTCACGGCAGCGGCCCTCGTCGGGGTGACCCGACGAGCTGCCGGTGACCTGCTCGAGTCCGCCCGGGTGTTCGATGAGTACCGGGGGATGGACGGTGATCGGAAGTCGCTTGCGATCCGCTTTGTGCTTCGAGCCGCTGACCGCACACTCACCAACGAGGAGGTCGCCCCGATCCGCACCGCGATGATCGATGCGGCGTCTTCGCTCGGCGCAGAGTTGCGAGGCTCGAGTTGAGCTTCCTCCGCATCGCCGATGTCGACGCCGACCGGCTCGCGTCGATCGTTCGCCTCGGTGCGCAGGTCAAGTCGGCGCCCGACCGAGTACCGGACGGCGCTCGACGGACTCTCTGTGGGTCTCTTCTTCCAGAAGCAGTCACTGCGGACGTGGGTGAGCTGCGACATCGCAACGATCCAACTCGGAGCTCATCCGATCGCGATTCGCAACGACCAGACGGGGCTCGGGACCCGCGAAACACCGGAGGACGTCGGGCGGGTGCTCGGACGCTATCTCGACCTCGTTGGCATGAGGGTCTTCGACCACGGAGACCTCGATGCGGTCGATGCCGCCACCGAGATGCCGGTCGTGAATCTGCTCTCCGATGCCGAACACCCCTGTCAGGCGGTGGCGGACCTGATGACGCTGGCCGAGCACTCGACGCTGGACGGCGCCACCATCGCCTATGTCGGCGACGGTAACAACGTGTGCCACAGCCTCATGCTGGCGGCCGTCAAGCTGGGTGTCGCGGTGCAGGTCGCGTGCCCGCCCGGTTACGAGCCGGATCCCGATGTCGTTGACCTGGCCGCCGGAATCGGGGACGTGCTGGTGACCAACGATCTCGTCGAAGGCGTCACCGGGGCGAACGCCATCTACACCGATGTCTGGGCGTCGATGGGACAGGAGTCGGAGGCTGCGCTCCGCACGCGCCACTTCGCTCCGTACCAGGTCCGATCGGAGTTGCTCGCCCACGCAGCCGACGATGCGATCTTCATGCATTGTCTCCCTGCTCACCGTGGCGAGGAGGTCACCGACGAGATGATGGAACATCCCCGGTCGATGGTGTTCGATCAGGCGGAGAACCGCCTGCATGCCTTCAAGGCCATCCTTCTCGACGAACTCGCCTGACATGGGGGCCGGGCCGGACCCGCTGCTCGCCGACAACGCCGATGTCGTCGCCCCACGACTCCTCGGGATGACGCTGTGGACGGCTGTCGACGATGTCGTCACGGCGATTCGGCTGAGCGAGGTCGAGGCGTACCTGAGCGACGACCCGGCAAGCCATGCGTTCTCGGGACGGACCGAGCGCAATGCACCGATGTTCGGGCAGGCCGGCGGCGTCTATGTGTACCTGAGCTACGGAATCCACTGGTGCCTCAACATCGTGACGGGAGCGACCGGTGACGGCCAGGCCGTGCTGGTCCGGGGCGGTGATCCCGTCGACGGCATCGAGGCGATGCAACGCCGGCGGGCTCGGCTCGATCATTTGACTGACGGGCCTGGCAAGGTCGGTCAGGCGCTGGCCGTGGACGGATCGTTCTCCGGGGAGCCGCTCGGAACCAGGGTCCATTTGACGGGGGAGCCAGGCACGGTCCCCTGGACGGCCACCACCGCGAATCGGGATCTCGCAGGCGACCGATCGCCAGCTGCGCTTCGTGGCCCGAAGGCCCCACCGGTAGGCTGCCAGTCCCCGAGAGCGGTGACCGAGATGGACGATATCGATGCATTGATGAGAGGCGTTGACACGGTTCAGCCGCGTGAAGGGCTCGAAGAGAAGCTGGCCCTCGGACGACCGCTTCGGATCAAACTCGGGCTCGATCCGACTGCCCCGGCGGTGACACTCGGATGGGCTGTGGTGCTTCGCAAACTGCGACACTTCCAGGAGCAGGGCCACACAGCCGTCCTGATCGTCGGAGATTTCACCGCGCAGGTCGGTGACCCCAGCGGGAAGAGCGCTACCCGCAACCGATCTGAGTCGAGACGAGGTGATGGGCTACGCCGACGGCCTCCTCGCAGCAGTTCTCGCAGATCCTGCTCGAGGACAACCTCGAGATCCGCTACAACTCGGAGTGGTTGTCGTCGTTCGACATGTATGGCTTGCTCGAGTTGACCTCGAAGGCGACGGTCGCCCAGATGCTCGAGCGGAGCGACTTCTCCAACCGGTACGAGTCGGGCAGCCCGATCTCGGTGATGGAGTTCATGTATCCACTGCTACAGGGATACGACTCGGTCGCGGTCGAAGCGGACATCGAGTTGGGGGGGACCGACCAACTCTGGAACCTCATGATGGGCCGATCGATTCAGCAGCGATACGGGGTCGAGCCCCAGGTCGCGATGACGATGCCGCTGCTGGTCGGCACCGACGGCGTCGAGAAGATGTCCCAGTCGCTGGGGAACTATGTCGGAATCACCGATCCGCCGGATCAGATGTTCGGAAAGACGATGAGCATCCCCGACGAGCTGATGCTCCAATGGTTCGAGCTGGCGACTGCTGTCGATATCGGTGAGATCGAGGCGATCCGGTCCGGTCTCGAGTCGGGATCCGCCCATCCCGGTCAGGTCAAGCGCCGGCTCGCCCGTGAGATCATCTCGCTCTACTACTCGGACGGCCAGGCAACGGCCGCTGAGGCCGCCTTCGACCAGATCTTCCGCTCGGGCGATGTACCGGACGAGGTGGCCGAGCACCCGCTTCCCGACGAGGACCCGGTCTCCCTGCCGCACGTCATCGCCGATGCGGGTCTCACCAAGTCGATCGGAGAGGCGCGACGCCTGATCGACCAGGGGGCGGTCAAGGTCGATGGCGAGAAGGTTGCCGGCTACGAGGTCCCACGGGCGATGGTCGCCGGTGAGGTCGTGCAGGTGGGGAAGCGCCGCTTCGTCCGTCTGGTCGTCCGAGACTGAACGGCGCTCGTCCGCACGGTTTTGACAGACTCACAGGGAGTGGTACTGTTCTCTATCCGTCGGTCGATGACCGGCGTATCCTCCTCGAAACAGAGGAAAACAAGCTGAGCGCTCCGGCCCAGCGATGACAACACCTCGATTTGCGGTGCCGGAGATCAGTGATCTAAAGTAGAGGTTCTGCGCCCAAGGGCCGTTCGCGGTCGGGCTTCAGATGAGCATCAGGCTCCTTGACAACTGAACAGCGTGTAAAAAATCAGCATGCGCCTCTTCATTTCGACCGAACGGTTCGCCGGACGGAGCCGGGATGGAGAAGCACAGCATCAAGTCCACGACCGACGGCTTCGGCCAGAGGTCGGGAAAAAACACAAGAGCTAGCATCTGAGAGATCAACGTCTCTCAGAAACCCCAGCTCGGATGCAAACAACACATTGGACAGGATTGTGCAGCAGCTCTTCGGAGCCGAGCACACATGAACGTACGTTGGAGAGTTTGATCCTGGCTCAGGACGAACGCTGGCGGCGTGCCTAATGCATGCAAGTCGAGCGACGCATATTGGGGCTTGCCCCGATATGACGGAGCGGCGAACGGGTGAGTAACACGTGAGCAACCTGCCCCGAAGACCGGGATAGCCCGAGGAAACTCGGATTAATACCGGATGTCTTCACTCTTCCGCATGGCGGAGTGAAGAAATGCTTTTGCGCTTTGGGATGGGCTCGCGGCCTATCAGCTAGTTGGTGAGGTAACGGCTTACCAAGGCATCGACGGGTAGCTGGTCTGAGAGGACGATCAGCCACACTGGAACTGAGACACGGTCCAGACTCCTACGGGAGGCAGCAGCAGGGAATATTGCACAATGGGCGAAAGCCTGATGCAGCAACGCCGCGTGAGGGATGACGGCCTTCGGGTTGTAAACCTCTTTCAGGAGGGAAGAAATTGACGGTACCTCCAAAAGAAGCCCCGGCTAACTACGTGCCAGCAGCCGCGGTAATACGTAGGGGGCAAGCGTTGTCCGGATTTATTGGGCGTAAAGAGCTCGTAGGCGGCTTGGTAAGTCGGCTGTGAAAGTCCGAGGCTCAACCTCGGAACTGCAGTCGATACTGCCATAGCTAGAGTCAGGTAGAGGAGAATGGAATTCCCGGTGTAGCGGTGGAATGCGCAGATATCGGGAGGAACACCAGTAGCGAAGGCGGTTCTCTGGGCCTGTACTGACGCTGAGGAGCGAAAGCGTGGGTAGCAAACAGGATTAGATACCCTGGTAGTCCACGCCGTAAACGTTGGGTACTAGGTGTGGCGATCTGACTAACGATTGCCGTGCCGAAGCTAACGCATTAAGTACCCCGCCTGGGGAGTACGGCCGCAAGGCTAAAACTCAAAGGAATTGACGGGTCCCCGCACAAGCGGCGGAGCATGCGGCTTAATTCGATGCAACCCGAAGAACCTTACCTGGACTTGACATCATGGGAAAAGCCGTGGAAACACGGTGTGCATTAGCGTCCATGACAGGTGGTGCATGGCTGTCGTCAGCTCGTGTCGTGAGATGTTGGGTTAAGTCCCGCAACGAGCGCAACCCTTATCCTATGTTGCCAGCGGTTCGGCCGGGGACTCATGGGAGACTGCCGGGGATAACTCGGAGGAAGGTGAGGACGACGTCAAGTCATCATGCCCCTTATGTCCAGGGCTGCACGCATGCTACAATGGGCGGTACAACGGGCTGCAACCCTGCGAAGGTGAGCGAATCCCTCAAAGCCGTCCTCAGTTCGGATTGAAGTCTGCAACTCGACTTCATGAAGCCGGAGTCGCTAGTAATCGTGGATCAGCAATGCCGCGGTGAATGCGTTCTCGGGGATTGTACACACCGCCCGTCACGTCACGGAAGTCGGCAACACCCGAAGTCAGTGGCCCAACCCGTTAGGGAGGGAGCTGCCGAAGGTGGGGTCGGTAACTGGGACGAAGTCGTAACAAGGTAGCCGTACGGGAACGTGCGGCTGGATCACCTCCTTTCTAAGGAGCGAACACGAATCGGCCCATCACAGCCGGTTCCAGTTCCTAGTTAGTCGCTGATTATTCACACGCATGAGCTCGAGATGATCGAGATGGAAGCGTCTTCGGACGTGACGAATCGAGATCATGGAGAGACATGTTTGTCTACACGCTGTTCAGTCGTGAAGGAGTCTTCTCGACCTTCGGGTCGAGTTGCCCCTTCAGGCACCTTGAGAACTGCATAGCGAGCACGTCGTCTTGGATTTTCTATTATCCAAGCTACTAAGAGCCAACGGTGGATGCCTTGGCGCCAGAAGACGAAGAAGGACGTAGCAGGCTGCGATAAGCCTCGGGAAGCCGCCAAGCGGGCGTTATATCCGAGGATCTCCGAATGGGGAAACCCAGCTGGGGTCATGCCCAGTTACTCCGACCTGAACACATAGGGTCGGTAGAGACAACCAGGGGAATTGAAACATCTCAGTACCCTGAGGAAGAGAAAACAACAGTGATTCCCTGAGTAGCGGCGAGCGAAACGGGAACAGCCCAAACCGGTGTGGTGTGATAGCGCTGTGGCGTTGCCATACCGGGGTTGCGGGACGCGCAATGTCGGAGCACAGAATCCGACGAAGAGTTACAAAAACGGCGGTTAGTTGAACACAGCTGGAAAGCTGGGCCAGAGCGGGTAACAGCCCCGTAAGCGAAAACCGACCGTTCTCTTTGCGATGATCCCAAGTATCACGGGGGATATCCCGTGTGAATCAGCGAGGACCACCTCGTAAGGCTAAATACTCTCTGGCGACCGATAGCGGACAAGTACCGTGAGGGAAAGGTGAAAAGAACCCCGGCGAGGGGAGTGAAACAGAACCTGAAACCGTTGGCTTACAAGCAGTGGGAGGAATCTTCGGATTCTGACCGCCTGCCTTTTGAAGAATGAGCCGGCGAGTTATCGATGTGTGGCGAGGTTAAGGCGTGAGCCGTAGCCGAAGCGAAAGCGAGTCTTAATAGGGCGTCTAGTCGCATGTCATAGACCCGAAGCCGAGTGAGCTATCCATGGGCAGGGTGAAGCGAAGGTAAGACTTCGTGGAGGCCCGAACCCACCTAGGTTGAAAACTGGGGGGATGACCTGTGGATAGGGGTGAAAGGCCAAACAAACTCGGCGATAGCTGGTTCTCCCCGAAATAGCTTTAGGGCTAGCGTCTTGCGTTTAGCTTTGGGGGTAGAGCACTGATTGGGTTAGGGGGCCTACAAGCTTACCGACCCCAGTCAAACTCCGAATCCCAAAGTTCCAGAGCAAGGCAGTCAGTCTACGTGGGATGAGCTTCGTGGACGCGAGGGAAACAGCCCAGACCGCCAGCTAAGGCCCCTAAGTCTGTACTAAGTGGGAAACGATGTGGAGTTGCCCAAACAGCCAGGATGTTGGCTTAGAAGCAGCCATCATTTAAAGAGTGCGTAATAGCTCACTGGTCGAGTGACTCTGCGCGGAAAATGTAACGGGGCTCAAGTACAGCGCCGAAGCTGCGGAATTCAGTATCTCTGATACTGGGTTGGTAGGGGAGCGTCGTGTGGCCAACGAAGCGGTGGCGTAAGCCAATCGTGGAGGCTACACGAGTGCGAATGCCGGCATGAGTAGCGAATGGAGAGTGAGAATCTCTTCCGCCGATTGTCCAAGGGTTCCTGGGGAAGGCTCGTCCGCCCAGGGTAAGTCGGGACCTAAGGTGAGACCGAGAGGTGTAATCGATGGACAACGGGTTGATATTCCCGTACCTCTCTATGACCGTACAGACCGAATCTTGTTTGCTAAGGAAAGCCCTTCGGGGCCTACCGACCCAGCAAGTAGTAGGTCAGCGATGGAGTGACGTGGAAGGGTAAGCGAACCCGGGCGTTGGTTGTCCCGGGGTAAGCACGTAGGGCGAGGTCCAGGCAAATCCGGACCTCACGAAGCCTGAGGTGTGATACGGATCCGATATTGGAGAAGTCGCCTAACGCCCATGCCACCGAGAAAACCTTCTAGCGAGGGCATAGGGAGCCCGTACCCCAAACCGACACAGGTGGACAGGTAGAGAATACCAAGGCGAGCGAGTTAACTCTGGTTAAGGAATTCGGCAAATTTGATCCGTAACTTCGGGATAAGGATCGCCCCGGTAAGGTCAAGGACTTCGCGTCCGGCAGCCTGAGGGGGCCGCAGTGACCAGACCCAAGCGACTGTTTACTAAAAACACAGCACGGTGCGAAGTCGCAAGACGATGTATACCGTGTGACGCCTGCCCGGTGCTGGAAGGTCAAGTGGAGAGGTTAGCTTCGGCGAAGCTTTGAAACTAAGCCCCAGTAAACGGCGGCCGTAACTATAACGGTCCTAAGGTAGCGAAATTCCTTGTCGGGTAAGTTCCGACCTGCACGAATGGCGTAACGACTTGGGTACTGTCTCAACCAGAGACTCGGTGAAATTGCAGTGTGAGTAAAGATGCTCACTACCTGCGGCAGGACGGAAAGACCCCGGAACCTTTACTGTAGCTTGACATTGGAGTCTGGCGTTTGATGTGTAGGATAGGTGGGAGACTAGGAAGCGGTGGCGCCAGTCATCGTGGAGTCAATGTTGAAATACCACCCTTCACTCGACGGCCTTCTAACCTCGGTCCGTAATCCGGATCAGGGACAGTGTCTGGCGGTCAGTTTCACTGGGGCGGTGGCCTCCTAAAATGTAACGGAGGCGCCCAAAGGTTTCCTCAGTCTGGTCGGCAATCAGACGTTGAGTGTAAAGGCACAAGGAAGCTTAACTGCGAGACCTACAAGTCGAGCAGGAACGAAAGTTGGGCTTAGTGATCCCATCATGGCATGTGGGTGCGTGATGGCTCATCGGCTAAAAGGTACTCCGGGGATAACAGGCTTATACCCCCCAAGAGTCCATATCGACGGGGGTGTTTGGCACCTCGATGTCGGCTCGTCGCATCCTGGGGCTGGAGCAGGTCCCAAGGGTCGGGCTGTTCGCCCGTTAAAGCGGCACGCGAGCTGGGTTTAGAACGTCGTGAGACAGTTCGGTCCCTATCCGCCGCAGGCGCAGGAAATTTGAGAGGAGTTGTCCCTAGTACGAGAGGACCGGGATGAACGTACCACTGGTGTGCCAGTTGTCCTGCCAAGGGCACGGCTGGTTGGCTATGTACGGACGGGATAAGTGCTGAAAGCATCTAAGTACGAAGCCCACCTCGAGATGAGATTTCCCATGGGGTTAACCCAGTAAGGGCCCTGGTAGAAGACCAGGTTGATAGGCCGGAAGTGTAAGTACAGCAATGTATTCAGCTGACCGGTACTAATTGCCCGAGGGCTTGGATTGAAAATCAAAGACACGTGCTCGCTATGGAGTGCTCGGGGAACCGACACTCGAAGATTTGTCCGGTGGCGATAGCGATGAGGAACCACCCGTTCCCATTCCGAACACGGAAGTGAAACTCGTCAGCGCCGATGGTACTTGGGGGGCAACCCCCTGGGAGAGTAGGTCACCGCCGGGCATCAAAATTGAGAGGGTCGACTCGCTTTGCGGTCGGCCCTCTTCTCGTTTGCGACCACAATGCACCTCACCCGGTTCGATCCGGGAGGAAGAAGACGTGAACCATGGCCGGCCGGTCTGGAGACAATCGATCCTCGAACCGGGGACCCAATCGCGGTGACTCCAACCGCGGGGGACCCAACCGTGGAGGCCCCAATCGTGGGGGCTCTTCGGGTGGCCGGAACTCGTCGGGCGGTGGTCGTCGCGACGACCGCCCATCCCGATCAGGAGACTCGCGTAGTGGTTCCGGCTCCTCGGGAGGCGGCGGTCTCGCCCGAGCGCAGCTGATCGTCGGAAGCTGCACGCAGGAGGTCAGCTTCCGAAGTGGGTCCGCGAAGAGATCCTTCGGGCCACGGCCAAGGACCGGCGTGACGCGACGATTCGCGAGCTCGAGTCCGGAGTGGATGCATATGCTGCCGGCCGCTTCAAGCAGGCAGCGGCGTCGCTTCGGAGGGCAAAGGCCGCCTCGACCCGGGTCGCCACGATTCGTGAACTGCTGGGGCTCTCGGCGTATCACATGGGCAACTGGGATGAGGCGCTCAAGGAATTGCGCGCGTTCCGCAGGATGTCGGGTGAGACCGATCAGATGCCGGTCGAGATGGACTGTCTTCGTGCGCTGGGTCGCAAGAAGGACGTCGACAAGACGTATGACTTGTTCCAGGAGCTCGGCGGAGGCCGTGACTCTGACAACGAGGCACGGGTGGTCTACGCCAGCCATCTGCTCGATGAGGGCAGGTTGGAAGAGGCATGGAGGATCATCAAGCCCGGTCGACTCATCGAGAACCCTCCGGCCAGCCTGGTGCGACGGTGGGCGGTTGCCGCCCGGGTTGCGAAAGCTGCCAACGATCGGGAGGCCGTCAGCACATTCCTCAACGCAATCCGCAACGACGACCCGGAGACACCGTGGCTGGAGGATCTCGAGCGCGAACTCGGGGTCTGAAACTGTCTCTGCCCAGCGATACGTTCCTGCCCATGCGCTTCCCCGCAACGGTGACAGGAGAGCGGGATGGACATCAACCTCACACTGATCAACGGGAGACTCGCTGTCCCCGCCATGATCGACATCGGCGAGGACGGGGCGCGGGTGCTTCGAGCACTCGTCCTCGTCAGATCCGAGAAGCGGCGACGGGTCGACGTGATCCCGGTGCGAATGACCGACCCAGCGGCCGAGATGACGCCTGAGGTGCTCGGCGCAGGTCGACGTCTGTTCATCGCCGGGGCATTGCTCCGGCGCTGTCGACCGGACGGATCTGGAGTCGGGTGGACGTTTGGAAGTCGCTGCAGACTCGATCGCGCTGCATCCCGTCGATCGGCCCCCCAGCACCCCGTTAGCCTGAGGCAGGATCATGGGAACCGTCGCCATCGCCGCATCCTCGACCGCTGCCACAGACGCAGCCGAATTCGTCGTGAACAGAGGCGGAGGAGCGGTGGATGCTGCCCTCGCTGCGGCCGTCGTCGGGATGGTCACAGAGGTAGGGGTGGCTGCACCGGGTGCAGGAGCCTTCCTCACCGTGGGAAGCGGGGACACCGAGCCGCTGGTCTTCGACGGGTACATGGCCGTTCCGGGTCTCGACGGCGAGCCTGACCACGTCAACGAGATCCTCGCGGAGATGGAATACGGCGGCGGCATCTCTGCGATGGTGGGACCTGCAAGCGTCGCCGTCCCGGGAGCGTGGGCCGCGTTCGCCGATGCCCATGAGCGTTTCGGTCGAGTCGGCTTCGACGTGATCCTTGCTCCGGCCCGGGCAATCGCCGTCGCTGGATTCAGGCTCGGCCAGAGCAGCCTTCATTACCTCCACTACTCGGCAGGACCGGTCTTCAGTCACGACCCTGCATCATTCGCCGCGCTCCACCCCAACGGCAGTCTCGTAGACGCCGAGACGGTCGTGAAGATGGCCGGGCTCGTGGAATCGCTCGATCGTCTGGCTGCCGACGGCCCAGGAGCGTTCCTTCACGGTGATCTCGGACGCCACATCGCCGCTGACCTCCGCCAACGCGGAAGCAGAATTGGTCCAGCCGACCTCGCCGCCTACGAGACGGCGATTCGAGAGCCACTGGTCATGACGCTGGGTGAGTGGGAATTCGCCACCAATCCGCCCCCGGCCGTCGGCGGTGCAGGCGTGCTCGCACTGCTGTCCCAACTCGGATCGGGCGCTGGAGTCGCCGGCGTATCTCGCCGCCCAGGAGCAACTGTTCGCCTGGAGACGCGGCCCCCTCCATCACAGCATCGACCGGGCTTCTGACATTGCTCGGTTCCTGGATGATCTTCCCGGGGATCCAATCACCTCTCCCTCGACGGTCCACGTCTCCTCCGTCGACGACTCAGGCCTGGCGTGTGCCCTCACCCTGTCGGCGGGGTACGGATCAGGCGTGATCCCCACCGACACCGGGCTCTACATGAACAATGGTCTCGGGGAACTCGAGCTGGTCGGCGATCGCGACCGCCTCGTTCCCGGTGACCGACTGAACTCCAACATGGCACCGACGGTTGCTCGCAGCGCCAGCGGCGCGATCCTGGCCATCGGATCGCCCGGGGCAGATCGGATCACAACCGCACTTGCCTCGACGTTCGCTTCGTTCGTGATCGATGGCCGCTCGCTGGGCGACGCAGTCGACGCCCCGCGATTCCACGTTGCCGTCGACGACGATGGGTCGGTCGCGGTGAAAGCGGAGCCCGGAGCGATCGACAGCGGCCATGGTCGCCCGGTCGAGATGTTCGAGGAACGGCACATGTATTTCGGAGGCGTCGGAGCCGCATTGCGCGATAGCTCGGGAGCGTTGACGGCGGTTTCTGATCCACGACGAGCAGGATCGGCCCGCGTCGTCGGAGATCGCGAAGATTGACCCTGGACCCAGGGTCGGCTCGGGGTTACATTCGGAAGGTCCCGCCCGCCTCCGATCCGAGGAGTTCCCCATGGCCTGGTACTGGTCCGACGATGCCGCACGAGCAGCCGTCGACGCAGGACTGGTGACCAGATCGAGACGTTGCCGAGTGGATTCAGCAGGCCGGTGGCGTTCTCCGATGAAGCCGACATCGAGTTGCTGGAGGTGGCCGAGCGGCATCTCGGCGTCACTCCTGCCGAGCAGGCCGGGGCTGCCTGACTCGGCTTCGGAGTGAGTGCAGGCTTCAATGGGAGCAGACATGTACTCGTTCCTCAAGAAGCCCCGCTGGATCGCCGCCCTGGTGTTCACGACGGTGATCGTTGTTGCCTTCATCCTGTTGGGGAATTGGCAATTGGATCGCCACAACTCCGTCACCCTCGACAATCAGATCCGATCCACCCGGCTGGTGGCGGATCCGCTCAGCCTCGTCGACATGCTCGATGCCGTAGGGACGTCGCTCGACTCACTCGAATACAGACGGGCGACAGCGGTTGGGGTGTTCGACGCCGAGTCTGAGATCTTCGTTCGGAACGAGGTCGACCGTCAATGGCGTTGCCGGGTTCCATGTGGTGACTCCTTTTCGCACCGATCGAGGGACGTTCCTCGTGAACCGCGGCTGGGTCTCCCTGGCTGCGGACAAGCCGCCGGTGACCGAGGCGCCCCCGCCTTCGGGCGAGGTAGAGATCGACGTGATCCTGCGTCTCTCCCAAGAACGGCCCCGATTCGGACGGGTAGAGCCAGATGGAACGTTGTCTGTCGTGAATCGGATCGACCTCGACCGGCTGGCATCGCAATTCGACGATCTGCTCCCCGTCTGGGGACAGTTGGTCGCGCCCGATGACAGCATTCCCCGCCCCGTCCCGATCCCGGCTTTCGATGACAACGGTCCACACTTCGAGTACGCCCTCCAGTGGTACGCATTCGCCCTGATCGCGATCGGCGGCGCGGTGTTCCTGATCCGATCCACCGCCAAAAAGCCGGGACGGATCGAGCGATGACACGCTGGCGCCTCGCCGTCGGTGGTCCTCATCGGACTCGTGGCGTGCGGCGGGGCTTCTGTACCAACATCGGCACCGTCTGATCTGGCACATGCTCCGACCACGGAACCGGCGACGACAACGTCGGTCACGATCCGTCCGTCGGTCGAGATCGACGTCCGGGGTTGCACGTCGAGTCCACCGCGGGACTGGAGCATTCTGTGTCGATCGTATGAGCTACTCGTCGAGTCGTATGTCGATCCGCTCGTTCCTGCGGAACTGGCGGCCGCTGCGGTGCTCGGCATCGAGCAATCGTCACTGTCTGGAACGTCTGACCCGGTTGGTGACACGTTCCGATGCACGATCCCCGACGAATCCTTCGAGCGATTGTGCGGGGCGGTGCTCGATCGGGTGCGGTCAGGGAACGGACGCACTCCCGAACTGGTCGAAGCCGCCGTCGCGGGGATGTTCAGATACGCCCTCGATCCGTTCTCGTCGTACGTGTCGGCGGACCTGGCCGATTCGTTCGGCGACCTCGGAAGCGGACTGGTGTATGACCTCGGATTCGGCGTGTCCGCCCGGACCGAGTCGGGAGACGTGTGCGGTGTGATCGATGATCGTTGCCGGCTTCGCGTGATCACCGTTTTCAAGCTGACGCCGGCGGCTGAAGCGGGGATGCTCGTCGGTGACGTGCTAGTTGAGGTCGATGGTGACGATCTCACCGGTCTCTCAGCCGACGAGGCAACCGCGCGGCTCTTCGGGCAACCAGGGGTGGCGGTCGAGGTCGTGGTCGAACGCGCATCGGGGCGCATCACCAAGTCGATGGTCCGAGAGGATTTTCGGTTCGAGCCGGTCGAGTTCGAGATGCTCGACCCGACGCTGGCGTATCTACGGCTGAACGAGTTCACGCAGACATCTGCGCAGTTGGTCGGTCAGGTCCTCCAGCTGCCTGAAGTCGAGAAGCGCCGACACCATGATCCTCGACCTCAGGGACAATCCCGGGGGTCTCGTCCTCGCCGCTCAGGCCATCGCCAGCCAGTTCCTCGATGGCGGAGCAGTGATGGTCGAGGTCGGACGCGACTATCGATATGAAGTCGAGGTCATCGAAGGGGGTCTTGCTCGGCCGTCGATGCGCCTTCTCGTGCTCGTGAACCGGGGATCGGCGTCGGCGTCCGAGGTCCTGGCAGGAGTGTTGCAGGAGCGCGACCGGGCTCTGATCATCGGCGAGGCGACATATGGCAAGAACCTCGTTCAGCAGGTGTTCTCGGCAGGCAACGGAGGAGAGCTCCGAATCACCATCGCCCGGTGGGAGACACCCGAAGGCACCGACATCGGGATCACGGGGCTGCAACCCGACATCATCATCGAGCCCGACACGACTGGCTCGTCCGACCGGATCTTCTCTGAAGCACTCGACCAGGCCGGCCGCTAGCCCGAAACGGGGGAGGCAAGGCCGACGATGACCGATACCGCCGGAAGCGCCGTGAGCTGACCGGGTGCCAGTCTGAGCTTGCTGGAGCGATTACCACCCCCGAGAATCACCTGATCCCGACGCCATGACATCGGCGTCCACCAGGACCCGCATCGAGGCGGGAAGTCCGAACGGCGTCACCCCACCGAGTTCCATACCGGTGACCTCTTCGGTCAACTCGCCGGGTGCGAATGACAGCTTCTTGACGTCGAGTGCGTCTCGCACGGCGTGATTGACGTCGAGGCGATGGGTCGCCAGCACGATGCAGGCCGCCACCACCCCGGCGGGGCGCTTCGAGGCAACCAGGATGGCGTTGGCAGAGTCGGCCGGATCGACGCCGTACGCGTCGCAGAATTCGGCCGTGTCGGCAAGGGTGGGATCGCAATCCATCACTTCGTACTGGATGTCGAGGTTGGTGAGGCTCTGCAAGGTCGAGGGATGCAGCATGATCGCTCCCGGATCGCGGACGTCTCGACGGTAGCCTGATAGTCGTGGCGCGCATCGGTGTGATCGGCAGTGTGAATCTGGACATGGTTGCGAAGGCGCCGCGCCTTCCATCGCCAGGCGAGACCGTGACCGGGGCTACCTTCTCGATCCACCCGGGCGGCAAGGGAGCCAACCAGGCACTTGCGGCTCGTCGACTTGGTGCCGAGGTCTTCCTGATCGCAATGGTCGGGACCGATCTGAACGCCGGCCCGGCTCTCGAGCTCTTGCAACGCGACGGCGTCGATATGGGGCGCTCGCTGCGTGATGTCGATCACCCGACCGGCGTCGCGCTGATCGTCGTGGATACGGCCGGTGAGAACCAGATCACGGTGGCACCAGGGGCCAACGCTCATCTCAGGCCGTCGGACCTCGACGTGTCCGGTTTCGATGCCGTGATCTGCCAGTTGGAGACCCCGATCGACACGGTCACGGCTGCAGCCACCGCCGCCGAGGGTCTGGTCGTCCTGAATGCAGCACCGGTGAAGGACATCCCGCAGGCCCTGGTCGACGCGTGTGATGTGATCGTGGTGAACGAGGGTGAGTATGCGGAGCTCCGGTCGAAGCTCGATGACTCGGATGCGCTCGTCGTCGTGACCCTGGGAGCCCGGGGCGCCATCGCCAGACGATCCCGTCAAGAGGTGGGTCAGGCGGGCTCTCCGCGGGTCCACGTGGTCGACACTGTCGGCGCCGGCGACACCTTCGTAGCTGCGCTGACCATTGCGCTTCTGGACGAGAAGCCGATCTCCGAAGCACTCGACTGGGCCTGTGCGGCGGGAGCACTGGCCACCACCATCGAGGGAGCCCAGCCGTCGATTCCGACGCTCGATCAGCTCAACGACTTCCTGGACAATTTGTGAGCATTCCCGTCCTGATCGACTGCGACCCGGGGCACGACGACGCGATTGCCCTGCTCCTGGCGGTTGCCAGCCCCGAGCTCGAGGTGTTGGGAATGACGACGGTTGCGGGGAACACGACTCTCGCCAAGGCGACCAAGAACGCACTCACCGTTCTGACGATGGCCGGGCGCGACGATATCGCCGTGGCCGCTGGCGCCGCCGCGCCGCTGTCACGGTCATTGGTGACAGCGGCCAGCATTCATGGCGAGTCGGGTCTCGACGGACCCACGCTGGAGGAGCCAACGACGAGACCCATCGAATGCCCATGCGGTCGACTTCCTGGCTGATCGGATTCGATCGTCCCCTGAACCGGTCGTTCTGATCCCGACCGGGCCGATGACGAACATCGCGCTGCTTTTGGCGACCCATCCCGAGGTTGTCGACAACATCGCATCGATCACGTTCATGGGCGGGGCGGCCGCCATCGGGAACACCACACCGAACGCCGAGTTCAACATCTACGTCGACCCAGAGGCGGCGGCCCGGGTCCTCTCAGCCGGCATCCCGATCACCATGATCGGCCTGGAAGTGACCCATCAGGCGCTGTTCGGTGAAGCCGAGGCAGAGGAGCTCAGGGGAGTGAACAAGTGCGCCACGTTCGTTGCAGAGCTGCTCGACTTCTTCGTCGTCAACCATCCCAGGACCTACGAGCGTCCGGGTGCCCCGGTTCACGATGTCGTGGCGGTTGCCCACGTCATCGATCCGACGCTCGTATCGACCGAACGGTGCGCGGTAGTCGTCGATACTGCAGACGGTCTCGGGAGAGGGCGCACGGTCGTCGATCGCTGGCGCGTCACCGACTGGGCGCCGAATGTCGAGGTCGGCTTTCATCTCGACTCGGATCGATTCTCAGCGTTGCTGATGCAGCGTCTCGGTTCGCTTCCTTAGGTCGTCCTGCGCCACTCGAGCCGACGCCATGACATGTCAAAGGGGCGGAGGCATGCCGCCCCCGCCCCTCGACGGTGTCTGTTGGCTTCTCGATCAGACGGTCACTTGACCGAGCGCCTGGTCGACGTCGGCGATGATGTCGTCGATGTGCTCGATGCCCACCGACACTCTCACGAGATCTGCCGTCACACCGGCCGAGTCCTGCTCGTCGTCGCTCAGTTGTTGATGCGTCGTCGATGCGGGATGGATCACCAGGGTCTTGGCATCTCCCACGTTTGCCAGATGCGATGCCAACACGGCACTGTCGATGAAGCGTTTGCCGGCCTCGAAACCGCCCTTTACGCCGAATGAGAGAACGCCGCCATACCCATTCTGGAGGTACTTGTTGGCGTTCTCGTGCGACGGATGGCTGGGAAGACCCGGATAGGACACCCAGCTGACCCGATCATCCTTCTCGAGCCACTGCGCGAGCGCCAGCGCGTTGTCGGCATGACGTTGCACTCTGAGGCTCAGGGTCTCGAGCCCTTGGAGCAGGAGGAACGCGTTGAACGGCGACAGAGCTGCTCCGTAGTCGCGTAATCCCTCGACCCGGGCACGGATCGCAAATGCGATGTTGCCGAAGTCTGAGTCGGGGTTGAACACATCGGTGAACACCAGCCCGTGGTAGCTCGGGGAGGGGTCGGTGAAGGCAGGGAACTTGCCGCTCCGCCAGTCGAACCGACCCGAGTCCGTCACCACGCCGCCGATCGACGTTCCGTGACCGCCGATCCACTTCGTCGCAGACTCGACGACGATGTCGGCTCCATGGTCGATCGGCCGGCACAGATACCCTGCGGCGCCGAAGGTGTTGTCCACGACGAGCGGAATCCCGCTTGGCGTGGGCGACTTCCGAAATCGCCTCGAAGTCCGGCACGTTGTACCGCGGGTTGCCGATGGACTCGACGTATAGGGCCCTGGTGCGATCGGTGATCGCCGCAGCGAAGGCGTCGGGATCGTCGCCATCAACGAACACGCTGTCGATCCCCAGCCGCGGGAACTGCACCTTGAGCTGGTTGTAGGTGCCTCCGTACAGGTTCGAGGTCGAGACGAGCTGATCCCCGGCCTGGAGGATGTTCGTCAACGCCAACATCTGTGCTGCTTGCCCGGATGCGGTTGCGACCGACGCCAGCCCGCCTTCGAGGGCGGCGATCCTCTGTTCGAAGACGTCGGTGGTCGGGTTCATGATCCGCGTGTAGATGTTGCCGAACTCCTCGAGTCCGAACAGTCGAGCCGCGTGGTCGGCGTCGTCGAAGGTGTACGAGGTCGTCTGGTAGATCGGAACGGCCCTGGCGTTGGTTCCCGGTGCGGGTTCCTGCCCGGCATGTACCTGCAGTGTCTCGAATCTGTAATCACTCATCGTGGTGGATGCTCCTTCTCGAATCGGTTCGTCTCAAGCCGAGACCGTGGCGTTGATCTCCACGGCGACCGGAATCGCCGTTCCGAGTGTGTGACCGACGGGCGACGACGCCAGCACCGTGGTGTGCAGCTCCTCGAGGTCCTCGGTGGTGGCTGGAGAGTCGAGCTTGACACGGGCTCGGATGTCGTTGAAGCCGGCGTGGCCGGGAGCCAGGCCGAGGAACGACTCGAGGTTGAGGTCGCCGTCGATCTGGATCTCGAGGTTCTCGATCTCGATCCCGCGTGCTGTGGCGTTGGCGGCGTATCCGACGGCGAGGCAGTTCCCGAGGGCGGCAAGGAGCTGCTCGACGGGGTTGGGGGCGGTGTCGGTGCCTCCGAGTGCCGTCGGCTCATCCGAGCGGATCGGGGCAAAGTCGCGGATGGCAGCTTCGGAACGGAAGCCACCGTTCCACGTGACGGTCGCCGACCAGACGGTATTTCCGGTGTCGGGGTTCTCGCTGATGTGGCCGGCGAGACCTGCAACGGTCTCGATGTCGACGTTGTTGAGTGATGTGGTCATAGGTGTGTCTCCTAGTGGTGCTCGTATTGGGGTGGTGTGCAGGGATCTGACCGACGAACCCGGGAGGGGGAGCCTTCCGGGTGGGGGGTCTGCCTCAGCGTGAGGCGTCGGTACAGGAGTGAACCACCCGGAAGCACGGCATGGCCATACACATGACCGGAATGAAGGTGGCTGGGGTGTGATGCATCGTTTGTCCGTTCGTCGTCCGTGGCGCTCTGTGAGCGCCTCGGCGGACTTTCCGCATCGAGGCTCTCATCGATCAGGCATTGGCACCGGTTATCCGGTTGCCGCGGCTTCACAGGGCCTGTCCCTCAGCCGCTCTAGATGAGCGCTAGTGGTCGGGAGTATGGGGGAGGGCGACGCGCTTGTCAACCCAGGCACGCAAGATCGGTTCGCCCGAACCCGGACACACGGGGTCCATTCCGCTTCGTCCCGATGCGTCTCGCTGAAGTCGCCGATAGCATTGCGAGACCGATATTTGCCTTGGTGGCAGAATTCGGCGCCAGGCCACACGAGCCCCCACACGTTTCGCCAAACCCGGCATCGGGGCAGCCGCAGCATGAACGAAGAACTCGATCGAGGGCGAACGCCGGCGGAGAGACGGACAGGAGGGGAACGTATGTCCGACATGGGCGGGGAGGAGCTGTTCGAGGGGGGCGTCAATGTCGTTCGCCGTGTTGGATCGACGGTTGTGAGACCGGCCGGCAGCCACAGCCTGAGCGTGCACCGCCTACTGCGACACCTCCGAGACCGAGGCTTCGACCGGGCACCTGACGCCCTCGCTCTCGACGCTTCAAACAATACCGAGACGCTGTCGTTTCTTCCCGGAGCCACCTCGAGTTATCCGCTCCTCACATCGTTCAGAACCGATCACGTTCTTGTGAGCGCAGGACGGCTGCTCCGGGCCTACCACGACGCAACGACCGACTTCGTGATAGCTGACGATGATCATTGGGCCAACCCGACTGTTGAACCCGTCGAGGTGATCTGCCATGGAGACTACGCCCCCTACAACTGCGTCGTTGCCGGTGATCAGGTGGTCGGAGTGTTCGATTTCGACGCCGCACATCCCGGCCCGCGGCTCTGGGACATCGGTTACGGCGCCTACCGATGGGTTCCACTCACAAGTCCGACCAACGCTGATGGTTTCGGCAGCCTCGAAACACAATCCCGACGACTCCGACTGTTCTGCGACGCATACGGCGAACCCGATCTATCCGCAGTAGTCGAGGGGGCCATCACTCGTCTCCATGCTCTGGTCGACACCATGCGACGCTTGGCGTCGAGCGGCAACAACGCCTTCGCTCGCCATGTCGAAGAAGGTCACGACAAGTTGTATCTCGACGATATCCAATACCTGATCGAGAACACAAGGCACCTCACCTCCGTGAGAGCTGCCGATCACCACTCGGGCACTCTCTCGGGCGGGTCTCGACGGCACGCTCAGAGAAGGTGTCTTCCTCCGATCCAGGGCGCGTCGTCGACATGCACACCGCTCTCTACGTGGACAAGCCCGACGTCCAGTGTGTCATCCACACCCACTCGCCGTATGCGACAGCATTGCCGTGGCGCGCCGCCCCATCGCTGTGTGGATCGAGGCGATGGCGATGTTCGACCTGCACGAGGGCATCCCCGTGGCCGGGTGTGCGCCGAGGGGGTCGGCAGCAGCCGCAACATCCGGTCGGTGCTCACCACGGACGGCTCCGCGGTGCTGCTCGCCAACCATGGCGTGCTGTCTACCACCGCACCACCGATCTGGCCGTGTTGGTGGGCAGAGTGGTGAGAGGCGGCGCGGGGGACGATCAACGCACTCGCGATGGGGTCCGGTCGAGATCCCTGAAGAGATGCGAGCGGCGGCCCTCCAGCGGGTCATGGCCTTCGATACCGCCGGGACCAAGCTCGCCTGAGCGGGGGCGGCGTCTGCGTGTCTCCATGTGCTGTGGCGAACGCCATGTGGACTGAGATCGATCGGTTCACCACTAGCAATGGCGAGGTTGCCTCAGCGACGCTCGGCGGGGTGTCGAGACGGTTTACAACGACAAACGGGGCGCAGCCGTGTGGCTACGCCCCGTTTTGGTACTGCTCAGGTGGTCACGCTCAGTGGTCGTGGCCGGCGTGTGCTTCCTGGCTCTCCTGCTCGGCGATCTGACGATGAACATCGTCCATGTCGAGGGCGCGAACCTGCTCGATGAGCGATCCGAGCGCTTCGGGTGGAAGGGCGCCTGCCTCGTTGTAGAGGAGGACATTGTCCCGGAAGACCATGAGTGTGGGAATCGACCGAATACCGAACGAGCCCGCCAACTGCTGCTGTGCCTCGGTGTCGACCTTCCCGAAGACGATGTCCTCGTTCTCCTCGGAAGCGGACTCGAAGGTAGGTCCGAAGCTCTTACACGGGCCGCACCATTCAGCCCAGAAGTCGACGATCACGGTGTCGTTGTCGTCGATGGTCGTTTCGAAGTTGTCGAGTGTGAGTTCGACGGTTGCCATGTCGATAGATCCTTGTGTTGCGTCTCACGTACCAACGTAGACGCACTCGGCATCATTCCCGCAAGAAGTCGGCGACGTCGACGGTGGGACGGAGTACCGCCATTCCATCGAGGTCGTCGTCGACAACCGGGATCGCCACGGTTGCGATGTCGTCATGTGTGAGTAGCCGCATCGACCAGGCCGTCTGTATGAGCCGAGCAAGATCGAGGCCGTCATCGACGGTCACGTAGGGAGCGATCGTCGCAGCCAGAGACTGGAGCTGCCGAACATTGGTGGCATCGATGACCCGACCCAGCATCGTCACCAGGAACGTCCGCTCTCGATCGTTGCGAACCAGATCGTTTGCGAGCGGAATCGTACGCCAACGGCCATCGATGAGCTCCTGGGTGTGTCGTGAGCGGATCCAGGCGAGAGTCTGGGATCCGTCGGCGACCGTACACCCTTCATCGAGTGCCAGACCCGAGTTGGCGTCCCGAACCGGGTGATCGACACAGATGCGGTACCCGCCGAGCTCGTCGACCACTTCCCGGAAGCCTTCCAGCCCGATGGTCGCGACGTGATCGACCCCGACCGCGGTCAGCTGCTCGACCGTCAACAACAGCATCGTGGCGGCTGGAATGCTCGCGCACGGAGTGAATGCGTCGGCGAGGCGGATCTCGTCCGTGCGCATGCACAGGTCGGGAGCGACCAGGTCTCGAGGGAGAGACACCAGGCGAACGTCTTGTGATGTGGCATCGATGGTGGCGAGCACGATCACGTCGGCTCGACGGCCGGCGAAATCGCCGAAGTTGCTCAGGTCGTCGAGCTCGGATCGGTCATCCGAGCCGATGAGGAGGAACGTCGTGACGCCGGGGATCGGTTTCGGTCGGGTGTTGACGCTCTCGGTCGGATCGACACCGTCCTGATGCCTTGGCCGCCGCCTCCTCGAGCAGCGAGTTCAGCGTCTCGGTGGCCGCATCCGGATCGCTCTCGACGCGGCTTATCCGATTCCAGGTGATGAGGGTGCTGACCGCGAACCAGGTCGGAACGGCCATGATCACGACTGCGACAGCGATCACGAACCTTCGGTCGCCCACGACCCGACGGACGGCAGAGAACCACTCTGGGTGGTCGGTCACGGCAACTCGAGGAACTGGACGAGATTCCCGTCGGGGTCGGCAATCGTGGCGACCCGGCCTCCCCAGGACTCAGGCGACGGCGGCCGAATCGACGGTGCTCCCGCACTCACGGCCGTCGAGTAGCTCGCATCGATGTCGTCGGTTGCGAAGTTGACCATGATCCGGTTGGGATCCTTGGTCGTGTCAGCGACGGCGTCGTGCACTGCGATCGTCAGGCGTAGATCGCCGAACTCGAAGTTGACGAATCCGTCCCGGTCGGACCGGGGTGACAGTTCCAGAACATCGACGTAGAACGCCCGGAGCGCGCCGAACCGCGCGTGGCTGGTGTAGATCAAGACGCCGGCGAGACTCGGTGGGGCCATGGGACGACGCTACCGCCGGGGGAGCGGGCACTCGATTCGACTCACGAGAAGAGATCGAGTTGGTCGCCGTCGTTGGGTCCGTCGTCTGGATCGGGAGCGATCCGCGGCGCACCGTCGAGCACTTCTCGCATCAACCCGAAATCCTGGCGCATCATGTCTGTGACCCTGTCGCCACCTCTGAGCGCGGCGGCGGGATGGAACGTCGGGACCAGGACGATGTTGCGCCACCAGTCGTAGCGTTGGCCCCTGACCCGGGTGATCCCGGTCTCGGTTCGGAGGAGGAGCTTGGTGGCGAAATTGCCGAGGGTCATGACCACTCGTGGCTCGATCAGCTCGATCTGGCGTCTCAGGTACCCCTTGCAGGCGTCGATCTCGTCCGATCGAGGATCTCGATTCCCCGGCGGCCGGCACTTGAGGACGTTGGCGATGTAGGTGTCGTCCCTCGGGATCCCTGCCTCGGCCAACAGCCTGTCGAGCAACTGCCCTGCCGCCCCCACGAATGGAATGCCCTGGAGATCCTCGTTCTTGCCGGGTGCCTCACCTACGAACATCACGTCGGCATCAGGGGAGCCGCTCCCGAACACGACCTTTGTTCTCGTTTCGGAGAGTCGGCATTGGATGCATCCATGCGCAAGAGCGCTCAGCCGATCTAGTTCTGTCTCCACGTCGCCGGATCCTAGAGCGACCAGGCAATTCATGAGCCTGGTGCGTCGATTTCGACCGCGCAATCGGGTAGTTTCGTCTCTGTGACGGAACAAACCAGCCAGTGTCGGTGGTGTGGAGCGACGTTCGAGGTCGGCTCGGGCCCCGGGCGTCCTCCGACGTACTGCCGGAGGAGTCACCGGCAACGCGCCTACGAGGCGCGACGGGTCGCGGATGCGCGCGGCATCGAACTCGACGAAGTGCTCATGAGTCGCGACACCTGGGTCGGCCTTCGGGATGCGATCTACATCGCCGAGGCTGCCGCACGGGACGCACGGATGGACCTGGCTTCGGCCGCATCGATCGAAGAAGCCGCCCGAATCGCCGAGCGACTGATCGGAGTCATCGATGGCCTCGCCGCGACGTCGATCGAGCCGAGGGCGGTCGGTTCGGAGACGTGATGCGTCACAGTGACGTATCGAGGGTGGACGAACCCCTTACGGAAAATACCGACCGATCGAAGGTTGGGGAGCATACGAGGCTCGGTGGCGACCTCAGAGCGACCTCAGAGCGCTCATGTCGAATCTCGTCGGTGGCCGAGGTCGACGGAAACGTCGCGGCGTCCGTGACACCTGCATCAGGATCAGGGAGTTCGAGGCTGGCGCCCGCACCTGCGGTGACACCATGATCTGATGGTGTCGAGTGTGGAGATCGACGAGCCGAGTGATCTCGAGTCGAAGGCTCGCAGTGAGGGCCATCGTGGTGATCGGCGTAACGCCCATAATACACGTTATGTAAAGTAGCTCCGAGAAGCCGGTACAGCCGGGGGAAGCCGCTGCCACGGGTCACCACTATCTGCGGTCAGCGCGCACTCCCATCGGACCCAGCGCTCTCCGCCAACTCAGATCATCTGCGAGTCGCGGTATCGAAGCCTCGGCGGAGCAGGTAGACACCGACTGCGACCTCGAACAGGCCACCGGGGATGCTGGCGACGATGGCGACGCCGTGACCGGTCGTCAGCTCGATCAGGGCGCCCGCCCCGAGGGCGACATATCCAACGATCCCCCAGAGGGCAAAGCGCCTCGACAGCCACTGCCCTCGGCCGACGACGATCCAGAAGGGCAGGCTTCCAAAGCCGAGTGCGATCATGCCGAGCAGATATCCGGTCTGGTTGGCGTCTGCAACGTCGGCGATGGCGTACAGCGCCATGCCACCGCCGAGAAGGATGGCCTCTGCAATACGGGCGATGAGGTATACCGCGCCAGCCTGCGGTCGGTCGTTCCGCAACAGCCGAAATCCGATCACGCCGATCGTGGCGACCGCGGCCGAGTTGGCCAACACGAGGATGATCCCGATTGGTTCATCGATGAGGCTGCTGCCGATCCCGTACAGCAAGAACGCTGCGAGCACGAGTCCCCCGAACAGCCGGCCCTCCCGGCGGCTGAAGGGATGGTCAACCGTTGGACTGGTGTCCGAAATTGCCTGCGATGCGGTCATGGGTGTTTACTCCGAGAGGGGGTGCTGTGTGTGCGCCGATACGCTAGCCGTACTAAGTACGATGCGCAATCCCAGCACACTCCGAGGTCACGACACGCGGTAGCTCACGCGATGGTCCGGCCGGAGTAGGTTGATCCGAGTGGAAACGAGCGCACCGTCATCGAACTCGCCAACCATGGCCGCATGGAACCTCGCTCTCCGATTCGAGCTCGCTGCAATGGCTGGGCTCGGTGTGGCCGGATGGAAGTGTTCGGGATCTTGCGATACTTCGGCCAGCCGGGCAGTTCCAGCGAGGCCCAGACGACGCATCACCCGTTCCACGGTGCATCGAGCGACCGTCATGTTCCGACCCAACACCAGTTCGGCGTGAACCCGGCAGGCACCATAGGTCTGACGGGACTCGGCGTGGACCTGACGGATCACATCGGCGACCGTCGCATGACGCACCGCGCAGCGCCACCCGAAGCTGTTCCGCCCGAAGCTGTCTTTACGCCACGAGCAGGCACCCGATGGGTCAAACCTCCAAGTCGGCTGGTAGGGCACGTAGGGCTGCATCGACGTCGTGGCGGAGCATGAGTAGTCATCGGTTGGAGCCAACTGGCAGGCAAGGTTCCTGTTCGTGTCGGAGTCCTGATACGTCTACCCAGCGATGTGTCACAAACGGCCTCGACCTGATCAACGACGTCAGATGGCGTCCCGCTCGTGGCCGACGGTGGGCCAGCTAGTAACTTCACGCAGGTTGGCGTCGCCAGCTCGCGGCCACGTCAGCGTGTCCTCGGCTTCTGTATCAGGTGGTTCCCTCGTACAGGCCCACCTGTTGCCTTCGGTATCAGAGAAGACTGCATACCAACTGGTGTCGGAAATCGGCGACTTCTCCAAAATTACAGCGCCGCCGGCGTCGGTGACCTTCGCGAGAACTTCGTCGATCGAGTCGACCTCGACGTAGTTCCGAATCGACTGAAAATCACCTTCGCGTTTCACGAAACCCCCGCCGCTTATCTTGTTGGGCGCCTGCCACATCGGGTACCCCTCGAACCCCTCTACTTCGGCGATCTGCCAGCCCAACACCTTTGCGTAGAAGTCCGTTGCCCTGTCCATCTCGTCGACCGGTACATCGATGTGGGTGATGTCACCGTGTGCCATTCTTCTTCCTCCTTCCTTTGAGCCGCGACCCTACCACCCATGACAGGACGAGAGGAGGTGAACATCTGACGTCGGTGGTCGGACCACGTTCCGTGTGGTCGAGGGGGCGGTGCCTGTAATGGATAGGCAGTTCATTGGGCGTTTTCGTGGACGTTGCTAGGCCCGTCTCGTCCTGGAGCTCGTCATCCTGGGAGGCGCTGCCGTCGCCGTGTATGCCGTTGTTCGACGGGATCTCGGGGTCGTGTTCGCCGTTCTCATCGGCTTCCATTACACAGCCTCGGCCAGCAGGATCGGCTGGCTGATCCGCCGGTGAGGTCACAGGTCACGGATGGGATCCGTGCCTGCCAGAGGTGCCCCCACTCCCCCGTCGGTGGCGAGCTCAGGCACGATCGGTGTGGATCTCGGCGATCGCCGCCATCAGCGCCACCGGGAAGCTCTCAGAATCGCCATGCCCCGAGTCTTCGAGCACCTCGAGTCTGCTGGTCACCCACGATTGCGAGATGCGCCAGGGAGTCTCGAGCGGGCTGCTGACGTCGTACCGACCGTGGATCAGTATCCCCGGGATACCGTCGAGGATGGAGACCTCGCGAACCAACTGATCCGGTCCCATGAAGGCTGCGTGACGCCAGTAATGGGTCACCAGCAGCGCAAACCGACGTCGGAACACCGGGTCGGCGAATCCCGCACTCGGCCGGTGACCCGGCCCCAGCGACACGTGGGCATCCTCCCACGCGCACCACGCCCGAGCAGCGTGCTCACGAAGATCGTCGTCGGGGCCTTGCAGCATCTCGGCGTAGGCGTCGACCAGGCGGATCCCCTTGTATTGCTCCGGCACCGCCTCGGCGAACCGTTCCCACTGTTGGGGAAACAACCGACCGACGCCCTCGGTCAACCATTCGACCTCACGTTCGGAGGTGGTCGTCACCAGCCCCAGCACCATTCCTCCAACCCGCTCGGGATGGGTTTCGGCGTAGGCCAGAGCCAGGGTCGTACCCCAGGACAGGCCAACGACTCGCCACTGATCGATGCGCAGGTGGTCACGCACCGCCTCGACATCGGCGATCAGATGATGGGTGGTGTTGGTCGTCAGATCGGCCGGTGACTCCTCGGCGAGAGGGAGGCTCCTCCCGCACCCGCGCTGATCGATGAGAATCGCCCGATACCGGTCAGGATCGAACAATCGGCGCTGGCCGGGAGAGGATCCCGAGCCTGGCCCGCCATGCAGAAAGACGACAGGGACGCCGTCCGGATTCCCGACAGATTCCCAATACACCTGATGGCCGTCGCCGACATCGAGGCATCCGTTGTCATGAGGTTCTATCTCGGGGAAGTATGCAGGCACCGACCAGGAGCCTACGGGAGGCGGCGGGTGGATTGGGACGTCGTCCTCTGCCAGCCACCCCGACCGAGCGCGACCATGGCTACATGAACAACCACAGTCGGCCTCGCACCTGGCGATGGCTGGTCATCGCCATCGTGGGAGGGGCCATCGGAACGATCGTCGGAGCGATCGTCGCCGTCAACATCGTCATCTACTCGGGACTCGAGAGCGGATACGAGACGAGCCTCCCCGAGGTGTACCGCCAACTCCCGGTCATCGGCGTCGTCGTGACGGTCGTCTTGATCGCCGGGCCCGTCGTTGGGGTCCTGATCGCCAGACGGATCGCCAGAAGTCGGAGCGAGCCGTAAGCGGATCGAACGAACTCCTCGATCTGACCCTCGAAAGCAACGGCGGCGTCAGTTGTTCGGTCGTCACCGCTGCGCCGGAACCGTCGGAGATCGCCGATCTCTGCGATTCGCTGATCGGCTACCGCCACTGCGGCCTCATGTGGGGTGACACTCTCGGCTGCGGCATGTTCGAGGATGCGCCGCGTTGCCTGTTCGATGAAATCGATCCGGTGGAGGGCCCGCGGCTTCGAATACCCCCTCAGCTCTTCGTAGACGTTGATGAGCCCGCCTGCGTTGACCACGAAGTCTGGCGCATAGAGGATCCCGCGCTGATCGAGAGCCGTTGCGTCCACGTCCGTCGCCAGTTGGTTGTTGGCTGAGCCGACCACGGCCTGACACGCGACGGTGGGGATGGTGTCTTCATTCAATACCGCACCCAGCGCGCACGGCGACAGCACATCACAATCGACCGAGAGAATCTCATCGAGCGGGACCGCTTTCGCTCCGAGCTCCGACACCGCACGGTCGACGGCCTCGTCGGAGATGTCGGCAACGATGACCTCGGCCCTGGCCTCTGTCAGCAGACGGACGAAGGCGTATCCGACCTTGCCGACACCCTGGACGGCGATTCGGCGATGGCTGAGGTCGGTGTCGTTCCAGAGGTGCGCAGCGACCGCCTTCAGCGCCGCGTTGAGCCCTCGTGCCGTCGCCGGCGACGGGTCACCGGACCCGCCCTCGGAGACGGGCGTCCCCAGCGCCCACCGGGTTTCACGACGGATCCACTCCATGTCAGCAGTCGTCGTCCCGACGTCCTCGGCGGTGATGTACCGACCTTGGAGCGAGTCGACGATGCGACCGAATGCCCGGAACAGCCGTTCGCTCTTGATCTGTGTGGGGTCGCCGATGATCACGGCTTTGCCGCCGCCGAGGTCGAGTCCTGCGGCGGCCGCCTTCAAGGTCATTCCCTCCGACAAGCGAAGGACGTCGATCAGCGCGTCTTCCTCAGTGTTGTAGGGATAGAAGCGGGTGCCTCCCAGAGCCGGTCCGAGCGCCGTGTCGTGAATCGCAATGATCGTCCGCAGGCCCGACTCCGGGTCCGATCCGTACAGAACCTGCTCATGGCCTCGCTCAGAGACCGTCTCGAAGACGTTCACATCGCTCCCTTCGATCATGATCACTGTATCGAGTGCCGGCTGCACCGCCGAGGGTCTCTCGACCCTCGAGTGCGGACCTTCGGCGCTTTGTGCCCACATTCGAGTGGGTGCCGCTCGGTCCCCGAATGGCGTGGTGGCGGTCGCGTGGCGGGCAGGATCTGCAGAATCCACCTTCGATCACGTATCTTGCAGCCATGACTGTGTATTTCGAAGACGTCGCACCCGTGTTCCCTGTGGGCGACCTTGAAGCGTCGATGAACCACTACGAGGAGCTCGGATTCACCGTCCGGGCCCACAACGACGACTATGCCTACGCCGTACGGGGTGGTGTGACGATCCACCTCGCCCTCGTTGCCGGGATCGAGCCGCTGCGCTCGAACTCGGTCGCATACCTGCTGGTCGAAGATGCGAACGCACTCGCCTCGGAATGGGCAGATGCCGACGTCGACGGAGAGATCGTGGATCCCACTCCCACCGACTACGGCGCGATCGAGGGTGCCTACATCGATCCTGACGGGAACATGCTGCGGTTCGGTTCGCCCCAGAGCTGAGACCGAGCCTCGACAACGCGGCCCTCAGCGGGTCAACAATCGCTCCATCAGGCTGACCTCTGCTCCGTATGGGGTTTCCTGGCGACCCACCTCCCGGAACCCGAGCCCGTGATGAAACCGCAACGACGGTTCGTTCCTCGGACGCAGGTTCACCTCCAGGGTGAAAGCCGTCGCCGTTGGATGTCGCTCCCGGGCCAGGCGCTCGACTTCCTCGTACATCGCCCGGCCCACCCCGCTCCCCCGGTGTTCAGGGACGACAGCCACCCGATCCAGGTAGACGAAGTCGTCGTATCGCTCCTGAAACCACCGGTAGTTGACGCTGTCGTACACGGCGTCTGGGCCGAGTACCAGGCAAAACCCGGCGAGGTCCGTCTCCACCTCGGCACCGAGCGCGATGGTCGACTGTCCAACGATGTGGTCGAGTCGATCGCGATCCAGGTCACCGACCGCCGGTTTGGCGTCTTGATTGATCGAGAGAACCCGGTCGAGGTCGAGCGGAGCCAGGGGTCGGATGTGGGTCACGAGTACAGACTATTGCCCCTGTCCGTGCCGGGTGGGCCGGGTAGATTCGAGGGAGTGTCGACACCGGTCGACCGATGCGAGAGAGGTCGAGATGAGCCGCGTTCTGGGTCTGGGTGTGCTGTCGGTCGTCCTCCTGCTGGCTGCGGGCTCCGTCGCCTTTGCTCAACAGGAGGAGTACCTGGAGGGCAAGATCCGCACCGGCGATTCGATCACTGTGCGCGGCGATGAAACGGTCGACGGCGATCTGTACCTGTTCGGTGGCACGATCGAGATCGATGGTGTCGTCGACGGTGACCTGATCGCCTTCGGTGGTCAGGTGTCGATCAACGGCACGGTCACCGGCGATGCCCTGGTTGGATCGGGCACGCTCGACGTCCCGGGAACGGTGGGCGGCGACCTGCGAGTCGGGGCCGGCCAGGTTGGGATCTCCGGCGATGTCTCCGAAGATCTCATGGCAGGCGTCGGTCTGCTCACACTCGCCGGCACCGTGGGTGACGATGTCGTATTCGGCTCTGGCTCATTCTCGATCAGCGGCGAGGTGGGCGGTGATGTTCTCGGCCGTGCCGGGACATACTCAAACGAGGGGTCTGTCTCAGGCTCGGAAACGGTGACGATCGACGACGACACCGAAGTCGTGGATCGAACCAGTCCGATCATGCGCGCGGTCACGCGGTTTGCGTCCCTGTTCCTCATCGGCCTCGCGTTGCTGTGGATTGCCCAACGGCCCTTTGTGACTCGAGTGTCGACGATCGAGACAGCCCCTGGCCCGGTCATCGGATGGGGTCTCATCTTCCTTGCAGGTCTCGTCGTGGGCCCGCTTCTCGCACTCATCGTCGGTGGGCTACTCACCGTGTTCTTCGCGTGGCTCGGCCTGAATCTCCTGGTGGGGGTGACGATCACGGCGATGGTGCTGAGCGTGGTGGTCGTGGCCGTCGTCGGGTTCGTCATGATCGCGGTGCTCGCCCCCATCACCGTCGGCGCGTGGGGCGGGGGTCGACTGCTCCCGAACGATGTCCCCGCCTATCTGTCGATGGCTGCGGGTGTTGCCGTCCTGGTCGTCGTTGGTTTCGTGCCGATCCTGGGTGCTCTCATCGGTCTCGCGGTCACCATCACCGGCGCCGGCGCATGGACGCGTTGGTCGGGTCGTGCGCGTTCGGGTCCCTGGCATGAACGGTCACCTGCGGCGCAGCTGACCTAACCGACGATGGCGGCCAACTGACTCACGTGGGCGGCGATGCCCTCGGCCCAGTCCCGGATCTCATCCCATGGGCGGTAGTCCCCGTCAGCTACCCCCAGTGCCCCCACAATGGCTCGCTCTGTGAACCCCAGGCCAGACCTGTCGAGCTTCCCGGCGAACACCCGATGGTCGATCGGGCTCAATTGGTCGTCGATCGCATCGACGTCGACCGGATCCTTCTCCGGTTCTGATGGATCGCCAAGTGGCCCACTGGAGAACAGCCACACCGGCAGCTCGCGCAACGGTACTCGGTTGGCAGCTGCGAAACGCTTGGCCGGAGCGAGCCAATGACCGGCGTACACCCCGCTCCCCAGAACAACTGCGTCATATCCAGCCAGCGGCATCGTGGGCGACACATCGGCGACGGAGGCATCGAGACCTTCCGCCTCGAGCACCGTCCTGATCTCGTCCGCGATCTCCCGAGTCGCACCATGGCGTGATGCGACTGCAACCAGCACTCTCACGTCCGCCTCCTGACGTCTCGTTCCAGCGTCTGGCGACCGATGAACCGGCGCAAGGGTCGGAGGTCCTCGGTCGGCTCGCTGCCCGGTTTGCTCCAATGGCGGTGGGATCCTCGCGATCTACAGGCGCCATCGACACGGCCGATGCGGTAGCTTCGCGAAAACGTGGTAGCGTTTCTCAATCGCCCCGTCGGATCGAGGTCTGCGCACGTCGCACTCTCCGACACACTCTGCGACATGCCTGGTTCCTGACCTCGGATCCACGCATCTCGACCCTCGTTATGTACGGACTGCGGGTTTCGAGCCGTATCCCCGTACCTAGATCCCCAGAGGATCCGAGGAGCAACAACAACCATGACAACATTCACTGATCTCGGTGTTCCCGCGCGGCTCACCTCGGCTCTCGCTCAGCGCTCGATCACCGAGCCATTCCCGATTCAGCTCGCCACGATCCCCGATCTGCTCGCAGGTCGGGACGTGATGGGGCGGGCCCCGACCGGTTCAGGTAAGACTCTGGCCTTCGGTCTGCCATTGATCGCACGAGTCCAGAAAGCCGAGTCACGCAAGCCTCGGGCGCTGGTGCTCGCACCGACCCGCGAACTCGCCGAGCAGATCAGCCGTGAGCTCATTCCCCTTGGCCAAACTCGCTGATCGCTGGGTGTTGGCGGTGTATGGCGGAGTCGGCTACGACTTCCAGCGTCGACAGCTCAAGCGCGGCGTCGACATCGTTGTTGCAACGCCGGGACGCCTCGCCGATCTGATCCAGGAGGGAACACTTTCGCTGTCGAATGTCGACATCGCCGTGATCGACGAGGCCGATCGCATGGCCGACATGGGCTTCATGCCACAGGTCAAGAAGCTGATGGACATGACGTCCGAGAAGCGCCAGACCGTGCTCTTCTCCGCCACCCTCGATGGTGATGTCGCTGAGCTCACAAGGCGCTACCAGCGCGATCCGGTCCGTCACGAAGTCGAGGGTGACGAGGACCACGGTCAGGCGTCCCATTACTTCTGGAAGGTCGACCAGCACGACCGGGTCGGGAAGACAGCTGAGATCATCGGAACATCGACCCCGTCCATCGTCTTCACACGCACCAGACGCGGCGCAGATCGGGTCGCAAAGCAGCTCGAGCGCGCCGGCGTCGCCGCAACCTCGATTCACGGTGGCCGTACTCAGAATCAGCGCAACCGTGCCCTCGACGCCTTCAGCAAGGGAAAGGTCAAAGCCCTCATCGCGACAGACGTCGCTGCACGTGGCATCCACGTCGACGGTGTTGCGAGCGTGGTGCACTTCGATCTGCCGGCCGATGGTAAGGACTATCTCCATCGTTCCGGACGGACTGCACGCGCTGGAGCCGACGGTGTCGTCGTGTCGTTGGTACTCGCCGACCAGCTCAGAGACCTCGAGAAGCTGCAACGTTCGATCGGCCTCTCGACCAAGATGCACATCCCAGCAGACGATTGGCTCACCGGGTCGTCAGGAAGCCGCATCGGCGACGCTCCAATCGTCGCGGAATCAAAGGGCTCCAACGGCGGAGGCGGCAAACACGGCTCCGGCGGTAATCGGAACCGGAACCGCAATCGCAACCGGAATCAGAACCGGAACCGAAACTCGAACTCGAATCGCAATCGATGAGCGTCCGGTGCGGCGCATCGCGCCGCACCGCTGATTCCCCGGTAGCGTTCTCGGAGTTGCTGAACAGATCCCGCCCGGGATGTCGGCCGACTCGGCCGTCATCGCTGGATGCCGGAGAGCGAAAGGATCACCGTGAACGGGCCCGAACGACCGCTGACAACGAATGGCCGGATGGTTTCACCGTTGGGCTTGGGAACCTGGCCGATCGCCGGCCCCTTCTTCGGTGGCGACCAGCCGCTCGGCTGGGGTGGTGAGTTCGACCCTGAGCGGTCGATCGCGGTGTTGCGAGCTGCCTATGACAACGGCATCACCCTCTTCGACACTGCCGATGTGTTCGGCGCCGGTACGGCTGAGCGCCTGATCGGAGAAGCCTTGGGCGACGTGCGCGACGAGATCGCCATCGTCACGAAGTGGGGCAACCTCTTCGACGAGGACGCCAAGCAGGCGATCGGGATCGATTCGAGCCCCGAGTACGTGACAACGGCCCTCGAGGCCTCACTCCGACGCCTCTCAACCGACCACGTGGACCTGTACATGCTCCATCTCGGCGAACTCGAGGAGGAACTCGCCGATGACTTCGTGGGAACCCTCGAGCAGCTGCGCACCGATGGGAAGATCGGAGCTTACGGCTGGTCGACGAACGATCCGGATCTTGCCCGGGCCTGGATCGGCAACGAGGGTTTCGGTGCGATCCAGTTCGAGGTGAACGTCGTCCGCGATTCACCGGTGCTGATGGCCATCTGTGATCGACATGGCGTGACCGGGCTGGCTACCGCTCCCCTCGCCACCGGACTCCTGACCGGCGCTCACACGATGGAGACGCAGGTCACCGATACCGACGACCTGCGTCGTATCACGCCGGAATGGCTCCACTATTTCGAGGAGGGGCGACCCGTCGCCAGGTTCATGGAACGTGTCGACTCGATCGAAGAGATTCTCCGGTCGGATGGCCGAACCGTCGCCCAGGGCGCTCTCGCCTGGTTGTGGGCGCGTTCGCCCAACCTCATCCCGGTCCCAGGCGCACGGACCGTGGAGCAGGCGACGGAGAACGCCAGGGCAGTTGACTTCGGTCCCTCTGACCGAAGACCAGATGGCCGAGATCGAGGCCGTGTTGACCGAGCTCCGGGAGTAACGTCGTTCCTCACGAGTGGTCTCAGCATCACTCGTGACAGGCCCCGTTGCGGAGACATGACACCTGCGAGGTCTCCGTGAGTGATCGACACCGCTCAGTCGGATTCGATCCACTCGAGGATGTGATGGGCGATCGACTCGATCGTCCAGAATGTCGAAGTGGCGACGGCCCCCGATCACAACGCGTTCCCCGGCGAGCTGCTCGCCTGGCTCGTTGCGCTGTCGGGTCGAACGACCAGATCCCCGACGAGCGCTCCGACGGGATGTGATGCGTCAGATGTGATCACGGCGGCGATTCGGTGGTGTTTGATGCCATCGGGTACGGGTGCGAGGCCCGCCCCGGAGCGGAGATCCCGAATGCCGGCACTGCGACCATCCAGGAATCGCCCGAGTGGCTTGCTCTGGGGTGCGACCATCAGCGCCTGCGATACCGCAGCAGCACTTCGCTCGATCGGCGATCCGGCGTGCGGCGTCGCAACCGTGACGACATGACGCACGACCTCTGTCCACCGCGCAGAGTTCGAGTGTCCCGCATCGAGGGCAGCTCGACCGACCAACCCACCCATCGAGTACCCGACCAGTGCGACGTCGGTCACGGAGACGGGCCACTGGGCAACCAGGTTCGCGAGGAGGGCAGAGAGATCGCCGCCGCTCTCCGCGACGGTGCGGCCGGTGTTGTAGCGGACAGAGAGCGGTGTGAATGAAGAGGCTGCGATCTCGGCCGTCAAGCCCTTGACCAGGACCCCCTCGAGCGAAACATCGTTCGGTTTGTCCGAGTCCGTGGATGAGGACGGCGATGCGGCTGGATGCGTCGGGGAAGGACTGGGCAAGCGCACCAGCTTCGGGTTCGACCACCCGACCGAAGCGATCACGGACACCCATTTCGATTGCCATCGCCGAGCCGCGACGCGCCAGTTCATCGCCCCACACCGCGTTGGTGAAGGCCTGAATGGCGTCGGATCGCCCGGTTGGCTCTGCTCTCGGAGCGATGCGGATCCCGTCGAACCACCTTCCCGGCAACGGATGCGACCACTCTGACGCTCCGGTATGCAGCTGAGGTGGCGCCGGCATAGGCGCCTCGCAACTCTGGAGCGAGCGGCCCGGCCAGACGGAACCAGGGACGAGCGATCGCATGGTGCATGTCCTCGACAGTCGTGCTGAGCTTCTCCACTGTGATCGACAGCATCTCACCCCATGGTCGGCCAGGGTCGCTCATGATCGGGGAGTCTCATCGCGCACCACATCATCCTATGCCGACTCCGACTATGCCCTCGTTGGGTGGGCGACTCCGTCCCCGTGCCGATACGATCGCCAGCACTCGACCGAAACGATGGCTCAGCATGGAACCGATCCGCATCCCCCGTTCCGCCTGCCCGGACGGCCGTGACGCGATCGCGCCGAACGAGTGACCGAGACGTCGACAGCCGCCACGACCGAACCGCGGGGTCTCGGCACCTTTGGAGGGGTGTTCACGCCCTCGATCCTGACGATCCTCGGCGTGATCATGTATCTGCGGTTCGGCTGGGTTGTCGGGAATGCCGGGCTCAGGGGCACCTTCGCGATCGTGACGATCGCCACCGGGATCACCTTCCTCACGGGGCTCTCGATCTCCCAGATAGCCACCGACCAGCGGATCAAGACGGGCGGCGCCTACTACATGATCAGCCGCGCTCTGGGTATCGAGGTCGGTGGGGCCATCGGGATACCGCTCTACCTGGCCCAGGCGCTGTCGGTTGCGCTGTACACCATCGGATTCGCCGAGAGCCTCAACGCCGTCTTCCCGATCCTGGATCAACGGATCGTCGCGGCAGTGACCACGATCGCGGTGACCGGACTGGCACTCATCTCGGCGCGAACGGCGATTCGAGCCCAGTACTTCATCATGGCGGGGATCGCGCTCTCGTTGGTCTCGTTCTTCTTTGGACAGAGCGTGCCAGAGGCGGCGTCCACGTCTTCGTTCGTCCCGGTCGGCTTCTGGCAGGTGTTCGCCGTGTTCTTTCCCGCAGTCACGGGGATCATGGCGGGCGTCAACATGAGTGGCGATCTCGCCGATCCCCGCCGCTCGATCCCTCGCGGCACGATGGCGGCGATCGGCGTCAGCTACGCGATCTACATGATCATCCCGTTCTTCCTGGTCTCCAGGGCAGATCCGGCTTCGCTGATCGCCGATCCGCTGATCATGCGGCGCATCGCGTACTGGGGAAATGCCATCCTGGTCGGCGTGTGGGGAGCCACTCTCTCGAGCGCGCTCGGCTCGATCCTCGGAGCCCCGCGAATCCTTCAGGCCCTCGCCAGAGACAACATCCTTCCCAAACCGCTGAGGGTGCTCGGACGAGGATCGGGTCCGGACGACGAGCCGCGAATCGGGACCTATGTGTCCCTCGGTCTCGCGCTCTGTGCTGTGGCCCTCGGCGACCTGAATGTGATCGCACCGATCCTGACCATGTTCTTCCTGGCTACCTACACCGTCGTCAACGTGGTGTCCGCCGTCGAACGTTTCCTGCGAAGCCCGTCGTTCCGCCCGACGTTCAAGGTTCATTGGGCGCTCTCGCTGGTCGGAGCCATCGGTTGCAGCTCAGTGATGTTCCTCATCAACCCGATCGCGACCGTCGTGGCTGCTGCCATCGTCGTACTCATCTATCTCTGGCTGCAGAGTCGCGGCCTCAAGACTGCCTGGGGCGACGTTCGCCAGGGGGCGTGGCAAGCACTCGTCCGCTGGGGCCTGCTCAATGTCCGTGGGACCAGCCACGCCAGGAACTGGCGCCCCAATTTCCTGGTGCTGGCGGGAAGCCCATCGAAGCGCTGGTATCTCATCGACATGGCCAACAGCGTCTCCCACGATCGAGGCATCCTCAGCGTCGCAACCATTCTCCCGGAGCAGGCGTCAGCGGAGCGGAAGGCGCAGCTCACCACGACGATCCGCGATCACCTCGAAGAACGCGGCGTTCAGGCTCTCGTGCGGGTGGTGTCTGCGCCGAATCCGTTCGTCGGCGTGTCGACGCTCGTCGAGGCCTACGGCCTTGGCGGTCTCGTGCCGAATACGGTCCTGCTGGGCGATGGCACGACATCGGTCGACCCTGGTGAGTACGGCGCAATGGTCGCTCGAATCCACCGGGCGAATCGGAGTGTCGTCATCGTGCGGGCAGAGGCGGATCGCGGGTTTGGGCGAAGGAGGACGATCGATGTGTGGCTTCACGGGATTCGCGGCAACGGGGCGTTGATGATCACCCTGGCCCATCTCCTGGCGACCAGCCTCGACTGGAGAGGGGCGAGGATCACCGTCCGAATGATCGTGGCGAATCGTGACGGTGCAGACGAAGCAAGAGCCAATCTCCGCCAGCTGATCGATGCAACGCGGATCGACGCCGACGTCGAAGTCCTCGTCGATGATCGCCCCCCGACGATGGTCATCTCGGAGGCATCGCGACACACCGACCTGACGTTCATCGGCCTCGCCGCCCCGGTCGGCGAGGACACTCAGCATTTTTCACAGCAGATGCATGAGCTCGTAGACCGAACCGCTCGGCTACCGACGGTCGCCTATGTCCTGGCGTCCCCCGAGGCCAACATCGAGCACATCCTCGCCTGAGGCACCCGTTCTGCGAGAGTGATGCACGCTGCGGTCGGCTCAATCGCCGTCCTACCCGTCGCGGTCACGAGGATCCCGACACTGTGGCACGCGTGACGATCTCGGCACGGTCGGTGGTCGTCACGATGATGTCGGCTACGTTCTCCAGCTGAAGCGAGGACGATCCGGTGACGCGAGCCCGGTGTGTCGGTGTGGGACCCCACCACGCCACCGGTTGCCACTCCCCTGCGACATCGACCGCCCAGGCGATACATGTCACATCGGGTGGCAGCTGTTGCAGATCGAACCCGACCTCGGTTCCCCAGGTACCGCGCGGATACGGTGACTTCACCGGTGACCCCCCACTCCGGTTCGAGCGCCACCGTGGTCACGGTTGGACCACCGAGTCCGCTGGAGACGGCGACGATGACGGCAGCCAGCGCCGCCACGGCGGTCCACCGCCACCGCCGACGGCTCGCAACGAGGACCTGGCGCTCGTTCGAGATGCGCTCAGAGGCGTTGGCGAGGACCGTGGCAGGGACGGGTTCGCTCGGAGCGGTGTCGACCTTGGCGAGCAGGCCCGGGATTGGAGCGAAAGAAGCGACGTCGGATCGGCATCGCTCACACGTGTCGAGATGGCGCTCGAATGTCGCTCGATCCCGGGTGTCCAGGGATCCGAGCACATAGGCAGCAGACCATTCACCAAGGCGATCGTGATCGCTCACGTCAACACCTCCCGCTCCTCGAGTGCGGCACGCAGGCTACGCATGCCGTAGTACATCCGAGACTTGACGGTGCCCGGCGGGATGCCGATCCGCTCGGCGATTTCATTGGTGTTTCGGCCATGTACGAACGCCTCGAGGATGACCGCACGATGCTGATCCGACAGGTCAGCCAGCGCGTCGGAGATCAGACTGATCTCGGCGATGCGATCGACCACGCCGGGCTCTGCTATCTCGGGGAGCTCGTCGGACACGGCCCGAAGGCGGCGCTTCGATCTCCGATGCATGTCGATGGCGGCATTGCGAGCAATGCCGAACATCCACGCCCGTTCGCTACCGCGCGTCGAATCGAACTGGTCGTACCGCTGCCAGGCTCGGAACAGTGTCTCGGACACCAACTCCTCGGCGTCACGTTTGTCTGCAACCCGACCACACGCCCAATTCAACAAGACCGAGGCGTGCTCCTCATGGAGTCGCTCGGTGAGCGCTCTGGCCGGGTCGGATCTCGGGCTCATGTGATTGGTGTCGTTCCTCCTCGTAGCAATTGTGGTCGACCCGCGTGCGCTCAGGCGGGTCGACCACATCGATGACCGCTATTCGACAGCGTTCCCATCGGCGTCGACGACATACCACACCTCGTTGATGCCCTGACCGTTGGTATCCCCGGCAGCGGCGTCACTGGCGAAGTAGTAGAGAGGCCAGTCGTTGTAGGTCGCTTGCCGGGTTCCGTCCGTCCGTTCGGTCGAGCCGATCAGGGCAGGGTCGACGCCGTCACCTGCGCTCACCTCGCCCACCAGCGGTGGCCAGGCAGCCTCGCAACCGTCGTAGCAGGTGCTCTCGCCTTGAGCATCTGGCACGAAGAGATACAGGGTGTTCCCGTCACCGTCGGTGAGAATCGGACCGAGGTCGGAGTCGGTCAGTGCGATGGCCGCGGAAGCAGACAGACCCACTGCCACTCCTGATGCGTCGACGACATACCACACCTCGTTGATGCCTTGACCGTTGGTGTCCCCGGCAGCGGCGTCACTGGCGAAGTAGTAGAGAGGCCAGTCGTTGTAGGTCGCTTGCTGGGTTCCGTCCGTCCGTTCGGTCGAGCCGATCAGGGCAGGATCGACGCCGTCACCTGCGCTCACCTCGCCCACCAGCGGTGGCCAGGCAGCCTCGCAACCGTCGTAGCAGGTGCTCTCGCCTTGAGCATCAGGCACGAAGAGATACAGGGTGTTCCCGTCACCGTCGGTGATGACATCACCCAACGCCGATGCCGAGACCGCAAGTGTCCCGCCGGAGGCGGTCGGCGCCTGCGTAGTCGTTGGGGCGTCTGTGGTCGACGGCATCGTCGTCGGTACCTGGGTCGTCGAGGTCCCGGCCGACTCGGACTCGTTGTCGGTCGCACAGGCGGTGGCTATCAGCGCAAGCGCCAGAGCGGCGATCCATATCCGTTTCATGTCTTCTCCTCCTCGAGCTTCATCCATGGAGTACGACGGTCAACGCCAGATGGTTCAATCTTCATCTGATGACCAGCCGTCGGCGGTGCTCGGGACCGTGGGTTGCTGTCCGACGCCGGCGCGGCTCATTCCGTAGCTCTAGGCGGCGAGCTCGCCGGCGAGATGTCCCCTCGGTGCGTACGCTGAGGTGATGGGCGTCTCGAACCTCGATACGGTATTTGTGATGGTGGCGAACCTCGACCGGTCGACCGCGTGGTATCGCGACCGACTCGGCTTGCGGCCGGGGCCGCGTTACGGAGATTGGCAGGTCATGCACCTCGACGGCGATGTGGTATTCGCACTCCATGGCTCACCGAGTCCGCCACGACCCGCCGAGTCGGTCGTGATCGGGTTCCGGGTGTCCGACCTCGATGCCGAGACGCAGGCGTTGTCCGAAGCGGGTTGCGCACCGCGCGATCCGGAGGTCACCGACACGGGACGCAAGCGCTTTCGGACGTTTGCCGACCCCGACGGGCACCTCTTTCAGCTGATCGAGCTCACGGGCTGAGTCATGGAGCGGCGTCCTGCCCAGCCGATGCCACCCGATGTTCACGAGGCACTCGTCGAGAGCGGCGTGTTACCCGACTACCAGAAGCGACCCTTCTACCAGCGCAACGATTACCTCGCATGGATCGGCAGGGCCAGGCGAGCAGAGACCCGGGAACGTCGCATCAACCAGATGATCGACGAGCTCCGCCGCGGAGGCGTGTACATGAAGATGGATCATCCTCCATCGTCGCGCTGACCTCGATCCGCGACGCACCTGGGTCGAGCTCAGAACAGTCGTTCGACCCTGCTCGCGTCTCACCCTCCGGCGGTAGGCTTCCTCGCAGCTCGGTGGCCGTCATTGGAGGTTTGGGTTGAGTCGGGCCCGCCAAATGGACCTGAATCTCAGCAGACGGCAGATGTTCGTCATGTTTGGCGCCGTCTACTTCGTCCAGGGCGTCATCCAGGCATATCAGCTCAACTTCTTCAAGCCACACATGGACTCGGTTGGCATCGACGCCGACAAGCTGGCGATCGTGGCGTCGTTGGGACTGGTCCCGTTCATCCTCAAATGGGTCTTCGGCCTCGTGTCCGACCGGTATCCACTCTTCGGACGGGGTCACCGGACTCCGTACATCCTCATCGGGCTGGTGGCAACCGGCATCGCGTTCTTCGTAGCGTTCTTCATCGACCCGGCAGAGAGCTTCGCCGTGCTCGCTGCGCTGGTGTTGGCATCGACGTTCGCGATGGCGCTGTTCGACACGACAGCCGATGCCCTGTCGGTCGACGTGGTACCCGCCGAGGACCATGCCACCGTCCAGGCATGGATGAATGGCGGGCGGGCGGTCGGCATCATCCTTCTCTCCGGCGTTCTCGGCCTGGTCGCCCAGCGCTTCGGCTATCAGTTCACCTTTCTCGTCATCGCCATCACGACTTTGTTCCCTCTGTGGTTCGTCAACCGGATCCGCGAGCCGGCGACCCGCACGCCGGCGCACAGCTTCGACCGTGCCGCGTTCTCGGTCTTGTGGAAGCCTCGGTATGGGGTGTTCGCGCTCACATTGGTGCTCGCCTGGTTGTGCTTCCAGGGCATCGACGGACTCGTCACGTTCTACATGTCGAATCAGCTCTCCGCCGACCCTGACACGATCGGCCTCTACGGGACTCTGAAAGGAGCGGGGATCCTCGTGGGTGGGGTCGGTCTTGCCGCCATCGCCCGCCGACGCGGGCAATCGACGGGCGCAGTCCTCACACTTGTGCTGGTCAGTGCCGGCGGGATCGTGTTCTCGCTCCTGACCAGCCAGAACGCGATCCTCGCATTTGCCCCGCTGTGGGGCGTTGCGGTCGGCTTCCAGTGGACCAATTACGTGACGATCACGATGGGGATCACCGACCTGCGGATCGCCGGATCGATGTTCGCAATCCTTCAGACGATGTCGAACATCGGACTTGGAGCGGGCGAGGGTTTGGCCACCGCTTTGAGCGACAACATCGGATTCTCGGCGGTGTTTCGGACACTGGGGTTGGCCAACATCGTCGTGATCCCGCTCGTTCTGTTCGTGCTCTCGCGATTCGCTCGCGCGGTCGAGGACGACTCCGACGCGGTCCTCCCGGCATGATCGATCCCACTGTCCTGCTGCAGCGGCTGATCCGTATCGACACCTCGAACCCTCCTGGTGGCGAGCGACGTGCCATGGAACTCGTCAAACAGGTTCTCGCCGAGCACGGTGTCGATGTCGGGATGATCGCAGCCGATCCCGACCGACCGAACCTGATCGCGCGTATTCGAGGCCGGGAAGAAGCTCCGCCATTGCTTCTCCAGGGTCACATGGACGTCGTTCCTGCCATGGAGCCAGCAGTGGAGTCACCCGCCCTTTGCGGGAACGATCTCAGATGGTTTCGTCTGGGGAAGGGGTGCGCTCGACATGAAGGGGCCGATCGTGATGATGATCGATGCATTCCTTCGGCTTGCCGGGAGCAGTGATGCGCCGGCGGGCGACGTCGTGCTGTGTCTGATGCCGGACGAGGAGGCGGGCTCGGACATCGGCGCCAAGTATCTCGTTTCGAATCATCCCGAGATATTCGACGGAGTCGAGCACGCGATCGGCGAATTCGGCGGGTTCTCCTACTACCTCGATGGTGTCGAGTTCATGCCGATACAGGTGTCTGAGCGAATCGGCGTCGAGTTCACGGTCACCCTTCGGGGCCCGGGAGGTCATGGATCGATCCCCATCGAGAACGGAGCCATGGCACGGCTCGGCCGGATACTCACCGCCCTCGACACTCACAGTCTCCCGGTTCACATTGCGCCCGCAACCCGCTTGATGCTCGAGGGCATCGCCCGTCACACGGCGGGCACGACCGCGTTCGGAGTGAAGCGACTGTTCGACGACCGGACAGCGGCTCTCACTGTGAAACTCTTTGGATCGCAGTTCGAACGGATCGGGCCACTTCTGCGCAACACGGTCAGCGCCACCGTCGTCCGTGGTGGCGACAGCACGAACGTGATCCCCTCGGTGATCTCGCTCACCCTCGATGGGCGGATGGTGCCGAACAGCACCCCGGAGCGGTTCCTTGCAGAGCTCAGGGCGGTCATCGGCGAGGATTGCGAGATCAGCTATGAGACGGAGTGGGTCGGTCCCCCGCCGGACCTCGACCTCTCGATGTATCCGCTGCTCAAGAACATCCTGACGGGGATGCGACCCGGTGTGGTTCCCCTCCCATACATGCAGTCCGGCGTGACAGATGGTCGAGTCTTCGCGGCGCTCGGAATCCAGACCTACGGGTTCACTCCCATGCCGCTTACCCGAGGGCTTCTCGTTCGAGAAGACCGTCCACGGATCGGACGAACGGATCCCGGTCGATGCCCTCGATTTCGGAGCGCGAGCCATCTTCGAGCTCCTCCGGCGCTACGGGCAGTGAGATCAGACGAGTCTCGGGCGCCACATCGAACCGCCTACTCCTCGTCGGGTTTGCGATCTGCCGGTCGAGACGGATACGTCGGTTCGCCATCAACCAGTGACCTCCCCCCGGACCAGGGAGCGTGCGGAGCGCTGATCAGGTCGGCGAGGGCATAGGCCGTCGACTCGTAGTTGACTCTCCATCCCCGGAAATGGGGCCAGGCGTCGTCACTCCCCCGGTCCATCGGGAACCCCGCAGCATCGAGGTGGGCGATCGCCTCGTCGAAGTCGTCTCTCGTCAGATCGAGCGCAGTGTCCGGCGTGGGATCGGGATCGTATGGGATGCCGAGAGCGTCACAGATCGTCCGCAGGCAGACGAAGCCCATCCTGACGCAGAGTCGAGCCGAGGATGGCGCCGTTGTCGGATTCAGGGCGAGATGGAGTGCCGCCGCGTCCATGACCGACAGGATGCCGAGAAGCCATGATCGGTTCGGATGGGGCGACCTGAACTGAACCAGGATCGGATAGGTGGCGTGACTCTCCGCCACTTCTGCAGCCCACGCCTCCCAGGCCGCGTAGAGCGGACCGAGATCGTCCACGATCGAGACCAGTTGGTGACGGGCGAGGATCTCCGGACCCCAGGGTGGAGATCCGCCTCGGCTGTCGAGCAAGGTGACGAGCGCCTCGCGTCGGGTGAATGACGAGTAGAGGCTCGGGAGATACGCGATGAAGATGGTGATCAGTCCGAAACCACTCACCGCAGCGAGGAAGTCGACGGCGGTGGCGCCACCCGCCGAGGTCGATGCAAACCCGAGCGTGAGCATCGAGGACCCTGCTTCGCGGAATGCATCGGCGGGCGACGCGACGATCGGCCACAGAATGAGCGAGAACCCGATCCACATCGCGCCGAGCCAGGTCGACCACGATCATGCCGAGGCGGATGATCGCCGCCGTGGCCAAGAATTCGATCGAGCAGCCGATAGTCGCGGATGCGCGAGGCGATGAGCTTCACGACAGCCGTGACGATGCGGTCGATGATGCGGCTGAACATCGAGCGTTCGCCTCGCGGCATCACCAACACGTTGCCCGCGCTGATGACGGTGACAACGACGAGCATGGCTCCGAGCACGGCACCAACGATCTCGACGGCGATCATGAAGAGAGTCGTGATGGGGCGGACATGTGGGGCGATCGTACCGGCATTGCCCCACCCAGGCCCGTGTCGGGGCCGCGCCATGGTGTCGCTCCGCACGCCGTAATCTGACGTAGTGCACCCCGAGACAACAGCCGAGCTGACCATTGGGTACCACGGGCATGCCGACTCGGTGCGACTCGCAACGTGGATGCCCCGGTTCCACGCCGACACGACGTTCCATCGCGCCGACGACGGATGGCAGCTCAACCTCGAGCTGCCATCGACCGCGCGGATCGAGTATCGGATCGACGTCAACCGTGACGGGACGTCATGAGTCGATCCTCGACCCCCTGAACCCGGTGATCGCGACCAACCCATTCGGCCGGAACTCGGTGCTCACGGGCCCCGACTACGCACTGCCCGACTGGATCATCCGGAGGCCCGAGAATCCCGGAAGCCGCTCCGAGCTGCGGGTCATGTCACGGATCCTCGGCGGGAGGAGAAGCATCCAGCTCTATCGTCCCTTCGGGCTGTCTGACGACGTCGACGCTCCTCTGCTCTTGGTGTTCGACGGCTCGGACTACGCCAATCACGCCGACCTGATCAGATGTTTCGACGTCCTCATCGCCGACGGTGACATTCCGCCGTTCCGGGCGGTGCTCGCCGACCCCCGAGCACGGCACGACGAGTACATCGGGTCCGCCTCTCATGCGGCATGCATGTTGTCCGAGGTGGTGCCTCACGTACGCCGCCGGGTTGCGGTGAGCGGGCTGGCAGCGATGGGAGCGAGCCTCGGTGGCGTGGCAGCGTGGACGACAGCGGCCGAGGACCCCGGCGAGTTCCTGGGGATCGTGATGCACTCGGGGACACTCGTCCGCAGCGACCACACCGAGTTGGACGACCGGATGATCGCCGCATCTCGGACTTCATCGACCAGGCCCTCGATGACCCACTACCGGCCTCGGTGGCGGTCTTCCAGAGCTGTGGCCGATACGAGAGCCTGATCGACTGGAACAGGGATGTCGCATCGGTGCTCGGAGCCGAGCGCGCCGCGCTACCGACTACACCGAGACCTGGACGGGTCACGATTGGGGGGCATGGCGGGACCAGATCGCTCCTGGCCTTCGCCTCGTGCTCGGCGACGATCCGATCCAAGCACCCGCATTCGAATCTGCGCTGGCGGACCCGACCTAGGCTCGCACCCGTGACATCGATCAGACGCATAGGGCTCTCGCTCGGGGCCGATCTCTGTTGGCCGGTCTTCTATGAGGACATCATGGAGCGCCTGGCGCCGGAGGTGACCGTTGCCGGCGAAAAGATCCGATTCGAGGTGGAACGCGTCACGATCGAGCCGTTCGATCTCGCTCAACCCGTCGGGTACGACGTCCTCCTCGATCGGTTGACCCCCTGGTATCACACGAGTCGAGAGTGGATCAAGAAGGCCATCGTCCAGAACGACCTCTATTCGCTCAACAATCCGTTCAGCCTCCAGTCCATGGAGAAACACACGTCATACGCGGCGATGATGCGGCTGGGAATGCCCATCCCCACCACCTATCTGCTGCCTCCCAAGGACTACAAGCCCGATCTGCCAGATCTGGAGTTGACCCTCGAGTCATATGCCCGCATGTTCGATCTCGCCGACGTCGGGGCAAAGGTCGGATATCCGGCGTTCCTCAAGCCGTACGACGGAGGAGGATGGAGAGGTATTTCCAAGGTCAGGAACGACGCCGAGCTCCAGGCTGCCTATGACTCATCGGGGACGGATCTGATGCACCTCCAGGCAGCAGTCGAGCCATTCGATCTGTTCGTGAGAGTGCTGGCAGTCGGGCCGCAGGTGAACGTCATCAAGTACGACCCCGACGCACCGATCCACGACCGCTATCAGGTGGATTTCGGGTTCGTCGACAGCGCCGAGTGGTCTCATCTCCACGATCTCGCCATGACCATCAACAGCTTCTTCGGATGGGACTTCAATTCCGTCGAGGCACTCCGCAAGGACGGAGTGTTCTATCCGATCGACTTCGCCAACGCCAATCCTGACAGTCAGGTCACGAGTCTCCACTATCACATCCCCTGGTTGGTCAAGTCGCTGATCAAGTGGTCGCTGTATTGCGCTGCCACCCAGCGGAGCATGCGCCACCACGTCGAGTGGACCCCGTTCTTTCTGATCGCCGACAGCGATGCCCCATTCGAGGAGAAGCTCGCCGGCTACGCAGACATCGCAGCCGATCGGTACGAAACCCCCCGGTTCGAAGAGTTCTGTGCGAAGCATCTCGGTGCGCTCGATGAGATCACCTGGGAGTACTTCACGACCGACCGGGCCCGCACCGCTGTCGAGCGCAAAGTCGCGGTGCTGTTCCCCGAGCACGAAGTGAGTCGATTCACGGAGCACTTCTGGGGGCTCCTGCAGTTCTGGAGGAAGACCGAGCGAGACCGGCTCGATTCACGGTGAAGACCATCGAGTCATGGTGGTCGGAGCGACTCTCCCGGCAACTCCGGCTGGCGAGATGGGGAGACGTCGGTGTACCGGTCCTGGTCTTCCCGACCGCCGGAGGAGATTGTGAGGAGATCGAGCGAATGGGGGTCGTCGACGCATGCGCTCCGTTGCTCGCCGACGGTCGCGTGAAGCTCTATTCGGTCGACTCGATCGCAGGGAAAGCGTGGATCGATCGCGCAGATCCCGCCCACGCCACATGGCTCCAGAACCAATTCGATGCCGCGGTGAGATGGGAAGTGGTGCCAGCGATACGCACCGATTGTCGCGACGATTCGATCCGGATTGCGACCGCTGGCGCGTCGATCGGAGCGTTCAACGCGGTCGAGGTCCTCACCCGGCACCCCGACGTGTTCGAGACGGCTATTGCGATGAGTGGAACGTTCGATCTGAGCCCGTGGCTCAACGGCTGGTGGTCAGACGACTTCTACTTCTCATCACCGCTCCACTGGATCCCGAACATCGAGGCCGGATGGCAACTCGATCAACTACGCAACCGCTTCGTCGTCCTTGCAACCGGCACGGGCGACTGGGAGGATCCGAACGAGTCGTGGCGACTCGCCGACGTGCTCGGCGGCAAGGGCATCCCGAACCGCGTGGACCAATGGGAGGGATGGCCCCACGATTGGCATACGTGGCGAGCGATGTTGCCCGAATACCTTCACCAGCTGACCTGAGTCGGCGCGCACCAACTCGAAGGATTTCACCATTGCCTCGATGCCCCTACCGTCTCGGTGGTGTCGAGCAACATCATCTCCGTCTCGAACCTCTCCAAGTCGTTCCCCGAACGTCGGGTTCTCGAATCGGTCAGCTTCGGGATCGATGAGGGTGATCATCTCGGCGTGATCGGATTCAACGGGTCGGGTAAGACGACGCTTCTCCAATTGATCGCCGGCGCAGTTGCTCCTGACACGGGGACCATCGTGAGACGCAACGGCCTGAGGGTTGCTCATCTCGAGCAGGATCCCGGTTTCTCGGACGACGCGACAGTCGAGGACATCGCCGCCGACGGCAGGGACACCATCGCCTATCTCGACAAGCTCGGTATCACCGACATCAGCGAACGGGTCGGCAACCTTTCGGGGGGCCAACGACGTCGCGTCGCGTTGGCCAGAGCACTCGCGGTCGAGTCTGACCTCCTGATCCTGGATGAGCCAACCAATCATCTCGACATCGAGGCGATCGATTGGCTGGAGGAAGAGCTGGCCAGGAGATCGCAGACCGTCGTGCTCGTCACCCACGACCGATACCTGCTCGACCGGGTGGCGACCAGGATCCTCGAGATCTCGGCGGGAGAGATCCACACCCACCACGGGAGATACCAGGACTATCTCGAGGCTCGAGAAGCCAGACGGGAGCATGCTGCCCGCTCCGAGCAGAAGCGAATGAATCTGGCTCGGGTCGAGCTCGACTGGCTTCGTCGCTCACCCAAGGCGAGGACATCGAAGTCGAAGGCACGCATCGATCGGGCGACGGCACTCCAACAACCGAAGACGGTCGAGCAGCGGGCCGAACTCAACCTCGAGTTGGCATCTCGTCGGCTCGGGGACAAGGTGGTGGAGCTGTCCGATGTCTCCGTGCGGTTTGAGGATCGGTCGATCCTCAACGACATCACCTGGCGCTTGGCCGCAGGCGACCGGGTGGGCATCGTCGGCCCGAACGGATCGGGCAAGACGACGTTGCTCAGACTGTTGGGAGGGCGGCTCGTGCCGTCTCAGGGTGCGGTCGCGGTCGGCGAGACGGTGGCAGCCGGTTGGTACGGACAAGACCCAGAGCCGATTGCGCCATCCAGACGTATTCATGAGGTGATGGGCGAATGGTCGACCCAGACGCGCCTCGAAAGCGGGATCATGATCTCGGGCGGCCAACTGCTCGAGCGGTTCGGCTTTCCCTCCACCCAGCACTCGACCGAAGTCGGCGACCTGTCCGGCGGGGAGCGGAGGAGGCTGGAGCTCTTGAGGGTGTTGGTGCAGGCTCCGAATCTGCTCCTGCTGGACGAGCCGACCAACGATCTCGATCTGGAGACACTGGGGGTCCTCGAGCTCTTCCTCGACACCTGGGGTGGATCCGTGGTGGCCGCCAGCCATGACCGCTACTTCCTGCAGCGGGTGTGCAACGACATCATGTCGATCGATCCCGACGGCTCGCTCCGCCATCATCCCGGCGGATATCAGGCCTACCTGGAGACTCGCGAGCGAGTCTCCGAGACCGATACTGGCTCCGATGAGACGCCGTCCCCTCAGGAGCCCCCGTCCGACCGATATCGAGAACGGCTCTCCTACGTCGAGCAACGCGAGTACCAGCGGATCGAGAAGGAGATCGAGGCGATGTCGGCTCGGTTGTCCGACATCGACGCACTGCTCGCCGACACTGGTGCAGATTGGGAGCGCGCCACCGGTTTGTCGGAGGAGCGAGCGAGCATCGTCGATCGTCTCGATGCCGCCGAGTCACGGTGGCTCGAGCTATCGGACCGGGTGTGAGCCATCGCTGCCAGGGGACCCGGTAGAGCGCGTGCCAGAGGGCGTTCGACCCGTAGTGCCCACCGGGACGGCCAGTCCTCATCGTTCCATCACGCGAGTGATCCACGCTTTCCGCTCCCCTGCCGACTCTTCTATGGTTTCTGCCAACCGCACCACGAGGAATCAACCGTGATCATCGTTCTGTCCCCGGCCAAGACGCTCGACTTCGAGAGCACGCCGATCACCACCAAGGCAACACAGCCGCTGTTCCCTGATCGAGCCGCAGAACTGGTCGACATCCTGGCCGCGAAGTCACCGGCAGAGATCGGATCGCTGATGAGCATCAGCGACCAACTCGCCGAGCTGAATTTCGAGCGTTACCAGGATTGGGAGCCCGGTTCGGCGAACGGACACTCTCGGGCAGCGATTCTCGCCTTCAAGGGCGACGTCTACCAGGGGTTCGACGTCTCACAATTCGGAGCTCGTGACTTCAACTATGCGCAGAACCATCTGCGAATCCTCTCCGGCCTGTACGGCGTGCTCCGACCGCTCGATCTGATCCAGCCGTACCGTCTGGAGATGGGCAGCAAGCTGAAGAATCCCGCCGGCAACAATCTGTACGACTTCTGGGATGACACGATCACGCAGGCACTCAACGAGGATCTCGCACACGCTCGACCGAAGGCATTGATCAACCTTGCCAGCAAGGAGTACTTCAGCTCGATCCGACCCGAGCAGCTCGATGGCAGGATCGTCACGCCGGTCTTTCGGGATCACAAGAACGGCGAGTACAAGGTGATCAGTTTCTATGCCAAGCGCGCTCGCGGACAGATGGCCTCATGGATCCTGCGCAACCGGGTCGACACACTGACCGGGCTCGAGGCGTTCGACGAAGACGGGTATCGCTACTCGCCGGACGACTCGTCCATTGACGAGCCGGTCTACCTTCGAGGCTGATCCAGGCGGCTCAGACGACGGTGGAGAAGCCACCGTCCACGACGAGCACCGCTCCGGTCATGTAGCGGTTGCGCACGACCGCAACGACCGCCTCTGCGCAATCGTCAGGAGTCGCCGCCCGACCGAGCGGTGTGCGCTCGCGTACCGTCTGGTGGAGTTTGCTCCAATCCTCGGTCCACGGTGTTGCGACCAGACCGGGCGCCACGGCATTGAAACGGATCGGACCGTGGCTCTTGGCGAGCAGCACCGTCATGTGGTTGAGTGCCGCCTTGGACATTGCATAGGCGATCGAGCTGCCCATCGGTCGGAGACCGGCGATCGAGGTCACCGTGACGACGACCGGGTCGGATGCCTCCATCAGGCGTGGGATCGCCGCTCTGGTGAGTTCCCACGTGCCGGTGACGTTGACGTCGAGGGTCCGCTGAAAGATCTCCGGTGTCAGCCCGGCGAGGTCGGTGTGGTCGATCACGCTGGTCCATCCGGCGTTGTTCACGAGGATGTCGAGTCCGCCGAATCGATCGATGGTCCTGGTCAGGAGCTCGTGGCGGTCTTCAGCACTCGAGATGTCGGCTCGAACGTACGCGCTCGGACCAGAGAGGCTGGCTGCAACGGCTTCTCCGGCGTCGATCGACGTGGCTGAGTTCACTACGACGGATGCTCCGAGCCCGGAGAGGCGACGAGCAGTGGCCTCTCCGATCCCGCTCGAAGAGCCGGTGATGAGCGCGACTTTCCCGCCCAACTCGCTGGTATCTGTCATCATGCGACCCTATATGGATCCGATGCAGCATTCCGGCCAAAACCCTCATCGTGTTCCGGGCATGCCATGAGCGGGTGGATCGACATCGAACCGGGCGAGCCCACGCTTTCTCACCTTCCGTACGGCGTCTTTTCCAGTGGATTCACCCGACATCTGTGCGTTGCCATCGGAAGCAAGATCTTCGACGTCCATCGAGCCGCCAACGTGGGCCTGTACGACGACGCCGTACCTCACGATGTCCTCATGGCAGGATCGCTCAACCCGCTGCTGGCGCTGGGTCCGGAGCAATGGTCGGCGGTCAGGCAGAGAACCATGGAACTCGTGTCAGACGAGAGCGAACGGCCGAAGGTCGAGCCGCTCCTCGAGAATCGCCAAGACCAGCGCTTTCATCTTCCGTGGGACGTGGCCGACTTCGTCGATTTCTACAGCTCACGCCATCACGCCGAGAACGTTGGCAGGCTGTTCCGACCTGACGCGGACCCCCTCATGCCGAACTGGCTGCGCTTGCCGGTTGGCTACCACGCTCGGGCTGGCACCGTCGTCGTCTCCGGAACGCCCGTCCCGCGCCCCAGAGGCCAGCGCCTGGTCGATGGGGCGCCTCGGTTCGAGCCGACCGAGCGCCTCGACTTCGAGGTGGAGCTCGGCTACGTGCTCGGCAACCCGACGGCACCGAACGAACCGGTCAGCACAGAAGCTGCCGCCGATCACGTTTTCGGTGTGGTCGTGATGAACGATTGGAGCGCCCGGGACATCCAGGCCTTCGAGTACCAACCGCTCGGACCATTCTTGGGCAAGTCGTTTGCGACCTCGGTCAGCGCTTGGGTCGTGCCACTTGCGGCCCTGGATGGATGTCGCGAGCCCAGCCCGGAGCAAGCCCCTCCCCCCGTCCCCCAACTCAGACAGGTCGACGACTGGTCGTTCGATATCTCTCTCGAGGCCTGGATCACGCCCAACGGAGGCGAGCCGCACCGTGTCTCCGCCACCAATGCACGTGATCTGTACTGGACACCGCCGCAGCAGATCGCCCACATGACATCGAACGGGGCGCCGATCCGCGCCGGTGACCTCATCGGCACCGGAACGATCTCGGGAGAGGTGGGCGTCGGCAGCCTTCTCGAGCTGACCGCTGACGGAGCCGATCCCATCACACTGGGCGATACGACCAGGAGCTATCTGTTGGACGGCGATGAGGTGGTGATCACCGCCACCGTCGACCGGGACGGCCATCCCGAACCGATCGGCGAGGTATGCGGGCGGGTGGTCGGCTAGCTGCCTGAAGCTGCCTGTTCGACGAGCGGCAGGGTGCGATATGCAATGTGGTTGGCGAGCGCCATGGACGTCGACGCTCGGTCGACCGCCGGCGACTGGAGGATTTGCTGGAGCACTTGCATCAGTTGCTCATTCGAGCGGGCTCCGATTCGAACCAGGATGTCGCCCTGGCCGGCAATCGAGTGAGCTTCGATGACGGCCGGAATCGTCGTGAGATGCTCGATCACCTCGGCCGTTCTCCCTTGCACGACCTCAATCGTGGTGAAGCCGACGACATCGAATCCGATTCGGGAGAGGTCCACCTCGGGTCCAAAGCCAGTGATCACGCCAGCGCCGATCATCTTGTCGAGTCGTGACTGCACGGTCCCTCTGGCAACGGCGAGCCGACGCGACATCTCGAGGATGCCGATTCGCGGCTCCTTCCGCCAGAGCGCGATGATCCTGGCGTCGAGGTCGTCGATGACGTACGTCTCGGTATGGCTCGGTGTCACGCCCTCGATCGTACAGAGGCGAGAGGTGCCTAGCCTCTGGTGATGCTCAGATCTGCGTTGACAGCGTGCCTTCTCATCACGTCGGCCTGCTCCGTCGGTGCGACGCCGGACACGACGGAGCCGGTTCCCAACCCCGGAGCCCTGGTCGCCTGGGACTCCGACTCGATCGCCGTGTTCGACGAACCTGGCTCGGCAAATCCGAGGCGTCAGCTCGAAACCAGCGGCCTCGGAGTCTCGCAGGTCACGCCATCGCCAGACGGAAGCGTTGTCTGGACGGGAGCAGCTGTGGATGGTTCGGGCTTCGCCTCCGTAGTCACGTCGCTGTCGACCGGGATCTCGGCTGAGATCGAGGTTCCCACCGCCCCCTTCTTCTACGCATGGAACCCCCGAGGCGACCGGGTGGCGTTCTTGGGAAACGACCCGGGCGGCACCGGTGTGTTGTTCGGGTCGCTCGACCCGGCGGCGGGGGTTGCTCAGCGCCACGGCGTCGCCACTCCGTTCTTTCTGGATTGGTCTCCCGACGGAGCACAGGTCGCAGCCAACATCGGCGCAACCAGGCTCGGCATCATCGATGTTCCCGGGGCCACGGTCACCGACCTCGGTTTCGAGCCCGGTCGGTTCGCGACACCTCTCTGGACGAACAACGGCCTGTTTCTCGCCCGTGGTCGATCGGAAGCAGTCGCCGGCCCGCTCAGACAGATCTCGTTCCAGACCGACTCCAACGAGATCGTGAAGCTCGACGTCGCCTCCGGAGATCGAACCACACTCACCACTGCGGATGTGCCGGTTCGCCTCTTCGCCGGGCTCGATGGGCGGCGGCTCGCGGTGGTGGGTGGCGAGGTCGGCGACCAGCGCCTCGTCGTGTTGGATGTCGATTCGGGAACCGTGATCGCCGAGCGGACATCGATCGCCATCGACCTGGTGCAATGGAGCCCGGACGGAGATGCGCTCCTGTATACGACCCGGACCGAGCAGGTCGGCCAGCTGATCCCGCGGGTGCTTCAGCCAGGACGTGACATCGACCTCGAATTCGAGCCGTTTGCTCCGAGTGATGAGCTCGCATCGGCGTATCTCCCGTTCTGGGACCAGTACGACCGTGCCCTCAGTCTGTGGTCAGCGGACTCGACGACATTCGCCGTCGCGGTGGGAGGCGCTCGCATCAGGATCGTTCCACTCGAGGGGGATCCGGTCGAGGTCGAGGGCTTCTCGATGGCCGCCTTCGCTCCGGTCCCCTCCCCCTGAGACCGCACACCAACGTCCCCTGCTTTCAGACCGAGGGCGACGACTCGCCGCTTGCCTATGACCACAACCATTGAACGTGGAATTTCCAATATCTGGTCAGCTCACAATGCCGGATCTAGAGCGCTTTCGGCGAACGAGTTCCTCGAGCCGGGTCGTCATCATGCGCTACCCGTTTGCGCCTCGGCCGATCACCTTCCAGATAGCGGGTGTAGCGCCGAGTGCCGATTCATGAGCGGGTGGGTAGACGGATGGGGGTTCGATATGCGGGTCTGAACCGGGTGGGCGGTTCAGCTCCGGTCGCTCGTGTTGCGCAGGTGGGTCAGGACGGCGAGGATTCGACGGTGGTCTTCGTCGCTGGCGGGGATGTCGAGTTTGATGAGCACGTGTCGTACGTGCGCCTCGACGGTGCGTTCGCTGAGGAATAGGCGTTGGGCAATGCCGGTGTTGGTGAGGCCTGTCGCCATGAGTTCGAGTACGTGTCGTTCGCGGGCGGTGAGTCGGGCGAGCGGGCCGCCGGAGGTGACGCGGAAAAGGGTCTCGACGACGGTGGGGTCGAGTGCCGAGCCACCGGCGGCGACGCGGCTTGCGGTGGCGAGGAAGTCGTCGACATCGAGGACGCGGTCCTTCAGCAGGTATCCGAAGCCGGGCTTGCCGACGAGGTCGACCGCGTGGGCGGTTTCGATGTGTTGTGAGAGCACGAGGACGCCGACGGACGGATGCCGGAGCTTGATGGTTCGAGCTGCCCGGGTGCCCTCGTCGGTGTAGGTCGGTGGCATCCGGATGTCGACGACCACGAGGTCGGGCATTTCACGGTCCACGGCTTCGACCACCGCGTCGCCGTCGCCTTCGGTGGCGGCGATCTCGTGGCCGCCGTCGATGAACAGGCGGGCGAGGCCCTCGCGGAGCAGGACTTGATCCTCGGCGATCACGACACGCACGGCAGCTCCGCGCTGATGGTGGTCCCGTCGCCGGGGCCGCTGTCGATGAGCAGTCGCCCGCCGAGCGCGGCGACGCGGTCGGACAGTCCCGCCAGTCCGGATCCGCGGTTGATGGTTGCGCCGCCGGCACCGTCGTCGGTGACGCTCACGATCAGCGTTGAATCGTGGCGTGCGACGTCGAGCCGAACGCTCGCGGCGCGCGAGTGCTTGACGGCGTTGGTCAGTCCTTCGCAGGCCACGAAGTACGCGGCGGTCTCGACGTCGGTTGGGTACCGGTCACTGGTTGCGTTGACGGCAACGGGCACCGGTGATCTGCTGGCCAGGTCGCGCAGGGCCGGGCCGAGGCCGGCTTCCAGGAGCGTTGGGCGCAGGCCATGCGCGAGAGCACGCAGTTCGTCGATGGCGGCGCTGATCTCGACGACGGCTCCATCCAGGGTCCGACGCGCCGACTCGGGTTCGGTGCCGAGTTCGTGTTGCGCGTGCCGCAGCGCGAGCCCGATCGACACCAGCCGCTGTTGGGCGCCGTCGTGCAAGTCGCGCTCCAACCGGCGGCGTTCGTCGTCAGCGACGGCTGCGATGCGAGCGCGGGACTCGTCGACTTCGTCGAGGCGTTGGCGCAGCTCGACGCGAAGCCGCGCCATCTCGATCGCGATCGACGCCACGTCGAGGACCGCTGGCAGAAGGGCTCGGTCCGCGTCGCTGCGTCGGGGACCAGACGACCTCAGCGAGGGTGATCCCGCCGCGACGGACGGACACGCGTTCACCGTCAGGGTCGACGTCTGTGACTGGTCGGCCCCGTGCGTCGACGCTCGGCCCGTCGCGTTGTAGGACGAACCGCAGATCGAGGCCGGGATCGCGCATCGCGGCGCGGATCGCGTCAACGACCTGTTCGGGTTCGACGTGGTCGTGACGCAGGTCGTCGACGAAGCCGGCCATGACCGCCAACGCGTCGTGGCGCTGCCGACGGAACCGACGATCGACCACGTCTTGCACGCGGCGGCGTACGAGCCCGAACAGCGCAGCGGCGAGCAGCGTGGCCACCGCAGTCACCCACGCCGAGTCGCGACCGACGACGGCGCCGAGGACGACGACGCCGCCGCCGTACACCGCTGCGAGCAGGACGGTCAACGCCGCGTAGCTGATGGTCCGGCTGATCACCAGGTCAACGTCGTAGAGCCGGTAGCGCAAGATCGCAGCACAGATCGCGATCGGCCAGATCGTGACGACGAGCGCCGGAAGGACGTGCGCGATCGGCGTCACGAACCACAATGCGCCTCCCAGGGTGAGCCCGACGGCGAGGACGGCGCTGGCGAGGACGAACCACTTCAGCTGCAGCCGCTCCACCTCGTTCGCAGCTCGGAACCGCACGACGACCGCCGCAGCGGCGGCGAGCAGGGACACCGCCACGATCGCGAACCCTGCGATGAACATCGTCGCGGTGGGGAGCCAGTCGACCGCGTACGGGTTGTGGCCGGCGACGTATTCGCTGCCGGCGTCAGGGTTGAACACCCAGCCCGGCTCGGCAGCCAGAACCCCGATGATCGACAGCCAGAGCACGAGTGACCAGCGCCGCGAGGTCAGATGCCCGTTCGGGTACAGAAGCAGCACCGCGACGGCCGCTGGTGCCGTCGGCAACCAGCTCGCTGTGGCGACGAACTCGGCCGGCGGCCCGAACGCCCAGCCCTGGTCAGCGGCCCGCAATCCCCAGCCCTGAGCGAGGTCGCCACCGAGTGCATCCAGGAGGCCCTGTGCGATCAACAGCCAGCCGATCGCATGCCGGCGATGACGGGTCAAGATCAGCGCCCCTGCGACGGTCGTCGCGATCGAGGACACCGCGAGGAGCAGCGTGTCCCACATCGGTTCGAGGCCCCACGACAACGGCACTGCCGCGAGCTCGATCAGCACCGCGAGCGCGATCAGGAAGGTCGGAACGAACCAAAGCCGCAGGAACGCCACACACGGATTATCTCACCCGCGCGGCGTGCTCGCAACGGTGCCACCACTGCATCGAAAATGCGCGGTGGCGCTGATGTTTCGAACGCTGGGGATCGGTACGTTTTCCAAACACGTCCCACACCAAAGGAGGATCGCCGATGACGCAACTCGTCGGAACCGTCCCGACTCTCGAATCCGTCGAGGCACGACGAAACCTCGCCCGCATCACTGGAAGCGCCGGGCTCGTCACCCTCCTGGTCGTGCTGGGAGCTTCGTTCGCCAACGACTACCAGAGCGCGCCGATGGACAGCACGGCCGACGAGGCCGTCGCGTTCTTCCGATCACTCGACGACTCGCTCGGAGCAATCAGCTCGTTCGCGACCGCTGTCGGTCTGATCGCAATGCTCTGGTTCAGCCTCGGCCTCGCCCTCCTCCTTCGACGCTACGAGAGCGACCTGCCATGGCGCTCGACGTTCCTTGCCGGCGCCGGCATCGTCAGCGTGGTGTCAGGACAGATCGCGAGCTGGGATGCTGCCGTATATCGCTCCGGTGACATCGATCCGCAGGTGGCACGCTACGCATACGACCTCGGCAACCTGTCGTTCGCCAACGGCTGGGTGTCCGCCGGCGCCGTCGGGATCTGCGCCGGCCTCATCATCTTGACGAGTCGCGACCTGCCGCGCTGGTTGGGTTGGTGGGGGCTCGTAGCGGGGGTCGGATCGGTGCTGGCGCGAGCCGTCTGGACCCTCCCCGTCGCGTTCGTGCCGTTCGCCGCGTACTGGCTGTGGGTGGCGGTGTTGTCGGTGGTTCTGCTGATGGGTCGTTTCGCGGTCAGCGCTACGCCATCCCCCTCCGTTGAAAGGAATGATGCGGATGGGTAGCGAGCAACTCGCATGGTCGGGCCGGTCATGGCGGATGCCCATCTGGCTGGTTGTTGGCATGGCGGCCATGTTCTTCAGCGCGATGCACATAGTGATGGACTTCGGCGTCGGCCTGTTCGACCTACACGGGACCCTGTCGTCAACCGAGGCCGCGATACTGGTCGGCGTTGCTTTGATCCAGGTGTGGTGGGCGGTGTCCTTTGTTGCCGGAGCGCAGGGCAACGGTGGCGGCGTTGCCAGCGCCGGCATCCTCGGCGCCGTCTGGGCGGCAATGACCAACGGCTTCCCGATCGTCTATTGCCCACCGGTTTGCACCGAGGCGGCGCCTCTGTCCGATCTCGCTCATGTGGGCAGCATCGTCTTCGGGATCCTCACGGTGCTCGTCGCGGCCTGGAGTCTCTGGCGAGCACGCCTCCGTCCGGGGTGGTTCATGCCCGCGGTCGCGGCGGCCCTGACGATTGGCACCGTTGTTTCGCTCGCCAACACTCCGATCACCTGATACCGCGTGCCAACGTCCCCCGGCTGCATGGGGACGATCGCAGGGTTGGTGAGACAGCAGAGAGGCCCCGCAGCGGGTGCGGAGCCTCTCTCAGGTCTGATCGATTGACCGACGCTCCTCAGCGGAGCAGCGACACCGACGGATGGCGGAGCTTGGAGAGCGCCCGCTTCTCGAGTTGCCGGATGCGCTCTCGGGTCAGATCGAACATGTCCCCGATCTCATCGAGGGTGCGTGGCGGGTTCCCGTCCAATCCGTACCGGAAGATCAAGATGCGTGACTGACGTTCCGACAGATGATGCTGCAAGGCAGCGAGTACCTGATCGGCTTCGTCCCGGGCGGTGGCGAGATCTTCGGGCGACGGCGTGTCCTCATCGGGGATCAGGTCGCCGAGCTCTGCAGAGCCGTCCTCGCCGATCGGGGTCTCCATCGACACGGTCCCGACGAGCTCGCGGACCTTCTGGACCTGCTCTTGGTCGAGCCCTGAGTGCTCGGCGATCTCTGCATCGGTCGGTGGGCGGCCGAACTCGGACTCGAGGCGGGCGGTCGTCTTGCGGACCTGGAGTTCCAGATCGTGCATGTGCACCGGAACCCGGATGGTCCGGCTGTGCATAGCGATTCCGCGTGTCATCGCCTGCCGAATCCACCACGTGGCGTAGGTCGAGAACTTGAATCCCTTGCGCCAGTCGAATTTCTCGACAGCTCTGATCAGTCCGAGGTTTCCCTCCTGGATCAGGTCGAGGAGCTCGATCTTCGACGAGGCGTATTTGCGGGCGTTGGAGATGACGAGACGCAGGTTGGCCGACACGAATCGGTCCTTGGCGCGCTGGCCTTCTCGCACGGCTCTGCGGAGCTTGGCTCGCTCCTTGGGATCGTCGACCCCGGCCTCGAGTTTCTTCGCAGCCTCCTCGCCGGCCTCGATGGTCTGAGCGAGCGCGACCTCATCATCTGCCGTGAGGAGTTCATGCTGCCCGATCTCATCCAGGTACTGGGCGGTCAGGTCGGTGGTCAATCTGCCTCGTTCGTCGACGAGCGCAGACGAATAGCGTGACGATGCGAGAGTCATCGGCTCTTTCGGTAGATAGCGAGTGGTGTATCCGTCCCGGATGCTTCCGGAACATGTCAAACACCTTATGACATTTCGCGGCCCACGTCTAACTGAAAGTCACCACAGAACCCAAGAAATCCGGACATCGAGGTGAACGACCCTCCGGTCGGAGGGCGTGTCATCGCCGGGCAAAGCGGCCGCATGCCTGCTCGGTCTGACCTTGTCAGTCTACCCGGGGCAGGTGGATATCAAGGGTGCAGCACTTGACCGATCCGCCTGCCTTCAGCAGCTCGGAGAGATCGACCGTGTGCACCTCGACACCATCGGTCGCCAGACGGTCAGCCAGCTCGCGGGCCGATGAGGGCATCACGATCCGGTTGCGGTCTGCCGTCGAGTTGAGGCCGAACGCGAGCGCATCGGCGGTGGTTGCCCTGATCGAGTCGGGAAACCGCTGTTCGAGCTCCGACTGTGAGTCGGGTGAGAAGGCCTCCGGATACCAGACGACGACCTCGGGTGACAACACGAACAACGCCGTGTCGAGGTGGTACCACCTCGGGTCGACGAGCTGGAGCGTGACCGTCTCGACGTCGAAGAAGGCCTGTGCATCCTGGTGCGCCCGTACGTCGGTCCGGAACCCGGTTCCTGCGAGCAGGACCTCTCCGGTGAAGAGGAAGTCCCCCTCCCCTTCGTTGACGTGGTTGGGGGTGTAGACCTGGTCGAACCCGGCAGCATCGAACCACTTCCGGTAGTGGTCCTGCTCTCCGGTGCGCTCCTTGCTGGCCATCACCGCTGTCATGACTCTTCCGTCGATCGAGACCCCGGCATTGGCGGCGAACACCATGTCGGGTAGCCCCGCGGCAGCGGGGACCACGTCGACGATGTGGCCGAGCCGCTCGTACACGTCGACGAGTGACGACCACTGCCGGATCGCCTTGCCTCGATCGACGGGTTCGTCGGGATTCATCCACGGGTTCAAACGGCTGACGACCTCGAAGTGGTCCGGGCTGGACATCAGGTAATGGCTCATCTCGGCTCCTTGCGGGAAAGATCTCGAACACTCCAGCGATCTGATGCACATGGTATCGGCCGTAGGGCCCACTCATGAACACGAATCCATGCGTTGTGGTATAGAATCATGCGTCATGGACCACATAAACACACAGATTCTTGCATATCTCCGTCGACATGGTCGCGCGACCTACAGCGAGATCGGTTCGACGGTCGGACTCTCCGGCCCGGCTGTCAAGCGCCGGGTCGACAAACTCGAGTCGGACGGGACCATCACGGGATATCACGCCTCCATCGCCGAGCCGACCGCAACGGAGGCCATGGTCGAACTGTTCTGTCGGGGGCGGACCGGCCCTGCACACATCCGTTCGATGGTGGCGGACATCCCTGAGGTCATCGCCGCGTACACGGTCACCGGTGAGGCGGATGCGCTGATCCACCTGCGGTGCAGAACGCCGGATGACCTCGAACCGGTGATAGAGGCGATTCGGGCGCACCCGAGCGCCGATCGCACCCGAAGTGTGATCGTCCTGTCGAAACTTCTCTGACCCTGCGTCGAAGGGATCCGCGCCGACCCCGACACCGACCTCACGACCGATGAACCTACGATCTCGGCGTGCTCCCCTCCCACCTGCTCGATGAGATCGCCACCGCACCCGAAGGACCAGGAACCGTCGCCTTCTTCGACATGGACGGCACCCTCGTCTCCGGATTCACTGCGTTCGCATTCGCACTCGAGCGGATGAAGCGTCCGGTGGCAGCCGACATCGGGGTGGGAGCGATCGCCCTTCGCTATCAACTCGGCAGAGCCGACTTCGGAGACTTGCTGCGGGCATCGGCCAGGGCGATGGCAGGGGCGGCAGAGGAGGAAGTGGCGACGGTTGCACGGGCTGTGTACGAGGATCAGATCGCCTCCTGGGTATACCCGGAAGCCCGCACGATCATCGACAACCACCGGGCGAGGGGGCACCGGGTCGTATTGGTGTCAGCTGCGAACGAGTTCCAGGTCACCCATGTCGCAGCGGATCTGGCGGTCGATCATGTGATCTGCAACCGGCTACCCACCGATGACGACGGACGGCTGACCGGCGAGGTTGCAGAGCCAATCGTCCACGGGTCTGGCAAGGCATCTGCGGCGATCGAGTATGCGCAGTCCGAAGCACTCGATCTCGGGGATGCCTTCTTCTACGCCGACGGATACGAGGATCTCCCGCTCCTCGAGATCGTCGGGCATCCTCAGCCGCTGAACCCCGACCGCCGGCTGGCACGGGAGGCTCGGATCAGGGGATGGGAGCAGGCCTCGTTCGACAGCAGGGGTCGCCCGACGCGATCACAGATCATCCGAACCGTCCTCGCGCAGACCTCTGTCATTCCCGCGGCGAGTGCCGGCCTCGTCACCGGACTCATCAACCGTTCGAAACGGCAGGCGGTCAATCTGACGATGTCCACCTGGGGCGACTATGCGATGTCGCTCGCCGGAGTCCGACTGGATGTCAGCGGTGAGGCCAACCTCTGGTCGGACCGACCGTGTGTCTTCATGTTCAACCATCAATCCAACTTCGACGGCATCATTCTGATGCGGCTGCTGCGTCAGGATGTGACCGCGATCGCCAAGGCCGAACTCAGGAGAGTGCCAATCATTGGACAGATCTTCGAGCTCGGCGACGTCGTCTTCATCGATCGCTCAGACACTGAGGGCAGTATCGACGCGCTCACGGCCGCGGTCGAGACACTCGAGTCCGGGTTGAGCATTGCCGTCGCTCCCGAAGGCTCGAGGCAGCTGACCCCTCGGCTCGGCCCGTTCAAGAAGGGCGGATTCCACCTCGCGGTCGCCGCGCAGGTGCCCATCGTCCCCATCGTGATCCACAACTCCCTCGACATTCAGCCAAGAGGCTCGATCATCCTGCGTCCCGGGACGGTCAGGGTCGACGTACTCGATGCCGTACCGACTGCCGGTTTGGCGTCGCAGGATGTCCCAGTGGTGCTCGACGACGTTCGAAAGCGATTCCAGACGGCACTCGGACACCGCTGAGCATCGAAGGAGCTTCTCAAGGAGCCCGCTTCGGCCGACGATGAAGGTCCCATGAAATGGTTGCGCTCCGCATCGAAGAGTCGCCAGCTCACCGTGGCCGCAGCGGTGTGGCTCGCCTATGCGGCTCTGTTCCCCCTGGGTCACGACTCGATACTCCAGGACATGTACGTCGCCGTCTCCGTTCTCCCCACGATCGTGACGGCCCACCTCTTCGGCAAGAGCGGAGCTGCGGTGGTCGCATCGTTGTTCTATCCGGTTCACATGTTGCTCTTCCTCCAGACCGACCACACCATGGGTGTCGACCTGCTCGGTGGGGTCGAAGGTGCGATTGGCATGTTGGTCGTGCCCCTGATGGGGCTCTATGTGGGGTACACCTCGGATCTCCGGAGACGACTCGAAGAGACGGACACGTCAAAGGATCGCTTCATCGCAGCGGTCGCCCACGACGTCAAGACGCCGCTGACCGGGGTGCTCGGTCTTGCCATCGCCCTGCGCGATGAACCGGGGCTGTCGGCCAACGAGCGTGAGCTGGCGTCCATGGTCGCTGACGAAGCGCAGGCTGCCGCCGACATCATCGAGGACCTGAGTGTCACCGCCCTTCGCAATTCCGGACAGTTCCAGATCCACCCCAGCGCATTCGATCTCGGCCAGGAGGTGTGGACGATGTGCCGGACGATGGCGGATGTGAGCCTCGAGGCGTTCGGGGACGTTCAGGTCTATGCAGACCCGCGCCGCGTCCGCCAGATCGTCACGAACCTCCTGACGAACGCCATCCGCCACGGTCGACCCCCGATCGAGGTGTACGTCACAGAAGGTCGCAACGCGGCCGTGGTGGAAGTCACAGATCGCGGAACCGGCATCCCCCCGGAAGCGATCGAAGGACTGTTCGAGCCGTTCGGCCTGGTCGGCGTCTCAGGACACATCGAATCGACGGGGCTTGGACTCTCGTCGGCTCGGGTCCTGGCGACGTTGATGGGTGGAGATCTCACGTATCGGCGCTCGATCGACGCGACGACGTTCAGGTTGTCACTCCCCCTCGCCACATCACGGCGCTCCGACGTGGCTCGCGCTCCGGTTTCGAGTCGCTGAGGGCGCACTCGCTCAGCCTGCGAGGCGAACACACGTCACATGCCCGGTCGCCCGAGCATGCCGCCGGAGTCAACCCATGATCTCAGCGAGGGCGGCCAGCAGCAGACGGACATTGGACTCGCGGGCAGTATGACCCATGGTCCCGATCCGCCACACCTTCCCCGCATAAGCGCCGAGACCCCCGCCGATCTCGATGTCGTACTCGTCGAGCAGGCGCCGTCGCGCCTCGGCTTCGTCAATCGACTCGGGAACGAGGACCGTCGTCAGTTCGGGAAGGCGATAGCCCTCCGCTGCGAACAACTGGAAGCCGAGATCGACCAGGCCCTGCTTGAGGTGGTCACCGACCTTTTGATGCCGGGCCCACGACGCTTCCAGACCCTCGTCGAGAAGGGCTCCAAGTCCAGCGTGGAGGGCCTGGATCATCGTGATCGGGGCGGTGTGGTGGTACGAGCGTCCGCTCCCCCCGTCGACGTACCGGGCGATCAGATTCAGATCGAGATACCACGAACGGGGACGATCGATCACCCGCTCGAGGGCTCGTTCGTTGATCGTGAAGGGCGCGAGACCCGGGGGGACTCCCAGGCATTTCTGTGTCCCGCTGTAGGCGATGTCGATGTTCCAGTCGTCGATCTCGACCGGAATGCCGCCGAGCGACGTCACGCAGTCGGCGATCACCAGTGCCCGGCCCTTGCCGGCCGCCACGGCGGCGATGTCGGATCGGACACCGGTCGATGTTTCGGCATGCACCAGGGCGATGACGTCGGGATCGGGATGTGCCGCCAGCAGACGTTGCGGGTCGACGGGTTGCCCCCATTCGAAGTCGACGCGGACGACCTCGGCGCCTGCCCGCTCGGCAACATCGCACATCCGGTTGCCGAACACGCCGTTCACTCCGATCACGGCGACCGATCCTGGTGCGATGACGTTGACGAAGCTGATCTCCATGCCGGCCGAGCCAGTTCCCGACACGGGGAATGTGAGCCGATTCTCAGTCCTCCACACTTCCCTGAGGCGGGCATTGGTCTCATCGAGAGTGTCGAGGAAGAGCGGATCGAGGTGGCCGAGCATGGGCTTCACCAACCCCTGCGCCACCTCGGGATACGGGTTTCCGGGGCCGGGGCCCATGAGTGTTCGACTGGTCAATGGCATCCCGCAACTCTACGACCGGGGTGTCTCGATCCTCGATTGCAGCATGATCCCGATAGGAGTCAGTGCGTCGTCATTCGCCCGACGCCGGCCACAACAGCGGCGATGGCAACCGTCACCGGGATCACCACGAACACCAGGGAAGCGGTCGTGTACTCCCCCGTGAGATCTTTCGCTACCGAGTACGCGACGGGGCCGACTGCCGTCGACGCGACGCCGACCAGCGTCGACAATCCGGTGATCGCCCCGATGTGGTCGGTGCCGAACCACCTCGGCATCAGCGTGGCCCCGATACTCCGTGACGCTCCGCCGGTCGCTCCGAGCATCAGGGCGTACACGACGACGATCGGGCCGGCTGTCAGGACGCCCGCAAATGCGAGCGTGGTCGCCAGCAGCGCCATGGAGAGCGGGATCAGCGTTCGCCCGGAGAGGCGGTCACTCAACCATCCGAACGCAACGCCTGATAGCGCCGTCCCGACGAATTGGGGAAGGAACATCACCGCGGCCTCGGTCGTGGTGAGTCCTGCGTCTCCCAGCAACGAGATCTGATGGAAGTTCAACGCTGTGCTGAGCATCCCCACCGAGGCGGACGCGGATACCAGGATCCAGAACCGGCCGGTGCGGACTGCCTCCGAGCGCAAGAACGACCTCGCGACGACAGGAGCGGTTCCCGAGGAGGGCGGCGCATCGCCATCGGGCTCCAACCCCAGATCGGAGGGACGGTCGATCATGCCGAACCAGCCGATCGGCACGACCGTCACGGCGATGATCGCCCCCAGGACGAGCCATGTCGCACGCCAACCGATCGACGAGATGATCGCATTCGAACCGACCGGGACCAGGCTCATCAACATCCCGGTTCCGGTCGCCAGCAGACCGAGCACCAGCCCCCTCCGCCGCTGGAACCAGAGCGTCACTGCCACGGTGGACGAGAGCGTCAGAGAGCCCTGGCCAAGCATCCGGATCAAGACAAAGCCCGCTGCGAGCGTGACGAACCCCGAGACCTGCGACATCAGCACCAGTGCAATGGAGAAGGCGACTCCGATCAGCGTCATCGCCCGACGGACGCCGATAGCGTCGACTCGCCGGCCGATCCAGGGCAGAAATGTCGCCGCGCTCAGAGTTCCGATCAGATACGCCGTGGACACTGCCGACCGGCTCAGGTCCAGGTCGGTGATGAAGTGATCGACGAACACGGACACGCCGATCGTCTGACCGGGAGCGGTCAGAGAGGCTGTGATGATCGCCAGTCCGAGTATCCGCCAACCCGGAAACCGACGCGGTCGAACGGCGGTGGTGTTTGACATCCCGAGATTCTATGGGCCGTCACCCGCAGGTGGTCATCGGCCAACCGGCGCGCTCGAGCCTCGCATGACCGTCGATCTCGGATCGGTGCCCCTGGGCGCTCCTGCGCACGTCGTTGGCTCGCGCCCCGTTTCGGAAACGCCGCCGACCCCGTATCGTGTGGAGCATGTTCGGTCCCCTCAACGGAGTGCGCGTCGCTCTCGTCATCACCGCTGCCATGGCGGCACTGGCCGCGGTGCTGATCGGCGAGTATCTGGGCGCTGCCGTGCTCGCTGCTGCGATCGGACTTCACGGACTCGGATGGTGGTTCCTGTGGCGGGAGCACGAGAGGTCGAGCTGACCTCGCAGCGCCTCTCGGTACGCTGACGGCGTGTCGATACTCCCCCGCCATCTCCTCCCGCTGACGTCGGACGTCGAGTCCGACGGTGCTTTGTCCATCGGAGGATGTCGCGTCGACGAGCTCGCTGCGGAATTCGGTACCCCACTCTTCATCTACGACGAAGACCATCTGAGGACCCGAGCGCGAGAAGCCGTTGCCGGGTTCGGTGATGGCGCCGTGTATGCCTCCAAGGCGTTCCTCTGTCTGGCCATGGCCCGACTCGCTCACGAGGAGGGCATGCGGATCGACGTCGCAACCGGAGGCGAGATGTTCGTCGCCCTGCAGGCCGGGGTCCCGGCGGAGCGGCTGGTCATGCACGGCAACAACAAGTCCGAGCGAGAGCTGCACATGGCACTGACTCACGGCGTTGGCAGGCTGGTCGTGGACAGCTTCGACGAGATCGATCGTATCGAGCGTCTCGTGGCCAGCGAGGGTGTGACTCCCCCTGCGGTCTTTCTCCGAGTGACTCCCGGTGTCGAGGCGCACACCCACGAGTATGTGTCCACGGGACAGGACGACTCGAAGTTCGGATTCACCGTCTCGTCCGGGCTGGCTGCGATGGCGATCGACCGGGCCGTGGCGTCGCCGCATCTGGATGTGCGCGGAGTTCACGCCCATATCGGTTCGCAGGTCTTCCGGGTCGAGTCGTTCGCCGACTCACTTGGCGTGCTCGCCGACTTCACCCGGCCGTATGACTTCCCTGAACTGGTTGTTGGGGGCGGGCTCGGTGTTGCCTATGTCGAAGGGGAGGACGCTCCCAGCATCACCGAGTGGGCCGACATCCTGCATCGCTCGGCTCGAGAACAGAGCGTTGCGTCGTCGATCTGGGCCGAACCGGGAAGATCGATCGTCGCATCCGCCGCGATCACCGTCTACACGGTTGGGACCATCAAGCATCTGCCGGGAGTCCGGACGTACGTCGCCGTCGACGGTGGCATGAGCGACAACCCTCGACCGGTGTTGTACGGCAGCGGCTATGAGACCTTCGCTCCAGCCGCTGTGGGGGCCGAACGGACCGATCCGATCCGACTCGTCGGAAAGCACTGCGAGTCGGGCGATCTCCTGGTGCGGGAGGGCCGAGTGCCTCCCCTCGAGGTCGGTGATCTGGTGGCGACGCCGGTGACGGGTGCCTACGGCCACTCGATGGGCTCCAACTACAACAAGATCCTGCGTCCTGCCGTTGTCTTCGCCCGAGCCGGTGACAGCCGGCTCGTCGTCAGGCGCGAGAGCTATGAGGATCTCATCCGCAACGACGTCTGAGTCGTCCGCCGCATGCAGCCAGTTCGCCTCGGCGATCGATCCGCGGTATCGACGGCAGCCCCCTACATTGGCCGTGTGCCACACATCATCGACTCGCTGGCCGGCGTCCTCTACCGCTTCGGACCCTCGGCGACCGCGGTCTTCCCCGACGGCTGGGGCGATCGGCTCACAGTGGAGATGCTGGCCAACCCTGAATCGATCACTCAACCGGTCGCTCCCGCAGAGGTTGTGTGGGGCAGGAAAGAAGAGCGGGTGGGCCACCGTGTCATTCGCGGTCAGTTCACCTCACCCATCGCCGAGCTGCTTCCGCTCGAATCCCGAGTGGTCCCCGTCGAGTTGGTTGAGCCGGCCGTCGGGAGCTCCCGGGTCGCTGTACTCCTCCCTGCATGGAACGACCATGGTTTCGAGCAACGCCGCAAGCTCGCGGCGCTCCTCTTCGAGTATGGGATCTCGTCGCTGATGTTCGATATTCCGCTGTACGGGGGGCGGAGGATCACGACCGTACAGCAACAGGCAATCCGCACCGTCGCCGACTTCGCGCTCGATGGGGTTCGGAGCTGTCCAGGAGGCGAAGTCGCTGCTCTCGAGTCTCGACGGGTCGAAGACCGCGGGAGTTGCGGGGTTCTCGATGGGAGGAAACCTGGCGGCAATCGTCGGAGCCGTACACGACGACCCGATCGCCATCACCGCGCTGGCAGCCTCGCATTCACCGGGGCCGGTGTATCTCGACGGAGTACTCAGGCATGCGATCGAATGGGACGCCCTCGGAGGCCGTGACCAGGCGGAACATCTCAGGGAGGTCCTCACGTCGGCATCAGCCCTGGGATACGCCGCCCGGAGCCATCATCGCTCGGCCATCGTGGTGTCTGCCGAAGGCGACGCATTCGTTCCACCTGAGGCGAGCGCGGCACTTGCCCAACACTGGGGCGCCGAACTGAGGACGATCGGTGGCGGACACGCAACAGCGCTCTGGCGACACCGGCCGACCCTCGCTGCAGCTATCGGAGACACCTTCGAGCGCTTCGAGGGCCGCGCGTAGACTCGCTCGCATGAAGAAGGTCCGAGACTGGTTGTTCACCATCCCGTTCCTCATCGTGTTCGGTTTCGGGTTTGCATTCTTCGACGTGGTCGGCCGCATCGTTCGCCCGTTCAGCTTTCGAGGGTTCGAGTACGTCATGGCTTCGCTGCAGTGGTATCTGGCCAACACGTTTCGCATCTGTGGAACCAGGATCACGATCGAGAAGTCCCCGCTGATCCAACCCCACACCGGATACGCCATCGTCTCCAATCACCAGAGCCTGCTCGACATCGTCCTCATCGGCGGATTCCTGTACACCAACTTCCCCAAGTACGTGGCGAAGAAGGAGCTGGGGAGAGGAATCCCGTCGATCTCGCTGAATCTTCGGTGGGGTGGGAATGCACTGATCGACCGGAGCCGACCGCTCGCAATCGTTTCGCGCGATCAAGGACATGGCATCCACCGCCCAGAATCGCAACGTGAGCGTCGTGATCTTCCCGGAGGGAACCCGATCCCGCGACGGCTCCCTCAAAGAGTTCAAACGTGGCGGGACCGCCATGATGTTGAAGGCCGCAGATCAGCTCCCGGTGGTGCCGACAGCTGTGGCGGGTTCCTGGCGGCTCGCCGAGAACAACCTGCTCCCCGTCCCGTTCGGCGCTCGCGTCAAGATTCGCTTCTGCGACCCCATCGCCCGGTCCGAGGATGACATCGACCCGATGGCGGACGAGGTCGAGGCGATCATTCGTTCCACGGTCGACGAGCTCAGTCGCACGCTCTGAGGTCAGTCCTCCAACCCCATCGCAAACTGCTGCCACCGCCACGTGTCCTCGCACATGTCGTCGATGTCGTATTCAGCGGTCCATCCCAGGTCCCGCAACGCCTTCCCCGGGTCGGCCCACAGCTCGGCGACATCGCCCTCGCGACGACCCACGACCCGGGTCGGGACCTTGACACCCGAATGTTTCTCGAACGCGGCGATGAGCTCGAGCACAGAGGTGCCCCGTCCCGTTCCCAGGTTGTACACCCTGAGCCCTGGGCCGGTCGCCAGGTCACGCAGCGCCGCAACATGTCCCCTGGCAAGGTCCACGACATGGATGTAGTCACGGACGCCGGTCCCGTCTCGGGTCTGGTAGTCGTCTCCGAACACCGACAGCACCGGCAGTTGCTCGGTCGCGACCCTGGCGATGTACGGCATCAGATTGTTCGGCTCGTCTGACGGATCCTCGCCGATCAGCCCGGAGGCATGTGCGCCGATCGGGTTGAAGTAGCGGAGCAGCGTCACCGCCCAACCCGGATCCGACACGGTCAGGTCGGTCAGCATCCGCTCGATCACCAACTTGGTCCATCCGTACGGACTGGAGGGCGGCCTGATGGGGGCGTCCTCGGACACCGGTACCTGATCAGGCTCCCCGTACACGGTGGCCGACGAGCTGAAGACGATCTTCTCGACTCCGTGATCGTCGCAGGGCTTCGATCAATCCGAGCGACCCCGTGACGTTCACGTTCCAGTATGGGAGCGGATCCCTGACGGACTCGCCCACCGCTTTGAGTGCGGCAAAGTGGATTGCAGCCTCGAACCCGCCGGACGACAACGTCCGGTTCAGCAGGTCTTGGTCCCTGATGTCCCCCTGGACGAACTCGGGCTGGCGACCGGTGATCCGGCCGATCCGGTCGACCACGCTCGCCTTCGAGTTGCTCAGGTCATCGATGATCAGGACCTCGTGGCCGTCCATGATCAACTCGACGACGGTGTGAGAGCCAATGAAACCCGTCCCGCCGGTCACCAATACACGCATGCGGCCACGATAGATCAGACCAGCCGGGCCACAACCCTCGCACCGGGCACGGGTAGCGTTGCGCCAACCGAGCCAACCAGGGACCTGCCATGCCCGAACACGTAGAGATCATCGACGTTTCCCCTCGCGACGGCCTCCAGAACGAATCAAGGCTCCTCGACACGCCAACGAAGCTCGAATTGATCTCCCGGTTGGTGGGGACCGGTGTCCGGAGGCTCGAAGCGACATCGTTCGTCCATCCCCGGTTGGTTCCTGCGATGGCCGATGCCGAGGATGTCATGGCCGGCGTCGACCGCTCCGACGGCATCTCCTACATCGGCCTGGTCTTGAACGAGCGCGGGCTCGACCGCGCGATTGCGGCCCGCTGCGACGAAATCAACTACGCGGTCGTCGTGACCGACACGTTCTCCAGAGAGAACCAAGGCACCTCTACCGACGAAGGGATCGCTCTGTGGCATGCGATCGCCCGGCGTGCACGAGCTGCGGGGATTGAACCATCACTTGTCGTGTCAGCCGCATTTGGGTGCCCGTTCGAAGGAGAGGTCGACCCGAAGCGGGTTGCCGACGTCGTCGAGCGATGCCTCGATGAGCCCCCGGCGCGTCTGAGTCTTGCCGACACGATCGGCGTCGCCAGCCCTACCGATGTCACCGAGCGCTTCGGAGCCATCCGGTCTTCGGTCCCCGACACGGTCGTTCTCGGCGCTCATTTCCACAACACCAGAGGGACCGGACTGGCCAACGTCGCTGCTGCTGTCGATCTCGGGGTGAGGAGCTTCGACGCCAGCCTCGGCGGCCTCGGTGGATGCCCATTCGCCCCGAATGCAACAGGAAACATCGCCACCGAAGACACCATCTACATGCTCCACCGCATGGGGTTCGAAACAGGCATCGACCTCGAACGCCTCACGGCGGCGGCCGAATGGGTCGGCGGCCATCTCCCGGGATCGGTCGTCGGGTTGTACCACCGGGCGGGTCCGTTCCCGCCGACATGAGTCAGCGTTCGAGCCTGGCCATGATTCGGCGGGCATGATCTTCGAGGTCGTCGCGAGGAACCGACTCGGCGGCATTCGCAAAGTCGAGGTCCGAGACACCCCAGATCGGGACGAGATGGATGTGCATGTGCGGCACTTCGAGACCGGCGATCATGAGGCCCACTCGTTCAGGCTCCCACTCCGCCTGGATCGCCTCGCCAACCTTTCCGGACACGTCGAGCAGGTGGCCCATGAGGTCAGGCGGGCAATCGAGCCAGTGATCGACCTCTTCCCGAGGGACGACGAGTGTGTGACCAGGCTGCAAGGGGTTGATCGACAGGAATGCGACACAGAGATCGTCCTGCCAGACGAACGTTCCCGGTATCTCGCCATACATGATTCGCGTAAAGATGGTTGCCATGACATCGAGGCTAGATGACGGGCGCGAACCGAGCCCACTTCTACTCCGCACCGCCACGTCACCTCGACAGTTTCGACCTCAGAGCGGAGTGGTATGCGGTCACGAGCGGATCGGAGACACCTCGCTCGGACAGTGCGCTCTCGACGCCGCTCACATAGTCCCATGCATCGCCGCTGGGCCCTCCGCCGGCGGCGATGTTGACCATTGCCGCGTCGACAAGACGTTCCACGCTGTGCTCGCTCCAGGCCGATCCCATCACCCAGGTGTACGCACTGACGTCGCCCGGGCCGACGTCGACGGTGACGACCACCGGATCCCCTGCTTCCCGGCGAATCAGCTCTTCGAGCACACTCCCCCGCTTTCCTGGACCGATTCCGAAGGCGGTCCCGTCACAGTGCGACCCGCGAACGAGCGAGCAGGTCGGGGCGGGGCTCCCTGGTCGACCCCAGTTGCGGATCGACGGTTGACCGAACCGACGCTCCCAGCCGTGCGCCTTGCCATGTCTGGCCTCCTCGTAGGTGAAGCCGGGCTGGAACATCAGACTTCCGTGTCCGAAGATCCACATCAGATCGGATCGATTTCTCATGCGATGGCCGCCGTGGCACCGGCAGTGAGGGCGCCGAGCGCCCCGAGACGGCCGCTGAGGCCCTGCTCGGTCCATCCCCTACCACTGGACGCCAGATCGCGATTCCTGACCTTGTCGGGCATTTCGGGAGGGTACCTGTCCCCCGCCGACCGCCACGATCCCGGCGACTAGCGTCGCGTGCCCGTGGAACAGTGGAAACTCGACGCAGCACGCCAGTTCGTGGATCGACTTGAACCGAGGATCACCGAGATGTTCGGTGACGGCCGACGGGCTATGGAGATCCGCCAACGGCTCCAGGCGAACGGTCCTGACCTGTTCGATGCTTTTCACCGTCTCTACGGATGGCGATGGGATTTTGCCCTCTACCTCGAGCAGTTCGCTCTCACCTGCCTCGAAGGGGCTGCGACTCGTCGCAAATGGCTGCGAAAGCGGGATCGGGACGGGAACCAGTGGATGTTCGACTCGTCGACGGTCTGGGCGATGGCCTACGTGGATCGCTTCTGCGGCACCTTCTCTGAACTCCCGCAGACGATCGACCATTTGCGGTCCCTCGGTGTGACCCACCTCCATCTCATGCCTCCGTTTGCGGTTCCCGGGCCTCGCAACGATGGCGGATATGCAGTGGAGAGCTATCGGAGGATGCGACCGGACCTGGGCACCGTCGAGGATCTGGAACGCGCGATCGCCACTCTCGCAGACAGCGGGATCTCGGTCGTCCTCGACTTCGTGGCCAACCACACCGCCGATACGCACGAGTGGGCAAAAGCCGCAAAGGCCGGATCGGAGCGCCATCGCGACTTCTACCTCATGTTCCCCGATCGGGTCGAGCCGGATCGATACATGTCGACCCTTCGCGAGATCTTCCCTGATCGGGACGGTGATGCCTTCACCTGGCGCGACGATGTCGTATCAGAGGAGGGCGGGGCCTGGGTCTGGACGACGTTCTTCCCGTTTCAGTGGGACCTCGACTACTCCAACCCGGACCTCACCGCGGCAATGGCGGGCGAGCTGCTCCACCTGGCGAATCTCGGTCCTGGGGTGATTCGTGCCGACGCCACGCCGTTTCTCTGGAAACAGATGGGGACGCCTTCGGAAAACCTCGACGAGACGCACACTGTGATCAGGATCCTCGCACTCGCCCTGGACATCGCGGCACCCTCGACCAGGATGCTCTCGGAGGCGATCGTTCATCCCAACGACGTCGTCAGGTACATCCGTCCCGAAGAGGCTGATCTGGGATACAACCCGCTGGTGATGTCGTCGGCGTGGGAGGCACTCGCAACCCGCGACGTGTCCCTCCTCGAGCTCGGCATCAGGAATCGGCTGACGCTTCCCGCAGGATGCCAATGGGTGACGTACCTGCGATGTCACGACGACATCGGTTGGGGCTTCGCAGACGAGGACGCCATGACGTTGGGCATCGACCCCTTCGGCCATCGCTGCTTCCTCAACGACTTCTACTCCGGGGGTTTCCCGGGTTCGTTCGCGCGTGGCCTCAAGTTCCAGGAGAACCCACGCACCGGCGATGCTCGCATTTCCGGCACGCTCGCCTCGCTCGCAGGACTCGACCAGGCGATCGAAGCCGCAAACCCGAACCTCGTCGACCTCGCCGTCGACCGGATCCTGATGCTTCACGCCTTCGTCCTCACGGTCGCCGGAATACCGCTCCTCTACCTCGGTGACGAGGTCGGACAGTTGAACGACGAGGGGTATCTGAACGACCCGGCTCTGGCGCACGACAACCGATGGACGCACCGCCCCGATTACCCGTGGTCGACGCTCGCCCATGCCGAAGACGGCACCGGGGCGCCGGGACGAATCCTGCAGGGGCTCCGCCACCTCATCGAGGTGAGGACGGGAATCAGCATCCTGGGATCGGGAGCACATCCGCCCGTCGTGATCGACACCGCCGACCGTTCCGTCATCGCCTTCTCGCACCGGAATGCCGGCCAGGAACTTCGGGCGGCCTTCAACTTCTCCGAGATGGCGCGACCACATGGGCTGGACTTCACAGGTTGGACGACGGTTGCGGCCAGCGGTGTCGAGCGCGACACCCTCGGCCCCTACGGGTTCGTCTGGTTGCTCAGAGACCCTCGAAACTGAGCTGGCGGCTTCGCTCGTATCTGGGCAGGCCTCCCCATGGCATCGTGTCCATGAAGACCCAACTCCTGCGATGGATCGCACTCGGACCACATGCGGAGATCGCGGACCGATGCACCGGGCATGGGTACCCCTTGTTGCTCGCAAAGTTGTACCCGGGGAACATCGGGTCGAGTCTCCGCATGATCCTGTCCCGCGTGACCTTGGCCAGGATCGATGCAGACGCGATCGACAGGCTGGTGCGGTCACCCTTGACGAGGGTCATCGTCCCGGGTCGGCCCACAAAGTCCCAGTTCCCGTCGACGAGGAACGCGTCAGGAGCGACCGGGAGTCGATCGAGTGCTCGCCGAGTTGCGAGACGCTGGGCGTCCGCCATCCCCAGGGCGTCACATTCGGCGTCGGAGGCATGGCCGATGCTCCATGCGAACACCCATTCCCTGATCCGGTCGTACATTGCCTCGCGCTCATCCTCGGTGAGAAGCTTCGAATCGCGTACCTTGTAGATGCGTCGGTCCTGGGGAACGATCGCAGCTCCAACGGTGAGCGGGCCTGCCCAAGCTCCACGGCCCACTTCGTCGAGACCGACGACGAACTCGCGGCCCTGCGCTCCACAGTCGGCGTTCGACGGCGAGACCTGGTGAGTGCTTTCGCGTCGCTGCCCTGAGTCGAGGAACGGATGCCATCAGTTCGAAGACAGGTCGGCCGGATAGGTGGCCAGCATGGCGATGTACCCGTCCTGACGCCGAAGCACCCTCGACCACAACGTACGCGGATCCTGATCGAAGGTGTCATCGGGCTCAGCATCGACGACGACCCAGGCATCGTCGGCCAGTTCCCCCTCGAGTTGGCCAACCCCCCATCCGCTGTATCCCGAGAAGATTCGAAGCGGTCCAACCGGTGGGTCATCGAGGTCCTCGACCAGCACCGGGAGACCCAGGTCGTTGAGCGCCACGCCCACCGCCACTTCTCGACGCACCGGGCCACCGATGAACACGACACCCGGTTCGCTGACCGCCCCGTCGAGCCAGGGAAGATGGTCGACGACGTCGATGTCTGTCGGGCGGTTCACGATCACGCCGACCGTACCGTCCTCCGAGGTGTGCTCGAGGATGGCGATCACGGTCCGGGAGAAGTTGGGGTCGGTCAGCGATGGGGTCGCAACCAGAAGGGACCCCGCCCGGATGGTCATGATCGCCCGGAAGGCAGATCCAGGGTGAACACGGTTTCGCCACCAGACCGGCGATAGGTCAGATCTCCGTCCATCCGTCGGCCAACTGGCGGGCAACCGCCAGCCCCAATCCCATCCCGCCCGAGACGTGAAGTCTCCTTGCAGACCGGAACTCGTCGAAGATCCATTCCTCCGCCTCGGCAGGCACGCCGATCCCGTCGTCGATGACCGACACGAACGCTCGGTCGCTCGGCCTCCGTCAACTCCACCGAGACCCGGCCCCCGCCGTGGAGGACCGCGTTGATGCACAGGTTGCGCACGACTTGACGCACCCGATTCGGATCCGCGATCGACTGCGCCTGGCCCACGATGCGGAACGACGTCTCAGCAGACTCGGCAATCGGTAGAACCACGTGCTCGACTTCATGGCGGAGATCGACCGGAGCGTTCTCGATGGAGACATCGGCGTTGCCGCTGGCCGAGAAAGCGGTGAGGTCGTCGACCACCCGCTGCAGATCGGAGGCTCCGGTCACGAGCAGGTCGATCAACTCGCGTTGGTCATCGCTGAGATCACCGTCTCCGAGCAGCGACGCCGTCCCGATGACGCCGGCCAGCGGGTTCTTGAGTTCGTGGGCCACTCGAGCAGCGAAGGTGTCACGTTCCCGTACGGCACGCCCGAGCTCGTTGCGCAGATCGCGCTCGGCGGAGACGTCGCGTCCGATCGCAGAGAAGAAACGCGATCCCCCCACCCGGTGTCTCTGGAGGACGATCGACACCGCCGCAGTCACGCCGCCGGAGAGCAATTCGAGCTCTCCGCGCCACCGTCCACGCTCGCGGAGGGCCTCCTTGGCATCCGCAATGGAGGCCTCCTGACCGGGGCCGACGTGATCCAGCAGATTCCGCCCATCAGGGAGGTTGGTGCGCTGGTGTTCACCCCTGAACTCCAGCAACGCCTGGTTCATGTACTGGATCTCTCCGTCGAGCGACACGATGGCGATGAGATCCGAGGTCGAGTCGGCCACTGCTTCGAGCCACGTGCGCATTCGCTCCAGGTCGGTGAGGTCGCGCCATGTCGTCTGGATGGCTGGACCGTCGGGCAACTGAATGAGCGTGGCAGCGCTCTCGATGATCCTGGGGCCCAAGCGGGTCTCGATCGTGAGACGGGCGGGACCGTCGACCTGGCCGCCCTGGATCTTCGACACTCGGGCGGCGATCCGCGCTTTGTCTTCTTCGAACACGTGCGACATGAGATCCGAGCCGATGGGGTCCATCAGGATGCCGCACGCTGTTTCGTTCGCCCACAGGATCTGACCGTCCCGGTAGATGATCACCGGATTCGGGCTCTCCTGGAGCAGCGACTCTCGGTCGGGCGGCATCATGTCGTGCATCGTTGTGCGATCGTACCGCATGGCACAGGAGTCAGAGTCTGTCCGAGATCCAATCGATGACCTCACCCAGGATTTCGGGTCCCTGAGGCTCGTTGTGGAGTTCGTGCCTGATCCCCGGATAGACGCGCCGCTCGGCGGCGGCGATCCGCTCGAACGGCTCCGAGGACGCCGGCGGGACCACTGGAGTCGTCGGCACCGTGGATGACGAGCGTCGGAACCGTGAGATCGTCGATCGCCCGACCGGTCCGCTCCATCGCCGAGAAGAAACGATGACCAAAACGGACGGTCGGACTCCGTGTTCACGAGGGGGTCGGAGAAATACGCCTCACCGACTGCAGGATCGCTCGAGAGGTACTCACCTTTGATCCTGGACGGGAGCTTCAGCCCGCCCAGCAACGGGCGCCAAGCATCTTGGCCAGGCCAGATGCTGCCAGGCAGCGCCCGCCTCGAGCGCCGGAGCGGACAGAACGGCGAGATCGGGTTTCGGACGTTCGGCGACGCATGTACTCGGCCACGATCAGGCCTCCCATCGAATGTCCATAGAGCACTGTGGGCCGTTGGTTGGACAACAGAGGCTCGAGGTGACCCTGCACCTGGTCGAGATACACGGTCCAATCGGAGATGTCTCCTCGCGCTCCGCCGCTCGCTCCCCAGCCGACCAGATCGAAGGACTCGACCCGGAATCCGGCAGTGGACATCTGGTCGCCGACGTGCTCGTACCGGCCGGAGTGCTCGTTGATGCCGTGGACGATCAAGACATCACATCGAGGTGGGCTCGATTCGGGCTCCCAGACACGTGTCAGTTCGTGCACTCCGTTGACGGTCAGTGTCGGACGCGACTCGCTGTGGCTCATGTGCTCAGATCTCCACTCAGATGAACGCACCGGGGACGATCTCGACAGGCACCGACCTCCCCCGGATGTCGACGAACAGGGTATCTGGTCGTTCCTGGAGGTACCCCATTCCGATGCCTTCGCTGCGAACCGGGCTGAACGAGCCTGATGTGACTGTGCCGACCACCCTGCCGTCGACGTCGATGAGGTCCTGACCGCTCCTGGGCACCCTGCGCGATGCGGTGGTGAATCGAATCCTCCCGGACGGCCGATCGGGATCGAGCGCATCTTTCCCGACGAACTCGTGGTCGAGGTCCACCGCAAATCCGAGCCCCGCCCGGTACGGGTCGATGTCGGCGTCGAGATCCTGACCCCACAACGGAAGCCCGGCCTCCAGGCGGAGCGTGTCTCTGGCTCCCAAACCGCACGGAACCGGCGACGCGTCATCGAGGCGCTCGACCAGCACATCGACATCCTCGACCGGGACGATCATCTCTCCGCCGCGCTCTCCGGTGTATCCGGTGCCGGCGACAGTCCACCCACGGTCGGTCTCATGCACACGGAAGCGGGCGGGAGGGGTACCAGTGACATGCTCGATCACGGTTGGTGCGTCGGGCCCCTGAATGGCCACCATGACGGTCTCTGGAACCAGGTCGTGCGGCTCGCCGGCCGCGAAGCGCTCCATGACGGCAGCCGCATTGGCAGCATTCGGGAGAACGATGAATCGATCCTGGTCGAGCCGCCAGACCACGATGTCATCGAGGATCCCGCCGGCGTCGTTCAGGACGAGGGCATACCGTGTTCGACCGGGCTCGAGGCTCGATCCCCGAATCGTCGTCTGTGCGTCGAGCACCGCGGCCGATCCGGGACCGGAGAGCTCGAAACGTCCCAGGTGACTCACATCGAACCACCCGCAGCGCGTGCGCACCGCCATGTGCTCGGCGATGACCGACTCGAACTCCAATGGCATCGACCAACCCCCGAAGTCCGTGAACGAGCCTCCGAGCCGAGTCGTGTACTCGTGGAGCGGACTTCGATGTGTCACGGATTGTCGCCGCGATCGACGAGCGCCACGAGCTGTGGCTCTCCTGGGACGCGGGTCGGGAGCGGAGCCTCGAGTTGCTCTGGCTCGTCGAGTCCGTACTTGATCACCAGGTGGAGGTAATCGCGCAGGTACAGGATGCGGCAGTTGATCTCGGGGTGATGGATCGCCAGCTTCCTGATCTTGGCGTTCTTCTTGGTCACCAGCTTCTGATTCATCGTCGTGATCTCGACGTAACGATCCTCGTCCGGCAGGTAGAAATCGGGAGCGAAGAACTTCAGCGGTTCGCCGGATTCGTCGTACTCGATGGCAAACGAGTCCGGCTCGTAGCTCCACGGGACCTCGTAGAAGTCGAGGAGCAGCGCGAACTGACGTTCACTGTTGTGGGCGAAGTCGATGCTGAGAGCCTGACCGGTGGTGGGAGCATTGACCGGTCCCGGCATCAGTTCGCTTCGGCTGCCGGCAGGTCGGTGACGGCGCTCGCTGATGCGGGAATCAGCTCGTGGAGTGCGCCGGCGACTTCCTCCTGGACAGGGCCGACGGCGATGCCGAACACTCCCTGTCCTCGTCGGAACACATCGACGACCTCGTCCTCGGAGTGTGCTGCATAGATGGTGTTGCCATCCGACAACAGCGTCACATTGGCGAGCGGCTCGTCCGATTCGAGTTGCACACGGAGAATCGCCACGGCGGATCGGATCTTCTTGAGGCTCATCCCCGCGTCGAGCAGACGTTTGATCACCTTCAGTTGCACCAGGTCGGTGAACGAGTACATCCGCTGGGAGCCGGAGCCATTGGCTTCCTGCATCGACGGCTTCAAGAGGTCGGTGCGAGCCCAATAGTCGAGTTGGCGGTACGTGATGCCAACAAACTTGCACACCTGTGGGGCTCGGAAGCCCGTTGTCTCGTGAGTCTCAGTTGACATGATCTCCTCGATCATCCACCCGCACCGCCCCCGTCGTCGATTCATTGTCGGCGACGCGGGTCGATCCGCTTACATCATCGTAATTCCACCAGCGTAGGGAACCTACTTCTGCGCTCCCCTACTTGTCAACAACCTGTGGACAAATTGATGCGCATTCTCCGAGACACACTCACCGCCGAACACGAGCGCCGTGCACTCCCAGCCGGGGCGCGGACGCCGACCCCGTCGGATGCTGCGGATCGTGGGCTCAGGCGGAGAAGAGCTTGGCTGCCGCTTCTACCTGCTGGGCGGTCCCGACGACGATGACGCCGCTCTCAGGCAGGAACACGTGCTCGGGGCCAGGAGCATGGAGCAGTTTCCGTGCCCGGTCCTCGACTGCGAGGATCAGTGCTCCGCTCTTCTCCCGAATCTGTGCCTCGCTGATCGACTTGCCGACGACCTCGGACCTGGCGTCGACCTGCAACTCCTCCACGTTGAACTCGACGGCACGGCCTCCGACGAAGACATCGAAGATCTCGGTGAGATGCTTCTCGACGGTCATGGCGGCAATCCGCTCGCTACCGACGGCCTGCGGCGAGACAACGCTGTCTGCGCCGGCGAGCCTGAGTTTCGATTCGGACTCGAGTTCGCTCGCCCGTGACACCAGGTGGATCTTCGGGTTGAGAGACCGAGCCGAAAGGATGATGACGAGGTTGTCTGAGTCATCGGTGACGCAGGCGACGAGCGCCGCCGCCCGCATGATGCCGGCGGCTTCGAGCGTATCGTTCATGGTTGCGTTGCCCGAGATGACGGGGATCCCGTCCGACTCGGCTGCTTCGACATCTTCGGGCTTCCGCTCGATGACGACGACCTGCTCGCCGCGATCGACGAGACTCTTGTAGACGCCCTTTCCGACCCGCCCGAAGCCGCAGAGGATCACGTGGTCTTGGAACTGGCCGATCAACTTCCTGGTCCTGGCTCGCTGGCGAGCTACACCGAGGTCGAAGAGACGCTCGATGGCCGCACCCGCAGTGTACAAAGCGAGGCCTACCCCGAAGAGCATGATGAAGATGGTCACGATCCGACCGGCATGGCCGAGTTCGAAGACTTCCTCGAAGCCGACCGTGGTGATCGTGATGATCACCATGTAGAACGCATCGAGGACGGAGACACCCTCGACCACCACGTAGGCCAGCGTGCCGAACCCACTGAGCAGTGCGAGCCCGGCGAGGCCGACGGCAAGCTTGGTGTTCAACGGGCTACGCCGCCCGATCACGGCTCCGGGTCGTCCTCGTCGGACAGGAAGTCGTCGACGGTTATCTCCTCCAGCATCTCCCGGAATCGCTCGATCTCCTGCTCGGGGACATCACCGGTCTCCTCGGACTCGATCTCGATCCCTGCTTCGTCGAGCACTGACCGGTTGGCGAACACCGGGGTTCCGGTGCGAACGGAGATGGCGATGGCGTCGGACGGCCTCGAGGACACGACGATCTCCTCCCCACCCCGCTCGAAGACGAGGTCGGCAAAGAAGACACTGTCACGAAGCTCGGTGACGACCACCCGGACCGGCCGCGCTCCAAGTGCTTCAACAGCCGAAACGAACAGATCGTGCGTCTGGGGTCGGGGCGGGGTCGCCCCTTCCATCGCCGACGAGATCGCCATCGCTTCGACCGTGCCAACCCAGATCGGCAGAAACCGCTCACCAGCTTGCTCACGGAGCAGCACGATCGGCGTGTTGGAGGGGAGTTCGACCCGCACCCCGGTGATGGTCATTGGAACGGCTTGGTCCATGATGTCACCCTATCAGGCGCGTGGAAACACCTGTTCGGCGAAGACGTCGGGGTCCTCGAGAAACCGGGGCGGGTCCATGACCGCCCACACCGATGGCAGGTTCCTGAAACGGCCCTCGTGGTCGAACCCGTATCCGATCAGATACTCGTCGCCCGCCTCGAAGCCGCGGTATTCGATCGGTACGTCGGTGAGGCGACGAGCGACCTTGTCGATGAGGGTCACCGTTGCGAGGGATGCAGGTTGGCGCTCAGCCAACATGCCACGGAGGACGGAGAGCGACAATCCGGTGTCGATGAGGTCCTCGACGATGACGACGTCACGGCCGGTCAGCGGAGACGCCGTATCGGAGGCGATCCTGATCCGACCTCCCTCGTCGAATCGATTCAGTGCGAGAAAGTCGATTTCGATCTCGATGCTCATCGCCCGAACCAGGTCGGCAAGAAACCACATCGAACCCTGCATGATCCCGACGAGGATGGGCGTTCGACCGCGATAGTCCTCCGACAGCAGGGCGCCCAACTCGGCGATGCGCCGCTCCAACTCCTCGGCGGTGATCACCAAACGGACCATGTCAACCATCGATCCGCTCCAGCACCCAGAGCCACGCATCTGCCAGCGACGGCAACGGTTTCGAATCTTCCAACGCAACCGGCGTCATCGACCCGCCGACCTCGAGACCTTCAACGGAGCCGGTCATCAACGACGCAACATGGATCGCCGCCTCCAGGCCCGCCAGCCGGGCGAGTCTGGATCCGTCCGACATCGGTTCCCCGCTCACCGCCCGAACGAGACCGTTGCCGGCGAATCCGAAGTCGAGCAACGATGCCGCATCCGAGAAGTGGGCCTGCGAGCCCTCCGAGCCCATCACGACCGCGTACATCGTCGTCCCCTCTCGCTCGGCTGCCGCAACGAAGACCAAGCCCGCTTGGAAGGTGAAGCCCGTCTTGACCCCGATCAAGCCCTCGTACTCTCCCAGGAGGCGGTTGGTCGCCTCCGCTACCCGAACCGTTCCATCGGGGGCTGGTTGGATCATGAACCGGGTCGTTCCCACCATCTCTCGAAACACCGGGTTCTGCATCGCTGTCACTGCGATTCGGAGCAGATCGCGAGCGGTCGAGTAGTGACCGGCGGCATCGAGGCCGTGCGGGTTCACGAAGTGGGTCGAGGTCAGCCCGATTTCGGCTCCCCGGGCGTTCATCATCGCAACGAACGTGTCGACGTCGCCGCCGACGGCCTCCGCGACGGCGACGGCAGCATCGTTCGCAGATCGGACGAGCATCGTCGTGACGAGATCGCCGAGGCGAAGCCGCTCGCCCGCCACCAGGCCTATCTCGGCTTCACCAACGGCGGCGGCTGCCGGGGAGATCTCAACGATCTCGTCGAGATCTCCGTTCTCGAGCGCAACGAGCGCAGACATCATCTTGGTCGTGGACGCCATCGGTCGGGCGTCGTCGGCGAGATGCGACGCCAAGACGATGCCATCGGTGGCATCGAAGAGGATCCAAGACTGTGCCGACACCGATGGCGGCACCCGGTAGTCGCCTGGCGGAGTGGGTGGATGGAGTTCGATCGACCCCGGGATCGGGGTGAGCGCCCCGGCGGCGGGACCGAACGAGAGTGACAGTGCGAGGGTGAGGGCGAGCGCGCCTGCGGCTCTCCGTTTGGCCGATCTCACGATTCCGCGAGTCGCTTCAGCTCCGCGGTCAACAGGGCCCGGTGGACCGCGATCATCGCCTCACCGGCGCCGGAGAGGATGTTCTTGGCCTGCTCGTGTGCCTCGGGGTTGCGCATCCGACGCAGTGGGGCGGTGAGTTGAGCAAGGACGTCAGCCTCACGCTCGACGGCATGAACGATGGTGCGCAGATGGCGCGCCTCCAACCCGTGAGAGAACAGGCGCCGCGCATCGGTGGCGACCGGGAGGGCTTCACCTTCGAAGACACCGTCGGGCCCGACCGAGAGCAGGGAGTGCTCGATCAACGCATCCAATTGGGCGTCGGTCAACCCGCTCCTCCTGAGTAACTCCTCGCGGGCGACTGCGTCGGTCTCGGAATCGATCAGGCTGCCGACGTCCCGCCCGGCTTCCGGGGTCGCGTCCTCTCCTCGCTCCCACAACGTCAACTTGGATTTGATGACCTTGAGCGGGAGGAAATGGTCTCGTTGCTGACGAAGGACGAACCTGAGCCGGTCGATGTCGTGGCGTTCGAACTGGCGGTAGCCGCCGTCAGACCGCCCCGGGGCGAGGAGACCCTGGGACTCGAGGAACCGAACCTTTGACACAGAGACGTCGGGGAACTCGTCTTTGAGGACGTTGATGACCTCCCCGATCGTCATCGGATCCGAGGGGCTCATGGATGGGGCGTGGTCGTCATGACGTGTCGCCGTGCGCGACCAGCAGGTGGAAGCGGCCGATCAGCACCTCGTCGCCGGGCAGGAGCGGTGCCGAATCCACTCTGGCATCGTTGACATACGTGCCGTTGGTCGAACCAGAGTCCTCGACGGTCAGCCCTTCACCGGATGCCGTGAACCGACAGTGATGCCGGCTCACTGTCACATCATCGAGAAAGATGTCCGAGTCCGGGTGGCGCCCCACGGTGGTCACTCCGTTGGCGAGAACGAACGTCATCCCCGCCCGAGGTCCACGCTCGACAACCAGTGCGTGCCCGCTGATTCCATCGACCCTGGACACACTCGGACGATCGACGTGTGGATGGATCCGATCGACCGGGACATAGGCCATCGTCGGGTCGGTCTCGAAGTGCGTACCGCATTTCGGGCAGGTCGAGACGCCCTCGGGGATCTGCTCTGAACAACTTGGGCATCGCATACGACCCCAAGGGTACCTGCTCGACGGGTCGTCGCGCCGGTTCCGGAAACGGGCTGTCGCGCCCGCCTATCGGAGGGTCTTTACTCGGTCAGATCACGGTATGCGGCCGCATCCAGGAGTTCGTCAGGGGGACCGGAGACCGACATTTCGATCAACCAGCCCTCACCGTACGGATCCTGGTTGACGAGCTCTGGGGTGTCCATCAACGCTTCGTTTCGAGCGGAGACGGTGCCAGGAACCGGTGCGTAGACCTCGCCAACCGATTTCGTGGATTCGACCTCGGCGAAAACGTCACCGTCGCCGAGGTCTGTACCAACGTCCGGAAGCTCGACGAACACGATGTCGCCGAGCTGATCCTGGGCGTAATCCGTGATGCCGATCCGCATCGTTGTGCCATCGATCGACAGCCATTCGTGCTCTTTGGTGTACTGGAGATTCTCTGGAATATTCATCGGCACCGATCATAGGTCGGAGAGATCGCTCGTGGACGGAGCCTCGACATCGGCTCAGGCGGTTGCCGTCTCCGGCGTCTCCGCCATGCGATTCCGGGTGTCGACGAGGTAGTCCCAGGCGACCCGGTAGTACAGGATCAGCCCGCTCACCCCAGAAATCCAGGCCGGTGGCCCGAACAGCCACGGGGCGATGTCGGCTGCGAGGAGATAGAAGGATGGTATCGATCCATAGAGCAGGAATGTCGCCGTCTTGCCGAGTGTCCTGACCTCGATCGTCGTCCGGTGGGCGATCCCTAGATAGATCGCCGCACCACCGACCACCACCTCGCGGACGATCAGCGCGACTCCGAGGAAGACGGGCAGCGCTCCGGCGATGAGGCCCCCGATGATCGCAGAGCCGATCATCAGCCTGTCGGCGAGCGGGTCGAGCATCTTTCCGACCTCGGACACCTGGTCGAGCTTGCGCGCCAACCATCCGTCGATCCAGTCGGTAGAGGCGATGAGGAAGATCAGCAATGCGGCCAGGCCGAGCCGATCTTGGCCGATCAAGACATACCAGAAGTACGGAATTCCGAGCAGTCGCACGAACGAGACCAGATTCGGGATCGTCAGGGCGTCCTGTGCGAGCGTCTTGTTCTCAGCCACCGAACGAGCGTACCGCCTACTGGTCGAGCGCTGCGCCCCGACGGAGTCGGTACCTAGGCCTTCGCTAGCGCCGATTCGACCAGGTAGCACGCGACATAGTGGCCGTCGCCCTTGTCTTCGAGTGGGGGGTGATCACTGGTGCGGCAGATGTCCTGAACCCACGGGCACCGCTGGATGAACCGGCACTCCGGTGCCGGGTTGATCGCCTTGGTGATCCCACCCTTGATGTTCACTTCTTCCCGTTTGTGGCCCGGATCGGGGATCGGGACGGCAGACAGAAGAGCCTTCGTGTACGGGTGTTGGGGATTCCCGAGGATCTCCTCGGTGTCGCCGATCTCGACGATCTTGCCGAGGTACATGACGGCGATTCGGTCGCACATGTACCTGGCAACAGCGAGATCGTGAGTGATGTACAGATAGGACACGTCGAACTCGTCGGCGAGCTTGAGCATGAGATCCATGATGGAGATTCGGATGCTGACGTCGAGCATCGATGTCGGTTCGTCGGCGACGACGAACGATGGGTCGAGGACCAGTGCCCTGGCGATGGCCACGCGTTGCCGCTGGCCACCGGAGAGCTCGTGTGGATACCTGAACAGGAAGGCGTCGGGAGGGCTCAACCCGACCAGTTGCAGCATCTCGGATACCCGCTGCTCGCGCTCGGGCAGCGTTCCGATGTTCTGGACCGTGAGCGGCTCCGAGACGGCCTCGAAGACGGTGCGGCGGGGGTTCATCGACTCATAGGGATCCTGGAAGATCATCTGGACCCGCCGGCGGAACCGCTTCATCTGGTCCTGGGGGATGTTGGCGATGTCGATCAGGTCTTCGGTCCTGGTCTTGTCCGACATGAGGATGTGCCCGGACGTCGTCTCCGCGAGCTTGACCAGCATGCGGCCCGTCGTCGACTTGCCGCATCCGGATTCGCCGACCAGCCCGAGGCTCTCCCCTGGCTGGATCTCGAAGTTGATCCCGTCGACCGCATGGATGAAGTCGGTCGGTGCCCGCAGAATAGCCCTTCGACACAGGGAACAACTTGGTGAGGTTCTCGACCTTCAGGAGTGGTTGGCTCATTTGCGGAGACCTCCGAGTTCGGGCACCTGTTGCCAGTTCCAGCATGCAACGAGGTGTCCCTCGCCCTCCATCGGGGGCTCCTCGGTGACACATTGATCAGTTGCGTATGGGCATCGCGGATGGAAGCGGCATCCGGTCGGCGGATTCAGCAGATCGGGCGGCTCGCCCTCGAGGGGAGCGAGCTTACGGCGCGGACCCGTGACGGATGGGGTGGAGGACAAGCAGCAGGAATGCATAAGGATGGCGAGGGCTGGCGAAGACCTCCGATGTCGGGCCGAGCTCGACCATCTTCCCGGCGTACATGACACCGATCGTGTCGGTGACCTGGGCGATGACGGCGATGTCATGTGAGATGTAGATGATGGACATGCCGAGATCTCGCTGGATCGCCTTCAGCTCCTGGAGGATCTGATCCTGAACGATCACATCGAGCGCCGTCGTCGGCTCATCGGCGATGATCACCTTGGGATCGCACGACAACGCCATCGCGATGATGGCCCGCTGCCGCATCCCGCCGGAGAACTCGTGGGGATACCGGTCGATCATCGCCGGATTGAGCCCGACGAGTTCGAAGAGCCGCTGGAGTCGGGATTCCATCTCTTCCTTGCCCAGGCGGGGGTTGAAGTGGATGTCCATCGCCTCCCGGATCTGGTCCCCGACCTTGTAGACGGGGTTCCACGCGTTCATGGCCCCCTGGAAGACCATCGAGATGTCGCTCCACCGGCGCTGGCGCATCTCCTCGCCCGAGAGAGCCAACAGGTTGGTGCCTTCGAGCCGGATCTCGCCGGAGTCGTAGCGGGCGTTGTCCGCTGCGAGCTGGAGAAGCGACATGGCGATCGATGTCTTGCCACAGCCCGACTCCCCCACCAATCCCAGCGACTCCCCCTGATGCAGGGTGAAGCTGACGTCCTGGATGGCTGAGACGTCGCCCTTCTCGGTTGTGTAGTTCATGACGAGGTGGTCTACCTCGAGCAACGGTCGACTCATGACGGGATTCGGTTCCTCTGTTCGATCGTGAAGGGTTCGTTGTGTGTCTGGACGATCACCGGCCGCGCAACCTCGGGTTGACGACCTCGTCCATCGCACGTCCCACCAGGAAGAACGCCATGGCGATGAACGTGACTGCGAGACCGGCGGGGAAGACCATCCACCAGTACGTCGCGCCTTGGAGCAGGTAGCCCTCGTTGTTGGCGAGTTGGATCATGAGGCCCCACGACATGTCGACGTTGAGCAGGCCGATGAACGACAGCGTCGCCTCGCTCTGGATGGCCGTCGTCACCGTGAACATCATGTAGAGGAAGCTCAGCGGCATGACGTTGGGGATGATGTGACTGACGATCAGCCTGGTGTTGGATCCGCCTGCAACGCGGGCCGCATCCACGAACGGCTTGACCTTGACGGAGAGCGCCTGCGATTTCAGAACGATCGCGGTGCCGCCGAATCCCCCGAGGATGCCGATGGTCAGCGCCAGGTGCCACAGCTTGAAGTCCAGCACTCGAGCTGAGGACGATCAGGATCGCCAGGCCGGGGACCATGATGAGGAGATCGGCGAATCGCATGAATAGCGAGTCGATCTTTCCTCCGTAGAAGGCGGCGACCGATCCGACGACGGTGCCGATGAAGACGGTGACCACCGCCGCCAGGATCCCGAGTCCGAATGCCGCTCTCGCCCCGTACATCAGCTGTGACATGATGTCCCGGCCGAGGGGATCGGTCCCGAGCCAATGGCGGGAATCGGGTGGAGCCGGCTGGAGCGTCAAGGTGACCACGTCGCCGAGCTGGGCGTTGATCCGGGGATCGAGGAGGATCTGACGGATATCGACCTCGGTGGCGGGGTCCTCGACGGTCTGCACGACCGTCTTCGTCACCTCCTGCGGATTCGACTCCCGTCCGGTCACGGGGTCGTAGGTCGTTGCGTTCCAATAGCCGGTGGCGAAGAACACGAACGGCGCGATCGCCAGCACGGCGAACAGTCCGATGATCAGCAGACCGGCGATCCCGATCCGGTTGCGGCGAAACAACTTCCAGTTTGCGAGGAACGAGCGCCGGAACAATGCCCATCGGATCTGCCAGAGGGACTGTGCGACGATCTGCAGAAGCATCAACGCCGGTCTGGATCGGATCGGCGTGCTCTTGATCTGCGGGCCGGTGTCCGAGGTCGGTCATGATCGATCGCCCCTCAACCCGGCGTTCCAGATACACGGATCCTGGGATCCAGGACGCCGTACAACATGTCGACGACGAAGTGACCGAGCAACGCCATCACGCCGATGAACGAGAATGCGGTCACCGCCAGCGGGATGTCCTCGCTGGTGACCGAGCTGATCAAGATCTCACCCATCCCGGGCCACGAGAACACGAATTCGGTGATGATGCCGCCATCGATGACGGTGGCGACTGCCAGCACCAGCGACGTCGTCACGGGCAGCAGCGCGGTGCGAGCGGCGTGCTTGTCCCGCACGGCCTTCTCCGGTAGCCCTTTTGCTCGGGCTGTGAGGATGAAGTCCTCCCGCATGGTCTCGAGCATCGAGCTCCTCGTCAGCAGCATGATCCCAGCGAAGTTCACGAGCGTCAGCACCAGCACCGGGAGCACCAGGTGCTCGGCGATGTCGCCGGCGTAGGGACGGATCGTCTGCACGGCTTCTGGGCCCCACCAGTAGGCGAAGAACCCGGCGATGACGACGGCCGTCCCCCCGAAGCGAAGCGCCAACTCCGGGCCACGGTCGCGCACCCGGCCGGCGAGGTACTGCACCGCGAACAGCAGGACCGATGTGATCGCCACCACATAGAAGAGCCGCATGAAGACCTGATTGGCGGTGTACGGCGCGTTCCTCCACTCGGAGGGATCCAGGAACTTGGAGATCGGGAGCAGCTGGAGTTTTGCCGCCAGCAGCCAGATCGACATCAGGGCGAACCACGGGTAGAACACTGTCAAGAGACCGACGCCGCCAACGGTGATGGCCATCTCGCCGCGCTTGCCACGTCGCCAGGCGAGGTACTTGCCGGCGATGAAGCCCGCCCAGTAGTAGGTGACGATCGCCGTCAGGAAGAGCACGACCGTGCGTGGAAGCCGCTCGGCGATGATCTCGGTGACGGGTCTCGGGTACTGGTTGAACGAAACACCGAAGTCGCCCCGGAAGAACCCCGTGACATACGTCCAGAACTGCTCGAGGAGCGGACGATCGAGGCCGAGTCGTCGAATCGCTTCCTCAGCGGCCTGAGGCGGAATGTTGGGGTTGGTGCGGAACTTCTGGGCGACGATGTCGCCGGGGAGGGCATAGAGCAGGAACCACGTGATGGTGATGAACACGATGAACAGCAGCACGCTCTGGACGGCCCGCCGCGCCATGTACTTACCCATCCTCGTGTTCTCCTCTCACACGGAACCACATTGCTCGTCTACCCGCTGCCGGGGGCCGGCAAGTGCCGGCATGTTACTGCCCGCCTGCTCTCGGGGGTGGAGCCGAGTGACTCGAGAATCTTCACCGTTGTCGATGCGGATTCCCGAAACACCCGTTGGTCGTGCGCGACAGGCGGTTGCCTGGGTGGAACTGGGGCCCGGGCATGATGCCCGGGCCCCAGTCGTCACCAGGTAGTTGGTATCAGTCGCTGGCGGTGACTGCGCCGGCGAGTCCTTGGAAGGCCTGCACACCATCGAGCGTCGTTGTGAACGGGAACTCGATGCTGTTGCGATATGCCTCGATGAGCGGTGTCGTGAACAGAACCACGTACGGCAGCTCCTCGTTGATGATCGCATCGCCCTGGAAAATCAGGTCGCGAGCCTCTTCGAGAGTCTTCGCCGAGTTGAACTCGTCAGCGAGCGCATCGAACTCTGGGTTGTTGTACCCCGGAGTGTTGAAGCCACCGTCTGCCGAGTCCTGGTCGGACACGAAGAAGTCGAACACGTGGTCCGGGAAGATGCCGAGGCCCCATCCCAGGATGTACATGTCCCACTCCAGAGCGCCTTCGCCAGTGGCGAAGACCTGGTCAACGATGACCGAGAAGCCGGTTGGGTTGGCCGTGACCGGGATTCCGAGATCGGTTGCCCACTCTTCGATGAAGAGCGAGTAGGTCGCACGGAGCGGGTCGTAACCAGGTCCCGGAGCCAGCAGCTCGAGCGGCTGTACAGCCGTCCCGTCCGGCCCGCGGAGGCCTTCGCCCTGCGGCAACACGTCGAGGTTGTCCTCGTTCCAGACCGGCTCGACATCCCAGGTCCAGCCTGCGTCGACGAGGAAGGCCTTGGCGGACTCAAAGCGCTCTTGTTCGCTCTGTCCCGCACAAGTTCCAGTCAGATCAGGGTTGGCCCAGAAGCTGTTGCCCGGGGGCACCAGCGAGTTGGATGCGATGGCTGCGCCACCGAGAACGGTGTCGGCCATGAAGCCCTTGTCGATCCGACAGGCGATCGCCTGACGGAACGAGACCTCGTTCATCGGGAACTTACGTGTGTTGAACGACAGATAGCGGAAACCGTTCTGCTCGTTCACGATCACGTTGAGGTTCGGCTCCGAGAGCACCAGGGTCTGGAGACCCCGCTGCAGACCGAGAGAGTTCAGCAGGAAGTCGACTTCACCATCGGTGAGTGCGAGAACTGCCGAGTTCTGGTCGGAGTAGAGCGAGAACACGACTTCGGAGGCGAATGGCCCCTCGGTGTACGAGGCGACGGTCTCGCCGCTCGGCTCACCGCCATAGACCTCGGTCACGCCGGCGGGATCGGTGTACTCCACCGCGCCGTTGTCGTACACGCTGTACTGCGCGCCCTTGTTGTAGTAGTTCGCTACGGCCTCATTACGCCAGAAGGCGCCGGGCTCACGCTCCGCGGACTCGAATCCTTCAGCAGAAGGACCGCCGAGACCACTTGCGGAGTACATGCCTTCGAAGGTGTCGTTCTCGTCGACGATCGGGCCCCAGAAGTGCTCGGGGAACACCGGTGCAACACCGACGTTGAACGGCCAGATGGCGAGACCCGGCTCGAAGTTGAACGTGATCTTCACGGTCAACGGATCGATCGCCTCGACATTGAGGACACCGTTACCGGCGGGCGCTGTCTCGTCGACGTCGGCAGTTGCTGGATCGTCTTCGACCGGATCGGTGGCGAGCGGCCACAGAGCGGGGAAGTTCCCACCGAGACCGTCGTACTTCACGAGCGTGTTGAACGTGAAGACGACGTCTTCTGCGTCCATTGGCTCGCCATCGGACCAGGTCACGTCGTCCTGGAGGTTGACGGTCACCGACCAGTTGTCGCCATCAGCTTCGACCTCGGGGGGCGCATCGTCTTCGGCCATGTTCGGGATCAGCGTGTACGTGGGGCCCTGATAGGTATAGAGCGCTGCCATGTCGGGGTTTACGTAGCCGGTCCATACGTCGTTCTCGGTGTCGAGCGCAGCCCAGGGGTTGTCGGTCGTCGGGTCCGAGAAGATCGCGATTTGGTATGTGAAGCCCTCGGCGGGGGGTGGCGTCGTTTCATCAGTGGTGTCTGGAGCAGCCGTTGTCTCCGTTGTGTCGTCCGTACCGGTATCTCCCGATGCGGTCGTGTCAGTCGTTTCCGACGAGCACGCAGCTGCTACGAGACCCATGACGAGGAACAGTGCCAGCCAGCGCCATCGGGCGGGGGTTGTATTCACCAGTTGGTCCTCCATTGGGTTCATCCCTTGCGAATGGTCGGGTCATTGGAGATGACCTACCGACTGCCAAAGTCTAGGGATCGGGCCTATGAGGTGCAACAAACGCTCAAAAAGAAGACAGCGATCGAAGGACCTTCGACAGGAGAACGGACGACCGGTCCGATGTTCGACTCAGGCGAGATCGATGCCATCACGATTCGGCTGACTGCGGCATGGCGCGATGGTGACCCACTCCAAGACTCTGGCGTTCAGTCGATCGACTCCGTCAGTCGCTTCTGAACCTCCGGCCAGCTGTCAGGGTTGCGGGTCGCCAGATGGCCGCTGAGCCCCTCGAATGCGGGGGACGGAAGAATCGCGTGGAGGAACTGGAGCATCGCAACCCGATCAGAGGTCGAGTGCCATCGATACGTGAAGTCGACGACCTGAGCCATCAACTGCGGATCGAACATGCCTGCCATCGCTCCGGCGATCTCGGCCTGCTCGGAGATATCGAATTCGGTCTCGAGATGGGGCAACAGGAGCTCATTCTCCTTCGAAATGTGCAATCGCATGTGTTCGTGCAGCGCGACGCTCTCTCGGTACATCTCGTTGCCGAACCCTCGCAGCTCCGCGCTGGTCGTCGATTGGGCGAGGCCTGTCCGTGCACGAGAGATGCCGTCGAACACGTGGTTCTCGAAATCGTCGTGGTCGAACGCATAGGTCTCGGAGACGAATCCGATGCGGCGGTCGAGAGCCGGGAACAAGATCTCCTCCTCGGAGGCCTCGTGGCGTTGGGTCATCGTTCGGAACCAGTCGAGGCGCTCACCGAGCGATTCGATCTCTGCGCGGTCGTCCCACCTCAGTTCCTTGGCAACTGCCTCGATGTCCGACACCTCGCGCTGGATCGCTCCATGCACGAAGAGATACATCGTCATCGGTCCGGACATGTTCCCTCCTCGTGCCCCCCTGCGTATTCCCGTTCTTGTCAAGATCGACAGGAATATGGACGGCCAACCCGGACAAGAACGGGTTCACCCCAGGTGTGTGTTGTCGGGCTGGGGAGACTTGAACTCCCGACCTCTTGACCCCCAGTCAAGCGCGCTACCAAACTGCGCCACAGCCCGTGACGACACTCACGATAGCCGTTTTGCCGAACAGGCTCCGTGGTCAGCGATCAGGTAGCAGGAACAGCACGCACGCCGCCCCGAACACGATGCTCCCGGCGACGACAAGCCAGTCGCCCGAGCGGACGCCAGAGATTCCGAAGAGCCCGGCCGAGAGCAGGAACAGGAGCCAACCGGCACGGTGGAGTCGACTCACAGCAGCTGCTCGATCACCCAGACCACTCCCTGACCGACCCGGTAGAGGAGATAGATGCCGACCGCCACCAGTGTGAATCGAAACCCCCACGGTGTCGGAAGGTCCTGCGGTTCGCTCTCCTCGTCGGGCAGAAACGGAGAATCGGACGACATGTCGCGTCAGTCCTCTCGCACGCGTTCCCGACGGCGTGGGATGACCCGAATCGGAGCGCCAGTGAAGTCCTCGGCTTCGCGGAGCCGGCCCTCGAGAAACCGGAGATAGTCGTCACCGACATCGCCACCGCTGACGAACAGGATGAACGTCGGCGGAGCGGTGTCTCCCTGGACCGCGTACAGAATCCGTGGCCGGCGACCCTTCCTGACGGGCGCCGGATGGGCGTCGGTCCAGCTCCGCACCAGTCGATTGAGCTCTCCAGTCGTGATCCGGTTCTGCCGCGTTTCGAGCACGTAGGAGATCGCCGGCTCGATCCGCTTGGTCCTGGCTCCGGTCTTGGCGGACATTCTCACCACGGGTGCCCATGAGACGAACCCGAACCGATCGATGAGAGAGCCTTCCATGATCCGGCGTTCCTCGTCGTCGATGACATCCCACTTGTTGAGGAGGATCACCAGCGATGCACCCGCCTCGACGACTTCGGCGGCGATGCGCTGATCCTGATGGGTGACGCCGTCGATGGCATCGACGACCAGCAACGCGACGTCAGCTGATTTCAGTACTTCGCGAGCCCGCAGCACGGCGTAGAAAGTCGGCATCCTCGTGGATCTTGGGCTTTCGCCTGATCCCGGCGGTGTCGATGATCCGATAGTCGGTCTCCCCGAGCCGCACGACTGCGTCGATCGGGTCACGTGTCGTCCCGGGGCGGTCGGAGACGATGACCCGGTTCTCCCCCATCAAATGGTTCAACAGCGTCGACTTACCGACGTTCGGCCGACCGATGATGGCCAACCGAGGAAGGGTGTCCTCGATATGGGACTCCGACTCCTCGGGGAGGACATCGACGAGCCGGTCGAGGAGGTCGCCGACTCCACGACCATGGAACGCCGAAACCCCCAGCGGCTCGCCGATCCCGACCGACCAGAGATCGTCGAGAAGGAACTGCTTCGAAGCGTCGTCCACTTTGTTGGCTGCGAACACGATCGGCGCATCGGTGGATCTGAGGAGGCGGATCACGCCGTTGTCGTCATCGGAGACGCCTGCGGTCGCGTCGGTGACGAAGAGGATCACGTCTGCGGATGCGAGGGCCGCCTCGGCCTGCTGTCGGATCTCCGAGACGATCGGCTCCCCTGGCTTGAGCTCCCAGCCTCCGGTGTCGATGAGAATGAAATCGCGCCCCGCCCAATCTGCTCGAAATTCGCGACGATCACGCGTGACGCCCGGCATCTCTTCGACGACCGCTTGGCGGCCACCGACGATGCGGTTCACGAGTGTGGACTTCCCGACGTTCGGGCGCCCGACGACAGCAACAATGGGGGTCATTCCCGAGAGGGTACAGGTCATCCGGGAACAGCTTCGAAGTGACGGGGAGCGGATGGCGGGCCATGGAGACGAGGACCGGCCACGGTTCGTTCGTCGAGATGGCATCGGTGCGGACGCTCTTCCATCGACAATTTGAGGTATTGCTATGAATAGAACCGAGAGCTGATGCGTATGAGAGGTATGGTCCCGATGCAGATGGACGCACAACCCGGTGTGTCAGACGGCGCCCTGGTGGCCCGCGCAATCCGAGGCGACGTCGACGCACGCGAGCGGTTGGCCCGTCGGGCTCGGAACGCCAGCTATGTGTTCGCAGTCCAGCTCACGGGCAGACGCGATCTGTCCCACGACATCGCCCAGGACTCCGTCATGCGCTTCTTCGCCCATCTGGACCGATTCGAGCAGTCCCGATCGCTTGATGCCTGGCTGTTCCAGATCGTTCGAAATCGCACCCGTGACGTGATGCGCCGCGATCGGATTCGCCGGCACGAACCGCTCGAGGACCCGTCGGGCCGCGAACGACCCGAGACCCGAGACGACCGTGTCGATCCTGCCGCTGACGCCGTCCGTGCCGACCTCCAGCAACGCATCTGGCGCAAACTCGACTCGCTGACACCCGACCATCGCGAGGTCCTCGTGCTTCGCGAATACCAGGACTTGTCATATCGCGAGATCGCTGAAGTGCTTGGGATCCCACACGGGACCGTGATGTCGCGCCTGCATGCGGCGCGGAAGCGTCTCCGCGAGGTGCTGACGGATGTCGACGCCGTCAACCGGATCGACCACGGGGGGAGCAAGCATGAATGACGAACACACATTCGACGACACACTCATTTCCGGATACCTCGACGGGGAACTCACCCAGGGCTCCGAACAGGCGGTGCGGGTCCATCTCGAGACCTGTGAACGGTGTCGAACCACCGCCGAGGAGCTCCGGACGATCAAGGAGGCAGCAATGGGAACACGGTTCGAGGTCCCCGAGGACCTGCAATGGGACGAGACGCCACGGAGCACAGGCTCCCGACTGGCCCAGCGCGCAGGCTGGCTGATCGCGGGATCTGGCTGGTGATGACGGTGGCGTATGCCCTGTGGCGGGCCGCCCGTGACACCGACAGCGCCTGGGAGGCGGTCATCGCGTTCGGGGGACTTCTCGGACTGGGACTCCTCTTCGTGGCGGTGCTCAGCGACCAACTCAAAGCCCGATCGACCGACAAATACAGGAGCGTGCAGAAATGATCGTCTCGACGACCGCAACGGTGGCAGGCCACCGCATAGCCAAGACCATCGGCCTGGTGCGTGGCAACACCATCCGTGCCCGCCATCTGGGCCGCGACATCGGCGCCGCCTTCCGAAACATCGTTGGCGGTGAGATCTCCGAGTACACCAAACTGTTGGGTGAGGCCCGCGAGCAAGCGATCGATCGAATGGTCGAGGAAGCCACTGACCTCGGTGCCAACGCCGTGATCGAAATCCGTTTTTCGACCTCGATGGTGATGAGTGGTGCCGCCGAGTTGCTCGCCTATGGAACCGCCGTCGTCGTCGAACCCGAGTCCTCCGACTGACAACTGCCGCACTTCCGTCGGGAGAGGCCCGAGATGGACGCCCGCCTGCGACTCACGCGCAGCGCAATCAGCCGGACCCAACCCAGGTTTGCTACAGGAGTTCGAGCGCCTCGGTGGCGGTCCAGTCGCGATCGGTCTCGAGCCATCCTGCTGCCGTCGGCGGCCTCGCCGTGACGGAGGCTTCGACCAGCATCTGGAGAACCGAGACGAAGTTCCTGAGTTGCGGGGGAAGCGGGAAGTACTCCTCTTCCTGGGTGACGGAGAACAACTCGAATCCGAGCTTGGGGTCGACGCGTTCGATCACGGCCTGGACCAGGTGGTCGGGGGCGGAGGCGCCTGCCGTGAGACCGACCACCGTGACACCGTCGAGCCATGACTGCTGGATCTCATCGGCTTGATCGATCCGATGAGCCTCGACCCCGTTCTCTTTCGCCACGCGAACGAGCGCCTGGGTGTTTGAGGAGTTGTCGGAACCGACCACGAGAATCAACTCTGCTTCCTTCACGAGTGCCTGAACCGCCGATTGCCGGTTGGTGGTTGCGTAGCAGAGGTCGCTCTTCCGAGCCGTCCACAGATCCGGGTACCGCTCTTCGGCCGAACTGCATCACCTCTTGCCATTCGTACAGTCCCGAGGGTGGTTTGGGCGAGCAGAGCGACCTTCTCGGGGTCCCTGGCTGCAAACTCTCCGAGGCCGCGCTCGGGTTCGATCAAGGTGATCGAATCCGGTGCCTCGGCGACGGTCCCCATCGCCTCGTCGTGACCCTCATGCCCGATGTAGAGGATGTCGAATCCCTTGTCGGCCATACGCTTCACCTCGTGGTGAACCTTGGTGACGAGCGGGCAGACGGCGTCGATCACGACGGCTGCCCGATCGGCCGCACCCGCCACCACCGCTGGGGAAGAACCATGGGCAGAGAGCATGACCGGCGCGCCCTTCCGGAACTTCGGAGATGTCGTCCACGAACACGACGCCGACTCGCTCGAATGCTTTCACGACCCACTCGTTGTGAACGATCTCGTGGTAGCAGTAGACCGGTCCACTGAAGATCCGCACCATCCAGGTCAGCGATTTGATCGCCATCTCCACGCCGGCGCAGAAGCCGCGCGGTTCAGCGACGAGAACTCGATCAACCATGCGTGGAAGGGTACCGAGGCTGTGCGTCTTGCAGTAGTCGACGAAGACGCTCTCTCCCGGTCGTTGGGAACCCGACGCCGACCCAGGCGCTCACTCGCGCAGGCGGGCCGCGAGAGTGGCCAGCACCCCGTTGACGAAGCGTCCACTCGCTTGGGTGGAGTATTCCTTGGCGATACGCACCGACTCCGACAGAATCACGGCGACCGGCGTCTGCGGCTCGAACTGCAACTCGTAGACGGCGAGTCTCAGGAGCGCGCGATCGACGGCCGGCATCCGGTCGACGCGCCAATGATCCGAGACATCGTTGATCGCAGCGTCCAGCTCTTCGAGATGCCCGAGCGTCCCGAGTGCGAGTCGCTCGGCTCGACCGGTGAGGCCCGGGGCGTCAGTCTCGTGCATCTGATCGGCTCGGTACACGGCCGCAAACGCCTGCTCCCTGGGCTCGTTCGACAGTTCTGGGTCGATGACCGTCACGCCCGGGTCAGGTATTCGCCGGTACGGGTGTCGACCTTGATCACATCGCCGGTCTCGACGAACAGTGGAACCTGCACTTCGAGGCCGGTCTGGGTGGTCACGGGCTTGGTGGCGCCCGAGACGGTGTTCCCCTTGACGGCCGGCTCGGCGTAGGTCACTTCGAGTTCGACCGCGGCAGGAAGGTCAACGCCGATCGGAGTGCTCTGATAGGAGGAGATGGAGACCGTCGCACCTTCGAGTAGGAACGGGGCAGCCTCGCCCACATCCTCGGCGGTGAGGGCGATCTGGCTGTAGTCGTCGAGGTTCATGAAGTGGTAGCCGAGGTCGTCGGAGTAGAGGAATTGATGATCCCGCCGATCGATGATCGCCTGCGGGACGTCCTCTCCGGCCCGGAAGGTCTTGTCGATCACCTGACCGGTCTCGACGTTCTTGAGCTTCATCCGGACGAATGCCCTGCCCTTCCCCGGCTTGACGTGCTCCGACGTGACGATCGAGAAGAGACCTTCGGGAAGGTCGAGCGCCATGCCTTGGCGGGCGTCGTTGGTTGAGACCATGTCGTTGCGTCCTGTGTTCGTTCCGCTGTTGCCGACAGGGTACAGGTCAACTCAGGTTGCCCCGATGGCCTCCAGGGCAGCATCGAGGTCGCGGGAGTCGACGACGTCGACCACCGGGTCGCCCACCGAGCGCAGCAGCACCATTCTGATGCCTTCGCTGGTGCGCTTCTTGTCCCTCGCGATGAGGTCTCGAGCTGCCGATGCCGACACCCCCGCCGCCGCCACTGGCAGCCCCATCGAGAACAGAAGCTCCGTGAGCCAGTCGGATTCGAATCCGTGTCGCCTCGATGAGACGACACCGGCGGCCACCATGCCAATAGCTACTGCGAACCCATGGGCCAGGCCTGTCTGGATCTCAACGGCGTGTCCGACGGTGTGCCCGAAGTTGAGGATCGCTCGCTCCCCCGCTTCACGAAAATCGCGAGACACCACACCCGCCTTGACTGCGATCGCCCGGGTGACGACGGACTCGAGAGGGGTCTCGAGTCCGGTTGCGGCGTATGCGGCGACGATCTCCGGGTCACCGATCAGACCGGCCTTGACGATCTCCGCGCTGCCCTCCAGCCGGAGGTCGTCGGGAAGTGAGTCCATCACGTCGAGGTCGACGATGACCCGGGTGGGATGCCAGAACGCCCCCACCAGGTTCTTGCCGTTGCGGTTGATACCGGTCTTGCCGCCGATCGAGGCGTCGACGGCGCCGAGCAGCGTCGTCGGGACGAGGACCGATTCGACGCCTCGCAGCCAGGTGGCTGCGACAAATCCGGCGACATCGGTTGCTGCTCCACCCCCGATCCCGACGACGGTGTCTCCTCGGCCGAGGTTCACCTCGGCCAGTCTGTCGTAGATCGTGCCGATCGCGTCGAGCTCCTTGGCAGCTTCCCGATCGGGAAGCTCGATGTGCTCGATGCGGACATCGCCCGCGTCCGACTGGAACCGCTCGAGGATTCCTGGAGGAACGCCCGGTTGGGAGAGGACGGCCACCAGCTCACGCTCCGGTCGCTCGGGAAGCGCGAGCTCGAGCCCTCTCCCGACCTGGACTTCGCTGTGATCCGAGATCAGGACCTGTTCCACAGCATCTCCAGCATGTCGACGACTGCGCCACGGTCGAGTTCCCCGGTCTCGATGGACACATCGGCGATCGAGGAGTACAGGTGCTCGCGTTCTGCAGCGATGGCGGACAGCGTGCGTAGCGTGTCGCCTCCCTCGATGAGCGGACGACCGAATCCAGCGCCCAGCCGCGTGGCGAGGACCTCCAGTGGGGCAGCGAGATGGACGACCGTGCCGGTTCTCGACATCAGATCGCGCAACTGCGGATCGAGCACCACTCCCCCTCCGGTCGCGATGATGCCGCGCGCGGTGGCGACCGTCTCGACCGCTTGCCGCTCGAGATCGCGGAACGCCGCCACTCCGATCGTCTCGAACAACATCGGGATCGGCATTCCGGAGCGATCGCTCACGATCAGGTCGGTGTCATGGAACGGCTCACCGACCCGGTCGGCGGCCTCGTGTCCCACCGTCGACTTTCCTGAGCCCATCATTCCGATCAGCCACATACGCTCCATCAGAAGCGGGAGATGCGGTCCCGATACCGCTCCCAGGCCTCGCGCACGTCCCCGATGGTGTCGCCGCCGAACTTTCGCTGGATCTCCTGAACCAGCACGATCGCAACCATCTGCTCGGCGACGACCCCCGCAGCCGGAACGGCGACGACGTCCGACCGCTCATAGAAGGCGCGTTCTGTCTGCTTGGACGACACATCGACCGTCTGGAGCGATTTGGGGACGGTGGAGATCGGCTTCATGGCGACCCTGACCCGAAGCGGGTCGCCGATCGTCATTCCACCCTCGGTTCCGCCGGCGCGATTGGTCCGGCGCTCGAAGCCGCCATCGCCCATGAAGATCTCGTCATGAGCGGCAGACCCGCGGCGGCGTGCCGTCTCGAAACCGTCACCCACCTCGACGCCCTTCATCGCCTGGATCGACATCAGCGCCTCGGCCAGGCGTGCGTCGAGTCGGCGGTCGCCGTGAACATGACTACCGATGCCGGGGACGAGTCCATGGGCAACGACCTCCACGACACCACCGAGAGTGTCGCGATCTGCGCGGGCACGCTCGATCTCCTCGATCATCCGCTGTTCGAGATCGGCATCGAATACCCGGACCGGTGAGGCGTCGATCCGCTCGAGATCGTCGGGGCCGGGGACCGGGAGATCGTCGGAACGAACCCCTCCGATCTCAACCACATGGCTGATCACCGAAACACCGAGCTCAGACAGGAACGACTTGGCGAGATACCCGACCACGGTCCGAGCTGCCGTCTCCCGTGCCGAGGCTCGCTCGAGGATGTTCCTGGCGTCCTTGACGTCGTACTTCATCATGCCGACCAGGTCGGCATGTCCCGGTCGCGGAGTCGTCAACGGCTTGATCGGCGCCCCTTCGTACGGGTTCATCTCCTCAGACCACTTTTCTTCGAACTCGGTGTTGCGAACGACGATGGCGATCGGTGAGCCGATGCTGACCCCGTGTCGCACGCCTCCGAGAAACTCGAGCTCGTCGCGTTCGAGCTTCATCCGGCCCCCGCGTCCAAAGCCGAGACGACGGCGCGCCAGTTCGGTGCCGAGGTCGTCGCGGTCGACGGTCAGTCCGGCCGGCAATCCCTCGACGACCGAGACGAGTGCCGGTCCGTGGGACTCACCTGCAGTGAGATATCGAAACATCGAAGCGAGGTTACCGAGCCAGGTACCAAGTCAAGAACGGTTCGCCCGCCACGATCGCCAGCCACGCACCGAACACCATCGCCGGACCATACGGGATCGCGTACTTCGGTCCGACGCGACGGGTGAGAAGGAGAAACAGGGCCGGAAGGCCACCGATCACTCCTGTGAAGAACACCGAGAGTAGGAAGATCCGCAGCGAGTCGAACATCGTGAAGAAGCCCAGCAGAAAGGCCAACTTCACGTCGCCGAAGCCGAATCCCTGCCGATTGAGCGAATGCACGAGGAAGAAGATGCCGTAATACAACGCCGCCGCAGCCAGCGACGGAACGAGCCGATCGGTCCGCTCGCTCACGACGGCCTCGATCACGAGGAGGACGATCGCGATCGCTCCTCCGGGGAAGAGGACCTTGTTCGGAATCAGCTTCTCATCGAAATCGGTGATCACCAGAGTCAGCGTGACAGCGGCGAACACCAGGTAGGCCGTCAACTCACTGGACGGCACCGACGTGAAGTGTGGTGCCGACGAAGACTCCCACGTACGCAGCCGACCAGATGAGCTCCCTCCGCTGACCGGCGTGACCGTTCGGGCAGGCCACGTACGGGAGACCGACGCACGGCGTCGCATACCCGACACGTCCCGAACGGCGTAGCGATCGGAACCCGCGAGCTGGTTGCGTACGCAACCTGATGGAGGATCGGACCGACGGCAAACCCGAGGATCACGGAGAGGGCGAGGAGGATCGTCATCGACGCGGCAACCTAGTTCGCGCGAGGCGCGCCGACGCGCCTCGCTGCACGTAAGAGGCACCCCGGCCGTCGGCCGGGGTGCCTCCAATGTCCGGGAGCAGGGTGCTGCTCAGTCGTTGGTGAGATCGCGGGCTGCCGTGCCCATGCGACGACGCCGCAGCAGACCCATCGAGAACCCGGTCTCGTCGTCGTCCTCGCCATCGGCTTCGCCTTCAGGCACGTCGTTCAACTGTGAGAAGACGCTCTCGAGGAAGCTGTCGGTGTCATCGGCGTCGTCGGAGTCATCGGTGTCCGACTCTGCTGACTCTTCGTCCGACTCAGCGACCGCTGTGGCCCACCATCCGCCGTCCGATTCCGTCTCGGCGGCATCGTCGGTGGATTCTTCCGTGGATGCGTCGATCTCCGCGGGTGCCCATGAATCGGTTTCTGCGGTCATGCCCGAACCACTCTGCCGATTCTTCGGGTTCCGGCTGAAGCGGACTCCTCCGGCGCACTACCGGGAGTCTCCCATCCAGACTCGCCCCAGGACGGCAGATCGGTGTCATCGGCTTCGACGACGGCTTCGACGGTCTCGGGCTGGCTGGAATCGACCACCGGCGTGCGCTCGATCACCGGCGCTCGGTAGCCATCGTCCACCCGGACTTGTCCGGGGACGAGTTCGACGAGATCGCCACGGATCAGACCGCTCAGCTCGCGAGCGGCCCGGAACTCACTGAGACCGGTGCGATCGGCCAGTTGCCGGATCGATGTCCCACCCTCGAGGCTGGCGAGGACTTTCCAGGTCCCCGACACGATCGTGACACTGTTCTCGTCGGGCAGCCTCCGAACCATCCTGATCGGTGCGTCGAGATCATCTACCACCGACAACACGTCGTCCCACTCGGAGGCTCGACGATCTGATTCGGTGACCGCGACCTCTGTGTCGAACTGCTGACCGGTGCGGACGAATGGTGAGACATCGACTGCGAATTCGAAGTCTCCGTGTCCCGGCTTGCGGATCCGGTACAGGCTCTCGACAACGAGTTCCCGAACGAAATCGGTGACAGCAGCCGGATCGACGCCGTCTGCGAGCCGATCCACGATGGGGGTGTCGGTGCCGATGATGTCGTGTATCGCGTCCTCACTCACGAGACCCGCACTCACGAGTGCCCGACGAACCTTCTCGTCGTCCTCGGTGTTGGCGAAGCTGATCGCTCCGCCCTCCAGATACACGCGCCCGTCGAGGACACCATTGTCCACCCGCAGGCACCCGGTCTTCTTCGATCGTGTTAGCAGTCTGAGAACTTCCGGCATCGGGAAGATCTCTAGATTCCCTGTCAGGGACATGGTCCAACTCCTGTTCCTCGGACAGTCACTGAATCGGGCGTCGACCTCACCGGCTTGAGATGTTTCTCGCGACATCCTCGAACAGACCGGGCGGAGGTCTCCTGCCTGTCCACAGCTCGAAACTGAGCTCGGCCTGGGCGGCGAGCAGATCGATCCCATCGGCGGCAGGTATCCCCAGCGTCGAGCGGGCACGAGCCATGGCCGGGGATTCTTCGTCGCCGTACACCATGTCGAACATGCCTATCGCTGACCCGACAACCGGTTTCGGGGAGCTCCTCGCCGCGCATTCCGATGGGGGTTGCATTCACCACGGTCGCCGCCTCGACGGGAACACCCCATCCGACAACGGTCGCATCCACATCGACGGACCGAATCAGCGCCTCTGTTCGCTCCGCTGACCGCCCGGAGACGAAGACCTCCGAGTCGTCGAGGGCGACCAGCGCTGCCGCGGCAGCTCCCCCTGTGCCGAGAATCAGCACGCGTTCCCTCGGGACCCCGCGACGATGCATGGCCTCGATGATGCCCGGGACGTCGGTCGTGTCCCCCACCAGTCGATGCCCTCTCAGGAACCAGGTGTTGACCGACCTCGCACGTCCCGCCCGATCGGTCAGTTCGTCGGCGAGCGAAGCGGCCACCCGCTTGTGTGGCATCGTGATGTTTGCTCCGGTCAGTTCACGAGAACGAACCCGATCTGCATGCGCAGTCATCTCGTCGGCGCTCGACCGGATCGCCACGTAGCTTCCATCCAGACCAGCCGCCCGAAGGCCGGCGGTGTGCATCATCGGCGAGCGCGAGTGGGCGACGGGGTCACCGAGGACGGCCAGGCGATAGATCATCCTTCGAGCAGCCCCGCCTGTCTCGCTGCCGCGACGTTGACCAGATGCTCTTCGAAGGTCTCGGCGAACGCATGTGCCCCGTTCTCGTCGGCGAGCACGTAATACCGGAACACGGTGTCCGCCGGACTGGCTGCAGCCTGGAGCGACGCGAGCCCCGGCGCGGCGATTGGGGTCGGAGGCAGACCTGCCACCAGGTAGGTGTTGTACGGGGAGTCGTCCTCGTTGTTGAAGAGGGCAGGGTCGCGGGTGCCCAGACCATAGAGAACAGTTGCGTCGATCTGGAGCAGTTGTCCGTCGGACAACCGATTCTCGATGACGCTCGAGACGAGTGGTCGCTCATCGGCTACCCGTACCTCGGCCTCGACCAGCGAGGCGATGATGATGCCTTGGTACTGGGTGTACCCGGCAGCTTCCAGCTCGCTCCAATCCACTGCGTCCATCCGCTGTTCCATTGTGGATGCCATCCGGTTGAGGATGTCGCCGGCGGTCGCGGCCTCGGAGAAGCGGTACGTGTCGGGAAACAGCAATCCTTCCCAATCGGCGAAGGTAGAGGACTCCGGGATCTCGACGATCGACGTGTCGACGCCCCCGCCGAACAGGGCGGTCTCGAACTCGCTCCGGTCGATGCCTGATCCCTCGGCGAGCACATCGAGGATCTCGGTGACTCTGAGACCTTCACGGATCGTGATGTCGTAGACCTGGACGACCGGGCCCGCGGCCATGATCGAGGCAACAGCACGGGGCGCCATCCCCGTTTCCAGGTCGTAGCTTCCGGCTCGGAGTGAACCGTCGAGGCCCTCGCTCCTGATCGTGGCCTCGAACTCGGCGGCACTCGCCACGACCCCGTTCTCCTCGAGGATCCGTGCGATGTCTTGGCCGGTCGACCCTGCCGGGATCTCGACCGTGATCGGGACGCCGGGTTCGACTGTCACCGAGGTGTCGTCGGAGGCGAGCCTGTCGCCGATGCTGCTGCCCAGGGAACTGGCGATCGTGACGATCCCCACTCCGGCCACGACGATGGCGACGATGGCGAAGAGCGGTCGAAGTGACGCCCAGATCGATGTGGATGGTTCGTAGGGTTCCATCGAGCTCTCAAGGGTTGGCTGCGAGATAGTGCCGAAGGATGACGGCAGCTGCCACTTTATCGACCGACTGCTTCCTGTCTCGACGTCGGACTCCGCCTTCGATGAGCGCAGACTCTGCGATCTGGGTCGTGTATCGCTCATCGACGTACTCGATCGGGCGGGCTCTGACGCCGGGCGAGCTCGTCGCCGAATCGTTTTGCCCGATCTGCAGATGGCCCCTCTGACCCGTCGAGCGAGAGCGGGAGTCCGACAACCAGGACTCCAGGGTCGAACTCCTCGAGGAGCGAATCGATCTCGTCCCACGGCTCCCGAGCCTCGATGACGGTCAACGGGCTGGCCACGATCCTGAGAGGATCGCTGACTGCCACCCCGATGCGCTTCGATCCTGGATCGAAGGCCATCACCCGGCCATCGCTCAAGATGCCGACAACCGCTGGCGAGCCGTTTCCCGGATTCGGTCGATGGCCGCTTCGACCTTTTCCCCGTCGGGACCGCCTGCCTGGGCGAGTTCTGGGTCTCTCGAGCCACCGCCGCCCATCACGCGAGCACCTTCCGCGACCACCTCGCCGGCCGGGACGACCTCCGTGAGGGTCTTGGTGACTGCTCCGATCAGCGCGCCCTTGCCGGCCGGCGCCGATCCGAGCATGACCACGCCGTGGCCGATTCGATCTCTGACGCCGAGCGCTAGTTGTCGGAGCTGGTCAGGCGTCATGTCTGGCACGTAGGCAACGACGAGCTTGGCATCCCCGATCTCCTCAGCTTCAGCCGCCAACTCGGCAGCGAGCTCGCCCCGACGTTCGGCCCTGATGCTCTCGAGCTGATCTTCCAACTCGGCGACCCTTCCGAGCAGCGACTCGACGCGAGCCGGCACGTCGCCGGACGGCGCTCGTCAGAAGGCTCCCGACCGCATCCAGCCGATGTCGCAGCTGGAGCAGATGGTCGTAGGCAGCCGACCCGGTGAGCGCCTCCACGCGGCGGATGTTGGATCCGATGGACGATTCCGAGGTCACGATCAAGGGCCCGACTTCGCCCGCGGTGCGGGTGTGGGTCCCGCCGCAGAACTCGACCGAGAAATCCCCGACCTTGACCACTCTGACGGTCTCGCCGTACTTGTCGCCGAAGAAGGCGAGGGCACCCATCTCCTGAGCCTCGTCTTTCGAGGTCACCGTGGTCGTGACAGTGGAGTTGTCGATGAGGCGCAGGTTCGCCAGGCGCTCGATCTCGTCCAACTCGGTTGCGGAGGTCGACGAGAAGTGGCTGAAGTCGAAGCGGAGCCTTCCCGATTCGACCAAGGAACCGGCCTGGCTGGCATGATCGCCCAGAACGTCGCGCACTGCCCAATGAAGGACGTGGGTACCGGTGTGCGACTTGCGGATTCGATCGCGTCGCGGTTCGTCGATGACCAACTCGATCTCCTGACCGATCGCCAAGTCTCCCGACGCCACGATGCCGCGATGACCGTGAAGCCCCTGGAGCGCGTGTTGGGTGTCCGAGATCGCCATTTCGCCGGTCGGTGACCGGATGGTGCCGGTGTCGCCGACCTGGCCGCCCGACTCCGCATAGAACGGGGTCCGGTCGACGAAGACCTCGACCTCCTGCTTCGCTTCAGCCCGCTCGACCATCTCGCCGTCGCGAACGATCGCAAGAATCCGTCCGGTGGCGGTTGGCCACTCGTACCCGACGAAGTCCGTGGGACCGGCCGTGTCCAGAACGTCGCGATAGAACTCGCCGCGGGCGGCGGCATCGCCGCCTTTCCAGTCTCGGCGAGCCCTGCTGCGCTGCGCCTGCATCTCCTCGTCGAACGCATCGAGGTCGACATCGACGCCGGCCTCGGACGCGATCTCTGACGTGAGCTCGATCGGGAATCCGAAGGTGTCGTGCAGCTTGAAAGCAACGTGCCCGGGGAGCACGGTGTCTTCGAGGTTCGACAACTCCGTATCCAACAGCTGATGGCCGGACTCCAGGGTCCGCCGGAAATTCTTCTCTTCGCGCTCGACCACCTGGTGGATCAGTTGCGACTTCTCGGTGAGTTCCGTGTACCAGCCACCGAGCGCACCGATGGTGGCGTCGACCAGCTTCGGCGTGATCAGGCCCTCCCCTCCCAACTGCCAGGCGTGTCGCACTGCTCTGCGGAGGATCCTCCGCAGGATGTAGCCGCGGCCGTCATTGCTCGGCACGACGCCATCGGCGATGAGAATCGACATGGTCCGGCCGTGATCACACAGGATCCGGAGGCTCACGTCGCTGTTGGGATCTACGCCGTATTCGACGCCGGTGAACGCCTCGGCAGCCAGGCGGACCGGGAGCGTGCTGTCGATCCCGAACGCAGAGTCAGCACCCTGGAGGATCATCGCCAGTCGCTCGAGGCCGAGACCGGTGTCGATGTTCTTCGTCGGGAGATCGCCGATCACGTGGTACGGCTCGTCCTGGATGTTCTGCATGAAAACGAGGTTCCAGATCTCGACGAATCGCTCCTCGCCTCCGCCGATTGGCCCACCGTCGGGACCGAACTCCGGCCCACGGTCATAGAAGATCTCAGCAGACGGCCCGCAGGGCCCCGGTACGCCCATCTGCCAGAAGTTGTCTTTACCACCGCGCTGGACCCGCTCCGGGGTGATCCCGACGTGGTTGACCCAGAGATCGAATGCCTCGTCGTCATCCTCGTACGCCGTGTACCAGAGTCGGTGTGGGTCCAGTCCGAATCCATCGGTGAGCAGCTCGTTGGCGTAGGACATCGCCTCCGCCTTGAAATAGTCACCAAAGCTGAAGTTGCCCATCATCTCGAAGAACGACATGTGCCGAACGGTGGTTCCGATGATGTCGATGTCGATCGTTCTGATCGACTTCTGCACCGAGACGGCGCGGTCGAATGGAGCCGGCTCCTCGCCCAGGAAATACGGCTTGAAGGGAACCATCCCGGCGTTCGTCAACAGCAACGTGGGGTCGGTCGGGATCACCGATGCGGATGGTCGAACGGTGTGACCGCGCGATGCGAAGAAGTCGATGAATGTCTTGCGAATCGTGTTGGAGTCCATGGACGGACGCAGACTAGTGAGAGCCCGGCGAGCCCATTCCTGGGTTGTGTCCGAACCTCACCGGACGACCCGCACCCGACGCGGCGGCCGCACCGCCTTGGCGGTGAGCGCGAGCAGGTCGGCGGTGGTGTGGGCGGCAGCAGCTCTCAGGTCTCCGGGGCGCGGGGTTCGCCGCAGCGCCCGAACGGTAACGACCCCGCCTGCAACAACACCGGTCAAGAACCACCAGATCCGATCGAACATGCGACCGAGCGTAACCGGCGACATCCGCATCGATCGTGGTGAGCCATTCGAGCCGCATCACTCATCAGGCCGCGTCACTCGTCAGGCTCGGTGTGAGTGGTCCGACGTCCTTCCCGCCCGAGAACCCGGTCGATCCAACGCAGGCGCCTCGAGAGTTGGGGCTCTCTCCCTTCCGTACCTGGATCGAACAGGGGGCGTTCGTCCACTTCATCGGGAAAGTACCGCTGGGACACGATGTTGTGGGGATGATCGTGGGCGTATCGATAGCCGGAACCGTGGCCGAGGCTCTCTGCGCCGGGATAGTGGCCATCCCTCAAGTGCGTGGGGACGCTGCCAGGTTCCTCCTCGACCAACCGTCGAGCGGCGCCCATCGCTCTGGCCACCGTGTTCGATTTCGGTGCGGTCGCCAGGTAGATGGCGGCCTGGGTCAGAGCGAACGAAGCCTCGGGCAGGCCCACCATCGCCAGCGTGTGTGCAGCCGCATTGGCTTGAAGGAGCGCGTTCGGGTCGGCGAGTCCGATGTCCTCGGATGCCAGGATCATCATGCGTCGCACGATGAACTCAGGGTCCTCACCTCCCTCGAGCATCAGGTGCAGCCAGTAGATCGCAGCATCGGGATCGGAGCCACGCAGACTCTTGATGAATGCGCTGACGACGTCGTAGTGCTGATCACCGGCCTTGTCGTACCTGACGATGCGCCGCTGGAGTGCCTCGGACACGTCTTCGGTGCTGATGACAGCGGATTGGCGCCCTCCGGCGAGGGCGGCAGCAACCTCGAGCGCGTTCAATGTGTGTCGCGCATCTCCGCCGGCGCGTTCGATCAGTGCAGTTCTCGCATCATCGTCGATCTCGAGCGCCAAGGCGGCGAGCCCTCGTTCGTCGTTCAGTGCCCGATCGATCATCGTTCCGACCGCATCGGGGCCGAGCTTGTCGGTTCGAAACAGTGTCATGCGGCTGAGAAGAGGTGAGTTCACCTCGAAGAAGGGATTCTCGGTCGTGGCACCGACCAGGACGATCGTGCCGTCCTCGACTCCCGGGAGCAGTGCATCCTGCTGGCTCTTCGAAAACCGATGGATCTCGTCGAGGAACAGCACCGTCCGCCGGTCATCCATCGTGAGTCGGTTCCTCGCCGCGGACAGCACCTCGCGCACGTCCTTGACTCCGGCGTTCGTCGCGGACAGCGTCTCGAACGTTGCGTCGCCATGGGAGGCGACCAGCCTCGCCAGCGTCGTCTTGCCGGTGCCGGGCGGGCCCCACAGCAGCATCGACACCGGACGGCCGGACTCGACGATCCGTCGGAACGCCGCTCCATCGCTCAGCAGATCCGGCTGGCCGACGACCTCGTCCAAGGTCCGGGGTCGCATCCGCGCAGGCAACGGCGCGTGTGATCCGATTCGTTCCTGACCCGCAGACTCGAACAGGTCCATCAGTCGTCGCAGCCCAAGCCGGTCACTCGGGGTCGCCCTCCTCGAGGCGGGCCCGAGTCTCGGGCCGGAGCGTGATCCCGAGCTCGGCGAGTTGGACGTCTGCGACCTGCGTGGGCGAGGAGGTGAGCGGGTCGACGCCGGTTTGGGTCTTGGGGAAGGGGATCACCTCTCTGATCGAACCCTCGTTCTGAAGGATCATCACCAGCCGGTCGATGCCGAACGCGAAGCCCGCATGCGGCGGAGGCCCGAACCTGAGAGCACGCAGGAACCATCCGAACATTCGCTCCGCCGTCTCCGCGTCGATCCCGAGGATGTCGAAGACCTGCTGCTGAACGACGGGGTCATGGATTCTGACACTCCCCGATCCGAGCTCGACGCCATTGAGGACGGCGTCGTACGCATTGGACAGTGCCTTCTCGGGTTCGTTCGCCATCACCTCGACATCCTGCGGGGACGTGAATGGATGATGGGAGAACGTGATCGAGCCATCGTCTTCTTCCTCGAACATCGGGAAGTCGGTCACCCAGAGGAACGCGAGCTCGTCATGGCGTGCAGGCCGGCCGAGTTCGACCCGCAACGCCCCCAGCACGGTCACGGCAGTCTTCCACCGGTCGGCCACGATCAACAGGACGTCGCCGGCGCGATGCGGCGAGCGAACGTGTGATTGCTTCCTGCTCGTCGGACGAGAGGAACTTGGTCACCGGCGATCGCAACGATCCGTCTTCCTCGACGACCATCCAGACGAGCCCCTTGGCGCCTTGATCCTTCGCGATTTCGGTGAGTGCATCGGCTCTCGACCTGGGAAGGTCGAAGCTGCCGGCATTGATTCCCCGGACGGCGCCCCCGTCTGACAGCGCCGACGAGAACACCTTGAACTCCGAGTCCCTGACGGCCTCGGCGAGATCGACGATCTCCATCCCGAACCGAGTGTCCGGCTTGTCGGTTCCGAAACGATCCATCGCCTCCTGCCACGTCATTCGGGGGAACGGGTTGGGTGGCTCTGCACCGCGAACGGCAGCCGTCGCAGCGATCAGCGTTGACTCGATTGCCTCGAGGACATCGTCCTGACCCCAGAAGCTTCCCTCGAGGTCGAGCTGTGTGAACTCGAGTTGGCGATCCGACCGAAGGTCTTCATCGCGGTAGCAGCGAGCAATCTGGAAGTATCGCTCGACGCCGGACACCATCAGCAGCTGCTTGAAGAGTTGCGGGGACTGCGGGAGCGCATAGAAATGTCCCTCACGAAGCCTGCTGGGAACCAGCATGTCACGAGCTCCTTCGGGCGTCGACGCCACCAGTGTCGGCGTCTCGACCTCGAGGAACCCTCGCTCGTCCAAGGTCCGTCGGATGGCGGCAGTGGCGGCCGACCGAGCCCTGAGATTCGAGGCCATCCTCTCCCGACGCAGATCGAGATACCGATACTCGAGCCGCACTCGCTCGTCGACCTCTCCCCGATCGTCGAGCATGAATGGCAGCACCTCCGCCGGACTCAGCACATCGATCTCGGATGCGCCGATCTTCGATCTCGCCGGTTGCCATCTCGGGATTGACAGTTCCTTCGGGGCGCTGCCGAACGTCACCGGTCACCGATATGCAGTACTCCATCCTGAGGTCGTCGACGACAGAGATCGTCGACGGATCCGCCACGACCTGGACGATCCCGCTTGCATCCCGGACGTCGATGAATGCCACGCCGCCGTGATCTCGTCGTCTGGCGACCCATCCGGCGATCTTCACCGTCTTTCCGATCGCCGCCATGTCGATCGTTCCTGCGGCGGTGTCGCGGTATGCGGTCATCTGGTTCCCCTGCTCTCGAGATGTTCAACGAGGTCGTCGATGTCGACCTCGATCTGTGACTGGTCGTCCATGTCCTTGACGGCAACAACACCCCGGGAGCGCTCGTCCTCCCCGGCGATGATGACGTATCGAATTCCCGATCGGTCGACGTATTTGAGCTGCTTGCCGAGCCGCGAAGGGCTCGCCGCCACCTCGGTCGGAATCCACCCATCGCGCAGTCTGGCGGCGAGCGCCCGAGCCGATGGCTCGTCCTCCGACGACATCACGGTGATGAAGACGGTCGTGGGATGTCCGGCCCCGGAGATCTTGTCCAACTCTCGAAGCTGCCAGAAGAGGCGGGTCAGACCGATGGAGATGCCGACCCCGGGGAGGTGAGTCGAGGTGTAGAGGCCGGCGAGGTCGTCGTAACGTCCTCCGGAGCAGATACTCCCGATCTCGAGGTGATCGTCGAGGAAGGTCTCGAACACGGTTCCGGTGTAGTAGTCGAGTCCTCGGGCGATCGACGGATCCAGGACGACTGATCCGTCGGGGAGCCCGAGATCCGCCAGCATGGTGAAGACGGTGATCAGCTCCTGGCGTCCGGCCTCCATCCGCTCGTTCGACGCAGTGATGCTGCGAAGCAGGGCCAACGACGACCCGATGCCGTCTGGAGTCGCTCCCACGAAGTCGAAGAGTCGTGACACTTCCGAGTCGGTCAATCCGAGCCCGACCAGCGCCGACTCGACGGATTCGCGTCCCTGTTTGTCGAGCTTGTCGACCTCTCGCAGGATTGCGGCGTGGTCGTCGCGACCCAGTTCCGAGAGGAAACCCTGGATCAGCTTGCGGTTGTTGACATGGATCGTGAAAGATCCGATACCCAATTCGGTGAAAACTCGATGGATGACGGCAGGGCATTCGGCGTCAGCCTCGATCGGCAGACTGCCTCGCCCCACGATGTCGATATCGGCCTGATAGAACTCGCGGAATCGGCCTCGCTGTGCCGATTCCCCCCGGTAGACCCGCTGGATCTGATAGCGGCGGAACGGAAAGGTGAGGTCGTTCTCATGCTCGGCGACATATCGCGCGAGCGGGACAGTCAGATCGAAGCGAAGCGCCAAATCCGGATCCTTGCCCTGTTCGAGCGAACCGGTCGACTGGGCGAAATAGACCTGGCGTTCGGTCTCTCCCCCGGTCTTGGTCAGCAGCACGTCGGCTACCTCCAGGACTGGTGTCTCGATCGGAACGAATCCGAACAACTCGTACACGCGTCGAATCGTGTCGATCATCCGTTGAAACGCGACTTGTTCGGCGGGGAGCAATTCGAGCACCCCGGCCATGGTCCGGGGCCTGGTGGTCATGGATGCGGAGCGTAGCGGTAGGGAGACCCACCCCGAATCCGACGGAAAGAGCGAAATTCGATCGAGTTCGCGAAAATCGACCCTATCGACGGCTTCACCCGTCGCCTACCGTGACCGATGAATAGGCTGAGAGAAAGGGGTCCGGAACCGCATGACAGACGAGCTTGCCATCGAGCACGTCCCGTCCACCCTGTCGGGTCCGGACGCTCCCCCATTTCCGCCGACGTCGCCGTCCGCGGTCCTCGATCTCGCGCTGGTCGAAGCCGCCGACATCTGGACCATCGCCGAGCGAGCTGCGGCGGAGACACGCTCTGCTGCGATCGTGTCCGATGCCGAGGCGCGGGCGTCCAAGCTCATCTCGGCTGCGGTAGCCGACGCCGAGGAACAAGTCGCCGACGTCAGACCGCTTGCAGAGGCCGAGGCGCAGAAGATCAGAGAAGAGGCCGGCGCAGAAGCAGAGTCGATCATCGACACCGCCCGTACCGAGGCCGAGCGGCTCGTCTCGGACGCCGAGACAACGCTCGACGACGCCCGGCGCCAGGCAGAAGAGATCACCGAGCTCGCACGCTCAGACGCACATCAGATGGTGAGTGACCTGACGATCGACCGCAACCTCGTCAATGAGCGTCTCGAGTCGATCGCCGACCGCGAACGCGAGCTCGCTGATCGCGAAACAGAGGTCGACCGTTTGCTCTCCGACGCCCGGGCGCAAGCAGAGCGAGTGACGACGGAGGCCGGCGAGACCGCGGATCGCCTCATCCGTGCGGCGCAACAGGAAACAGAGGCGCGACGACTCGACTGGCGCGAATCCACCGACCGCGCAAGTTCTGAGCACAGCAGCGAGATCTCCGCGTTGACCGGCGACTTCGAAGCAGAGCTGGCGCAGACGCACGAACGGAACGCAGAGCTCCGGCGGGAACTGGAAACGCTCCGAGAAGCTCTTGCCGAGGCAGTCTCATCAGCCCAGGCCGCGTCTGTCACGTCGGTGCCTCAGTCCAAGAAGCACACGAAGGCGGGACCAACTCCACGACGCGACGATTCGGATACGGTCGACACATCGGACGACCCCGACTTCGTCTCACCATGGATGGTGCCCGACGAACAACTCCTCGACCCTCCGGTACCCGCCCACCAACCGGACACGGTTCCCGTCGCCGAGCATCCCGCCGATTCATCGGACGACGAGGATGATGCGAACGACGAGAGCGACGACGCCTCCTGGGATCATGAAGACGATCACACCGACGCTCCGTCTCCTGGAGTCGTGACCGGTCTCGCTCCCAACACACGATTGGTCGAACCGCTGAGCGCAGCCGCCTTCCGGACAACCGACATCGATCGGAAGCGCCGCAGGTCGAAGCGTCGACGATGACCGCCGAGCGTCGCGAACGGCTGAAACGGCTCATCGTCGATGCCGAACGCTTGATGCGTCAGGCGCGCCGAGAATCGCGTGATCTCGTTGAGAGTGCCGAGCAACGCGCATCCGCCCTCGTCAATGCCGCTACCCAACTCCACCATGCAGCGGACAGAGAAGCTTCCGAGATTCGTGCCTCCGCCGATGCCTACCGGGCACAAACCGAGAGCGAGGTGAGGGCACTCCTCGATGATGCTCATGCTTCGCATCGCACCGCAATCGAAGAAGCGCGACGCATGACCGGAGAACAACCGGATTCGCGTCGGATGACAGACGACCCCGTCGAGCCGGACACCGCCGACGAGATCGTCCGCGAAGCGCGGGAGAAGGCCGACCACATCCTGCGAGTTGCGAGATCCGAGGCGGTAGCCCGAGCCGACGAGACCCTCGAAAACGCTCGGCGACTCGCCGCTCAGATTGACGATGACGCCCGACGACGCAACGACGTTGCCGAAGCCCAGCACCGGGCGACGCAGCGGCACATGCGCGACGAGCAGATGGAGTTGGCAACCCGCATCGCCGAACTCAAAGCCGAACTGCACGTCCTCGAAGGGAGACGCGACCTCGTCGACGACGAAGCTCGGGCTGGCAGACCGACATCGGACATCGATGGACCCGAGCCAACTGAGGATCAAGGCGACATCGAGGCTGCCTGGTCGGCGCGATTGGATGGCGACCAAGGCCCCGGACCCGAGGACACCGGCCGACCGGACGATATCGCTGACACCTCTCCTGTCGAAGCTGACTTCGACAGGGCGATCCGTCGCATCCGTCGACGAGCCTGAGGTTTCACGGCTGGTGCTGTGGGTCTGCGGAGACAGCGACGCTGCGCTCAGCCGGCCAACTCGCTCTTCCTGGCCCTGACGAGGGCGTGCTCCACGAGCTCGATCAGCGCCCGCTGGACCTCGCCTCGATTACGCGCGTCGCAGTATCCCATGGGAACCTCGCCCGGAATCTGGAGTGCCTGACGGACGGCGTCGAGCGTATGCCGCCGATCGCCGTGGAACGTATTCACCACGACCACGAAAGGAACCGCTCGTTGTTCGAAGAAGTCGACCGCAGCGAAACAGTCGTCGAGACGTCGTGTGTCGGCGAGTACGACTGCGCCGATCGCCCCCCGGCTCAGCTCGTTCCACATGAAGTGGAAGCGACCCTGTCCGGGGGTGCCGAACAGGTACAACACGAGCTCATCGCCGAGGGTGACACGACCAAAATCCATCGCCACCGTTGTCGTCGTCTTCCCATCCTCAGACGACAGCTCGTCGACGCCTTCGGATGCTGCGGTCATGACCGCTTCGGACCGCAGCGGCTCGATCTCCGAGATCGCAGTCACGAACGTGGTCTTTCCGACGCCGAAGCCGCCGGCCACGACGATCTTGACGGCGGTGCGTTTCACGTCAGAGGCTCCGGATGCCATCGAGCACCTTCTCCAACAACTCGGAATATGACGCGGGCTGTTCCTCGACGAGGATCTCTACCGCTCGTTCACGGATCAGATCGCCGACCACCACCCGGGTGACACCGATCGGCAGCTCGAGCTTCGCCGCCACTTCGATCAGAGCGACCGGGGCATTACAGATCTCGATGATCTGTGCCGCCTCCCATCGATAACGCCGCCCATTGACGCGTCCCCGCTCGGTCGCCACGATCTGGGACTCGAGATCGATCTCGAGACCGTCGGTGGCAGTCCTGCCGCCGGTGATGGCGTATGGGCGGACGAATCGGCCCTGGGGAGCGGACACGATCGGCCTCACCCCGCCATCAGCACGGACTTCAGTTCGGCTCTCACCTCAGGGGTGAGAACGTCGCCGGCCCGTTCGGCGAACATCGCCATTTCGTAGCCGATCATGCCGATGTCCGCATCCTTCCCTGTATTCACGCACATCAGCGATCCGTCGCGGATTCCCGTCACGAAGAGCCAGCCACGCTCCATCTCGATGATCACGTTGTTCACCGCTCCTGCTCCGAACCGACCGGCGGAACCATATGCGAGGCCGATCAGGCCCGATGACACTGCCGACAGTCGTTCGGCGGCTTCGCGCTCCACGCCTTCGGAGATCGCGAGTGGCAGACCGTCCGATGAGACGACGACTGCCTGGCGCACAGACGGGATCTGCTCTACAAACCGGATGATCAACCAATTGAGGCTGTCCACACCTTCACTCATGACTGTCTCCTTCGCGAGAGCTTCGTCCGACGCTGACGCCGAGCTGATAGGCACTGAATGCAGACTTCAACTGCTCGGGATCCCTGGTCGACGCTTCCACGGATCGATCCTCGACATCGGGACTGGCGTACGAGGCTCCTGGCCGCCTGGTCGGAAGGTGATCTTCCGAATCTGTTGTCGTCGCGACGGTGGACACGGTCACCGACGAGTCCTGTTCTGGCGTCCCCCCTGTGTCAGTCTCTCTTCGAGACGAAACCCCTTCGAACGCCGCCAGGTCAGCGCGGATCGAGGCGGGGGTGCGCGTCGATCTGGAAGCGGCGATGCCTTCATCCGACCCGACATATGACTCCCCCGGACGACGCTGCGGAAGTCCTCCGCCTACCGCAGCCCGGGCCGGGGCTGCGACTGGGGAGGTTCGGTCGAGCCGTGCCGATTTGGGCTCCCCTGCGGGTTCGGGTCGGTGCCGTGGTGTGTGCGGCTTCGACACCTCTGGCATCTCTCCTGCGAAGGCCGTGTTCGGAAGCATCACTTGCGCGGTCAGTCCCGGGGCACCTGTCACGAGCCGCACTCGGATCCCGTGTCGCTTGGCCAGCATCGCAACCACATAGAGACCGAGCGTCGGTTCCAGAGCGAGACCGACCACCGGTGGCGAAGTCAAGAGAGCATTCAGCTCGACGAGTCGGCTGGACGGAACGCCCACCCCGCGATCGGTGATGGTGACGAGATATCCCTCATCGTGGAAGTGTCCGGCGATACGGACTCGCGCCTCGGGAGGCGAGAACGATGTGGCGTTCTCGAGCAGCTCGGACACGAGGTGCGCCACATCCGACACGACGCGACCTTCGAGGAGCACCGTCTCGAGTGCCAGCACATCGATCCTGCGGTAATCCTCCACCTCGCCGAGTGCGGCGCGCACGACATCGTCGATCTCGAGTGGTGTGCTCCATGTGCGCTTCGAGTCTGATCCAGCGAGCACCAACAAGCTCTCGGCGTTCCGCCTCATCCGGGTCGCAAGATGATCGAGCTGATAGAAGTCAGAGAGGGTTCTGGGGTCCTCTTCCCGCTGCTCGAGGGAGTCGATCATCGCCAACTGACGATCGATCAGGCTCCGATTGCGCCTGGCAAGCGTGACGAACATTTCGGAGACACCCTTGCGGAGCACCTCGATCTGCTGGCCGGCCACGTGTTCCAGAGTCGATTGCATAGCCGAGAAGGACCGCGCGAGATCGCCGATCTCGTCTCCGCCCCGATCGCGGATAGGCGGAATCGACGGAAGCGAGACATCCTCGCGAGGATCTCGCAGCGCTTCGACCAGCGCCGGCAGTTGCTCTTGAGCAACGTGGCGGGCGCTGTCTGTGACCGACCGGACCCTCCTGACGATCGACCGGGCGATGAGGACGGTCATCAGAATCGCCACCACCACGCCGCCAATGATCACAGCGAGGACGATGAACGCTCGAGATCGCACATCATCGGCAGCTGCCCGTGCTTTCTGCACGAGCGAGTCGATTCGTGTGCCCTGGAAACCGATCAGCGCATCCTGACGCGCGGTTGCGACGCTCTCCCACTCGGCGTCGCGCTGTGCGATGGAGTCGTCGCCGGCCCGCACGATCTGCCCGCCGACCCGAGATGCGTCGAACACGGAAGCAGGAACGGCCGACGCCTGGAGGGCATCACGCCCGTCGTCGGTCGTCGATGATTCGTACGTCGAGAGCCACTGCGTCAGTTCGATCCCTGCGAGTCGGGCAGTGTCGAGATCTGCCCGCAACCGGTCGCCCGGCTCGAGGAGCGTGATGGTGCGGTCCTGGACCGATGCGGCCTGAAGCGCCCGGCTCAGAGAGGAGATGGCTGAGAGATCGCGCCCCAGCACGACGTCGCCCACCTCTGCCACGATGAGGTCGCCGATCCCCAGCAACTGCTCGTCAGCGAGGTCGTACCCCTCCGGAACACGGATCCGCTGCGTCTCGGGCGAGGTCCCCGACTCGTCGAAGAACGCCCGCACGGCAACGATCCCATCCGTGGCGACCTCGAACTGGCGAAGGAGTGGGCCGGGATCTCCGAGCGCCTCGAGGTCGGCGCGCAAACCGGCCGTTGCGGCGTCGGTGACGCTTCTGATCTCGGAGAGGTCGATCACACCCCGCATCGCGGAGACGTCCTGTCGGGCGAGCGTGTCGAGAGCGGCGAGAGTCGCCCGCTCCTCATCGGCCAAGTCGTCGATGACACCTTGGAGAGGTTCCCAGGTGCGGGCGAGTTCGGCGGTGCGATCCTGATCGTCTGCCTGGTCGAGCGTGCCGAGCGTGAACTGTGTGGTCACGGCCGCCAGCAGCACGATGACGGGCACGGCCGCGATGGCCAGCTTGCCGGGAAGGCGAAGTCGGCGAAGCATTGTCTGTGTCGTCCTCTCCGTGTTCGATCTCGATCGTTGTATCGGACCACGGTGACTACTTCTGAAGCACGTCTTTTGACTAGTTACTCACGAAGGTCGGCGTACTCATGGATGTTCGTCCGACTCATGATGGTCGACCGACTCACGGTGGCCGACGTTGGAGAGTCCGTTGGAGACAAACGGCCTAGCACGGGCGCCGAATCAGGCGGTGTCGGGCTCGCCAACCAGTCGGAACGCGGCAAACACCCCGTCGACGCCGCGAAGATCCGTGATCAGGCGTGGCACCTGACTCGGGTCGGACAGTTCGACCTCGTACCGGAGGATGGCGACGCGGTCCCGGCCGGTGATGGACGACGATGCGGTGATGTTCCCGGCGAGGTCGGAGATCACGTCGGTCACGTCACGGAGGAGACGCGTTCTGTCCAGCGCCTCGACCTGGACCCACACCGTGAACGAGCCGACGCGGCCTGCGGGCCAGGAGACCTCGACCATGCGCTCGGCACCGTTCGCCCTGAGAGAGGCCATGTTGGTGCAGTCGCTGCGATGCACCGATACTCCCCTGCCGACGGTCACAAAACCGACGATCGAGTCGCCGGGAACCGGCACACAACAACGGGCGATCGACACCATCATGTCGTCGAGACCCTCGACGATGATCCCGGGCCCGGCGGACGAGTACTTGCGTGGACGGACAGGGGCGAGCAGATCGTCGTTGTCTGTCTCGGGACGAATATGACGGAGGATGCGCTGCATCACCGCATTGGCGCCGAGTTCGTTCTCCCCGATGGCGACCATCAGCTTGCGCGCGTCCGGTTTGCTGAACTCGCCGGCCACCTCGTTGAGCAACCCATCGCGCTCGGATGCGCTGAGGCCCAGTCCCTCCTTTCGAAGAAGACCGAACAACTCCTCACGACCATTGGTCAGAGCCTGGCTCCTTCGCTCCTTCAGGAACCACTGCTTGATCTTCGACCGTGCCCGCGAGGTTCTGGCGATCTTCAACCAGTCACGCGAAGGCCCCGAATCCTCCGACTTGGAGGTGATCACCTCGACCGAGTCACCCGACTCGAGTTCTGTGCTCAACGGCATCAACCGACTGTTGATCTTCACCCCAACGCACCGATGGCCCACCTCCGTGTGTACCGCATAGGCGAAGTCGATGGCGGTGGCGCCCTTCGGCAGCGTCTTGACATCACCGGCCGGCGTCATGACGAAGACCTCGTCCTGGTACAGGTCGAGCTTCAGTTGGTCGAGAAACTCGACAGGATCGGACTCGTTGTCTTCGAGCGCGTGCAGGTTGCCGGCCCAACGATGGTCGGACTTCTCGCTCTCCTTGTACCGCCAGTGGGCGGCCACACCCGACTCGGCGATCTGGTGCATCTCCTCGGTCCGGATCTGGATCTCGAGCGGCTTCCCGTCAGGTCCGATCACCGTTGTGTGAAGCGATTGATAGAGATTGAACTTGGGCATTGCCACGTAGTCCTTGAACCGGCCAGACACCGGCACCCATCTCGCATGGACCAGGCCGAGCACGGCGTAGCAATCCTGGATGGTGTCGGTGATGATCCGTACGCCGATGAGATCGTGGATGTCTTCGAACGGGCGCTCCTGTTCGATCATCTTCCGATAGATCGAGTAATGGTGCTTCGGCCGTCCGCTGACCTCGGCTTTGATCGAGACATCCGACAACATCGTCTCGATCTCACCGATCACCTTCTCGATGAACATCTCACGTTGTGGCGAACGCTCATTGAGTTGCCCGGTGATCTCGGTGTACGGGCCCGGATACAAGATCTGGAAGCACCGATCCTCGAGCTCGTGCTTGATCTCCTGGACACCGAGGCGATGGGCCAGCGGCGCGTACACGTCGAGGGTCTCACGGGCAACCCGCCGCTGCTTTTCCTCCGTCAATGCTTCTGCGGTCCGGATGTTGTGAAGGCGATCACACAGCTTGATGATCAGCACGCGCAGGTCCTCTGCCATGGCAACGACCATCTTGCGGATACTGGCCGCCTGGGCCTGTTCGCGAGTTCCGTACTGGAGGCGGTCGAGCTTGGTCACGCCGTCGATCAGATAGGCGATCTCCTGCCCGAACTCGGTGGTCACCTGCTCCAAGTGTGACGTCGGTGTCCTCCACGGTGTCGTGGAGGAAGGCGGCTGCCAGCGTCGGCTCATCCATCCCGTAGTCGGCGAGGATCTGGGTCACCGCGATCGGATGGGTGATGTACGGCTCTCCCGACTTCCTGAGTTGGCCGTCGTGGGCGGCGTAGGCCAGCCGGTACGCCCGCTCGAGGACATCGATCTCTCCCTCGGGATGACGGTCCCTGAACGTCTGGATGACGCGGCGAAACCCTACCTCGGGGTCGAGATCCTCGGGATCAGTCGAAGGTGAGGAGCGCATTGAAGGGGACGCCTCCGATGGCATCGGTGCCGTTCAGTGCACCCAATTCTATGAACACCGACACCCCTACTACCTCGGATCCGCCTTGAGCCAACAGTTTCAACGCCGCGGCGGCAGTGCCCCCGGTTGCGATCACGTCGTCGACCAACAGCACCCGATCGTCAGAACCGGAGGCATCGATGTGCATCTCGAGGGCATCGACGCCGTATTCGAGGGTGTATTCCGCTCTATGGACCTGGAATGGCAGCTTGCCCGGCTTGCGAATCGGGATGAATCCGGCACCCAGCATCTGAGCCATCGGGGCTGCCATGGTGAAGCCACGTGCCTCGATCCCTGCGACCTTGGTGATTCCCATGTCGCGATACGGCTCACACATCGCCTCGAGAAGCGCACCGAATCCGTGAGGGTCACCCAATACCGGCGTGATGTCGTAGAAGAGGATCCCGGGCTTGGGATAGTCGGGTATCTCTCGGATCAGGCTTCGGTAGTCAGTCACGATCGGGATGCTACCGGGTCAGCGGCGACCTTTTGGAGGCCTCGGCTTTGCACCGCCCGACGGCTTCGGCTCAGCCGGCCCGGACACGCCTTTGGGTGGCTTCGCCACCGGGATGACGGGTTCACCCGCCTCCCGGGCGGCCTTCTCGGCGACCCGACGTTCCAGCTTCTGGCGATGCTCGATCCATTCGGGCTCGCGCTCGCGCCACGTGGCCAGCAGTGGGGCTGCGACGAAGATCGACGAATAGGTACCGGAGGCAACGCCGACGAAGAGCGCAAGGGCGAAATCCTGGAGACTGCTCGCTCCGAGCAGCAGCGCACCGACGAACAACAGGCTTCCGATCGGAAGCAGCGTTGTGAACGAAGTGATCAGCGACCTGACGAGCACCTTGTTCATCGCCTTGTTGATCAGACTCGAATAGGTGATGTCCTCAACGAGTTCGTCCTCGTACTCGGTGACACGGTCGAACACGACCACGGTGTCATACAGGCTGTAACCGAGGATGGTGAGAATGGCGACCACCGTTGCCGGCGTCACCTCGAATCCCGTGATCGCATAGATGCCGACGACCAGCAACAAGTCGTGAAACAGTGCAGCCAGCCCCGACATCGCCATCTTCCACTGGAGGCGCCAGGTGATGAACAGGGCGGCAAAACCGAGGAACACCACCAGGGCGATCACCGCTTGGCGTGCCACTTGGGCACCGAATGTGGGGCCGACACTCTCGATCGAAGCATCGAGCCTGTCCGAGCCGGTTGCCGAGACGATTGCATCGATCAATGCAACCTCCTCGTCCGGCGTGAGGGGAGGTGTCTGCACTCGCACCTCGGCACCGTCGTCGATGAGTTGGATGCGGCTGTCCTGGAGGTCCAGTTCGAGCAGGACAGCACGCACGTCGGTGATGTCGAGCTGAGTGACGTTCTCCGCCTGGACGAGCGTTCCACCTCTGAACTCGAGCCCGAGATTCAGGTCGCGAGCCACGAGGGCGATCGCAGAGATCACCAGGAAGATCGCCGAGATGTAGAACCAACGCTTTCTCAGACCGACGAAGTCGATCGTGGTCTCGCCTCGGGCGAGTCGCTGCATCGCATTCATGCTGTTGCCTCCATCGCTGGGGACGGTTCGCCCGCGGCCGCCGTGATCGAGAAGAGACGGCCCTCTGCAAACCGTGAGTTGGCCAGCATGGCCGCTGCACGTCTGGTGTAGCTCCTGGCCACGATGATGTCGAGGACGGTGGCGATGCCGAGTGACAGGGCAAAGCCACGCACCGCTCCCACCGCCAGGATGTAGAGGAGCAACGCACCGAGGAGAGACACCGTGTCTGCGGTCAAGATCGTTCGAAAGGCGTTCTTGAATCCTTGGTCGACACCTGTCGCCACGCTCGCACCTTCACGGATCTCGTCCTTGATCCTCTCGAAGTAGACGACGTAGGAGTCCGCAGTGATCCCGATCGCCACGATGATGCCGGTCACACCCGACAGCGTCAACGTCACGCCGCGGAGTTCGCCCATGACGCTGTAGATGCTGATCAGCAGAGAACCGAACACGGTCAGTCCGACGATCGCAACAAGCCCCAGCGCCCGGTAGTACAGCACCAATGCGAGCGCCACGAGCGCCAGACCCGCGATCCCCGAGATGAGGCCGATCTGAAGCGAGTCGGATCCGAGCGTCGCCGAGACCTTCGACACCTGGGAGCGTTCGAAGGACACCGGCAGCGAGCCATAGCGAAGCACCACCGAGAGCGATTGCGCCTCTTCCTCTGCGTCGGGGGTCTGCCCCACGGTGATCTGGGCGCGACCGCCGGTGATCCCTTGCGGACCGACGTCCTGATTGACCTCCGGTGCGGTGAGGACCTCGCCGTCGAGCACGATGGCGATGCGCCGTCGGGGATCTGATGTCGAGTAGCCGGCTGCTTCGCCGGTCAGGTCGGCGAACAGGTCTCCGCCGTCTCCGGTGAGGTCGAGCGACACTGCCCACTGGACGCCGGTGAACTGGGGCAATGCCTGCTGAACGTCGGTGCCGAGCAACGCGGCAGGCCCGAGTTCGAGGACGACCGGCTGACCGACGCCGAAGAACGAATCCTCGTAGAGGAGGTACGAGACCGTGTTGAGATCGTCATCGATCGTCAGACCCGTGACGGGGTCGACAGAGTCGGGGATCGCCGCCGGATCGACCGGTTCGGTTTCCGGATCGTCAGTTGGATCACCCGGGGTCGGGTCGTACGCCGAGCCGAGTGGTCCGAACTCGCCCGCATACAGGGCGAGCACGGGGCGAAAGCTCAGCTGACCGGTGGTGCCGACGGCGTCGAGCGCCCGCTGTTCGTTCTGCACGCCAGGAAGCTGGACGAGAACGGTGTTCCCACCCGAGACGGCGATCTCCGGCTCCTGAACCCCGCCGATCGACGAGATCCGGCGCTCCATGATGCTGGTTGCGACCTCGATCAGATCAGGATCGGTTCCTTCCGGTGCGGTGAGGACCACCGAGGTTCCACCCTGGAGGTCGAGACCGAGTCGTGGGGTGATGTCGTTGGCGAACAGTGTCGCCAGTCCTCCCCAGGCGATAGCGAGCACGACGAGCAGGCCAATGACCCTGCGTCTCATCTCAAGCGTCCAGGTCCGCGGTTGTCCCCGCTATGGCCTGTCGGGAGACTCTGAGTCGGCCCGATTCGACCTCGATCACGATGGCTGTTGTCTTCGATCTCCAGCACTCGGCCCATGATCCCTCCGATGGTGCGCACTTCGGTTCCGACGGTGAGGGTCTCTTGCACCTCTTTCAGCTGGGCTTGACGCTTGCGCTGGGGGCGGATGAAGAGGAACCAGAAGGCGACGAGCATCACTGCGAGGAAAATCAGTGATGAGCTACCGCCGCCTTCTGCGGCTTGAGCGAATACGAATGTTGGGGGCATGACGAAGAGTCCTGTTTGTGGGATTGGAATGTCGTCGAGATTAGCGCGAGTCGGGCGTGCCCCCGATCCGACCGCCTGTCACACCGACGTGGAACTCGGCGAACCGACCCTCGACGATCGCGTCGCGGGCGTCGCTGAGCAGCTGAAGGGTGTAGGTGAGATTGTGGATCGACAGGAGCCGGAGGACGGACAGTTCGTTGGTCTTGAGTAGATGGCGGAGGTATCCCCGCGGGTAGGTGGCACAGGTGAGGCAGCCACAGTCGCGGCTGAGCGGCTCGGGGTCCGCCGAGTACTCGGCATTCCGCAGATTGAAGTCTCCTGTCCGGGTGATGATCCTCCCATGCCGGGCCAGCCGGGTCGGCCACACACAGTCGAAGAGATCACAGCCCCGGGCAACTGCGTCGAGGACGCCCTCGGAGTCGCCGAGGCCCATCACGTACCGGACCTTGTCGTCTGGCAGCTCGCCGACGGTCGCATCGATCGCCAGGTTTCGTTCGTCGGCAGGCTCGCCGACCGAGAGACCGCCGATCCCGAACCCGGCGAACCCCAGCTCTGCGGTGCGTCGAGCGCTGTATGCCCGCAGATCGGGGTCGGTCCCGCCCTGAACGATCCCGAAGAGAGCTTGGTCCTCCCTGTCATGCGCTCTCAGTGCACGCTCCGACCACCGCAAGGTTCGATCGAGTGCAGCCCGCACCTCGTCTGTGGGAGCGGGCAGCCCGATCAGCACGTCGAGCACCATCGCCACATCTGGGCCGAGCAGTTGCTGGATCCGCACGGCGTCCTCGGGTGTCAACCGCACCTTGGATCCGTCGTACGTCGAGGAGAACAACGCCCCGTCCTCATCGATGTCAGGGTCGAGCGAGAAGATCTGATAGCCGCCCGAGTCGGTCAAGATCGGGCCGTCCCATCCCATGAAGCCGTGCAGGCCCCCGAGTTCGGCGACGGTCTCCGCACCGGGCCTGAGCATCAGGTGATAGGTGTTGGACAGCACCATCTGGGTGCCGACCGTTCTGAGGTCGGCGCTGTCGAGACTCTTGACGGATGCGCGGGTTCCGACCGGCATGAACGTCGGTGTGGCGACGTCGCCGTGCGTCAGGCGTAACGTCCCGGCGCGAGCGGCACCGTCGGTTGATCGAGTCGAAAACGTTGCGGCATGGGTCATGTGCGGTCACACAGCATGGCATCGCCGAAGGAGAGGAAGCGATAGCCGCGGTCCAACGCAGCGTCATAGACATCGCGCCACCCGGCGCCCATGAATGCGGCGAGCAGGACGAGCAGCGACGAGCCAGGCAGATGGAAGTTCGTGACGAGGCGGTCCACGACGTTGAACCGGCTGCCTGGAGTCAGATACAGATCGGAGGTGCCGCGCTCCCGCTGTGACCCGGCCGTCCGGGGTCCCCGCCGTCTCGAGCGTGCGCACGACCGTCGTGCCGATGGCGATGACTCTCCCCCCGCGGCTTCTCGCCCCATCGATCGCATCCGCGGTCTCGATCGGCACCTCGTAGTGCTCGGAGTGCATGACGTGATCTTCGATCCTGGCGGCGGAGATGGGCCGAAATGTTCCCAGACCCACCTCGAGGTCGATCGAGGCGATCTCGACGCCCCTGGCGTGAAGCGCCTCCACCACGGAGTCGGTGAAGTGAAGACCGGCAGTGGGTGCCGCCGCTGAGCCCACCCGGTCGGCGAAGATCGTCTGGTAGCGAGCCGGATCGGTGAGCGACGTCTTGATGTACGGGGGGAGCGGCACTTCACCTCGTCCGGAGATGGCGGTCTCGATGTCGTCGGTCGACGACAACTCCAACCGCAACCGACCATCCACGGGATCGCTCACCGCGACCGCCTCGATCTCTCCGAACTCCATCACCGTGCCGGCCCGGATCCGCCGAGCGGGCTTGACCAACGCGTCCCAACTCCCGTCGACCAATCGACCGAGCAGCAATGCCTCGACGCTGCCGCCTGTGGGGCGCTTGGCCCCGATCAAGCGGGCGTGGCGGACCCGGGTCCGGTTGACCACCACCAGATCGCCCGGATCCAGCGACTGTGGAAGCTCCAGAAAGGTGAGATCGGACATGTCGCTGACACGCAGCAATCGACTGGCATGACGCGGTTCGATCGGAGTCTGAGCGATCGCCGTCTCTGGCAGGTCGTACCGGAAGTCGGACAGGTCCATGGGGACCGGACGCTACAGCAACCGGGACTGTGCGCTTTCGGGCGGGGACACGCCCAGGTGGCGATAGGCCACCTCGGTCGCAACGCGGCCACGCGGGGTCCTGTGGAGCAGACCCATCTGAAGCAGGAACGGCTCGTAGGCATCCTCGACGGTCTCCGGCTCCTCACCGACCGCGATCGCCAGGGTGTTCAACCCGACCGGACCACCCGAGAACTTGTTGATGAGGGCGTCCAGGATCCCCCGGTCCACCTTGTCGAGTCCCAACTCGTCGACTTCGTAGACGACCAGAGCGTCGCGTGCGACGTCCGCGGTGATGTGACCCGCCGCCCTGGCGATGGCGAAATCGCGCACCCGACGGAGCAGCCGATTGGCGATTCTGGGTGTTCCCCTCGAGCGACTCGCCAGGATCGGAGCAGCGTCGACGTCGATGGTGATGTCCAGGATCCCGGCCGCCCTGAGGACGATCGAGGTCAGCTCGTCGTCCTGGTAATAGTCGAGCTTGTCCTCGATGCCGAAGCGATCGCGCAACGGAGCGGTGACCTTGCCTTTTCGGGTGGTCGCACCCACCAGGGTGAACCGGGGAAGGTCGAGTCTGATCGACTGAGCGGTCGGTCCCTTCCCCACCATGATGTCGAGCTGGAAGTCCTCCATCGCTGCGTACAGCACCTCCTCGACGGTCCTCGGGAGCCGATGGATCTCGTCGATGAAGAACACGTCGCCGGGGTCGAGATTGGAGAGGATGGCGGCCAGGTCGCCTGGCCGTTCGAGCGCCGGGCCGCTGCTCACCCGGAATGAGCAACCCATCTCTGACGCGACGATCGCCGCGAGCGTGGTCTTCCCCAGACCGGGAGGCCCCGAAAAGAGGACGTGATCGAGCGCATGATCGCCGGCTTTCGCCGCTTCAACTGCGATCCGCAGGCGTTCCTTGAGGCTCTCCTGCCCGACGAACTCCGAAAGCGTCTGCGGATCGGAGCGTCAGATCCGGATCGTCCTGGCCGGCTGGATCCAGGAGGAAGTCCTCTCTCACGACGCTCTCCCTCGCTGGCGGAGCGCCTGTCTGATCTGATCGGCGACCGGAGCGGTGCGATCGACATCCTGGAGCACGTCGGAGATCTCGGCGCTGGTGAACCCGAGTCCCTCGAGTGCGAGCCGGACCTGGCCCGTAGCGGTTCCACCGCCTACGACATCGGAATCGCTTGCGGCCAGTTTGGGGCGCAACTCGAGGATCATCTTCTGGGCAGTTCGCTTCCCGATCCCCGGGACCACCGTGAGCGCATCGACGTCATCGTTTGCCACGGCGCTCCGAACGTCATCGGCCGTCATGGCGCCGAGAACGGCCAGCGCGACCTTCGGCCCGACACCCGAAGCACTCAGCAGGACACGAAAGAGTTGACGATCAGCCAGTGTCGGAAAGCCGTACAACGCGATGGCGTCCTCGCGGACGTACATGTGGGTGAACACCATGACGTCTGTGCCGGTCGATCCGAGATCGGCGACCGCTCGGGGCGACATGGCCATCTCATATCCCGACTCCCCCGACGTCGACGATCACAGCGTCGGCGGACACATGGGTCAGGGTCCCGCTCAGCGTCCCGATCACGATGAGCGCATCGACAGGTCGAGTGACTGGAGGTGGCAGATGGCGATGGCCAGAGCGTCCGCCGCATCCGCCGGGCGGGGAGCTTCTCGCAGGCCGAGACGGCGTCCGACCATCATCTGAACGGCCTTCTTGTCGGCTCTCCCGGATCCTGCCACGGCGAGCTTGATGGCCGTCGGCGTGTATTCGGTGACCGGAATGCCTGCCTCTCCCGCTACGAGCATCGCCACCCCGGATGCTCGGCCGACACTGATCGCAGTCGCACGGTTCCGATTGGTGAACACGGTCTCGATCGCCATCTCGGTGGGGCCGTGGTCTGCGACGACGGAGCGCAGGCCCGCATGCAATTCGGCGAGGCGCACCGGCGTCGGTGTCGATGCCTCGGTGCGGATGACTCCGGCGCCGACGGCCTCGATCTGGCCACGACTCCGACGAACCAGGCCGAAGCCGGTACGCGTCAAACCCGGGTCGATTCCCAAAACGAACATATGTACGACAGGATAAGAGATCGGCTGGTGGGTTTGAGTCTTTCCCGGATCTCGCAAATGACCGAAACGCTGCCGATTCAGCCCGCCGGCAGCCCAGCACCGGACCGAGCGACGTCAGCCGGCGAGTTGCTCCATGACCTCGTCGTCGGCGTCGAAGTTGGCGAACACTTCTTGGACGTCGTCGAGGTCCTCGAGCGAGTCGATCAGCCGGAGGACGCGCTCGGCGCCGCTTGCGTCGACAGGGATGGTGGTCGTCGGAAGTTGCGTGACCTCCGAGGACTCGATCTCGATCCCTGCTTCGAGGAGGGCTGCCTTGACGGCAGCGAGGTCGGATGCGTTTGTGACCACCTCATGGGAGTCTCCCGACGGTCGCACGTCCTCGGCGCCGGCCTCGAGCGCTGCGAGCATGACGTCGTCTTCGTCACCCTTCGCAACGATCAGCCCCTTCTGCTCGAAGAGGTAACCGACCGACCCTGGCTCGCCGAGGCTTCCGCCGTTCCGGGTGAACGCCACCCGCACATCGCTCGAGGCGCGATTGCGGTTGTCGGTGAGACACTGGACGTAGAACGCGACCCCACCGGGGCCGTACCCCTCGTACCAGAATTCCTCGAACTGAACGCCGTCGGACGACTCGCCGGTGCCGCGTTTGACCGCACGGTCGATGTTGTCGTTCGGCATCGACGCGGCTTTGGCTTTGTCGATCGCATTCGACAGCGAGATGTTCATGGCCGGGTCGCCGCCGCCCTCGCGAGCGGCAGCCTCGATCCCCTTCGCCAGCTTGGCGAAGAGCTTGCCGCGGGCTGCATCCTGGCGGCCCTTGCGATGTTTGATGTTCGACCATTTGGAATGGCCTGCCATGCAGGTTCCTCTCTCTCAGATCATCTCGACGAGCATCCGGTGGATGCGGTCGTCGGCGGTGAGCTCGGGGTGGAACGACGTGCCAATGATGCGGTCCTGACGGACCATGACCGGGTGGCCGTCCACGGTGGCGAGCACGTCGACGGCACCGCCGACCTTTTCGACCCACGGCGCACGGATGAACACCGCGTGAAACGGGTCCTCGAGACCGTCGATGTCGAGATCCGTCTCGAACGACTCGTTCTGCCGTCCGAACGCGTTCCGCTCGACGACGACATCGAGCACGCCGAGAAGCACCTGGTCTCCGCGGGTGACGCCCACCGAACAGAAGATCAGCCCGGCGCATGACCCGTACGTCGGCAGGCCCTCCCCGATGAGGGCCGTCAGCGGCTCGACCAGTCCGAATCGGTTGGCGAGCTTGCCGATCGTGGTCGACTCGCCACCCGGGATGATGATCGCGTCCAATCCCTCCAGATCGTCGGGGAGCCTGATCTCACGACCTGCGTGGCCCAGCCGCCTGACGACGGCCAGATGCTCCCGAAAGTCACCCTGGAGGGCGAGAACGCCGATCGTGGCCACGTCACCAGCCTCGACGGGCCAGCTGCTCGGATTCCGGCAAGGTCTCCATCTCGAGGCCGGGCATGGCTTTGCCGAGACCTCGTGACACCTTCGCAACGATCTCAGCGTTCTCCCAGTTGGTGGTGGCATCCACGATTGCCCGGGCGAACAGCGGAGGGTTGGACGACTTGAAGATTCCTGATCCAACAAACACCCCGTCGCACCCGAGCGCCATCATCAACGCGGCATCTGCGGGTGTGGCGATACCGCCCGCTGCGAAGTTGACCACCGGCAGCTTGCCGGAAGCGGCCACCTCTTTCACCAGCTCGTAGGGGGCGCCCAGATCGCGGGTCGCGGTCATGAGTTGCTCATCCGTCGACGTCGACAGGCGCGCGGATTCCGCTGGTGACGGTCCGCATGTGTCGCACGGCCTCGACGATGTTGCCGGTCCCTGCTTCGCCCTTTGTCCGGATCATCGCCGCGCCCTCACCGATGCGGCGCAATGCCTCTCCGAGGTTGCGCGCACCGCAGACGAACGGGGTCGTGAACGCCCACTTGTCGATGTGGTACTCCTCGTCGGCGGGCGTGAGCACCTCGGATTCGTCGATGTAGTCGATCGACAGGGCTTCGAGCACCCGCGCCTCGAGGAAATGCCCGATCCGGGCCTTGGCCATCACCGGAATGGTCACGGCCTCCTGGATCCCCTGAATCATCTCCGGATCCGACATACGGGCGACGCCGCCATCCTTGCGAATGTCGGCAGGAACGCGTTCAAGCGCCATCACCGCAACTGCGCCTGCATCCTCGGCGATCTTTGCTTGCGCAGCGTCGACGACGTCCATGATGACCCCGCCCTTGAGCATGTCAGCAAGGCCTCGTTTGACGAGATCGGTTCCACGTTCCACGTTCTGTCTCCTTCCGGTACCTCGAATGGTACCGGTGGGAATCATGTCGCGATATTCGATGCCTCTGCGTAGAGGGCGCGGTACTGGTCGACGACCTCCGACCAGTCGAATCGGCGGACGCGCTCGGTGGCGGCGGACGCCAACCGACCGACCTCGTCGGGGGCCTCGAGTAGGCCGACGATCGCAGTCGCCAGGGCATCGGCGTCGCCGGGGGCAACCAGCACGCCGGCCTCACCGAGTACGGATTCGAATGCGGGGAGAGACGAGGCGATCACCGCGCACCCCGCGGCCATCGCCTCGGTCAGCACGATTCCAAAGCTCTCGCCTCCCAAATTGGGAGCGGTGAACACCGCGGACGATGCCAGCAGAGCCTGCTTGGTTGCTGCGTCGACCCGACCGTGCCAGGTGATCCCCGGAATCGAGACGGTCCGGGCGGCGCCGATGACGGCCAGCTCTGCATCGGGCCTGGCGCGGCGCACTCGGGGCCAGGCGGCCAAGCAGGACGTCGAGACCTTTGCGAGGGTCGTCGCGACCGAGGAATGCGACCCGCGCCGGGAGCCGCTCCGCTTCCACGTCGAACGCCGCGACATCGAGACCGTTGGGGATGATCGAGATCGGCGACCATGACGCCGGGAGCCCGGCCGCCGCCGTCTCGCTCACGGCGGTCAACACCGCGTCTCCGAGCACGCCTCGCCCGAGCCACGACAACGATCGATACAGCCTCGCCGTCCAGGCGGGCACCGCCGCATGAAACGTCGCCACCGTCGGACGGCCGGCTCGGAGTGCCGTCAGGCCGACCATCGGCATCATCGGCTCGTGGACGTGGACGACGTCTGCACTTCTGAGCGCTCGCACGGTTCTGACCACGGCGCTCGGAGCGAGGGCGATCGGTGACCTCGACTCGTTGCCGGGGACCGCAACCGTCGCTCCTACATCCACCCCGAGGTCTCGGTGGGCTCCTGGCGCAACGAGATATGCGTCGTCACCCCCGAGCCGTAGCCGAGCCACCAGATCCGCAACGTGGCTCTGCACTCCCCCGACCTCCCCCATGTCATACGGGCAGACGATCGCGACCCTCATGTCGCTGTTCTCGGCAGACAGGGCGCTTTGTGAAAGGGCAGCGGCGCACGGCGTCGAGGCGGTGTCACGGATCGGTCCGGTCGCTCGGCCAGTTGGGCTGGAGCAGATGCCATTGTTCGGGAGCCGCTCTCACGAGCACTTCCAGCTCGTGGGCGATTCGCTGCGTGACCGCGGAAATCTCCGCCGACCGATCGTCAGTGTCGAGATCCACTCGTACGGCGGGGCGGATGACGATGTGGTGGCCACCATCGGGGCGGAAGTAGGCAGCGACCGGAAGGATCGACGCACCGCTCCGAAGGGCGAGAGTCGCCGGACCCGCCGGAAGTGTGGTGTGCTCCCCGAAGAACTCGACATCGATTCCCCGCCCGCGGAGGTCTCGATCCGACAGCAACGCGACCGCGGCCTTGCGTTCGATCGCACGATCGAGATCCCGCATCACCTGACGCCCGCCTGTGGCAAGGACGACCTCGATGCCGAGCCGCCCTCTGAGATCGACGAACCAATCGCGGACGCGGTGGTTTGCGAGGTTCTCTGCCACCGCCACGACCTGCACGCCGATCGATTCCGCCAACGGCCCGGCGAACTCCCAGTTCCCGACGTGAGGGAGGACGTAGATCATCCCCTCCCCTTCGTCGCGGAGTCGCTCGACCTCTTCGAGCCCTTCATGGGTGATGTCACGCTCGACCACATGGCGGTTCGAAGGCCTGAGCCAGAGTGCCTCCGCCCAGTACCTGCCGTATCGCGCGGAAGGTCATCCGGACATGCCGTCCGATGTCGGGCTCCGAAACCCCGATCCGGCGGGCGTGTCGTGCCACCATCGCACGTCGGCGTCCGCTGACGTTGCCGACCATGGCGCCGACGAATTCACCGATCCGTATGACCCAGGTCAGTGGAAGCAGGCCGGCAACAGCCGCAACAGACCGCAAACCGAGATACGCGAGGAGGTGGCGGAGCTCAGTTGCCCGCATCGTCCCTGATGGCCTGATAGGTGTTGGTGAAGCGTTGCCCGACCGTGAACCAGGCAACCACCATGAAGACCCACAGCATCGGCTCCACGAGTCCGGTCATCGCCCCCGCGGTGACGAGGATCACCCGCTCGGCCCGGCCCAGGATCCCTCCCTTGCCGTCGACTCCGAGTTCCTCGGCCTTCGATCTGATGTAGGGAATCATCAGCGCGCCGCCCATTGCGAGGATGCTGAGCAGGAGGATCCTGGCATCGGTGCGCTGGGAGACGGCCAACCCGGTGAGAATCGAGATCTCCCCGATCCGATCGAAGATGGCGTCGAGGTACGCTCCGCGAAGGGTCACCCGGTCCGACGCTCTGGCCACCGAACCATCGAGACCATCGATCGCCGAGCCGGCAAGCGCGATCAAGCCACCCCAGAACAGCTCGCCAAAACCGATGACGATCGACCCGGAGATCGCAACGAGCAAACCGAACACTGTCATCGCAGTGGGAGTCACGCCGATCTTGACGAGCAATCTCCCAATCGGCTCCAGAATTCCGTGCAGGTGGGGTCGGAGCCGCTGGTCGATCATGACCAGAGAAACTACCAGATGAGCGGATGCGGCCGTGTGAGGACCTTCGACTGGGGACGGGACGCGCGACGTCGGATAGGATTGAACTTCAATTCAAACCGCGAAAGGAAGCGTTGTTCTCATGTCAGAGGTCGTCATCCGATCAGGTGACAAGGAAGTCACCGCACCCGTCACCGAAGCGACATACGGCAACAGCGGCTTCGACATCTCGACAGTTCGAGCCGGTCTCGGGCTCGTCACCATCGATCGAGGGTTCGGAAACACCGCCGAGAGCCCGAGCAGCATCACGTTCATCGACGGCGAGGCCGGGATTCTGCGATATCGCGGATATCCCATCGAGCAGCTCGCCGAGCAGTCGACCTTTCTCGAGGTCGCGTACCTTCTGAACTACGGCGAGCTCCCGACCGCGTCGCAGTTGGACGAATACAGCGCTTCGATCACCCGCCACACGCTGCTCCGGGAAGACACGAAGTATCTCTTCGAGGCGTTTCCGCACGAAGGACACCCGATGCAGATCCTGGCGTCCGCCACCTCGGCGCTTGCGACCTACTACCCAGACGCGCTCGACCCCAAGGACGAGGCAGCCATCGACATCTCCAGCCGGCGCTTGATCGCCAAGCTCCCGACGATGATCTCGTGGTCCTACAAGTATCGGGTCCACCAGCCGTACGTGTATCCCAGGAATGATCTCGACTACGGCTCGAACTTCCTGCACATGATGTTCTCGGTACCGGCCGAGAACTATGTGCCGAATCCGGTGATCGCGAAGGCCCTGAACGTTCTCCTGATCCTCCACGCCGACCATGGCCAGAACTGCTCGTCGTCGGCGGTGCGACTCGTGGGGTCGGGGCAGGCGAACATCTTCTCGTCGGTGTCGGCCGGCATCCACGCCCTCTCTGGACCGCTGCATGGCGGCGCCAACCAGGCGGTGCTCGAGATGCTCGATCGGATCGTCGCTGACGGTGGCGGCGTCTCCAAGTTCGTCGACAAGGCCAAGGACAAGGACGATCCGTTCCGGCTGATGGGCTTCGGTCATCGCGTGTACAAGAACTTCGACCCACGCGCCAAGATCATCAAGAGCGTCGCTGACGACGTGCTGGCTCAACTCGGAGTGGAAGACCCGATGCTCGATATTGCCAAGCAGCTCGAAGAGGTTGCCCTCGAGGACGACTATTTCGTGTCTCGCAAGCTGTATCCGAATGTCGATTTCTATTCGGGCATCATCTATCGGGCCATGGGTTTTCCGGCGGACATGTTCACCGTGCTCTTCGCCCTTGGCCGTCTTCCCGGCTGGCTCGCCCAGTTCAAGGAGATGACCCTCGATCCTGGCTGCCCGGATCTTCCGTCCTCGCCAGGTGTATGTCGGACCAGCGGACAGGGACTACCCGCCACTCGACGCTCGCTGATCCGGGCCGGCGGTCAGGAGTCCGGGACGTCCTCGGTGTAGACGTCGGCCAACTGCTCGCCCGTCACCGCATCCAGCTGGGCGAGACTCCGTCGTGTGGGCGGTTCGTCTGCCGAGTACATGATCACGCTCCATTGCGGACGGCTCCTGACGCCGCGGAACGTGACCGCGGCGGACGCATGACCGACTGCGAACGGCGCCGCAGCAGCAGCGAGTTCGAGGGCGCGCTCCTGGTCGACCTCGAGTGGCCAGGACGCCCTGAAATGGATGAGGGCCAGGATTCCGAGGACCGCGGCCATCACCCAGTACAGCGTGGCGACCGTCACGGCGAGTACCGCCAAGATCACAGCGCCGCCGAGGTACATCCAGCCGGCGATCGCCCGGCGGCGCGGATCGGGGAACCGATACGGCCCGACGACGTTGGCGTCGAGATCCTCGGGTATCCCCTCCGCATCTGCGACGTCGCGGGGGACGTGGATCCCGTCGGTCATGACGTCACCCCTGGCGCCTGCGCCTCGGTCACCAACTCGGCGATGACACCGTCGAGGGAGACCCCTCGCTGCTCCTCATCGGAGCCGTAGCGACGGAATCCGACGGTCCCGGCTTCGACGTCGCGATCGCCGACGACCATCACAGCCGGAGTCTTCGCGATGATCGCCCGTCGAATCTTTTCGCCGACGGTCTCGCCTGACTGATCGATCTCGACGCGGAGCCCGGCATCCTCCATTCGGGTAGCGACCTGGCCGGCGTAGTCGAGGTGCCGATCGGCAACGGGGACGATCACCGCCTGGACCGGTGCAATCCACAATGGGAAGGCACCGGCGTAGTGCTCGACCAGCACACCAAAGAACCGTTCGATTGATCCGGCCTTGGCACAGTGGATCATCACGGGGCGTTGTGAGGTGTTGTCGGCGGCGGCGTATTCGATGTCGAATCGTTCCGGGAGATTGAAGTCGACCTGGATGGTCGACATCTGCCAGCGTCGTCCGATGGCGTCCTTGACATGCACGTCGATCTTGGGCCCGTAGAACGCGCCATCACCCTCGGCAACCCGGTATTGGATGCCTGCCTCGTCGAGGGACTCTGCAAGTGCCGCTTCGGCCTCCTCCCAGCGTGCCGGCTCGCCGACGTACTTGTCTGGTCGGGTGGACAGGTCGGCCTCGAACTCGGTGAAGCCGAAGTCTTTGAGCCAGGTCAGCACGAAATCGAGGTGCATCGTCAGCTCAGCGGACAGCTGCTCGTTGGTGCAGAAGGTGTGCGAGTCGTCCTGGGTGAAGCCCCTGGCCCGCAACAACCCGTGAAGAACGCCGGATCGCTCATTTCGGTACACCGAGCCCAATTCGCCGAGCCGCAACGGCAACTCCCGGTATGACCGCGACCGACTCCGGTAGATCATGATGTGGAACGGGCAGTTCATCGGCTTGACGCGATACCTCTCGCCGGACTCCATCTCCATGCCGGGGAACATGTTCTCCGAATACCACCCGAGGTGACCTGAAGTCTCCCACACGTCCTCTTTCGCGACGTGTGGAGAGAAGACGAACTCGAACCCGAACCGCTCATGCACGTCGCGCGAATGGTCTTCGATGAGCTTCCTGACCACGCCGCCCTTCGGATGCCACACGGCCAGACCGCCGCCCAGTTCACGTGGGAACGAGTACAGATCGAGTTCAGGCCCGAGGCGTCGGTGATCGCGACGCTCTGCCTCCTCGAGTCGTTCGAGATAGTCATCGAGCGCCTGCTTCGATTCCCATGCAGTCCCGTAGATTCGCTGTAGCTGAGGGTTCTCCTCCGACCCCCTCCAGTACGCGCCGGCGGTCCGCAGCAACTTCACGGCTTGCAGACCGCCCGGTGGATGGAACATGAGGCCCGCGACACAGATCGACGAATCCATTGTTGCGATACGCGGTGACCTGCTCACCCTCTGGCACTTCGGCAGTGTCGACGCTCTCGATGATCTCCACCTTGAACGGGTGGTCCGAGAACACGTCGAGTGCTTCGTTGCGAGTCATCGCCTCACGCACGAATGGCTGATCTTCGGCGATGATCTCGTCCATCCGCTGTTGGATGGTTTCGAGGTCCTCGGGAGTGAACGGATCGTCCACTTCGAAGTCGTAGTAGAAGCCGTCTTCGATCGCCGGGCCGATCGCAAACGTGGCCTTGGGGTACAGGCCGAGGACGGCTTGCGCGAGCACATGGGCAGCCGAGTGCCGAAGCACCGACCGACCCTCGTCGGAGGCCTCCGTGACGATCTCGAGGTCTCCACCGGAGGGCAGTGGACGCGCAACATCGAGCCACTTTCCGTCCAGTTTCACGGCTACAGCGGCCTTGGCGAGTCGTGGGCCGATGGCGGCTGCGATGTCGTAGCCGGTCGCACCGTCCTCGTGCTCGACGACAGCTGCCGTCGGGGAGTCGAATTTCAATAGACACGGTGATTTTCTCGCTAGCGTGGGCTTCAGGCACAGAGGGTACCCCGCACAGTGACGATGACCTCTTCAATTGTCTTGGGTACGCCGTGATAACGAGCACACAAGGGGAACAGATCAGTGAGGCCTAGGGAAGTCATCGAGACCATCGCTGCCGGAGCCACGATCAAAGAGCTCTCATCGGGCTCGAACGAGGTCTTCAGAGTGCTGCGAGAAGGCGGCGACTCGACCGTTGTGAAGGTCTATACCACGGCCTCCCGGGAGCGACGTGAGCGTCACGCCCTCGAGGCGCTCCTCGGTGTCCACGGTGTGCCGCAGATCCTCGAGCGGGGAGCCACCGACGGACTCCCGTGGATACGTATGACGGACGGGGGTGCGTGGAACCTGGCGGCGCTGCCTCGCAATCTCGACATCGTGGCTCAGGCGGGGTCCCTGCTGCGTGGGATCCATCAATCGAACGCTCCGATCACCAACCTCGAGAACGGCATCGACGGCGAGTACGTCGTCGCCCACTATCGCTCGACCCTCGAGCGACTCGAGCGATACCGACGCAGGCTCGAATTGCCCGCGGCGATCCTCGAAGCCGCTCGTAGCTCCTCCAACCTCCCAGAGTCGTCTGGCCCCGTCCCGTCACACACCCGCCCGACGCCAGAGCACTTCATGGTCTCCGAGGACGGAGACCTCTCGTTGATCAGTTGGGAATGGGCGACGCTGGCTCCCCCGGAGTGGGATCTGAGCCTGGCCTCGTGGCGCTTCAGCCGGATCCTCGGGCCCGACGCCGCGCAAGCGATGTGGAACGGGTACGGAGCGTCGTTCCCGCAGGCCCGGCTCAAGCCATGGATCGCCTACCACGCCTCGATGGCGATGCTCGACGCCGCCGAGCAACGCGACGGCCGTCTGGGCGATCTCGGTTATCTCGTCGCCGACCTCAGCTCGGCGATCGCCTGAGCAGGCGTATCCGGTCACCGGCAGCCTCTGATCTGGTGCCGCCCCGGGCAGATCGCGAAATCCACCAATCCGAGGGTGTCGCGTTCTAGGGTGCCGGCATGAGGAGAAACGCATCGCAGGTACAGGAGCCGCCCGTACGCTCGGAGGATTCCCGATTCGTCATCGCGCTGAGCGAGAACGATGACCTTCCGTGTCCCTGGTGTTCGGCGAGCACCAGCGCCAGCGACCCCAAATGCCCATCGTGCAGCCGCCGTTTCGGTTGATCGGATAGGCTGATCAGATAGACCTGACGAGCGATCGGTCGACGTGGTCGAGCCGGAAGCCAAGCGATCGGTACATCGACAGCGCCTTGGAGTTGCTTGCATCGACGTACAACATGACGGTCGCCATCCCCCGGTCGGCCATGTGCCTCATTCCCTCGATTGCCAAGGACCCTGCCGAGTGATCTGCCCTGGAAGGCTGGGGCGACGCCAATCACATAGATCTCCCCGATCCCACCCCGCAGTTTCGTCCAGCAGAAGCCCGCCATCTCGTCGCCATGCCACGCCACGAGGAAGCCGGCGGGGTCGAACCATGGCTGACGCTCGCGGTCCTCGAGCACATCGATCGTCCACGAACCATTCTCTGGATGGCCCTCGAACGCAGCGTTGTTCACATCGAGCCAGCCCTGCTCGTCGACCCCAGGTCGGAACGGTCGCAACTCGAAGCCATCGGGCAGATCGGAGGAACCGGGAAAAGGGAGCTGCCGGCGAACCTGACGCAGCTCCCGCTCCTCCTCGAACCCCATCCGCTCCAGAGCCTCGACGTAGTGGCGCTGAAAGGCCCACATTCGAACCGCACTGGCGCCGCGACGGCCCGCCTCGGCGATTCCGGCCTCGATCAGTTGCTGAATGTGCCCCCGCTGGCGGCGCATGGGATGCAGGGCGATCTCGATCGCACACGTGTCGGTCTCCGACGAGTATCCGACGGCGACGTAGGCGACGATTTCAGCGTCGACCTCGCCTACGAGGCCACCGCCATTGGGTTCGGGTTGGAGGAGATCGAGGTACTTGTGTTCCCCGATCGGCCGGTGACCGTCGGCCTCGGCCACCACATCGAAGAGGGTTTCGAGTGTCGCCAGGTCTCGTCCCGGATCTACCGCTCTCAATTCCAGCACGCCGCCAAGCTAGCCCAGCGTGTACGGGCTCCCGACATCTGTCGGATACACTCCGGCAACATGGCTTCAACAGGCCTCGTACTCGGAGGAGGTGGCGTCACCGGCGCCGCCTATGAGATGGCGGCGTTGATGGCGATCGAGTTGGCGACGGGTTGGAACCCGAATCATGCCGACGTCGTCGTCGGAACGTCCGCCGGCTCGTTTGTGACCGCTCTGCTGCGCAACGACCGACTCATGGTGGACTCGCTGGTCGATCCAGGCGAGAGCCGGGAGGACGTCGCTGCCCGGATATCGAAGCGGTTGTTCAGCCGCGCCGGATTGTCCGGAGTCAGCGGCTGGGTGAGACATGGCATCATTCCCAGCCTCAGGAAGCCCGGGCTGACTGCGTTTCTCGGATCACCAGCTCCCTTCGTTGCATCCGGATTGAAGGAGTGGGTCGAGGCGCGGGTGGGTGCCGATCGGGCAGCATCGTGGCCGGATCGACCGACGGTCATCACCGCATACGATTTGGAATCGAAGGAGCGGGTGGCATTCGGGACCCAGGATGCGCCTGACGTGAGCATCGCCGATGCCGTCGCTGCGTCGAGCGCGATTCCGATCCTCTTTCGCCCCTGGCAGATCGACGGTCGCCACTACGTCGACGGCGGCGTTGTGTCGGGAACGCACGCCGATCTCGTCCTCGGTTCCGAGAAGCCGCTCGACCTGCTGATCGTGATCGCACCGATGGCCGCAGAGGAGCAGCGCGACAGAGCATGGTTCCACGAGCGGATCTTCGACAGGGTCGGAACGAACGCGTTGCGTCGCGAGCTCGCCGAGATCAAACGCGGCCTGGCCCGACACCGACGTGATCGTGCTCGAACCGAGCCCGCAGGTGTTGTCAGCGATGCGACCCAACCCGCTCGATCCGAAGGGGGCTGTTCCCACGTTCATCAGGACGCTGATCGCCATGCGCCGCCGCCTTGCGCAGCCCGACGTCTGGTCGCTGCTCGAACGACACTTGGTCACCGAACCCGCCCTCATCCCGACCCGCCAGACGATCTACTGAGATCACCCGATCCAACCAGCCAGTGGTGAACGCGCGCCACTGGTAGCGTCCTGCCATGCGAATCGGGCTGATCATGGATATCGACGACGGGGGCAGCGAGGCTGCTCCTCGTTGGACCGACATCGCCGCACACGCGCTGGCAGCGGAGGAGGTCGGCTTCGATGTGATCACCTTTCCCGACGCCCTCACCGAAGGTCCGGTCAGCTACTGGGAGGGCATGACGATGGCCGCCGCTGTGGCTGCGACCACCAGTACGATCGGGATCGCGCACTCCACCATAAATGCGCCGTTCAGGCCACCGGCGGTGGTTGCACGGACGGCTCACACGCTCGATGAGATCTCCGGGGGGCGCTACACGCTCGGCTTCGGCGCCGGAAACACGCCTGATGACTACCAACGCTATGCCATCGACGCCGACCACCGATACTCGAGATTCGTCGACGCGCTGACCGTCGTCGAGGCGTTGGTCCGCCGCGGATCGGTCGACTTCGACGGCGAATACCAGACCGCTCACACCGATCGATTCGTGCCAACAGGCCCTCGACCGAGCGGTATCCCCATCAACATCGCCGCCGGCGGCCCCAAGATGCTGGCGCTCACCGTCCGTCTCGCCGACGAATGGAACTGGTGGTGCGGGGCGATCGGTGCCCCCGAGCACCTCACGCCGCTCCTCGGCACGCTCCGTGAACAGTGCACCGTCCAGCAGCGTGATCCCGACACCCTCCACCGAACGCTCGACGTCTACTCGTTCGATCCTCTCGGGGCCGTCGGCGATCCACCGCCGCACCTCCATCGAGGCTCGCCTGCCGAGATGGCCGAGTCGATCGCATCGTTCGCAGGTCTGGGAATCGACGAGGTTCGGATCGATCTCGCCCCTACGCCCCTCGATCGCCGGGTCGCCGCCATCGAGGCCATGGCCCCGGCCGTCGTCGCGGCGCACTCCGTCTAGGGCGATTCGACCCCAGCGGACAGATCCGGACGGTGCTGATAGAGGAGCTCGAGTGCCGGCTCGACCTCGATCAGCCGTTCCAGCACCAGCCGGAAGTTCGGCAGTTTGCGAAATACTCGCTCCAGCATCTCGCCTGCCTCGGAGGTGCGCCCCGAACGAGCCAACCCGATCGCACTCCAGAAGTCGACCTCTCCCCCATGACGCAGATTCGCTGCGTGCTCGAGCAACTCGAGCCCCTCATCGACGCGTCCATCCTCGATGGCCGAGTTGCCCTGGCGCAGAAAGCGGTACGACCGGTCGACTTCTATGAGGCGGCGCAATTCCATCACCGGGTGAGGATGGTCGGCGATGAGGATCTCCACCCCCGGCTCGTCCCCGTGGGCGAGCTCGAGGGAGCCGGGAGCGATCTTGATGGCCGCCGACTGGCGGCCCCGAACATCGCCTCCCGCGAGCTCGGCGGCCTCGAGGCTGGCAACCATTCTCTCTGCCAGGGTGCCCTCAGCATTCTCGAACGCCTCAGCCATTCGCGGTATCACGTCTTCGTTCGCGAGCAGGTTCCCAAGAACTGCCCATCCCTCACCCACGGAATGGTCGGCGTGACGGAGGCAACGTGCGCCAGTGTGCACGGCGACCCTGCCGTGGGCGTCGATGAACCCGACCTGCCGGCGGTCACTATCCGTGTCCATGTCCATCAAGACCCTGAGTGCGGTGGGGGCATCAACGCCGGCAGCCATGATGTCCAGACCTCGCCAGCCGTAGGACGGGTCCGTCATCGCCTGGGTCGCGATGGCGCCGATACCGAAACGAACCCACGGGGCGGTTCGACCGACGTTGAACCAATGGGATTGGACCCCGACACCGTAGGCACCGGACTCGGGGTCGTGGGCTATCACCGAGTAGGTCATGTGGGGCGAGCGTAGGTCGCGATCAAGCGCTGTATCGGTCGTCGTGGAGATGACACGCGACGAGGCGCTCGTCGACAGCGCGCGAGCTCGGGATCATCCACCGGGCACGGCTCGAAAGCGAATCGACATCGCGTCCGGAAGTTGCATCCCGAGGGCGGATCGAGCGGAGAGGGCACATCCCCCTGTAACAAGATCCTCGTGCGTTGTCGTTCGATCTTTGGGTCCGGAACAGGAACCGCTGAGAGAAGTGCCTGGGTGTATGGGTGTTTCGGGTCCTCGTACAGGGAGATGCGATCCGCGAGCTCGACGGCTCGACCGAGATACATCACTGCGACTCGATCCGAGAAGTGTTGAACGGCTGCGAGGTCGTGGGCGATGAACAGATACGTCAGCCCGAACTCGTCCTGGAGATCTTCCAAGAGGTTCATGACTTGTGCCTGGATCGAGACATCGAGTGCCGCGATGGGCTCGTCGCAGACGATGAAGTCGGGTTCGGTTGCCAGGGCCCGGGCGATCCCGATCCGTTGCCGCTGACCGCCAGAGAACTCATGGGGGAAGCGGTTCTGATGATCGGGGTTGAGCCCGACCAACTCGAGCAGTTCGCTCACTCGACGGCGACGGGAGACGCCTCCCTGGTGGAGTCCGTGAATGTCCAGGGGCTCTCCGACGATGTCGCTCACAGACATGCGAGGATCGAGGGACGCGAACGGATCCTGGAAGATCATCGCCATCCGTCGGCGGAGTCTCCGAAGGTCGCCCGTGTCGAGCTCGCGTACCGCGATCCCGTCGAACGTCACCGAGCCTCCGGTCGGCTCGACCAACCGCAGGATCGCCATCCCTGTGGTGGTCTTTCCACAGCCTGACTCCCCGACGAGACCCAGCGTCTCGCCACGGTGGACGGTGAGATCCACACCGTCCACCGCTTTGACGGACCCGACACGACGTCGTCGCACCCCGGTTCCGTAAACCGGGAAGTGGACTTGGAGGCCCTCGACCTGCAGCAGCGGTTCACTCATACAGATCCTTCGGATCGAAATGGCACGCCACCCGGTGTCCGGCCGCCGGAGACCGCAGCTCCGGTCTCTCCTCATGACACCGATCGACCGCGAACGAGCATCTCGGAGCGAACGGGCATCCCTGCGGCATCTTCAGCGGATCAGGAGGCAGGCCGGCGATAGCCGTCAGTCGGTGCGGGCGTTCCGAGCCGGGGCGCGGAAGGCTTGCGATCAAAGCCCGGGTGTAGGGGTGACGCCGCTCATCGAACAGGTCATCGACCGACGCCTCCTCCATGATCCTCCCTCCGTACAGCACCACGACCCTGTCGGCGATACCCGCTACGACTCCGAGGTCATGGGTGATCCAGATCAGCCCCATCCCAAATCGGATTTGCAGTTCGTTCAATTCTTCGATGATCTGAGCCTGCGTCGTCACGTCGAGCGCGGTGGTGGCTTCGTCGGCGACCAGCAAGTCGGGTTGACACGAGATGCCCATTGCGATCATCACGCGCTGGCGCATCCCGCCCGAGAACTGATGGGGGTACTCGTCCACCCGCTTCTCGGCGGACGGAATCCCCACCAACTCGAGCAGTTCGATCGCTCGCGTTCTGGCGTCGTCGCCCCTGAGGTCTGTGTGCAACTCGATGGGCTCGATGAGTTGTTGGCCCACGGTCCTGACAGGGTTGAGCGACGTCATCGGGTCCTGAAAGATCATGGCGATCCGGTTGCCTCTGACGTCGCGGATCTGCCGTTCTGTCATGGCGAGGAGGTCTCCCCCGTCGAATCTCGCCGATCCGCCGATCCGCGCCGGCGGGCTGGCGAGGAGTTGAAGGAGCGCCAGGGACGAGACCGACTTGCCCGAGCCGGATTCGCCCACGAGGGCCACCGTTTCGCCAGCGTCGACGTGGTAGCTGAGGCCGTTCACGACTTCCGCTGTTCCGGTTCGGGTGCCGAACCGAACGGTCAGGTCTTCGACCTCGAGGAGATGCTCGGTCACGCCGACCCCCGTGACTCGATGACCGACCGTTGTTGTGGGTCGAGCGCATCGCGGAGGCCGTCGCCGACAAAGTTGAACGACATGACCGTGAGAAGGATCGCGAGGCCCGGGAAGATCGCCATCCAGGGAGCGTCTTGAAAGAAGCTCCTGCCGTCGGCGAGCATCCGGCCCCAGGCGGGGTCGGGCGGCTGGACGCCGAGTCCGAGGAACGAGAGTGCGGCCTCCGACAGGATGGCGAAGGCGAGACTCAACGACGTCTGCACGATGATCGGCGCGACGACGTTCGGGAGCACATGGGCTCTGAGAATCCGTCCGTTGGTCGACCCGAGTGACCGGGCCGCCGTCACGAAGACCTGGTTCTTGATCCCCAGCACCGACCCGCGGGTGATGCGCGCAAAGATCGGCGTGTAGACGATGCCGATCGCGACCATCGCATTGCCCACGCCGGGCCCCAGCACCGCGAGGATCGCGATTGCGAGCAAGATCGCAGGAAACGAGAACAGCACGTCCATCACCCGCATGAGGAATGAATCGATGGCACCGCCGTAGTACCCGGACACCAGTCCGATCGGCACACCGACGACGAGGGCAATCCCCACCGCGATGAAACCGACTCGCAACGAGACCCGGGAAGCGATCACCACGCGGCTGAAGATGTCACGCCCGAGCTCGTCGGTCCCGAACAGGTGGTCCCAGGACGGCCCGGAGAACCGATCGGGAATGCTGATGTCGTTGATGTCGAACGGAGCGATCAATGGCGCGAACAGGGCAACCACCACGAGTATCGCCAGAACGACGAGCCCGACGACAGCGAGGCGATTCAGGAGCACCGTCTCGGCGGTAGCGCGCAGACGGGACCGATGCTCGACCTGGGGCTCACCGGCGTCGTGCCGGTGGAGATCAGTCATATCTGATCCTCGGGTCGAGCCAGCCGTAAACGACGTCGACGAGCAGGTTGATGAGGAGAAACATGAAGGCCACGTAGAGCACGGCACCCTGGAGGACCGTGAAGTCGCGGTCTTGGACCGCAAGCAAGGCGAGGCGTCCGATGCCCGGCCAGGCAAAGATGACTTCGACGACGATGACACCGCCGAGGAGGAATCCGAGCTGGAGACCGACGACGGTCACGATCGGTATCCAGGCGTTCGGGAGAACGTGATCGCGGATGACCCGCCACCGGGACAGACCTTTGGCGCGGGCCGTGCGGACATAGTCCTGGTTGAGTGCCTCGAGGACAGACGATCGCACAAAGCGGAAGATGATCGATCCCGAGACCAGGCCGACGGAGAGGGCAGGCAGCACCAGATGTGCCAGCCATTCCAGCGGATCCTCGCCGAACGGTGTGTATCCCGACGGAGGTAGCCAACCCAGGGTCAAGGAGAACAGCAGGATGTACATGATCCCGGCCCAGAAGTCCGGCACCGATACTCCGATCTGACTTGCGGTGGTCGAGATGTAGTCGAGCGCGGACCCCTGACGCACGGCGGCGAGGATTCCGAGCGGAATCGCCACGATCAATGCCACGACGAGAGCTGAACCAGCGAGTGTCAGCGTCGCCGGCAGGCGTTCGAGCACCATCGCCGAGACCGGCCGTCCCGACCGGAAACTGACGCCGAGGTCGCCGGTGACGGCGTTACCCAGCCATGTGAGGTATTGGGTGACCAGTGGCTGATCGAGGCCGTTCCGAACTCGCAACGTCTGGTAGATGTCGGGGTCGAAGCGCGTTCCGAGGGCAATCCGCACCGGATCGCCTGGCACCAGGTGGATCAGGGCAAAGACGATGATGGAGACGCCGAGCAATGCGAGCAGCATCTGCCCCACCCGTCTCACGAGGAAGCCGGTCATCGCGGGGTTGCCCCCGCGATGACCGCCTCATCATCCCGGGATCTCACCGGTTCAGCCTCGTTTCCTCGAATCGGATCGGCGTTGTCGCCGCGAACCGCGAATCCTTCGACTTGTGGCCCCCACGCCTGAATGTTCTCGGGGTTGTAGAGGTAGATGTAGGAGGCGTCATCGACGATCATCTCTGCCGCCTGGTCGTACAGCGCCTTCCTGGCGTCCTGGTCGGTCTCGACACGGGCGGCGTCGAGCAGTGAGTCGACCTCCGGATTGGCGTAGCCCTGGAAGTTGAAGTTCCCGCCTGAGTGGTGCTGCGCGTAGTAGAAGTCATCCGGATCGATGTTTCCGATCCAACTCAGCATGAATGCATCGAACTCGCCGTTGCCTTCGCGGTCCAACCAGGTTCCGAAATCGACATCGGCGATCTCGACGGTCACCCCGATCTGGGCGAGTTGGGCCGCAATCACCTGAGCCTGGGTGACGGTCTCGGGGAAGTCGCTGCTCACCAGGAACTCGATGGTGAGGTCGCTCACCCCCGCGTCGGCCAGGAGCTGAGTCGCTTCGTCGACGGCTGCGACACCGAACGGGCTGTAATCGTGATACCAGAAGTTGCCTGCGGGTATCGCGGTCTGGTTGGCCGTTGCGGCGCCGAATTGTGCTGCTTCGGCGATCTCGTCTCTGTTGATCGCCATGGCGATCGCCCGACGGACATCTGGGTTGTCGAATGGCTCTCTCGCCTGATTCAGGGCGAAGTAGTGGTAGTCACCGCCGGGGACCCGCTGGAGCTCGACAGTGTCGTCACCCTCCAGTTCGGCCAATCGCTGCGGGGGGACGCTGTCGACCCAGTCGACCTCGCCAGTCTGGAGGTTGGTGAGCTTGACCGTGGCGTCGGGAATCTGCACGAACCTGATTCCATCGAGATAGGGCAGGCCCTCATCCGAGCGCCAGTAGTCGGGGTTGCGCTCGAGCACGATCCCCTGGTCGGGCGAGGACGAGACGAATCGGAAGGGCCCCGTTCCGACGGGTGCAGTGTCGATGGTGCCGTCCTCGACGATCTCCTGGGGGACGATCGCCATCCCCTTGAAGCCACCGATGTTGACGAGGAGGTTGGGTGTTGGTCGGCTCAACGTGATCTGGACGGTGGTGTCGTCGATTGCCTCGACGGACTCGACTGAACCAAATCGGAACGAATTCGCAGCCCCGACATCGGGATCCATGATGCGGTTGTAGGAATAGACGACGTCGTCTGCAGTGAAGGCGCGTCCATTGTGGAACACGACGTCGTCACGCAGCGTGAATGTCCAGGTCAGATTGTCGTCGGAGATCTCCCAGCTCTCGGCCAGCGCGGGCTCCATCTGGAGGTCGGGGCCCGGCTGGACGAGTGTGTCGTAGACGTTCTCGAGCACCTGGAAGCTGGCGTATGCCGAGGTCAGATGCGGATCCAACCGGTCGGGTTCGGCTCCCTGTGCGGCAATGAGGACGCCACCTCCGGTGTCCTCCGCCCCGGTGTCATCAGTAGTAGCGGTGTCGCCTGACGTCGTGGTCGTGGCGTCGGCGGAAGGTGCGGCGGTCGTCGTTGTGCCGTCCTCCACGTCCACCGATTCGCCGCTGTCGCAGGCGGCGAGAATCAAGGCGAGTGCCGCGATGACTGCGACGATTCGCCAGAAGCGAGCTCTCGGATGTCTCATGTCGTTGTTCCTCTCTTGGTCGACTGTCGATTCAAAACGTGGGTGGCGTGACCGCTCCGACGATCCGGGCGGGAGCGTCCGTGTGGTTCAGCCACCAGTGGGGATGGGTCGGATCGATGGTGATGGCATCGCCTTCTGAGAGTCGGTCCTGTTGACCGTCGACATCGACGGTCAACTCCCCCTCGACTACGAGCACGCACTCTTCACCGGCATGCTGGAAGGGACTCTCCTCATTGGAGAACCCGGCTGGAATCCATGTCTGCAAGACCTCGAGCCGTCCCCTCAGATTCGGCGTCAGGAGCTCATACACCAGCCCTTCCGATCCGAATTGGAGTCGAGTCCTCTCGGTCTCTCTGACAACCCGAACAGGACCTGACTCGGTGCCAGACGCTTCGACGAGCTCACCGATGCGAATGTCCAAGGCCCGAGAGAGCTTGTGGAGCGTCTTGTACGAGGGGTTTCCCATTCCGCGTTCGATCTGGCTGAGCAATCCAGCGGAAATGCCGGCGTGGTTCGCAAGTTCGTGCACCGTGAAGCGACCCGAGCGCGCCGTCTTGATCGCCGCTCCGAGCCGTGCGGCCGGATCATCTGGCACCGGCTCGCCGGTGGGTGCGTCGTCGGTCATCGACTTGCGTCGCGTGAAGCTTTAGTGATGAATCTGTTCAACATATTGAAGTACAACCTAACCCAAACCGTCCGGCGCTGTCCAGCGAGATGACGACAAGCTCACCCGGGCCTCATTCCTCGGGGTCCTCCAGCGTCTACGCATGTGCCGCACACCAGCGGGCTCGCGCAATTCCGATGATCACTGATCGAGCGACCAACCGGCCCCAAGGTTGGCCGAGACGTGTTCCCGTCCGTTCGTCTGAAGCTCATGGAGGGGGCGACCACCGCCCTGGGTCTCTTCAAGGAGCGAATCGAGGCAGACTGACGCCGAGCGCTGTGGACATCCGACCGACCTGTTCGACAACGCGTTCCCTCATCTGATCATTCGGTGAGGCAAGTCTCGCCCTTCGATCTGCCAGCATGCGGCTGTGAACACTTCGACCCGGTTCTTTCGCGGACTACCGCGGACCGTGATCGCCCTCGGCGTGGTGAGCTTTTTGACGGACCTCTCCAGCGAGATGATCTATCCGTTGCTTCCGGTGTTCCTCGTCGAGTCACTCGGAGCCGGGGCAATCGCACTCGGCACAATCGAAGGAGTCGCAGAGTCGACCGCGGCCGTGCTCAAGATCGCGTCGGGCTGGTGGACCGATCGGGCACGTCGCCGCAAACCCCTGGTCGTTGTGGGATACGGACTGTCGGGTGCATTGAGGCCCCTGATCGGGCTGGCAGCGAGCTGGCCGATCGTGGTAGCCCTCAGGTTCGGGGACCGTATCGGCAAGGGCCTGAGAACGTCACCCAGAGATGCTCTCATCGCCGACGTCACCCCTGTCGAGCGGCGCGGAGCAGCGTACGGCGTCCACCGGGCGATGGACCATGCCGGGGCAGTGGCGGGACCTCTGGTCGCGTCCGGCCTGCTGCTGATCCCCGGATTCACACTGCGCCGGATCTTCCTGCTCGCGGTAATTCCCGCCGTCCTGGTGATCATCGTGCTGGTGCTCGGCGTCTCGGAGCAGGAGCGAACAGGCCCGCCAACGTCCCAGCCGCCCGCGTTGAGTGACTGGTGGTCCTCGATGGGGAGTCCGTTCAGACGACTCCTCCTCGCCGTTGTTGTCTTCACTCTGGGAAACAGCACCGATGCGTTCCTCCTGCTCAGGTTGAGCGATGCCGGATTCGCCGTGGGATGGATCGCAGTGCTGTGGTCGTTGCACAGTGCCGTCAAGATGGTCGCCAATCTCTACGGTGGCCAACTGTCGGATCGGCTCGGGAGACGGAACCTGGTGGCGGGTGGATGGATCGTATATGCCGGCATCTATCTCGGATTCGGCGTGGTCTCGAGTGGACCGACGCTCGTTGCCCTGTTTCTCGGGTACGGGATCTACTTCGGGCTCACCGAACCGGTAGAACGCGCCTGGGTGGCGGAGATCGCACCGGAGGAAGCTCGGGGCGGAGCATTCGGCCTCTATCACGGAGCGATCGGACTCGCTGCGCTTCCCGCGAGCATCCTGTTCGGACTCATCTACGCGACGGTTGGGGCGTCAGCCGCGTTCGGTACAGGAGCGGCCCTGGCGATCGTCGCCACCGCCTTGCTCTTCCGAGTGCCTCAACCAGCCAAACTCGGTCGCGGCTGAGAACGCCGCTCGGACGCGCTGTTGAACCCCGGCACCGGTCGAATCGAATCTCGGTTGTCGGTCGATGTTCAGTTCGCTGCGCGCCGATCCCGGATCGTCACTTGGATGCCACCGGGTACCCGGAACGAGCTCACGACCTCTTCCCACGGCTTGAGGTTGAGCGACATCCCGTCGGCGATGAGGACGGTTCTGGTGGTGTGGAAGACTGACATGTGAGTCCTGTCGGAGAGAGTCGGTTGGATGTGGGCGCGGTTGATCGCCACTGTCATTCTCACTCGGTTCGGGCTACCCGCGAGTGACAGAAAGACCGTTCCTGACGTGCCGATGGTCCCCTTCGATCTCGACAGATCCGACCGAGAATCTTCGATATTGGCGTGTGAGGCCGTCCTCCGGCCACTGAGGTAAGGCACTCCCCCGCCGCCCCCCCATGTGCCCACAGGGCGCGCCTCGGCCGAAATGCTATGTTCGAGAGCGCCTCTCGAAAGGAGCATTCCATGCCCGGTGGATCGGACTATCGAGGGCCCTCCGACGCACTGACCAGGTATGCCGCCGTCGTCGATACGGCAGGCGACATCGTCAAGGGAGCCAAGAATCCCTACACGTCGCACAACGGCCACATGTTCAGTTTCCTCGACGCCGACGGAACGATGGCGCTGCGCCTGCCGGATGGACTCGCCGATGAATTCCTTGCCACGTACGACAGTGGACCGGTCACTCAGTATGGGCGCGTCATGAGAGGCTACGTCTCGGTTCCCGACGATCTCCTGAGTGACGCCGACGAGATCGTCTCGTGGTTCAGGAAGGCACACGAGTGGATCGGGACATTCGACCCGAAGGGAACACAGAAGTGAGCCGCGCCAGACGGCATAACTGAGGGAAGCGCCGGCGATTCGTCACTCACCCGAGGGCACGGGAGCGGCATGAGGCCGGGCTCGGCTCCCCGCACCCTCATCCACCGATCCCGACGGCCAACGCCGCAAAGCCGGACATCGCAGCCATTGGGATCGCAATCACGGCGCGCTTCCACCATGGCGTCGTCACCCCAGGTGCACTTCGGGAGAAGACCACCGAAAACGCCCACGCCTCGATCACCAGCATCACGCTGTACACCCCCACCGCCACGGCGGCCGCAGCGGATCCGCGTAGCCAATCCTCGAGGATCGACTCGCGGACAATCGGAACCTGAATAGCTGCTCCAGCGACTCCAAATGGCACAACGACCGTCCACGGCCGTCGGCGCCCGAAAGCAATGCCCCATCCGATCACCGTTGGCCACATCACCGCACCGCCCGCCCCGAGTCCCAAGAGGACGAGCAGTGAAAGGCGCCACCACCCCTGACCGCCACGCTGCTGCCGCAGTCTCGCCAGCCCGAGAACGGTCCCAGCGAGCGTCGTGGCAGCCAGGATGAAGAACGTCCCGCTCCAGCTGAACTCGGGGTCGGACGAGATGAAGCGCATCCACCCCCGCATCACAAGACCCCATGCGAGCCCAAGCACAGCACCCGCGCCAACGGGGTGTGTCACCAACCATCCTCCTGATTCCTGCTGAGCCGTCACGGACCACTCTGTCTAGACGCATACCTTGCAACCAACAGACGATCTCCAAGCTGATTCGGGTGACACACCGGCGCCCGCTCAGTCGGTCCGTCATGGCGAATCAGACGGGTCCACGCCGAGTCGGGATGGCCTGTCCTCGGCGGAGTAGCGTGAATCCGTGGCATTCGATGACGATTCCTCTCTGGCGGATCTTCTGGATCGAGCCAGGCTCCACTATCTCGACCGAGCATGGACCGACGCTCACCGGTGTTTTGCCGCCGCTGACGAGGCAGCTCCGCTCGAGGCGGCCGATCTGGCACTGTTCGCGACCACCGCGTACATGCTGGGGAACGTCTCGGAGATGCTCGATACCCAGGAACGGTCCTATCACGCGTATCTCGAGCAGGGTGAGGTTCTCCTGGCGACGAGGACCGCTCTGTGGCTTGCGATCAACCTGGCGAGCAGGGGAAAGATCCCCCAGGCAAGTGGGTGGGTCGAGCTTTCCGAGCGGCTCCTGCTCAGCGCTCCCGAGGACTGCGTCGAGCGCGGCTACCTGCTGATGCCGCGGATCCTTCGTCACGCGGGTGCAGGCGAGTTCGAACATGTCGTGTCGGAGGGCGCTCGAGCGGCCGACATCGGTCGACACTTCGACGATCCAGACCTCACGGCACTGGCGGGGCAAGCCCAGGGCAGAGCCCTGCTCCGGCTTTCGAGGACGGACGAGGGACTGCGGCTGCTCGATGAGATCATGATCTCGGTGACTGGTTCTCGGCTCTCGGCGATGGTCACAGGCATCGTCTATTGCAGCGTTCTCGAAGGCTGTTACGAGACTCACGCGATCAGTCGGGCTGCGGAGTGGACCCGCTCGCTGACCGACTGGTGCGGCGAACAGCCCGACCTGGTCGCATTCAACGATCAATGCCTGGCGCACCGATCCGAGATCCTCCGCTTGCAGGGAGCGTGGACCGAGGCGGCCGAGGAGGCCAGGCGAGTGGGTGAGCTCGGGGCGCGGTTCGGCATCGCCGCTCGGGCCAACTATCAACTCGGCGAAATCCACCGGATGCGCGGCGAACTCGACGCAGCAACTGGCGCCTTCCGCCAGGTGAGCCTCAACGGGGGCGATCCGATGCCAGGAATGGCTTTGCTCCAATTCGCACAAGGGACTTCGGAGGAAGCGTTCACCGCACTCGCTGAGTCGCTCGCCGAATCGGTCGACCTGTTCGCCAATGTCCAATTGCTCCCCGCCTACGTCGAGTTGGCCGTCGCAACACGTCGGCTCCCGGAGGCCAAGCGTGCTTCCGAGCAACTCACAACCGTTGCGGAAACGACGCGCACCGACGCCCACATTGCGTGGGCGGCGCATGCCGAAGCCCGGGTGGCGTTGACGGAGAACCGCCTGACCCAGGCCGTCGGCCACCTGAAGCGAGCCAAGACCATCTGGCAGGACCTCTCGATTCCGTACGAACTGGCGCGCACCAGGCTCGACCTGGGCCGCGCTCTGCGGGCCCAGGGCAACCTCGAGTCCGCGAACCGGGAACTGGATGCAGCCCGGGTGATCTTCGTCGATCTCGGGGCGGCACCAGACGTCCGCATCGTCGAGGAACTCCTCGGACCGTCCCCATCTGAGTGGCCTGCTGGGCTCACCGATCGCGAGGTCGAGGTGCTCCGGATGTTGACCTCGGGCGCCACCAACCGCTCCATCGCGACCGACCTGGTCCTGAGTGAACGCACAGTCGATCGCCATGTGTCGAACATCTTCACGAAACTCGGCGTGTCCTCCCGGTCGGCGGCCACTGCCTTTGCAATCAGGCAAGGACTCGCCTGAGCCGCTGGGTAGAACCACCCACGTCAGCCGTATCACAGGTTGGGTAGTAGTGGCGATGCGGGGATGAGCTGTCTGTCATACGTTGTCGGAACCCCGACGAGAGGATCCACAGTGACCCGAGAACAGCGTGAACCCACAACGACATACGCCGACACGATCGTCATCGGAGGCGGCCAAACCGGACTGACCGTCGGATACGAACTTGCGAAACGCAAGGTCGACTTCGTGATCCTCGACGCCAGCGAACGCGTCGGCGACGCCTGGCGCAAGCGGTGGGACTCGCTCCTCCTGTTCACACCTGCGAGGTACAACGGCCTCCCCGGCAAGACGTTCCCCGCCAAGGGCGACCAATACATCACCAAGGACGAGCTCGCGGCATACCTCGAGAGCTATGCAGAGGAGAATGACCTCCCCGTGCGTTCCAATTGCAGGGTGACGCGCCTCAGCTTCGACGGCGACACCTATGTTGCGGAGACCGCGGGAGTCGGAGTCCTGCGATCAGCGAACGTGGTTGTCGCCATGTCCGATTACCAGGTGCCGTACGTGCCCGACTTCGCACCCGACCTCGACCCCGACATCATCCAGATGCACTCGAGCCAGTATCAGCGCCCGTCCCAGCTCGCTGAAGGTCCGGTCCTCGTCGTCGGGTTCGGAAACTCGGGCGCCGACATCGGACTCGAACTCTCCAAGACCCGCCCGACCTACCTCTCGGGAGACCCTTCGGTCGTCATTCCATTCCGAATCGAGCCCTGGCTCGGTCGCAATGTCGGTGTTCGCCTCATCCGCTTCGGCGCGGTCCGGATACTGAACACCAGCACGCCGATCGGTCGCAGAGTTCGCTCCAAGCTGTTGGGACACGGCGGTGGGGCACCAATCGTGCGGGTGAAACCGGCCGATCTCGAGTCCGCTGGCGTTCGCCGAGTCGAGCGTGTGATGGGCGTCAAGGACGGCCTCCCTGTCCTCGCCGACGGAACCGTGCTCGACGTCGCCAACGTCGTCTGGTGCACGGGCTTCCGAGCCGGACTCGGCTGGATCGACCTGTCGGTGTTCGACGATCGGGGATCACCCGTCCATCAACGGGGCATCGTGGCCGACCAACCCGGTCTCTACTTCTGCGGCTTGTTCTTCCTGCATGCGCTCTGGTCGGAGACGCTATCGGGCATGCCGATCGACGCCGGACACGTGGTCGACCATCTCGTATCCAGACAAGAAGCCGCAATGACTGGTTGATGGAACACCTCGCTGTTCGATGAGACGATCGCAGTGGCCGTCGCTGGTCGTGGGAATCCATCAGGACGAGCGCATTTGCGGAGCACGCTCGGTCGACCGAACCAGCGCGTAGGGGCGGTCCGGACCCGGCGCGGCCGGCACGGTATCGTCATCGGCTGTCGAATCCCGAGGAGGTCGCCATGCCGAGAGTCACGCGTCGGGGCGCGCTGATGGCCGCCCTGGCCCTGATCGGGGCATGCGGTGGCGGCGGTTCGGCAGATGAATCCCCCGCCCTCGACCCTCCGGCGGAAGACGTCGTGCTGCGAGTGATCGTCGGCGATGCGCTGGCTGCCGACTGGACGCTTACCGCCCTCGAGGAGTCAGTCTCGTTCGCTGAATTGAACATCGACGGCGACACGCAGACCGGCCCCCGTCTACTCGACGTGCTCGCGGCCTCAGGGGTGGAAGACTGGCAGACCGCCGAGGTGATCGGCATGGGTGAGGGACGCACCTTCGAGGTTGGTTTGGACATCACCGCGGCGGAAGCCGACGAGAACTGGATCCTCGACGTCACCAACCGTGGGACACTCAAGCTTGCCGCGGAGACTCTGGCGCGCGAGCGGTGGGTACGGGACGTCGGTGAAATCCGCATCCCGTGAGCTACGCGTCGTCGGCATCGACGACACCGACATGCCCGGCATCGGCGGGACGGGCGGGCTCGCCCGTCGCATGACCGACGAGCTCGCCGACGTGGCCAAAAGCCTCGGAGTCACCAGACACCAATTCTACGAAGGGCCGGGCGTACCCAAGACATCGCGCAACTCGTCGGCAGCAATCGTCTTTGCCACCGCGCTGACACCGTACGAGCTCCTGGATACGGTGTCCGCCGTCGTCACGCGCGAGTCCATCCCTGGTTCAGATCCTGGGGTGGCCGTCATGAACGAAACTGTTCCCGACGCAGTGTTGACATTTGCCCGGGCCGCCCAGCGCGGCCTGGTCACCCGATCCGAGGCGGTCCGGCTCGCCGCGGACGCCGGCATCCCTCTGGTTGGGCTGGATGGCACCGAGGACGGGATGATCGGTGCCTTGGGCGGGGCGGCTCTGCGCGCCGATGGCAACGACGGACGGTTCGTGGGGTTGCCCGGGATCCGCGACGTGTCCGGCCCGATCACCGTTGCCGACCTGGTTGACCGCACCGCCATTTGGCAGGTGGTCGACGTAGCCACCGGAGCCGGCCTGGACGGCGGAGTTATCATCGATGTCGGTGATTGGGTTCGGCCACGCCTGCTTCACGGTCGGCCGGTTTTCGCCGCTCGACACGTGGAAGGAGCCTGGGTCAATGCAGACGTACGCCCCGACAAGGGCAACCGCCGGTAGGCGAAGCCTGATTCGCGACCTGGGTCTGGCCGTTGCGATCGGGCTGGTGGGTGCGCTCGCCAAGAAGTACCTCGACTTCCACCTGGGCATCCCCGGTCACGCCGGCATGGGGTGGATCGCAGTGTTGATCTCCGGGCGGCTCGCCAATCGCCGCCCCGGTATGGCCGCCCTTGCCGGTGTCTCGATGGGTCTGTGGTCGGTCCCCGTCGGGCTCGGTCACTCGCTCGGCTACAACCTGGCGCTGTATGGAGCCGTTGGGTCGCTGTTGGATCTCCCCGGGGTGCGCCGACTGACGGCCAGCGGGCTGTTCGGAGCGACGACGGCCGGCGTCCTCGTCCACGTGGCAAAGTTCGCCTTCGTGCTCGCCAATGTCTGGTTCTCCGGCATCGTGCGCAACGTAGAGCTGTACGGCCTGTCGGCCGCGCTGGTCAACCACGTCGTTTTCGGCGCCGCCGGTGGACTCGTGGGTTGGGGTCTGTGGCGCACCGGTAGCGCAGTCGCTGCCCGATTCCATCGCCAAACCGGTCGGGTGTGGCGCGACTCGTGGTGACGGTTCGCCTCCCCGAAGCACTGCGCCGGTATACAGAGGATCAGGAAGCCGTCGAGCTCGACGGCTCCACCGTGGGCGAGGTGCTCGACGCGCTCGTCGCAGCTCACCCCCGCACCCGCATTCGCCTGTTCACCGACGACGGCCGGCTGCACGGGCACCTGCACCTGTTCAGTCGGGAGACCGAGGTGCCGGCGGATGAGCTGGACACCACCCCCGTGACACCGGGTGACGAGATCGACGTGATCGTGGCGATAGCTGGTGGCTCGGACGACGTGCGGATGCGCGGCTTTCGTGAGCGGTCCACCGTCGACCAGGCACTGTCCGCCGCTCTGGACGGCGTCGGGCCGCTCGAGCCGGAGGCCGTATCCGTCACCGAGTCTGCCGGGCGGGTGCTTGCCTCCGACGTGGTGAGCGAGGTGGCGGTGCCGTCATTCCGGCGCGCCACGATGGACGGGTATGCCGTTCGTGCGGACGAAACCTACGGCGCCTCGACCTACGACCCCGTGCTGCTGGCGATCTCCGGTCAGTCGATGCCGGGAGCCGGATCAGAGGCATCGGTGGGAGCGGGCCGGGCCGTCCGCATCATGACTGGGGCGCCTGTTCCCGACGGCGCCGACGCCGTGGTGCGGGCCGAGGACGCCGACGAAGTCGACGGGAAGCTTGCCGTGCGAGCCGGGGTGGCGCCGGGTCGCAACGTCGGCCGGGTCGGCGAGGACATCGACCCGGCCACCACCGTGCTTACCAAGGGTCGCCACCTGCTTCCCCAGGACGTGGGGTTGATGTCGTCGATCGGGCAGGACCCGGTACTGGTGTATCGACGGCCGCGAGTGCGGATCGTCGTCTCCGGCGACGAACTACTGGCGCCGGGCAGCACGCCATCGGGGTCGAAGATCGTCGACTCCAACTCGCCCATGCTGTCGGCGCTGACCGTTCGCGACGGCGGCATTCCGGAGGTCGTTCGCCTCCCCGACGACGCCGACCGAATGCGGGAGGCACTGGCCGCATCGGGCGCCGATGTGATCGTCACCGCTGGCGCCGCCTCGGTGGGTACCGAGGATCGGGTTCCGCTGCTGGTGGCGGAGCTGGGCGAGTTGGCGGTGCACGGGGTGGCAATGCGTCCCTCGTCGCCCAGCGGAGTGGGACGCATCGGTGGCAAGCCGGTGCTGGTTCTACCCGGCAACCCGGTGTCGTGTCTGGTGGCCTACGACTTCTTCGCCGGCCCGGTGATCCGCACTCTGGGCGGATTGTCACCCGCCTGGCCGTATCGGGTGGTGCGGCTGCCGCTCCGCACCCGACTGGTCTCTCAGATCGGGCGCACCGACTATGCCCGAGTGGTGGTGCGCGGCGGGATGGTCGAACCGCTGGCCGTGTCGGGTGCGTCGGTCCTGTCGTCGGTGACCCGAGCGACCGGGTTCGTGATCATTCCGTCGGGTCTCGAGGGATACCCGGAAGGGACTGAGATCGAGGTCCACTTGTACGACGCCGGAGCCTTCCCGTGAAACAGAGACAGTTCCTGGATGTCATCGACGAGGGCGAGGCCCACCGCCGGTTCGACGAGGCGTGCGCCCACCTGGAGCCGCGCACCGAGAACGTGATGCTCGATGTGGCCCTGCATCGTGTGCTGGCTGCCGATGTCACCGCCGAGGTGGATGTGCCCGCCTTCGATCGTTCCAACATGGACGGCTTCGCCGTGAGAGCTTCGGACACCTTCGGGGCAGAGGAGTTGGAGCCAGTGGTGTTGGCACTCGCCGATGTTTCGCTGGCTGCCGGTCACGCTCCACCGGCAGGGTTCGAGGTGGCGCCTGGCACCGCAGTGCCGATCGCCACAGGCGGCGTCGTTCCACGCGGCGCCGACGCGGTGGTGATGGTCGAGAACACCGAACCTCACCCCGACGGTATCCGGGTGTCGAAGCCCGCCGTCCCGGGCGGCAACATCACCTTCGCCGGTTCCGATATCGGCCGAGGCGAGGTGGTGATGCGCCGCGGCAGGCGACTCACTGCCCGGGAGACGACCGTCCTGGCCTCGGTTGGCGTGGACCGCGTAGAGGCGATAGTCCGACCCCGGGTCGCTGTGGTGTCGACCGGCGACGAGATCGTCCCCCCGGGCCGGTCGCTCGCCACCGGTCAGGTGTACGACTCGAATCAGCGGATGCTTCTCGACTCGGTTGCCGAATTGGGCTGCGAGCCGGTCGCGTGCGGAGTCGTCTCTGACGACGAGCGGTTGCTCGATGCCGCCGTCGCCCCGCTCGTCTCTGGCCCCGACGACGTCGACGTGGTGTTGCTCTCTGGCGGAACCTCGAAGGGCGACGGCGACATCAACGCCACCATGGTCACGCGCCTGGCGGAACGCTTTCCCGACTCGCCGGGCGTGGTGGTCCACGGGGTGGCGCTCAAGCCGGGCAAACCGATCCTGCTGGCCGTGATCGACGGTACGCCGGTCGTGGTTCTGCCGGGGTTCCCGACGTCGGCGGTGTTCACGTTCCACGAGTTCGTAGCCCCGCTGCTTCGCCGGCTGGCCGGGCTGTCCGCCGGAGACATCCGCACGGTGCGGGCCGCGGCGCCGATGCGGATCACCTCCGTCCCGGGTCGCGCCGAATACACGTTGGTGGACCTCGTGGAGGGCGACACGGGCCTGGTTGCGTATCCGCTGGGGGCGGGTTCCGGGAGCGTCACCGCCTTCGCCCGGGCCGATGGCTTCATCCGCATCCCCTCCAACCACGAATACCTGGAGGAAGGAACCGAGGTCGAGGTTCGGCTGATCGACCCGGATCTGCGCCCCGCAGACCTGGTGGCCATCGGCAGTCACTGCATCGGCCTCGACGACTTGCTCGGTCTCGTGGCGGCCGAGGGGTTCCGGGTGAAATCGATTCCGGTGGGTTCGACAGCCGGGCTGGCGGCGGTAGCCCGGGGAGAAGGCGATGTCGCCGGCGTCCACCTCCTCGACGAGGAAACCGGGCAGTACAACACGCCTTTCCTGCCCGACGGCGTCCGCCTGATCCACGGCTACGGCCGCCGCCAGGGAATCGTCTTCCGCTCCGACGACCCGCTGGCCGACATGGTCGACGACGAGCAGGCCTTCATGGCCGAACTCTGTGAGCGGCGGATGATCAATCGCAACCCGGGAAGCGGCACCCGCATCCTCATCGATCGCATGCTGGCCGGGGCCCGCCCCGACGGCTATCTGCATCAGGCGAGAACCCACCATGCAGTGGCGGCCTCCGTCGAGCAGGGGCGGGCCGACTGGGGGATGACTCTGGACACCATCGCCATCAATGCTGGACTCGAGTTCCGATTCGTGGCGGACGAGCGATACGACGTGGCCGTGCGCGAGGACCGCTGGGACCGCCCGGCAGTGACGACCCTGCGCCGGCTCCTCGATGACCCAGCGGCACGCCGGCGGCTCACCGATGCCGGCTTCACCGACTGAGGGTGGTCGGGACGTTGCACGGCTGGGAAGTCTGGCGCACACCCGTTCCATTACAGTCTTTCAGCAGTCCAACGGAGGTAGTCGGGTATGCCGGTAGATACCGAGAACAAGGCGACGGAGTCTGATTTGCACCCGCCAACCGCCTTCTCGGTGAACCGATACCACGTGGACCTCACCACCGAGACGGTGCGGTTCGAGAGGGTCCAATGCGAGGACCTCGAGGACGTGCTGGGTGGGATCGCCCGAGCCACCAAGCTCCTCTCCGGGGTCGAGGTCGACGACGCCTACGACCCGGCTGCACCGATCGTCATGAACCTGGGTCTGCTCAGCGGAACCCGCGTCATGACGGGTCTGCGCACGTATTTCCATGGCTATTCGCCGCTCAAGATGTCACGCAGCGGGAAACCCGGGCTGATGTGGAGCGCTGGAAGCGGCAAGTTCGGTACCAAGCTGCGCGGCCTGGGGATCGACGAGGTGGTGTTCACCGGACGGGCCTCCTCGCCCAGGATGATCCATCTGACCCAGTCGGACGACCCGGAGGGCCCGGACGGTCCCGCCAACTTCGAATTCCTCGACGCCTCCGGACTGGGAGAACTGCACGTCAACAAGCGGATCTTGACACTCCACGAGCAGTATCCGGACGCCCACTTCGCCGTGATCGGACCTGCGGCACAGAACTACGAGAACGTCCGCTACGCCTCGATCGCCCTCTCCACAGAGAACCAGTTGAAGACCGGCGATCCGAAAGCCCGCTATTGCGGCCGCGGCGGATATGGCGGGGTGCTCGCCTCCAAGAACCTGTACGCGATCGCCGCGGACGGGCCCAACCCGAAGATCAGCTCGCGCGGTCTCAAGGACATCAACAGGGAGGCCAACCTCGGCAAGGGAAGTTGGCCGTACCGAGACGACGGCGCAGGCGGCACGTGGCGGCAGGTGCCGCTCCAACACGAGAACGGCGTGCTGCCGGAGTACAACTTCAACCCGACCGGAACCGATCGGGGTGTTGCACTGACCCGCAAAGCAGTGGAGCGGGGCCCATACGAGATCAAAGCGGAGAGTTGCTACCTGTGTGGGATCAAGTGCCACAAGAACATCTACGACGAGGTCGACGGTGAGGCCGGGCCGTTCCGCACCAAGGTCGACTACGAACCGTTCACCCTCTTGTCATCGAATCTGGGCCTGTACGACGTCGACCAGGCGCTGGACCTCGTGGCGTTGGTCGACGAGTTGGCGATGGATTCGATCTCGCTGGGAGTGAGCCTCGGCCACATCATGGAGTGGAACCTGCGCAACCCCGACAACCAATTCGTAGACGGGCTCTCGTACGGTGACTACGACGCCATCGTCGCAGCGATCCACGGCGTGGCCGAGGGCCGCCTGCCCGAGGTGGGTGAAGGCACGCTCCGGTTTGCTATGCGCACGGGGTCGCTCGACTTCGCCATGCAGTCGAAGGGTGTCGAGTTCCCGGCGTACGTCCCGCATTCCAATCCGGGGTATCCGTGGGCGCTGGCAGGCGGGCACATGTCGATGAAGACGTTCATCCTGGTGATCCTCGAACGGGAGACCGGGATGGACTACTGGGTGGATGCCATCACCAACCGTGGTCCGATGACGTTGCTGGACGATATGACCGGGATGTGCAAGTTCGCCGCGCTCGACCCGGTGCTCATCGCCGAGGCGCTCGGCATCGCTGCCGGGCTCGAGGTGACCGCCGACGAACTGCGGGCGGCGGTCGACCGCACCTGGGTGCGCGGCTACGCGCTCGAGCGCCGGGTCGGCTACGAGGTAGATGACTATGCGCTCCCTGCAGAGGCCCACCAGCCTGCCCCCGCGAGCAAGCTCCCATACTTCAACACCCCCGAGTTCTTCGACGAGCTGCGCACCAAGGTCACCGCAGTCCTCGACGAGCGGGCTGAGGCGTACGGTTACGCGTGACGCGTCGCGCCAGCAGCGCGTCATCTCAGACCGGCCAACACGACGAACGCACCACTGAAGAGATTTCGGTTTGGCGTTGATCGGGACCGCCGTGACCGGTGTGTTGTGGGCAGTGTTCAGGCTGGGGTGGCCTACACCGGCGAATCCCGCACGACCTGACCGCATCCTGACCTCTGCCCGCGCGCCGAACGACATGCGAGCATCGGCTATTCGAGGCCGTTCGACTTCTGGTCGCCACCGTCTCGCACAACGAGGTCCTCCACCTACAATCGCCTCCCCAGCCGACACTGAGTCCGGCAATCGAATCCCGGTCGGCCCGCCGAGCGCCCCGCTATCTCCGCCACACCCGCTCCGAGTCGGGTCCATGGCATCTCGCGCGACGCTCTGGACCGATCCGACCCGCGTGCCGTGGTTGATCGCCGAGAAGAAGCTGCAGGGGACAACGCCGAGCTCGACACCCTCCGCATAGGATGCGAGAACAGGCGGGGAGCAACACCTGAACGTCAGCAGCGAACGTCCCGGGATCATGTCGATTCTGCTCGCGGCAACATCCTCCGACTGACGATTCGGGGGTTGATCGGGCCGGCCAATCTGGTCCGTTCGCACGCATCGGCCGAACTTTGCACGCTGGCGCTGTCATTGATGAGAGTGCAGCGGGCGGCGTATTGCGACCAGCCGAACGCGGGAGTCGCGACTTTTGTCTCTTTGGCGTCACCGTTCGGCTGGAGCGCCACTAGAACGGCTTCGACCGGCACATCGATAGGCTGACCATGGCTTCACCGTTGCCAGGCACTCCGGCGCGATCGGCTTCGAGGGTCTCGGATTCGAACTGGAGTGGAAGGCCGCATGCCAGATACGGGTTCGGGTGGTCCATCATCTGGAGATGTATATGGGGTTCGGTGCTGTTTCCCGAGTTGCCGCACTCTGCCAATGGCTGGCCTCTTGTCACACCTTCCCCCTCGCGAACTCGTGACGAATGTTGCCGGAGGTGGGCAACCAGCACGTACGTCCCGTCGCCGCTGTCGATGACGATGTGATTGCCGAGGATCCTCCCCGTTCCCAGGAGTTCACGCACACCGGCCTCTACAACGAGGTACAACATGCCGACCCATGATGTCCGGCTCAGATGATCACGTGCAGTCTCGCGAATGCTGACCACAGTCCCGTCGATCGGGGCGAAGACAGGTTGACCGAATGCGGGGTACTCCTCAGGAGGATGCGCCAACGGCCAGACCCCACCCGATTCGGGTCGGTGCCCATCAGCGGGGTGATAGGTGAGGTCTATTGCATAGGTTTGCCCGTAAGCGTGCAGCCCGTGGCTAGGGACCCGACTTGCTGGACTATTGACAGCTTCCCATCGCCCCACGACAGGTGAACGAATCGTCCTCACCTTCGCCTTGGGTGTCCCCTCCACGAAATAGAAAGCGAATACCAAGATCGTCGCGCCGAGGGTGGCCCACCCGGGTATGTCTGCGAAGAAGGAGTCGACCACGATCAAGACGACCCAGACCCAGACCAGTGGAACTCTGATCCTCCCCACAAACCGTTCGTAGGAAGTCGGGAATGGGCGGCGAATCCCCTTGACTCCTTTAGGTGGCCGCATGCGCGTCATCTTGGGCAGCTCCTGTACTCGTAACCGTTCGGCGAAGGCTGCACTAGCCAAATGCCACGCCCAGCATCCACCAAGTCTCGTAAACCAAAGCTGCAGCCACGTTTGAACCAAAGCTGCAGCCACGTTTGCCAGAATCAGAAGTATCGCGAGCTTCCTTCATCCCAGCGCTCGTGGGCTGACCTCGTTGGTTTCCCTATGGGGCGCTACCCGATGAAGGAAGTGGACAAACGCGCTATCGCTTCTCCAACTGGGAAGAGGTGATTTGGGTGTCGCAGCTACACCGGGCCCGATAAGACCGACGGGATCTGCGGTGAGAAGGTCATCCTCGACACCCCCATCGCCAGCCCAGAAACTCGCCCACACTCGACCAGGTGCGATGGGTGCGAGACGTCCCCTCCTACACGCTCACATCCCATTCGATCGAGGAACGCCCCCATCAATCTCCACACATCCCCGAGCGCACCCAGCGACAACCGACCATGCGTCGTCGCGCGTGAAGGTTGCGGATGTGAGATCGCGGGGAGGAGTAGGGAGTCTCTCCGTATCTGCGTTCGCCTCCTTCGACGCCTCGGGCGCGAAGGGGCTGGGGGGTATTCCGTTGGTGCTCAGCCTCCGGGCGGCAGCGCAGAACGCCCCAGGCGTAGCCAGTAGGTGTACCGTCAACAAGGTGTCGGCGCTTGGCGTCTCCGGGATATCGCAACGGGTCACCGAATGAGACCGATTTCCACTCCACACAAGGAGAATCAATGGGTCGTCCACGCTCTCTCGTAATGGTCTCAGCAACGATCTTGTTCATCGCGGCATGCTCGGCGGGCGGCGACGGAACAGACGACACCACGACTGCCACGGATGCACCGGGCACCACGACAACGGCTGCGACCGCAGCGCCCCAGACAACCGCAGCGGCCGAAACGACAACCACCACTGCGGCCACCACCACGACCAGCGAGCCCGCGGAGACGGTATTCGAGGCTGACTGGGACCCGCCGTTCACCCTCGCGACACCGCCCAACTGGCGCGAAGAAGATCACGGTTCGATCATGTTCGTGTTCAAGGCCGGTTCGTCGTTTGTAGCGTTCTCCACGGAAGGCCCCGACTCGGTTGACGGGTGGCTCGAAGCATTGGCTTCCAACAGCGACATCGTCACCACGGAACCAACACCGATCGAACTTGGCTCTGCCCCCGGCTACGTCGTCGATGTGCGGCTGAGCGACACTCCCGAGGAACTGTGCGGCTTCGGAATCGGTCCCTGCTCCACCCTCCTAACTTCAGGAGATGGTTGGGTAGTGGCGGAGGAAATGCCGAATCGGCTCTGGGTGGTCGACGTCAACGGCGAGACAGTCGTCATCGTCACCGAGGCAAGCGAGGGATTCTTCGAGACCTGGGCCGCCGAGGTCAATGAGGTTCTGTCGACAATCACCTGGGGATGAAGCGACTGGACCGCGTCCCGTGCCGGCGAGCGATCGCCTGGATGTGGCGGTCAGTGTCGCGTAGCTCCATCGTCGGAACGTATCGGGCGAAAGCGACGGACTCCACCAACAAGAAGGACCAGAACCCCGTTCACACCTGGCCCCTCTAGCTAGCACCTTCACACTTGGCTCGAGGAACGGCGCCCAATCCCTCCCAAATGTCGTGGTGGCGTTCAACTCGCGCCGGTTGCCATCGTACGGGCACCCTCGCCAAGGCATTCGAGGGAGATGGGAGGTCGGTCGGCGGTGAGCCTCACCATGAGGTCCCGGTTCCAATCCATCGCCCGGATCACATCTAGGTGCCTGCCCGATGCGGTACAGATTCGGCCCAGATCGACGATAACGCGCTTGGCCGAGCAGACGGATCGCTCCTGCTCGAGTATGTGCCGGATCAACTCACGGTCGTCGCGGAACACGGTCAACACGTGGACTGCCCCGACGAGGTGGTGGGTGAAGGGCTCGAACTCAGCCGGCATAGTACGCGCCCCGCAAGGCGTTGTCGACGGGATCGGAGGTGAGGATCTCGGTGTTCGGGTCAGACTCGTCGGTGCCAAGCGCAGCCAGGATCGCTTCGACTGTCCTCTTTGGGTTCGCCAGACGGAGGCCCCTGAGATCGAAGGTCACCCGCAGTGCCCCCCGAGCGAGGTTCATCAACTCGTTCGAGAATGGTGGCATCCCTGTGTGCGCACTCCCCGAGAACGAGATCGTCATGTGTTGTGACTCTGGCCGGTATTGGACCTGCGCTTCGACATAGATCTCGCTTGCCAACATGCTGTAATCCCCCTTGTTGTCAGTCCCGCAATACCCCCGGCACCGGGATCCCAAGCATTGCGAAGATGTACTCGACCTGATCGGAGCAACGGTCGATCTCGAGGTAACCGTCCTCTCGGGCGATCGAGTCGGCCAACTCAACGATCGCAGAGGCGCCAGCCGAGTCTATGAACGAGACCTGGGTGAGATCGATGCGTAGCGAAGGCTGACACTTCCGGGTGAACGGTTCCAATACGCTCAGTACGCGACGGCCGGTACACATGTCTAGTTCCCCGCGAAGGATCACGCCGATGACGTCCGATTCGAGGTCGATTTCGATGGAGATCAGCATTCCCGCCGGGTAGATGTCAAGTAGCGAAGAGCTGTTCTGCATAGCCCTCCAAAAGTTATGCGCGGTGTTGGACGGGTTCCGACGGGTTGGTGTCACCCGACACTCATTCTGCGTTCCGGTTGGGGGTCCGTTCATTTGAGGCAGTCGCGATGGAGACCCGAGATAGCGTCTCGGGGTGCGGCATCTCATCGCCAGGATCGCCGCCACATTGCTCGCCAAGATCCGACCAGACGACGGCGTTGGGACCGCGCAGAGAGTGATCGCCCGCTACCTCCTCGCCGCTGTTCGCCGCCTCGACAGAGCCGTCGCCGACAACAGGAACGATGCGCAGCAACACTCGCTGCGAGCGGAACCACACTCACCTCGATTCGTGGGAGCAGCGACGTCCTGGCAGCCAAGAGCCTCGGCCACTCAGGACTCCGCCGGTTGCCCATGGCGTCGACGTAGTTGTTGGCTGCTGCGGCACCGACTGGCCTACCCGGCGGGATTCACGTGGCCGTGCCCGCCATGCGCTTCACAAGGTTGCGATGCGGTTGAGTCCGTCGTGGTCGAGGAGGCGGATGGTTCCTCGGGTGGTTTGTATGAGCCTGGAGTCTCGGAGAGACGATATCGCCCTGGAGACGGTGGCCCGCTCAACACCGACCATCTCGGCCAGACCTTCATGGCTGATCGCGATGAGGCCTTCGCCGTCTTGAGAACCGTTGGACGAGAGGAGAAAGGCGGCGACTTTGGCACGGGCGTTTCTCTGCAGGAGCATCGTCATCCGTCCATGCGCGGCTTCTACTTGCTCCATCGCCGCCAAGAGCCAGCGCAATGCGATCCGAGGGTTTGCCGCCAGAGCCGACATGGTGGCCTCCCGCGGCAGTTCGATCGCCGATACAGGGGTGTGTGCGATGGCGTCGGAGGAATGGGCCTCCCCTCGCAGCATTGTGTAGTCGCCGACCATCTGGCCGGAGTGCAGATATGCAAGGAGGATGGGCGGCCTTCCATTCCTTCCATTGCTTCCATTCCTGACGATACGAACCGAACCCGAACGGATCAAGTAGCAGGCGTCCGCGGGGGCGTCGGCTCGAAACATGCGGGCACCGGATCCGAACGACGTGAGTGTGGTTGCTCCTCCGAGCGCCGTGAGATCGTCGACAGACAGGGGGAGATATTCGGGGTTTCCGAACTCCCGCGCGATCCACAACAGGTGCGGTGAAAGGGACGTTTGCATCAACAGCCTCACGAGCCGGCGTGTATGACCAGGCTCGATCAACCGATCGGGCTGAGGAGGTTCCTCACTGGTGACTGCGACAACTCACCCCAATCTACGGCATTGGCACACAACAGGTGTCGTTGAGTGACCGACGACACCCAGGGAAGTGAGCGGCGACACATTGAGATCAGAAAACGCAAGCTGTGCTCGATGGTCGCCGCCACCGCACGGGGGGTGTTTGTGTCGATTGGATTGCTGCAGATCAACAAGCCTCTTCCGACCACCGTCTCCGGTTCGCCTTCACAACTCCCCTTCCGCTCCCAGTTGGAGCTCGTCGAAGGACCCACAGACCCCCAGCTTGCTGTCGAGCCCGGTGATCGAGAACAACCTACGGATGTGCGGCTGCGGTACAAGAACACGAAAGCTGCTGCCGTATCGGTGAACGTGGTCGTACTCATCTGAGAGTGCCAGAAGGCCTTCACCACCGATAAAGTCCACATCCGACAGGTCGATCACCAGCTCGCTGTGGCCAGCCTCGATGAGATCTGAGATCGCAGTGCGGAACTCGTCCACATTCGCGATATCGATCTCGCCGGACACCTCGATCACCTCATATCTCCCTCGACGATGATGAGACACAGACACCCCAGGGTGCCGGTGGATCAGAGCATCCTCGTCAGATCTCAAGTTCATACGCCCAGTCCCTGGCATTCGCTTCAAGCTCGGAACCAATGAATGTATATCGCCCCCAAGACATCGGGATTTTGGCCGTGTCACTCGACACTCAAACTCCCCCGGAGCCGTCACGAACCAGCGGTGCGGGGAGGCACACGAAGCCATCGAAACACACCCACCCCCGTACAACCTATGGGGGGCATCCTGGAGCCGATCCGACGGCAAACGAAAACAGCGATCACGGCTCCCATGACCGAACCAACCATCCCAGCAGCGGTCAAGTCGCCCCCACCATCAAAGCTCGAAGTTCGACAATCCCGCCGACGAGCGATCACCGCACTGGCTCTTGTTGGAGATCCGCTGACCGGAACCCCCTTCCGATCAGGGGTCGGTTCGCTGCTGGACGCCCCGGGTCGGAGCCTCGGGCGACGTCAACTGCCCCCTCGTGGTTTCGAACAGCGAGAGGATGCCCTCGTTGCGCATTCGTCCGATCCTGTCTAGTTCGTCGGGGCCTGCATAGCGCTCGACGGTCTCGGCCACGGCTCTCGCGTGGTCGGCAGAGCGTCCCGTCTCCACGTCCTCCTCAGCCGACATCGCCAGGAGGAACTCCTCGACAGTGGACTCGGCTCGATCGTCGATCTCGTCCCAGTCGATCGAGATGTCGACGGGCACGACCGAGGCGACGGCGTTCCAGACGTCGCGATCGACGAACTCTGCGAGCGTCTCCACGAAGTCACGTGCGAGGTCCGCTGCTTCCGATTCGTGAAGGAACGAAGTCTCGGCGAGATCGGACATGAATCCGTGTGGGTCGCGTTGCTCGATTCGGTCCATGTCGACCGAATACCCTGCCCGAGGCGGTTCCAAACTCGGGCGGGAGGCCGGAGCCTCGCTTCGGTCAACTCCCCTCGGTCAGGAGGTATCGCACGGTGGACTCCGCCCGGTCCAGCCAGCGGCCGGTCCGGGAGCGTTTCCATGCGGTCGTCAGCGCCCCGTCCTCGAACGCATCGACGACCGTCGGGTGGACATACGACGTCCGGCAAACCGCTCTCGTGTTCCCGATTCTCTCCGCGGCGGCGTCGATCGCCTCCAACAGCGGGGCACCCGAGTCCGTGTCTCCGTTCGTCCCCCTCGATGCCAGCAGACGAGCCACGGTCGTGGTTGCCCCCCAGACGCGAAAGTCTTTCGCGGTCACGCCCTCTCCGATGATGCCTGACACGTAGTCATTGACGTCGCTCGAGCTCACGGACCTGATGGAGTCGTCGATCGGGTAGGTGAAGAGCGTCTCGCCGGGGATGTCACGACACTGTGAAATGAGTCGGGCGAGTCGCCGATCCTCCACTGCTGACTGTCGCTGCGCCCCTCCCTTTGCCGAAAAGTCGAAGCGGACTCGATCGTTGGCAACCTCCACGTGCCCGTTGGTCAGCGTGGTGAGACCATACGTCTCGTTCTCTTCGGCATATCGGCGGTTGCCGACGCGAATGAGGGTTCGGTCCAGGACCGAGGCGGCGAGCGCCACCACCTTCTCGCGATCGAGTCCCCCACGGCGCAGGTCGTGATCGACCCGCTTTCGGAAGTCGAGCAACCCTCTCGCGAACGATCCGAGTCGATCGAACTTCACCTGGTCCCGCGCCGCCTCCCATCTCGGGTGGTAGATGTACTGCTTTCGCCCGGCCTCGTCGTACCCTACGACCTGCAGATGAGCATCCTCGTCCCGAGAGATCCAGACGTCGTTCCACGCCGGCGGGATAGCCATCGACTCGATGTGGGCCCGAGTCTTCTCTCCGACGACCTCTCCATCGGCGTTCACGTACGAGAAGCCCTTGCCCCTCCGTATGCGGCGGAACCCCGAAGCGTCGCCAACCACGTACGTCAGACCGGCCGCTGCGGCGATCGCCGGATGGTCTCCTGAATCGACGCCGTCGAGATCGATGGCGTCTGTCCCGCTCACCGTCGTCACCGTCTCACGTCGCCGACCGGACCTCGGCCGTCCCGGGTGGGGTGTCGGTCCCGACTGTCCACACCGGATTGGCCCACCGCCGAGAACGAAGGACACCCGCGATCGGACGAGACAAGACTGCCGTCAGCGGTCTTCGATTGTCCCTTGCAGGCCTCTGACCGCTCGGCCCTGCTTGTCGGCCTTCTCCTTTGCTGCTTGACGACTTTGTTCGTCACCATTCTCGTGCCGATTCCTGTCTGACCCGCTCCCCCATCGGGAGTTGGCGGCGGACTTCGTCGCTGCCACCGCGAACGGTCATCGTCGTCTCCTGGGCTCGGTGCCATCATCGATACTCGAGAGGGAGTGCCACAAACGATCGACTCCCAAGCCTCAGCTCCCGAAACCGTGCCTCGACACCGCGGCGTCGTCGATGTCGGGAAGGTCCTCGCCGGTGGCGCGGATGTGGGTGGCGTGGGCCTCGAGGCGAGCCAGACACAGATCACGGGTCTCCGTCAGGCGCTCTTGACGCGCTCGGGACATCCGGTCGAGGGCGTTCAATACGAGATGGAACCTGTCGAGTCTGTTCCTGACCAGCATGTCGAACGGCGTGGTCGTCGTCCCCTCTTCGTCGTAACCATGAACGTGCACGCGCGACTGGTTGTGGCGATGATGGGTGAGTCGGTGGATGAGCCAGGGGTATCCGTGGAAGGCGAAGATGGTCGGGACGTCGGAGGGGAAGACCTCGTCGTAGTCCTCATCAGGCATCCCGTGAGGGTGCTTGGCGGGGGACGTGAGCCTGAACAGATCCACGACGTTGACCACTCGCACGGAAAGGTCGGTTTCTCCTGCAAGGAGGCGGGCAGCCGCCAGCGCCTCCTTCGTGGGGACGTCGCCCGCGGATGCGAACACGACCTCGGCCGGCGACTTCTCCGTCTCCGACCCTGCCCAGTCCCAGACCGACAGCCCCCGCTCGAGGTGCCTCCTCGCCTCCGACGAGTCGAGATACTGCGGCTCAGGCTGCTTGCCGGCGATCACGAGGTTCACCAGATCACGACTGCGCAAGCAGGTGTCCATCGTCGCCAGCAGAGTGTTCGCGTCCGGGGGCAGATAGATCCTCACGACGTCGGGCCGCTTGTTGGCAACGACGTCGAGGAACCCGGGATCCTGGTGACTGAACCCGTTGTGGTCCTGACGCCACACGTGTGAGCTCAGGACGTAGTTGAGAGACGGCACCGGCTCGCGCCATTCGACCCGCCGCGAGGACTCCAACCACTTGGCGTGCTGGTTGAACATGGAGTCCACGATGTGGATGAACGCCTCGTACGACGTGAACACCCCGTGCCGCCCGGTGAGCAGGTACCCCTCGAGCCATCCCTGACAGAGATGCTCCGAGAGCACCTCCATCACTCGGCCCCGAGGTGACAGATGTGCGTCGTCCTCCTCGGTGTCCATCGGCCATCGACGGCCCGTCGCGTCGAAGACGCTGTCGAGTCGATTGCTCTCGACCTCGTCCGGACCGAAGAGTCGAAATCGGTCGCCGTTCGCCTCAATGACGTCGCGGAGGTATCGCCCGAGCGCCCTCATTGCGCTTCTCAGTCCGGGTGACGGGACGTCGACGGCGTGAAGGCCGGGTTCGGGCAGATCCAGCGGTCGAGAGATGAGTCCGGCGTTGGTTCGCGGGTTGGCGCTCATTCGCCGGTCTCGGTCGGGCCGCAACCGATCGAGCTCCTGTGCCGGGACTCCATCCTCGGCGAAGAGCTCCTCGGGGCGGTAACGGCGCATCCATCGATCGAGTTCGCCCGCCAGGCGATCGTCCCCGAGATCGTGTCCGATCGGCACCTGATGAGCGCGGAACGTCCCCTCGATCTGGACTCCATCGATGACGCCGGGACCGGTCCAGCCCTTGGGAGTTCGGAGCACCAACACCGGCCGGTTCCGCCGTCCGGGGCCCAACGACCGGTCGGCGATGTCGTCGAGAGTGACCATGAGCTCCTCGTGGACCGCCATCGGCTCGTCGCCCGACACGAACCACGGCTCGTAGCCCTGGCCGGCGAAGAACTGACGCACCTCGGATTCGGGCATTCGGGCGAAGACGGTCGGATTGGCGATCTTGTACCCGTTGAGATGGAGTACCGGCAGGACGACTCCATCGTCTTGGGTGAGAAACCGGTGGCCCGGCCAGCTTCCCGCTAGGGGGGCCGTTTCCGCCTCACCGTCGCCGATCATCACCACGACGAGGTCGCCGGGGGCATCGAAGGACGCGCCCTGTGCATGGGCCAGGCTGTACCCCAGCTCTCCCCCTTCGTGGATCGAGCCAGGCGTCTCCGGGGCGGCGTGGGAAGGCACGCCGCCCGGGAAGCTGAATTGCTCGAAGAGCCGTCGCAAGCCATCCACGCTCCAGCCGACCTCGGGATAGATCTCCCCGTAGGTGCCCTCCAGCCAGGGATTGGCGATCGCCGCCGGGCCCCCGTGGCCAGGCCCGCAGATGAAGATCGTCGACACGTCCCGCTCGATGATGATGCGGTTGACGTGCGCCCAGACCAGGTTGATCCCCGGGTTCGTGCCCCAGTGACCGAGCAGTCGGCGCTTGATGTCGCCTGGCCTGATGGGCCGTGCGAGGAGAGGGTTGTCGCGAAGATAGATCTGGCCGGCCGAGAGATAGTTGGCCGCCCGCCACCATCGATCGATGTCTTGGACGTCGATCCCTCGACTCTGACGGGCTCGGATTGTCTGTGACTGTGCCATGTTCGCTGTGCTACCCACTGGGCGGCCCAGCCAATCCCAATCTTGGTGGATCTGATCAATTCGACTCGGAGCCAGCCCATGCCGGTCGGGAAATCGAGGCGCCGTCGTGACGAGCCGAGCACAGGCCCTCGATCGCCAGAAGATCGCCCGCTCCGGCAACTCGCACCGCTGCGTCCGTGTTGGATACCCATCACCCGAACAGGGAAGTCTCCAACGACACAACCCCACCGATTCGGGAATGAGAAGCGGTGGGCTGCACCCCCCTGTTCGGTGTCGGAGAGAGGACTTGAACCTCCCGGGCCGCAAATCCCACGAGGCCCTCAATCGAGAGCGAGGTATCGGACCGTGTCGGCCGGTGCCAGGAAGTCAGTGTTCATGCGGGCTTTTGTCCGGAGGGTGACAGCTTTGCCCCGTGCCGCTGGACGTGACCAGGTTGGGCGGGCATGTGTGCCTAACCTCGGGAGGGAAAGACAGCTGGTCATCATTGTTGAGAGGCGGTCCGGTTTGAGATCTGAGCTCATCGAGGTCGTCGTTTCTCCTGAGATTGGCATTGTTTCAGCGATACTGGATTGTCCAGAGCGAGCACATTCATTGTTTGTTCTCGGTCACGGGTCGGGGTCCACCATGCGAGTCCCGTTCATGGCTGGCCTCAGCGAGGCGCTGACGTCTGCAGGGGTAGCCACCTTCCGTTTCGAGTACCCGTATTCAGACCGCCAAGACTTTGTGCCGTATTCGGATCTGCCCACGGACGCCGATGATGTGCTTGTCGCAACTATCAGGGCCGCCGTGGAAGCTGCTGCAACAGCGGTTCCTCATCTACCGCTATTCGCTGGTGGTCACTCAGTGAGCGGACTCTTGACTTCGGTGACGAATTCGGAGACGCCGATCCCTCATGTGCGCGGTGTGATCATGTTGGGATTCCCCTTGAAGGGAGCAATGGAGAACGCTGCTCACCTGTCGGCTGGAACTACCCGATTGCTGTTCGTGCAAGGTACATCAGATGCTCTGGGAGACGCCGGTCAGATCCAGCAGGTGACCGACAGTATCGGTGCTCGGGCGACGCTTCGGACCGTCGAATCGGCGAGTCACGGGTTCTCGGTACCCGGAAGGCAAGACGGGGATGTCTACGCCGAACTGTCAGGCCACATCTCGGGTTGGATGACGCAAGCGGCATGAACGCGGTCGTCAGCCCGGCCAGCGCATTGTGCCGCTATGGGCAGGTTCGGGGAAGAGGATCGACCCAGGTCTAGCCATGAGTTGGACATCGGCCATTGGGACGGGCGCTGGTTCGTCACCGAGGCGAGGATAAGGCTGTCACCCGATGGAGTCCATCGACGCGAACCCGGACCTCTGACGGCACCTGACACGAACGGGAGCCGATCAAGGGCTCGGCGAAGGCTCCCTGGCATGAACCGAACACCTCGTCATCCTCGCTCAGGTCGGTCACGTCTGAACCCACCGCTTCAACCGTGCCGGCGATGTTCGTTCCGACCACCCCGCTGTCGGGCAAGAGTGATTTGAACATCGGGCGCATGACCTTCGGGTTTTCCCCGGACGCCATAGACGGCCCCGATGTGGATCCATCTCTGTCATGTCCGTCCTTGTTGTGCACGGGGCGCCTAGCGGCGCCGCCTGAGTGGTGTTGCTTCCATTGCGAGCACCCGCTCCTGCGCACCCTGTTTGAAATCCGACAGCGACCGGCCCTGTCGTCGGTCACGAGAGACCGATCAGCCATCTGCCGACCGTCACGATCCCGAAGGCACCGCCGACGAAACCCACGTTGATGCTCGCCCGCACCGACCACGCCCGAAACGGGTACCGGAGCCCAAATCGTCGACCGATGACGACCATCGACCCGACCAGGGCGAACCATGGCGCGAAGAGGAATGTCGGGGAACCGGCGACCAGCGAGATCGCGAGGTCATGGATCAAGCCGCTGACGATGAACGTGAGAACCACAGAGACGCCGGACGGCATGACCCTGCGGAGCGGCGAGTTGACGTACCTGCCGAGGTAGTAGCCCCAGATCGGATTCCAATGTCGCCAGAACCCACCCAGGGTGTCGGCGCCCAACGAACGGCGGAGCATCTCGCGGAGCGAGCCGGGCGATCCGAGCGGGACGCCGTTTCGTCGCTCGACGTACTCAGAGAGTGAGCGGCGCTCCCGACCATGCCGACGAGCTCCCTCTGGGCGTCTGGCATCCGAGGTGTCCGTGGTCGCTGGAGGATGGGACTGAGTTTGCTTCGACACGGTTTTGGTTCCTTCTATCCGGGCTGCGTACCTAGTACGCATGGCTGACGAGGCCGTCCAGTGTGCCTCGGTTCGTTCGGATGTCGGTGGATGTCATGTTGGGTCTCCTTGCTTGTCCGGGGATCAGACGCCGAGCGAAGTAGCGGGGCGTGGGTCGTTCAGCGACCCGCGTGCGTCCTTGATCAGCGTGCGTCCGAGGGCGGTGAACCAGACGATCAGGCCGAGGCCGAAGACCGCACCCACGTTCTCGAGTGCCGGGACGACGGTGACGAGCCCGGCGACGCCCATGACCACACCGAGGTGGTTGATCCAGCGGGCGAACAGCCGCTCACGCAGGGCGACGATGCTGACTCCCAGCACCCACACTCCGCCGAGGATCTCGTTTCCTCCACCGAGGCCGTTGGTCACGGCATCGAGGCCTGCCCACACCGTCGACGCCATTTCGGGGTCGGTGGCCTGGAGGCTGGTGACCGTCGCATAGGCGATGTTGACGATCATCCCCGTGGAGATGATCACGCCCGACCAGATGAGCCCGAAGACCGAGGCGACCCGCGCCAGCGGCGAGTGCGCATCTCTGAGGCGATCTCCGATCGCCAGCACGAGCGGAACGAGGACGATCCCGAACACGATCATGATCGTGATGTTCCACACATACAGCGGCAGCTGGTTGTCGGCGATGAACTCGACCGCCGCCGACGGGTCGGTGGTCGACACGAAGTCCATGAGGAGGGTGGCGAACATGGTGAGGCCGACGACGAACGTGCCGGCGGCGATCAGGGCGCCGATTCCGCCCATCTTCTGAATGGATTGCATGACATTGCCTTTCGCTTGCGTTTCCCCTCGTTCAAGGGGCTGGCTCCACGATGTCGCATCTCGCCGATCGGCACATCAGGCTCAGGGGCAGTCCCGAGTCGTCCCACGGTCGATTCGCGTCTCGTACTTTCGGCCGACGACTGCCGGCCCACCCCGGGTTACGCTGCCCCCCGTGTTGATCGACGCCCTCAGGTCGCTCTGGGCCGAGCCCCGCGAACCGAATCCGCCCCATCGCGTTTGGAGGGACTGGGTGCTGGTCGGAGTCCTGGTCGCTCTCGCACTGATCGAAGGTGTCACCCGAGAAGAGCTGGTGTGGCGTCCGGTCGCCTTGGCACTACAGCTGGTGCCGATCGTCGCCCTGTTGTGGAGACGCACCCATCCGCTGATGTCGGTGGCCGTGGCCTGGAGCGTGATCGCCGGCCTCGACATCGCGGCCATCGCAGTCGGGCGGGATTCACCCGGCTTGTACACGATGGCGCTGCTGATCGTCTTCCCCTACGCCCTGTTCCGATGGGGATCAGGACGCGACGCGATCGTCGGACTGAGCATCATGAGCGTGCCTCACGTGACGAACATGGTCTTCTTCCCGGAGGGCGCCGCACTCACGGCGGCCGGATTCGCCTTCCTGCTGTTCCCCTCGGCGTTGGGCGCCGCCGTCCGTTTCCGCGAGCGAGCACAGGAGCGGGCGATCGCGGAAGCGAAATCGTTCGAACGCGAACAACTCGCCAGGGAACTGCACGACACGGTCGCACACCACGTGTCGGCGATCGCGATCCAAGCCGAGGCCGGCTGGGCCCTCGCCGTGTCGGATCCCGAAGCATCGGCCCGGGCGCTGAAGACCATCAAGACCGAAGCGAGCCGCACACTCACAGAGATGCGCACCATCGTCGGGGTGCTTCGACGCGGCGACGACGAGCCCAGCCCTCAGAAGCGTCTCAGCGACCTCCAGGCTCTCACCGGTGACGGCCGACACCCGCCCATCCAGCTGGAGATGGAAGGAGATCTCGACGATGTCGCCCCGTCCATCCAGACGTCGGTGTTCCGGATCGCCCAGGAGGCCACGACCAACGCCCGCCGCCACGCCCGGCGAGCAACCGGAATCATGGTCCGTGTCGAGGGCGGCGACCGGGACATCGTCGTCACGATCGCCGACGACGGAGACGCCTCCTACGCAGACCCGAAGTCGTCAGCCGGATACGGACTCGTCGGGATGAGCGAGCGGGCGTCGCTCCACGGCGGCACGCTCGATGCAGGACCGAACCGAGGGCGGGGATGGACGGTGAAGGCGGTCCTGCCGAAACGAGGACGGTCAGGATGACGCTCCGCGTGATCGTCGCCGACGACCAGGACCTCGTACGGACCGGGCTGGCCATGATCCTCGATGCCCAGCCGGGCATCGAGGTCGTCGCCGAGGCGACGGACGGCCAGGAAGCGGTCGAACTCGCTCATCGGTTGCGCCCCGATGTGTGCCTCCTCGACATCAGCATGCCGAAGATGAACGGGATCGAAGCCACCAAGGCGCTCGCCGGACCGGACGTTGCCGACCCCATCCCGGTCGTCATCATCACGACCTTCGATCGCGACGAGTACGTCTACGGTGCGCTCAAGGCAGGAGCCCGCGGGTTCCTGCTCAAGGACGCCGACCAGGAGCTGTTGGTGCAGGCGCTCGAGGCAGCCGCTTCCGGCGACGCCCTCGTCGCCCCGAACATCACCGCGAGACTCCTGGAGGCGTTCGCCGCCACGGGGCGCTCCACCGCTCCACCGCAGCCGGTCGATCCCCTCACCGAACGTGAAGAGGAGGTGCTCGCAGAGGTCGCCCGAGGCAAGACCAATGCCGAGATCGCTGAGGACCTCTTCATCAGCAACAGCACGGTCAAGACCCACATCGCCAAGTTGATGACCAAACTCGATGCCCGGAATCGGGTGGAGATCGTGATCTGGGCCTACGAGACCGGACGGGTCGACCAAACATGACCAACGCCCATTGTCGAGACCGATACCCCAGCGGTTGCGTCGGCTGACGACCCAGTGCAGATACGAAACCGCAGAAGGTACATCCGTCGCTCAGCCGAGACCGAGTGCTGGAAAGCGCAGTGACGCTCGCCGACGCGATCGGCACCGACGCCCTGACCATCCGTAAGCTCGCAACGGCCATGGGCACGAAACCGATGTCGATCTACCGCCACGTCCCTTCGAAAGACGAGATCGTCGACGGGATGGTCGACCGAGTCGTCGCCGAGATCGAGCGACCCTCGACCGACGAAGACTGTCTGGATGCACTCCGACAACGTTGCGTTTCGGCACGAGCAGCCCTGAAGGCACCCGTGGGCCGCCCCACTCATGGAGTCTCGAACCTCACCCGGCCCCGCGACCCTCGGCCATTCCGAAGCAGTCATCGGGTGCCTGCGCCGGGTCGGCCTGCTCGCAGGCCGAGGGCGAGTTCGCAGGCGACACGTGAGTTCTCGGGTGCCAATCCCTCGTTTCCCGTCGAGCAGCATCCTCCGTCATGGCGACAGGCATCACGGGGGCGACAGGCCGATGACCGGTTCCTTCGCTTCGTGCGATGCTGGTTGCTTCAGTTGCGGATGCGATCCCGCAGAATCGCCACGACCGATGTCGCCGCTTCGATGGCGGCCTCGACCTCGGTACGGGCGAACGATCTAGACCCGTACTCGGCCTGGTTGCGGTCTCGTCGCATACGATCCAATCGCTTGATCGCTCGTTTGTCACCTTCCGTGTCGAGAAGCACCGCAGCGGCTTCGATCACCGCCCGATGCCTCCCCGGAACGGCTCGAGCCCGAAAACCGGACGCAATCAGCAGCGCTGCGCACGCCTTCCGGCCGGCGTCGTAGCTCAATGCGAATGCGCCGGTGAGGTCGACGTCGAGGATGGTCGAGGCGGCTTCGAGGTGGCGCCCGGCATCGGCGAGCCAATCCGCCGCTGTTGCCTCGTCGACCGGGACCGCTTCGAGCATGCGCTGTTCGATCATCTCGTCGATCGTCATCGGAGCGCCAATGCAATCTGCTCGCCGTGTTTGACCTTCCGGGCGAACCCGGACTCGTCACTCGACCATTCGCTGCGGGTGCGGACAATGACGTTGACCGGGAGCCCGATCAGTTCCTCCACCGAAGCGACCGCCTCGTACACCTCGTCGAGGGCGGGTTGGCCGATGATCATCAGGTCCACGTCGTTGGGTGGTTCGACATCGACTTGGTGGGCGAGGGAACCGAAGATGAACGCCTCGTCGATCTCCGAGACGTCGGCGAGTGCATCCTCGATCGCCGGCACCGGTCCGAACGCCTTCGTGAGCAACGACCGAAGGTCGGGCACCAACCGCGACAACTCGTTGACTTCGACGAGTCTGGCGTTTCCACGCCGGTGGGAGACGACCAGTCCTGCGGCCTCGAGCGCTTCGACTTCCTTGTGGGTGACCCCCATCGAGACGCCGGCTCGACCTGCAATCTCGGTGAGGGTGGCGGGCTCGCCAGCCATGACGAACAACACCACGAGAATCCGAACCTGCTCCTCGGATCGGAAGATCGGCAGTCGGTCTACATTCACGCTTCGCGAAGCACTCTTCACTATGCGTGAAGATACCTTCACGTATCGTGAGGTCAAGAGTGCAGCGGTCAGGATCGAACTGGCCTTCGGCCCGAGACAGCCACCTTTATCGGAGCCGCGAACCATTCGCCCTGACGACCTCGACATCAATGGGCCGTATGGTCGAGACTTCCAACGGGGTCGCTCGATCGCACAGCGCCACCGGGACGGACGATAGGCTCGCTCGAAACCCGTGGAGGTCTCTTCGTGTCCACTCTCCTGCCGACAACCATCTCCGGAAGTCTTCCCAAGCCGGGATGGCTCGCTCCCCCTCGCCGGCTGTGGGCTCCGTGGCTGCTCGAAGGCGAAGCGCTCGTCGAGGCGAAGCAGGACGCCGTCCGGTTGGCGATTCGAGATCAGGAGTCAGCCGGCATCGACATCATCACGGACGGGGAGGTGACCCGGCGCCACTTCGTGACGACGTTCATCGATGCGTTGGACGGGGTCGACTCGAGTCGACTCTCGACGGTGAAGATCCGCCGGCGGTACGACGCACAGGTCCCACGCGTGGTCGGTCCGGTGTCCCGGCCTGCGCCCGTCTACGTCGACGATGTGCGGTTCCTGGTGAGCGAGACCGATCGACCGGTCAAGTACCAGCTCCCGGGTCCGATGACGATGGCCGACACGCTCGCCGACGAGTACTACGGAGATCGCTCCGAGCTGGCGATGGCGTTTGCAGAGATCCTCAACGAAGAGGCCACCGAGCTCGTCGCGGCCGGCGCAAGCATGATCCAGTTCGACGAGCCCGCGTTCAACGTCTACCTCGACGAGGTGGAGAGCTGGGGCGTGACCGCGCTCGATCGCGCTGCTCGCGGGCTCGACTGCACGACTGCCGTCCACATCTGCTACGGGTACGGGATCGAGGCCAACATCGACTGGAAGGGCACACTCGGTGCCGAATGGCGTCAATACGAACAGACGTTCCCCGTGCTGGCGGAGTCGACCATCGACCAGGTCTCGGTCGAGGTCGCCAACTCCCATGTCCCGTTGGAGCTCCTCGAGCTGCTGGGCGACAAGGGCATCCAGGTGGGTGCCATCGACGTGGCGACCGATCAGATCGAGACACCGGATGACGTTGCGAGAACACTCGAGCGAGTCACACGCCACGTGCCGCCCGAGCGCATCACTGCGTCGACGAACTGTGGGCTCGTGCCCTTGGACCGAGACACCGCCCGAGGCAAGCTCCGGGCGCTCGGGGACGGCGCAGCGATCGCACGAGGAAGACTCGGCTGATCGGGAACGGCGCGGGGTCACACGAAGACCGGCCTGGAAGATGCACTCCTCCGACACGCCCGAACACGGCTCACCCGCCCTCGCCTGGGATTCTGTGGGACGGCCCCCGCAAGCCGCTCTCGCGACCGCTCCCCGTCGGAGCGCCTGCGCCGACGCGGACACTCCTCTCGAGATCCTGGTGTGGCCGCGGCCAGCCGGCGAGCCGGATGGGAGAATGACTCAAGAGGCCGAATCCCCCTGTGTTTACGAGGGATTCTGAGGGTGGGCGCTACTGGGATCGAACCAGTGACCTCTGCCGTGTGAAGGCAGCGCTCTCCCGCTGAGCTAAGCGCCCGGTGTCGATGGGCGATGGTAGCAGCGCGCGGTTTGGCGCCCGGCGGTGGTTCAATGTCCCCGATGGACCGCACGGCGTTCGAGTCAGCAGTTGATGATGTGATCGAGTCACTCCCCCAGTGGGTGATCGACTCGCTCGAGAACCTCATCATCGTCGTCGAACACGAACCTCATCAGGACCAACTCCCCGAGGCGGGCAGCCACCTCCTCGGCATCTATGAAGGGGTGTCGCTGGCTGAGCGCGAGGACTACTGGGGGGTGATGCCCGACCAGATCACCGTCTTCCACGGGCCTCATCTACGGCTCGGCCTGCCTGAGCCCGAGCTGCGGGAAGAGATCCGGCGGACTGTCCTACACGAAATCGGGCACCACCTCGGCTTCGACGAGGCCCGACTCCACGAACTTGGCTGGGACTAGCGAACGTCGAGGAGGCTCTCGCCTACCGTTGGGGTAGACGAGAAGGAGACACCATGGACGAACTGATCGACCGCATCCAGGAAAAGACCGGACTTCCGGCCGACAAGGCCCGCGACGCCGCCAACGCTGCCATCGATTTCATCAAAGAGAAGCTGCCTGACCCGATCGCCGACAAACTCGACGACTTCATCGCCGGCAACGCCGACAGCGTTGCCGACCTCGCCGACGGGGCAGTCGACAAGCTAAAGGGGATGTTCGGGGGCTAATGCGAGCCAGCAGTCAAACTGCTGGCGCCGATCCCGCCGGGCCTACAGTTGCACGATGACTGACGACAAACGAGCAAACATCAGCACCGGAGCCCGCATCGCAATCGGCGCCGGTATCGGCGCAGCGCTCTCCTCTGCAACCGGGAGTCCGGTCTGGATCGCTGTGGGCGTTGCTCTCGGCGCAGCAACCGGGCAGGCGGGAAAGCGCAGCCGCTCCGACTCCGACTCCGACTCCGACTCCGACGAGTGATACCACGAGCTGAGTGGCGCATCCCGCAGCGAGACGAATGACCCATCGGTTCGAATCGACGGTGGCACCGCCTCGCGGCGGAACCGAGGATCTCGTGAGGTCAATCGGTGTCCGGCTGCGGGGTGTGGGCAGGGCTGGGAGGTGCAGCCGGACACCGAAAGGCGCATCGACGCTCGAGTGAGACACTTACAGCAGAAGCCGGCATGTCGCGAGCATCAGCTCAATCGTCGATTTCGATCTTCACCCTTCCATCGCTGAATTCGGCAGAGAACTGGATCTCGTGTGAGCCATCCTTGAACTCGAGCTTCACCTGACTCGGGCCAGTCGTCTCGACATCGACGGTCCATCCCGACTTCGGTGAGGCCGACTCGAGAAAGACCCCCTCCGCCGTCGATCTCAGAGACACCCATCCCCCATCGAGCTCATAGCTCTCGACCGTCGGCGCCGGTGGCTGGGTCGTCGACGTTGTCTCAGGGGCAGCAGCAACGGTGGTACTGGTGGCGATAGTGGTGGGTTCGCTCGGCGACATCGCGGCCGTCGTCTCGGTCGCCGCTTCAGGAAGCACCGGCTCCTCGGTGTCGAGTGCGGCGCCGGTCACCGGTGGACCGTCGGAGGCATCGAAGTCACTGCTTGACGTAGCGCCGGCAAGAGGAATGACCGGCACCTGCTCATCCTGCTCGACGGGTGGAAGTTGCATCGCCGAGGGAGACTCGGCGATTGCGCTCCGCACGCTGCCGACTGCCGCGAACACCACCACGATGGATGCAAGGGTGGCAACCACCCAGGCCATCACGAGTCCGAATCTGACGTTCACACCACGATCATGGCTGGTTCCGGCCCACCCTTGGGTTAAGACAGAGCTAAAGAGCGGTAAAGGGCCGAGCGGGTGTTGGCACCACGTCCGTGGCCGGCGGTATCGTCGGGTCATGGCAGCCGTGCTCGTCATCGAGGACGATCAACGAATTCGATCTGCGGTTGCGGACCGTCTTGCCGAGCGCGGCCACCAGGTCGAGACGTCCCGGCGAGCAATGCCGGGTGTCGAGGCAGCCGTTTCTGGGAGATTCGACGTCGTCGTCCTCGATCTTGGGCTTCCGGACATCGACGGAGCTGACGCACTGCAGATGATCCGGTCCGTCAGTAACGTCGCCGTGGTCATCGCCACCGCCCGCGACGACGAGGCCGAAGTGATCCGCCTCCTCGATGCCGGGGCAGACGACTACGTCGTCAAGCCGTATTCCGCCGACCAGTTGGAAGCCAGGATTCGCGCTGTCCTCAGACGTCGAGGAGGCGAACCCGAGGAGATCCCGACCGCGTCGGTCGGTGATCTGACGCTCGACGGAGGAACCCGCGAGGCAAGGCTGGGGAACAAGACCCTCGACTTGACCACCAAAGAGTTCGACTTGTTGATGTTCCTCGCTGAGCGAGAAGATCGCTATGTGAGCAAGCGGGAACTCCTCGCAGGAGTCTGGAACCAGCCGTACGGCGGAGCCGACAAGACCATCGACGTTCACCTCAGCTGGTTGCGGCGCAAGCTCGGAGAGAGTGCTGCCGAGCCTCGATACATCCACACCAAACGGTCCGTCGGAGTTCGGCTGTCAGCACCACCCTCATGAGGCGCCGTCTGATCCTCCAGGCTGCGGCGGTTACGTCGATGGTGACCCTGGCGTTCGTGGTCCCGCTGGCCATTCTCATTGGCGATGTCGCAGCGGACCGTTCGATGGCGCGAGCCGAGCGCGAGGCAGAGAACATCGCCCGGTACATGGCTTTGACCGCGCCCGAGTTGCCGACCGAAACCGCACTCAACGCCTTCATCCCGACGGCGAGTTCGCCATACGACATCTCGATCGTCGGCCCGGATGGGTCTGTGGTCGGCTCACCGATACCCGCGTCCGAGAACCTGTCATCCGCCACAACGGGTTCCGGGTCGAGGACGCCGGTCGACGGAGGTCGGGCCATCTACATACCGGTGATCGGCGCAGACGGGGCGACATCGGTCATTCGGGTGTTCGTGCCGGACTCCGAACTACGGATCGGCGTATCCCGCTCGTGGTTGACCCTTGGCGGTTTGAGCATCACCCTCGTGTTGATCGCGGTCCTGATCGCAGACTGGATCGGACGGACCATTGTCAAACCCGTGGCTCAACTGTCCGAGACCGCCGCGCGCCTTGGGGCCGGCGACCTCACTGCGCGGGTCGAGCCCGATGGCCCCGAGGAGGTGAAAGCGGTCGGTCATGAGTTCAACCGGTTGGCGGGTCAGATCGATCGGCTACTGCTGCTCGAGCGCGAGGCCGCCGCAGATCTCTCACACCGGCTCCGGACTCCGCTGACCGCGTCTGCGACTGGATGCCGAGGCTCTGGTACCCGGCGATACCCGCGAACGGTTGCTCGACGACCTCGCTGCACTGGAACGGACGGTGGACTTCGTGATCGCCCAGGCACGGCGCGGCTCGACCGCTGGGCTGCCGGTTGCCCGAACCGATTTTGCGGCAACCGTGCGGGAACGAATCGAATTCTGGAGCGTCCTCGCAGACGATCAAGGTCGGCAGCTGAGCTCCAACCTCACCGGCGAAGCGGCAACGGTCGCCCTCGATCAAGAAGACGCGTCCGCCATGCTCGACGCCCTACTCGGCAACGTCTTCGCCCACACGCCCGAGGGCTCACCAATCGGGGTGACGTCGTTGATAAGGTCCGGCGACATCATCGTCGCCATTGAAGATGGTGGTCCAGGCCTGCCCGACGCCGAGGTTCTCGAACGCGGCACGTCTCGCGGGTCATCGTCTGGCCTCGGACTCGACATCGCCCGCAAGACGGCCCAAGCAGGCGGAGGCGATCTCCGAGTCGGTACCAGCCGTAAGTTCGGGGGTGCCGTGATCGCAGTCAAGCTCCCGTTGACAGCCGACTGACCTTATCGGTGAGGGTCTCCTCGGCCTGGGAGCTCACGCGAGACTCCCGAGGCGTCCTCGCTGCTGCAGCCGACCGCCCCGAAGACGTGGCACCTGCGGCTTGAGCGAACCGAATCGCCAGCAGCAGGACGACCGCGACAGCCGATCCCGTATAGAGGCCCACCATCCACGGCTCGCCACTGTCGGTGCCGGACATGACCCCATGGAGAACAGTCGCAACGAACACTCCAAATGATCCGAAGTGAATCGCCCGCCATGCTCGCTGCCCGATGAACCGCTTGAAATAGAAGCTCACCGCGATCAGCGCCATCCCGTAGATCGAGACGACTCCGAATGCGACCGCCGTCGGCCGCCATGTGGCACGTCCCGGGATGAGGATGTCGGACCAGGTGAACTCGATGTACTCGTGAATCGACAGCGCCCACATGTGCACCAGCGTGGCGAGGACTGCCCCGACGGCGAGCGACTCGTGAAACCAGGCGACGGGCTTCGCCTTTGCCCACGAACCGAGGACCTTGGTCGTCAAGAGCAGGCCCCAGATCGTCGAAGCGGCGAGCATCGAGAACGCCACCACACCCGAACCCCGAATGAGAATCCATTCCACGCTCATGCGGTCACCTCCACACCGTTCGTCGCGAACACCGATCCTGTCTCCCAGACGACGATCGCCGACCTGATCCACGATTGCCCTTCAGCCCAGGCAAGCCCTTCCTCGCCGAGGATCAAGACAGCCTTGGCCCCGGCCTCTGCGTCGGCGGCTGTCTCGGCGACGACCGTGGCCGAGAGAATGGGAGAGACCGCTGGAGCCGATGTGCGCGGGTCGATCAGGTGGTGAGCCGACCCTCCGCCGACCGGCCATGAGCGCCGGGTCGTCGAACTGGTTGCGAGACCACCGATCCCGAGGTGGACCACCGTGGCGGTCTCGCCCCAGGGGTCGACGATCGGCACGGATGTGGCCTCGTCGTGTGAACGAATGTCGCCGCCGGCACTGATCACCGTGGCGAGTCCTCGTTCCACCGCGACGTCACACGCCCAGCCTTTCCCGATTCCTCCGAGATCCATCAACGTTCCCGGCTCTCTCACCAACTCATGACCTTCGATCCACCACTCTCCCCCGCCACCGGCCGTTTCCGGTGCCCGATCGAGTCCGACGATCTCCTCGAAGGTCGAGTCGTACCCCCAGGAGATGACGTTCGCTCCGAGCCCGGCGTCTACCAGGCCTCCCGTGATCCGGCGAGCTCTGGATGCCTGCTCTAGCGCTCCGGCCAGCAGCGAGCTGAGCGGAACCCTGTCTCGCTCATCCCGGTTCAATCTGCTCAGCTCGCTCGATTCGATGAAGCGGCTGCATCGATCTTCGACCAGTGCGAACCATTCCTGGGTGGCAACGACGTCGGCTTGGGTCGATGACCACGCTTCTACCGTGGTTCCCATGGCCGAAAAGGAGCCATGCATCACGATCCGGAGCTCACAGGGGCCGGCGGTTGGGTGGTCGGGGTGGCCACGACCGTCGGCGCAGCCGGCGGAGGAGGTGGCGCGGCCGCGGTCGGTGCGGCGGAGGCGCTCGTTGCCGTGGATCCACTCGCCGACGCCGTCTTCGCCGGGGCGGCAGACCCCGAGCTGGCCGTCGCCGGCGCGGCCCCCTCGACCTGCACATATCGGGTCTTGACGATGATCTGCTGCGGTGGCGCCGTCACCGGCGTGAACCTCAGGATCACCAACCCGTCATTCGGTGGCTCGGGCATCGTGGCGAGGGGCCCGACCTGAGTCGCGACCTCGTCGGTCGGAGGGGGCACCGTCGCAGCCGTTTCGGCAGGCTCAGCCGATGCGACCCGAACGAAGACTGCCGTCGTTCCCCAGGCAAGCGCCGCGCCCGTCCATGTCCCGATCCGGGCGATTCTCGACATCGGCATCCGACTCATGGCTGGTCTCCGATCTCAACGGTCAGCGTGACGTCGTAGTACCCGAGCACCTTCACGATCGGATCGGGCAATTCGTCGGACTCGCCGGCGCGGACTCCCTGCGCCGAACCCGAGGCGTACAGAACCCGTCCGAGACGGGGATCGAGGCCTTCGACTTCGGGAGGCGCCACCTCGACGATGGTGGTCACGACCGAGGTGGTCGTCGTCGGAGCAACCACCTCGGTATCCGGCGCCTGCGATTCGACCATCAGCAGCCCGAGTGGGAGCAACCCGAAAGCCGCGACAGTCAGGCCGGCAACGATCGACGTGTGCGAGGTCGCCATCAGTCGTCGTCCCGCTCGCCGGTCGCCTCTCGAGCCTTCCCGATCGCCTCATATGCCTGTGTCGTGGCGTCCGCATAGTTCCCGGCGTCCGCGGCCCGCTGCGCTTCTTCGAGCTTCTTGCGAGCCTCTGAGATCTTCTCGAGCGATCCACCCTCCGACACCGCACGGTCGATTTCTTCGACGGCCTGGTTGTACACCGACACGTACTTGTCGTAGCTTCCCATCGAAGCGGTCGTTTCCGTCGTCGCGACCGTCTCCTCCGAAGCATGATCGTCGCCCTCCGATGGCGAGGTCTCCGAGACCGTATCGCTGGCATCGACGAGCACATCAGCTGCCGTGGTCGGCGGAAGTGGCGGGGGCGGCACGGTGACTCGCACCGTCCGGGTCTCGATGATCGGCGGCGGAGCAGCCTTGCCGGGGAGTGGTGTCCCCTGGCCCTCGCAGATCCCTCTCAGAGCATCGAGCGCGGCCTGCTGAAGCGGGGTGATTTCGCCACTGGATTCTGCGTCGACCAGCCACAGCCCGCCTTCGCCACAGGCATAGGCGAGATCTTCAGCGGTTGCTTCGACGTTCGCATAGGCGATCTCGGCGATGGAAGGGCTGGGTTGGGGTGCGGCGACAGTCGTCTCGGTCGCTTCGGCCGGCGTCACGTCCTCGCCTGAGAGCAGGGTCGCCGCAACTGCGGCTATCGGGACGAGCGCGATTCCGAGGATGACCGAGAGCGTCAGGCTCGAGGCACTCTTCTTCTTCGGGCGGCGGGGAGCGTCGGTTGCCATGCTCACACCTCCACGTAGATGCATTCGCCGGGGCATTCCTCGGCGGCATCAATGGCCAGGTCGATCAGATGCTCAGGGAGGCGGGCTCGGCCCTCGTATCCCTCAGGAGCGGAGACACCGTCGAAGACTGTCGTCGAGCCGAAGAACTGCGCGTCCTCTTTGACCGCCCATGTCCCGTCACTGCGGGCTGCAAACAAGATTGGGGCCACTTGTTCACAGGTTCCGGCTCCCATGCATTCGTCGGTGTCGATCCAGATACTGGCCACGTTGCGCTCCTCACTCGGTTGGCAACACATTGCCCCATCGACCGATAAGACTGCGCTAAGCGAGGGAAAAGCCACTCTTAGTGGCCACATGGGCAAACGTGACGGTTCCGAGGCCGATCGCGGACCGATCTGCTCAACGCTCCCCGAGACCGTCCATCAATTCAGCAACGGTCAATGGGAGAGCGCCAGCCCCTCGGCAGCCACACCGTCGAGGAACGATGCGAGGTCGGCGCAGGTCGTCTCGTTGGCTCGACCTCCGATCGCGGCGCGACGTCGTCCATCACCCCGACCCCGGTGGCAAAGTCACCCGATGACACGACCCAATCGGTGCCCCGGACATAGGCGGGGTTCGAGCCCTGGACCGGGAGCGCATCCGAACCGAAACCCCGTGATCAGAGCGATCAGCCGATCCTGCTCGGTCTCGTGAGTGAATGCGTCCAAGCGGCCACCATCCCACCAACACGTCGCCCAACCCCCGATGCCACGCGCCTTCAGGGACTGCTCGTTTTCGACCATCCGAGCGTCAGATCGTACCTTGTCATCAGGTGTCTGCGCCTCGATGTCGCTGCGATGAATCGACCAGCACCTGATCCTCCCGATCCCGGACTCGCACGTCGACACGGGTGCACGGGAACCCACCGTCGTCCAATGCCGCGATCAGGTCTTCCTGCGACTCGTAGGAGGCATCCTCATCCGCCGGCTGCGCACATGACGAGCTCAGAACCGTCATCAATCCGACCAGTGTGAGAACCGCACTGCGGTACTTCATCGTCGACGTCACCCCCAGCCGTAGGTCCCTGACCCTACCGCTCCACGCCACGGTGAGTCAGCGAGCGTCGATCGACCTGCTCACGATCCAGGCATGCTTGCCGACCTGACGGACACGGGCAAAGCCGTACTGCTCGAACAGTTCGAGGGTGGCGCTGAACAAGAACCGCCCCTGTGCTTCGCGGCCATCAGTCATCTCGGGAATGGCTTCCACGAGTCCGCCTCCTCGCTGGGCAATCTGGTCGAGCGCACCCTCCAACGCAGCCCGAGCGATCCCCTGACCGCGATGCTTCCTATCCACGTAGATACAGGTGATTCGCCAATCTGGAATCGGGGGCGGGTCCAGGTCGTATTTGCGGCGGTGCTTGATATTGGACAGCTCCTCGGCACTGCCGTACTGACACCATCCCTGAGCGGAGCCGTCTTCGTCGAGGACGAGCGCAGCGTGCGCACGGTCGGTGCGGACTCGGTCCTCCTTCACGTCACGATGACTGATCCCTTTCTGGCCGCACTCGGGGTGATACCCGATGCACCAACATCCGCCGAAGATCCCGCCGTTTCGTTCGACCAGCTCCGCAAAGAGGTCCCAGGTCGAGGCGTCGAGCTGGCGAATCGCGTGGGCCACCACAACTCAGTCGCCCTGGGCCGCAGCGTTGAGAATCCCCGCCAATTCGACGGGCCGGGTGACCATCGGCCAATGCCCGGAGTCGATGTCGGCGTAGGCGATCTGGGTGGCCCAACTCAGCTCGGGGACGTCACCGCCGGCGATCCACGCCCTGGCCTGGTCGGGGCCGTATTCGGGGCACACGAGAAGGACTGGCAACTCGAAACGGCGGTCGTCGCTCAACTGCACCACCCCGTGAGCGACGCTCTCAGGGACGGGAACCGCCAGCGAGGCGATGCGCTCCCGCGCAGCCAGGTCGAGGTCGGACGAGTCCGCGCCCTCGAACGGCTCCCAACCGGGAAAGGCCATGGCCCCATCGACCGCCGGGAAGAAGTCGGCGTAGGCCTCGCCATGGGACGCCGGGAATCCGCCGACCAGGACGACCTGATCTATGGCCTCTGCTCGCTGATCGGCGACCATCCACGCAAGGGTGCACGCGGCCGAATGGCCCACCACCATTGGCCGCTCAGCGTGGTCGACAGCCTGCAGTACCGCGGCCACCTGATCGGCAAGAGTTGCAGCGGTATCGGCATCATCTACGCCAGGGAGGGACACGGCCATCGGGCGGTGCCCGAGCCGTTCCAGCTCGTCGGAAACGTCGGCCCAGATCGAGCGGGGCAACCACAGACCGGCGATGAGAACGATGTCCATGACCTGACAGTAGACACAGGGCCATTGCCTCGCTCGCGGTTCCGTGAGGAAGCTGGGGCGGGGAGCGCCGGCATACAACGCTCCCTCAGGGCGTTGCATGGCCTATGACCAACGAAACGCTCGAACGAAACAAGGCGAACGCGGTGGCGTTCTACGACCTGATGTTCAACGAGAATCGTCCCGCCGAAGCCATCGAACGCTTTGCCGGGTCCGAATACCGCCAGCACAATCCGCATGTCGCGGACGGTAAACAGGCCTTCATCGACTATTTCGAACGGATGGCGGCCGAGTATCCGGGGAAACGGGTCGAGTTCAAGCGAGTGATCGCCGACGGCGACTTCGTCGTGCTCCACTGCCACCAGATCTGGCCGGATGACGAGTACGCGGGGATCGACATCTTCCGATTCGACGACAACGGGAAGGTCGTCGAACATTGGGATGTGCTTCAGCCCGTTCCGACCGAATCCGCCAACGACAACACGATGTTCTGATCGGGTCCGCCGCCCAGCGACGCCTCCCGTGGCAGGCAGCCCACCCCGTCGCACGACATGCTTTGCGACCTTCGGACAAACAGCGACAGGCCAGGAAAGTGACATAGTGCCCTTGTATCGACGGGCCGCGGCGGGTCGAGATGGAGAGAACGATGAGAGGAGCTCTCGGATGGCCGATGAGCAGAAACGCAGTCCGATCCTGTTCGATGCGTCAGGGCCCCCTGACGAGGCCGACTTCCTCGAACATCTCGGGCATGAAGTGCTGGTCTGCCATGGCCCTGACACGGGCACGCTGTGTCCGATCCTCTCAGGTGAGGGATGCCCGATCGCCGAAGACGCGCACGGAGTGGTGTTCGAACTCGACCTCGACCGCCCCCAGCACCGATCGATTCTGGAGAAGTACAAAGAGAGCCTCCGCGAAGACGTCCCGATCTGGGTGGTCGTGCGCCCTGATCAGGCGACCAGCCACCCCGAACTGCTCGCGGGCCTCAAGGTGCTCAATCACCGCCCGTCGCTCGGAGAGTTGGACGGGCTCGCAGCCGAAGTCGAGGCGTCAGACATCGACTGAGGGCGACCCCACCTGACGTAGCGAACCCATTCCCCATCGGCGGAGCTCTTCGATCAACGTAACGGTCGACCTGGTCGGGTCAGGTGGCCGGCTCCCCGTGGAGGCAGACGATCCCGACCTCGAAGACGCCTCGTCTCGGCGCCCTCGTCAACCCCACGCCTCCCCAGTTGCCGGAGCTGGGAGGCTTCCTATCCGGATTCCCGAATCGTTCCCGTGATGGTCCATGGAAACTCCACACCTTCCCACTGCACCCCATATTCGAGTCCTTCGTACTCGCCGGTGCCTACGAGGACGGCGTCGATGATGTGATTCCTGGTTGAGGTGATCTCGCCAGTCCAGTCACCAATCCACGTACCTCCCTCGTTGAAGCGCTCGACGGCTCCTGACATTGGCGTCGGTGGCGAGTGCTCCAACACGCATCGCCCGGCCAGATAGCCGATGACCCCCAGTGGGAACGCGGGGTCTGGATAGGTTGGGTTTCTCGTGTGGGAAACTCAACCACTGGAGAGGGGCCGCACTCAGGTGCGGCCCCTCTCCTATTGAGCCGGACGCCGAATCGCCCGGTTTTCGTCGCACTGCACGCCCCAATTGGAGCGATGCCATATTGTGCTGTTTTCCAATTCGCTTCGAGGCCGATCCTCGAGGTGCCGATATCCCGCAGTGAGTGCCCGTCCCAGGGTCGCTGGCTCCTATCCTCGGCATATGAGCGAGGCTCTCTGGGGCGTGGTGGTCGGTGGGGCCATCGGCGTGGTAGGCGATATGAGCGACACGCCGACTTGCGTTCCTCGAGACGACCAAAGCTGCGGAAGAGACGTCAAGACTCAGAGCCCAGAGGAGTTTGTTGATGCAGGACCAGCTGCCACGTTCCATTGGCTCTCTTGTAGACACTGAGAATATTGGCCCGGTATTCGTCGCTGTCTCCGTCCCTCTGGCCGGTCGCCGCGTAGACGAGTCCGATCACACCTTCAGCGATTGGAATCAGTGATGGATCGAGAATCTCGAATGACACCCAGGGCTCGGCACGACCCATGGCTTCCACCACCTCACGCTTTCCCATCACGCCCATGGACAGGACGAATTTGCCGTCGTCGGCCACGTGCGACTCATAGAAATCCTGGTCGCCGGAGCTTCTCCAAAACGACTTCTCAATCTCAAGAACAGCGTCGAAGTTCACGTGATGGTCCTTTCGGTTGATCCTCCATTGAACATACCCAAGGCTCTCCGGGCCACACGGATGCATAGGTCGACAGTGGCGAGTTGCGCCCAAGGTGTTGACACTGCCGGCATCAAGCCGATAGGTGTGTCATCTGGTTGGCCAGAGTCCTCTTGGTACGAAGCGACGAACCACTGACTTGGGTTCACGGTCCAGATCTGAGAGCCGTAGATGCCGGGTCGATATGACCCGCCGTAGCCGCATCTCCCCGCCTGCTCCACGACCGGCATCCCGGTCATGTACGGCCTGTCGTCCTTCGGCCTGCGGTCGGATAACCCCTACCAGCAGAGACCGTAGGGCAAAGAGTTACCTTGGCCGTTTCCACTGCATGTGTTGTTGGTGTAGTTGTTGTCGGTTCCGGCGTCGCCGGTCCCGCCGGTCGAGCTGTCATCTATTCCGAACTGCCCGTTCCCGGTGGCCGAGTTCTCGGTCACGGTGTTGCCGAGCGACTTGGCCACCCAAATCCCAACGGCTTCGTTGTCACGGGATTCGTTGCCAATCAGGGTGTTGTTGTCGGCATTCTGCAAGGAAATCCCGTGTATCCCGTTACCCGTTACGTTGTTGTCGCTGATGGTGTTGCCGTCCGAGGACGAGCCGATAGCAATTCCGTCGGCGCCGTTGCCGGTCACCGCATTGTTACTGATCTTGTTGTCGGGCGAACCCGTCAGGAGGATTCCTATCGAGAGTCCTCCTGGCAGGCCGTTCTCTTGAACCCAGTTCCCATCGATGATGTTGGAGCTCGAACTGCTGAGTACGACCCCAAGCTCGAAGCCCGACACATGGCATCTGCGGACGGTAACGCCGGTCCGACCGTCAACGTTGATTCCGGTGCCCGACCCTTTTCCAGTCACGCTGTGTCCGGCACAGTCCAAGATGACATTGTCGGCACCAATATCGATCTCGCCGTTGTGGTTTTGGATGAGGGTGGTGTCTGTGAGGATGTTCAGCGTGCCGGTGGTGGCCGGTCCCGGTACCTGAGCTGAACAGACGGGAATGGCGGGATGGTTGGGGTCTACTACGACTGCCGGTGAACCTTTGTACCGGTAGAGAAATGTCGCTACCTGCCCCCTAGTGACAATGTCCTCAGGTGAGAACTCCGACGTTGAAGTACCTGTCGTGATCTCCTGTTGCACCATCCAGCCGACCGGTGTTATCTGCCACGATTTGACCACATCAGTGAACTGGGTCGGTGGTGGAGCCACAGGTGAGCCTGCCAAACGCCACAGGAAGGCTGCAACCTGACCGCGAGTAACAGGATCGTCAGGCGAATAGGTCGTAGTGGTGGTACCGGTAGTGATGTCGTTGTCAACCATCCATGACACCGGGACTTGTTGCCAGGCGGCGATCACATCAGTGAACGTATGAGGTGGTGACCCCGTTGGGGAATCCTCCATACGCCACAAAAAGGCGGCTGCCTGACCCCGAGTCACAGGGTCACCAGGTGAGAAGCAGGTGGGGCTAGTACCCCCGGTAATGGAGTTGTCGACCATCCACTGCACCGGCTCGGTGAAGTACTTGTCGGCATCGACATCACCAAACCCCGATACTCCACCGGCAGGCGACGACGCCACCGACAGAACCAGCACAGAGACCAGAAGAACAGAAAGTCGTGCACGCATGAACAGCCTCCCCCCGTGTAGCTAAGGCACCCGAAGAGGGTTGCCCTCTCTCACCACCACTATGGGTGATTGGCGGGTCTGTGTCTATAGACAACGGGCGTACGTCGAATGTCACGATGCCCCTGGGCCGCAGTTAGTGCATGTGAGTCCGCCCTAGGTCACGCGTCGCTCCGGCTGTGGGATGGAGGCTCTGCTCGCTCAGCGACGCTTCCTGTGGATGTGGTCGGAGGCGGCACGCCCCATCCCCCCGCTCGACCAGGCGATCCGTTTCGATTTCTGATTCCAGGAAACCTCGCCAGCACGGCGTCGAGATACGACCGATTCGCTATATGGTGGAGCGGCCCGCCCGCACGCACTCGACCTCGAAGAAGCCAAAAGGCCACTCCCTCGAAGTGGGCGACCGCGTCACGCACGTCACGCACTCCTACCAACTGTGCTTCCTTGCTCTGCGACGACTGCTGAGATTCGCGAACAATGCTCCGGCACCCGTGACACCGCGTGACGGCTTTCCGACGGTCAGGGCGTCCACTCCCGACGCTGCGTCGCCTCTACCACATCCTTCGGTGCCAGGTGCGACAGGTACCGGTCCGTCGTCGCCAGCGACGCATGCCCCAGTTGCCGCTGGATCACCGGCACCCGCACGCCCTCCATCATCAACTCGAACGAGTCCAGCCTGGGTATTGGTGATGGAGCGGATGTGGAGCCTTCGGGTAGCCCGGTTGCGACTAAGCAATCGAGAAGGCGGCTGTGGGGTTCTTGTGGGGTTGACCGGGAATTGCCCCCACATCGCCCGGCCAGATAGCCGAAAACCCCCAGTGGGAACGGGGGGTTTTCGGTGGTGGGCCCTACTGGGATTGAACCAGTGACCTCTTCCGTGTCAGGGAAGCGCTCTCCCGCTGAGCTAAGGGCCCGGGAAGTTGAATTGGAGGCGACGCCCGGAATTGAACCGGGGTAACAGGTTTTGCAGACCCGTGCCTAACCACTCGGCCACGTCGCCGTGATCCATGACGGATCCAAGCACCGGACGAGTCCGGCCTTGGAGCGGAAGACGGGATTCGAACCCGCGACCTCAACCTTGGCAAGGTTGCGCTCTACCAACTGAGCTACTTCCGCACGGGGCCGGATGTTAGCCGAAGGCCCAGGTTGTCCACCAACCTCGATCAGGTGCCAGAAGAGCCAAAACCCCCTTCTCCCCGGTGGCTGTCTGGCAGCGAGTCGACCTCCGACCAGGACACCTGCGGCAGTCCGACAAACATCATCTGAGCGATTCGCTCACCTCGCTCGAGGTGTACCGACTCCGACCCGTGATTGATCAGGAGCACCTTGATCTCGCCCCGATATCCCGAGTCGATCAGACCCGGTGAATTGACCAGACCCAGCCCGAATCGGACAGCGAGCCCGGACCGGGGAAGCACGAAGGCCGCATGGCCTTCCGGGAACGCGATCGCGAGACCGGTCGGCACCGCCGCCCGCTCACCGGGAGCGAGGTCGACATCGGCCGCCGCTCTGAGATCGAACCCGGCGTCGCCCTTGCGGGCGTTTTCGGGTGGAGGTAGTTCCATATCGAGGCGTTTGAAGGTAACCTTCATACCGGCACAATTCGTGGGGCATCCGGGCGGATCAACCACGGAGATGAAGATTTTGGCACACGCGTACTGTACCGGCTGCGAAGCCCAGGTCACGGTCGTCGACGGACGTTGCCTCCTCGACCACCGCATCGACCCGGCAACCGTCAGTTCCTCGTCCGGGCGTCGGCTGAAATCACGACGAGTCGGACGATCGGGACCAACGATCCCAGCGCCGATGCCTCCCTCTCCCCCGGTCGAAGCCCATCCCGAGTTCTTTGCCCTCGACTTGCGAACCGAAGAGATTCCCGCACCGATCCCGAGGCTCCCAGCGATGCCTGCGCTGGCAGATCCCGCGCCACGTGCGGTCGCCGAGCAACCGATTGCGTCGAGGAGCGCTGTGGCCTTGGCCGAGCGTCCGGAGCCAGTCGACCTGGTGCCGACCAACCACCTCGTCGCCACGTTGTGGGCGGATCAGTCATCGACGTCGGACATCATCGAAGGGTGGATACCAGGGACCATCGATACAGATGTGCAGGTCGTCGCCCGCAGAGTCCTCTTCAGCACCTTGATCGTGATCGCCGTTGCGGTCATCGGAGCCGCCAGCTGGTTTCTCACAGGACGCGGCGACGCCACGCTCGCGACCCGCCTCGCCGAGGTCGACACCGCCACGACGGAACTGGCGACATCGCTCACCGACGCCGGCCAGTCGATCGACGATCTCCGCGACGGGTCGATCGACGATCCGGATCTGCTGGCCCGCACGATCAGCGCCGTGGACGATGCATCCCGCTCGACCTTCACCGCCGCTGCAGAACTCCCGGCCGACGGTGACCAGGCCGAGCTGCGACGATCGCTGATCGCAACATCCGATCGTTCCCTCGAACTGTCACGCGACATGTCGCGAGTCAGCGCATACGCCTCCAGTGTCTCGGTGATGCTGAACCGACCTGCGTTCCCGTTCGAAGCAACTGATACGGACCTGGCCAGGGTCGCAGAGCAGACCGCCACCTGGGTCAGCCGCTTCCTGTCGATGTCGGCGTCACTGCCCGACGCTCCTGGCATCGCCGACCATCGGGCAGCGGTCGCTGCCCTGACTGACTCGCTGCCCGCCTGGCAAGCCGACTATCTCGACGCGTTGCGTTCGAGTGACACCGTTGCCGCCGGTGAGCTGATCGCACAGCTCGAGCAACAGGCCACGGACCTCGGCGATGGCCTCGAGACCTCACTCGCATCGGTCGCCCAGCAGTTCGCCCTCGATCAGACCACGATCCTCGGCGAACTCGACTGAGCCGCTCGATCAGTCGCTGACCTCGACCCGGTCACCGAGCTCCGCGAGCGCCTGCTCGAAGTCCGCGGCACCTTCGAAGTCCTCGTAGACCGAGGCGAACCTGAGGTAGGCGACCGTATCGAGCTCCTTGAGACGCTGGAGCACGTGCGTTCCGATCTCGCTCGACTCGATCGGGCCAGATCCGGACAACACGCTCCGCTCGATGGAATCGACGAGATCGTCGATTCCGAGTTGGGAGACTGGCCGATCGGCCAATGCGGATTCGAGCCCGGCTCTGAGCTTGGAGGAATCGAACGGCTGCAGCTCCCCCGACCGCTTCCTGACCTTTCTCACCGACTCCATCCGCTCGTACGTCGTGAATCGTGCTTCACACGTCTCACACTGGCGGCGCCGACGAATCGAGGCGCCATCGTCGGCGGGCCTCGAATCGATGACGCGGCTCGACTGATGGCCGCACTCAGGGCATCGCATGACGAGCAATAGCTACCGCTCCCGCCACCCCTGCGTGCGGCCGACGATCAGTCGAGTGGCACCGACAGGACCTGGCCCACCGACAACGACGACGACGTGAGTCCGTTCAGACGCTTCAACTCCGAGATCGAGGCACGGACGTCCTCATCGGGAGCGGCGAGATCGGAGGCGATCGTCCACAGCGTGTCGCCCGACTGTACGACATGGACCGTGAGGGCCACTGGCTCATCAGCCGACACACTGTTGCCCAGGAGGAGAAAGGCCGAGGACAGCGCGAGGAGAAGGATCAGGAACCTGATGGCCAGGATCTGAGTGCGCTTCGACATCGACCTTCCTCCTCGTGGGCGGGTTCCACCGGCGATGGCCGGATGGAAATCAACGTATCGGTGCGGTGTGACAGAACTGCGAGCTGGTGACAGCCGGACGGTTGCTGCGTGGGCGGTTGCTGCGTAGGCGTGCTCATTGCGGCTCTCTCCTCGGTCGTGGGCGACGCCCGCCTCCAGCATGGCGGTCGTTGACTTCGAACATGTGTTCGGTACACTACCCGAACAGGTGTTCGATCGTCAAGTCGAACATATGTTTGGAACGCGAAGTATGAACCGGTATGGTTCTGCGGACACGAGGAGGAGCCATGAGCCCGACCACATCTGGAAGAGACCCGCTCTCGGACCGTCAGCGACAGGTGCTCGACTTCCTGACCGACACCGTCAACGACCGCGGCTACCCGCCATCGGTTCGAGAAATCTGCGAAGCAGTCGGGCTCTCGTCACCCTCCACGGTCCACAGCCACCTGTCTTCGCTGGTCAAGTCCGGCTACATCCGACGTGACCCGAGCAAACCGCGGGCGATCGAGATCCTCACCGACGAGTCGTCCGTCCGCAGCCTCACCCCGTCTGCACCGGCTCACGCGACGACCGGCTCAGAGACGTCCCGCTCGTCGGTCGCATTGCTGCCGGCTCCCCCATCCTCGCCGCCGAGGACATCGAGACAGTGATGCCGCTCCCCGAAGAGCTCGTCGGCTCCGACCCCGTCTTCATGCTGGAGGTTCGCGGCGATTCGATGATCGACGCCGGCATCCTCGACGGGGACTACGTGGTGATCCGACGTCAGCCGGATGCTCGTGACGGTGAGATCATCGCCGCGTTGATCGATGGCGAGGAAGCAACCGTCAAGCGCTTGAAGCGAGAGAACGGCACCGTCCAACTCATCTCGGAGAATCCGTCCTACGAGCCGATGGTGTTCACGGGCGGCGTCGAGATCATCGGGAAGGTCGTCTCGGTACTCCGCAAGATCTACTGAGCTTCCCACTCCCCCGAGAAGACAGTGGCAACCGGACCGGTCAACCAGGCGGCATCGCCGTCGAACCGGACCTCGCCGATACCTCCCCGGACCTGCACCAACCATCGAGTCTGGGTTGGGTGCGCTGCACGGGCGGCTGCGGCCACCGCCACCATCCCTGTTCCACACGCCAGGGTCTCACCAACACCCCGCTCCCACACCCGCATCTCGATCACATCAGCGCCGACGTGCACGAATTCGACATTGGTACCGGCCGGGAACATCGCATCTCGCTCGACCCTGGGTCCTTCTTCATCGACGGCAATCTCGTTCGGATCGGACACTGTCGTGACGACGTGGGGGTTCCCGACATCGACGCTGGTCCAGGACCGGCCCGCCAGATCGAACGATCCCCCCACCGACACCGGGCCCAGGTCGACCGAGACCGAGTCATCCGCCAATACAACAACCGACCTCGGGCCCACCGGCGTCTCGACGACAAATGCGGCATCGCCAACGAGTCCGGCGCTCCGCGCATAGCTGGCAACGCATCGCAAGCCGTTGCCACACATCTCGGCCGGAGACCCGTCGGCGTTCCAATACTGCATGACGACGTTGCCGGTCTCAGCCGAGACCGAGACGGCCAGCAGACCATCGGCGCCCACCCCGGTCCGCCGATCACACATCATCCGGACGAGATCGGGATCGTGGTCTACCGGGCCGTCAACCACGACGAAGTCGTTGGATAGTCCATGCATCTTGGTGAAAGGAATCATTCGGGCCTCCACACATCGAGACAATACGACACCGCCTGCTCGACGGTCGACTGCGAGGCAATCCAATCGATCCTCGGATCCCGCCCGAAGAACGTTCGTTGATGCTTCACCAGGGCGACCGTCGCCCGGTGGATGTCGGAGATCGCCGACTCCAGATCGCGCTGGCCGGCGACGACCGGCAACAACTCCTTGTACCCAACGGCCTGGGCGGCATTTCGACCGAGCCGCCCGGCCAGACGCTCGACCTCGCCGACAAGTCCGGACTCGATCATGTTCCCTGTCCGCGTGGTGATCCGGCCTTCGATCGCGTTCTCAGGATCGAGTCCTACCCCGACGAAGGGGAGCTTCGCCTCGTAGGCCTGGACGGCGGCATAGTCCGCTGACTGAGTCCGAGCGGTCGGGGTCTCTCCCGTGAGGAGCGCGATCTCCAACGCACGAACCACCCGTCGAGGGTTCTGGATGTCGATGGCATCACCTGCCGCAGGGTCGATGTCCAGCAGGCGATGAACCATCACCGCAGGATCCTGTCCATCCAACTCCGAGCGCAATACCGGATCGTGCTCGGGAAACGACAAGGGGTCGACGACGGACCGGAAGTGCAAACCGCTGCCGCCCACGATCACGATCGGCCGATCGGTGGTCTCGACGAATCTCCGTGCGCTCGTCTGGAACTGCGCGACGGTGAAATCGTCGGCGGGGTCGGCGATGTCGATCATGCCGTGGAGAACCTCCTCCCGGTCGCGCAGCGTCGGCTTGGCGGTTCCGATGTCCATCTCCCGGTAGACCTGCATGGAATCGACCGACAGGATCGCCGCCCCCGTGCGCTTGGCCACCCGCAGAGCGACCTCGCTCTTTCCCGCAGCCGTTGGGCCGACGATCGCGAGCAGTTTCAGACCGGGACCCCGATCAAATGGTGATGACCGGCGTGCTGAATCTCGACGCTGATGACCGAGCCGGCGGGATAGCTCCCGTCGACGTGGACGAGCTTCCCGTTGCGTGCCCGCGTCGTCGCACTCGAGACGTTCTTCTTCGACTGACCTTCGCTGATGACTTCTTGAATGGTGCCGACCAGCGCGCGATTGCGCTCGAGCGATGCAGCTTCTTGGACCTCCTGCAGACGAGCGAACCGCTCCTTGGCGATGTCCTCCGGCACGAAGGCATCGGTGTCCTCGGCTGCCGCCGTCCCGGGTCGAGGAGAGAAGAGGAACAGGAACGCCGAGTCGAACTTCGCCGCTTCCACCAGGTCGAGCGTCATTTGGAAGTCTTCCTCGGTCTCGCCGGGGAACCCGACGATCACATCCGTGGACACGGCGAGGTCGGGGATCAGCCGACGCGCCATCTCCAGGCGCCGCAGGTACTTCTCTGTCGTGTAGCCCCGATGCATCGCTCGCAGGATCCTGTCTGACCCCGACTGGAGCGGGAAGTGGAGCTGGGGACAGACCGCCTCGGTCTCGGCCATCGCACGAGCGACTTCCTCCCGGAAGTCGTTCGGATGCGGTGAGGTGAACCGCACCCGCTGCACACCAGGGATGGAGCCCACCTGACGCAGGAGGTCTGCGAAGATTGGGCGCCGTTTCCCGTCGATGGCGAGGTCGCGTCCGTAGGTGTCCACATTCTGGCCGAGCAGCGTGAACTCGACGACGCCATCGTCGACCAGCTTCCGGACCTCGTCGAGGATGTCGCCCGGGCGTCTGCTGATCTCGGGCCCCCGGACGCTCGGAACGATGCAGAACGTGCAGGTGTTGTTGCACCCGACCTGGATCGTGATCCACGCCGAATGCGGCAATTCGCGTTTGACGGGCAACGACGACGGCATCGCCTGCAGTTCGTCCATCACTTCGATGATCGGTCCCCAATGTTCGGCGTGGTCCAGCAGATCCAGGACCCGATCGAGATTGTGAGTGCCCATCACCACATCGACCCACGGGGCCCGCTCCCGGACGTAGTCCCGATCCTTCTGAGCGGCGCATCCGCCGACGACCAGCTTCATCTCCGGGTTGACGTCCTTGACGGCCTTCAGTTGGCCCAGAGTGCCGTAGAGCCGGTTGTCTGCGTTCTCACGGATGGTGCAGGTGTTGATGTACACCACATCTGCCCGACCCATGTCGTTGGTCATGGTCATCCCGTCGGACTCGAGCAAGCCGGCGATCCGCTCCGAGTCGTGTTCGTTCATCTGGCACCCGAACGTTCGGATCAGGAACTCCTGACCCGTCCTCGTGGGGGTGCGATATGGACGCTCGCGGCGGCGCGGCGCGGGAAGCAGTGTTTCGGTCATAGGCTCGCTCTGAGGTCAGCGTGCGTAATCGGTCGCCCGGAACTCCCGGATGACCGTCACCTGGATCTGACCAGGGTACTGGAGATCCTCCTCCAGCTTCCGGGCGATGCGACGCGACAGATCGGCGGCGGCGAGGTCGTCGACACTCCCGGGATCGACCACGACACGCACCTCTCGACCAGCCTGCATTGCGAACACCCGCTCGACACCGTCGAACTCCAGGGCCACGCCCTCCAGCTTCTCAAGCCGCCGGACGTAGGACTCGAGGGCTTCCCGGCGGGCTCCCGGCCGGGCAGCGCTGACTGCGTCGGCTGCTTGCACGAGGATCGCCAGCAGCGTCCTGGGCTCGACCTCGTTGTGGTGGGCCTCGATCCCGTGGACGACCGCAGGATCCTCTCCGAATCGCCTGGCGATCTCCGCGCCGATCAGAGCGTGCGAGCCCTCGACCTCGTGGGTGACCGCCTTGCCGATGTCGTGGAGCAGCGAGGCTCGCTTGACCGTGGCGACTTCGATACCCATCTCGGCAGCCAACATGGCACCGATGTGTGCCGCCTCGACCGAGTGGTTGAGCACGTTCTGCCCATACGACGTGCGGTACTTGAGCCTCCCGACCAGCGTCACGAGCTCGGGGTTCATCCTCGAAACGCCGACTTCGAGCAATGCCCACTCGCCCGCGTCTCGAACGCTCTGTTCGACCTCTGCCTGCGACTTCTCGAAGGCTTCTTCGATCGAGGCGGGATGAATCCGGCCGTCGGCGACCAGGCGCTCGAGTGTGAGTCTGGCGACCTCCCGACGAACCGGGTCGAATGATGCGACTGACACCGCTTCCGGCGTGTCATCGACGATCAGGTTGACACCGGTTACCGCTTCGAGGGCGCGGATGTTCCTGCCCTCCCGGCCAATGATCCTCCCCTTCATGTCATCACTCGGGAGTTGCACGACCGAGACGGTCGTCTCGGTCACCACCTCGGACGCAAGACGCTGGATCGCAGTCGCCAGGATGCGCCGGGCGCGCTTTTCGGCTTCCTCGCGCGCCCTGACCTCGAGATCTCGCACAAGGAGCATGGCGTCGCGTCGAGCTTCATCCTCGACATCCTGCAGCAGCTGCTCTTTTGCAGCCTTGGCATCGATGCTGGCGATCCGCTCCAGATCCTGGCGGGCCTCCTCACGCAACGACTCGGTCTCCTGTCGCACAGACGTGACCTCGCGCTCGCGATCGAGCAGCAGCTGCTCCCGCGATGCCAGGTTCGATGCCCGTTGTTCCAGCGTTTCTTCGCGTTGACCGAGGCGCGACTCGACCGTGTCGATCTCCACTTTGCGGTGCTCGAGCGCCGCTTCTTCCCGTTCTCGGTAGGTGTCGGCCCGAGCGCGACCCTCCTCTTCTGCTCTCGTGAGAATCCGTTGCGCTTCGAGTCTCGCCTCGGCAATCACGTCCTGGGAGTCGCTCTCGCCGGAGGAATTGCGGGACGTTGATCGCATCGCGATCAGGAACCCGCCTCCTCCGGCAATGACCACCGCCAGCGCCACCGCCAGGGCGATGGGTCCAAGTTGATCCATCGTGTCTGCTCACTTTCAGTGCGCGATCACCCTCAGAAACGGCAAAGCCGAACCCCAAGGGGTTCGGCACATACCGTGGATCAGAGTTGGATGTTCACGAGCGGGCAGGCGTCATGCCGGCCGTTTGCAGTGGTTCCTTCTCTGGTCGTCGATCATCTGGGTGTCACGCTTTGTTCAATGTGTTATGTGCCTTGTCCTTCATGCTACAACACGAGTTCACGATCTGACACGACCGTCACTCTTCCTCGACCTCTGAGCTCTCCAATCCTTCGGATTCCTCCTCAGGCTCATCGACGGAGTCGTTGAGACCGGCCTCGTCGTAGACCCGGGCCTGGAGCTGCATCGAAACCTCCGGACTCTCCTTCAGGAACCGTTTGGCGTTCTCGCGTCCCTGGCCCAGCTGTTCGTCCTCGAACGTGAACCAGGCACCGCTCTTGCGGACGATGCCCAGATCGACCGCCACATCGAGGAGGCTTCCCTCCCGCGAGATGCCCTCACCGAACATGATGTCGAATTCGGCCTGACGGAACGGTGGCGCCATCTTGTTCTTGACGATCTTGACCCGACAGCGGTTACCGACGTTCTCGCCGCCGTCCTTGAGCGACTCGATCCTGCGAATGTCGATCCGGACCGATGAGTAGAACTTCAACGCGCGCCCACCGGGAGTCGTTTCCGGCGACCCGAACATGACGCCGATCTTCTCGCGAAGCTGGTTGATGAAGATCGCAGTCGTCTTTGATCGATGGAGGTTGGCTGTGAGCTTCCGCAGCGCCTGCGACATCAAGCGGGCCTGGAGGCCGACATGCGTGTCGCCCATCTCCCCTTCGATCTCAGCGCGAGGAACCAGAGCAGCCACCGAGTCGATCACGACGACATCGAGAGCTCCTGAGCGGATCAACATGTCGGCGATCTCGAGCGCCTGCTCCCCTGTGTCGGGCTGAGAGATCAACAGCTCGTCGACATCCACCCCGAGTGCCCTGGCATAGATGGGGTCGAGGGCATGCTCGGCGTCGATGAATGCGGCGATCCCACCGTTGCGCTGGGCCTCGGCGACGATATGGAGCGAGAGCGTGGTCTTTCCCGACGACTCTGGCCCGAAGATCTCGACGACACGGCCACGAGGAACCCCACCGACACCGAGGGCAAGGTCGACTGCGAGCGCTCCGGTTGAGATCACTTCGGCTTTGACAGTCGCGGCGTCGCCCATCTTCATGATGGAGCCCTTGCCGAACTGTCGCTCGATCTGCGACATCGCCATGTCGAGCGCCTTGTTGCGCTCCTTCGGGTCTCGCCCGACGTAGTTCACGGGATCCTGGTTCTGTCGTTTCGCCACGGGTCTACCTCTCTTGACCTTGTCTCAGCTGGTTGCTGTGGATGCCTGGTTGCTGTGGATGCGTTGTCGTCTGTGCGGGCCTGCGATTCCGGCTCGTAGAACAGAACCTACGGGTCGGGTGTGACAGAACTTCGCTTCTGTGTTCCGAGGACGCTACACGAACATGTGTTCGATGCCAAGGACCGTTGCTGAATCGTAATCACGAACATCGAACGACTGCGGCCATTCGCGTCCGAGTCGACAGCAGAATCTGGGCGGAGCGGTGTAGCAGAGCGGGTGATTCGGCCGAGCCGCCATGCCCGAGAATCACACCGAAACGGTGTCGATTTCCTCGTAGACCGGCCCATCCACCCCATCGATCGACGAGAACACGATCACTTCGTGCACATCGAACCGCATCGGCGGAACGTCGATCTCATCGACCAGCCGATTCACCCGAACCGGAGGGCGAATTCGCGACAACGTGAGATGAGGAACGAACGGCCGCTCCTCGCGTCCAAAACCGATTCGGTCGACTGCGTCGTCGATCCGCCCCGCCAGTTCCGACATGCGGTCGATGCCTCGTCGGAGGCCGAGCCAGAGCACGGTCGCCTTCTCCGGATTCGGGAATGTGCCGACGGTGGCCAGGGTGACACCGAAGCTTCCACCGAGTTCGGCCTGATCGAGGTCTGCGAGCAGGCGATCGATCGACACATCGTCCATCTTCCCGACAAATCGGAGTGTCAAGTGCCAGTTGTCCGCAGGGACGACCCTCCCGGGTAGATCCCACCCTGCCGTCACCTCGGAGAGCACCGCTCGCACATCGATCGGCGGACGGACCGCAACGAAGACCTTCACCCGATCTCCATCCGCTCACGCACCCCACCAGACGCCGGACATCCCCAGCCTGAGGAGTTGGAGTGCCGCAGTCACCGAATAGGTCCGGACCCGCTCGCGGTCGCCCGGTAGGTGCAGGGTCCTCGCCCTTGCGCCTTCAGGCGTCGCCACCGCGAACACCATCGTCCCGGGTGGATCCTCGCCGGCGTCGGGGCCGGCGTATCCCGTGGTCGACACCGCAACGTCGACCCCGAGGCGGCGGCGTGCCCCCTTGGCCATCGCAAGCGCCGTCCCCTCGCTGACGACACCACCGTCGATGGTCTCGGATGCCACCCCGAGCAGATCGGTCTTGAGGTCCGTCGCATAGGCCACGATGCTGCCCCGGAACACATCCGAACTCCCCGCGACGGAGGTGAGCCGACCAGCCACCAACCCAGCGGTGGCAGACTCGGCAGAACCGATCGTCCATCCCCGGTTGCGGGCCAACCCGAGGATGACGTGCTCGATCTCCTCTGAGTCGATGCCGAACACCAACGACCCGAGACGTTCGACCACCTCGGCTTGAATCGGCGCAATCAACGCTTCCGCCTGCTCCGTCGACGCGGCCTTCGCCGTCAGGCGAACCTTGATCTCGCCCGACGACGCCAGGAATGCCATCGAGGGGTTGGTGGTCGCTTGAAATAGGTCCTCGAGTTGCTCGGCGACCGCCGACTCCCCTCGACCCCAGGTGCGAATGACACGGCTCACGAGGACGCTGTCGATGCCCGCCTTGGCTGTGATCCGCGGCAGGACTTGCTCGTCGAGCAAGCATCTGCATCTCTTCGGGAACCCCCGGCACTGCGAAGATCAGCGTGTCGTCGTGGTCCAACACGATGCCGGGCGCGGTACCACGCGGATTCGGAAGGAGTTCAGAGCCCTCCGGGTGCTCTGCCTGACGGAGATTGGACTCGGGCATGTGTCGTGACAACTCGGCGTACCGTCGCCGCAGTGCCTCGGCATACTCGTCGGAGAACGACATCGATCGACCCGTTGCCTCGCACATCGCCTCGCGAGTGATGTCGTCCTGGGTGGGTCCGATGCCGCCGGTGATGATGACGGCGTCCGACCTCGAGATCGCCAGGCTGATGGCGCTGGCCATGCGGGCGAGGTTGTCGCCGACGGTCTGCTGATAATGCGCGTCCAGACCGAGGTCGGCGATGCGGGACCCGATGTGGCTGGCGTTGGTGTTGACGATCTGACCGAGCAGCAGCTCGGTTCCGATGGCGATCACCTCGACGATCATGTTCGATCTCCCCACTGTGCCACTCTGCGTCTCACCCGACGACAACCGCCTCGAGATCCGTGCCGACCACGGCTGAGATCCGTGCTTCGACCCATTGGCGGGGCTCCCCGCGATCGAGGGTGATCACGCCGTCGATCTCCGGAGCCTCGCGCCACGAGCGACCGACGGCGACGCCGTCCTCGATCTGGTCGACGAGCACGTCAACGGTGTGGCCGACCATCGCCGAATTGGCGTCGTAGGTGATGTCTTCCTGGACGCCCTGGAGATAGCGAAGTCGCTCGTTGATCTCCTCGCGGTCGATCCGGCCATCGAGGTCGGCGGCAGGCGTGCCCGGCTCGGGCGAATAGGGGAAGAACCCGGCCCAGTCGAGTCGGACCTCTTCAAGAAACTCGGCCAGTTCCTCCACCTGGTCGTCGGTCTCGCCGGGGAACCCGACGATGAAGGAACTGCGAGTGGCGGCGTCGGGTGCAGCCTGGCGGATCTGTGAGATGAGCTCGATGTACCGCTCTGCTCCTCCTGGTCGCTTCATCGCCCTGAGCAGCTCGACCGAGGAGTGCTGCAGCGAGAGATCGAAGTATGTGGCGATTTTGGGGTTCGCCGCCATCTCTTCGATGAGCGACGGCCGGATCTCCTTCGGATACAGGTAGAGAAGGCGCATTCGGTCCAACCCGTCGACATCGGAGCAGAACCGGAGCAGATCGACGATCCCCGCACCCGGGGCATCGATGTCACGACCGTATGCAGCCAGGTCCTGAGCCACCAGCACGACTTCCCGTACGCCGGCGCCAACCAGACCGGCCACCTCGTCCCTGATTTCTGTCGGACGTCGTGAGCGCTGCTTGCCGCGGATCAGCGGGATGGCACAGAACGTGCACGGCTTGTCGCATCCCTCGGCGACCTTCACATATGCGTACGGAAACGTCGGAGCCGGGCGGTTCACGAGGTTGAGAATGTCCATCTTCGGTCGGCGTCGTATCTCGGTCCCGAGGAGCACGGTTTCGGGATCCCCCCCGAAGCCCGTCAAGCGGTCGAGCGTTCCGACCAGCTCTCCGTAGCGATCGAGGCCGAGGATCGCATCGACCTCGGGCAACGCCTCAGCGACATCGGTGCCGAACCGTTGGGCCATGCATCCGATCACGATCGTGCGAGCGTCGGCGCGCTTTGTGTCCTGCATCTCGAGGATGGTGTCAACGGACTCAGCCCTGGCCTCCTCGATGAAGGCACAGGTGTTCACCATGACGACGTCGGCAGACTCGGGCGAGTCGGCCCGGCGGTAGCCGGCTTCTCCGAGCATCACTTCGACCTTCTCGGAATCGACCTGATTCTTTGCGCAGCCGAGCGTGGTCAGCCAGACCGTGGGGGTGGAGGACATGATCGAGGAGTGTATCCGCCGGTGGTTGCAGTCATGATTCGACGGGCCGAACCCCGACGATTGTCACAAGGGGAACGAGGTACGCGTCCGTCCCTCGAAACCGAGTCGCGTCTCGTAGCCGGCCTTGCGGGCTGCATCGACCAGTCGATCGTTGGCGTCGCCGACGTCGTCGGCCGCGTGCGCGTCGCTCGCCAGCGTGATCGGGACGCCCGCCGCATGGAACATCTCGAGGAACGCAGGCGACGGATACTCCTCGGCTGCGGGTTTTCTGAGCCCCTGGCTCGACACCTCGACTGCGGTCCCGGTTTCCACAGCAGCCGCCACCACAGCGGCGTACGACTCCAGCGGCTCGCGCTCGGGTCGATAGCCGTACTTCTTGCAGACGTCGACGTGAGCGAGGACGTCGACTGCCCCGGATGCAGCAAGAGATCTCACCAACTCGAAGTACTCCGACCACGCCTGTTCGACCCCGCGCCGCTCGAACTCGGCCGCCACCTGGCTGGAATCGATCGCCCACGGACCGATCCAGTGGACGGATCCGATCAAGAAGTCCCACGGATACGGATCGATCAACGCGAGGACCGCGTCGATCGTGTCGGGGAAGTAGTCGATCTCGAGCCCCAACCGAACCGGGAGGCCCCGATCCTTGGCCGCAGTGATCGCCTCGACATAGGTCTCGATCGACAGCGTTCGGTCTGCTTCCACGAATCGCCGCGAGTGCTCTGCGAGTTCGGGATGTGTGTCGCTCTCCCAGAATCGGCCCAGTGCGTTCTCGGACTCGACGAACCGGTAGAGATGCTCGGTGAATCCGAGCTCGTCGATGCCCCGGTCGGCGCCCACAGACACGTAGCGGTCGATCAACGCCTCGTAGTCGACGTCGTCGGATGCTGGTGGGACATCGCCGCCCGCATGCGGATGGAGGTGCAGGTGATGATCCGACACTCAGCGAATCTGTTCGACGATGCCGGCCAACGGGCCGGGACCGACTGCGTCGGCCAGCTGATTCCAGGTGGACTCGGAGATCTCCTCGTCTCGCTCGAGCTCGGTGGCCGCCAGATAGACCGCGTCGGCCAGCGACGAGAAGAGCCCGATCTGGTCGCGTTCCATTGCGGTCGCGACTGCGGTGCGGGCCGCCGAAGGATCCTTGCGCCCCAATGCCTCGAGCGCCCGCTCGGCGGCGGTGAGTGCCTGTCGTTGTGATTGACCGTCCATGAGTTCCAACGGTACCGCGTTAGCTTGACGTCCCATGCACGACCCGGTACCCACGTGGCTGAGAACATCCGCATCCATCGGATGGCGGTTGCTGGTGCTGGCTGGGGTCGCCTATCTCGCCACGGTCGTCCTCGCTGAGATCAGGGTGCTCGTCATCCCGGCGCTCCTCTCGCTGTTCGTCGGATCGCTTGCGACACCGGTGGTCGCATGGCTCCGGTCCCGGGGGGTCAACCGACTGCTCTCCACCATGCTCGCCTTCGTGGGGGCCGCGCTGGTGCTGGTGGGCGTTGTCGCCTTCATCTCCGGCGAGATCGCTGCGAGCGTTGACGAGATCAATGCGTCCGTCGACGAGGGGATCCTGCAGATCACCGACTACCTCGCCGACGGTCCGCTCGGCCTGAGTGCCGAACGGGTCGACGACTATCTCCAGCAGGCGCAAGACTCGATCTCATCGAACGCAGAACAGCTACTCGGTGGCGTGGCTGGAGGTGCCGCCACGGTCCTCGAAGTGGTCACCGGATTCTTGCTGATGCTGGTCTTCGCCTTCTTCGTCATCAAGGACGGCGATCGGTTCTGGCACTGGTTGCTCAGCTACACCCCGGATGAGCACCGCGAGCTCATCCACCGGATCGGGGAACGTTCCTGGGCCACGCTGCGCAGCTATCTCGGAGGCACCGCCCTGGTCGGCCTGGCAGACGCGTTGGTGATTGGAATCGGCCTCGCCATCCTCGGCGTGCCATTGGTGATCCCGCTCTCCCTCCTGATCTTTTTCGGAGCATTCTTCCCGCTCATCGGAGCAACGGTGTCCGGCTTGGCCGCGGCGCTGGTCGCTCTGGCCACGGTCGGGCTGACCGAGGCGCTGATCGTGGTGGCGATCGTCTTGGCGGTTCAGCGACTCGAGGGCGACATCCTCATGCCGATCCTGGTGGGGAAGGCGACCGACATGCATCCGCTGCTGATCATCGTTGCCCTCACGATCGGATTCATCGTGGCCGGCCTCGTCGGAGGCTTCCTGGCGGTCCCGATCCTGGCAGTTGGCATCGTGGTGGTGAAGCAGGTCAATGGAGCACGCGCTCTGGGGGACCCGGCTCCGCCCGAGTCTCAGACCTCGGTATAGAGGTACGGGCGGAGCACGTCCAGCCGCGCTTCCATCGTCGACGGGTCGAGGTATCGCAACATCCCTGCCACGGTCGACAGCAGCGGGTTGCCGTCCTGTGGGGTGAAACAGAAACCGACCAACTCGTTGCCGTTGCGAACGGTGAGGGTGTCGAGCGAGACCACCGCCTGGGAGAGGATCCGCCCGAAGTAGCCGTGATCGCGGCCGAACGAGAAGACCTCCCCCGCCGATCGTTTCAGTGTGACCGCCACTCTGGTGTTGGCGTGGAGGCGGTCGACTGCCTCGTCGACGGTGACGTCCTGATCCAGCGTCAACGAGAAGTGGATCGAATGCATGTATTGGGTGTTGAGCTTCACCGCCGACGAGAAGAGCGGCAAGTCATAGCCGAGCGTCTCGAACAACACATGAGCGTCACGGGCGTGATGGGTGCCGAAGCGCTCCTCTTTGTGCGGTTCGACCGTCGGGCTCGCTACGAATCCCGATGACTGGCTGATGTCATTCGCTCTCCGCATACAGAGGAACCGACCGTCCTCGAGGTGCGAGGTCCCATCGGGATCCATCGCCAGCGTCTTGACGAGCACGGCGATGTTGTGGGTGTTGCAGGAAACGATGTGGAGAAATCGATCATCATCGACGATCGCGGCATCGTTGATCCCGCGGGCGTACATCTTCCCGAACCCGAACTCCGATCCCTGGGCCATGAACCCGCGTGGGCCGGTGGCTCCGTCGTAGAACTCCTCTTTCATCCGATTCCCGACCGGCGTGCAATCGATCACCACCGTTGCACGATCGATCGCCTCGCGCGCCCCGTACTTGGGGGCGTGGCCGAGTTCCTCGAAGTCTCCTTTGCGGTCCTCGTCGACCGACAAGATCGCTCCCCGGCGGACCAGGTCGTTGACCTTGGCGCGTTCACTCAGAAGCGGCGTCCGCTTGTGGAACGTCACCTCTTCGATCCCGAAATCGGTCTTGTGGTCTGCCAGCAGCCCGATCAGGGGCTCGCCGATCGTTCCCGTTCCTACGACGTGGACGATGCTCATCGTGTTCGCTCTCTCCTGTTCAGAATTGGGCCTCCTCGGTGGATCCGACCAATGCGAGCGTGGAGGCCTTCCCGCCGCTGATCACGTCAGACACCTTATCGAAGTAGCCGGCACCAACCTCACGCTGGTGACGGGTTGCAGTGTATCCCCCACTCTCCATGGCGAATTCCCGCTGTTGGAGCTCGACGTAAGCGCTCATTCCCGAGGCCGCATACCCCTGCGCAAGCTCGAACATCGAGGCGTTCAGCGCATGGAAGCCTGCCAGGGTGATGAACTGGAACGCATACCCCATCGACGCGAGTTCCCGTTGGAAACGGGCGATCGTGTCGTCGTCGAGGGCCGCTTTCCAGTTGAACGACGGCGAGCAGTTGTAGGCGAGCATCTTGCCCGGGTATTCCGCATGGATCGCATCTGCGAACGCCTTCGCCTCCTCGAGGTCGGGCGTGGACGTCTCACACCAGATCAGATCGGTGTACTCGGCGTAGGCGAGCCCGCGAGCGATCGCCTGGTCAAGACCGGGCCTGACCCGGAAGAATCCCTCGTCGGTGCGTTCTCCGGTGCAGAACCCGCGATCCCGCGGGTCGACATCGGAGATCAGCAGGTTCGCGGCATTGGCATCGGTCCGAGCGACGATGATCGTCGGAGCGCCGAGGACGTCAGCAGCCAGCCGAGCTGCGGTGAGCGTCCTGATGTGCTGGCTCGTCGGAACGAGCACCTTGCCGCCCATGTGACCGCACTTCTTCTCGGAGGCGAGCTGATCTTCGAAGTGGACACCGGCCGCTCCGGCCGCGATGAAGTTCTTGGTGAGCTCGAAGACATTCAACGCTCCCCCGAACCCTGCTTCGCCGTCGGCGACGATCGGGACGAACATGTCGCCGTCTGTGTCGCCTTCCGACCAGGCGATCTGGTCGGCGCGTCGCAGCGCGTTGTTGATCCGTTCGACCAGAGCCGGTGCCGACGTCGCCGGGTACAGCGATTGATCCGGGTACACCTGGCCGGCGAGGTTGGCGTCCCCGGCCACCTGCCATCCGGAGAGGTAGATCGCTCTGAGACCGGCCTTGACCATCTGCACAGCCTGGCCACCTGACAGTGCTCCCAGGGCATTGACGTAGTCGGTGGCCGTCATCTCATCCCACAGCCGCTCGGCCATGAGCTCGGCGAGTTCGTGTCGTTCGCGGATCGAGCCGCGCAGTTTGACGACGTCCTCTGCCGTGTACGTCCTGGTGACCCCGTTCCACCGGGGGTTGGTGGCCCAATCGCTCTCGAGCTCGCTCACCTGTTGTGCGAAGGTCTGCTTCGGATGCATTGGTGTTCTCCTCAATCGATGTGTTGGTATGCGGACAATGTCAGGAACTCGATGAACTCGGGGGCGAGGGCGACCTCTAGGAAGACCTGCTTCGCCAGATCACCAACGCCGTAGCGTTCGGCCTCTTCTTCAGCGATGCGACGGACCAGGTCTGCGTCGATCGGTCCGAGGGACGGGATGCCGACTCCGTGGTTGACCCACTGCCAGATCTGGCTGCGTGAGATCTCGGCGGTTGCGACATCCTCCATCAGGTTGTCGATTCCTGCCGCGCCCTGGCCATCGAGCCACGAATCCAGATACCGCATGCCGACGGCCACGTTCGTCCGCAGCCCCTGCTCGGTGACCGACGCCCCATCGATCCGGGTGTCGAGCAGGTCCGAGGCCGAGATGTCGACCTGTCGCTCGCGGTCGAGTTGATTGGGCCGGTCTCCGAGCACCAGGTCGAACTCATGTCGAGCGACCTCGACCAATCCCGGATGAGCCACCCATGTCCCATCGCACCCGGCCTCGGCCTCACGCCGCTTGTCCGCAGCGACATTGGCGAACGCAGCCGTGGTCACCTCCGGATCTCGTCGGTTGGGGATGAAGGCCGACATCCCCCCGATGGCGTGAGCCCCGCGCCGATGGCACGTCGCCACCTGGAGTTCGGTGTATGCGTGCATGAAGGGCACCGTCATGGTGATGTCGGAGCGATCGGGCAACACGAAGTCCGGCCGCTCCCTGAACTTCTTGATCACCGAGAAGATGTAGTCCCATCGTCCGGCGTTGAGTCCGGCAGAGTGCTCGCGGAGCTCATAGAGGATCTCGTCCATCTCGAATGCCGCGGCGACCGTCTCGATCAGCACCGTCGCCCGGATCGTGCCTCTCGGGATTCCCAGCATCGCCTGTGCGGCCAGAAACACATCGTTCCACAACCGCGCCTCGAGATGGCTCTCGAGCTTCGGCAGATAGAAGTAGGGCCCTGATCCTGCATCGATCGCAGCCCGGCCGCCGTGGAACAGATAGAGCCCGAAGTCGAACAACCCGGCGGGAGCCGGTCGACCGTCGACGAGAACGTGCTTCTCGACGAGATGCCAGCCGCGTGGGCGGACCATCAGCGTGGCACGCTCATCGTTCAGTCGGTACTGCTTGTCTCCGACGTCGAGGGAGAGGGTCCCTCGATGGGCTTCCAGCAGGTTTCGCTGGCCGACAACGACGTTCTCCCACGTCGGCGTGCAGGAGTCCTCGAAATCGGCCATGAACACCTTCGCACCCGAATTCAGGGCGTTGATGATCATCTTGGCGTCCACGGGGCCGGTGATCTCGACCCGACGATCCTCCAGATCGGTCGGGGCTGGAGCCACGCGCCAGTCTCCGTTGCGAACGTCCTCGGTCTCTGCCAGGAACCCGAGGGTTCCCCCTGCGTCCAGCGCCTGCTGCCGCTCCTGACGGGCCGCCAGCAACCGGTCCACGACCGGGCGGAACTCACGTACGAGCTCGGCGACGAAGGCCAACGCCTCCTGGCTGAGGATCTCGGGGTCGATCTCGGGTGCGGTCAGTTCGAACACAGATGTCGTCGTCATTGCATCGATGTTTCACGTTATTGAGCGAACATTCAGGTCACAAGCGCCGAAGATTCGGCTATCTTTCGGTATTCACAAGCATTGGGACACCCTCATGACGCTCGATCCGTTGGTGTTTGGGCACCGGCTCCGACATTTTCGCAAGCAACGCGGGATGACGCTCGACGATCTCGGTGAGACGATCGGACGCCCCGCCCCGTATCTCTCCCTGGTCGAGAATGGGAAGCGGGACGTCAAACTCGGCCAGATTTCGAGACTTGCGGACGCCGTCGGCGTCACCGTCGCCGAGTTGCTCGAGGACACCGCACCCGACCACCGATCCGACCTCGAAATCCGATTGGAGCGCGCCCAGGAGCATCCGGTCTACCAAAGGATCGGCCTTCCGCACCTCAAGCCCACCGCCAAGACGCCAGATGACGTGATCGAACATCTCCTGTCCCTCTTCGAGGTGGCAGCGGTCGAAACGCCGCTCGCACAGGCGACGACCGATCATCTCAGACGGGCGAGCGCCGACTGTTCGCGTCGGCTGGCAGAGGCGAACGGTTACCTCGACGACATCGAGGACACCGCCAGGACCTTCCTTTCGGAGTGCGCCGTCGACACCGCTGGGCCGCTCACCAGCCGCGATCTCACGGCGATGGCCGACCAACTCGGATACCGCATCCGCTTCGTCGACGACATCCCCCGGACGGTGCGATCGATCGTCGACGAAACCAACCGACGGATCTATGTTGCCCAGCGCAACGAGCTGAGGACCCGCCAAGCCAGGAAGGCGATTCTCCAGACCCTCGCCAACCGAGTGCTCGAGCACGACGTGCCCGCGACACCCCTCGAGATGCTCTGGCAGCGGATCGAGTCGGCGTACTTCGCCGCTGCGGTCCTGATACCGGAAGCGACCACCTCGGTCTTCCTCCAGCAGGCCAAACAGGGCCGGGATCTCTCCATCGAAGACATCAAGGAACGCTTCTACGTCTCCTATGAGATGGCCGCCCAGCGCTTCGCCAACCTCGCGACCCGGGTACTCGATCTCCCATGCCACTTCGTGCGCAGTACCGAAGAAGGCGTCATCACAAAGGCCTACGCCAACGATGGAGTACCACTCCCCCACGACGCCCACGGGGCCTTCGAAGGTCAACGACTCTGTCGAAGATTCGCTGCAAGGACCGTGTACGACTCAGAGGCGCGCTACGACGTGCACAACCAGTTCACCGACACGCCCGTCGGCTCGTTCCTGTGCTCGACCCATCTGGTCGCCGCAGGCGAGGGTGACGCCCTCACAGTGGGGGTTCGATTCGAGGATGCTCGCTACTTTCGTGCACGAAGAACCAATCACCACCGGGCGTCGAAGTGCCCGCACGGCGAGTGCTGCCACCGGCCGGCAGAGGGAACCTTCGTCCCCGGCGTCATCGTTCATGGCCGCATGCAGGATCAACTCGTCGGGATGCTGCGATCGAGCCTCGCTCCCCCGGTCGATTCGGCGGAAGTCGCCGAGTTCACCGAGCGACACGAAGGCGATGAATCTGCTTCCCTTTTCGACGAGTTGCAATAATCTGTCGGTATAGGTCGGTGAGGAGACCGGACATGTCTGCATATCGAGGATCTCTGCGAATGCCAGGGGACGACAGTCCTCCGCTCGACATCGTCATCGACCTCACCGAGGAACGCATCAGGATGAGTGCCGGAGATGCTCAGATCGGTGACTGGCCCAAGAGCGAAGTCCGCGTGAACGCCCTCCCAGATGGGTTCCATCTCAGAGCCGAGGGGGAAGAAGTCATTCTCGATATCACCGACGACGCACAGTTCGCCGTCGATCTCGGCCTCCGCAGTGCTCCGCCCCATCTCCGCCGCAAGATGTCGGCGTTGATGCGCGACGACTGAGACGTCTCAGCCGAGAAAGAGCGCAGGCTCCTCCAGGTTCTCTCCGAGCGTTGCCATGAATCGCCTGCCCTCTGCACCGTCGATGATGCGGTGGTCGTATGAGAACGAGAGGGGCATCACCGGTGCGATGGATATTGCGCCGTCGCGCACGACCGGCGTCTCCTCGGCCCGCCCGACACTCAGGATCCCGGCCGTGCCGTACGGGACGATTGGCGTGCCGTACCAGCCACCGACGGCGCCGATGTTGGACACCGTGAAACACTGACCTCGGTACCGCTCAGGCGACAGGGTGCGATTGCGGGCTCCGGCGGCGAGTCGGGAGATCTCGGCCGTCAGGTCGACGAGGTCGTATGCGGTCGCGTCATCCACAACCACGACCACGAGGCCCTCGGGAGTGTCGACGGCAACGCCGATGTCGAGGGCTTCCGCCTCCACGATCGTGTCTTCCTCGAGGTGCGAAGCAACGATCGGGTGGCGTGCGGAGGGCAGCGCCCACGGCTCTGACCACGATGGCATCGATCGACACGGCCGAGCCCCGGCGTTGAGCGAGCGCCCTCCGGGCGTCGAGCAGCCGGCCGGCATCGACGTGAGCGAACGTCGTGACGTGCGGGATCTCCCGCCACGACCGCTCCATGTGCTCGGCGATGGCCCGGCGCGTCGCGCTCATTCGCTCCCCTCGGCCCGTCGCCGGGGACTCTTCCCTTGGGACAGGAGGCGTTGCCGAGCGGAGACTCGACGGTCGGCTCGGGAACCACCTGATCTGACCGAGACTCAACGCCAGCCGCGAGACTCGACGGCGTCGTCGGCTGCGCCGACAGGCGAGCTCGGATGTGCGCCTGCAGCCCGCTGGACATCGTCTCTGGTGATCCTCCCACCAGGACCGGTGCCTTCGACGGCGCCGAGATCGATGCCGAGGTCGGCTGCCATCCGCCGGATCATCGGGAGCGTTTGGGCCGACCCGGTCGAACTCGAGGCCTGGGCCGTGCCGTTGCCGACAGGCTCGCGTCGAACCGCCGACAGGTCGACGGCCTCCGACGAGATCGACCCCACAATCGGTGGCGATTCGACGGTCTCGTCCCGGGGCACAACAGGGCCGATCGACGGTGCGGCGACCCCGTTATCGAGGTCCTGTGGCTCGTCGAGTTCTCCAGGTTCTCCGATGATCGCGAGGATCTCACCGACGGCGAGTACCGACCCCGCTGGTGCGCCGTGCGAGAGCACGGTGCCTGCGACCGGGGACGGGATCTCCATGAGCGCCTTGTCGGTCTCGACTTCGACCAGTCCAGCGTCCATCTCGACGCGGTCGCCGACGGCCACGAGCCACTCGAACGATCTCGGCCTCGGTGAGCCCCTCTCCGATATCGGGAAGTCTGAACTCTCTCGCCACGGTCCGACCCTAGAGCGATTCGTCGAGAGCGCGTCGCGCGGCCTCGACGATCCGGTCAGTCGACGGCAGGAACAGATGCTCGGAGCGCTTGAGCGGGAAGATGGTGTCCCACCCGGTGATGCGCTGGACAGGAGCGGTCAGCGAGTAGAGCGCCCGCTCAGAAATCAGGGCCGACACCTCCGACATCACGCCGGCGGTACGCGGGGCCTCGGAGACCAGGACCACGCGGGTGGTGCGCCTGACAGAGTCCAGCACGGTCTTGATGTCGAGTGGGGACAGTGTCCGGAGGTCGATGAGGTCGACACCCACACCGCTGTCGCCCAGGACATCGGCCGCCTCCCGGGACTCCTTCATCATCGCACCATAGGAGACGAGTGTGATGTCGTCCCCGGCTCGCTCCACGCTCGCCTCTCCGATCGTGACGACATCGGGATCCTCGGGGAGATCCTCCTTCACCGAGCGATACAAACGGATCGGCTCGAGGACCACGACAGGGTCGGGATCATCGATCGCCGACCGCAACAACCCGTACGCATCCGACGGCCTCGAAGGGACGACCACCTTGAGACCCGGGGTGTGTACGTAGATCGCCTCGGCCGACTCGGAGTGGTGTTCCGCAGCACCGATTCCGCCTCCAAAAGGGATCCGGATCACCATCGGAGCAGAGAACCGATGGCGTGATCGGTTCCTGATCCTGGCGATGTGACTGATGATCTGATCGAACGCGGGATACGAGAACCCCATGAACTGCATCTCGATCACCGGTCGCATCCCGTTGGCGGCGAGGCCGAGAGCCACCCCGGCGATGCCGGACTCGGCGACCGGTGTGTCGACCACGCGATCAGGGCCGTACTTGGCCAGAAGGCCGTCCGTGACACGGAAGACGCCACCGGTTCGACCTACGTCCTCTCCGATGACAACCACGCTGTCGTCGGCGGCAAGCGCTTCATCGAGCGCGAGGTTCAGCGCTCCGGCAAGTGTGACGCTCATCACCGGCTGCCCAGACGTCGCGCTTCGAAACGCTGCTCTGCGAGATCTGGCGGCATCGACTCGAACATCGACTCGAACATGTCGTCGGCGGTCGGCATTGGCAGGCCCTCGGCCAACTCGACCGACCGTTCGATGGCCGCTGCGGCCTGTTCCTCGATCCGAGCCTGCCATTCTGCGTCCCATCGGCCCCGCTCGGACAGATACACCCGGACCCGCTCGATGGGATCGCGACGCAACCACTGCTCGGTCTCGCCCTCGGGCCGATACCGGGCAGGGTCATCCGCAGTGGTGTGGGGACCGATCCGGTAGGTCACTGCCTCGATCAGCGTCGGCCCCGCACCGGACCTGGCTCGTTGGACTGCCTCCCTCGTCGCTTCGAACATGGCGAACAGATCGTTGCCATCGACGTGGAGGCCCGGCATGCCGTAGCCAATGGCCTTCTCGGCAATCGTCTCGGACGCGGTCTGCTCCTGCCGCGGCAGCGAGATCGCCCATCCGTTGTTCTGGCAGAGGAACACGACGGGCGCGTTCCGAACCGCCGCGAAATTCATGGCCTCGTGGAAATCTCCCTCGGACGTGGCTCCGTCACCGAAGTAGGTGATGGCAATTCGTGTGGAACCGCGCAGTTGTTCGGCCCAGGCGAGACCGACGGCGTGCACCATGTGACCACCGACGGTGATCGACGGGGGAAGGACGTTCACCTGATCGGGGACGTTCCCTCCGCGCTCATCCCCGGTCCTGCCGGCGATGAGCAGCTCCATCGGATAGCCCTGCATCCACATCGCAGCGGCGTCCCGATAGGTCGCCACCATCCAGTCGTCGGCCTGGAGGGCCGCCGCGCTTACCGACCTGGGCCGCCTCCTGCCCCTCGAAGGGCGCATAGGTGGCGAGCCGGCCTTGTTTCTGCATTGCCATGCTCTTGCGGTCGTAGGTGCGGGCGAACACCATGGCCCGGTACAGACGAACGGTCAGATCGTCGTCCATGGGTGCCTCCCCCACCAGATCTCCGCTCGGCGTCAAGATCTGCCTCATACGCGAGGGATCGTAGCCACCACGGTCGCCATCGATTGCGACGGTGGAGAAACGAGGAACGTGCCGCTGGAGGCGGTCGATACCAGGCCGCGGATCAGCCTGTCACGCCCACCGACCGACGATCGACACGCTGGCGACTCGCCGCCGGCAGAAGCGGCTCCTGATCCGGGCAACCCCATCTCAGGTCGTGGCCAGGGCGGTATCGAGCTCTTCTTCGGTCAGGAGCACCTCGCGCGCCTTGGAGCCCTGGCTGGGGCCGACCACGCCACGTTGTTCGAGAATGTCCATGATCCGTCCGGCCCGGGCGAAACCGATGCGGAGTTTCCGCTGGAGCATCGAGGTCGACCCGAGTTGGCTCCGAACGACCAACTCGGTCGCCTGTCGGGCGAGAATCTCATCCTCGTCGTCGATCTCGTCGACATCGACGGCTGATGCTTGAGCCGCGACCTCGAGGACCTCTTCGTCCTTGTACGTCACCTCTCGCTGAGCCTTGACCCAATCGACCACTGCATGGATCTCGGACTCGCGCACGAACGCCCCCTGGAGACGGTTGGGTCGTGGCTCCTTGGCCGTCACCACCAACATGTCTCCCATCCCGACCAGCTTCTCGGCGCCTGCGCTGTCGAGGATCACCCGCGAGTCGGTGGTCGATGCCACCGAGAACGCCAGCCGTGATGGAACGTTCGCCTTGATGACTCCGGTGATGACATTCACCGACGGCCGCTGGGTGGCGAGCACGAGATGGATGCCGACCGCTCTGGCCATCTGTGCGATCCGGACGATCGACTCCTCCACTTCCTTGCCGGCGACCATCATCAGATCGTTCAGCTCGTCGACGAGCACCACGATGTAGGGGAACCGGTCGAACTGCTCGGCGTCGAGCTCACCGGCTGCCAGCTTCTCCCGGTATCCGTCGATGTCGCGGGCGCCGGCGTCGGCGACGAGGTCGTACCGCCTGTCCATCTCGGCGACCGCCCACTTGAGGGCGTCGTTGGCTTTCTTCGGATTGGTGATGACCCTCGTCAACAGATGCGGAACGCCGTTGTATTGGCCGAGTTCGACCCGCTTCGGGTCGACCATGATCAGCCGCACGTCGTCAGGAGTGGCACGCATCAGAATCGAGGTGACGAGCGCATTGATCGCCGACGACTTCCCGGCGCCGGTGGCGCCGGCGATCAGGACGTGGGGTAGCTCAGCCAGGTTCAGGAGCTTGGGGCGGCCGGCGATGTCCATGCCGAGCCCGACCGAGAGCGGATGCGTGTCACCGGCCGCCTCCGGGCTCCTGAGGATGTCGCCGAGGCTGACGAGGCGCCGCTTCTTGTTGGGGATCTCGATACCGATCGCGCTCTTGCCGGGGATCGGGACGAGGAGCCGGACATCGGGCGTCGCCAGGGCGTAGGCGATGTCGTGGCTCAGGTTGGAGACCTTGTTCACCTTCACACCGGGGGCGAGCTCGACCTCGTACCGGGTGACGGTCGGACCAGGGACGATCTTTGTGAGGGCGGCATCGACGCCGTGCTGATGAAGCGTCTCCTCGAGCGCTGCCGCAGTCTCTTCGAGCGTCCTCCGGTTGTGTTCTTCGCCGCCCCCGAGCGCCAGCAGTTCGAGCGGTGGAAGCTGATACCCGGACGTATTCGCGGGCATCGGTTTCGGCTTGGCCGCGACCTTCGGCTTCTCGGCTGCGGGCTTCGGGCCCCGTCGCCGCCTTCTTCTTCCCCAGGATGGTTGGCTTCTGGGGCTTGGGCGCAACGTGCTTTGGACGTTGGGTATCCATGGGGCGAGCGGTGCGGCGCTGGCCGGATTGGGTTCGGAGGGAACGGGCGAAGGTGCGGAGCCCCGTCCACATCTCGCCGAGCGCCAAGACCAGTTCTTTGACCGTTGTCTGAGTGACGATCAAGACTCCACCCGAGACGACGGCGGAGAGGATCACGAATGCACCCCAGGTGCCAAGCGCTCGCCGGAGAGGAAACGCCATCAGCGATCCGACCGCGCCACCGCGATCCCGAACGATTTCCATCGACTCGGCCAGCGAGACTGCGCCGGTCAGAAGATGGAAGATCGCAAGCGAGCCGGCGAACACGCCGATGGCGCCCAGCGCAAGCCGACCCGCACCGTCGGTGCGCCGCCCGAGCGCCATCGCGAGTCCGATGCCGACGAGGATGGCAGGGAGGGCATACGCCCACACACCGAAGAGAAACTCCAGTCCGGAGTCGAGGAAGCGCCCGACGGGGCCTGCCTGCCCGAAGAACGAGAGAGTGATGATGATGGCGAAGACGACGAGGATCATTCCCCATACGTCGTCGGCCTGACGGCCGAGGCGCTCCCGCAGGAAGTCCCGGGCCGTCTCCAGCGTGAAGCGGCCTGTGCGCCCAGCCTTGGCAGCCGGGCGTCGGGACGACCTCGAGGTCGTCTTCTTGGTCTTCTTCTGTGCGTTGGACACCCGTTTCCGCCCACGGCTGCCCTTCCGGGTGGGTGTCTTGGAAGCCATGTCCCGGTCAGGTTACCGACCTCCACGTACGAATCCAACGACTCAGAGCGCGAACTTCGCCGCGGTGAGCGCGAGAGACTGGAATCGCTGTTCGGCGACCGATCCTCCAACGGGCTCGCACGCCGGAACGACCGATGCCGATCAACCGAGCGGGAGGAGCTCTCCGGCCTGAACCGGGATGTCCAGCCGGTTGCTGGGAGGCGCCAGCGGGCAGGACCAGACCGCATCCCAGGCGCACGAGGGGTGGAATGCATAGTTGAAGTCGAGGATCAGGGCACCGTCGTTCGGATCCGAGGTCGGCGCCCTTCGCCGTGTCGAGCAGGTATCGGCCGGCGGGATAGGTCGTCTCGGTCGAGGTGGTATCCCGGAACGGGATGAAGATGCCACCGGAGTACTCGTCGAGCCAGAAGACCGACAACCTGTGTGAGCGTCCCGCGTGTTCGAAGCTGACAACGCCGATCTCGACGAAGCCGCGTCGACCCTTCCGACGAGTGAGGAAGTTCGAGCACGACCGGGTCGTCGATCTCTACAAGCGGAGCGGTGACCCGCCATGTCGGATCGTATGGGAAGAACGGCGTGTCCCACCCCGGTGTGCGTCGCTCCAGGGGCAGCGGGCTCTGAGGATGTGATCCGATCAGCAGGTCACGGCGCTCTCTCCATGCGGTCCATGCGCTTGCGCCCGACCCGGCCGATCGCGCACCTGCGTAGTTCTCGGCGACTCGGCGCCGATAGTCCGCCACCTCGAGCACCCAGTTGCTCATGCATCCCTCATGGGTCGAGAGGGAAACTGTCGCAATCGAGGCCCTCCACCCGGGGCCACGCCTCCACCCGGGGACCGTCGACCAGGTAGATGTATTGGTCCGAGTCGGCGCCAAGCCAGATGGTGAATCGATCCGTCTCGTAGCCCGTGAAGCGGGTCTCGGAGGAGAGTGAGCTCCGATAGTCATACGGCGCCTCGAGCAACTGGGGAGGGATGACCGAATCGGGGTCACGAACGTAGGTCCGCACCTCTCCCGGCGCGAGATCGCCGAGTGGGTATTCGATCTCGATGAGCGCCACCGTGTCTGCGCCGCATTCCGGTGCGCCACGCAGCCTGACCGGACCGCCCGGCCCCAGCGCATCTCCGGTCTCGTCGACGATCGCAACGCCGTTGGGATCGAGCGTGACCGGCTCACCTCCGCAGGCAACCACCACGAGCAGCAGCGACGCCGCCACTGCCACCCGGGTCACAGCTCGATGACCACCGGGATGATGACCGGCTTGCGGGACAACTCGGCCCTGAGCACCTTCTGCGCCGCCTGCTTGACCGTTTGCTGGATGGCTGACATGTCGAACGTGCCGGCACCCGAGCGATCCTGAACGGCACTTCGAACCGCGTCCCCGGCTTTCTCCAACACTCCATCCGGCTGGCCCATCACCCCGTGACTGTCGAGATCCGGCCCGTACACGATCGCTCCGGTCTCATGGTTCACGGCAACGGTGACCACGACCACGCCCTCGTCGGCGAGGTGGCCGCGATCTCGCAGCACCCCACGCTCGACCTCGCCGTAGGAGTCGCCGTCGAGAAAGACGTATCCAGCTTCGACCGCCCGGCGCTCGACCCGGGTCTCGTTGCCATCGACAATCACCGCGTCCCCGTCCTCGAGCACATCGACCCATGGCACATCCATCATTCGAGCGAGCCGGGCATGAGCCGCCAGATGGCGATACTCGCCGTGTACCGGGACGAACGCCTCCGGCCGCACGACGTTCAGCATCGTCAGCAACTCCTCGCGATTGGCGTGACCCGAGACGTGGACGTTGGCATTCCGACCGTGGAACACCATCGCTCCCCGCTTGATGAGACGGGAGATCACCTTCGAGACGGCCGTCTCGTTTCCGGGGATCGGCGTCGCACTGATCAGGATCGTGTCGGTGTCATTGAGATCGACGAACTTGTGCCGTCCCTGTGCCATCAAGGAGAGAGCGGCAAACGGCTCGCCCTGGCTTCCGGTCGTGATCAGCAGTTGCCGCTCCGGGGGCAGGCTCATCAGGTCCTTGATGTCGAGAATCTCGCTCGAGGGGATGTCGAGCACCCCGAGCTCGCGGCCCACATCGGTGTTGCGATGCATCGACCGACCGAAGAACGCGACCTTGCGTCCTGTTGAGATACCGGCGTCGGCGATCTGTTGGACCCGATGGACATGTGACGAGAAGCACGCGGCGATCACCCGGCCGGGGCTGTCCCGGATGATGTCACGGATCGGATCGCCCAGCGAGCTCTCTGAAGGCACGAATCCCGGGTTCTCCGCATTGGTCGAGTCCGACAGCATCAGGCGCACGTCACCAAGCCCGGCGAACGCCGCCAGGTCGGTTGGCTTCGAGTCGATCGGAGTCGGATCGAGCTTGAAGTCGCCGGTGTGGACGATCATCCCTTCGATCGTGTCGAGGGCGACGGCCGACGCATCGGGGACGGAGTGACTCACGGGAATGAGCTTGAAGTTGAACGGACCATGCTTGCGCCACTCCAACTGATTCACGGGATGCAGCTGCGCCTGGATCCCCGCTTCTTCGATCCGTCCTCGAGCCAACTCGAGGCTCAACTGCGTCCCATACACGGGAACGTTGATGTCCCGCAGGAAGTAGGAAAGGGCCCCGATGTGGTCTTCGTGGCCGTGGGTGAGCAGCACGAACTCGACGTCGTCCGCCCGCTCGATCAACCAGCTCCAATCCGGGAAGACCAGGTCGACGCCGAGCATGTCCTCTTCGGGGAACATGAGACCGCAGTCGATGAGCGCGATCCTGCCCTCGATCTCGACGGCTGCACAGTTGCGGCCGATCTCGCCGAGTCCACCCAAGAACGTGATACGGACACTCATACAAAACTCCAGAAATCGAAGACGGTGGGTTGTGCGGCGGTCATGCCGTCGCGTCTTGCAGGGCGTTGAGCGCCGCTCCAATCGCGGTGACCGTCTCGTCAGTTGCCGGAGACAGTGGCGCTCTCGGTGCTCCCACCGGCGCCCAGAACGCGGACATCGCGGCTTTGATCGGGCCGGGATTCGATTCGAGGAACGCAGCTGAGCTGAGTGGCAGCAAGATGTGGTGAAGCCTACGCGCTCGCTCGAGATTCCCGGCTTCTGCCGCCGCCACCATCTCGGCGACGGTCCGGCCGGCAAGGTGGGAGATCACCGAGACGACCCCGATCGCCCCGACAGCCATCATTGCCAGCGTGTACGAGTCCTGCCCCGAGTAGACCGCCAGATCCGGTGCGGCGGCCACTGTCGCAGACGTGTGGTCGATGTCCATGACGGCGTCCTTCACGGCCACGATCCGGTCGTGACCCGACAGTTCGACCAGCGTCGACACCTCGATCAACCGTCCTGTCCTCCCGGGAATGTTGTAGAGCAACACGGGAAGCTCGGAGGCGTCGGCGATCGCCGAGAAATGGCCGATCAGACCTCGCTGCTCTGGCTTCGAGTAATACGGCGTGACGGCGAGGATCCCGTCGACCCCGGCATCTGCCGCCCGTTTCGTGAGCTCGATCGACTCGGCGGTGTCGTAGGTGCCGGTTCCGGCGACGACCAGTGCTCGCTCACCCACCGCCCGCTTGACCGAATGAAAGAGCCCGACCTTCTCGTCCGCGCTCAGGGTCGGTGACTCGCCGGTCGTTCCGGCGACGACGAGACCGTCCGAGCCAGAGTCGATCAGATGTCTCGCGAGTCGGGCCACCGCGTCTTCGTCGATGTGGCCATCGGTGGTGAATGGCGTGATCATGGCAGTCAGCACGCGGCCGAATGGGGGCATGAACGGTCCTCTCGGTTCGTCGCATTCGAAGCATACCCACGGCAGACCCGCTCACATCGCGGTCCGCTTCGGCGTTGTCGAAGATCCGTACACCCTGCCGAGAGCTAGATTCTCGGTCATGGTCTCCAGCGTCATCGATGTCACCACCGCCGACTTCGCAGATTCGGTTGCTTCGCGCCTCTCACCAGATCCCGGTCGTGGTCGATCTCTGGGCCGAATGGTGTGGCCCGTGCAAGACGCTCGGCCCGGTACTCGAAAGCGCCGCCCAAGAAGGAGGAGGTCGGTGGCTCCTCGCAAAGCTGGATGTCGACGCAAACCCGGAGATTGCGCAACAACTGGGCGTTCAGGGCATCCCGACCGTCGTGGCGTTCAAAGAAGGTCGGGAAGTGAATCGCTTCACGGGAGCGGTTCCCGAGCCACAGGTCCGCCAGTTCATCGACGATTTGCTCCCCTCGGAGCTCGATCTCGTCACGCTGCGAGCCGACGATCTCCTCGACCAGGGCGACGTCGCGGGGGCCGTGGAGATCTACCGGGCAGTGCTCGAGCGCGACCCGACCCATGAGGATGCCGGCCTTTCGCTCGCAGGATCGATGATCGACGCCGGCGACCACGCCGGGGCACTCGAGGTCCTCGCCCGACTGGCTCCGACCGAGCCGGTCAGGCAACTCCAGGCATTTGCCCGGCTGGGCGATGTCGATGCAGACGTCGATGCGCTCGCCTCCGCCGCAGAATCCGGATCGCCGTCCGACCGCCTGGCATATGCCCGAGCACTCGCCGCCTCCGGAGATCATCAGGCCGCGATCAGTGGTCTGATGTCGGTCATCGGGGAGCGCGTCGAGCCGGAATCCGACGAAGCGAGAGAGGTCCTGCTCGATCTGTTCGAGCTGCTCGGTTCCGACGACCCGGTCGTGGCAGCGACCCGTCGTCGCCTCGCCAATGGCCTGTACTGACCCGCCCTTCTCCTACGCTGAGACGGTCGCCGACGAAGGAACCAACCCGCATGCCCAAGAGCTACGACTCGCCGCCCGATTTCACGATCGATCTCGACACGGAGTACTCGGCAACGATCGAGACGAATCATGGCACGATCGAGATCGAACTCCTCAGGGAACGCTCTCCCCAGGCCGTCAACAACTTCGTCGCACTGGCACGCGACGGGTTCTACGACGGCGTGATCTTCCATCGGGTGATCTCGGGATTCATGATCCAGGGCGGTGACCCGACCGGGACCGGTCGGGGCGGGCCGGGGTACCGCTTCCGAGACGAGCTCGAGGGAGCCGGCGATTACAGCCGCGGAACCGTGGCGATGGCGAATGCCGGACCGAACACCAACGGGAGCCAGTTCTTCATCTGCCATGGTGACGCACCGCTGCCGCACAGCTACACGATTTTCGGACGGGTCACTGCCGGAATGGATGCAGTCGATGCAATCGCAGCCCTCGACACGGACCGATCCGACAAGCCGGCCACCGACGCGGTGATGGAGACAGTCACAATCACCGAGAGCTGAGCCGGAACCGTTCGGCCGAGTCGTGCGTCACACTGATATGAGGACGACCACGACGATTCTGATCGTATCCGCGCTGGTCGCAGGGTGTTCGCTCACCGGCGAAGGACCAGATCGCCGAACCGACGATCTCCAGCCGTCAACATCTTCGTCGACGCCGACCACATCATCCGGATCGACATCGCAGACCGCGGCCCCGGCAACCACCGATCAGACGAGCGACCCGTCGGGAGTCACCGAGATCGCCGAACCTGACCTGACCCTCCCCGGTCTGGTTGTGGCTGACTACCTCCCGATGGCGGTCGGCAACGACACCCTGGTGACATACGAAGCTCAGAAGTCTGAAGCCCAGCAACTCGTGACCCATACGGCGACTGCGACCACCGCGACCGACATCACCTCTGATCGCTCCGGGTATCGGCGGCTTCTTCGACGTTTCGGCGATTCTGTGGTGGAAGGGGCGCTTCTGGGCGTTCCTGGTGGGAGACGCCTCCACGGAACTCGGCGTCGGATCAGCCCTGACGTCGAAGGACGGCCTGGACTGGAATCGCGTAGACATCGGATCCGCCGATGGCGGAGCGCGGCTTCCGGGAGCGCTCGCTACCCCCGATGTGCCGCAATACGAGGGCTCGACCGGGATTCAACACGCCGCCGCAGACACCGACACGCTCGCAGTCTCGGGTTGGACCCGAACCGAGGCCGGCGTGCAGCCGCTGGTCTGGACGACCCACGACGGCGAAACGTGGTCGGTCATGACCCCTCCCGCGCCGTCGGAGCGAGCGGTGGCGATGCGAGTCGCGCCTGGAGACGACGAGGTACTCGTTCATGTGCTGGGGCCCTTCTACTTCGGCCAGGACCTCTCCGTGCTGACGCCGTCGGGGCAGCTCGACGCTTCACTCGTCGGCGACCAGTACGTGGTCGACATCGTCCGCTCCGGACCCGGATACGTCATGTCCAGCAGCGCCTTCGGCGGTCCTCCGACTGCGCTGTGGGAATGGGACGGGCGTGGCTGGACCAACATCACCGAACCGGACATCGCGTCGAGGACCGACGAAGGCGCCGAGATCCGACCGTTTCTCCTGACAGGCTCGGAGTCGGGTGCGGTGGCATCGGGCGCTGCCGGCGTCTCGATCCGACACGACGGCTCCTGGCATGGTCTTGGATCGGTCCGTGGTTCGATCGTTTCGATCTCAGTGGACGACAACCAAGCCGTCGTGGTCAGCACGACCGACACCGACACCTTCATCACCCTCCTCCCGCTTGGTCGGTGAACCGAGTCGGTTGCGTCTTCCAGTCCCGCGCTTCCTAGCCTCGTCTCGGTGGACACCACGCCCCCAGACACAACTCCCCCAGAGGACACGCTGCCAGACGGATTTGGCTGCCGGCCGGCGGCAGCGGCATTCGCGATCATCGTCGCCTTCGTGGTGGTCGCTGCAACGATCGGTATCTCACTCGGCCTCAGGACCGGATGTGATGCCGCATGCGAGGCGGTCGGATTCACCCTCTACGCCGGAGCGTTGCCGGTGTCCGGCATCTTCGCCGCCGTGGCCGGGGATCTACCTGTTGCGTGGCCGCTCGACGCAACCCTCTGGATCATCGTGTCGCTCGCCGCCAGCCGTGTTGCAGAACAGCGCCGGATCGGAGTGCCGCGTGTTGCCCTCTCGGCGATCGGAATCGCTCTCATCTACGGATTCGCATTGTCGTTCTTCATCGAAGCGGCCGTCTGAGCTCACGCCATCACCAACCGGCACCGGCGAGGTCTCAGAGACCGAGGATCTCGTCGAGCCCGACCTGCACACCACTGACGGACGGCATCGCCCGAATCGCGGCAAGAACCCCGGGCATGAACGACGAACGGTCAGTGGAATCATGTCGGATCGTGAGAAGCTCGCCCAGATTGCCGAGCAGGACTTCCTGATGGGCGAGAAGGCCAGGAAGCCGGACCGAGTGAACCGGCACACCCGCAACGGTGCCACCGCGGACCCCGGCGACCGTCTCCGCCGACTCGGCCCGTCGAACCTGTGAGTCTGACGCCGCCGCCATCCTCCTGGCGGTTGCGTCGGCCGTTCCCGACGGCGCGTCCACCTTCTGGTCGTGATGCAGTTCGATGATCTCCGAGGCAGAGAAGAAGGGAGCTGCGATCTCGGCGAACCGCATCATCAGGACCGCGCCAATCGAGAAATTGGGGACGACCAGACAGCCGCGACTGCTGCTCCACAACGAGCGGAGCTCTTCGGGATCGACGCCCGAGGTGCCGACGACCACGCCGGCGCCCATCGCTTCCCACATCTCGACGTTGTGGCGCACCACCGACGGGATCGTCGACTCCACGACGACCTCGGCGCCTTCACACACGTCAGGACGATCGGAAACCGGATGGCCGGCAACGGATTCCGATGCATGGCCTGGCGCATACAGACCGGAGAGCTGCAGATCGTCGGCAGCCTCGACCGCCGCGGCGATGAGCCGACCCATGCGACCAGTGGCTCCCGAGACCGCGACCCTCATGTGGACACCGTCATGAGAGGTGCCGTTCCAGATCCGACGCCGAGAACGGGCCGACCGCACCGATGACTTTCGGGCCGGTGAGGACCGCTTCGGCGACATCGCGGATGTCGTCGAGCGTGACTTCTTCGATCCGCTCGATCCGCTCGTCGATGCTCAGGTGCTCGAACCCGATGAGCTCGGCTCGGCCGAGGCGAACCATCCTGCTCGCCGAGTCCTCCATCGAGAGAGCAAGGCTCCCCCGCATCGCTCCGCGTGCGCGTTCGAGCTCGTCCTGGGTGATCCCCTCGCCGACGATCGAGTCGATCTCGGCCTGGATGAGCTCGAACACCGTGTCGGCCTGATCAGGTGACGTTCCCGCATACACCCCCCAGGCGCCGGCGTCGGCATATGCGGTCTTGAAGGAGTACACCGAGTACGTGAGCCCGCGCTCCTCGCGGATCGCGTTGAACAGGCGCGATGACATGCCACCGCCCAGCACGTGGTTGAGCACCTCGAACGACCATCGCCGCTCGTCGGCGCGGTCGAGGCCGGCTCCACCGATGATCACATGGGCAGCTTCGGTGTCGCGTTCGACCACTCTCACGGTTGGGCTCGGGTGGATGAGTGCGTACTCGTGCGGCACCGAATCCCCCGACCACTCCCCGAACAGGTCCCACACCTGCTCGACGACCTGCTGGTGGTCAACCGAACCGGCGAGCGAGATCACCACCGAGCCGGCGCCGTACCGACGCTTCCAGTATCCGGCGATGTCGTCGCGGGTCATTCGGCGCAAGGACTCCCTCGTCCCGAGAACCGGGGCTTCGAGGGGATGCCCTTCGAACACCGCCATCATGAATTCTTCGAAGGCCAGATCCGATGGGTCGTCCTCCGCCATGTTGATCTCTTCGACGACCACCTGACGCTCGGCATCGATCTCGTTCGACCGAAATGCCGGCCGCTGGAGCATCTCGGCGAGCATGCCGAGGCCGTCGGGCATGTCTTCGTCGAGCAGTCGAGCCCAGAAACAGGTGTGGTCTTTGCTGGTGAACGCATTCGACTCGGCCCCCATCGCGTCGAACCGCTCGGCGATCCGACGGGCCGGGAGCAGCTCCGATCCTTTGAAGAGCAGGTGCTCGAGAAAGTGTGAGGCGCCGGCTTCGTTGGGGTTCTCGTCGCGGGTGCCGGTGTCGATCCAGCACCCGACCGCCACCGAGCGGATCCCTGGCATGTCCTCGGTGATCACCCTGAGCCCATTCGGAAGGGTGGTGAGCTGATAGTGCATCACCATCATGGTACGGACTGCGGCCCGTTCCGCACGCTCTCGTCAGCCGGCACCAAGCGGTAGCCTCACACCATGGATCGAGTCGCAAAGGGAATCCTCATCGCACTCGGCATCGCCGCAGTGATCTTGATCGGGTCGCTCGCCTACATCGCTGGACGCGGTGTCCGGACGGCCGCACGGATCGACGATGCGACCGCTGTGATCACCGGAGAAGGCGAATTCACACGTCTCGGACCGGTGACTGCGCAATCACTCAGGTCGATCGCCGAACTGACAACCGTCGAGATCATCCAGTACACGACCATCGAGAAGGGCGACGATCGAGGGTGGTTGAACTGGGCGACGGGTGACCAGATCTCGATGTTCGTCGTCGCTTCCATCGGGGCCGGAGTGGATCTCGATCAGCTCAGCGACGACGACATCCTCGTCGACGCCGAGGCAGGCGAGGTGGTCGTTCACCTTCCCGCGTCCGAGATCACCTATGTCGCGCCCGATACCGAAGCGACCCACGTCTACAACCGAGAAACCGGCGTGTTCACGAAAGGCAACCCCGATCTCGAGCGGGCGGCTCGGCTGGCCGCCGAAGACGTTCTCGTCGAACAGGCTCTGGATTCGGGTCTGCTCGAACGTGCCGACCAGCGGGCCAGGTCCGTGATCGAGAACCTGATCCGGAGCCTCGGCTACACCTCCGTCGAGGTCGTCACCGGCCGGTGAACCGACACCTCGACCCCGGTGGCGGCCGGGGCGACGGTCGGCATACGTGCCATGCCACCCGATCTCTTGTGGTTTGACACATGTGAGACAATGGGGGCTTGATGCGCGCCCGAAACACGACGGTCCTGAGAGAGATGCTGACGCCCGAAGAGGGCAATATCGAGCATGTCGTGACTCGATATCAACGGGTCGCGCCGGCTGTCACCCGGTTTGCTCGGACGCTGTCCGGTAACCAACGCCTTCGTGTGAGACTCGGGGCCGAATCGACGTCGGCAGCAGACGAGGTCGTGTGCGACCCACGCCTGTTCCAGGCTGCATACAACCGCAATGCACCGGTCACGCCCGGCGAGGTCGCGTTGGCCTCTGCCCTCCACGAAGTCGTGCACCTCATCTCGACAGACCTCGAGGAGCGTCGGCCCATCCCCGATCACTGGCCGACTTCATCGACGACCGAAGACATATCCGACTCCCCCGTGGATCTGCTGAGCGCGCTCGACGCAGTGGGCGGACCACTGGTGGAGACCATGTTCTTCACGCTCGAGGACGCCAGACAGGAGCGCCAGGGACTGACGATGTACCCGGGCGCCCAGTCGGTGCTGACGGATCTCTATCGGGCGGGTTTCGTCGAGGCGATGCGCGAGTCGGGAGCGCTCGCCCAGTTCGCACTCGGAGTGTTTCTCATGACCGGCGGTTACGCCGAACGCGAGCAACTCGAGAAGCGGATCGATGCGAAGGCGGCGGTGGCCCTGGCCGACGCAGGAGACATCATCACCGAGGCAAGCGGGCTCACAGATCCGTGGGACGTCGGCGACCGCGCCATCCGGCTCGTCGAGATCGCCCGGGCAAACGGGCTTCTGACGAAGCTGCAGGAGGAGCACACCTCCGCACAGCGCAAAGCCCAGCAACAGGTCGATGCGGACTCCATCGCACAGGGCGTAGACACCGTCAGACTCGGGTCACCGATCGTGCGGGATGCCGAGAGCTACAACGAGACGAAACGCGCATCTGAAGCGAGGGCGGGCCTGTCGGACCGCAAGGGCGCCTCCGACATCGCCGGCGACGCCTCCACCGATCAACTACTCAGAGTGTCCGAGGCTCCCACCGTCTACCTCCCCACCGGTCAGGCAGGCAAGGTCGTGGTCACCCGGCCGCCGCAGGCATTCAACCGGTTCGCTGGCGAAGGCAGACAGGCCATCACCGCAGCCGCCAAACGCTGGGACGTGGCGCAGCGGGGTGTCTCAGGAGAGCTGTTCCCGTTGTTTGCTGCCAATCAGCGACGGGGACTGCGGTCCGGCTACGACCAGGGCGACGTGTCGCCCCACTCGGCACTGTTCATCGGTGCCGGCCTCTACACGAGGATGTACGAGCGACGCGCCGCCCGCACTCGGCGCACCTACGCCGTCTCACTGCTCGTCGACGGGTCTGCCTCGATGCTCCAGCCGCGATCTGGCCAAGGCGGCTTCAAGTCGTCGTGGGGGATGCCGGCAGCGTTGCTGGGCGCCTGGACCCTCGCCCAGCTCTGCGATGAACTGCAGATCGATTTCGAGGTGGCCATCTTCAATCGGTCGTTCGCGGCCAGCCCGGCCGACACCGAATGGAGCTACACCCGCACCCGGAGCCAGGCGACCGCCGGGCTCCGCCAGACGCAGGGAAGCGCGGCCAGACGGCTCACGACCACCGTGAACCACTACCTCGCCAAGCCATTCGAGCGCCGCTGGAGAGAGGCGGAGGGTATGGTCGCCGGCATGTTCTACACGGCGGCCGAGCCCCGCTCGGCTGCCACCGCCGCTCGGAGAGACCCCCGCACAGCGCCGCCTGTCTCGATGTTCGACAAAGCATCCAACGTCGACGAATTCAACCTCGTCGTCGCAGCCGAGCGGATGGGGCGACTCGGGGCCAATGTGCGGGTGTTGGTCGTGTTGGCCGACGGGATGACGAGAGGCTCGGTCGAGAACCTTACGACGACCGTCCAGAACATCGAGAACAACGGCACGACCGTGCTGGGAATCGGCATCGGCGATGACACCGTTGCCGCTGCCTACCACAGGCATCAGGTCGTCGAGAGCCCCGACGGGCTCGCCCGTGCCATGGTCGACGGCGTGCGCTCGTCGCTGCGTCGCAGCCTCGCACACAGTGGAATGGACACCTGGTGGCTGCGCTCGGCGCGGCCGATCTCATGGAAGGAGCAGGCGAGTGCCTGAGACAGTCACGTTCGCGGACCCCACCGGTGTGGGTGAGCCGATCGAACTCGAGAAATTCGACGTCGACCCCGACATCGGTGACGCCGATCAGCGGAGACGCAAGATCCCGGTCCCCGACCCGAACTACATCGATCTCGGTGTTCTCTACCGTTTCGCCCAGGTCGAGCGGGTCCGGCGCATGAGCCCACAGGGTTTCGTACCCCTCCACCTCGCTGTGCGCGGACACATGGGCACAGGAAAGGACCACGACATCGAGCAGTTCGCCGCGAGCCTCGGTCTCCCCTACTACCGGATCCCCCTCACAGGCGAGGTGAGGGACGTGACCCTGATCGGGTCGACGAAACTCCACGGTGACGGCAAGGGCGGCACCGAGAGCCGCTGGGAAGATGGCGACATCACCCGCGCCCTGCGTGGCCCGTCGCTGGTCAATCTCTCCGAGCTGAACGCGGCCGGAGCAGAGACGTTGTTCGCCCTCCACGGCCTCCTGGACCGCTACGGAGCCATCGACCTCCCCAACGGGGAGAACGTGCCGCTGCGGCCAGATGTCAGGATCTTCGGGACGATGAACCCGACCGACCTCCGGGACTATGCGGGTACCCAGACGCTCAACAAGGCCTTTGCAGACCGATGGGTGATCTGGGAGAAGTCGTTCCCCGGCTCGGAACAGATCGAAGACATGCTGCGCACCCGCTACCCGGCGATGAAAGACGAATTCATACAGGCCATCGCCCGACTTGGCGTGGAGGTCAATGCCAGCTTCGATTCGACCGATGCCGGCACCAGGGTCGAGACGCCGCTGAGCCTGCGAAGCCTGCTCGACCGCCTACCGACGGGGTTGATCATCCATGAGAAGGAGGAAGACCCGCTGCGACGGGCCTGGGAATCCTTCGTGCTCCCCCATGTCGACATCTACGACCGTGACCACTACGAGACGGTCTGGTCAGCCGTCGTCCGGAAGGGACCAAAGGGCCCCGCCTACGCCTGAGATGCCACTCGAAGTCGTCGCATACGATCCGAGCTGGCCGGCGCTGTTCGAGTCGGTTCGCTCCGACCTCGAAGTCGCTCTGCGAAATGTCCCGCTGATCGGAATCGAGCATGTCGGCAGCACATCGGTGCCGGGCTTGGCCGCCAAGCCGATCATCGACATCGATGTGATCGTCGAGGCCGACATCATCCGGCCGGCCATCGAGGCATTGACCGATGCCGGCTATCGCCACCTCGGCGACCTCGGCATCGCTGACCGGCACGCCATGTCTGCGCCGGACAAGAGCCCGCGACGCAACGTGTATGTGACACTTCACGACTCCCTCGCACTCCGAAACCACCTGGGAGTGCGGGACACGCTCCGCTCCGACGCCGAACTCTGTCATCGCTATGCCGAGGTGAAGGCTCGACTCGCCGACGAGGACGGGATGGACATCGCCCGCTACACCCAGGCGAAGACCTCGATCCTCTCCGACATCCTCGAAGCGGCCGGTCTCACGCCTGCCGAGATCAGCGCGATCGCAGGAGCGAATCTCGGAGACCGACGGTGACCCGCAGCCCCCATACACTCCAACCCCCATGGCATATGACACCGGAAACCCCGAACTCGACGCCACCATCGACGCGCTGGTCACAGCTGCATCGGAGAATGGCAACGCCGACCTGATCCAGGAGATCGTCACCACGGCGCTCAAGCTGCATCGCGATGGGGCGACACGCGGCGACCTCAAGCTGGTGAACACAGCCCTCAAGGAGATGCGGTACTCGATGCTGGTGTTCAGCCGCCATCTCGAACCGAAGGTGACGATGTACGGATCGGCCCGGCTGTCGGACAACGACCCCAACTACTCGTTGGCCCAGGACTTCGCCGAAAACATGGCAGAGCGGGAGTGGGGAGTCATCACAGGGGCAGGACCGGGCATCATGGAAGCCGGCAACAGGGGGGCCGGGGTCGAAAACTCATACGGAGTGAACATTCGCCTCCCCTTCGAGGCATCTGCCAACCCGTTCATCGACCCCGACCGGGTCGTCAATTTCAAGTACTTTTTCACCCGCAAGCTGGGCTTTGTCAAGGAGTCCAGTGCCTTCGCCCTGTTCCCGGGTGGCTTCGGGACGCTCGACGAGACCTTCGAGCTCCTCACCCTGATCCAAACCGGGAAGAGCGACCTCCACCCCATCGTCCTGATGGAGGTCGAGGGGACTGGATACTGGCAGCCGCTGATCGACTTCTTCGAGGGCGTACTGGTGAACAGCGGACTGATCTCCGCCGACGATCTGAGTCTCTTCGAGTTGATCCACGACCCTGCCGTCGCCGCTGATCACATCTGTTCGTTCTACGCCAATTACCACTCCCAGCGCTATGTCGGTGGGCGTCTGGTGCTCAGACTCGAACAGGGTCCCGATGCCGAAACGCTGGCGGCGCTCAACAACGACTACGCCGACATCGTCGTAGACGGTGAGATCGAGGTCATCGCTCCCACCGATCAGGAGTCGCGCGACAACGACGTCCCGCACCTCGACCGCGTTGCACTCTGGTTCGACCGGCGGAGCTTCGGTCGGCTCAGACGACTCATCGACGAGCTCAACACCCTCGTCGACACCAAGGGAATCGTCCGCCCACCTTCGCCCTTCGATGTAGAAAAGGCAGACCGGAGCTGGTGAAGTGCCGACCCGGAGGTGAGACGGTCGGAGAACGACACTAAAATCAAGTCGTGCGCGAAATACTCTCAGACCTCGTAGCGGAACAGCAGTTCCTCGATCAGTTCCTCCAGCAGGTGAACCTGAAGCTGTGGGATGTGGAAACCCCCGCCAAGGGATGGACCATCCGTGACACGATCTCACACCTCGCCGACTACGAAGAGCTCGCTGCCGCCGTCATCGCCGGCGATGCCGACCTGGCGAGATACAAGTCATCGAGCGACCACGACACCATCCGTCAAGAGGCGGTCGACAAAGGCCGGCAGATGCGTCCGCAGGATGTGATCGAATGGTGGCGCAACGGTCGAGCCAAGGTCGTCGAGCCGCTCTCCCACATGAATGCCTCCCAGCGCGTCGATTGGGTGACTGGAGACATGAGCGCCCGCACGCTGGCTACCACCCGGCTGATGGAGACCTGGGCCCACGGTCTCGACATCTACGCCGCTGCCACGGCCGAGATCGAAGACACCCAGCGCATCAGACACGTCTGCTGGCTCGGGTGGAAGTCTCTCCCCCACAGCTTCAAGATGGCAGGCGTCGACTACGAGCCGGTCAGGGTCGAGGTCATCGGCCCCGGCTACGTCAAGTGGGTGTACGGACCGGAGGACACCGACAATCTCGTGAAGGGGTCGGCGTCGGACTGGGCCCGGCTGTGCGTCAGGCGCATCTCCCTCGACGAGACGAGGCTCAAAGTGACCGGAGACGCAGCCGAGCACGCCGTCCGGGTGGTCCAGGCATACCTGTGAGGCTCCCGAGCCTCATCGGCATGGTCCATCTGGGACCGCTGCCGGGAAGTCCACGGTTCGCAGGAGACATCGAAGCCGTCGTCGACCGTGGCCGATCCGATGCGGCCACACTGGAATCAGCGGGTTTCGACGCTGTCATGATCGAGAACTTCGGGGACGCACCCTTCTTCGCCGACTCTGTTCCACCCGTCACGATCGCCTCGATGACACGAGCAGTCTCCGAGATCCGGCACGAGATCGACGTGCCGCTTGGCGTCAACGTCCTTCGTAATGATGGGCTGGCAGCTCTGGCGATCGCTGCGGCAACGGGAGCGTCGCTGATCAGGGTCAACGTGCTCTCGTCGATGATGTACACCGATCAGGGGCCGATCGTTGGACGAGCGGCCGAGATCGCCCGATCGAGGTCGCAGATCGCACCTGATGCCGCCATTCTCGCCGATGTCTTCGTCAAGCACGCCACACCACCGCCCGGCTCGACCATCGAGCTCGCCGCCGTGGATGCCTGGGAACGCTCCGGAGCCGACGCGCTCGTTGTCTCGGGTACCGGAACGGGCTCGGCGGTCGACGTCGATGACCTCAGACGCGTCAGCGAGTCTGTCCCGGACGCGCCGCTGGCAATTGGCTCCGGTGCGTCGACGGGCACAGTCGCCGACCTGGCGCGGTTCGCCGACATCGTCATCGTCGGTTCGTCGGTGAAGCTCGGCAACGACCCGTCGAACCCGGTCGACGCCGGTCTCGCCCGGCGCTTCGCAGATGCCGCTCGGGCGGCTGGTTTCGGGTCGTCGTGAATCGCGAGGAAACCATCTTCTCGATCGACTCCGGAGTCGCCGTGCTCACGCTCGATCAGCCTGATACCCGGAACGCTCTGACCGGCGAGCGGATGCTCGATGAGATCCTGGAAGCTGTTCATGCGGCCGAGCGCGATCCGACCGTCACCGTTCTGGTCATGACCGGCGCTGGATCGGCGTTCTCCGCCGGCGGCAACATCAAGGACATGGCGAACCGCTCGGGTCTGTTCAGTGGTGACCCGGGAGCGATCGCCGAGCGGTACCGCACGACTATTCAACGGCTGACCACCACCATGGCCCACACCGACCTCGTGACGATCGCGGCAGTCAACGGCCCGGCGGTTGGCGCCGGCTTCGATCTCGTCCTCGGGTGTGACCTCCGCATCGGCTCGACCCGCGCTCGGTTCGCTCACACGTTCTCGAAGCTCGGGATCCTCCCCGGCGACGGTGGGGCGTGGTTGCTTCCCCGTGTCGTCGGATGGCAGCGAGCTGCCGAGTTGTCCTTCACCGCCCGTACCGTCGATGCCGACGAGGCCCAGGATCTCGACATTCTGTTGGATGTGGTCGAGCCGGACGAGCTGATGCCGCGGGCACTTGGCCTCGCCGCCGAGATCGCCTCGAAACCACGCCATTCGATCCGACTCACCAAACGTCTCCTCCGCCACGCCAGGCAGATGGAGCTCACACCATTCCTCGACATGACCGCGGCCTATCAGGCGATCGCCCACGCCGATCCCGAACATCACGAAGCTGTGACTGCATTCCTGGAAGATCTCCGGTACGACCCGCGATCCCGGCTGAAATCCCCCATGCCTCGCTGGGGTGTGTGTCCCCCCTCGGGGGGACGGGGTTCGCCCTGCGAACCCAGGGGGGATTCTTTTTCTCTTCGCTACCCGGTCCAGGACGCCGGAACCACACCGGTGTAATTGATCCATGCGGCTCATAGCGCCGGGATTGGGTGTAACGCATCCTGTTGACGGAATACTGGAGAAGTACGTGACGGCTGGAACCACATGGACTCGTTGATCTCCGCGATGGAGGGCATGGTAGAAGACATCTACGGGCACGTTCATCGCGTGTCTGGCACCTCGGTTGCGATCGGGGAGGTTCTCGGTCTCGACAAACTCGACCTCGACAAGCTCTCGACGGTTGGGGTGTTGCACGATGTCGGCAAACTCCACGTCAACACACAACTACTCACGAAGCCCTCGACTCTCATCGGCGAAGAGCTCGAGAACATGCGCCGCCACCCCGTCTTCGGTTTCGCCATGACGGCAGACCTGTTCGAACGTGAGATCTCCGAAGCGATCCTGTTCCACCACGAGCACTTCGACGGCAGCGGATACCCCCACCGTCTCGCGGGCGAAGAGATTCCACAGATGGCGCGCATCGTCGCAGTCGCCGATGCCTACGACGCCATCACGAGCCATCGGTCGTATCAGCCCGCGATGCCGCCGGAGTACGCCATCACCGAAATTCGCACGTACGCCGGCACCCAGTTCGACCCGCTCGTTGTCGAGGCGTTCCTCACGATCGAATCCCAAGGACTGCTCGAGTCCGGACTGCCGCTCGTCCTGGACCTCGCAGCCAACTGACCTGCGGTCCTCCGTTTCCCGACGGGACCGATACCCTTCGCGCCGATGATCGGCGACCAATTCATGCCAGCGACTCGCGCCTGGTTCGAAGCCTCCTTTCCGGGACCAACCGAGGCGCAGCAACACGGCTGGGACTCGATCTCCACCGGTGCCCACACACTCATCCATGCTCCAACGGGCTCAGGGAAGACCCTCGCTGCGTTCTTGTGGACCATCGACCGGCTCCTCCACGAACCGACCCCCGCAGACGCCGAGCGGTGTCGGGTCCTCTACATCTCGCCGATGAAGGCCCTCGCCTACGACATCGACCGAAATCTCCGGGCCCCGCTCGCTGGGATCCGTCACGCTTCGGAGAGAATCGGTGGCGATCCCCTGCCCGAGCTGACGACGTTCCTGAGAACCGGTGACACCCCGCCTGCTGACCGACGGCGCATGCAGCGCCGGCCGTCTGACATCCTCATCACGACGCCCGAGTCCCTGTACCTCCTCCTGACGTCACAAGCCCGGGAGACCCTCCGCTCGGTCCGATACGTCATCTGCGACGAGGTGCACGCGGTCGCAGGATCGAAACGTGGGGTCCACCTCGCCCTCAGCCTGGAACGACTCGAGGAGATCACCCACCGTCCACCCCAACGCATCGGCCTCTCCGCCACCCAACGACCGCTCGAGACCATCGGCATGTTCCTCGGGGGAGGAACGATCGACGACACCGGCGAATGGGCTCCCCGACCGGTCAACCTGATCGACACGCCAGGTCGTCGCGAGCTCGACCTGGAGTTGGTGGTCCCCGTCGAGAACATGGCCGAACCCGACGAGGTCGACCCACTCGACCCTGACCGGGTGCGAACCAAGTCGATCTGGCCGGCCGTGTACCCGCGCATCCTCGAGCTCGTCGAAAGTCACACGTCCACGATCGTGTTCGCGAACAGCCGTCGATTGACGGAGCGAGTCTGCGCGGAGCTGAACACGCTCGCCGGGCGAGAGATCGCCAGAGCCCACCACGGGTCGGTGGCGAGAGAACAACGGATGGAGATCGAGGAGAGCCTCAAACGCGGCGATCTCAAAGCGGTGGTTGCGACCAGCTCACTCGAGCTCGGAATCGACATGGGGGCGGTCGATCTGGTGATCCAGATCGAGGCACCGATATCGGTTGCAAGCGGGCTCCAGCGGGTCGGCCGGGCGGGACATCAAGTCGGCGCCGTCTCTACCGCGAAGGTCTTCCCGAAGCATCGCGGTGACCTGGTCCTCTCGACCGTGCTGGTCGACCGAATGATCAATGGGCAGGTCGAGCAGACGACGATCCCCCGCAACGCGCTCGACGTCCTCAGCCAGCAGCTGATCGCCGCAGTCGTGATCGAAGACCGCGAGGTCGACTCCCTCTACGAGATGACCCGCCGTGCCACGCCGTTCCGGGAACTTCCCCGCTCGCTCTTCGACGAGACGCTCGACATGCTCGCCGGTCGCTACCCGTCCGATCTCTTCTCCGAGCTGCGACCCCGGATCGTCTGGGATCGCGTCGCGGGAACGGTCAGCGCCCGATCCGGAGCCCGACAGCTGGCCGTGTCGAACGCCGGAACCATCCCCGATCGTGGCCTCTATCGGGTGATGCTCCCCGAAGGTGGCAGAGTCGGGGAGCTCGACGAGGAGATGGTCTACGAGTCGAGGGTCGGAGACGTCTTCATTCTCGGGTCATCCACCTGGAGGATCATCGACATCGGCCCAGACCGGGTGGAGGTCATCCCCGCTCCCGGCGAACCGGCTGCCCGCATGCCCTACTGGCACGGTGACGCCCTGGGACGGTCACTCGAGACCGGCCGGGCGGTCGGATCCTTCGTTCGCGAGATCGACAGCCTCGAACCCGCTGACGCGCGGAGCCGGCTGATCGAGCGGTTCAGGCTCGACGAGCTCGCCGCCGACAACCTCGTCGCCTATCTCGCCGAGGAGCGCGAAGCTGCGGGTGTCCTCCCAACCGACCAGACCCTCGTCGTTCAGCGTTTCCGCGACGAGATCGGTGACTGGCGCCTGGTTCTGCTGTCACCGCTCGGTGCCAAGGTGCATGCGCCGTGGGCGATGGCCGTGACCCAGAAGCTCCGGGACCGCACCGGCACCGACGTCGACGTCATCTGGTCGGATGACGGTATCGCCTTCCGGTTCCCCGACACCGACGACATCCCGACGGCAGCCGAGCTGCTCCTCGAGCCAGAGGAGGTGGAGCCGCTTCTCACCGAGCACCTGGCTGACACGGCGATGTTCGCAGCCCGGTTCCGTGAGGCGGCCGGACGGGCTCTGCTGCTCCCCCGCCGACGACCGGGGCAGCGGACGCCGCTGTGGCTCCAGCGTCGCAAGGCTGCCGATCTGCTGAGTGTCGCCAAGCAGTTCGGCTCGTTCCCGATCATTCTCGAGACGTTCAGAGAGATCCTCCAGGACGATTTCGCCATCGGCGACCTGCGTGACGTGCTGGCCGACGTGCGCAGCCGGCGGATCCGTGTCGCCGAGATCGACCTGGACTCTCCATCCCCGTTCGCCTCGTCTCTCCTGTTTGCATTCGTTGCGGCCTACCTCTACGAAGGTGACACACCATTGGCCGAACGACGGGCAGCCGCTCTCACACTCGATCGCGAGCTCCTTCGGGAACTGCTCGGCGAGGGCGAGCTACGCGAGCTTCTCGATGCCGACCAGTTGGCGACGTTGGAGCTCGAGCTCCAGCGACTCACAGACGAGCGCAAGGCCCGCGGGCCGGATGGGATCACGGATCTGCTCAGGACGCTCGGACCGCTCTCGACCACCGACATCGAGCTGCGGACCACCGACACAACTGTCGCGACAGCCCTCGACGCGCTGAACGACGCTCGGCGCGTCATCGGAATCCACATGCGTGGTGAGCCTCGGTGGGCGGCAATCGAGGATGCCGGGCGGCTCCGTGATGCTCTCGGCGTCCAGCCCCCCGCAGGGGTCCCCCATGCATTTCTGGAGACTGTCGACGATCCACTGGGCGACGTCGTCGGACGGTTCGCGCGAACCCACGGGCCGTTCAGCGCCGCCGAAGCCGCCACGTCGCTAGGGCTTCCACCGGGAGTCGTGACCACCGCGCTCCGACGTCTCGACATGCAACGCCGGGTCGTGCAGGGAGCGTTCCGACCGGGCGGGACGGGCATCGAGTGGATCGACGCCGAGGTGCTGCGCCGCCTCAAACGTCGGTCTCTCACCGCGCTGAGGTCTGAGATCGAACCCGTCGGCGCCGACGCGCTGGGACGTTTCCTGCCTGTCTGGCAGGGAGTGACCGACGATCCACCACGGGGCAGAGGACCGCTGCTCGAGACGATTAGACGCCTGCAAGGCGCCGAGATCCCTGCCTCGGTGCTTCTCGGAGACGTCCTGCCGCTCCGCCATGCAGACCCCGGGCAGACACTCGATCAACTGATGATCGAAGGTGAGGTGGTGTGGGCCGGCCGTGGCACGCTCGGCACACGGGACGGGAAGCTCGCGCTCTACTTCCGCGACCAGCTCCCCCTCCTCTGGCTCCCGCCATCGGATCCGACCCCGACCGGTGAGGCACACCAGGCGATCCTCGACCACCTCGAGTCGCGGGGCGCCAGCTTCTTCAAAGCCATCTACGCCGCCTGCGGTGGGGGCGATCCAGACGTGGCACTCGAGGCGCTCTGGGATCTGGTGTGGACGGGCAGGGTCACGAACGACACCTTCGCGCCCGTGCGGGCGTTCGCACGAGCGCGACGTTCCAGAAAGCCCGGGCGACCCTCGCTCTCCGCCAGCTTCCCCGCCCATGCCGCCGGTCGGTGGTCGCTGGTCTCCGACCTTCTCGAGGACGTGGTCGAGCCCGTCACTGACACCCGGCGCGCCACCGCTTGGAGCCACCAGCTTCTCGACCGCCACGGCATCGTCACCCGCAACGCCGTCGCTGCCGAAGGGTTGCCCGGCGGCTTCACATCGATCTACCCGGTCCTCCAGCGCCTCGAGGAAACCGGCCGTGTACGCCGTGGATACTTCATCGAACGGCAGGGTGGAGCCCAATTCGCGTTGCCGGGAGCGGTGGACCGGGTCCGCTCCGCACCGGATTCAGGCGTCGTTGCGCTCGCTGCGACCGACCCGGCGAATCCCTACGGGGCATCACTCGACTGGCCGACTATCGATGAGGGTCGAATCGGCCGGTTCGCCGGCGCCCACGTCGTGATGTTCGACGGAGAGTTGGTGGCGTTCCTCGATGGTCGCCGCCTCAAGACCCTCTCCGACGATCCCGATATCAGGCTCCCGGTTGCCCACGCGATCACCCGGATCGCCGCACGGTCACGATCGTTCCGAATCGAGTCGATCGACGGGACCGCACCCGCCAGAACGCCGTGGGGGACGGTGTTCACCGAACTGGGGTTCGCTCCTGCGCCTCGCGGCATGAGCTATCGGTCCTGAGCCGTGCCCGAGGGTGACAGCTACACCCGCGCTGCCGAGCTTCTCCGTCCGGTCCTCGTCGACCAGGTGATCGAGGCGGCTGACGGGACCCCGACGGTGCGAAAGTGGTCACCCCGTCTCGTCGGAGCGACCGTGACCGGCATCAGGACCCATGGCAAGCACCTGATCATCGACGCCGACTCCGCCGTGAGCGTTCACGTCTGGCTCGGGATGACGGGGCGTTTTCAGATCCGAGATTCATCCGGGCGAACAATGCGCATCGCGACCGAACGCAGCCGTCGAGACCGACGATCGGGACGACCGCGGCGCGATACGGCTGATCCTGTCCACCCGAACCCATCAGGCGCTCTGCTACGCCGCACCGACCGTCGAGGTCGAACGAACCCGTGTCATCGACCGCGTGCTGTCCCGGTTGGGACCGGACGTCCTGGCGGACGACTTCGACTGGGACCTCTATCGGGAGCGAGTGGCGAAGGTGCAGGCGGACCGTTCCGTCGCCGATCTGCTCATGGATCAGCGGGTTCTCGCCGGAGTCGGGAACGAGTACAAGAACGAGGTCCTGTTCCTGGAACGGCTCCACCCGAGAACCCCGATCGGCGCACTCGATCCGCACCGACTCGACGCGCTGGCCGACCGCGCCCGACGTCTGATGCTGCCCAACGCCCATCGAGCTGGACGGGTCACGACCGGAATGCAGGGTCCCACCCGCCAGTCGTGGATCTTCGAACGCACCGGACGACCGTGCCGACGATGTCGAACCCCGGTCGTTGCCGAGCGCATCGGAGATCCGTTCCCGCGAATCACGTATTGGTGCCCGACCTGCCAGCCGGCGCCGGCCTGACCATCGCACCGGCGGCGTCTGCCCCAATTCATCGACCACTACCGTTGAGCGATGCCGCCCGAATTGACCATCCGAGCCGGTCATCCCGATTTCCTCGACCTCCCCTGGGACGTGTCGTTGCAGGAATGGGAGGTCGGCCATCGCGTCGACCTCCCCAAAGGGATCTCCCGCCACGAAGTTCGGTTCTTCGAGTACCCACAGGGCCTCTATGCGATCAAGGAGCTCCCGGTGCGGCCAGCTCGCCAGGATTACGGGGTTCTGCGCCAGCTGGAGTCATCCGGAGCGCCGGCCGTCCGCCCCGTCGGCCTCGTCGAGAACCGATCATCGGACCGACACGACGAGCGGTCCGCAGCTCTGATCACCGCCTATGAGCCGTTCTCGTTCTCGTACAGAGAACTGATCGCCGGAGCCGGGTTCGGTGGGCGGCGCACGCAACTGCTGGACGCCTTCGCGATGCTGCTCGTCGAGCTTCACCTCGCTGGCGTGTTCTGGGGCGATTGCTCGCTCTCCAACGTGCTCTACCGATTCGATGCCGAAGGCATCGAGACGATCATGGTCGACGCCGAGACCGCCACCATCTACGACGACGGCCTCACCAACGGGCGTCGCGAAGAAGACCTCGAGATCATGATCATCAACGTCGCCGGCGGGATGGCGGACATCGCCAGTGAGAGCGGCGCTGAACTCGATGACGCGGACCTGAACCTGGGCGAGGACATCGCAGATCGGTACCGGGGACTGTGGGAGGAGGTCAACCGCACCGACACCATCGGACCGGATGAGCGATACAGAATCAGGGAACGTATCGAGGCTCTCAACGAACTCGGGTTCGACGTCGAGGAGGTCGACCTCATTCCGGTCGACGAGACCGGCGGACGCCTTCACGTGAAGCTCCAGGTCGGCGGGAGGACCTTCCACCAACGCCGCCTGAAGAACCTCACGGGTGTCGAGTCTCTCGAACAGCAGGCGCGTCAGATCCTGTCAGACCTCTACTACTTCCAAACGAAGACGGGGAACACCACCCCGGCAGGCAAGAACGTCGCCGCCATCCAGTGGCGAGTCACGGAGTTCGAACCGATGATGGAACGGATCCGAGACCTCGCCCAAGTGCTGGATCCTGTTCAGGGCTATTGCGATCTCCTCTACCACCGCTACACCATGTCGGTCGGCACCGGACACGATGTCGGAACGGAGGCGGCCTACGACGACTGGCTGGCCCGTGGGCGCCCCGGATACAAGGTCACCGAGGACCCGAACGCCGAGATCGCCCGACCGTTCTCCGACACGTAGCGAGCCACGGAGGGGATTCGCTCTCAACAACGCCCCCCTGGGTTCGCAGACGAACCCCGTCCCCCCTCCGGAGGGACAGGCGAGCGCCAGCGAGCCAAGGGGGCTTCCATCCCGACCCGAATCCCTGACGGCTCAGTCGGCTTCGACGATCAGCGGGATGGATCTGCGCTGGGCCTTCCTCGGCTCCGCCCGCCCGTAGAGGGTCGTCCGCTCATATGGCGTTCGACCGACCGAGCGGATCGTGCGCTCAAAATCGTCCGGCGTCACCTCCTGGCCATGCGCGGCGCCTGCTGATCGTGTGATGATCTCGCCCATCAGCGTCCCGCCGAGATCGTTGCACCCGGCCGCCAACAACCTGGCACCCCCCTCGAGACCGAGTTTCACCCAGCTGGCCTGGATGTTGTCGATGAGACCGTCGAACGCCAGACGCGCGATCGAGTGGATCAACACGACTTCATCCCAGGTCGGTCCGGGCCGTGACTTTCCGCGGAGGAAGATCGGCGATCCCATGTGGACGAACGGAAGTGGGACGAACTCGGTGAAGCCGCCGGTTCTCCGCTGAACCTCGCGCACGACCTCGTAGTGGTTCGACCAGGCGCGGGGATGATCGATGTGACCGAACATCACCGTTGCGGTCGCGGCGAGTCCGAGCTCGTGGGCGGTGATCATGACATCAGCCCACTGGGCGGATCGGATCTTGTCAGGGCACAGATGCAGCCGGACCGAGTCGTCGAGGATTTCCGCCGCGGTTCCCGGGAGGCTTCCCAGTCCTGCATCGTGAAGGCGCTCGAGGAAATCGCGCACAGGCACTCCAAGCGTCTCCGCGCCCTGCCACACCTCGAGCGGGGTGAATCCATGGATGTGCATCGCCGGCAACGCCCGCTTGATCGCCTCGACGACGCCAACGTAGAACTCCCCGGTGAACTCGGGATGGATGCCGCCCTGCAACGTGACCTCGGTCGCGCCCCGGTCCCATGCCTCCGACGCCCGCTGCACCACCTCGTCCACCCCCATGAGATAGGGGTCACCACGGAGGTTGAGACTTCGGGGCCCCTTCGAGAACGCGCAGAACCCGCATCGGAAATAGCACATGTTCGTGTAATTGATGTTCCGGTTCACGACGTAGGAGACCTCGTCGCCCACCGTCCTGCGCCGCAGTTGGTCCGCGGTCCACGCGATCGCATCGACCTGATCACCGCGGGACGCGAACAGCGCCTCCATCTCGACGACGGTCGGCGGGTCACCTGCCAGGGACCGCTCGAGGATGCCCCTGACATTGCCGGCACCGTCGAGCTGCGAAGGAGCGACTCCGCTCACCCACACCGAGTCCATCCACTCCGAGGACAGTCGATCGACCGGCACGGGCGGATGCTCGTCGCGCCCAGGTGCCCACGAATGGCGCGGCCTGGCGGCACCCGACCCATCCACCTGCGAGAGCCACGCCGCAAACTGGTCGGGCTCGAGCGATGTTCTGGCATCGTCGATCTCGACGCCGAGCGGAAAGGCAGTCCGTTCGACGAGCGGGATGAGCCAGCGCGTCGCGGAGCTCGCCGATCCGCTCAGAATCCCAGTCTCTGAGCACGAGGTCGCCGCGCTCCGGCGGAGACCGCCTCGGTCGCCTGCGCGACATCGTCGACGAACACCGACACCCTCACCGAGCACCCCGGACGGTCCATGCGCTGCGACACGGCTCCGACATTCGACCGGGAGGTCCTCACGAATGCTGAGCCCGTCCGCACGACCGCGTCCAGCGTGAGGTCGAGATCGTCGGTGGCGAGGACCGTCGTCCGCCATCCGGGAATGCCGTCGACCGCCAACGCCTGCTCGGGGAGGAGGATCCACGACGGGGCCGGGGTCCCGGGATCCGACGACACGACGAGCATCCCTGCCTCGGTCGCGGCTCGGATCTCTTCGGGCGACGCCGCCGCACTCTCGAGTGCGGTCGTTCCCTCGCGTCGGCGCGAGGTGGCGATCGCTTCGCTGATCTCCTCGACCGGTCTCGATCTCAGGAACGTGATCATCTCATGGCCTCCAGTCGGGGTAATCGGGCCAGTCCGGCCTCGTCTATTGACTCGCGAACCCGGGCGATCATTCCTGGATCGATCCAGGAATCGTCGATGAACTCCGGATAGACCGGGAGCCGGGGACGCAGCTCGAAACCGGCCGCCTCGGTTCGGCCCGAGAATTCGGACAGATGCGGCCACGGCGCTTCCGGATTCACCCAGTCGATCGTCAGCGGCGACACCCCGCCCCAGTCGTTGATCCCGGCTCGCAGGTACGTCTCGAATCGCTCGGTGAGGTTGGGCGGAACCTGGACGTTCATCTCGGCCCCCAACAGCCATCGCGAGACGGCGACCACCCTGGCGAACCAGGCCGGGATCGGCTCGGCGTTCCGCCGCATCGGCGTGTCGGCCTTCGCCCGGAAGTTCTGCACGATGAATTCCTGGATGTGTCCGTGGGTGCGGTGGACATCGGCGATCGCCAGGATCGAGTCGACGATCTCCGCGTTCGTCTCACCGAGACCCACCAGGATCCCGGTGGTGAAGGGAATCCTCAGGCGGCCTGCCGCCTCGATGGCGGCCATCCTGACCGACGGGTCCTTGTCGGGACAGTTGTGATGCGGCATACCCGGCTCCATCAGGCGGGGCGAGATGTTCTCGAGCATCATTCCCATCGAGACGTTGGAAGGCCGCAACGACGCCATCTCGGCTTCAGACATCACGCCGGGATTCGCGTGAGGAAACAGACTCGTCTCGGCGACGACCGACTCCGACATCTCACGCACGTAACTGATCGTGGTCTCGTGCCCGTGGTCCTCGAGAAACTGTCTGGCCTGCGGCCAGCGCGCCTCGGGACGGTCGCCCAGGGTGAACAGTGCCTCGCTGCAGTGGTGTCGTTGGCCGGCCTCGGCCACGGCGACGACCTGCTCCGGTTCGAGATACATGCCACCGGCCCCGGGGGGCTTGGCGAAGGTGCAGTACGTGCAGGTGTCCCTGCACAGCGTGGTCAGGGGGATGAACACCTTCCGGCTGTAGGTGATGCGTGTGCCATGGGCCTCGTCCCTCAGCCGCGAGGCCTCCTCGAACAGGGCCGCTGCGTCTTCGCGACCATCGAGATATCGGATCGCAAGCTCGCGATCAGGAAGTGGGTGCGGCATCGGGGACACGCTATCAGCGATGTCGGTCTGCGCGAACCTTCAGGCGAGAGCGCCAGACGCTCCGAGCACGCCCCCGTCGACCGGAAGGACCACGCCGGTGATCCACGCGGCCTGATCCGAGCACAGGTAGGTGATCGCTCCCGCGACGTCCTCTGGCACTCCGAGCCTGTTCAGAGGATGGGTTGCCGCCATGGCTGACTCGTCCGCCGACCACAGCATCTCGGACAATCGGGTCTTCACGACGCCCGGTGCCACGGCATTCACCCGGATGCCGGGCGCCAGCTCGAAGGCGAGCTGATGGGTGAGATGGATCAGCGCAGCCTTGGAGACGTTGTACGCCCCCATCACCGGGCCGGGCATCACGCCACCGACCGATGCCACGTTGACGATCACCCCGCCGTTGTCGCGCATCCAGGCCGCATACGCAGCCCGGGCCCACACCAATGGCGCCCGCTGGTTGACGGCCCAGGTCTTGTCGATCGCGCCCATGTCAACGGTCATGATCGGCCCGCCTGCGGGGTTCGTGCCGGCGTTGTTCACGAGAATGTCGATCGACCCGAAACGCTCGAGGGTCTTCTCCATCGTCATCTGGACGGCGTCGTCCTCGTCGGCGCGGGCCGCGAGAGCCAGAATTCGATCTTCCGGTACTCCTGCCTCGGTGAGAGCGGTCGCGGCCGTCTCGATCGAGTCAGGCTTGCGCGCGGTGATGACGACACCAGCCGCACCGCTCTCGGCGAACGCCTTGGCCGTAGCCCAGCCGATCCCCCGGCTCGCTCCGGTGACGATTGCGACTTTGTCCGTGATGTCGATCTCCACGCGATCCTCCTGTGGTCGGTTCGGAGCTTACGGAACGGCGGTCCCGTCAGTGGCCACCGCGTTTGACACCGCCGTACTTCATCCTGGTGTCGCTCATCGACGCGGCTCGCTGATCTCCGTCCCTCACTTCGGCTCCGACCACTTCACCGATGAACAGGGTGTGGGTGCCAAGGTCGTGGGCCTGCCTGACTTCGCACTCGATCCACGCGATTGCCTCGTCAAAGATGGGTGCGCCTGTGATTCCGTCGGAGATCGGCCTGCCGTTGAGCGCACCGCCGTCGAACGTCGCCGGCTTGGAGAATTTGACGAACGGGCGGGTGTCCTCGGACGACCACAGATTGACGGTGAACGACCGGCCCTCCGAAATCAGGCGGTGGGTGACGGCCGAGTTGTCGACCCCCACCCCCACGAGAACGGGTTCCATCGAGAGCTGGGTGATCCAGCTCGTCGTCATCGCGTTGCGATCATCTCCGGCCCTCGACCCCACGAGGGCGAGTGCGTTCGGGATCATCCACGTCGCCTTGTTCACCGTTTCGTCGGCTAGTTCGGGGAGCATTGTTTCCTCTCGAATCGTCCCTTGGAACCTAACCGGCGCGCCGACGATGCAAACCTCGCCGAACCTTTAGGCTGACCGGCGTGGAGATTCTGATCGCAACCACCGGTGTTCTCGGCCCGGTCGCCGTGTCCGAGCTGTGCGAGAAGCTGCTCGGCGACGACGGATCGGTGACGGTCATGACTGTCATCGAAGTGCCGCGGACGTTCCTCGAGACGATGGACGAGGACGAGCGTCGCTCGTTCCTAGATGCCGGCAGCTGGGAGACCGAGACAGCGGAGATGAAAGCTCTGAACTATCTGGAGGAGCGGGGCAGACGTGCGGTCGAGCCGATCGTTTCGGCGCTGAGGGCGATCGACGTGGAGCCTTCCATCACATTCGTGGAGGGTGCCGACCCCGTGGAGGCCATCATCCGGACGGCGCTCGACATCCATGCGGAGATGATCATCATGGGTGCCACCCGGAGACTCTTCACCGAACAGGCGTGGACGTCGGTGTCGGCTCGAGTCATGGAGCGCGTCCACTGCCCGCTCGTCCTGGTTCCAGGTGCACGCACCGACGACACGAGCGAGAACGAAGCCGCACAGCTCTAGCCAACCGCAACCTCCACGGTCTCCCCGCAGTAGCCCTCCACCGAGTCCCGGGCCGAAACGATCACCGTTCGATTCCCGGCGATCTTCACCCCTGACAGGGTCCGGGTGAACGGCTGTTCATCGACATGGGGGTGCGTCAGCTCACGGGTTGCGAGCACCGCCCCGGTCGGGTCCTCGACCCGCCATTCGTCGGCGTACTTGTCCCACCCGGTGTCTGCGGAAGCGACAGTGACCGAAAACGCGTACGGACCGTCGCCGGACACGTCGACTCCCACGACATCGGCGCACCCCGCACGTGAATCGACCGGGACGGTCGACCCCGCATCCACCGTCGTCGGCGCACGACCGGCTGCTCCGTCGCACGCCGCGACCAGCACCACGAACCCGATCATCACATATCGCATCCGTCGATCCTGCCACACCGACCGCCCCTATCGGTTGTCTTGATGATGCTGCGGTGTCGGACGCAAGTTGTCCCGACCCGCACACGAGACGGAGCACTACCTGCGTCATTCCTGTCATAGGGACCGGATACGTTGACCGTATGAGCAACGTTCTGGTCTTCCCCACAGTCACCAGCGAACCCGATCCCGCGTCCTGCATCCACGAGGTGTTCACATGGCGTGATATCGCGTTGTCGGTATGCCCGGCCGGCGGGCCGAGTATGTGGTCTGAATCCGGCGAGATCATCGACGGAGCCCAGGCGATGGCGATGTTGTTCGGCGATTTCGATCTGGTCGGTGCGCTGGCCTCGGTCCGCACCCACGGGGAAGCGGTGCTGGTCTACTCGCCGGGTCGCCGGGCGATGGATCGTATGACAGCCTTTCCTCCGAATCGATGGATCGAGGGCTCTCAGGGGCTGTGGTTCAGCCACGATGGCGAGGTTCTGTTGCTGTCCCCGGACAACCCACTGGTGGCGGAGAACCTCATCCGGTGACGGACGTCGGGTCGGTGTTGGCTCCGCACACCACGATCACGGTCGTCCCGTCGGGTCGCGGCGTGTGCGCACCGGACAGCACTGCTGCAAATGCAGTGGCGCCGCCGGGTTCCACAACGAGCCGCATCCGCTGCCACAGCCAGTGCTGAGCAGCCGCGATCGCCTCGTCCGACACCGTCAGGGACTCGGGTCGATGCCGATCGAGCACACTCCACGGGACCGCTCCGATCGACGCGGCACCGAGGCTGTCGGATGCAATACCGGAGACATCGACCTCGACCGGGACTTCCGCATCGAGTGCGGCGGCGTACGCCCGGCTGGTGGTGGGTTCGACCGCCACCACTCGCAGACGATCCTCGAACCAGGCAACGGCGCCCGACACCAGGCCCCCTCCCCCAACCGCGATCAGCACCTCGGTGGCATCGGGAACCTGCTCGGACACCTCGAACGCCATCGTGCCCTGGCCGGCAACCGTGAGTTCGTGATCGTACGCATGCACCTGGAGTGCCCCGGTCTCCGCAGCGTGCGCTCTCGAGGCGACCAGCGCGTCCTCATACAGTGCGCCTCCGACACGAGCCGTGGCCCCGTGCTGCCGGATCGCCTCCACTTTGATTGCCGGGGAGACCTCGGGGATGAAGATCTCGGCGGGAATCCCCAACTCTGCCGCAGCGAACGCTACGGCCACGCCGTGATTCCCACCTGAAGCAGCGATGACACCCGAGTCGGGTATCGCCGCGGCTCCGATCATCCGATTGAAGGCGCCACGGGGCTTGAACGAACCCGTGTGCTGGAGCAACTCGAGTTTGAGGACGACCCGGTGACCCCCAACCTCGACCTGCATGACCGGTGTGCGACGGACCCGTCCGCTGATGCGGTCCGCCGCGGCGATGACGTCGGCCCTTCCGACGGTCAAGATCGAGCCCGTTCGCGGAATTGGGTGTCGTGCAGCGTTCGATAGAGGCCGCCGCGCTCGAGCAACTCCGCGTGAGTTCCCTGTTCGACGAGTCGACCGTCATCGATCACCAGAATCTTGTCAGCGGCCTTCACGGTCGAGAGACGATGGGCGATCACCACGGAGGTGCGATCGACCATGAGGCGTTCGAGTGCATCTTGAATGAGTGCCTCGCTCCGTGTGTCCAGATGCGATGTCGCCTCGTCCAGGACCAGAATCTCAGGGTCTTTGAGAATCACCCGGGCGATGGCGATGCGTTGCTTCTCTCCGCCCGACAGCCGGTAGCCGCGTTCACCGACGATTGTGTCGTACCCGTCCGTCAGCGACTCGATGAAGTCGGCGATGTTGGCCGCTTCGGCGGCGGCCCGCATGTCATCTTCGGTCGCGTCCGGGCGGGCATATCTCAGATTCGCAGCGATCGTGTCATGAAACAGATAGGTCTCCTGCGTGACGACGCCGATGGCATCGGCGAGCGACCCGAGCGTGATCCCGCGCACGTCGCGACCGTCGATCTTCACAGCCCCCCGATTGACGTCGTAGAGACGCGGAAGCAGATAACTGATCGTGGTCTTCCCGGCGCCGCTCGGTCCCACGAGTGCGACGAGCTGGCCGGGCTCGACCGTGAACGAGACGCCTTCCAGTGCCCACTCCCGGGTGGACGCCGTGGTGACCTGGCCAACACCGTCATCGGATTTGCCCCGACCGAATGGGTTGAACCGCTTCACGCCTTCGAGCCCGACGGGGCGATCCGACACGTACGAGAAGTAGACGCCGTCGAACTCGATCCGACCGGCCACCTCGTCGAGGTCGGTTGCATCGGAATCTTCCGGAAGATCGACCCCGAGATCGAGGATCTCGAAGACACGCTCGAACGACACCAACGAGGTCGCGAACTCGACGCGCGAGTTGGAGATCGCCGACAGCGGGCCGTAGAGCTGGGTGAGGAGCGCGGCGAACATCACGAGGACACCGATGCTGACTTGATCGTTGATCGCCAGGTATCCACCGACCCAGAACACGGCGGCGGTACCGACGGCGCTGACCAGGCCCAATGCCGCGAAGAACCAGCGACCCACCATCGCCCGCCGGATCCCGAGGTCCCGGACCTGACCGGCCTCGACACCGAACTTCTCGGACTCGAGCGACGAGCGGTTGAAGAGTTTCACGAGGAGCGCTCCGCTGACGTTGAACGTCTCCTGGAGGATCGACGACATCGACGCGTTGTGCTCCATCTGTTGTTCGGTGATCCGCCTCAGGATCTTCCCGACCCGCCGAGCGGGAATCACGAAGAGTGGGAGGGCCGCGACGGCCAGCGCGGTCAGCAACAGCGACGACTGGACCATGACGATCAGGATCGCCACCACCGACACGGCATTGGAGAGGATCGAGACGAAGGTCCCGGTGATCGCCTGTTGGGCACCAACCACGTCGTTGTTGAGGCGCGAGATGAGCTCCCCGGTCTTGGTCGATGTGAAGAAGGCGAGCGACATCCGCTGGAGATGCTCGTACAGCTCCCTCCGCAGGTCGAAGATGATGCCTTCACCGGCCTTGGACGACCACCAGCGCTGGGCGATGCCGACAAGCGAGTTGACCAGGGGAACCGCCACCATCGCCAGTCCGAGCATGGTCAGCTGCCTGATGTCCTTGTTCGGAATGGCTTCGTCGACGATCAGGCGTGTGATGATCGGCGGCACGACACTCAGGCTCGAGATGATGAGGACCGTGATGAGCACGCCGACCAACGACCCCCGGTAGGGACGGCCGTACGACCAGACCCGGGCGAGCAGCGTCCGGTCTATCGACGGGCGATCCTGGTCCTCGTCGTACTTCAGATAGCTGTACCAGCCTCCGCTGTGAAAAATGATGACTCCTCTGGATGTGCCACGGTCGGGCGAGTGGGCTGTTGCGTGATTACAAGATTACAACTGATGCCGAACCCGGACGGACCCGGCGATATTCCCACGACGAGCCACACGAAACGGTAGCCGCCCAGCGGTGCCCGCCACGCGAGATGGAACCGCTCCCGACCAGGAGTGTCCCGATACCCGCCGCCACGCAATATGATCGCCGCCCGTGCGACCCGTCACTCTCCACACGAGCGCCTTTCCCGAAGACCCCGGCCACGACACCGGTATCGCCCATGCGATCGTTACTGCGGTGGGCGCGGGGACGCTGCCCGAAACGGTTCGCATCCACCGAACCGGCGACCTGCTCGCCTTCGGCCGCCACGACACCGTCACGCCCGGATACGCCGCAGCCGTCGAGGTCGCGAGAGCTGCCGGTTTCATCCCCATCGAGCGTCTGGCCGGAGGTCGAGCCGCTGTCTTCCACCCGGGCACCCTGGCCTTCTCGTGGGCCATACCGACCCCGGATCCGAGAGCAGCGGTGGTGGAACGCTTCGAGACGATCGCCGGAATCGTCGTCGACGCTCTCACCTCGCTCGGAGCCCCGGCGGCCATGGGAGAGCTCGAGGGCGAATACTGCCCGGGCGCCTACTCGGTGCACGTCGACCATCGGGTCAAGATCATGGGCGTCGGACAACGTCTCGTCAGGGGTGCCGCCCATGTCGGCGGCGTCGTGAGCGTCACCGACGGACGACGGATTCGCGATGTCCTCGTTCCCGTGTATCGGGAGCTGGGTCTCGAGTGGACGCCAAGCACCGCCGGCGCCCTCGACGACTTCCTGCCGGATGTGACCCTCGATCACGTCCAACAGGCCCTTCTCGATCGGTTCGCGTCGGACCTCGATCTCCACCTGTCTGAGATCCCAGCAGGGATCATCGATGAGGGGCGCCGCCTGGCCGCAGTCCACATCTCCAACCCCGAACCAGGCTGATCCGCCGATACGATCGCCTCATGCGAGTCTTGCTGATCAACGGTCCCAACCTCAACCTCCTGGGCACCCGGGAGCCCGAGACATACGGCACCACGACCCTCCCAGAGCTCGAGACCATGGTGTCGGACTGGGCTGCGGATCTCTCGATGACCACCGAGAACTTCCAATCGAACAGCGAGGGCTCGCTGATCGATCGCATTCACGCCGCGCGAGGCGAGGCAGACGCGATCGTGTTCAATCCCGGGGCATACACGCACACGTCGTATGCACTCCACGATGCGATCGTGTCCGTCGACATACCAACCGTCGAGATTCACATCTCCAACGTCAAGGAACGCGAGCCCTGGCGCGCCCATTCGGTCATCGCCCCCGCCTGTGTCCATCAGATCTATGGGCGCGGTATCGACGGTTACCGGTGGGCACTGCGCCACCTGGCAGCACGTGAGGCGGGGCCGGCCGAGAGGATCAGATACGGCGAACATCCAGAACAGTTCATCGAGATGCGCCCGCGCCCCGGATCGACGCGGCTGGCGGTCCTGGTCCACGGCGGTTTCTGGCGACACATGTGGGCCTTCGACACGCTGGATCTGAACGCAGTCGACATGGTCGATCGCGGATACACCGTTGCCAACATCGAGTACCGGCGGATCGGGAACGGTGGAGGGTGGCCACACACCCGCGCCGACGTCGACGCTGCGATCGCCGCTGCCATCTCCCACCTTCCGGACGAACCCAGTGAGATCGTCGTGATCGGCCACTCTGCGGGTGGCCAACTGGCCCTCGAGGCAGCGGGGCGAATCGAGACGGCTGCGTCGGTGACAGCCGTGTCGATGGGCGGCATCAACGACATGGTCGCCGCCGTCGAGTCTGGGATCGGGAACGGGGCAGCTGGCGAGTACCTCGCCGGGGCCGACCCACTGCTCGCGTCACCGCTGGAACACACGCCCCGGTTCACGGCGATCGTCGCCCACGGCACCGACGACGACCGCGTTCCCGTGGAGCACGCACACGCCTACGCCGCCGAGCACGACGCCACGCTGCTCGAGACGCACGGTGCCGGCCATTTCGACTTCCTCGACGTGCACGACCGGACCTGGACGGGAATCATGGCGCGGCTCTCCCCGCTGACCCCATGATCTGGGTCCTGCCAACCGCAGCGGCCGTCGCCTGGCTCGTCGCGCTCGGAGATCGCCCAGCCGGTTTCATCGCCAAGCCCGTGGCCTCGCTGGGCTTCGTTCTCATCGGATTGTCCGGGGTTCCGTTCGACCATCGCATGGGAGCGTTCGTCCTGGCAGGGCTCGTCTGTGCTGCGCTCGGAGACGTGGCGTTGATGTTCGAGCGATGGTTCCTCGCCGGCCTCGGACTCTTTGCGATCGGCCATCTGGCCTACATCGCCGGCTTCACCAGGGTCGCTGCCCCGAGGGCGGAGTGGCTGGTTCTCGGCGCAGCGGCCGCCCTCGGCGCCGGCAGGTGGCTCCTTCCCCAGATCACCGGAACGATGCGCACCGCCGTCACGGTCTACATCGTGATCATCGGGGTCATGCTGGCGACGGCGTTCTCCGCCGGCACCCGCTCGGTCGCCCTCCCGATCGGCGCAACGATGTTCGTGCTGTCCGATCTGCTCGTCGCTCGGGAGCGGTTCGTCGAGAGTGACGAACGAAACCGCCTCTGGGGACTCCCCCTGTACTACGCAGCCCAGGTGTTGATCGCTTCGACCATCGCACGATGACCCTGCAATCGTTTGGACGTGCGATGAGAAGCTGAATATGCTTCGTTTCTGCCGGCCGGGTCGCGCTGACCCCGACCGCCGGCGATTGAAGGCGGAGGAGAGACCCGACATGCGCGCATACCGCATCGCCCTGTTCGTGGGCTGGCTTGTGGTGTCCTCACTCGCCATCGTGGGTTTCGCAGCCTTCAGAGCCCAGGAACCCGGTCCGGGGGCTGCGGAGAGCGATGTTCCGCCGATCGTCGTCTCGTCCGAGATCGGACGCAATGCAGGTGCCGTGGCCGCCATGACATTCTCGCTCCTGCCAGATGGGGCTCGAGCCGCATCGCCGGTCGAGTTCAGCGGCAATCTCGGCGCATTGGTGGGCGACACCACCGACACGACCGCTCCGACATCGTCGACCGCATCGTCGTCTGCCGGGATCGTGGACCGGTCGCAGTTCTACGACGAGAGCCAGGTCCGCGCCCTCATCGTCCAGTTCTTCCAGCCCGAGGACGTCAACCGGGCGATCCGGATCGCCTGGTGCGAATCGTCGTTCAACCCCAGATCGATCAACCCCGTCACCGGGGCGTCTGGGCTCTTCCAGCTCGACCCGGCGACCTGGATCGCCAGATCCACCGCTGCCGGACTTCCCGGGGCCGACATCCTCGATGGCGAGAGCAATGTCGCCGTCGCCGCATGGATGCTGTACGAGCTTCCCGGGGGATGGGCGCAATGGGAGTGTCAGGCCTGACGGCCCGAGCCGATGTCGCCCCTCTCGAGGCGGGGTCGGGCTCACACAACCGAATGGCCGGTGACATCGAGCGCAGGCTCGAGCGGCTCGAGGTCGAGATCCCAGGTGTCGGCGGCGAGTTGTGCCGCAGAGATCGCGGTGCTCCCGAAGGACGGCCCGACCGGGAGGTGATCGGGAGCGAGTTGGAGCATCGCGACACTCCCTCCCGACGACTCCCCGATGGAAAGGGTCCCGTGCGCCTCCGAGGTCGCACGCCTCACCTGGCCGGCGTCGAGCACGACCTCGATCGTCGCCGGGTTGCGTCGTTCGGCGAAGTTCACAAGTGCTCGCACCGCCCGACTGCGGTCGGCCGCCAGGGTGATCGCCCGCTCGAGCCCCAATCCGTCGATATCGAGATCTCCCTCGTAGAGCGCACGTGTCATCCACGAGAGCCTCAAGCCTTCGACGGCCCGAGCCTGGATCCCGAGACCTGCACTCAGCCTCGGGTTGAGCTCGGTGGGCCGGAAGCCGCTCGTCGTCGCGACGCCGTCGATGCTGAACGGACCGAGATATCCGACCGTTCGCGGCGAGGTGCCGCCCGACGTGTCGGGCCGCGGCCCGCATCTGCTCCCGAAGCTCGGTCGGTGGATCCCAGGTAGTGGCCGTTCCGAGTAGCGGAATGAGGCGGAATTCGGACGCCCGACCGATGAGCATCTCGACGGGGCGGAACGTCGCCACGTGATCATCGGTGACATAATCCGTGGATCGAGCACGGGATGCCCTCGAGAAACGGCATGACCCTGACCTGGTCAGCTCGGTCGGCGAACCAGGTCATTGCGGCAGGGTGTGAGTCGGGTCGGGGACCCATCGGGTGTACTCGCCTCCGCCGTGCCAACCGCTGGCGATTGTCCGCCACCCAGACGGTTCCCCGGGCGGACCCGAGTCTCGATGCGGCCTGCGGGGCGTTCGAGACGGCGGTGATCGCATGAGGGGCGACCTCGACGCCCGCGATCACGGAAGACTGCGCCGATGGCGGTTTTGTCTTCGAGAGCCCGCCACTCGGGGCGTCGTCGTCCGTAGACCCGTCGTCCCTGGAACGCCTCCTCGCCACCGAAGATCGGGGCGAGCACTCGTGCCAAGTGCGGAGGATCGAATCGATCGATGACGGCGATTGTGTCCGCTCGGCTCAAGGACGCTGTCGAATGGCCGCAACCCGTCCATGATCGTGCTACCACGGGCATTCGTGTAGTGGATGTCGAGGTCTTCTGGCACATCACCGACCCCGCGAGTGCCGGCGATGAGCAGGAGCCTGTCGGCCCCCCAGGACTTCAAGAGGCTCGCGGCATCACCGAACCCGACCGCGACCTCGCCGACGAGGACCCAGTCTCCGTGGCCGTAGATCCTCGCCAGGTCGGTCTCGATCGATTCCAGGCTCATGCCGCGACCGTATCGCGTCGTCGTCGGCCATGCTCGCCAATACTCCCGGCCGTCATCGGAAGTCTCGCGAGCCGGCACCCTGGACCGGGAGCGGCTCGAATCGGTGGGCAACCAGATTGGTGACACCGTCTCGGTACTCGACGAGGCCCTCGATGACCATCGCCGGTGACTTCCTGGCGATCTCGTAGTTGGCTTCCCAGACCGGAGGGAGGATCACCACGTTCACCAGCCCGGTTTCGTCCTCGAGATTGAAGAACCGCACGCCGTTCGCCGTTCCGGGTCGCTGCCTGTGTGTGACCACCCCACCCACCCGGACTCCGCGCCTCGTCGCCCTGATCGCCAGCAACTCCGAGGCGGTGACACACCCAGACGCGGCCAACCGATCACGAACGAACTGGATGGGATGGCTCGTCGACGCGCTCACCGCCCACAGATCCGCGAGGTGTCGTTGTCGTTCGTCCATCCCCGGCAGCCGGGGCGCGTCTGCGCCCGGGGCGAGCGGGAGCCGGCCCGGTCCGATCTCGGCCAGTGCCCCTGCAGCCCACATCCCGGCACGCCGATCGAGGCCAACCGATTCGAGTGCCCCGGACGCGGCCAGCCCTTCCAACGCTTTCACCCCCAGACCGGTTCGGGCTGCCAGGTCCGTGGCCGACTCGAACTGGCCGCCGATGATCCTGGCCGCCTCGATTCTCGTGACCTCCCCATCGCCGAGGTTCCGCACGTAGCTCAGACCCATCCGGACCGCCACGGCGGGACGGATCGGATCCTCGATCGCTCCCCGACCTCTCCTCCAGGCACCCCCGAGGTATTCGGCGACGTCCATCTGATCGGCATCGTGGTGCTCGATGGTGCAGTCGTGCCAGGACTGGTTGACATCGGGGCCGAGGACGATCACCCCGTGCCGCTGGGCATCCTGGACCAGGCTGTTGGGGCTGTAGAACCCCATGGGCTGAGCATTGAGCAGACCCGCCAGGAACTCTGCGGGGTAGTGGTAGCGCAACCAGGCCGACATGTAGACGATGTAGGCGAAGCTGACCGAGTGGCTCTCCGGGAAGCCGAAGCTCGAGAAGCCCTGCAGTTTCTCCCAGATCTCATCTGCCGCCGCACCGGTGACACCGTTGCGCTCCATCCCCCCATACACCTCGTCACGAAGCCGGGCCATCGCATCCTCGCTGCGCTTGTGGGTCATGGCGGACCGCAAGCGGTCGGACTGCCCACCGTCGAACCCGGCGCACACCCGCGCCAACTCCATGAGCTGTTCCTGGAAGATGGGGACGCCCAGGGTCTTGCGGAGGATCGGCTCGGTGGCGGGGTGGGGGTATCGAATCGGCTCTTCACCGTTGCGACGCCGGAGATAGGGATGCACCGACTGCCCCTGGATGGGGCCGGGTCGGATCAGCGCAACCTCGACCGCCAGGTCGTAGAACGTCCTGGGTTTCATCCGGGGAAGCGTCGCCATCTGGGCGCGGGACTCCACCTGGAACAGGCCGACCGTGTCGGCAGCGGTCAACATCCGGTAGATCGCCGGCTCCTGAGGAATCATCGCCAGGTCCAGGTCGATCCCATGCGCTTCCCTGACGAGGTCGACCGACAGATGCAACGCGTTCAGCATCCCGAGACCCAGGAGATCGAACTTGACGATCCCGATCGCAGCACAGTCGTCCTTGTCCCATTGCATGACCGACCGCCCTTCCATCCGCCCCCACTCGAGGGGAACCACTTGATGCAGCGGGCGATCGGCGATGACCACACCCCCCGAATGGATTCCCAGATGGCGGGGGAACCCATCGAGCCGATGGCAGATGTCGTAGATCATGTCGGCGGTCATCCCCTCGGGAAGGGGCGCTTCCAGTCTGAGTGCCTCGGTTCTCCGGCTGTCGACGTACTTGGACAGCCCGTCGACCTGAGCCTGGGTCATCCCGAAGACCTTCCCCACGTCGCGCAGGACCGATCGCGCCCGATAAGTGATCACATTGGCGACCATTGCGGCTCGTTCCCGCCCGTATCTCCGATAGCAGTACTGGATGACCTCTTCCCGTCGATCCGCTTCGAGATCCACGTCGATGTCCGGCGGCTTTCCTCGCTCTTCGGAGAGAAACCGCTCGAACGGGAGATGCAGCCTGATCGGGTCGACCCGGGTGAGCCCGAGGCACCGGCACACCGCCGAGTCGGCGCCGGAACCGCGGATCTGGCAATAGATGTCCTGATCCCGGGCAAAATCGACGAGGTCTTTGACCACGAGGAAATACCCGGGAAACCCGAGTGAGGCGATGATCCTCAACTCGTGCTCGAGACGCTCCCTGGCTCGCGGCTCCACTCCTCCCTCGCCGGTGCCCGGATAGACATCACGTGCGCCTTCGAAGGTCAGGTATCGCAGATAGTCCATCTCCGATGTGAAGTGGCCAGGCATCGGGAAGTCGGGAAGCCGGGGCGCCACCAGCCGGAGATCGAAGGCGAGTCTGTCGCCGAGCTCGGCGGCTCGATCGACCACACCCGGATAGCGCTCGAACCGCTCTGCCATCTCGAGCGGCGTCTTGAGATAGCGCTCATCGGTGCCCGGTCGATACCCGTCACCCTCCATCAGATCGCGGCGTCCGGCGATGGCCGCCAACACGTCGGCGAGATCGTGGTCGCGGCGACGGGCATGGTGGACCTGGTTTGTCGCGACCGCAGCGACGTTCAGCCGCTTTCCCGCCTCGAAGAGGATCTCGTTGCGGAGGTCGTCGGCGGGGAGGCCGTGGTGCCACATCTCGACGTACAGCCGGCGACCGAACACGTCCTTCAACCTGGCGAGTGCCGTGATCGCCCCTCCGAGATCCGCGGCATCGGCGGCACGGGCCACCGCACCCTGCCAGCATCCGGTGAGGGCGACGATGTCGGGATGTCTGGCGACCGACACGAGGTCACTCCACCGGTACACGGCCCGATCTTTCTCACCGGCGAGCTGACTGACAGTGACGAATCTCGAGATTGCCGCATACGCACTGGGAGATCCCGCCAGGAGGACCAGATGATCGCTGTCTTTCGACTCGGCGGATTTGACGCCGTGTGACCGGGTGGTCCTCCCTCGCCTGATCCTCTCCCCCGTCTGATCCGACAGCTCGAACCGTCTGGCATCCCACGCCTCCGCCGCCCCGACCGGGTCGTCAGGGCCGCCGTTCTCGCGGGCGAGCCCGATCTCCACGCCGTACACCACCGGCATTCCCAGCTCGCGAGCCGATTCCATCACCTTCACCGCCCCGTAGAACCCGTCGTGGTCGGTCACCGCCAATGCGGTGTATCCGAGCTCGTCCGCCGTCTCGACCAGCTCGCCGGGATGTGAGGCACCATCGAGGAACGAGAAGTTGGTGTGACAGTGCAACTCCGCATACCTGACGCCCATCCCCCCATCGTATCGAACACATGTTCGACCCGCGTCCGTTCTTGTCAAGGTTGACCGCGATATAGCCGACCGGGGATGACAAGAAGGGGATCACCCGCCGGCGAAGATCTCCGCGACCACGGCTCCGCGCCCCGGCGATGCGCCATGGACGGCGACCAGCGCGACCTCTGGGCTCCCCGAGATCAGTTGGTGTGCCGCCGATCCGACCGCGAACCGGCCGGCGCCCCCCGGAACCAGCACGAGATCACCTCGAGCGAACGCAAAGCCGCCCTCCCCGGACCCAACCCGCTGCCAGCGAGAGTCCAATCGCTGGTCAGATGGTGCGTCGACGACCACCACGGCCAGCTTCCCTCCATCGGCCAACCCGCGACACACCTCGATCGTGGCGAGCACATCCCCGGGAGGGGCATCCGGCATCGCCGTCATCAACACCAGGCGTTCGATGTCCCCACCAGGTAGCCAGCACGCTGCGACGACACATGGAACGCCGGCAACGATCTCGTCCAGGACACTCCCGAACAGCCTGTCGTGGGCGGAGATCACACCCTTCCAACCGAGCACGACGAGGGACGCATCTCGCTCCAGGACCGTGTTGACGACGCCAGAAGCCACCGAGCGGTCGACCCGGACGAACGCATCGACATCGGTCCCCAGGCGCGAGCGCGGCTCCATCCGCCAAACGCAGGAGCTCGGAGGCGGAGGCAGACCATGAGCGGGTCCGGGGCGGTGACGACGTGGAACGGGGCGACCTGGCCCCCATCCGCCTGGGCGACCCACGTTGCGAGGCGCACGATCTCGGGTACCGAATCCGGCCAGGAGACCGGGGCGAGGACCATGTCACCGACTCGCCGCGCGGCACCCGCCTCAGACACGACCTTCGGCGCCGATCTCGAGGCGACGACCGATGCCACGATCACTGTCACGAGGATCACGATGAGCACTGCGTTGACGACTCGCTCGTCGAACAGGCCGACCTCGAATCCAACGATCGTGGCCGCGAGTGTTGCCGCCGCCTGTGCGTTCGACAGGCCGAACATCACCCCGATCTGCGGTCTCGTGAAACCGAGAATCCGACCAGTGGCCTCGGCGGCGATCGCCTTCGACACGATCGCCACAGCGGCGAACGCCGCAGCAAGACCGAGGGTGGAGAGGTCGAACACCACCCGGAGATCGACGAGCATCCCGACCGACACGAGGAAGATCGGGATCAGGAGGGAGGACCCGACGAACTCGACGCGCTGCATCAAGATCCCACCGTTCGGCACGAGTCGATTCAACGACAAGTCCCGCAAGAAACGCTCCGATGATTCCTTCGACCCCGACCACGTCTGCGACGACTGCCGACAGGAGGAAGGCGACGAGGATGAAGACGAATCGCAGTCCGCGATCCTGCCCCATCCCCCGGAAGAACCAACGCGCCACCCGAGGAAGCAACACGACGGTCCACACCACGAGCACGACAACGCCGGGAACCAGACGGCCGAGGAACTGGAACCCACCTCCCGAATCGGTCACTCCGACCACGACGGCGAGCACCACAAGCGCAAGCGTGTCCGTGATCGCAGTGCCTCCCACGGCGACCGTCACAGAGCGGTCGGCGACGATCCCGCTGCGCCGAACGATCGGATACACGACGAGCGTGTGCGATGCCCACAGCGAGCCGATCAACGTGGCAGCCGCCACCGAGAAGCCGAGCGCCAATGCCGAGAGCACCCCGACGACCATCGGAACGGTGAATGTCAAGAGCCCGAAGATCGCCGTTGGCCGACGGTCAGCTCTGACGCCGGCGAGGTCGAGCTCGAGACCGGCCAAGAACATCAGGTACAGCAGGCCGAACCCACCGAGTTGCTCGACAGTGCCCGATCGGGAGAGCAAGCCGAGACCCTCGGGTCCGACGAGCACGCCCGCCAGGACGAGGCCGATCACGCCCGGAAGTCTGATCCGCTCGGCCGCGAGCGGCCCGATCAGAATGATCGCGGCGAGCGTCAGAAACACCCATGCTGGTGCAACGAACGGCACCTCGATCGACATCTCGGGAGTGTACGCATCCCCCGCCGCCGGCCCGCGCCCGTTCTTGTCAAGGTTGACCGCGATATAGCCGACCAATCCTGACAAGAACGGGATGCAGCGGATACGCTCGGGCCATGTCACAGATCACCAAGTCGGTGCGGCTGGGGGGATCCTCAGCCGACTCCATCGAAGACGCCGTTCGCACCGTGCTCGCCAGAGCCGCCGTCACGATCGACGAGATCGTCAGATTCGAGGTGGTCGATGTCGGAGGCATCGTCGATGAGGCCGGGGTGCCGACCGAGTTCGCCGTCACCCTCGACATCACGTTCGTCGTCAAAGAGTCCGTGCACGGCTGAGTCTTGGCGATCCCCCAGCCGCGTTCGCTCGGTCACGGCTTCCATGCCGTCTCCCTCCCCCTGCCCTTCCGGTCGCCCGCTTGGGTCAACTGCTATCTCATCGACTCGCCGGACGGCATCACCCTCATCGACTGCGGCGTGGATTGGGAGGAGGGACTCGAGGCCCTCACCGCCGGGTTCGGCGAGCTCGGCTTCGATCCACAGGGCGTCAACAGGCTGATCGTCAGCCACCTCCATCCTGATCATGTCGGCATGGCACCGCGGATCTCGGAATCCTGGGGAGTCCCGCATCGTGATGCATCGATCCGCCGCGGACCGGATCCCCGACTACAACGACACCGTGGCGTTCGCAGAGCGCATCGAAGGGCTCGCCCGACGACACGGCGTGCCAGCCGATGAGCGCCCCGGCTTCATCGACGTGCGCCACCGCGCCCCGTACATGCCACTCATGCGCCAGCCCGACGAGTTCGTGGACGACGGAGATCGACTCGCTATCGGTGACGAGCCGCTGGCTCGAGGTTCTCCACACGCCCGGCCACGAGGCGAGCCACATCTGCCTCCGCGACACCAGGACCGGCATCGTCTTCTCGGGCGACCATGTCCTGCCGAGGATCACGCCGGTGATCATGGTCGACGAGCGCGACGTCGACGTTCTCGGCCAGTACCTGAGCTCACTGGAACGGCTCATCGACCTCGGATCACGCTGACCTATCCGGCCCACGGAGGAATCGTCGAACACGGAACCCGCCGTGCCGAACAGATCATCCTCCATCATGAGCGGCGACTGTCGGGCATGCTCGACACGATGTCCGCCGGACCGAAGACCGGCTGGGAGGTCATGGTCGACTCCTACCGCCCCAACCTGAGCTCGAGCGACCAGCGACTCGCTCTCCGGGAAACCGTCTCCCACCTCGAACACCTCAGGGTCGATGATCTCGTGACCAGCTTCGCCGAGGGCGACCTCTGGTACTACCGGGGGCGAGCATGAGCGGGCTCGTCTGTCTCCAGGGCGGTGCCGAATTCGACCCCGCCTGCGTCGACATGGACACCGAGGTTCTCTCGCGGAGTCCCGACGGGCCGATCGTCGTGTTGGCGGGAGCTGCCGCACCCGGACGGGAGCACGAGATGGCGACACGCCATGCTCTCGTCTACTACGCCGACCTCGGAGACCGACCCGTGATCGGAGCGCCGGATGCCAGGAGCGACCTGGCAGGGACGATCTCGGCGCTGGACGGAGCAGGGGTCGTGGTTCTTCCCGGCGGCTCACCGCGACGGCTCCTCGACGTGCTCGCCGGAGCTGTCGGCGAGACCCTGCGACGACTCCACGGGACCGGAGCATCTCTCTCGGGGGCGAGCGCAGGGGCCATGGTGCTGTGCACGCACACCGTCGTGCCCGGGTCAGGCGTGACGGACGGACTCGGGTTCGTTCCGGGGATCGCCATCCCCCACTTCGACGGATCGAACTGGTGGGACATCGACGCTCCGGACGACATCGTCCGCTGGGGGCTCCCCGAATGTGGCGGGATACTCGCCACCGATGAAACCGTGGAACCGATCGGGTCCGGTCAGGTCATGCGCCGTATTGGAGGCACCGTCGAACCGGTCCGGTGACCAGGACGATCACTGCCATCCCGAGCGGAACGGGTTCGTCTCCCGTTCGTGTCCCACGCTCGTCTCCGGGCCGTGCCCGGGCAGCACCCGGGTGTCGTCGGACAGGGTCATCACCCGCTCCCGCATGGACGACATCAGGTCGGCCGTTGATCCACCGGGAAGATCGGTGCGGCCAATGGAACCCGCGAACAGTTGATCACCAGAGAAGAGCAGACCCTCCTCCTCGACCAGAAAGCAGCAGTGCCCCGGCGTGTGCCCCGGGGTGTGGATCACATCGAGCACCATGCCGCCCGCCTCGATCTGCTGACCATCCTCCAGCGAGGACATCTTCGACGGCGGCCGATAGTCGCCGGGTGGGACCGTTCCGAAGAGCATCCGGAGTTGGCTCTCGGGATCCAGTGTGAGGAAATCGTCATCGGGATGGACATAGGCGGTGACCGGCAACGCATCGACCACCGCACCGGCGCCGCCAGCATGGTCAACGTGGCCGTGAGTGAGGAGTAGCGCCACCGGCGTCACATCCAGCTCCCGGACGAGCGCCGCGACGGCTTCGGCATCGGGAGGAGCGTCGATGATCACTCCCATCGCTCCCCGTTCGGGGGCGATGACCCAGGTGTTGGTGGCAGCGGCCCACAGTGATCGTCCGTGGAGGATCATCCGGTTCCAGCAGTGGGGTGCATGCCAGACAGGTTATCCGGGCGGGCGTCCCCCATCGGCACCGCCGCCTTCGTCGTCGGCCCACAGCTCGCGCATCAACGCCGAACGAGCGAGCAACTCGTCCAACGCCCCGACCGCCGCCACCTGGCCACCGTCCATCAGGTAGATCCGGTCCGCCCGGCGGAGCGCCGGCCGCCGATGAGACACCACCAACGCAGTGATCACATGTTCCTCGGTGAAGATGCCGTCCCACAACTGGGCCTCCGTGTGAACGTCCAGCGCCGAGGACAGATCGTCGAATACGAGCAGGTCGGCTCCGGTGGCGAACATCCGTGCGGCGGCGGATCGTTGCATCTGACCCCCTGAGAGCTTGACCCCCCTGGCACCAACCAGTGTGTCGAGGCCGCGCTCGAGTCGATGGACGTCGTCGTCCAGGACAGCGAGCCGTGTAGCCCGCTCGATGTCCGGCGCTCGGAGACGACGGCCGAACGAGATGTTCTCCGCGAGCGTGTCCGAGAACAGCCGCGGCACCTGCGGGGTGTATGCGGTGCGAGGCGGGATCAGGAAGCTGGCGGGGTCATCCACCGGCTCGCCGTTCCAGATGATCGCGCCGGTCGAGGGAACCAACCCGAGGAGTGACCTGAGAACGAGTGACTTTCCCGAACCGATCCGACCCGTGAGAACGACGAACTCACCCCTCCGGATCTCGATGTCGACACTCTCGATGCCGGGCGCTCCGTCCGGATGGAGATAGGACAAGTCGCGGACGACCAGCGACTCGAAAGGCGCGGTTCGCCCCGCCGAACCGACCAGCGGCCGCTCGGTGGAGAAGCGGACCGGAGTGGTGTCGAGAATCGCGCTCATCGGAGCATCCACAGTCACCGTCTCCATCCGCTCGAATGCGACGCCGGCGCGACGATGCTGGGCGAAGACATCGCCGACCCAGGCCATGTGCCCCGTGAGTCGTGGCAAGTAGGTGAGGAAGACGGTCAGGTCTCCGACGGTGAACCCATCCGGCCCGATCCGAGACGAAACGGCGATCAGAGTCACGGCGACGCCGATCGATGCCATGTTCACGTTGATGGAACGCAGCGCCTCCGTAAGGAAGGTGTCGCGGAGTGCCTTGACGCGACGCGTCTCGTTCAATTCGTCGAATCGTCCGACCATCGATCGCCCGGCACCGGCCAGCTTCACGGATTGAATACCGGAGAACAGGTCTCCGATGAACCCGGTGACCGACTCGGTGGCAAAGCGCATCTCACGGCGGCGCTTCCTGATCTCCGGCACGAGCAACTGGGTGAGAACAAGGGTGAGCAGAAGAGGGATCAACAGGATCAGTGTGAGTCCCGGATCGATCGATGCCATCACACCGAGCGCCCCGAACGCAAAGATCATCAAACCCCAGCCGTCCGTGTAGTTCTCCATGTAGTCGAGCAGATCGTCCACATCATCACGGAACGTCGAAATGGCGCGACCTGTCGACATCTCGACCCTCCGAGACCCCGATGCCTCGAGCAGCCAGCGGAGCATGTTCCGCCTGAGCTGGAGACTCTGCTCCAACCAGTAGTCGATCCAGACGTATTCACCCAGCCATAGCACTCCGTTCCGGGAGAGGGCGAGTGCTGCGAAGATCGCCACCGGGACCCACGGCGCGTCCTCGATGGTGGCTCCACCAGTGAGACCGTCGAAGACCTGACCGACCAAATAGCCAAAGGCGACCGGCACCGCGTGCATGGTCGTCCACAGCACGGCTGACACGGCGAATTTCTTTGGACGGTACTTGAGCATCTCGAAGACGATGCGGAACGACTTCACGACAGTCCCCCTGCCGCCAGGAGCAGGCCACTGAACGCCGATTCCGGATCAGACGCCAGGACTTCGCGCGGTCCGTGCTCGATGATGCGGCCCTCGCCGACAACCATCACCTCGTCGACCGTTCTGAGCGTCTCGAGTCGGTGCGCGACCATCACCACCGTTCGGGTTGCGAAGAGTCTCTCGGTTGCCACGGCGAGCAGTGATTCCGTTGCCGGATCGAGCCTCGACGAGGGCTCGTCGAGCAGGACGAGCCCGGGCTCGCGCAGGAACACCCGGGCGAATGCCAACAGCTGCGCCTCGCCCGCGCTGAGCCCGGCCCCGTCGCTGCCGAGTTCGGTGTCGAGGCCAAGACCATCCACCCACCCGGCCAGCCCGACCTCTTCGAGGCGGCGGAGGATCTCCTGGTCGGTGAGCGCAGCCTCGAAGAACGTCAGGTTGTCGCGAACCGATGCTGCAAACAGGTGGACGTCCTGACTGACGACGCCAACCGATCGCCGGAGCGACTCCTCGGTGATCTCGGACAGCGGGACGCCGTCGACGGTGATCACTCCCCGATCGCTCTCGTAGGTACGCGCCAGCAGCCGGGTGATCGTGGTCTTGCCACCCCCGGTGCGGCCGACGATGCCGAGCGTCGTTCCAGCGGCCAGATGAAACGACACGTTCGACAGCACCTGACGGTCGTCATAGGCGAACGAGACGTCCTCGAAGGTGACCGCATGTGGCCCAGGCGTGAGCTCGGTGGGTCCGGTGGCCAGTGACGGTCGGAGCCTGCGCAGGCCATCGATCCGAAGGATGCCTCCTGCAGCCTTCTGCAACTCCTGGAACTCCTGGGACACCTGCTCGATCGGCGTTCGCACGAGCTGGGTGTACTGCAGGAGAAGGTAGGCGGTTCCGATGGTGATCGAACCCCGCACGACGAGGTAAACGCCGAGAACGAGGGCGACGATGTCACCTGACCAGAACGCAGTGTTCGATGCGACCCAGAACTGAGCACGTTTCCGCCAGGCCCGCCTGGTACGACGGAAGAAGTCGGTGGAGACGGGCACGAACGATGCCAGGCTCGCCGCGCCACCGCCGTTCGCTCGGATGTCGTCGATTCCCGCCAATCGCTCCTCGATGAAGCCGTACAGCTGCGCTGATGTCTCGCGCTCCTCCTCGGCGGCGGAGACCGCCAAGTTCCTCATCCTCATCAGCAGTGCCAACACGCCCGCCACGTAGACGGAGATGCCGAGGCCCATCCGCCAATCGGTCAGCCAGGAGACGATCAGCACGCCGATCAGCAGGAGCCCGCTCCCGACGAGCCGCACCACGAACCGGGCGATGAACTGTGAGACGGCGGTCACGTCGCCGTCAACTCGCTCGATCAACTGCCCCGGCGTGATCGAGGTGTGATAGGCCATGTCGAGACCGATCAGGTGCTCGGTCATGTCGTGACGCAACTCGTTCGTCGCCCTCCACCCGACGTCTGCGCCGAGATAGGTGGCTGCAGCAGACAACAGTTGGTTGCCGACTGCGAACCCGAGATAGAGCACGCCCAAGGTCACCAGCGACGTGGCGACCGCCTCGCCGAGAGCGACGTCGATGAATCGGCGTAGCACGAGAGGCGCCGCCAGCTGGAGGCCGATCGAGCCGAGGAGCGCGAGAGCGAGACCCGACACCCGGAGGCGGAGGGGTCGCAGATATTCCAATGTGGATCGGTAATCGGGCGCGGCCATCGCGAGCCTCGGGACGGGGACAGGACGACGTTATCCGATGCCGATCCTGGACTGCACCGAATTTTCCCCAGACCGCCGAGACCGGCCGGCGATCGTTCTACATGTTCCGGCGGTATCGACCGCCGATGTCGTACAGGGCATGCGACATCTGACCGAGTGACGTAACCGGGGCAGCATTCATCAACGCGTCGAAGACGTTGCTGCCCTCGAGCGCGACCGCCTGAAGCTCTTCCAGACGTTTCCGGCCTTCGACGTGGCGGACTTCGGTGAACCGGGCGACCTCGTCGATGAGCTGATCCTTGTCGGCGTCGGTGGACCGGACCAAGCCGTCGGGGGTCTGAAATGGCGAACCGTCGGACGAGAGAAACGTGTTGACACCCACCAGCGGGATCTCTCCCGATTGCTTGCCATGCTCGTAGAGCATCGACTCGTCCTGGATCTTCGATCGCTGATACTGACGCTCCATCGCCCCCAGCACCCCACCACGATCGTCGAGCCGCTGGAATTCGGCGAGAACCGCCTCTTCGACGAGGTCCGTCAGTTCGTCGATGATGAACGACCCCTGGAGCGGATTCTCGTTGCGCGTCATCCCCAGCTCCTTGTTGATGATCAGCTGGATCGCGAGCGCCCGCCGCACCGATTCCTCGGTCGGCGTCGTGACCGCTTCGTCGTAGGCATTGGTGTGGAGGCTGTTGCAGTTGTCGTACACGGCGTAGAGCGCCTGCAGCGTCGTGCGAATGTCGTTGAACGAGATCTCCTGGGCGTGTAGCGAGCGTCCCGACGTCTGGATGTGATACTTGAGCTTCTGGGATCTCTCGTTGCCGCCGTACCTGAGCTTCATCGCTCGGGACCAGATTCGGCGGGCAACCCGACCGATGACTGCATACTCGGGATCGAGACCGTTCGAGAAGAAGAACGAGAGGTTCGGCGCGAAATCGTCGATATCCATGCCGGCGCCGAGATAGGACTCGACGAACGTGAAGCCGTTGGCAAGCGTGAACGCGAGTTGGGTGATCGGGTTCGCACCCGCTTCCGCCATGTGATAGCCGGAGATCGAGACCGAGTAGAAGTTCCTGACCTCGTGGTCGACAAACCACTGCTGGATGTCGCCCATCAGCCGCAGGGCGAACTCGGTCGAGAAGATGCAGGTGTTCTGCGCTTGGTCCTCCTTGAGGATGTCGGCCTGAACGGTTCCCCGCACGATCGAGACGGTCCGGGCAGCGATCTCGGCATACACCGCCGGATCGAGCACCTCGTCACCGGAGGCACCCAGCAACAGCAGCCCGAGACCATCGTGCCCGTCAGGGAGTTCGCTGCGGTAGACAGGTCGATCGCCGTCGGGAAACCGCCGGGAGAGGATCTCCTCGACCCGACCCTCGAGGCCATGTTCAACGATGTACCTCTCACATTGCTGATCGATCGCGGCGCGGAGGAAGAAGGCCAGCATCATCGGCGCGGGGCCGTTGATCGTCATCGAGACCGACGTGGTCGGATCACACAGGTCGAAACCCGAGTACAGCCGCTTGATGTCGTCGAGCGATGCGACCGAGACCCCAGAATTGCCGACCTTGCCGTAGATGTCCATGCGGTGGGCGGGGTCCTCGCCGTACAACGTCACCGAGTCGAACGCGGTTGAGAGCCGCTTGGCCGGCATCCCCTTCGAGACATAGTGAAACCTGCGGTTGGTCTGTTCCGGGGTTCCCTCCCCGGCGAACATCCGCGTCGGATCTTCATCGGGCCGCTTCAGCGGATAGATGCCGGCTGTGAACGGATACGCGCCCGGGACGTTCTCTCGTCTGAGCCAGGCCAGCCGGTCTCCCCAGTCCGACAGCTTCGGGAGTGCGACTCTGGGGACCGTCGTCCCGGAGAGCGTCTCCGACGTGAGCGGAAGCGTCCGCTCGCGACCTCGGACCGCAAACTCCAGCGTGTCCTGTGTGTAGCGGTCGACCATCTCGCCCCATGCCTCGAGACGTCCCCGGTCCTCCTCGGGAACCGTCGAGGCGAGACCGTCGGCCGCGGATGCAACCTCCGATCGCACCTCGGGGGCGAGATCCGGATCTCGGGAGGCCTCGGAGAGACGCTGCCATCGCCTCGCCGCAGTCGCGACGGCGTCCGTACGCCGATCGTCCTCGGAGAGGGCGTGGACGATCTCTGAGAGATAGCGCCGTCGCCCGGCCGGGACGATCTCTCGCAGCGGAACGCCCTGGCCGATCGACGCGTCGTCGGACAATCCGAGTACCTCCGAGCGGAGGTATTCGTACATGCGAGTCGTCCCGGCGTCGTTGAACTGCGATGCGACCGTGGCGAACACCGGCAGTTGCTCGTCTGGAGTGTCGAACCGGTTCCGGTTCCTCCGATACTGCTTGCGAACATCGCGGAGCGCATCGGCCGCACCTTCGCGATCCGACTTGTTGATCACCACCACGTCGGCGAGATCGATCATGTCGATCTTCTCGAGTTGGGTGGCTGCCCCGAACTCGGGGGTCATGACATAGACACTGTGGTCGGCAACGTCGACGATCTCCGAGCCCGCTTGTCCAATACCGGACGTCTCGACGACCACGACATCGAATCCTGCCACCTTGCAGATGTCGACTGCGGTGGTGATTGCATCAGACAGTGCCTGGTTCGGAGCTCTGGTAGCCATCGATCGCATGAACACACGCTCGTGCGGGAGGGTGTTCATCCGGATCCGATCGCCCAACAGGGCACCGCCGCTTCGACGCCGCGTGGGATCGACCGAGAGCACTGCCACCGTCCGGTCGGGGTCGCCGACGATCAGTCGGCGAACCAGTTCGTCGGTGAGCGACGACTTGCCCGCTCCCCCGGTTCCGGTGATTCCGAGTACCGGCGTCGCGAGCTCTGCCGCCCTGACGGACAGATCCTCGAAGATGTCCGCAAACTTGTCGGCCTGATTCTCCGCGACCGTGATCGTCCGCCCGATCGCCAATCTCGCGGTCGGGGCGAGTGCAGTGAGAACGCCTGGCTCGAAGTCGTGGACGACCCGCGTACAGCGCGCGATCATGTCGTCGACCATCCCCTCCAAACCCATGGAGCGCCCGTCGTCGGGCGTGTAGAGCCGGGCAACGCCCTCGGCATCGAGCGACGCGGCCTCATCGGGGAGGATGGTCCCGCCACCCCCGCCGAACACCGATACATCGGTCGCTCCAGCCTCCGAGAGCATCGCCCGGAGGTATCGGAAGAACTCCATGTGACCGCCCTGGTAGCTGGTCACGGCGACTGCATGGGCGTCTTCTGACAGCACGGCATCGACGATGTCACCCACCGAACGGTTGTGTCCGATGTGGATCACCTCGACGCCGCGCGCCTGGAGAAGCCGACGAAAGATGTTGATCGACGCATCGTGACCATCGAAGAGTGACGTGGCCGTCACAAAGCGGAGCGCATCCATGGACAACACTCTACACGTTCGCCCCGTCGCTCCCCTGAGCGTGCGCCGAACGGCTGGTGACGCGTCGCTCGGGCACAGCCTCCGGGAAAACTCGGCCCGGCCCCTTGAAAACGCCACAGAGGATGCAAGAATGGGTCCGGGTCCGGTTCGACGGAATCGGTTGGGCAAGACAGAGGGCGAGTATGAGAACGTTCAAAGGGCGTATGTCCCCGCATGATTCGGCGGATTCCTACAGCGCCACGATCTTGATCGACGGGCAATGGCTCCGAATGATGAACGGGAACAGGCGCGTCGGAGCCTGGGCACTCGATGACGTCACGATCGAACGAGTCACCGTGTTTCGCTATCAGATCACGCTGGACGGGACAACGTCCACCTTTGCTCCCGATGACCCGATCAGCTTTGCGAACTCGGTCGATGTGGTCGTCGACCTGCGACCAACCAGCCGCTTCGGTCTCGGCGAGCGCGTTCGGCAGGCCAAAGAAGAACTGGCTGCTGCCAAGTCCGAGTCTTCCAGCGCCTGATCCGCCACCTCGATTGCGGGTGGATCAATCACCCGTGTGCGGGAACGGCATCCTCCCGAGTAGCCCTGCGATGAGCGAAAGCTCATCTTCGTCGAAGTGGTCCGTGAAATGCTCGACGATTCCCCGCATGTGAACGGGGGCCGTCCGCCGCAATTCGGAAACTCCGAACTCGGTCAGTGACACGACCATCCCACGCCGATCTCCCTCAGCTGTCTCCCGTCGGATCAGCCCCGCAGCTTCGAGCCGGTCGGCGAACCTGGTTGTCGCGCTGCGACTCAGTAGCAGGCTCCCGGCGAGCTCGTGCATGCGCATCGAGCCTCCGGCTTCGTTCAACTGAACCATCGCGTCGTACCACGACAGCGGGAAGTCGCACTCTTCCCTGAGTTCACGCTCGAGTTGTTTGGAAATAGCGGAATGAGCCTCCAAGAAATTGCGCCAGGCTCGCATCCCGCCGGGGGATGGCTTCATCGGAACGGCAGACTACCGGTATTTCCGACACGAAGTCGAGAACCCGGCTTCAGGACTCCACCAGGCGCTCGAGAGCCACCTGCAGCTCCTCGATCCGAAACGGCTTGGTGAAGTGCTCATTCATGCCCGCAGCGAGGCACGCATCACGGTCAGCGCTGAAGGCGTGGGCCGAGACGCCGATGATCGGCGTGTGCGAGATCGGTCCTGACAGGTTCCGGATCGCTTTCGTGGCCTCGATCCCGTCCATCTCGGGCATCTCCATGTCCATGAGCACCACATCGAATGCCTGCTCTTTCGTCAGGTCGACCGCCTGGCGCCCGTCGACGGCTGCCTCGGTTGTGTGCCCGATCCGCTCGAGCGACCGCATGACGACGGCGCGCCCGGTCGGCGAATCGTCGGCGACCAGGATCCGGAGGGGACGGCGGTGCTCTCGAAGCCAGTGACGGGTGATCAGGGGGCCGTCGTGGGCGTGGCGGACTGCGAGCATCCTCACGGCGTCGATGAGGTCGACTGAGCTCGCCGGCTGCGGGAGATACCCGTCGATCCCGAGCCGCGCGCACCGCTCTGCATCGCCGCGTTGCCCGTTGGGGACGACGAGCAGCATCGGCGGCTTGCGGAGAGCCTTCGATGCCGCGGCTCGCTCGGCTGCTTCGAACGGGTCGCCGGAGGGGGCCAGCACCACGACAGCCGGCGTGTCGGACGGGTCATCCGACATCGAGATGGCAGTCGTGGCGATCGGGATCGATTCGTACAGCGTCGGCTCGAACGAGTCAACCCTCAGCGAGTCGACGAACGAGGCGCCGACCGCGGCGTTGTCCGCCACGATCGCGATCCAGGTGTTGGAGGCGGCAGGGGCACCGCTCAGCTCGTCGCCGGCCGTCGCCCGCGCCATCGTGAGGGTGAACTCGATGATCGGATCGGCGCCGAGGGGGTCGACCGCCGTCAATGTGCCACCCATCGCTTCGACGATCTTCGATGCGATGGCAAGGCCCATTCCCGAGGTCTGGCCCGACGTGAGGGAGTGGCTGAACGGAGATTCGATGTCTGCGACCTGCGATGGTGTGAGCGCCGCCCCGGATCGACGGACACCGAACCGCACGACGGCTGCGTCCGTCGTGTGCTCGACGAGCTGGGCAGCCACCTGGACCTTGCCGTGCGAGACGGCGCTGACCGAATCGGCGATCAGATGCCCGAGGACCTGGCGAATCCGGCCGGGATCGCCGATCAGGTCGGTTGGGAGCGCGCTGAGACCGTGAACCGTGAGTGGAATCGAGCGTTCCTCGGCCAGGATCCGCTGAGATCGCACGGCCTCCCTGATCACGTCGGGCAGCCGAAACGCAACCTCCTGGATCAAGAGGTTGCCGGTGTCCAACTCAGCCACGTCGAGAAGGTCGTTGAGTACGTCGAGGATCTGGTCGGCGGAGTCCTCGATGCGCGCCAGGTTCCGACGCTGCTCCACGTCGACACCGTCGCCGAGCATGAGCCGGGCGGTGATGGCGATCTCGCTGAGAGGAGATCTGAGGGAATGCCCGATCCTTCTGAGTACTTCGCCTCCGAGGACGGACGGGGTCGACTCCGAGGTGATCATGGGATCCTTTGGCTCGCTGCGCATAGTTCCTGGCCCCTCACCAGTCGACCGGATTCGTGTTGACTCAAGCAGTGTGTTTCAGGATATCCCGACACTCGTCCAGCCACGAGCCGGCAGTCTCCTCCCAGATGACGCTACGCCGTCACAGCCGCCGTAGTCTCATCCGATGAGCCACGGCCGAGTCCTGATCGGTGTTGCCGTCGTCGTCATGGCCGTCACCGGGTGCTCCCGTCTCGATCGATCGGCCGACGGGACCGCAGAGCAGCAGCAACCCGCCATCGGCACTCGCCTGTCGATGGACCAACTCGTCGAACAGGTCGGTCACTCGCTCGCCCTCATCGAGACGCCGCTGGCGACCGGCTCAGGCATCGTGCTGCCCGGCCCCGTGCTCGTCACGACCGCACATGTGGTCTGGCCGTATCGAGCGGTCGACGTGCGATTCCCGGACGGAACGACCTCCCCCGGCCGGGAGGTGATCGCGGTGGATTGGGTGGCGGATCTCGCCGTGATCGACCTGACGACGCTCGACGAGCCGCTGATCCCCCTGACCGGAGCGCCACCGCCCCCCATTGGAGACCCCGTGTACCTGGTCGGCTTTCCCGCAGCGGCCGAGACAGGCCCGACGATCGAGTCAGGGACACTCCTCGGATCGCGATCCTGGGTCGAAGCCGGGCTCGACTACCTCGAGAGCGACGCCGTCGCCGCAGGCGGACACAGCGGCGGAGCCCTCGTCGACGGTGTCGGCCATCTGATCGGGATCACCGGGATCGAGCTCGGAGACAGAGGGGCACTCGCCCTCGCTGCCGACAACCTCGCCGATCGAGTCGAGGCGATGGTGGACGGCCTCGACATCGAGGGCCTCGGCGACAGATGGACCGCCGACCTGATCGCCGGCCCCGAACCCGCTGCCACGACGCGCAATCTCCTCGATGAGGTCTCATGGGTGTTCGAGGCGACCGCCGGTACCGACGTCGCTCTCAACACCAACACGCAGGGCCTGCTCGAAGGGAGCATCGTCGGTCCCGACGGCTTTCTCGAAGCAACGCTCGATGGATCGACGATGGCATTCGTTCCTGCGCTCTCCGGCCCGCACTTCGCCACCCTCGTCCCCGGCTCGGCGGCCGGATCGGTGATCGAACTCAGCGGCGAGCCGACGCTGGAGCGACTGACCGACCCAGATCGCGGTCGAGAGCTCAGACGCGGCGATCTCGTGTTCGGCAACATCGATCACCCCGGGGACCTGGACTGGTACACGATCGAACTCACGGAAGGAGAGTCGATCATCGTTACGGCATCGTCGCCCAACGCCGACATGGCCGTGTTCATCGGACCGGTCGATGCGCTCGGACGGGCCCGATGCCGAGAGCAGCTCGGATGGAGCCGGTGGGGTCCTGGGCTCGGACGCCCGTTTGTCGTACACCGCCCGCCAGGCAGGGACGCACGTCGTGGCCGTCTACGACGAGACCCAGTTCGGCCCCGGCGCATACGCTGTCACAGTCGCCCCCTGAGCCCGGGCAGGGCTCAGAGCGCCAGCTCGGCCATCACTTCATATGCAGCGGGATCCATGGCTGCGACGGCGATGGTCGAGACCCGAGACCCGGTCCAGCGTTCGAGCCGCTCGGCGATCCGGCTCTTCGGGCCGATGAGCGCCACTTCATCGATGAGCTCGTCGGGAACGGCGGCCGCTGCGGCTTCCTTCTCGCCTCCGAGGTAGAGATCCTGGATACGCTCCGCTGCCTCCTCGAATCCGTATCTCACGGTGAGATCGTTGTAGAAGTTCTTGCCCTTTGAGCCCATCCCACCGATGTACAGCGCCAACTGGGGTCGGATCTGCGCCCTCGCCGCCTCGAGGTCGTCCGAGACGATCACGGTGACCGTCGGGACGATGTCGAAACGATCCGCCTTTCCCGACTCCCCCGATCGCGAGAACCCGAGATCGAGCGACTCGGCAAAGGCCTGCGGCGCCCGCTCGGGCGACCAGAAGATCGGTAGCCATCCGTCTGCGATCTCGGCAGACAACGCCACGTTCTGCGGCCCGATGGCAGCCAGATACACGGGGATGTCGGGATGGGCGGACCCGATCAACTTGAGCGGCTTGCCGAGACCGGTCGCCCCGTCACCCCGGTACGGGATCTGGTATTCGACCCCATCGTGGGTCAACGGCCCGTTTCGGGCGAGGATCGCCCGGACGATTGACACGTACTCCCTCGTACGCGTAAGCGGGCGACCGTACGGAACACCGTGCCAGCCTTCGACCACCTGCGGACCGCTCAGACCGAGACCGAGGCGGAATCTCCCGCCCGTGAGGTCGTCGAGCGTGGCTGCTGTCATCGCGGTCATCGCCGGTGTGCGGGCCGGCATCTGGAAGATCGCTGATCCGATCTCGAGGGTCGAGGTCTGGGCCCCGATGGCGGCAAGTGGGGTCGCGGCGTCCGAACCGTACGCTTCGGCTGCCCAGACGCAGCGGTATCCGAGCTGTTCGGCGCGGCGTAGCAATTCGGGTTGGCGAGCGACCATGATGGCGAAATAGCCGACGTTGATGTCGAGATTCACTGCGGGTTTCTCCTCGTCTACAGCCGGGGAATGAACATACTGGACCGTGAACATGAACTCACCCAACCTGCCATCGACAAAGTCACTCCGCACCGCCGGGCTGGCTGCCGCCGGTGTCCTCGTCGGCGAGGTCGCCTATGCGGTCCTGCGCCCGTCGCCATCGCTCGAAGAGTTTGATGCGTCCGGCTCGTTCGGACCGGATGACGCCACCCCACTGCACATCGGGGTGATGGGCGATAGCAGTTGCACCGGACCCGGGCTGGCAAGCGCCGACGAGATCTGGGTGCAGCAAGCTGCCCGCGACATCGCTGCGGAGGGATTCCGCGTCACGATCTCGTCCGTTGCAGTCGGAGGCGCTCGCGTGGCACATCTGCTCGAGGAGCAATTGGAGCCGATGCTGGCTCTCGATCCCGATCTGGTGATGGTCTCGGTCGGCGGCAACGATGCGTTACGAGGAGTTCGCCCCTCCGCGTTCGAACGCGACCTCTCCAAGCTCACAGCCGCGCTCGCCGCCACCCGATCGATCGTGATTCTGAGCGGGGTTGGCGACCTCGGAACGATTCCGCGGCTGCTGCCTCCCCTGTCGGATCTGATGCGCCGCAGGGCGCAACGGTTCGACGAGATCCATGCCGAGGTCGCGCGTCGTCACGGCGTCTTCAAGGCCGATCAGTGGGATGTGCGTGAAACCGTGTTCTCGGACCCAACGATGTTCTCCGCAGACCTGTTCCACCCCGGACCTGACGGCCATCGCCAGTGGGCCGACGTGGCAGTGACAGCCATCAAGCCTCATCTACCCCGGTTCGAGGGCGAATGATGCGCTCCTCGGTGACCACGACGTCCATCGGAACGTCGAATTCGTCCGTCGGGATTCGAGGAAAGATGCGCCGCTCCAGCGTGACCGCGGCGATGATCGCGTCGGGCCTGGCCCTGGCGAGGAGCCGGTCGTAGTAGCCGGCGCCGTGACCGAGCCGACCTCCCGACTCGTCGAAGGCGAGACCCGGCACGCAGAAGACATCGACCGCGACCGGATCGACTTCCGGTGATCCAGCGACCGGCTGCTCATAGCCGAAGTGGTGCAGCTCCATCTCGGCGTCGACGGGATGCACGGTCAACCTGAGGTTGTCGCCGGTCCTCGTCGTGACGTACTCCGAATGCGGATGCAGCTCCATCAGGCCCGTCGGGTCGACTTCGCCGGGCATGGGCCGGAACACGCACACGGTGCCGGTCCCGGGAAGCGCATCCGCCAATCGATCGACGATCGCCCGCTGTTCGGCTCCGGTCGCCGGAGAGAGCATCCGGGCCAACTTCCTGAGCTGTGCCTTGTCAGCCATCGGGGAAGGGTACGTCTAGATTCGGCGGTGATGCGGAGACTCACCGAACTGTTCTGGTCCTGGGCCGTGGTGCCGATCGGTCTGGTCGGCACCGGCATCTACGCCACCATCATCGGTGTCGTGGGGAGTCGGAACCCGGCCGCCGCATCCGTCGACCGACTGCTGCGCAGCTGGGCCAACAGCTGGATCCGGCTCACGCGGATCGACCTGCGCGTGCGGGGTGGCGAGAGCCTCGACCCGAAGACGAGCTATGTCGTCGTCGCCAACCATCTCTCGAACTACGACATCATGATCTGTCTGGCGGCGCTACCCGTGCCCATCAGATTCCTGGCGAAGAAGGAGCTGTTCAGATACCCGTTGTTGTCGCAGGCGATGCGAGCAACCGGAATGGTCGAGGTCGATCGGGCGGCGCACGTCCGGGCGATCGACACCATCAACCGTCAGGCGGACCTCGTTCGATCGCGCAACCACTCCTTGATGATCTACGCCGAGGGCACCAGGAGCCGGGATGGGGACATCAAGCCGTTCAAGAAGGGCGCCTTCGCGATCGCCTCGGGGTCGGGGATGCCGATCGTGCCGGTTGCGATCTCGGGAACTCGTGAGGTCGTGTCGCCGGGCACGATCAAAGTGAAACGCCACAGGACCGTGACGGTCCAGATCGGCGATCCGATCGCCGAGACGAAGGATGTTCCGATCACTGCGTTGCGTGACCAGACCTTCGAGCGGATCGTTGTGATGCTCGACGAGGATTGACCCACCGGGCGGCGTCCGACTCACCCGCTGATGGACTACGCCCGATCACCGCCGGGTGATGTCGAGTTCCCAGATGCCGACATCGTGCCACCGGTCGAACTTGCGACCGACCTCCTGGAGTGTGCCGATGTGCGAGTAGCCGAGACGCTCATGTAACGCGACGCTCGGTGCATTGGGCAGAGTGATGAACGCCACGGCCCGATGATCTCCGCGAGCAGCGAGGAGATCGAGCACCGACCCGAGAAGCATGGATCCGAGGCCCGTCGATCGATGGTCGCGATGGACGTACACCGTCGTCTCCCTGGTCGATGCATATGCGGGGCGCGCTTTGAAGGGAGCCGCGTATGCGTAGCCGACGACGTCGCCGAGAACGTCGGCCACCAGCCACGGATCATGCACGGTGACCGCGTTGAGCCGTCGGCCGAGCTCCTCGATTCCGGGCGGAGAGGTCTCGAAGGAGATCGCCGTCTCTGTCACGATCGGGCGGTAGATCGCCAGCATCGCCTCGAGGTCGGTCGGGAGAGCGGGGCGAACTGCAGCGTCAGTCATGCTCGGAGCGTACGTTCGCCGCTGCGACCAATCGCGACAAGTGATGTCGGACCGGGAGCAGGTAGACCTAGTCGTACACCCCCACCAGATACGTCGACCCATCAGCGACACGAACACAGAGGAACGCCCCGGCCGACGTCACGAGCTGATAGCGGTCGAATGCCTCCTCGCCCTTCCACCAGCGCCCGCTGATCCTCCACGGACCGCTCCAGGTCAACACCGGCTCCCATCGTGCCCTGAGCCTCACCCGAACCGGGATGACTTCGTCCCACTCGACCTGAAGCTCGCGGGGCCGGGGCGGAACCAACGCAGGGGTCGGTGCAGGAGTCGCTCCCGGCCAGGGGGCCGATGCGGAAAGCGAGACCTGGGCCGGATCACCCCACCGATGCCACGCCACCTGCTCTGCAGGCATCCGCCCTCCCTGGGGAACGGCCTGGACGACGGCATCGGGGCCGAGGAGTGCCTGGGCCCTGGCGAGCGCCCGCTCGGCCTCGACCCTCGACGTCTCGTCAACGAGAAAACTCAGCTGACGGCCGTCACCGGAGACATCAGACGGATCCAGTCGCAACCGGGCGATGCCGCGTCTCGCCCCCCGATCATCGTCCATCCATGCCCGAAGCTGCCACCAGACCCGGTCGGAGAGCGAAGATTCGGTGAACGGGTCCGCCGATCTCCAGACCCGCTCCCTGATCACGCCGTCGGTCCCCTCCATCAGGACCTCGATCCGATGGGCGGCGATCCCCTGGGGTCGGAGACGTTCCATCAGCCGCGCCGCCAACGCCTTCGCTGCGAACGCCACCTGGTCCATCGACTCGAGAGGATCTTCGTAGACGGCCTCGACCTCCGATCCGGCAGGAACCGGGCGGGGGTCGACCATCCGATCCTCACCGTGGGCCAGACGGTGCGCTGCGAGCCCGATGTCACCGAAGCGGGAAGCGATCGCGTCCCGCGGGAGGTCGGCCAGGGATCCGAGGGTGTTGACCCCGAGCCAACGGAAGGTCGCGATGAGATCCTCGTGCCCCAGTGCCTGGACGTCCAACCCGGAGAGAAAGGCCGGCGTGTCGATGATGATCACCGGATCGGCGCCCGGGCCACGGGCCGCCCAATACGCCGCGAACGGGCCGTCCGCCACACCGATCCGATGATCGATCCCCTCCGCTGACAGCTTCCCGGAGACCAGATCGACGATCGCCTCCTCGCCCCCGTAGTACCGGACCGCGCCGGCCAGCGGGATGAAGACCAGACCGGGCTCCGACACCTCCACCCGGGGGATCAGCCCACCCAGGAGCTCCACGATCGGCTCGAACCGGCGTGTCTCCTCCCCCAGATCCCGCTCCAGCACGACCGAACCAGGGCACAGGCCCTCCGCTTCACGACGGGGCATCCCCAACGTCACACCGGCCGCATGAGCCGACGGCGAGGCCCCAACGACGCGCGACGACCCGCGCTCGGGAGCCCCGATGACGATGAGCGTTCTATCCGGTGGCGCGTCGGGCCGGCCTATCGACCAGTCCGGACACCACATGCAGAGCGTCCTCACCCTCGTCCTCCACTTCGATGCGCTGAACCATTCCAGACGCCCCTTTGCCGGATGCCTCGAGGATCAATCGACGCCTCAGCAGCCGACCATGCCCACGATCGGGGCCTTCCCATCCGACCGCGGCCGCTCGCAGTCGAAGATGGGCGACCCCGGACGGCAACGGCCTGCCGATCGGCCTCAGCACCAACTGCATCTGCCTTGCCCTCACCAGGGCGGCAAGACGCCTCAAGTCGGCATCGCGCACCCCGTCGGGAACCTCGGCGAACACTGCCCTGACTCCTTCTGTCAGTGCGGCAGCGACCGTGGGCCAGAGGCGGTGATCATCACATCTGACGATCACGAACCGATCGACGACCACCCCCGCCTCCCATGCCGCCTGTGGTGACATCCATCCCCTTACGTCCACCCCCACCACCGGTGCGACATGGGAGGGCCCCGCCAACATCCGATACCCGAGGCGGGTGAGCCCGTACCCGGGTGGCCCATACAGCTCGACCGGGCGCCCCGGTTGCACCGTCAGCAGGTCGAGACCCGGAGCCTGGACGCGGGTCGAGAGATCCCAACGATCCATTCCTTGGACACCGCCAACCGACACCCGACTCCACTCCTGACCGTATTTCGACCGGATATTTCGACCGGACATTTCGACCGGAGCCAGCACACCCCGGAACGGCACTCTATCGAACATACGTTCGACCCACAAGAGGCGGGGTTGACGAATCAGGTGACCCCTCACCACATGGGACGCCTCGACTCTGTTCCAACACAACGCCTCCACACGTGCGCAAGCACAAACACGCAGCGAGGCGAGCGCAGCGAGCCAGCGTCACGCATGAGGAGCGCAACACGCGACCCCTATTCGAGTTCGTCCACCGTGGAGGGCCAGTCGTCCTTCAGCAGCCGGGAGAGGGACCGGTCGGCGAGGATCTTGCCGTCGGTCTGACAGGTCGGGCAATAGTTGGTCTCGTTCGATGCGTACACGATGCGTTGCACGGCGGTACCGCATCTCGGGCACGGCTCCTTGAACTTCCCGTGTACCGCCATCTCGGGACGGAATGCCGTGACTCTCGTCGGGAACCCCTCCCCCGTCTGTTGCCTGAGCAGATCGGTCCATCGGACGAGCGACGACTGGACCGCCTCGTGGAGTCGGGCGATCTCGTCCCCGTCGAGTTGACGGGTCCGTCGCACCGGGGAGAGATGCGCCTCCCACAGGATCTCGTCGGAGAAGGCATTTCCGATTCCTGAGAAGATCCGCGGATCGGTCAGCGCACGCTTGAGAGTCCGGTTCTCGGCGACCAACGCCTCTGTGAACGCCTCGAGGTCGACCTCGAGCGGCTCCACCCCGCCACGGTCTTCGGCGTCGACCGCCTCGCGGTCACCGAACACCCAGATCCCCGCCCGCTTCTTCGTGCCCTGCTCGGTGAGTACCAGGGTCGCCGCCTCGAAATCGAGTGCCGCGAGCCCCACCTTCTTGGGGATGGCTCTCCTGGGCTCGTCATACCATCTGAACCGACCTGCGATCATGAGATGGACCACGAGCCACAACTCCCCAGTCAGCTCGAACACGATCCGCTTACCGATCCGATCGAGCCCGATCACCGATCGACCGATCACCGAGGTGAAGCTCGGGTCGTAGGTGCGCAGCACCGCTGGAGACGCAACCCGGAACCCGGTGATCTCGCGACCGATCAATCTCCGTTCGAGTGCCTCGAGATACACCACGATGTCGGGAAGTTCGGGCACGACCGAACCCTACAGCGGCATCAGAGAACGGGTACCGAGAGCCGGTCCCGTCCCTCCTGGACTCCCATGATCAGCGCTCCGGACAGCGCGAGACCGACCGAGGACATCAACGCCAAGCCGATGAAGGAGCCGCCATCGACGAACGGTCCACCGATCACCGGGCCGATCGAGCGACCGATCGCCATGAGGGCCTGAGCATCGCCGGCCCGCTCGTCGCGAGCAAGGCTGTGTTCGGACAACATCTGCAACACGCCGGGAACCGCCATCCAGAACGCGAAACCCCACCAGACCATCCCGAGCATGAAGAACACCGGTGACCCGCCGGCGATCGTCAGCAATGCCGCCGGCGCGATGCTCGCCATCCATCTTCCCGGAACTCGATGCCGCGTGGAGAAGCGAGCCCCGACCAGGCCGGCGGCCGCGTTGGCGCTGAACGCGAGCGACGTCATGGTGACCGACATGCCGAACAGGCGAGAGGCGGCGATCGACTCGAACACGAACAGACTTGCACCCGCCGTCGTCATGAGCGAAAGCGCTCCGAGTAACACCCAATTCGACCTGGATCGACTCCGGACCCGAGACTTCGACCCAGCCTGCGAGACATCGGGAACGACGAACAGGGCGGGTACGCCGACCCCGGCGAGCAGCCAGTACACGGCTCCGAACCCAGCCGTGGCCGCCAGCCAGGCGATCACGGGAGCGGCGACCAATGCGGTGACGGGTCCAGCGGCGGAGACTCTCGCCATGGAGCGCTCGTGTCTCATCGCATCCGACCACGCCACCCACGTCAAAGCGCCGGCGGCGACACCGGCTGCACCCCGGATCACGAGGAACGTCGCGAACGAGGGAACCAGGGAACTGGCGCCGGCAGTGAGCACGAAGACGATCACCGACAGGCGATAGAGCTGCACGCCGGCGCCAAAGAATCTGGGTACGACGAGGTTGGCGATGGCGAACATCCCGACCTGGACGACCGAGACCAAGCCGGACGCACCTGCGGACACATCGAACCGCTCCGAGATCGGTTCGAGCAGGAAAGGGGTTGCCGCGAACATCGTCGTCGAAGCGACCATCGAAAGCAGGACGGCCGTAGATGCATCTCGACCGACCGCATACAGAGATCGGGTCGGACTGAACATCGCCGCATTCTGGCAGAACGACGGATCGCCCAATTCCGCGTGCCAACATGGGGCGGATGGAACCCAGGACGACTGTGTACACCGACGGCGCCTGTTCGGGGAATCCGGGCCCCGGCGGTTGGGCGTGGATCGTCCCAGACGGAGCGTTCTCCGCCGGCGCCGAACCGATGACGACCAACCAGCGCATGGAGCTCGAGCGCGGCGCTCGACGCCGTCAGATCGCTCGACGGCCCGCTCGAGGTGGTGAGTGACTCGACCTACGTGGTGCACTGTTTCCGAGACGGATGGTGGCGGGGATGGTTGAAGCGGGGTTGGAAGAACAGCCAAGGGAAGCCGGTCGCGAACCAGGATCTGTGGGAGCCGCTGATCGACCTCCATCGATCCCGCGACATCCGCTGGACCTGGGTCAAGGCCCACGTCGGCGACACGTGGAACGACTACGCCGATCGGCTGGCAGTCGAGGCCGCCTCGACCCAGGAGCCACGTTCGGGCTCATCGACACCGGACGTGATCGGCGAGCCGGACGCCCCGAAGATCAGAAGAGCGCCCCCCGCCGACATTCCCGAAGGTCACCGAATCGTCGTCACCGGGCACCGGCCACCCGATCTCGGAGGCTACGAGGACAACCCGATTCGAGATGCGGTCCGCCACCGGCTGGTCGACATCATCGCCGCCCACCGGTCGCTCCATCCCGATCTCGTCGTTCTCACGGGGATGGGGCTCGGTGCCGAGACCCTGGGGGCCGAAGCCGCCGACCTGAACGCGGTTCCGTACGTCCCGGTCCTGGCCTATCCCGAGTTCGACGCCTCGTGGCCGGCCCCCACCAGGAGTCACTTCCAGGGCCTCCTCGAGAAGGCAGAGACGACGATCACGCTGCAGAAGCGGCCCCCGGCAGACAAGCAGCGGGCCGGAGCCGCCCAGAGCAAGCGCGATGGTTGGCTGCGTTCAGCCGCCGATCAGGCCATCATCATCTGGGACGGAGGCGACGGACCACTCGCCCGGGCCGTGACGGTGTGGCGTCGTGAGCTCGGCGAGGAGAACGTGTGGATCATCGATCCGACCGAGTGGAGCTGATGAGAGCCGCTACGGCGACTTGACCGGATTCCCGCCCTGCCACACATGGGTGACCCGATCGGGGTCTCCCCATCCGGACGAATCGGACAACGGGTCGAAGTCGATGGCGATGACGTCCGCGTCGTAGCCCTCCCGAAGCTGTCCCGACAACGGAGCCTGCGGCCCCAGCGTGTCCGGGCCGGTTGCGGTGGCAGCTTCGATCGCTTCCAGCGCCGACATTCCTGCGTCCTGCAGGAGCTTGATCTCATAACCGTTGCGCCCGTACATCTCACCGCTGACGAAGATGTCGGTGCCCATCGCCACTTTGACACCCTTCGCGACGGCCAACTTCATCGCCTGCTCGTGTGAATCCGCCACCATCACACCCTTCTCGTAGGCATACGGCGGCAGGATCTCCTCCATGCCGAGCAGTTGATCGACCACGAACCTGGTCGGAACCAGAATCGCCCCCGACTCGATCATCAGGTCGGCGGCTTCCTCATCGAGGAACGACCCATGCTCGATCGTCCTGACGCCGGCGCGCAATGCCGCCATGATCCCCGGCTTGCCATGGCAGTGAGCCGCGACGACCCGCTCGGCACGTGCGGCCTCCTCGACGATGGCGACCAACTCCTCCTCGGAGAACTGCTGGTGGACCGGATGGTCGACCTCCGACATGACACCGCCGGAGGCGCAGATCTTGATGACCTTGGCGTTGCGGCGGAGATTGGAGCGCACGGCCTTCATCACCTCGGCAGGACCGTCGCACAAGACACCGAGATGCGGGATGGCATCGATCACGTCGAGCGGCACAGCGTGGATGTCGGCATGCCCTCCGGTGGTCGAGAGGATGTTCCCAGCCCCGAAGACGGTTGGGCCCGGGACCTGCCCGGCGGCGATTGCAGCTTGGATATCGAGTCCGTGCCCACCGACCTCGCGTGCCGGAGGTGACGCCGCCCATCAGGGTCCGATGGAGGTCCACCGTCGTGCGGGCCGCCTGCCGGGCGACTGGCTCGAACACCTGGCCCGTGAGGTCGGGGCTCGCAATCCCGACAAAGTGGGCATGGGCCTCCCACAATCCGGGCATCACCACCGGGACATGGGTGATCTCGACGCCGGGCGTCGACGGCCCATCGGAGGCAGAGCCAGCGAACACGATTCGGCCGTTCTCGAGCACCACCGCGGCGTTTTCGACAGGCTCGCCGCGACCCGGGAACATCACATCGGCATGGATTCGGACGGTCATCGAGACAACACTCGCATCATTGAAACAAACGTAGCTCGGCAGTCACGGCATGGAGTTCACCCTCCCAGGGGAACTGCGAACACGATCACATTGTCAGTGTACGAGCGAAGGGATCTGTTGAAGTCCCCACCGCACGTCACGAGGGCGACTTCGGGAGACCCGATTCGGGAGAACATCCGGTCGAAGGGAATCTCCGCCTTCTCGAATTGGCCCGTCTCGGTGACGATGAACGATCGCTCCGAGCCGTCATCGAACTCGATGGAGAAGGTCTCCCCCACCTCGACCTCGTCGAGTCGGCGGAACACACCATCGATGCCGTTGAAGGCGATGTGCGCTGCCAGCACCGCCGAGCCGTCGTGGCCGGGTACCGCCCCGTATCGGTACCAGCCGACCTCGCGTGCTCCGGGAATCTCCATCTCGCCGTTCGGTTCCACACCGACATCGACCACCGTGGCGCCTCCGATGCCGAGCGACGGGACCGTCAGCCCCACCGGACGCGGAACCTCGACGGAGTCGGTCTCCTCGAGGAGGGCGCTTCCGACAGGACGGGTGCGATCGGCGAGAGATGGCGCAGATGCCGAATCGGACGTCGACGTCGGAGCGGTCGTCGTCGACGCGATCGTGGTGGTTGTCGAGGCGGTCGCCGGCACCGTTGATCGGACACCGGGGTCGCCGCCGGTCGGCGCGGAGCAGGCGGCGAGGACCACTGTGAGGAATGCGAGAACAGAGATGCGTGTCATGAACGTGATCCGGGGAGGCCCTGGTGACAGGACCTCCCCGGATGTCAGCATTTCGGCCCTGATCAGCGCTTCAGTGCGATGATTGAGCGACGCCCTGCGATTGCGGCGAAGCCGAGCAGACCAGCGAGGCCGACTGCCCAGATGGGAAGCGACGACTCGACGGGCGAGTTGCCGGTGTTGATCGCGGTCGGCGCAGAGCCGAGACCCGTGATCGACTCCGTCAGCGCAGTGATCGAACCTGCTTCGAGCGAACCGACCGCATAGACGATCAGCGACGAGCCTTCCTCGATCGGGAGATCGACTGGGCCGATGACGACAGGCTCGGTCACTCCGGTCGGCACGACCTCAGCGGTGATCGTTCCGGCGCCCAGATCGGCGGAGACGCCGTCGGGATTGGAGAGGTTCGAGAACGCAACAGCGCCGTTGGCGAGCACGTCAACAGCAGGCGCAGCGGCTGTGTGTCGGACGGTCAGACGACCCTCACCCGCAGCAATCGCCGACGTGTCGTTGGCGAACACGGCCAGGGTGGGGGTTCCGGCTGCATCCAGGTGAGCGATGATCGTGTAGTTGCCCGAAGTCGGGAGCGCCGTGTCACCAGCGTCGATCGCAACGGTATCGGTGCCCGCCAGCACGACCTGGAGACCGGCAAGCGTCTCTCCTGCCAGTGCCGAGAGATCCTGGGTGTCGCCGAACTGGAAATCACCAAAGACGACATCGCCGCCTGCGACGACGTCAACTGGCGTGTCGGGAATCCCGTGGATGAGATGGATACGTGCTTCTTCCTGTGCCCCGGCAGGAATTGCCAGAACGGTGACCATCAGTGCGACGGTCGCCAACGAGATGAGTCTTCTCATCGTGTAGTGCCTCCTTGTGGCTTTGGTGTTGATACGGAGACGGTTGGGGAACCGGATGACGATTTCCCACATCTCGATGGAGGTTGACGATGGTCGGCTGATGATGTGCCCGTGTCGGGGAGCACACGCCCCATCGCTACGCTCGCAACGTGGCGGAATTCATCTACCAAATGCACAAAGTGTCCAAGCACGTCCCTCCGAACCGGGACGTGATCAAAGACATCTCGCTGTCGTTCTTCTACGGCGCCAAGATCGGGGTCCTCGGCCACAATGGAGCCGGCAAGTCGACCCTGCTCCGCATCATGGCCGGCCTCGACGACGCCTACGAGGGCGAGGCCCGGCTCGGCGAGGGATTCAGCGTCGGACTACTCGAGCAAGAGCCCCGTCTCGACCCGGACAAGGACGTCATCGGCAACATCATGGAGGGCGTCGCGTCGACCCAGACGTTGATCGACGCCTACAACGAAGTCCTCGCTGCCTGGGCGGATCCCGAGGCCGACTACGACCAGCTCGGCGAACGCCAGGCCACGCTCGAGAAGAAGATCGAAGCCGCCGACGCCTGGGACCTGGACCGCAAGGTGGCGATCGCCATGGACGCCCTCCGCGTTCCTCCCGCCGATTCGGCCGTCACCACCCTGTCGGGTGGTGAGCGCCGTCGGGTGGCATTGTGCCGGCTCCTGCTGTCATCTCCCGACCTCCTGTTGCTGGACGAACCGACCAACCATCTCGACGCAGAGTCCGTGGCATGGCTCGAACGCTTCCTCGCCGACTACCGGGGAACAGTGATGGCGGTCACCCACGATCGTTACTTCCTGGACAACGTCGCCGGCTGGATCCTCGAACTCGACCAGGGACGCGGATACCCCTACGAGGGGAACTACTCGGGTTGGCTCGAGCAAAAGGAGGCGAGGCTCGACCAGGACGAGCGTGAACAGAGCTCGCGTCTCCGAACGATCCAACAGGAGCTCGAGTGGGTACGGATGTCACCCAAGGCGCGCCAGGCGAAGGGCAAAGCCCGCCTCAACGCCTACGAGCAACTCGTCGCCGAGGCGGGGTCGGTGGAGCGTCGGGCCGCTCAACTCGAGCTCTCGATTCCGTTCACACAGCGGCTCGGCGATCAAGTCGTCGTGTTCGAGAGCGTCAGCAAGGGATTCGAGGACCGGCTGCTCTTCGAGGATCTCACATTCTCGGTACCACCTGCCGGCATCGTCGGCGTGATCGGGGCGAACGGAGCCGGCAAGACCACGATGTTCAAACTGATCACCGGTACCGAGGAGACCGACGGAGGCAGTGTCCAGATCGGGTCGACCGTCGACCTGGCGTACGTCGACCAGGATCGCGACCAACTCGACGCGGAGAAGACGATCTTCGAGGAGATCACCGGGGGCAACGATCTGCTGAAGATCGGAAATCGCGAGGTGAACGGGCGGGCGTACGTCGCATCGCTCAACTTCAAGGGGTCCGATCAGCAGAAGAGAGTCGGTGACCTTTCGGGTGGCGAGCGCAATCGGGTGCACCTCGGGAAGATGCTCCGACGCGGAGGGAACCTCATCCTGCTCGACGAACCGTCGAACGATCTCGACGTCGACACACTCAGAGCACTCGAGGAGGCGATCCTGCAGTTCCCGGGCTGTGCGGTCATCATCAGCCACGATCGCTGGTTCCTCGATCGAATCGCCACCCACATCCTGGCGTTCGAGGGCGACTCGCGAGTTCGATTCTTCACCGGTAACTACTCCGAGTACGAAGACTTCATGAAGCGGGAGTTCGGCGAAGACGCCACCAAGCCGCACCGACTCAAGTACAAGCCGCTCGTCAGAGACTGATGAGCCCCGCCGGCGCTCGGTTGAACACCTCGATCAGGTGAGCTCAGCGACCGGTTCGAACGACACGAGGGGCCCGTCCATATGGACGGGCCCCTCGCTGTGCGATTGGGAGCGCTGTGTCAGCGCTTGTCGATCTCGTCGAACGCTTCGTCGAACGACCGCGCTGGACGTCGGCGGCTTCCCGCATCGTCGTCCTTCTTCTGGTCGCTCTTCTTGTCGGCCGTCTGGTCGCGACTGTCATTGCTGCCGCTTCCACGCCCATCACGATCCGAGCGTCCGCCACGATCGCTGCGGCGTTCGCTGCCACCGCCGCTCTCACTGCGATTGCCTCGGTCACTACGACCACCGCGGTCGCCGCGATCGCGGCCACCACCGTTGCCTCCACTGCTGCCGGAGGAGTCACTGCTCTTCGCAGCGCCGCCTGACGGCTCCAGTGTCTCGTCCTCGGCGAGCGTCAGCGAGAGCTTCCCGCGATCATCGATCTCGGTGAGGGTCACGCGAACCTTCTGACCGAGCTCGAGATAGTCCTCGACACGCTCGACCCGACGGTTGGCGTCGATCTTCGAGATGTGCAGCAAGCCATCGCGTCCGGGGATGATGTTGATGAACGCCCCGAACTTGGTGATGTTCACGACTTCACCCTCGTACGTCTCGCCCAGGTCGGGCTCTGGTGGATTGGCGATCATCATGACGCGCATCTTGGCCGCCTCGAGGGCGTCCTTGTCGCTGGAGGCGATCCGGACGATGCCGATGTTCCCCTCCTCCACGATCTCGATCGCAGCGCCGGTCTCCTCTTCCATCTCACGGATGACCTTGCCCTTGGGGCCGATGACCTCGCCGATCTTGTCCTTGGGGATCTCGATCGACACGATGCGAGGTGCGAACTCGTTGAGCTCTGCACGAGGCTCGGCGATCGCCGATCTCATGACCTCGAGGATCTGCAGTCGTGCGTCCTTGGCCTGGGCGAGTGCCCCGGCCAGCACGTCGGACGGCAGGCCCGAGAGCTTTGTGTCGAGCTGCAGCGCGGTGATCACGTCCGCCGTGCCCGCCACCTTGAAGTCCATGTCACCCAGCGCATCTTCGGCACCGATGATGTCGGTCAGGGTCGTGTACTTCCCATCGACCGAGATCAGGCCCATGGCGATGCCCGCCACCGGCTCGATGATCGGGACACCCGCATCCATCAGGGAAAGAGACGATGCACAGACAGACGCCATCGACGTCGATCCGTTCGATGCGAGAACCTCGGACACCAGACGCAATGCGTACGGGAAGTCCTCGGCGCTCGGCACGACCGGGAGCACAGCCTTCTCGGCGAGAGCTCCGTGGCCGATCTCACGACGCTTGGGGCCTCGCATGAATCCAGCTTCACCGACCGAGAACGGTGGGAAGTTGTAGTGATGCATGTAGCGCTTCGACTCGATCACGCCGAGCGTGTCGAGCTGCTGTTCCATCTTCAACATGCCGAGCGTCGTCAGGTTCAGGACCTGCGTCTCTCCACGCTGGAACAGACCGGAACCGTGAGTCCTCGAGACGACGCCCACCTCGGCCGACAAGCGCCCGGATGTCCGTTGCGCCCCGTCCGTCCATTCTGATGCCCTCATTGACGACGCGCTCGCGCATCATCTCCTTCATCACGGACTTGAAGGCTCGCTTGACCTGTCCGAGCGTGTCGGAGTCATCCTCGGCGATTGCCAGTTCGGCGATCGTTGCGTCGCGAGCTTCACTCTCGGCTGCACCGCGCTCCTGCTTGTCGGCGATTCGGATGACGTCATGGAGCTTGGGACCGGCGACTTCGGCGACCCGATTGCGGATCTCGTCGGAATAGTCCTGCACCAGCGGCCACTCGACCACGGGAATCTCGACCTTGGAGGCCAATTCGAGCTGGAGATCGACGAGCTGGCCGATGTACTGCTTCGACTCTTCGAGTCCTCTCGACACCGCATCCTCGTCGGATGGAGGGGCGTCATGATCTTTGATGAGCTCGATCCCCTGCGGGGTCGAGCCGGCCTCGACCATCATGATGTCGATCTCACCCGTGTCCGGGTTACGCCGGCCGGCGACGACGAGGTCGAAGACCGACTCGTCGAGGTCGTCATGGGTCGGGAACGGAATCCACTCGCCATCCTTGAGCGCGAGCCTGACCGCACCGATCGGCCCCTGGAACGGGATCGGGCTGACTGTGAGGGCAGCAGACGCTCCGTTGAGCGCGAGCACGTCGAAGGGGTTGACATCATCGACTGCCAGCGTGGTGATGACCACCTGGGTTTCACAGCGGAAGCCGTCCTCGAACGAGGGGCGGAGCGGACGATCGATGAGGCGACATGTGAGGATCGCATCCTCGGACGGGCGCCCTTCGCGCCGGAAGAACGAGCCGGGGATCTTCCCTGCGGCATACATGCGCTCTTCGAAGTCGACAGTGAGCGGGAAGAAATCGATTCCCTCTCGGATTCTCTTGTTGGCGGTGGCGGTCACGAGCATCTCGGTACCTTCACCGTTGCGGGCTGTGACGGAACCATCCGCCAGGCCAGCCAGTTTGCCGGTCGAGAATGACAGCTGCTTGCCGCCGATCTCGCCGGTTACCGTGGTTTCTGACACGGTTTCTCCTTGGGTTGTCGGGTGGAGCAGACCCGTTACCAGTTGTCACGCTTCGAGTTCGAAGGGTGGCGACTAGCAACCGGTCCCACTCCGGGGTGTGGTGTGCCCTCGCGGGCGGTCGATCCCGGCCTTCCGACCGGAGCTGCCGTCGTGGCGGCGTTCGCCGCAACGGAACGAAGGAGCGGATGACCGCTCCCCCGAGAATCCTATGAGTTCAGCGCCGCAATCCGAGCGACGATATGAGCGTCCTGTATCGCTCGACGTCCTGCCGACTCAGATAGTTGAGAAGTCGACGGCGACGCCCGACCATCATCAGCAGGCCGCGCCTGCTGTGGTGATCGTACTTGTGGGTCCGGAGGTGTTCTGTCAGATGGTTGATCCGCTCCGAGAGCAGAGCCACCTGGACTTCCGGCGAGCCCGTGTCCGAGTCGTGTGTTCCGTACTCGGAGATGATTTCCTGAGTTGTCTTCATACGCGAAAAACCTGGTCTTCGTAAGGGGTTCGTCCGCTCGGGACGTCCCGAAGCCTAACACAGCCACAACTCGGAGACGAATCCAACTCGGCACCGAAGAGATCGAGGACGCCGTTGGCCGCCGACCCGGATCTGCGGGCCTCGAAACCGAGCGACGTGGGGTCGGCGAGAGAGGTGAGCGTGGGAGCCATTCCGACGCCTGCCGAGTCGCAGAACGTGAGGTCACGGAGACCGACTTCGCCGAGGAGTTGGACGGACGACCGCCGGGTCGCGCGAGCTGTGAGTGCAGTCACCGACTCTGACGATACGCAGCCCATCGGGCGATCCGTATCCGCCCACCGGTGACGAAGAGACTCACCGCGTCGGCGAGTGGCGAACGAGGGCCTCGACCTCGATCTCGACCTTCCATCGGGGGTCGAGCAGCGCGGCAACCACCACCATCGTCGCGGCCGGCTCGATACCCGTGAACGCCTCGCCGTGCGCCCTGCCGATGTCATCAGCGTCCGTCGGGTCGGTGATGAACATGCGGGTTCGCACGACATCGGATGCGCCTCCCCCAAGCCGCCCGATGGCATCGAGGGCGATCTCGGTGCACAGCAGCATCTGCCGGTATGCGTCGTCTGGGGGGTCCGACCCGTCCTGGGGAATCGGTGCCGTGCCCGACACCTCGATCCGATCCCCGACTCTCACGGCACGACAGAATCCGAACGCGGCCTCGTACGGCGAACCCGACCGGACGCGATCTTCAGTCATCGTCCGACCCCAGTATCTCGAGCGACCGTTGACGGTCCCGTGAGATCTGGGCGACCAAGGCGTCGAGACTCTCGAACCGGCGTTCCTCCCGGAGACGAGCCACAAATGCCAGCGCGACCTCCTCGCCATAGATGTCGCTCTCGAACCCGATGAGGTGCGCCTCGACGGTTCGGGCGTTGTTCCCGAACGTCGGCCGAACCCCGATATTGACGACTGCCCGGTGGGTCGCCCCACCGACCGTTGCAAATGCGGCGTAGACCCCGTTGGCCGGGACGGCCATCCGCTCGGGAACATGGAGATTGGCAGTGGGAAATCCGATCGAGGCACCGCGGGCGTCTCCGTGGACAACGGGACCCTCGAGCTCGAATCGCCTGCCGAGCAGCTCGCCGGCGCCCTCGACGTCACCGGCGTCGAGCAGCGCCCGAATACGCGTCGAGGAGATCGCGTCGGACGCGCCGCCGACCATCGACACGACATCGACTCCGAACCCCTCCCGCTCCCCCACCCGGCGCAGGAGATCGGCGTCTCCCTGACGGTCACGTCCGAAGCGAAAGTTCTCGCCAACGGTCAGCCATCCGGCGTTCAGGCGCAAGCTGAGGATCTCGACCGCAAACAGGGAAGGGTCGAGATCGCGGATCTGCTGGAACGGGAGCACGCCCATGATCTCGACTCCGCAGCCCTCCATGACCGACGCGCGTTGCCGGATCGTTGTGAGCAGCCGGGGCGCTCTCGACGGATCCAGAAACTCGAGGGGATGTGGATCGAAGGTCAACGCGATGGATCGACCCTCCATCGCTACGGCCCGGTCGGTCAGCTGTCGGAGCACGGCCTGGTGGCCCCGATGGACTCCGTCGAACACCCCGATCGCCACCGCAGACGGCGCATGTTCGATCTCCCACGAGAATGGGTCTCCGGTGAGGATCTCTATCGGCACGGAGTGCATTCTCCCATGTTCAGTTGAAGACGACCGTCGGAACCGCGATTCGGTCCTTCGACTCACACATTGCCACGAAGGCTCCATCGGGATCGCACACCCTGAACCAGCCGACAGGAAGATCCGCAGCTTCGAAGCGGATCCCATTGCGGAGGTCGCGTGCCGTCGTCTCGTCGACACGGACCTCGGGACGGTCCGAGAGCACTTCATTGGGGCCGAGCAGGTGGTCTCTCCAGTCCGAGAGGGCGTCCAGTGTCACTGCGTCATCGACCGACGCACCGCCCGTAGTCGTCCGTCGGAGCGAGATGAGGTGGGCGAACCCGCCGATCGCACCGGCCAGGTCGTCGGCCAGAGACCGCACGTACGTGCCCTTGCCACACACGACCCGAAATGAGACCTCCGGGGTCGTCCCCGACGAGACGTCGAGGATCTCGAATTCGTACACCGTGACCGGCCGCGCCTCGCGCTCGACCTCGATCCCCTCCCTGGCCAGCTCGTACAAGCGTTTCCCGTCCTTCTTGAGCGCTGACACCATCGGGGGGATCTGCATGATGTCGCCGGTGAAGTCGGCGGCAACGATCTCGCGGAGCCGGGCGACGTCGACCTCCATCTCCATGGTGTCGGTCACGGTCCCGTCGGCGTCGAGGGAGTCCGTCGCCACGCCGAAGCGTGCCGTCGCCAGGTACTCCTTCGGTTGATCCTGGATGAATCGGATCAAACGCGTGCAGCGGCCGATCGCCACGACGACGAGGCCCGTCGCCATCGGGTCGAGAGTTCCGGCATGGCCGACCTTTTTCGTCCCAACCGCCCGTCTGACGTTGGCTACGACGTCGTGGGACGTCCTCCCGCCGGGTTTGTCGACGACGAGGAACCCGTCAGTCATCGACGGGTTCGAGCCGTTCCCTGATGGCCTGGATCGCCTCATCGACCGATCCAGCGAACGTGAAGCCCGCTGCATTGTGATGTCCGCCGCCACCCAGTTCCATCGCGATCGCTCCGACGTCGACCCTGCCCCTGGACCGCATCGACCCCTTCACCCGACCGGGGCCGAGGTCTTTCAGGAGGACTGCCACATCAGACTCCTGTGCGGTCCGCACGGCATCGATCAATGAGTCGGTGTCATCGAGCCCGATGCCGGACTCGGCCAGATCCTTCATCGTCAGCACCGACCAGACGAGGCGGCGGTCCTCCTCGAGCACGGCTCGACTGAGCACCGCGCCGGCGGTGCGGAGATACCCGAACGGCGTCTCCTCGTAGACGTGCCTGCCGATGACCTCAGGGCGAGCGCCGGCCTCGATCAACCTGGCGGCCGCCCGCATCGTCTCGGGCGTGGTGTTCGAGTACTGGAACCGCCCGGTGTCGGTGACGATGCCCGTGTGGAGGGCCGTCGCGGCTGGCTGACCGATCGGCCAGCCCAGGGCGTCGAGGACGTCGATCACGATCTGCGCCGTTGCGGCGGATTGTGCGTCGATCAGGTTGAAATGCCCGAACCCGGTATTGGTCACGTGGTGGTCGATCACCACCAGCGTCTTCGCCTTCTCCGCGGGACCTCTGAGCTCCCCGAGTCGATCCATCGACCCCGCGTCGAAGGTGATCATGACACCCGGCTCCGACGGGACCTCGGTCGGAGGAATCAAGAGCGACGTATCCAAGAAGTCGTACGTGTCCGGCAGCGTGAATGGCTCCCCGAACGACGGGTACACCGTTCTCCCCTGTTCGGATGCAGTCATGGCAAAGGCCATCATCGAGCCGAGAGCATCACCATCGGGACCGATGTGACATGCCAAGGTCAGTTCGTCGGCCGAGCGGATCGCCTCCACGGCCTCCTCGAGGTCGGGAATCATTCCTCTTCGTCCTTTCGCGTTCGGGAGATGTCGGCGAGAATCTCATCGATTCGTGCACCGCCTGCAACCCCTTGGTCCAGTTCGAACTCGAGAGCAGGTGTGTACTTCAGACGCACCTCCTGGCCCAGGATTCGCCTGAGACGGGGTGCTGCGGATTCGAGGGCAGACTTCGTTTCGTCGGCATCGTCGAGGTTCAGTGTCGAGAAGTAGACGGTGGCGCGCCTGAGATTCGGAGCCGTCTCCACACCGGTGATCGTCACAATGCCGAGTCGAGGGTCCTTCAGCTTCTCGACCTCGTCGGCGAGAAGCTGCTTGACAATCGAGTTGACCCGTTGCATCCGGGAATAGCCGCTCACCGGGTTCCTCCCTGTCGGTCCATCTGACGCATCTCGTTCGTGGCATCCTCGTCGACGTGACGGCGCATCGAGCCGCCGATCACAGCGACCGTCATCAGGTCCGGGCGACCTCACGGATCTGATAGACCTCGATGACGTCGCCTTCCTTCACGTCGTTGTACCCCTCGAGACTGATCCCGCACTCGAAGCCGCTCGCGACCTCTCGCACGTCCTCCTTGAACCTGCGCAAGGAACCGACGATCCCGTCGTGGATCACCACACCGTCGCGGATGAGTCGAGCCTTTGCTCCACGGACGACCATCCCGTCGGTGACGTAGGAACCGGCAATGGTCCCGGCCCTCGGTACCCGGAACAGTTCCCTGACCTGGGCTTCTCCGACGACGACTTCCTCCGATGCGGGCTCCAACTTTCCGACCAGCATCGCTTCGACATCGTCGAGCAGTTCGTAGATGATCGAGTAGGTACGGATCTCGATGCCCTGTTGCTCGGCCGTCTTCCTGGCCTTGCCCTCGGGTCGCACGTTGAAGCCGATCACGACTGCCCCGGTCACTTCGGCGAGCGTGACATCGTTCTCGCTGATACCTCCGACGGCACCGTGGACGATGTCCACTCGGCCGTCTTCTCGCTTGATCTTGGCGACCGAGTCGCGCAATGCTTCGAGCGACCCGTGCGCATCTGCCTTGAGCACGATCCTGAGCTCGGTCTCCTCCGCCCTGAGTTGCTCGAGTAGACCTTGGAGACGCTCTCTTGCCGACGGAAGCGTCGTGCTCCTCGTCCTTGATCTCCTGGAGGCGCTCGGCCGCGATGTTTCTCGCCTCTTTGTCGTTCTTGACGACCTCGAACACCGTGCCGGCGGTTGGCACCTCGGCCCAACCCATGATCAGCACGGGGTCGGACGGACCGGCAGTCTTCAGACGATCGCCTCGCTCGTTCATCATCGCTCTGACACGCCCGCTGACCGATCCGGCAACGAACGCGTCCGACTGCTTCAGTGTCCCACGCTTGACGATCACCGTTGCCGTCGGGCCCATGCCCTGCTCGAGCTGGGATTCGACGACGACGCCGACTGCGGTCGGCTTGGGATTCGCCTTGTACTCCTGGAGCTGTGCGATGAGATCGATCACCTCGAGCAGATTGTCGACGCCGTCGCCGGTGAGGGCGGACACCTCCACGGATGGCACATCCCCACCGAGCTCCTCAACGATGACTTCGTGTTGTGTGAGCTCGGTTCTGACGCGAAGCGGGTCCGCACCGGGAAGGTCGGATTTGTTGATGGCGACGACCAACTCGACGCCTGCAGCCTTGGCGTGACTGATCGCCTCGACGGTTTGTGGCATCACCCCGTCATCGGCGGCGACGACCAGGACCACGATATCGGTGACATCGGCACCACGGGCACGCATGGTGGTGAAGGCTTCGTGACCTGGAGTGTCGAGGAACGTGATCTTGTTCCCGTTGATCTCGACCTGGTAGGCGCCGATGTGCTGTGTGATCCCGCCGGCCTCGTCGTCGACGACCTTCTCCTTGCGGATCGTGTCGAGCAGGGTGGTCTTGCCGTGGTCGACGTGGCCCATCACCGTCACAACCGGGGGACGCAGCGCCAGATCGGCTTCATCGTCATCGAATTCGGGCATGTCCTCGGTGGCCGACACCGGTTCATCTGGCGCCTCGTCGAGCAGTTCGACGATCACGTCGAAGCTCTCGGCGACCTCTTCCATCAGTTCCACGGGCATCGGCTGACCGGCCCCGACCGGGGTTCCGCGTGTCAGCAGAGCCTTCACGACCTCGGGTGTCGGTTGGCTGATCGCTTCTGCGAATTCGGCGACCGACATGCCGTCGTGCACCTCTGCCAGCCCGACCTCGATTGCGTCGGACTCAGGCTCTTCACTCTCTGCCTCGGACGTCTCTGCCTCGGACTCCGTCTCTGCCTCGGGCTCTCGGCTCGGGCTCGGGTTCCGGCTCGGGCTCGGGCTCCGGCTCGGGCTCCGTCTTGGCACGCTCAGGCTTGGGCTTGGACTCCGCCTTGGGTTCAGGCTTGGGCTTGGGCTTGGACTCCGTCTTGGCCTTCGACTCCGGCTTGGGCTCGGGCTCCGTCTTGGGCTCCGCGGCTCGGGCCTTGGCCGCCAGCTCGCTCGACATCTCGGCGCGAACGCGAGCGACCTCGTTGTACTCCAGTCCCGAGGAGGCGGTCTTCACATCGAAGCCGAGCCCCTTGGCGACCTCGAGTACATCTTTCGATTCGACATCGAGCTCGCGTGCGAGCTCGTAGATCCTGGTCTTTGCCACGTCTTCGTTCCCTTATTCCTCTTCGTCTGCGGTCTCGGCGGTCTCGGGCTCGACAGCATCGCCCGAAGCTTCCGCCGCAATGTCCTCGGCATCAGCCGCCTCAGCGGTCTCCGGCTCGACATCGTCGGCCTGATCATCACTCTCTGGTTCGGCAGTCTCGACGGTCTCCGTCGCGACAGCATCTGCTGGAGGCTCTTCGACGTCAGCCGCCTCAGCGGATGCCGCGGCATCCTGTCCGGCGGGTTCAGATCCTCTTGATCGGAACGGATGTCGATCCGGTACCCGGACAGCCGGGCCGCCAACCGTGCGTTCTGTCCCTCTTTGCCGATCGCGAGCGACAACTGGTTCTCCGAGACGATGACCGTTGCGGTCTTGGTCTCGTCGTCGATGATCACTTCCTGGACGCGAGCAGGCCCGAGCGCCTCAGCAATGAACTGGCGGAGATCGTCGCGATGCTGCACCACGTCGACCTTCTCCCCCTTCAGCTCGTTCACGACCTGACGGACACGGCTACCTCTGGCTCCGACACAGGCGCCTTTGGCATCCACGTTCGAGTCGTGGCTGACGACGGCGATCTTCGTCCTGTGGCCCGGTTCACGCGCAATCGCCGAAATCTCGATGGTTCCGTCCACCAACTCCGGGACTTCGAGCCTCAACAGTTGCCGAACGAGGTCCGGGTGACTTCGGGACACCACGATCTGGGGGCCCTTGGCCTCGTTCCTGACCTCGAGAATCAATGCCTTGACGCGGTTGCCCCGTTCGAGGCGCTCATAGGGGATTCGCTCCGAGCCCGGCATCAGTGCCTCGGCATCACCCAAGTCGAGAATCACGTAACGGTTGTCGACCTGCTGGACGATCCCGGTCACGAGATCTCCCTCACGACCCTCGTAGATGTCGAACACCTGGTCGCGCTTGGCCTCGTTCAGCCGCTGGGCGATCACCTGCTTGGCGGTCTGAGCGGCGATACGGCCAAAATCGTCGGGCGTGTCTTCCCACTCGCGAATGACGTTTCCGTCCTCGTCCAATTCCTGCGCGTACACGAGGATGTCGCCCTGGTCGGGGTCGATCGTGACCCGTGCCTCCTCGGCGGCCCCTGGGCTGCGCTTGTACGCGGACACGAGCGCATTGGCGAGGGCGTCGAGGATGGTCTCGACCGGGACACCCCGCTCTCTCTCGAGAAGTTCGAGCGCTTCCATCACTTGAAAGTCGATCTTCATGACGCCCTCCTATTTCTTTCCTGGCTTCGGTTGTGCGGTCCAGTTGAACACCGTGCGAGCTGACGTGACGTCGTCATAGGCGAGCGTCATCGGCCCCGACTCGGTCTCGACGGTGAAAGCTGCGTCATCGGCGGTCACCAGCTCGCCACGCGCCGAGACGGTTTGCCCGTCGATGCGGGCCTTCACCTTCACCTCTCGCCCGATCGACTTGCGGTAATGGTTGGGTCGCTTCAGCTTTCGCTCGAGCCCCGGCGACGACACTTCGAGTTGGTACGCGGCCTGGAGTGAGGGAAGGTCATCGATCAACCGGCCGACGCCGTCGCTGACGTCGGTGAGTCGATCGAGATCGACCCCGTCTTCGTGATCGATGAGGATGCGCAGCGTCCGGCCATCGCCCGAGCCGACCATTTCGAGATCGTCCAACTCGAGCTTCTCGGCTGCCAGCCAAGGCTCGATGATGGCTCGAATGTCGTCGACCGGATGTGAGATGGTCATTGCTCCTTCCTCAGCAAAAGAGGCAGGCATTCGCCCACCTCAAAGCAGAGCGTTCAGTTGGAAGCATGAGTATACGCAGCGGCGGGTCGTTTGTGAGATCCGGCAGCACACCGTCAGTGCCCGGCCTGGAACTCCTTCATGTACTCGGCCAGGACCTCGACCGACGACATCTCGAGGGCGGCGTAGAGCGATGCACGGCACCCGCCGACCGATCGATGCCCTGTGAGCCCGATCATGTCGCGGTCGGTCGCTCCAGCGAGGAAGGCTGCCTCGAGAGACTCGCTGGGTAGGCGGAAGACCACGTTCATATGACTCCGAACCGCCGGATCGACCGGACTGCGATAGAAGCCGTCCGAGTCGTCGATGACCGAGTAGAGCAGGCCGGCCTTGTCCGCCGAACGCTGCTCCAGCGCCTCGATCCCGCCCTGCTGCTCGAGCCGGTGCAGGACTTTGCCCATCACGTAGATCGGGAACATGGGCGGGGTGTTGCCCAGGCTGTCCGACTTGGCGTGGAACCCATAGCTGAGGTAGTTGGCGAGATCGTTGGCCGGCTCCCGGGAGATGGCCTTTCGCACGAAGACGACAGCCATCCCGGCAGGCGCGAGGTTCTTCTGGACCCCGCCGTAGATCAGATCGAATCGATCCCACTCGATCGGCCGCGCCAGATAGTCCGAGGACATGTCAGCGACGAGCGGCACGTCCGTTTCGGGCAGATCGACGAGCCTGATTCCGCCGATGGTCTCATTCGTCGTGACATGGAGGTAGCGCCACGATGGATCGACATCCATCTCCCCCGGCCCCGGCATCGTCGTGTATCCCGAGTCGGCGCCGTCCCACGCCGCGACCAGAGAACCGTGCTTGGAGCCATCCGCCAGGGCCTTCTTCCCCCAAGCGCCGGCGACAACGACACCTGCGGTGTCAGCGTCCCCGAGGAGATTCATCGGAGCCATCGCGAACTGGAGGGTTGCTCCACCCTGGATGAAGAGAATGTCGAAGTCATCCGGGGCCTTCGATACCCGGCGAGTGGCCTCCAGCGCTTCGGTGTGCACCTGGTCGTACTGTTCCGAGCGATGACTCAGTTCGATCAGCGACATCCCCGACCCGTCGAAATCGAGGAACTCGCGCTGAACCTCGGTGAGGACGTCGAGCGGCAACGTGCACGGTCCTGCACCGAAGTTGTGGACTCTCATTGGTGGCCTTTCAGAGATCTGGCGCGCCGTCCGACGCCCCACGTCAACGTAGCCTGTCTGGTGTGAGCGGGCGAACCATGCCAGTCACCGTCATCGAAGACGGGAATCCGGAGCCTGGCACCGATGTGCTCGCCGAGGAAGAACCGCTCGAATTCCGCATCGCCGACACCCCGATCGCAGTCCTGATGCGAACCCCTGGGATGGAGACCCAGCTTGCCCTCGGATTCTGCCTGACCGAGGGGATTCTGCTGGCACCCGAGGAGTTCGCGGGGCTCGAACCGCTCGACGGCGACCGCTACCGGATCATGCTGTCGGACGGCGTGAGCGTCGATCCCGAGCAGTTCAGACGCAACACCTACACGACCTCGTCGTGCGGCGTGTGCGGAAAGGCTTCGATCGACGCGGTCCTCGTCGCCGCACGGCCACTCCCTGCGGGCCCCGTTCTACCGGCGGGCGTCATCGCTTCGCTGGTGGGCTCACTGCGCGACATTCAGCCAGGATTCGAAGCGACCGGCGGCCTCCATGGCGCTGCCGTCCACTCCGCCGACGGCGCCGCACTGGGATGGGCCGAGGACATCGGCCGCCACAACGCTGTCGACAAGGCGATCGGCATGGCGGCGTCGACAAGCTGGCCGCTGGGAGAAACGATCCTCGTGGTCTCGGGGCGAACCAGCTTCGAGATCGCTCAGAAGGCCGCCGTCGCCGGCATTCCCGTCGTTGCCGGTGTCTCTGCGGCATCGTCGTTGGCCGTCGACCTGGCAACGGATCTCGGGATGACCCTGGTCGGATTCGTGAGACAGTCCCGGATGGTGGTCTATTGCGGGCCTGAGCGAATTCGCCCCGACGTCATGTGAATCGGGTCGACAGCCTCCGCGAGTTCGAACGGGATTGCCGAATGCTCTACGGCACCGCGGGAAGATGGTCGAGAAGTTCGGCGAGCGGGACCTCGACCGTCTCCATCGTCTGTCTCGGCGTGAGCTCGACCATTCCGGACTCGAGGCCGCGGGGACCGACCGTCACCCGATACGGGACACCGACCAACTCGGCGTCGGCGAACTTGACCCCGGGCCGCTCGTCCCTGTCATCGAACAAGACGTCGTAGCCGGCCTCGGTCAGCGAGGAATACAGGCCCTCGCCCGCCGCCATCACGGATTCGTCCTGTTGGCGCAGGAGCGTGATCACGACGTGGTAGGGCGCAAGCGACATCGGCCAGATGATCCCTCGCTCGTCATTGTGCGTCTCGACGACAGCAGCCATGGCGCGCTCGAGACCGATCCCGTACGACCCCATGATGATCGGCTTCGATTCGCCGGTCTCATCCTGGACGAGTGCCCCCATCGCCTCCGAGAACGCCGTCCCGAGCTTGAAGATGTGGCCGACCTCGATCCCTTTCCAGAGCTCGAGGTCGCCTCCGTCGATCCGGCATACGCTCCCCCGACTCGACAGCTCGCAGATCGAACCAGTCGTCGACGTGGACATCGCGTTCGATGTCGACGTGCATCAGATGCCAGTCGTCCTGGTTGGCACCAGTGACCATGCCGCGCCGACCGCGCAGGGCCTCGTCGGCGATGATTCGATGCCCGTCGACGCCAACGGCGCCGAGGCTGCCGGGAAGGGCACCCAATCTCTCGCGGATCTCCTCGGGCTGTGCCGGCCTCATCAGCGATGCACCGGTGCAGTCGATCAGCTTCTGTTCCTGCAGAGCGTGGTCGCCGCGCATCATCACCAGAGTGAAGACGTCATCGACGAAATACATCAACGTCTTGATCTGGCGATCGGCTGCTGCCGAATCCGGATGCGCCTCGGCGAGGCCGGCGATCGTGCGGATTCCCGGCGTGGGGAATCGTTCGGTTTGTGGAACGGTCTCAGGGTCGTCTGCGCTGTCGAGGGCGGAGGTGGCCCGCTCGAGATTCGCCCGATAGTCGCACGTCGAGCACGTCACGATCCAGTCCTCGCCCGCCTCGGATCGCACCATGAACTCGACCGAGTCGGACCCGCCCATCGCTCCGGACGACGCCTCGACCCCGACCGCATCGAGACCGAAGCGGTCGAAGATACGGGTGTAGGCACCGTGATGGCGATCGAACTGCTCGTCGAGACCGTCTCTGGTCAGATCGAGCGAATAGGAGTCCTTCATCGTGAACTCACGCACCCGAAGGACACCGGACTTGGGTCGAGGCTCATCCCTGAACTTCGTCTGGATCTGGTACCACAGCTGTGGGAGCTGTTTGTAGCTGGAGATCTCGGAGGCGAGCAGCGCAAAGATCTCCTCGTGGGTCATCCCGAGAACGTTGTCGGCGCCTTTGCGGTCGACGAGCCGGAACATCTCTTCGCCCATCTTGTCCCAGCGTCCCGACGTCTTCCAGATCTCGGCCGGGTGCATCGCGGGGAGATGGAACTGCTGACCCCCGATCGCGTCGATCTCCTCACGGATGATCCGATCGATCTTGGCGCGGACCCGTTGGCCGAGCGGCAGGATCGAGTAGTGCCCGGCGGAGAGCTGTCGGACAAACCCCGCCCGCAGGAGCAGGCGATGGCTCGCCGCGTCTGCGTTCGCGGGATCGTCGCGGAGTGTCGGGATGAAGGCCTTGGACCAGCGCATCCGCGTGACGGTAGTTGGACCGTGGAGAAGGACCCGATCGTTTGGAGCCCGGACGCTGTGCGAACCCCACCAGTCACCCGATGCGGCGCCCCTGCCGCTCCGATGTCGGGGCACGCCACACCATCGGTAACGTGACCGGCATGGGAACGCAACGCAACGTGTGGTTACTCACCGGGGGCATCGGGAGCGGCAAGACCACCGTCCGGGAGATGCTCGAGGCGCGTGGTGCCGAGACGATCGACGCCGACACGATCGGGCACGCAGTGCTGGAGCCGGGTGGCGCAGCCCACGATGCCGTAGCCACACGATGGCCCGAAGTGGTCGATGACGGCATCATCGACCGCAAGAAGCTGGCTCACATCGTTTTCAACGACCGGGGCGAGCTCCGGGACCTCGAAGCGATCTCGCATCCGGCGATCACCGAAACCCTCCGGCAGCGGATCCGGGACTCGGACTCGGATCTGATCGTCGTCGAATTGTCTGTTCCTCGGGACTTTCTCGGGGTCGGGAGCTCGCGAACGATCGTCGCCGACCTCGACGTCAACATCCGCAAGGACCGGTTGATCCAACGCGGCATGGATCCCGACGAGATCGACCGCCGTCTGGCAGCCCAGCCGGATCGCGACGGATGGGTGGATCGGGGTGGATGGGTCGTGTGCACCGAAGGAAGCCTCGGCGACGTCGAGCAACGTGTCGATCGCCTCTGGCACCAGATGGAATCGCTCAGCGGGTGAGCCTTCGGCTGCTCTTGGCTTCTGGCCATTGGCCATTAGCCGGCAGGAGTCGCTCCGCTCCCAATCCCATTTTGAAAATGCAGTGCCGAGCGCAGCGAGGCTCCTGGTAGCCAATGGCCAACGGCCAAAAGCCAATAGCCAATCCTCTTCACTCCACGATTTCGGAGATTCGCTCCTTGCGTTCCTTGGTCTTGTTGGCGTCCCCGCGGATCTCGACCAGTTGCGTCCGCTCGGCCTCTGACTCCGCGGCGGCAGATGCGTCCGCCTTGGCGAGCCGGGCTTCGACACCCTCTTCGACCAGCGCCCGAGCCTCGGCGAGGAGAGCTTCGACCATTTCGTCCTCGGGGACGACCCTCACGACCTGCCCCTTGATGAACAGGTGGCCGCGTCCGCGACCTGCTGCAATGCCGATGTCAGCCGAACTCGCCTCACCCGGTCCGTTCACCACGCACCCCATGACGGCCACCTGAATCGGAAGATTCGCGGCCTCCAACGCCGCCTGCGCTTCAGACGCAACCTTGATGACGTCCACCTCGGCGCGGCCGCAGGACGGGCAGGCAATCAGGTCGAGCCCCTTCCGCTCACGGAGTCCGAGATACTCGAGCAATTGGCGTCCCGCCTTGGCTTCCTCGACGGGGTCGGCTGTCAGCGAGAACCGGATGGTGTCCCCGATACCCTCCAGCAGCAACGTCCCGATCCCGGCAACCCCCTTGATGAGGCCGCCGGGTAGTGGTCCCGCTTCCGTCACACCCAGATGCAGCGGGTAGTCGACCGTGTCGGCCAGCAGCCGGTAGGAGGCGACCATCAGCGGCACGTTGGAATGCTTGACCGAGATCTTGATGTCGGTGAAGTCGACGTCCTCCAGATACTTGATCTCCTTGAGGGCCGACTCGACCAGCGCCTCGGGGACCTTGTCGCCGTACTTGGCCTCGATGTCTCGATCGAGCGAGCCGGCGTTCACGCCCACCCGGATCGGTATGCCACGGTCCCGAGCCTCTCGAGCGACGGTCTTGATCTGGTCTTCCTTCCGGATGTTTCCCGGATTGAGGCGCAGCCCTTGAACTCCCGCTTCCATGGCGGCGAGGGCGAGCTTGTACTGGTAATGGATGTCGGCCACGATCGGCACCGGGCTCCGCGGGAACGATCTCAGCTAGGCCTTCGGCGGCTTCCACCTCGTTGCAGGTGATTCGCACGATGTCTGCGCCCGCACTGGCGAGCGCATAGACCTGTGCCAACGTGCCATCGACGTCGGCGGTCTTCGTGGTCGTCATCGACTGGACCGATATCGGGGCTGCTCCGCCAACGGGAACGCTTCCCACATTGATCTGCTTCGTCTGTCGTCGTTCCATCACAGGGGGATGCTACGTCCCGCTCGCGGGAACCATGACTCGGAGGGACGTCGTCAGAGGTCGATCGGCTGGACGATGTCGAGCAGGATGGCGGCGAGACCGAAGATCGAGATGAAGGCGATGACGATGACCGCCACGGGGATCAGCTTGCGGATATCGGCGGTCCTCCCCGTGAGCTTCTCGTACACAGCGACCGCGAAGTGGCCGCCGTCGAGCGGGAAAAGTGGGACGATGTTCAGCGTCCCGAGAATGATGTTGACGATCCCGAGGATGAACAGGACGTTGGAGACGCCGAACTCACTCGCCTGCGCACCGATCTGCACCACCCCCACCAGGCTGACGGGTCGGACGTCGTCGGAGATCTCACCACCGAAGATTCCACCGAACATCTGCCCGAGCGTGTCGAAACGGAGCAGCCTGCCGAACGACTCGAACGTGAAGCCGATGCCGGTCACCACCTGCTCTCCCGCAATGAGTGCGGCCGAACCGACGCCGACGGACTCGGTGAGGACACTCGGCGCCACACCGAGAAACCCTTGCTCCGCGCCGTCGACCACCCGAACTCCGAGCTCTCCGCGGAGCGTGATCTCCTCACCGTCCCTGAGGACGCCGACCACGATCTCATCTCCACCGCGGTCGGACAGCGCACCGACCAGGGCATCCCAGTCGGGTGTGTCGGCCCCGTCGATCGAAACGATCGTGTCACCGGGCTGCAGGCCGAGCTCGACCGCGCTGGTCGGCACTCCGTCGGACGTTTCCGCAACGACGGCCGCTACCGACGTCGACGGGACAGATTCTCCATCGACGAGCACCGGCTGGCCCTCTGCCAGCGAGATGCCAAAGAAGATCAGGTAGCCGATCAGGAAGTTGGCGAACACGCCGGCCAACACCACGAGGGCCTTCGCCCAGAACGGCTTCTCCCGGTAGGTGCGCCCTTCGTCCTCGGGATCGACATCCTCGAGCGAGCTCATGCCGACGACCTTGACGTAGGCGCCGAAGGGGATCGGCTTGATCCCGTATTCGGTCTCGCCGCGCCGGAACGACCAGATTCTCGGGCCGAATCCCAGAAAGAACTCGGTCACCTTCATCCCGGTCGCCTTGGCCGCGAAGAAATGCCCTGCCTCATGGGCGACGATGAACAGAATCAGGGCGATGAAGACTGCGATGCCACCGAGCATGGGGATCCTTCCGGCGGGGCCGGGGACGAGAACTGTTGCCGTGACCAAGGTAGCCCCTGCCCACCTGTACCCGATGTTCGGCTACGGACTGTCAGGACGCCGGTCTGACGCCGCCGGCCTCCGCCGGGTTCCCGGGACGACGTCCCGTCAGCAGACACCCGCGATCAGCGACGCTGCCAGCCCGCGGGCCTCACGGTCGGCCTCGATCACCTCATCGGCGTTCGTCGGCGTGAAGACGCTCACCCCGTCCATGGTTCGCCGGATGATCTCCGGAATCGACAGGAAGCCGAGCCGTCCCTGGAGGAACGCCTCGACCGCGATCTCATCGGCAGCGTTGAACACGGCCGGCATCGAGCCACCGGCTCGCCCGGCCTCGTAGGCCAGCCCGAGAGCCGGGAACGTTTCGGTATCCGGCTCTTCGAAGGTCAGCGACAACCCTGCGAGCGCGAAGACGGACTCTGGACGGTGTGCCCGGTCAGGATGGGTGATCGAGTACTCGATCGCCAGCCGCATGTCAGTCGCTCCGAGGTGGGCGAGGACGCTGCCATCGTGGAGCCTGACCATCGAGTGGACGATCGACTGCGGGTGGACGACGACCTCGACGTCGTCCATCGCGACTCCGAACAACATCGAGGCCTCGATGACCTCGAGACCCTTGTTTGCCAACGTCGCAGAATCGATCGAGATTCGCCGACCCATCTTCCATGTCGGGTGATCGAGCGCCTGGGCAGGAGACACGTCGGCCAGATCGCTCGCCGACCGACCACGGAACGGGCCACCGCTGGCAGTGAGCACGATCGACCGGATGTGGTCGGACGGAGTCCCTTCGATGAGCTGGAAGATGGCGGAGTGCTCCGAGTCGACGGGAACCAACTCACCGCCACCTCGCTTCGCAGCGTCCAGCACCACGGCTCCACCGGCAACGATGCTCTCCTTGTTGGCCAGCGCCAGGCGATTTCCCGCCTCGAGCGCCGCGACGGATGGCCGCAATCCGGCAAGGCCGACCACTCCGTTGATCACGATTGCAGGCATGGCGGCGAGCGTGACGACTGCGTCCGCTCCGAACTCCACCCGGTCACGCCCGACGCGGTCGGCGAATGCCTCCCGGTCGGACGGGGAGCCGCCGGCGACGACCACGGTCGCCTCAGGGAATCGGGATGCGAGGTCCGCCAGATCCGACGACGGCGACCTGGCCGCCAGTCCGACGACGGTCCGGTCGGCCCGCTGCGCGACCTCGAGCGCCTGTCGCCCGATCGACCCGGTCGCACCGAGAACGACCAGAGGCCGCGATGTCACAGGTAGCCCAGGCCCTCGAACAAGTAGTAGGCCGCGGGCACCACGAACAACAGCGCATCGATCCGATCGAGGATGCCGCCGTGACCGGGCATGATCGAACCCATGTCCTTCACCCCGATCGCCCGCTTGACGACCGATTCGGCAGCGTCCCCGAGCGGGGCGAGCACGCAGATCGCCGCCGCGAACAAGGCGGCATCGGTCACATCCAGGGGATCGAAATACGGGAAGGTCGACAGGACCCCCAACAGCGAGGCGCTCGCAACGATCCCGCCGATCAGACCCTCGACCGTCTTGTTGGGCGACACCGACGGCGCCAGTTTCCTCCGGCCGAACGTCTTGCCGATGAAGAAGGCACCGATGTCGAATGCAGCGGTCCCGAGAACCGTGAGGAGGATCAGTGGGGCGGCGAACTCGCTCCGACCGATGATGACGGCGAACCCGAGCAACGACACCCATACGAGACCGACGATCGTGATCCCCGCGTTCTCGAGGGGGTCCCGACGTGACACGACCGTGTAATAGAAGGCGATGACACCAACAGTTCCCATCGAGCCAGCCGTACAGGCCGGTGGTCCCGTAGGCATGGGCTCCGACCACCACGCCGATGATACCGATCAGACCGAACAGCGCGAGGGGTGTGTACCCCGCCGAGCGGACCGATGCGTAGAACTCGCCGATCGACACGACCATCGCCAATCCGACGAACAACGAGAAGGCAACGTCACCGACCAAGACCGACCCGATGAAGAGAACCGCAAGCACGATGGCCGATGCGACGCGGAGGGTCAGCTCCGAGGCGCGCTGCTGCTCGACGAGTTCGATCTCCTCCTCGGACACCCCCTTCTCACCGGTGACGTCCTCGAACCCGATGAGCCCGCTCCCGACACCGGGGATCGCTGCCGCCACGGCCTGACGCTCGAACTCCTGAGTGTCCGCCTCCGCGACGGATTCGGCGAGACCCTGGTACTCCCTGGTCGTGGTCGCCAGGTAGTCGCTCTCCGAGTAGTCGTCGAGTGAGGTGGGACCCGAACCCAACCCGGAGAGATCGTCGGCGTCGGACTCGTCCGGTTCCGCCTCGTCGTCGGCGGAGGGTGTAGGAGGAGCATCTTCGCCCGTGGTCTCCCACGGACGGGCGACCCGGCGGCCCGGTGTCTGGTCGTTCCCCGTTGCCGGTCACCTCACACCTCCATCAATTCTGATTCCTTCGACTCGAGGTGCGTGTCGATCCGCTCGGTGTGGGAATCGGTGATCTCCTGCAGCTCTCTCTCGGCGCGGCGAATGACGTCGTCCGATACGTCGCCGCTGAGTGCTTCGAGGTCTGACTTGGCCGACCGGCGGATGTTGCGGATGGCCACCTTGCCGTCCTCCGCCATCTGGTGCACGACTTTGGTCAGCTCCCGGCGGCGCTCCTCGGTGAGTGTCGGAAAGGCGATCCTGCACCACGATCCCGTCGTTCGACGGGTTCAGGCCGAGGTCGGAACTGCGGATGGCTGTTTCGATGTCGTTGATGGAGCCTTTGTCGAAAGGCTGCACGACCAGCAGTCGAGGTTCCGGGACCGACATGGTCGCCAACTGCTGCAGCGGAGTCGGAGACCCGTAGTACTCGACGGTCACGCGATTGAGGATCTGCGGGTTCGCCCTGCCCGTGCGGACCGTCGAGAAGTCAGAGGAGACCTTTTCGACCGCCTGGTCCATCCGCAACTTGGCGTCGTCGAGAGTGTCTTCGATCATGTTGCTCCTCTTCGCCGTCGCGATCCGGTCGCCGAGCGCCGTTCAGTGAACGATCGTTCCGATGTGTTCGCCGCTCACGGCCCTGACGATGTTGCCGGGCTCGGTCATGTCGAACACACCGATTGGCACGCCGTGCTCTCGGCACATCGTAATGGCGGTGGAGTCCATCACCCGGAGACCCATCGAGAGGAACTCCATGTAGTCGAGTTCGGTGAACCGGACCGCCGACTCGTTCGTCGTCGGGTCGGAGTCATAGATCCCATCGACCTTCGAGGCTTTCAAGAGAACCTCTGCACCGATCTCGACCGCTCTGAGCGCGGCAGTCGTGTCGGTGGTGAAGAACGGGTTGCCGGTCCCCGCGGCGAAGATCACGATCCTGCCCTTCTCGAGGTGTCGGATCGCCTTGAGGCGAATGTAGGGCTCGGCCAGTTGCTGCATCGTGATGGCCGATTGGACCCGGGTGGGAACCCCTTCCTTCTCGAGCGCATCCCGAATGGCGAGAGCGTTGATCACCGTCGCCAGCATTCCCATGTAGTCCGCGCTGGCCGGGTCCATGCCCTTGGCGGCCTGTGATACTCCCCGGAAGATGTTTCCCCCGCCGACGACGATCGCCAGTTCAACGCCTGTCGAGTGCGCCTCGACGAGCTCCTTGGCGACCCGTTCGACAGTGACCGGATCGATGCCGTAGCCCTTCTCGGGATCTGCGAACGCCTCACCCGAGAGCTTCAGCAGCACCCGTCTCGGGGCGGCCGGATCGGTCTCCGCCATCCCGCTCACTCGCCGACAGCGATGCGGCTGATCCGACCGATCGAGATGTTCTCGCCCATCTTGGTGGCGAGCGCAACGACCATCTCGCCGACGGTTCCCTCGAACTTCTGGGTGTTCACGAACTGCTGCTCGACGAGCACCTGGTCGCTGATGAACTTCTCGATCCTGCCTTCGACGATCTTGGGGATCGCGGCTTCGGGCTTGCCCGACGCGACCGCCTCACGTTCGATGAGCTCCTTCTCCTTGGCAACGACGTCTTGATCGAGCTCTTCGCGAGTCACGGCCAGCGGGTTCGACCACGAGATGTGCATCGCGATGTCGGCAGCCACGTCGTTGAACTCGGGGCTCTTGGCCACGAAGTCGGTCTCGCAGACGAGTTCGACGAGCACCCCCATCACGACGTGGTCGTTCTGGATGTGCGAGTACGTGCCGACGGTTCCTTCATTGGCCTCGCGATCGGCGCGCTTGGCCATCTTGGCCAGACCCCGCTCTCTGAGCAGCTCGGTAGCCTTCTCGAAGTCACCGTCCGCGTCGGTGAGTGCTTTCTTGGCGTCCATCATTCCGACACCGGCCGACTGACGGAGCTTCTGTACGTCCTTTGCGCTGATATCAGCCATGGCGCTCCTCTCAGCCCTCGGCCGAGGTGTCGACCTGCGCGGCGGAGGCGAGCCCCCGTCCCTCACGGGCTGCGTCGGCGAGTGCCATCGCGATGACTTCCGCCGACCGGATGGCGTCGTCGTTGCCCGGGATCACGACATTGACGTCGTCGGGGTCGCAGTTCGAGTCGACCAGCGCGATGAGCCTGATTCCGAGACGGGTCGCTTCTTTGACCGCGGTGTGCTCGGTGTTGACATCGACGATGAACATCGCGTCCGGAGTCTTCTTGAGATCTCGCAAGCCTCCGAGGTTCTTCTGGAGCTTCTCGAGCTCGCGCCGCAACTTCAGGCGCTCCTTCTTCGGGCGGAGGTTCATCTCACCCGACTCCTCCATCCGCTCCAGCTCCTTCATGTAGAAGATGCGCTTCTGGATGGTCGCGAAGTTCGTGAGCATGCCGCCGAGCCAGCGGTAATTGACGAAGGGCATGCCTGCCTTGTTGGCAGCGTCCTCGATCGGCTGTTGGGCCTGCTTCTTGGTGCCGACGAAGAGGATCGTTCCACCGTTCGCAGCCAGCTTCCTGACGTAGTCGGCGGCACCGTTGACCTGCTCGAGTGTCTGACGGAGGTCGATGATGTGGATACCGTTGCGCTCTCCGTAGATGAACGGCTCCATCTTGGGGTTCCATCGCCGGGTCTGATGTCCGAAGTGGACACCCGCCTCCAGCAGTTGCTTCATCGTGACAGCCACGTGAAGTCCTTTCTCTGGTTGGTTTCCTCCGCCCCTGGGCCGGTGCTCCGACCATCCCGCGTACGGGCCATTCCTGTTTTCGAGTTACGTCACCCGACCAGACGGAATGCACGAGGCGTGCGTGATAGGCGTGATTCTACGCGCTGTCGGTGGTTCGGCGCCAATCCGTCGTACCCCGCATTCTGACCGAACTCACGGCCGTCCTTGCACCTGCCGGGGCAGGCTTCAGAAGACCGGACCGGTCATTCGATTGCGCAGCGACATCACCGACTTCGCATGGATCTGGCACACACGTGACTCGGTGACGGACAGGACGTCGCCGATCTCGGCGAGGGTGAGACCCTCGAAGTAATAGAGCGTCAACACCAGCCGCTCCCGCTCGGGCAGCCGGTTGATGGCGTCGCCGAGGATTCGCCTCGTCTCTTCCTTCTGGAACGCGGCCTCCGGGCTCAAGCGGCTCCGGTCGGAGATCATGTCGCTCAGGGAGCTGTTCGAATTCGGCCCGAGCACCTCGTCGAGCGCCACCAGGCCGAGCGTCGAGATCTCGGCGAGGTCGCCGCGCAACGTGTCGACCTCCTTGCCCATGTGGGCGGCGAGCTCGTCGTCGCTGACGCTGCGCTGTTCGCGGTGTTCCAACTCGGCGAGCGACCGCTCGATCTCTCTGGCTCTGGCGCGCACCGATCGGGGAACCCAGTCGAGTGCCCTCAGCTCGTCGAGGATCGCTCCCTTCACGCGATTGATGGCATACGTCTCGAACTTGAAGCCGCGCTCGGGCTCGAACTTGTCGATGGCGTCGATGAGCCCGAAGACCCCGTATGAGACGAGGTCGGATTGGTCGACGCTCCTCGGCAGCCCCGCCCCCACGCGACCTGCCACGAACTTCACGAGCGGCGAGTAGTGAACGATCAGCCGATCTCGAAGAGCCTGATCACCCGACTTCTTGTATGTCTCCCACAGCGGGCCGACGTCGAGGATGTCGTTGTCAGGCACGCGGGTGGCTCCGGTCGTAGGTGGCTCGCAGGTGATCTCGAGTGACGGAAGTGTAAATCTGGGTGGTGGACAGATCAACGTGACCCAACAGCTCCTGAACGGTTCGGAGATCGGCTCCGCCTTCGAGCAGGTGGGTGGCGAACGAGTGTCGAAGAGCATGGGGGAAGCTGGCCATCCTGGATCGCAACACCCGTCGAACACCTCTCGTGTCGAGTGGGCCGCCTCTCACCCCGACGAACAGGCGGGATCCGGCGCGCTCGGTGGCGAGTGCAGCTCGGCCCTCGGCGAGCCAGCGATCGAGCGCCCGCCTGGCGGGGCGACCGAGTGGAACCGTGCGGGCACGATCTCCCTTTCCAGTGACGACGAGGAGATCCCGATCGACATCGGACATGTCGAGGCCGGTCGCCTCGGACACACGAAGCCCGGTCGAGTAGAGGAGCTCGAGCAGGGCACGATCGCGAAGTGACACCGGATCGTCTCCGTCGACGGACTCCAACGCTGCACTCACAGAGCGGGCCGGCATCGCGTGCGGCAGCGGCCTCGCCGGCCGTGCCGTGTTGACGCCGGTCGCTGGGTTGACCGCCACGACCTCGCGGCGAACGCAGAAGTCGAAGAAGCTCCGCACCGCCGAGACCTTTCTCGAGATGGAGGTCCGGGCATATCGCCGCGTGTCGAGTTGCGCCACCCAGCGGCGGACGACCCGACGGTCGATCTCGGCCAGATCACGCGAGCCGAGGCGGTCGGCGAAATCGAGGAACCCGGCTATGTCCCGGCGATATGCGCCGATGGTGTGATCCGAGAGACCCCTCGCCACGAGATGGCGATCGACGTATTGCGATACGACGTCTCTCGCCCATTGCGGGGTGTCGGGGACTGCTGGCATAGACCGAATGGTACGCACCGCGGGGCGCCAGGCCGGTCATTGAGCAGACACTCGGCCATCACACCGAGGAGATCAGGCCCCCATCGGTCGTAACGAGTCCTGCGATCTCGAGTTCGGCGACCCTGGCGGTGGTCTCCGCCATGGGAAGCCCGCACGCCTCGACCAGCTCGCTCAAGGTCAGCGAGCCGCGCTCGAGGATCGACACGATCGCATCCTCGGGGTCGTGGTCTCGACCGGACCGATCGGGAGCGGGGCCGATGGCCAACTCCAACTCCTCGACCACCGCATCGAGATCGGTCAGCGGGTGCGCCCCGTCCCTGATCAGCAGGTTGGTGCCGGCTGACGTCTCGCGGCCGAGATCGCCCGGAACGGCCATGACGAAACGCCCCTGGTCGACCGCCGTTCTCGCAGTGATGAGCGCCCCGCTGCGGACAGCGGCCTCGATCACGATCACCACACCCGACATCCCCGAGATGATCCGGTTCCGGGCGGGGAACCTCCAGGGCTCCGGAGCTGTTCCCGGAGGAAACTCAGAGACGACGCCACCGCCGTTGTCCAGAATCCTCATCCCCAGCGTTCGGTTCCGAGCCGGGTACCAGACGTCGATGCCTGATCCCAGGACCGCGATCGTCGACCCGCCCCTGTCGAGGCAGCCGATGTGGCCCATTGCGTCGATTCCAGCCGCCAGGCCGCTGATCACGGGCCAGCCGGCCGCCGCCACGCGGTGCCCGATCGACCGGGCCACATCCCGCCCGTATCGGGTGGCCCTCCGCGATCCGACGACGGCGACGCCGGGCACGACAGGGAGGCACCCTTTCACGAACAGCCATGGAGGATGGTCGGGAAGCTCACGCAGCCATCGGGGGAAGTCCCGATCCTCATCGAACACGAGGCGCGCTCCCAATGACTCGAGGGCACCCATTCGCTCCTCAGCCGACGATCTGATCCCTGATGCGGACCGCCTCCGGAGTTCGATCCCTGCGCCGAAGGCGCTCGAGAGCTCGCTCCGGCCCGTGCTCGGAGACCAGGCGCCGCACTGTGTGGGGATTGACGCCGGTGTGGGCCAGGCGGATCGTCGCCTCGGAAGGCTTCACGAGTCGCTGGCGCGAAGCGCCATCGCTTCTCCGATGTGGCTCGGGTCCACGACATCGACTGGCATCGAGATCGGCGATGGTCCTCGCCACCCGCCGGACCCGGTCGTAGCCCCGACCGGTGAGGACTCCACGATCGACCGCTTCGACGATCATCGCTCGCGCTGCCGGATCGAATGCGGAGTCGTCCAACAGCTGAACCGGAAGGTCTCGATTCAACCACCCTCGGGACTCCTGGCGGCGGCGGGCGAGTGTCACACGCTCCCTCACCGCCTCCGATGATTCGCCTCTCGGCCCGTCGAGCCGCTCGGGCCGGGCAACCGCGACCCTCAGGTCGAAGCGGTCCAGCAGGGGCCCCGACAATCGGCGTCGGTAGCGGGCGTATGAGGCCGCATCACACCGACAAGCTCGGACCCGATCGCCTCGGAATCCGCACGGACAGGGATTGGTGGCTGCCACGATCTGGCACCGTGCCGGATAGGTCACGGTGGCCCCTCGGCGAGCGATCACGACCGAGCCCTGCTCCATCGGCTGGCGGAACGAGTCGAGGAGGTTCTGGGGATACTCCCCCAGTTCATCGAGGAAGAGGACGCCTCCATGGGCGAGCGAGATCTCGCCGGGAACCGGGATCCCGCTCCCGCCACCGAGCACCGCAGCCACCGATGCCGAATGATGCGGACTTCTGAACGGTCTCACCGAGCCCGGCGGCCGGTGCCGATCGGCGGCCGACCAGACGCAGGCGACCTCGAGCTCCTCGTCGCGACCGAGTTCGGGAAGGATGCCAACCAGTCTCCGCGCCAGCATGGTCTTGCCACATCCAGGTGGCCCGCTGAACAGCAGATGGTGCCCACCAGCGGCGGCGATCTCGAGCGCCCGCCGAGCAACCGGCTGGCCTCGCACATCGGACAGATCCTCAGACCTCACTGGCTCCGCCGCTGGCAGCAGAGCCGGCTCGGCCAGCAGAATGGGAACGCCGGAGGCCACAGCCACCGCTTCGGACAGGGTGCGAACAGCCCGGACGTCCGCACCGACCACGTGGGCTGCCTCGGCAGCAGTCTCGGGAGCAACGAGACACGGGACTCCGAGATCCCGAGCGACCAGCGCAGCCGCCAGACCGCCCCTCGCCGGCCGAACGTCACCGTCGAGACCCAGTTCTCCGACGGACACGACGTCGGCCGTTGCGAGGTGGTCGGGGTGGCTCGAGGCGGTGATACCGAGCGCGATCGCCAGGTCGAAGCCGGATCCCGACTTCTGGACGTTGCCCGGACCCAGGTTGACGGTCACCGCTCCGGTGGGGAAGCCGATGCCGGACTGCTCCATCGCCGACCGCACTCGGTGTCGCGCCTCCCGGACCGCGGTGTCCGGGAGACCGACGAGGGCGAAGCGTTCTTTCGATCCCCGCGTCTGCACCTCGACAGTCACCTCCATCGCTTCGATGCCGACGAGAACCGCAGAACGTGTGGACGAGACCATGCCGGGAACGTACGCCCGACTCAGGACAGAATCGGCGGCCGACAGGCTAGGTTTCCAGCATGTCGTGGGTGAGCACAGAGACACGAGGCACGACGCGAGTGCTCACCATGGACAACCCCGGGCGCATGAACGCCGTTCCCCGAGACGGCTGGCACGCCCTTCACGAAGCTCTCTCGGACTTCGAGGCATCCGACGATCGGGTGTTGATCGTGACCGGAGCGAACGGTGACTTCTGTGCCGGTGCCGACCTCGACCCTGAGATGTTGAACGGCGACCCGTCGATCGTCGCCCACCGGAATCGGATGAAACGCATCGGGTCCACGGCGATGCAACTCCACCGACTGACCAAACCCACGATCGCCGCCGTCGATGGGGTCGCCGTCGGAGCCGGCTTCAATCTGGCTCTCGGATGCGATGTCGTTCTGGCGTCGGACGCGGCCCGATTCTCGGAGATCTTCGTCCGCAGAGGACTGACCGTCGACTTCGGTGGGAGTTGGCTCCTGCCTCGAATCGTCGGCCTCCAGCGAGCGAAGGAACTGGCGCTGAGCGGCCGCGAGGTCGCCGCTCCCGAGGCTCTGTCCCTCGGACTCTGCATCGAGGTGACCGCCCCGGCGGCATTGCTCCCGCGTGCCCTCGAGTTGGCCGAGACGTTCGCCGCCCAGGCCCCGCTGGGGCAGATGTTCGCCAAGCAGGGCATCGACCATGCCTGGGACCACTCCTTTGCCGACGCCGTCGACCTCGAGGACCAGAGCCAGGCGATCCTGTTCACGACCGATGATTTCACCGAGGGAGTCTCCGCCTTCATCCAGAAGCGATCACCGCGTTTTCGCGGCGCCTGACGGGAACCTCAGACGCGGCCCCAGCGTCTGACCAGCATGATCAGACGCTCCACGATCTTCGTCGCCCTCACTCTCCTGCTCGCTGCGTGTGGTTGGGGCAGTGACCCCGGCACGGTCGGCGACATCACACCACTCGACGACCTGACCGAGACCTACGGCTGCGGCTACGGGTTCTGGGTGGGCAATCCCGCCCAGACGACTGCACTCAGATTCCAGTACATGGGCGAGGATGGTCGAGCATCAGACACCGACCTGCCGAGTGCCATGTGGACCGTGGAGATGCTCGATGGCCAGAATCTGTATGCCAACTGGTGTGACGACGTGATCGAGCCCGGAGAGCCCGAACCGCTCGTGGTGAGGCGACTCACGGTCGTCGCCGGCTCGCTGACAGTGATCGGAGATCCCCCAGCCCGTTTCGACGGCGGCGAGCTCACCCTCCGAGCCGAGGGCCTGAGAGTCGAAACCCCAGACGGTGAAACGGTCGAGCTCGGTGACATCACCATCGACAACCCCGGCTACGGGTTCTTCGCCGGCTGATCAACGATCAACGGCGGCACGGTCGGCATCACGACCGAAATGTTTCCGCAGCTCCTTGTTCCAGCACCCATGGTGCCAGTGACGTCTGAGGTCGGGAGCGTGCTCGGGAACAACCACGAGATGGAATGTCCCCGGCGGGATGGTGCTGTCACACCCAGGACAGATGTAGGTCTTCCTCGCTGCATAGGGCTGAATCGGGGAGACCATGACGTCGTCGTCGGGTCTCATCCGGAGAAGATCGCCCACACCACGACCGCGACCGTCGCAGCGATCGCGACAACCACCAGCGCGATGTCGAGCGCGGTCCTCGTCTGTGGGCGGAACGGATTGAATCCCATCGGCGTAACGGTACGACGTGTGCCGGCGAAGTCACAGAACGTGCGGCAACCACCGGATGATGACGAACCGGTCGGAGAACGCGACCGCGACCAGGTCGACCCTGCCGATCCCGAGCCGGGCGGACAGACGTGCCAGCTGGGTAGCTTTGGCTGTGTCGAACGCTTCGACCGGTGAGACCCCGGTCGTGACGCTCCTCACCTCGAACACCACCAACCGGTCGCGGTGCCGGCCCACGAGGTCGACTTCGCCGCGCCCGAGCATGAGGTTGGACGCGAGGATCTCGACCCCCCGGCTGGTGAGGAACGATGCCGCCAGCCGCTCGGCGGCCGCCCCGATGTCTCGCGTGTCTCGGCCCACGCTCCCGGTTGTATCGAAACGCCAGGACGATTCCTGGTCAGAGCCCGCCGAATCGATCGAGCGGCCAGATGCGGAGAATCGCCTCTCCGATCACGTCGTCCTCAGGAATCGGGCCGAACACGCGGCCGTCAGAGCTGGAATTGCGGTTGTCGCCCATCACGAAGAGATGGCCGTCGGGGATCGTCTGCGGTCCGAAATCCGGCATGTTGGTGCCCGGTTGGAGGTAGGGCTCGGAGAGGGCGAACCCATCGATGAAGACCTGGTTGTCGTGGATCTCAACGGTCTCGCCAGAGGTGGCGATGACCCGCTTGACGAGGTCGTCGTAGGGGGAGGTTCGAATCCCGAGTGCCTCGAGAACCGACCGGACCACCGCCTCGGGGAGGGACTCATCCTCTTCGACCCGGTAGGGGTTCTCGAACACCACGATGTCGGACCGCTCGAGGTCGGTCACCAGGTAGTTCACCTTGGAGACCATCACCCGATCGTCGATCTCCAGAGTGGGGATCATGGAGCCGGAGGGGATGAAGAAGGGTTGAACCACAAAGGTCTTGATGACAACGGCGACGATGAGGGCCGCTAGCAGGAGTCCCGGGAGCTCATAGAGAAACGACCCGCCGTGCTCCTCTTCAGGAACCTCCGGCGGGTCGTCATCCAACGGTTCGTCGGTATCCGACGAGGAGCGATCCACGACGATCAGTCGCGCTTTTCCTTGATGCGGGCGGACTTCCCCGACCGCTCGCGCAGGTAGTACAGCTTCGATCGACGGACGTCACCGCGACGAGCCACTTCGATCTGCTGGACGATCGGTGCGTGGACGGGGAACACGCGTTCCACGCCGACGCCGAAGCTCACCTTGCGGACGGTGAACGACGCCCGGGTCCCTTCGCCGTTGCGGGCGATCACCACGCCCTCGAAGATCTGGACCCGCTCACGGCCACCTTCCACGACTCGGACGTGGACCTTGACGGTGTCACCGGCGCGGAAGTCGGGGATGTCATCGCGAAGAAACGCGTTTTCGAGCATGTCGAGTTTGTTCATTGGGACTCCTCAGGGGTCGGGCGAATCGCCCAGAGCAACCAGATACTAACACCACGACCCACCTACTCGTCCAAACGGGATTCACGCATCCGGCCCGCTCGCGGGCGGTGCCTGGTGGTCATTCCCCGTCTAGCAGGTCGGGCCGGCGCTCGCGGGTGCGGCGCTCGCGCTCCGACTCCCGCCACGCCTCGATCTTTGCGTGATCGCCCGACCGAAGGATCTCGGGAACAGCCCATCCCCGGAACTCGGCGGGACGGGTGTAGTGGGGTTCCTCGATCGTCGGGCCCCGAAACGACTCTCGCTCGATCGACTCGGTGTTCCCGACGACGCCCGGAACCAGCCGGGACACACCCTCGATGACGACCAGAGCGGCGGCCTCGCCGCCGGCGATGACGAAGTCCCCGACGGAGACCTCTTCGTCGATCATGTGGTCGGCGATCCTCTGATCCACCCCTTCGTATCGACCGCACACGAGCGTGAGATGGGAGACGGTTGACCATCGATCCAGATGCTCCTGACGGAGCGGGTCTCCGGCGGCTGAGAGGAGCACCCGTCGTGAGCCTGGAACGGTGTCGAGTGCCTCTGCGAGCGGTTCTGGCATCAGCACCATCCCTGGCCCGCCCCCGAATGGGGCATCGTCCACCTGTCGGTGAACGCCCTTGCCCCACTGTCTGAGGTCGATCGTTTCCACCTCCAACAGCCCGCGGTCGATGGCGCGTCCGGTCATGCCGAGCGGCAGTGCGGACCCGAAGTACTCGGGGAAGATCGTGATGATCGAGATGCGCATCCGGTTCACCAGCGTATTGTCGGGGTGTGCAAGACGAGCATCCTGAATCCTTCAACCTCCCGGAGTGGGGGACCGACGGGGCACCGCCCGAGCCGGTGACCGCCCCGAGCGAACCCGGCGATGACTCGCCCGGCGAGGCGCACCTGATGATCGACGTCGAGCCGGAGCTGATCGAATCCACCGTCGCACTCCCCGATCAATACCGGGTGAGAGCGGTGATCGGCCTCGTCGCCGCCGAAGGCGCTGCGTCCGTGTCGGACGGCATGACACTGCAGTCTGCCACCGGTGCCGCTCGATCGGCGGCCCTCGACCGCCTGACATCGGAGGCGAAGACGCTGGGGGCGACGGCCGTCGCCGGGATCCGGCTGTCTGTCGCCGTTCGCCTCAACGACGTCGTCGTCGTCGTCTACGGGACTGCGTTGGACGCCGTCGCCGGCTGACCAGCGGTCAGTCAGCCCGCGACAAGCGAATATCTCCAGAGACGGTGCGAATGGAAAGCTCCATCGTGCGCGTCGGCTCGGCAGACTCTGCCGAGCCGGGCGGTCGATGGATGTCGCCGCTGAGCGTCGACAGATCGAGGTTGACTCGGGTGCCTGCCGCGACCCCTATGCCGACGGTCCCCGCCATGCTCTTGACACGAACCTCCCGACCGGTGGCTCGATCGATCCAGATGTCGCCGGAGGCCGATTTCACCCCGATATTGCCGTCGACCGAGTCGATTCGGACGTCGCCGGACGCGACCGACACGGTCAGCGCCCCATGGACCTCCTGACCGAAGATGTCACCCGAGGCCATCACGACATCGACGTCGCCGACCACCCGGTCGAACCTGAGGTCGCCGGAGGCGCTTCGGACCGAGATCGACTCGGCCGTCACCAGAGCGATGTCGCCAGAGGCGGTTCTGCCACGCACGTGGCCGAGCGGTGCATCGGCATAGACGTCGAGGGATGCACCGGAGAGCTCGAGCTCGCACCCTACGGGGACGCCGATCCGGAGTCGGGCGGAGCCGAAGGCGATTCCCACCGACTTCGAAGACGACACCGTGACCGTGCTCCCGCTTCGGGAGATGTCGATGCCTTGGGTGTTCCCGGTGACCTCGACCTCGATCGCCCCATCGAGACGATAGATGTCCATCCGGCCAGACGAGACGCCGACGACCAGCCGGGCGGGACCGTCAATTTCAAAACGTTCGTGTTCCATCACAGGTCGATCGTCCCCGTCTCGCTCTTGCCGCGGCCCCGCATGGAACGTGCTCCCTTCGACAGCGCATCGACGACCCACTGGTTGACCGATGCGCCCGTACCACCTGCGGCTTCCTCGACGAGGGACTTGACAGATGGCGGAAGGCGAAGGGTGATCCGCGCCGACAGGTCCTCGTCCTCGCCAGGAAGACGATCCGACCCGGCGGTCTCCGAGACCCGCATCGTCGGCTCCCCGTCGGCGAGGACCACCGTCACCTCATGGGCCGGCAACTGGGCCGTGACCTCGAGCGCAGCCTGCTCCGCCATTGCGAACGCAGCCTGCCGGAGAGCGGGTCGCATCGCCATCAGGACGATGTTGGTGGCGCTCTCGACTGCAGGATCACTCCCGGCGAGGGCGACCTGCGACCTGACCGCGCCCTCGATCTCCTCGATCAGCCCCTCGAGATACATCAGCGGCTCCGATGGCGGCGGATCCGCCGCTCGGGAGCTTCGAGGGCACCCGGCCCTGCCGCTGTTTCCATGTACGTGCGGATCCGCTGATCCGCAAAGTGTGACATCGTCTGCATTCCCCGGTACATGGCCTCTTTCCCTTCCATCACCACCGGCGAATCCGGTGCGATGTCATCATGATGTCAGATTGACATCACTTTGTCAAGGGGCTTTGTCAAGGGGCTTTGTCACGGGGTCGGGGTGAGCCGCATCGACGGATCAGATCAGGCGTCGCTCGACCGCCCACCGGGTCAGCTCGTTCCGGTTGGACAGATGGAGTTTGCGGAGCACCGAGGAGACGTGCGACTCGATCGTCTTGACGGAGATGAACAGCTCTTCACCCGCTTCCCGATAGGTGTATCCACGCGCGATCAGCCTGAGCACCTCGCGCTCGCGGTCGGTCAGTTGGTCGAGCTCGGGATCGATGTCGCCCACCGGCATCGTCGAGAACGCGTCCAGCACGAACCCAGCGAGGCGTGGAGAGAAGACCGCCTCTCCCCCGGCGACCTTGCGGATCGCCTCGGCCAACTCGTCGGCTGAGATCGACTTGGTGACGTAGCCGCGGGCGCCGGATCGAATCACGGCCACGACATCGTCTGGCGCATCCGAGGCGCTCAGGGCCAGGAAGCGAACGTCAGGGAGGGTCTCATGGAGCGCCGCCACGACCTCACGGCCCCCACCGCCCGGGAGGTGGACGTCGAGGAGCACCACATCGGGAGACCGCTCGGGAATCAGCTCGATGGCCGCCTCGGTGTCCGATGCCTCGCCGACCACCTCGATGTCCGGCGGGAGCGCTCCCTTCACGCCGCCACGGAACAGATCGTGGTCGTCAACCACAAAAACCCGGATCGGTTGGTCCGGTACCGCAGGCTCACTCATCTCACCCTCCGTCCTCGATGTCCACGCTCAATGACCATTCCGTTCCCTTCCCGGCGTCGGTGCGCAGGTGCGCCTCTCCCCCGACCGACGCCATCCTGCCCACGATCGAGTCCTTCACGCCGTGCCGTCCCGCCGGCACGGCCTCGGGATCGAAGCCGCGGCCCCGATCTCTGACGAACACCGTGACCGTACGGTCTCCGGCCTCGCCGTACACGTCGATCTCTCCGACCCCGGAGTGCTCGGCGGCGTTGACCATCGCCTGGGTGGCAGCGGACACCAGCTTCCCGACCGGCTCAGACAGAGGCGCCGAGCCGACACAGACGACGTCGATCGAGACCCCGAAGCGTTGCTCGATAGACGCCGCAGCCGCACGAAGCGCGTCTTCGAACACACCGCCGTCGAGGGTGTCCGGGCGCTCGCCGAACAGCCACTCCCGGAGCTCCCGCTCCTGGCGCCGCGCCTGGAGCGTCACCTCACGGGCGTCGCCGCTGTTGCGCTGGATGAGGGCGAGGGTCTGCAACACCGAGTCGTGGAGATGCCGGCTGATCTCTGCCCGCTCCGCCTCGCGAACGGCCGCGGCCCGAGCCTCCCCTGCGGCGGCGTTCGCTCGCTCGAGCTCAGACTGCGAGTTCCTGAGAACGCCGACGATCCACGAGACGAGCAACGCGATCCCGACATAGGCGAGAATCAACGTCAGCTGATCGACCACCTGCTCCATCGTCTTCACGCCGAGCGTCGACAGCTGCACGATCGCCAGGCCGGTCGCGACCGCCAATGCAGCCTTCTGCGACTTCAACGCTGTGATCCCGACCACGATCAGGGGGAGCCCGCCGTAGAACGAGATCGTCGTTCCCGATGCGCCGGCGGCGATCACCGAGGCCACGGCGACCGCAGCATCGACCGCCAACATCGAGGGATCGAGCATTGCCGACGGCGTCCGAGCATGGATCCACACGCTCGATCCGGCCCAGATCACTGCGACCATCAACCCGGCAACGGCGACCGCCGGCCGCTCGACACCCCTGACCAACGTCACGGCACCCAGCGCCAGCATCCACACGGCTGCGACGACCCGGGAGCCGACAGCGATCCTGTTGAACGTCGATTCGATTCGTTCCGATGCCTCTGGCCCTGCCATGACGCCAGGCTACGGCGGAGCGTCGTCGACAGCGGTCAGTACGATCCTCGACGATGAGACGATGGGTCGTGCTGCTGACAGTCATTGCCGCGGCGTGCGCGCCGGCTGCGCAGACTCCGTCGACGATCACCACACCGACACCACCAACGTCCGGGTCGAGTTCGACGACCACCTCCTCCTCCACCACCACCACCGAGCCCCAACTGACCCCCGGCACGACCGCTCCGGATCGGTGCTTCGCCGAGGGGATGCCTTTCGAGCAGGAGGGGTTCATGGGCCGCAACGACCTGCCGGGAGACTCGACAACGATTTCGGGGGTGTCATGGACCGACTCGGGGGACTGCGCCGCGCTCACCATCGAGTTCCGAACTGCTCAGGGCGCACCCGCAGTCGACCCACCGAGGTATCGGGGTGAGTTCCTCCGCGAACTCGGTGTGGTCAGGATCGCTTTCGGTCCGGATCTCGCAGACTCCACCCTCTCGGACCAGACGATTGGAACGGACCTTCTCGACGCGGTGTTCGTCATCTGGGATTCGGAGACCGGCGGGTTGGCTGCCGACCTCCTGCTCGGGGCGGCGTCCCTCACCAGGATCAGGACGGTGTCGGCGCCGGCGCGATTGGTGGTGGAGGTGATCCGGGGGGGACCCGACGTGCCAGAGCGACCCGCCGCCGGCGCCACCACGATTCTGCTGTCTCCCGCGCCGAGTTCCACCTCCGCGCCGATCGTGATCGAAGGCTACGGCCGGGCGGGATCGACCATCGACATCGCCGTTCGGTCCACGGCACCGACGAGAACCCGCCAGATCGAGTTGGCTGAGTCGCCAACGGCATGGACTCGATTCCGGTCCGTGGTGGACATCAGCACCGTCGGGATCCACGAGGTGGCAGCCGGTGACGCACCCCGGATTGCGCTGAACCTGCCGTGACCGAAGATGATCCCTCTGGATCGCTGCGTCACTGCTCGATGAGGCCCGGCATCGCCTTGATCGTCACGGTTCTGTCGTCGAGATCGACGTCGATCACGATCGCTGCCACGAAGGGGATCTCGACGTCGAACCCGGCGGCCGCTCGTACCACGAGACGTTCCTGGGCGGGCCCCTCGACGACGGAGGACACGGTGCCGATTCTCTCACCGTTCTCGTCGACCACGATCATTCCAACGAGCTCGTCGGGCCAGAACTCGTCCTCGTCGAGGTCACGGCGCTGGTCGACCGAGATCGTGAGGACGTGACCGCGGAGTTCCTCGGCACGCGCCCGGGTGGTGTGACCTTTGAAGCGCACCACGACCCCCCGCTCGGCGTCACGAACGTCGTCGACGACGAGTTCGGTTTCATCGGGACCCGGAAAGACCGAACCAATGGCGAAGCGGTCATCGTCGTCTGATTCGACGCGTACCGTCACGTGCCCGTCGAGGCCGAACGGTTTCCCGATCAGGCCGACGATGATGCGCTCAGTCGACGAACTCAACGCCCGCCGTGAGGCCTTCCTCGTCGGCCGCAGCCTGGGCGACGGTCCGAATGGCACGGGCGACGCGACCGCGCCGACCGATGACGCGACCCAGGTCGCCCTTGGCGGTCCTCACCTCGGCCACGACCTCGTCGGGGCCCTGGTCGACCATCGTGATGTCGACCTCATCGGGTTTGGAGACGATCTGCTTCACGAGATACGTGACGACGTCCTCGACGATCTTGCCGTTGCCACTCACAGTCATTCCTCCTCGGACGTGGAGTCGGTGTCCGCAGTCTCGACGGTGTCGTCTGCGGGCGCCTCCTCCTCAGTGGCCGTCACAGGTGCCTCGGGTGCGGCAGCTTCAGGCTTGCCGCCGACCGTGTGGATGCGACCGGATGCGACCTTGAATTTCGACGTGACGCCACTGATCTCGAGCAGTTTTGCCACCGCTTCGGTGGGCTGGACACCCTTGCTGAGCCAATCGAGTGCCTTCTCCTCGTCGATCTCGATCAGCGACGGGTCCTGGCGGGGGTCGTATCGACCGATCAGGTCGATGTATCGGCCGTCCCGTTGGGAACGCCCGTCGATCACGACCACGCGGTAATAGGGGGACTTCTTCTTCCCCATCCGCGTCAAGCGCATTTTCACGGCCATTTGTTCACCTCTTGGTTCGTCGGCCGGCGGCGAGTCCGGGAATCCCTGCGAGACCCCTGCCTCCGGCCATCTGTTTCATCATCTTCTGTGCATCCGCGAACTGTTTGAGCAGGCGATTCACGTCCTGGGGGGTCGTTCCCGACCCGTTCGCGATCCGACGCCGTCGGCTTCCGCCGATGATCTTTGGCTTCTGCCGTTCCTCCGGCGTCATCGAGCGGATGATCGCCTCGACCCGGGCCAGATCGCGATCGTCGATATCGACATCACGCAGCGCGGAACCGGCGCCTGGCAGCATAGCAAGAATGTCCTTGAGCGGCCCCATCCGCTTGATCATCTGGAACTGCTCGAGGAAGTCGTCGAGGGTGAACTGGCCCTTCGCCATCTTCCGCACCGAGCGCTCGGCTGACTCCTCGTCGATGTGTGACTCGGCCTTCTCGATCAGCGAGAGCACGTCGCCCATCCCCAGGATCCGACTCGCCATCCGCTCGGGATGGAACGGCTCGAAGTCCCCAAGGCCCTCTCCCACGCCGGCGAACTTGATCGGGACGCCGGTCACCTCTCGGACCGAGATCGCCGCTCCCCCACGGGCGTCACCGTCGAGCTTCGACAAGATGACACCGGACACGGAGGTCCGCTCCGCGAACCCTCGAGCCACGTTGACAGCATCTTGGCCCGTCATCGCGTCGACGACCAGGAGCACCTCGTCTGGCTGTGCCTCGCGCTCGATGTCTGCGAGCTCTGTCATGAGCGCCTCGTCGATCTGCAGTCGACCCGCGGTGTCGACGATGACGACGTCGTTGCCCATCCGCACCGCTTCCCGCATGGCGTTCTTCACGAGTTTCCTGGTCCGGCCGGTGCGCTCCGTGTACACCGGGACGCCGATCCGCTCACCCAGACGTTGCAGCTGCTCGATGGCGGCAGGACGCTGCAGGTCGGCGGCGACGAGCAGCGGTTTCTTGCCCTCGTCCTTGAGGCGCTTGGCGAGCTTTCCCGAAGTGGTCGTCTTGCCGGAGCCTTGCAGTCCGACCATCAGGATCGTGAGCGGCTTCGGGCCCTTGTTCAACTCGGCCGTGCCCGATCCGAGGGTCGTGATGAGCTCCTCGTGCACGATCTTGATGACCTGTTGGCCGGGAGTGAGGCTCTGTTGGACCTCGGCGGTGAGTGCCCGCTCCTTGATCCGCGCCAACATGCTCCGTGCGACGCCGACGTTCACATCCGCCTCGAGCAGGGCGAGGCGAACTTCTCTGAGAGCTGCGTCGATATCGGGCTCCGACAGCTTGCCTTTGCTGCGTAGCCGCGTGAACACGCCCTCGAATCGGTCGGTGAGAGTGTCGAACATGTGGGGTTCACGCTAGCTGTGGCCCCGATCTCGTCGGAAAGGCACCGAAGAGCCGCGACCATCTCGACGGCCGGAGCATCGATCCCGGTACCCTCACGCACCCATGGACTCCCCAGACACCGACGCCCTGTTGCGAGCGGACATCCGCCGGCTGGGCATGCAGCTGGGCGATGCCCTCACACGCCAACACGGGCCGGCTCTGCTCGACATCGTCGAGCGAGTTCGATCACTCACCAAAGCAGGACGTGAGGGGTCAGGAGACCTGACGGAACTCGACGCGGTGCTCGAGTCACTCGACATGGACGAGACCATCAACCTGGTCCGGGCGTTCACCGCCTACTTCTACCTCGCCAACGTCGCTGAACAGACCCACCGGGTCGGGGATCTCACCCTGAAGGACAACGAGCAGACCCTCGCCGCCACCGTCGATCGCATCGTCGCGGCCGACCTCGACCCACGCCTCGTCGAGGCGGTGCTCGACCGACTCGAGCTCCGCCCGGTCTTCACCGCGCACCCGACCGAAGCGGCGAGGAGAACCCTCCTCACGAAGCTCGGGGCGATCGCAGAGCTGCTCGATCAACGCCAGAGTCTCCGGCGGTCTCCCTCCGAGCTCGACCGGATCGATCGTCGGATCGCCGAGCTCATCGACCAGATCTGGCAGACCGACGAGCTCCGGAGAGCCCGACCGGAGCCGGTCGACGAGGCCCGGTCGGCGATCTTCTACTTCGACCAGCTCGAGACCGACGTCGTCCCTGCTCTGTCGGGCGACATCGCGCTGCAGCTGGAGCGGCTGGGCCGGTCCTCATCCGACATCACGGTGCCGATCAGGTTCGGAACCTGGGTCGGCGGCGACCGCGACGGGAATCCATCGGTGATGCCCGAGACGACGATCGAGGTCCTGGAGATCCAGCACGACCACGGCCTGAGGAACCTGATCGAGATGGTGGAGCTGGCTGCAGGAGAGCTGTCGACGTCGTCGGCGATCAGGGACGTGTCCGCGGAGCTCGCCGACAGCCTCGAACGCGATCGGGAACAGCTGCCCCAGGTCTTCGAACGGTTCAGGGAGCTCAATGCCGAGGAGCCGTACCGGCTGAAATGCGCGTACATCCACTCACGGCTCAAGAGCACCCGTCGACGCATCGCCGAGCGCTCCCGGCACGTGCCGGGCGTCGACTACTCCGTGCCCGAGGAGATGATCGCCGACATCGAGGTCATGCAACGCTCCCTCGCCGCAGACTCTGGAGAGCTCATCGCCAACGGGGTACTCATGCGATTGGCGAACGCAGTCTCGACGTTCGGGTTCCACCTCGCCACGATGGATGTCCGCGAGCATGCAGACCGCCACCACGACGTGCTCGCGCAGCTGTACCGCCGGATCGACCTCGACTACGAGGGACTCGACCGGGACGCGCGAACCCAACTGCTCGAGAGCGAGCTCGCCAGCCCGCGGCCGCTCTCGACGCCGGCAACCGGCTTCGAAGGACGGGCTCGAGCAACGTTCGACACGTTTCGAGCGATCAGGGATGCCAAGGATCGCTTCGGGGACCGGGTGATCGAGTCGTACATCGTGTCGATGACGACCGGAATCGACGACGTGCTCGCCGCCGCGGTGCTGGGCCGGGAGACCGGGCTCGTCGATCTCCAATCCGACGTCGCACGCGTGGGCTTCGTCCCCTTGTTCGAGACGATCGACGAGTTGCGGCGCGCCGGCGAATTGCTCGACGCGCTGTTGGCGTGCGCTCCCTACCGCCGGATCGTCGAGCTTCGCGGCAACACCCAGGAGGTGATGCTCGGATACTCGGATTCGAACAAGTTCGGTGGGATCACCACCTCGCAATGGGAGATCTACAAGGCGCAGCGACTGCTGCGGAACGCAGCTCAGAAGCACGGAGTCACCCTGCTGCTCTTCCACGGCAGGGGCGGCACGATCGGTCGGGGTGGCGGGCCGACGCACCAGGCGATCCTCGCACAGCCGTTCGGCACCATCGACGGCCCCATCAAGGTGACCGAGCAGGGCGAGGTCATCTCCGACAAATACGGCCTCCCCTCGATCGCAGATCGCAACCTCGAGCTGGCGCTGGCATCCGTGCTCGAGGCGTCTCTGCTGCACCGCGTCTCCCGTCAGCCAACCGACGTGCTCGACCGCTGGACCGACACGATGGAATCGTTCTCCGATGCAGCATTCGGCACCTATCGATCGCTTGTCGAGAGCCCAGGACTCGTCGAATACTTCCTCTCGGCGACGCCGGTCGAGGAGTTGGGTGAGATGAACATCGGATCGCGCCCGTCACGGAGACCCGGTGGGGGCACCGGGCTCGAGGACCTCCGGGCGATCCCGTGGGTGTTCGGATGGACCCAGTCACGCCAGATCGTCCCCGGTTGGTTCGGCGTCGGATCCGGGCTCAGCGCCGTCCGGGCTGCGGGGGGCGAAGAGATCCTCCGGGAGATGATGGACAACTGGCTGTTCCTCCAGACGTTCGCCTCCAACGTGGAGATGACGCTCACGAAGACCGATCTGAACATCGCTCGGCGATACGTCGAACAGCTCGTGCCGGAACCGCATCGACATCTCTTCGAGATGATCCGGGCAGAGTTCGAGCTGACGGTCGAACAGATCTCGTGGTTGACGAGCGGCGCGCTGATGGAGCATCTTCCCATCCTCAAGCGGACGCTGACCGTCAGGGACGCCTACCTCGACCCGTTGAACTTCCTCCAGGTGTCGCTCCTCAAGCGGGCGCGGGCGCACCCCGACGACCCCGACACGGCACGGGCCCTACTCCTCACCGTGAACGGGATTGCAGCCGGCATGCGCAACACGGGATGAGCGCCGCCGCCGGATTCGACCCCACGACGCCGGCTACCGGGTCGGCGGTGGACGTGAGCGCGCGCCATAATCGGGTGCCATGCCTGTCTCAGTAGTCGACCATCCGATCGCCCAGCACTACCTCACCGTTCTCCGGAAACGGGATACCCCGTCGTCATCGTTCAGGAGCGCGTCCAAGAAACTCGCCTATCTGCTCGTCGCCGAAGCCACGAGCGACCTCGAGCTGGCGGAGATCGACATCGAGACCCCACTCGAAGGGATGGGCGCTCCGACACTCGCCAAGCCGACCGTTGCGGTGGCGGTCCTGCGGGCCGGGCTGGGGCTGATCGATGCCGCCGTCGACCTCGTCCCCGACGTGAAGATCGGATACGCAGGCGTCCAACGAAATGAAGAGACCGCTCAGCCGATGGAGTACTACACGAAGTTCCCGGCCATGGAGGGAGCCAAGGTCCTGATCCTGGAGCCGATGCTCGCAACAGGCGGGTCGTTGTCCTGGGCGGTCTCGAAGGTGAAGGAGCACGGGGCGACCGACATCACGGCCGTGTGCGTCGTCGCAGCCCCGGTCGGGATCGAACACATGGAATCGCATCATCCCGACGTCAGGATCGTCGCCGCGGCGATCGACCGCGACCTCGACCACAACTTCTACATCCGCCCGGGACTGGGTGACATGGGTGATCGGCTCTTCGGAACGGTGTGACCGAATTCGCCAGTGCGGTGATTGCCGTGGTCCGATCGATTCCCACCGGAACGGTCCTCAGCTACGGCGACGTGGCGGCCGAAGCAGGCAAGCCAGGGGCGGCGCGCGCCGTGGGGGCAATTCTCCGCTCGACGCCTGGCGACGACATCCCGTGGTGGCGGGTCGTGAACGCAGCAGGCCGGATCACCTCGCCATCGCCGAATCGGCAGACCCAGTTGCTCGAATCCGAAGGGTGGACCATCGACCCGCACACGCTTACGTCTGATGTCCTGAACGGGTGGGGGCCACTCTCCCCCGACCGTCCGCCATACTGGAGTCATGACATCGATCAACAGAGCGATCATCGTCGTCATGGACTCGGTTGGAGCCGGCGAGGCGCCGGACGCCGCCGAGTACGGGGACGAAGGGTCTGACACCCTCGGCCACACCGCAACCGCCGTCGGCGGTCTCGACCTCCCCCACTTCGCAGCGGCCGGCCTCGGGAACCTCCATGGCGCCATCGAGGGCGTACCACCCGCCGATGCGCCCCTGATGGCATATGGCCGCAGTCGGGAGGCTTCCGCCGGCAAGGACTCGACCACGGGACACTGGGAGATCGCCGGTCTGGTCACCACCGAGCCGCAGGCGACGTTCACCGACACCGGTTTTCCCCCGAAGCTCGTCGAGTCGATCGAGATGGAGGCCGGCGTCGAGTTCATCGGCAACTATGCGGCTTCGGGGACCGTGATCATCGAGAAGCTCGGTCCGGAGCATCTCGAGACCGGAAATCCCATCCTCTACACCTCGGCCGACTCGGTGTTCCAGATCGCCGCCCACACCGACGTGATACCGCTGGAGCGTCTCTACGAGATCTGCCGGATCGCCCGCCGTCACTGCAACGACTTCAACATCGGCCGGGTCATCGCCAGGCCGTTCCATGGCGATCCCGGCTCGTTCCAGCGGACCTACGACCGCCACGACTTCGCCATGCCACCTCCAGCGCTGACCGTGCTCGACAACGCCAAGGAGATGGGATATGAGGTCTTCGGAATCGGCAAGATCGAGGATCTGTTCTCGGGGCGCGGGCTCACCGACGCCGTACACACCGAGGGCGACGAAGACGGCCTCATCAAGACGCTCGAAGCCATCCGCGACCGCACGGCGCGCGGCATCATCTTCACGAACCTGGTCGACCTCGACATGACATACGGCCATCGCGAGAACCCGCAGGGATATGCCGAGGGCCTCGAACTGATCGACCGCTATCTCCCCGATCTACTCGACGCCCTGGCCGAAGATGATCTGCTGTTCATCACCGCCGACCACGGCAACGACCCGACGGACGGCGACACCGACCACACCCGGGAATATGTGCCACTGCTGGTCGGCGGAATGAATGCCGACGGTGTCGATCTCGGTATTCGCCAGCAGTTCTGCGACATCGCCGCCACCATCTCGGAGGGCCTCGGCATCCCGATGCCGTATCAGGGCGACTCCTTCCTCGCAGAGATCAGCCGACCATGAACGCTGTCGAATTGATCGAACGCAAGCGCGACGGGGGTCGCCTGGAGACCGACGAAATCGACTGGCTGATCTCTTCGTACACCGCGGGCACGGTTGCCGACTACCAGATGTCGGCGATGGCGATGGCGATCTTCCTCAACGGGTTGGACGATGCCGAACTGGCCGACTGGACCGAAGCCATGCTCCACTCGGGAGACGTGCTCGACTTCTCCGACATCGAGGCCCCGAAGTCCGACAAGCACTCCACCGGCGGTGTCGGCGACAAGGTGTCGATCCCCCTCGTCCCGATCGTGGCATGCCTGCGGCGTTGCGGTCCCGATGATCTCGGGTCGCGGCCTCGGACACACCGGGGGAACTCTCGACAAACTCGAGTCGATCCCGGGCTTCAAGACCGATCTCGACCATCGCCGGTTCCGATCGATCCTCGCTCGAACTGGAATGGTCCTCGCCGGTCAATCGGATGCGCTGGCGCCGGCGGACCGCAAGCTCTATGCACTCCGCGACGCCTCTGGCACCGTCGCCTCGATTCCGCTCATCGCCAGTTCGATCATGTCGAAGAAACTGGCAGAGGGTCTCGACTCGCTGGTCCTCGACGTCAAGTTCGGGAAGGGGGCATTCATGACCGACATCGAGGACTCCCGACGGCTGGCAGAGACGATGGTCGGCATCGGCACATCCCATGGCGTTGCAACGATTGCGCTTCTCACCGAAATGAACACCCCGCTGGGGTACGAGATCGGCAACGCCAACGAGATCCGCGAATCTCTGGCCGTGCTCCGTGGGGAGGGGCCCGAAGACCTGACGACGCTGACCATGGCGCTGGGAGCGGAGATGCTCATCGCCTCGGGAATCTCACCGGACCCGACGGACGCTGGTGCTCGCCTGCGTGCCGCGGTCGAGTCCGGGCGGGCCATGGAGAAGTTCGGCCAGGCGATCGCCGAGCAGGACGGAGATCCGCGTGTCATCGAGGACGAGACCCTGCTCCCGTCCGCCGGACGATACGAGGATGTCACCTCGCCCGAGGACGGATACATCGGTGCCTGCGATGCGCGAACCGTCGGCGTGGCGGCGATGCGGCTCGGGGCGGGGCGCACTCGAAAGGAAGACACCATCGACCCCGGTGTCGGGATCACCCTGCTCGCCAAGCCGGGTGACGCGGTCAGCCAGGGTGATGTCGATTGCCCGCATCGAGTATCGACACCAAGCGAGGCTCGACGAGGCGGTCCGCATCCTTCGCGAACGCATGGACGATCACCGAAACCGCCCCCGAGTCGTCCGATATGGTCGTTGATCGGATCACCGCCTCGCAGTCCTGATTCTCTCCAATCACCGGAAGATCTCACACCGACCGACGGTGTACGGTTGACCGTGGCCGGCACCATCACACGATTCTGTTACAGACCGTTTGGTCGGTAACCTCAGACCCTCGAAACGACCGAAGGAGACAGCCGATGAAGGTGGTCGTCTGCGTCAAGCAGATCCCCGACCCGGCCAGCCCCTACACGCTCGAACCCGACAGCCACTGGCTGGTTCGGCCGAGTGAGCAGGTTCTGGACGACACCGACCGATACGGGGTCGAGATGGGACTCCAGCTCGCACAGGAGAACGATGGGACGGTCACCCTCGTGACCATGGGACCCACCGGGAACATGCAGGGGATCCGACAGGCTCTCGCTATGGGTGCCGACCGGGCCATCGTCGTCGACGACTCCGACCTGCGCGGCTCGGATGCGCTCACGACGGCGCGTGTCCTCGCTGCGGCGATCGGACGGGAAGAATTCGATCTCGTGATCGCCGGGACCGAATCGACCGACGGATACTCCGGAGTGGTCCCGCAGATGATCGCCGAGTTCCTCGACGTGCCTGCCCTCACCTACGCCACCAAGATCGGGATCACCGACGGCGACATCACGATCGATCGCCAAACCGACCTCGGCTTCGACGTGGTCGAAGCGACCCTTCCTGCTCTCGTCTCGGTGACAGCGGGGGTCGTCGAACCGCGGTATCCCACGTTCAAGGGAATCATGGACGCCAAGAAGAAGCCGGTCGACACACTGACGATCGCCGATCTCGGCGTCGACACAGAGATCGGTCAGACCGTCGCTGCCATCGTCGACGCTCCCGAGCGATCGGGCGGCGAGAAGATCGAGGACGACGGCGAGGCACATCTCCGCATCGTCGAGAAGCTCGAGCAAGCGAAGGTGATCTGAGATGACGGATGTATGGGTCTTCACACAAGAATTCGACGGAGCACCAACCTCGCTGAGTCTCGAGCTGCTCACCAAGGCTCGCGAGCTCGGAGACGTCACCGCCATCTACGTGGGTGCCGGATCCGACGCCGGGTTCGCGGCGGTGGGAGACCATGGAGCAGCCAAGGTCCTGCACATCGACCCGGGTGAATCGCTCGTTTCGGGCACTGTCGCCGCGACGATGGCCCAGCTGATCGAATCAGACTCCCCTGATCTCATCATGTTCGGACAGGCGTATGACGACCGAGACGTCGCCGGGCGCCTCTCTGCCAAGCTGGGCAAGCCGGTGCTGTCGAATGCCATCGACGTCTCCCTCGGCGACACAGCCGAGGCGCAGCACGAGATCTTCGGTGGATCGCAAATCGTGACATCCAGATTGACCGGTTCGGCGCCCTTCCTGGTGGTGGTGAGGCCAAAGAGCTTCACTGCCGAGCCGAGCGGGGGCGGCATGCCATCGGTCACCAACGTCGCACCCGTCGAGGCTGGCAGGTCGAGCGCCCGGGTCACCGAGTCACACGTCGAGCAGAAGGAGGGCCCGCAGCTCGAAGAGGCGGCGGTCATCGTCGCCGGCGGTCGCGGGCTCGGCAGCGCCGAGAAATACGAGATGATCGAGAATGTGGCCAAGCCCCTGAAGGCGGCCACCGGTGCCACCCGAGCGATCGTCGACGCGGGATGGGTGCCGTATTCGAAACAGGTCGGTCAGACCGGAAAGACGGTCAAGCCCGACGTCTACATTGCCGCCGGGATCTCCGGTGCCATGCAACATCTGGTCGGAATGAAGGACTCCAAGACGATCATCGCGATCAACAAGGACCCAGACGCTCCGATCTTCGACGTCGCCGACCTCGGCATCGTGGGCGACGTGAACAACGTCCTCCCCAAGCTGGCCGAAGAACTCGACAAGCGAGCCTGAGACCACCGAGACGGATGCATCCGTGACCGAACATCGGCAACGTCGGGGCTCAGCCGGGTACTCGGGGACTCCGCTGTGGAAGAAGCTCGGGATGGCCGATGGTGTGACCGTGGCGCTCCTCGAACCGCCCCCCGGCTTCGTCGATCTCCTCGAAGGCCACCCCGAGGACGTCGAGTTCGTGACCGGTACTGCGGCCCGGGCCGATCTGGTGGTGTGTTTCTCGACCTCGTCAGCCCGACTCGTCGAGCTCTTCGAACAGGCGATGGGCCGCATCCCGTCGACCGGGTCGATCTGGGTGGCGTGGCCGAAGAAGGCGTCCGGCGTCCCCACCGACATCACCGAGGATCGACTTCGGGACCTCTTTCTCCCGACCGGGCTGGTCGATGTCAAGGTGTGCGCCATCGACTCGACCTGGTCCGGCCTCAAGTTCTCCGTCAGGCGTGAGAACCGCCGGGCCTGGCCGGATCCTGACTGATCCCGAGCCGGGTCACCGGAAGCTCGCGCCCCGCGAGGTCGGTGTCACCCGGATGACACAACAGCCGACTCTGCCCGACAGCCAGATGTACACGGTCGTAGTGTGATCGATCGAGCGTGTCGGGATACAGGAGGATGGTGTATGGCAACGTCGACGGACGACCAGCGCAAGCACGGACCGGACGCCTACGGCAAGGATGGCCGACTCAAGAAGAAGATCTACGAGGCCGAGCTCCGCGCACTCGAGATCGAACTCGTCAAGCTCCAGGAATGGGTCAGGAGCCAAGGACTCAGGGTCGTCGTCCTCTTCGAGGGACGCGACGCTGCCGGCAAGGGCGGTGTCATCAAGCGAATCGCCGGTCCGACCAATCCCCGGATCGTGCGAGTGGTCGCGCTCCCGGCACCATCGGACCGCGAAAAGACCCAGTGGTACTTCCAGCGCTACGTCGCACATCTCCCTGCGGCAGGCGAGATCGTCCTCTTCGACCGCAGCTGGTACAACCGCCCCGGCGTCGAGCGAGTCATGGGTTTTGCGAACGAGGAAGAGGTCGATCGGTTCATGCGCTCGTGCCCGCAGTTCGAGCGAATGCTGATTCGCGACGGCATCATCCTGATCAAGTACTGGTTCTCCGTCTCGGATGCAGAGCAGGAGAAGCGGTTCCAGTCCCGGATCGACGACCCCACGAAGCGCTGGAAACTCTCGCCGATGGATCTCGAATCCCGGGAGCGATGGCAGGAGTACTCGGTCGCCAAGGACGAGATGTTCGCCCACACAGACACGAAACAGTCACCCTGGTTCGTAGTGGACGGAAGCGTCAAACGCCACGCCAGGCTCAACTGCATGACCCACCTGCTCGAGCAGATTCCCTATGAGGACCTCACGCCCGAGCCGTTCGACCTGGAACCGCGTCCCAAACCAACCGGTGCGTACGTTCGTCCTCCGATCGACGAGCAGACATTCGTGCCTCGGCGGTTCTGAGCGCTATCAGGAGAAGGCTCTTGGCTCTTGGCTCATGGCTCTTGGCCGACGAGGTCGGCTCTCAGAGATCGAAGCGGTGGGGTAAGAGATCGTCGAACGCGTGCTCACGGACCTCGCCATCCACGGTGGTGACGAGTACGCGCTCGACGCCGAACTCCGACATGATCTGGCGGCAGCGACCGCAGGGATAGGCCTGGTCGACCGTGGTCGCGTCGATACAGGCCACCGCCACCACGGGTATCTCGGTCATCCCCTGGCTGACGGCGAAATTGATGGCGTTCGCCTCGGCACACTGCGAGACCGGATACGACGCGTTCTCGACGTTGGCGCTGGAGAACATTGCCCCCTCGCTGGTGAGAACGGCGCAGCCGACCCGGAACCCCGAATACCGCGCATAGGCCTTCTCTGCTGCCGCTCGGGCGGCATCGATCAGTTCCTGGTCGGTCCTCATGCGTCGGCCAGCAGGGCGGCGACGAATGTTTCGGGGTCGAAGGGAATCAGATCGTCGACTCCTTCACCCACACCGATGAACTTGACGGGAAGCTGCAGCTGCGATTCGATGGCGATGACGATCCCCCCTCGCGCGGTTCCGTCCAACTTGGTCAACACGATACCCGTCACCCCGACGGCCTCGAGAAAGCTCTCGGCCTGCACCATGCCGTTCTGGCCCGAGGTCGCGTCGAGAACCAACAGCGTCTCGTCGATCGAACCCGCTTCACGCTCCACCACCCTCCGAATCTTGGACAGCTCCCCCATGAGGTTCTTCTTCGACTGCAGACGGCCGGCAGTGTCGATGATCACGACGTCCTTGCCCCTCGCTCGCGCCGCCTGGAATGCATCGAAGGCCACCGCCGCCGGATCGGACCCCTCCTGGCCGGCGACGATGTCGACGCCGACACGGTCGGCCCAGGTTCTGAGCTGCGTATCGGCGGCAGCCCGGAACGTGTCGGCCGCCCCGAGCAGCGGGGCGACGCCCTGTCTGTCGAGTCGGGCCGCGATCTTTGCGATCGATGTCGTCTTCCCGGTCCCGTTCACTCCGACGACCATCACCACGGCCGGATGGCCGGACAAGTCGAGATGGCGATCCCGACCCGCCAACGCGGCCAGGAGCTCGGCTTGGAGGCGCTCGCGCGCCTGCTCTGGAATCGTCGGGCTGGGATGCTCTGACCCGAGATACGATCGAGGCGGAGGCCGTCACGCCGACGTCGGCACCGATCAGCGCCTCCTCGAGCCGGTCCCAGAACTCCTGATCGAGACTCGAACGGCTGAATGCGCTCCGGAGTGCCCCACCGAGCGCAGTTCGGGTCTTCGAGAGACGGGTCTCGAGTTCGACGTCGGCCGACCGAGCGGACGCGACCTCGCGAGCGACAGACGTGGGCCGTCGCCGGGCGGCAACGAACCAGCCGACAGCCACGACGACGAGAACGGCGAGGCCGATCAACACATACGTCGTAGTGTCCACTATTGCTCCAAGAATCGACTGTGGCCGCAGGCTAATGATGGACCCGGCGCAGCCGAGGAGGGCCCACTCGTCACACCGTTTGTTCGACCGTCACCATCGACTTGGCGATGACCTTCGACGAGCCGCCAGGTTCCATCGTCACGCCATAGAGAACATCGCCGGTCTCCATCGTCTGTTGCTGGTGGGTGATGATCATCAGCTGAGCGCTGTCCCTGAATGCGTCGAGCAGGCGGAGGAAACGTCGGAGATTGGCGTCATCGAGGGCCGCTTCGACCTCGTCGAGGATGTAGAACGGGCTCGGTCGTGCCTTGAACACGGCGAACAGGAACGCCAGTGCCGCCAGTGACCGCTCGCCACCCGACAACAGGCTCATCTTGGATACCTTCTTGCCGACGGGCTGGGCAGTGATCTCCACCCCGGACGCCATCGGGTCGTCGGGGTCGGTAAGCGTCAGGCGGCCACGGCCCCCCGGGAAGAGCACGCCGAAGTGCTCCTCGTAGGCGGCTGCGATCTCGGTGTAAGCAGCCATGAACTGGGTGTGGATCTCCTCATCGAGCGCTGAAATGACCTTGCGGAGCTCATTGCGGCCGGACTCGAGATCCTCGAGTTGCCCCGACAGAAAGGAGTGACGCTCATCGAGTTCTGCATACTCCGCGGCGGCAAGGGGGTTGATCGGTCCCATGCGCCTCAGCTCGGCTTCCCTCGATCGCAAGAGCCCGGGGAGATCATCACTGTCGACGTCAGGGCGCGGGCGCGCCAAGGGCGTCTTCTTCGCTGGCGTCGGCATCCCGACGCAACCGCTCGGCGACCGACTCCATCCGAACCCGTAGTTCGGCCGCTTCGACATCGAGTCGGGAGATCCGACGCTCGGCTTCATCGATCTCCCGTCGATACTCCGCCTCTGTCGTGGTCAACGCGTCCAGTCGGCTCCCGGTCTCTCCAGCTTCCGAGCGCAGTTCGGCCTGACGAGATCGCAGTGTCCCGAGGTGGATCGCAACTGCGTCGAGCGCCTGCCGGGCCGACGTCTCGATCGCCTCGAGCCGTTCGATGCGCTCGGGCTCAACAGGGCGTGAATCCTCATCGGCGAGCAGTTCGCCGATCGCAACCAGCCGGCGCTCCATCATTGCACGGCGCTCCGACACACCCGTCAGCTCGGAAGACACCGACTGCCAGGATGCCCTGGCGGCCTCCCTCCGGTTCGCCACGTCGGTTCGGCGAGCGACCAGGTCCTCCCATGCCTGCTGACGCTCGGCTTCCTCCCCTTCGAGGCTCTGGAGGCGGGTGGCCAACACCTCGCGCTGGGCTGTCCGATCCTCGAGAGCGGCGATGAGCGAGTCCCTCCGCTCCATCAGCCGTTCGATCTCCGTCTCGGCCTCCGAGGTCCCACGCTCGACACGACCGAGTGCATCGGTTGCTCCGGACAAACGAGCTTCCAGCGACTCGAGGGTTTCGAGCGCATCCCGCTCGGTGCCGCGAGCGTCGTCGAACGCCCGCCTCGACTGCGTCAACAGGCTGTTCGAGCGGGCGAGATCGATCTCCGCCCGCTCCAGCTCCACCTGGGCGTTCTCCAGCATGGCTGGTGTCGCGCCGTCCGGGTGAGCGATCCTGGCGGCGTGCCCATCGAAGACGTCACCTTCGGGTGTGACCACCCTCAGACCGGGGTTCGCACGTGATGCCGCCCATCCGGCCCGCCATCCCTCGGCGAGATAGGCGTCACCGAGCAGGCGAACCGCCAGCCGACGATCGGCGTCGGGTCCCAGGACGTCTGGCATCCATGTGAGCCCGGTGATCGAGACTCCAGTGGCCGGTTCGCCATCGACGCCGGTCACGATGGCGAGACCACCCCGACCGGCACCCTTGAGCACGGACACGGCGTGCTCGACATCTCCGATGCCGCCGAGGACGAGCGCGTCGGCAAGTCCACCGAGAATCGCATCCACTGCCGCGGCCCGGTTGGCAGGTACGTCGAGCAGGGCGGTGATGGCGCCGACGAATCCATCCGACGCCTCGACGAGGGCTCGCGACTCCGGATCGGCCAAACCCTCCGCCGCCTCCGTCACAGCCTGGAGGCGTCCACGCGCCGACGCCACGGAGACTCGCGCCTCGTTGTGGGTCGCCTCGGCCTCTTCCCATGCACCCTGGGAGGCCGACCTGGCCGTCTGCGCCCGGTGATACCGATCCTGCGCTTCGACAACGATGGCGTCGAGCTCGCGGATCTCGGTGTTCAATCTCGCAGCCTCATCACGGTTCTCGTCGATGCGCGCCGACAACTTCGAACGGCGATCGTCAACCGAGACGACCTCTCGAGCGTCCCGCTCGGATGCGGCGTCGAGCGATCTCAGGTCGCCGCGCACGACGGCGATCGCACCTTCGGTGGACATCGACTCTTGATCGGAGAGACTCCGCTCCTCGTCTTCGAGCGACCGGAACACCCGCTCGGCATCCGCCGCGCGGGACTCGATCCGGTGCTCTTCCTGTCGGGCCGACTCCAGATCCGACTCGAGTTGTTCCCGCTCGCTCAGGAGATCGTTCCTCCGGTCGGCCGCCCCTTCGATCCGCTCGCGTGCAGTGCGAGCCCGCTCGCCTGCGACCTGGGCAATCCGGCGCAGTCGCTCGGAGGTGGTCTCGAGACGCGCTGCGGCGGTGGTGTCGCGTTCCAGCGCCTGCCCGACGAGACCGGCGTCGGTGCGGACGGACTCGAGGTCGATGCGGAGCTCAGACAGCGCGTCCCCACGTTCGTCGACGATGCCTCGTGCTGCCGTGATCGCTTGGGTGACGTCCCTGGTTCGGGAGACGATGTGCCTCAGCTCCTCGCCACCGAGAAACAGGCGCAGGGACTGAACCTCGGCTGCGAGCCCGTCGTGGCGCTCGGCCGCTGCCGCCTGCCGCTTCAGCGGTCGCATCTGGCGCGTCAGCTCACCGAGCACGTCGTGGAGGCGGACGACGTCGGAATCGGTCCGCTCGAGGCGCCTGAGCGCCCGGTCTTTCCGGACGCGGTGCTTGAGGATCCCTGCGGCCTCCTCGATCACCGCGCGATGGTCCTCGGGCGTGGCGTTGAGGACCGAGTCGATCTGTCCCTGGCCGATGATGACGTGCTGATGTTTCCCGACGCCCGAATCCGACATCAGCTCCTGGATGTCGAGCAGCCGACAACCGACGCCGTTGATCTCGTAGTCGGACGAGCCGTCGCGATACAACCTCCGCGTGATGCTCACCTCGGCGAGGTCGAGCGGAAGCGAACCGGACCGGTTGTCGAGGACGAGGGTCACCTCGGCCCGCGAGAGCCCCGGTCGGGTGGCGGTTCCCGCAAAGATCACGTCGTCCATCTTCGACGTGCGGAGAGACTTCGGGGACTGGGTCCCGAGCACCCACGCCAGTGCGTCGACGATGTTCGACTTGCCCGATCCGTTGGGACCGACGACCACCGTCACCCCTGGACGGAGCTCGAGCCGGGTTCGGTCGGCGAACGACTTGAACCCCGTCAATTTGAGCGACTTCAGATACATGAGTTACACCCGTGTGATTCCGGATGGAAACGATAGCCGGGAGGGCGGGCAGTCACCACCATCACCGGCTTCGCTCCACGGGCGATCAATTCGTGACGAGAAAGTCCTGGAGGTTCCGATCCGGATCCACCGTGTCGGACTCGACCCCGCTGACGGTCGCCCCCGGCGGGCCGACCCACAACCAGTCGACCATCTGGTTCACGGCACCCTCGTCGCCCTGCACCCAGACTTCGACGCGTCCGTCCGGAAGATTCCTGACCCAACCATCCAGCTCGGAGGCGCGGGCGCGGCGCCGGGTCGATTGTCGGAAGAACACTCCCTGGACGTCGCCAGAGACGAAGGCGTGCGCGGCTTTCATCTCGTTCAGTCTGCCAGTGACTGGCACGAAGGGCAGAAATGGCTCGACCGCTGAGCAATCACCGTCCGTTGGATCGGAGTGCCGCACCGCCCGCAGGGCAGCTCCGTCCTGCCATACACCGCGAGACGGTCGAGGTGCTCGCCTGCCCGGCCGTCCGGAAGGAGATACGCCAGGTCGTTCAGCGACGTCCCTCCGTGGGCGATTCCGTCGGCCAGCACCGGAGCGATCGAGTCGCGGATCCGACCGACCTCGTCGTCGGTGAGCCGCCCGGCCGGGGTTGCCGGATGAATCCGGGCCCGATAGAGCACTTCATCGGCGTAGATGTTCCCGAGTCCGGCGATGAGCTGTTGATCCAGCAGTAGTGCCTTGATCGGAGCCGTCCGTTCCGCCCATGAGGAAGCGAGCTCTGCACGGGACGGAAGATCATCCAGCGCATCCCGTCCGATCCGATCGAGGCCCGACGTCGGGATCTCGTCGGGAGTGAAGACGGCCACGAATCCGAACGTCCTCGGGTCCACGAAGCGGAGCTCGCGCCCCGCATCGGTCCGCGCCAGGAAGTTGGTGTGCGGTTGCTCAGGCGTCGAAGGATCGGAGATCTCCATCCGGCCCGACATGCCGAGGTGCATCACCCACACGAGATCCCCTGACACCTCGGCTATGAGAAACTTGCCTCTCCGTCCCGAGCCGGTTCACCCGTGCTCCGAGCAGTCGATCGACGACATCGGCGGGGCGTTGATTCCGCCTGGCCATCCGGTCCCGACGAAGCTCGACAGCCTCGATCACCGCGTGCTCGAGCATTGGAGCGAGATGTCGTCTGGTCGTCTCGACCTCGGGAAGCTCCGGCATGCGCCCCAGCATGGAGGTCTGTCGAAAGCATCCAAAATCGCTACCTTGCTGCATCACACGCAGCCAGGAGCCACGTCAGCCATGACATCCCGACCCGACCTCCGACCTCGCACGATCGGCGAGAACCTGGACGCCGGCTTCAAACTCTTCACGGCGAATTTCCGGGTTCTCGTGACGGTTGCTGCGATCATCCTCGTCCCCGTAGCGATTCATCAACGGGGCGATATCGGCCTCGTTGGGCTCGTCGAATCTCCTCGATCTGTTGATCGAGACCCAGGACGGGACCGTCGACTTCACCGGAGCCGGCTCCTACCTCGCCGTGTCCGCACTCACCGCTCTGATCGGGGCGATCGGCTCGTTGATCGTCCAGGCGGCAGTCGTGAGAGTGATCGGTGACGCGTACCAGGGCCGGAGCACGGCCTGGCGTGATGCGATATCACTCGGCTTCCGCAAGGCGATCCCGGTGTTCCTCACGGGACTGCTGATCGTGATCGGAGCAATCGGGTTGCTGATCGTGACCGCACTCATCGTCGCCGTCGTCGGAACCTTCTCCGATGTTCTCGCGCTCACCACGGCGATCTTCCTGTTCGTCGGCATCGTGGTCTCGGTGTTCACACTCGCCTACGTCGCCATCCCCGGTCTCATCGTTGAGCAACTCCGGCCGGTCCGAGCGATCCGGAGGTCCATCGACCTCGTCCGGCCCCGCTTCTGGCCCACCTTCTGGACCGCCGTCCTCGCCTACGTGATCGTGCTCGTCATCTCGCTGATCATCGGCGGAATCGTCCAGGCGGCGGTGGTGATTCCGGCCGCGATCAACAGCGTCGGCTCCGGCGAGCTCTCGGGCGGTCTGATCTCTGCGGTCGCCAGCGTCTCGAATGCCGTCGTCAGTATCTTCACGACACCGTTCACCGCCGCAGTCGGGATCGCCGTCTATTTCGATCTCAGAGTTCGCTTCGAGGGATTCGATCTCGAGTTGCTCGCCCGCGACATGGACCAGATCGAGCCTGCTCCCCCGGCTGCGGGCTCCGACGACGACCCGTTCGGGCTCGACAACCCACCTGACCAGTGATGCGCAGTCGGGTCGGTCTCGCGATCGCCCTGGTCGGCGCCCTGTCGATCGGTGCGACCGACGTTGGTCCGACCGACGGTAGTCGAGTTGGCAGAAGCAGCCGATGTGACGCGTCTCGCCGAGATCACATCCGTCGATGGCATCCCGGTCGACATGGCGCGAATTCTCTCCGGGATCGACGTCGAGGGGCGCGTCCGTGCCGTCGGCCAGCTCTTCTCCGAGCAAGAACGATCGCCGCAGGCCCGCCGTTCACCGGCGAGCCCGGAGACGAGATCGCATCCTCGCTGGCGCAAACGGTGCTGGACCATCCGAAGTACGACGTGCCGTCGGAGAGCGCGTTCGACCGCTTCCTGGCACAAGCTCGAGCATGGCTGGCAGAGCTCCTCGGACGGGCGATCGCCACGCTCGGAGGAACCCGAAATGCCGCGCTGGTCGCGATGCTGGTCGTTGCGGTTGCCGGTATCGGGGGCTTCGCCTTCCTGGCGAGGCGTCGGACCAGGTCGATCGAGGCAACGGCCAACCTCGAGCGGATCCTCTCCGACGGCGGCGACCCAGCCGATTTCGACGGGCTGGCGACGCTGGCCGATCGGGACGGTCGATTCGACGATTCGATCAGGTACCGGTTCGTCGCGGGCCTGTTGCGCCTCGACCTGGCGGGCCGGATCACGTTCCGGCCCGGATTGACCACGGGACAAGTCGTCGATGAGCTCGCAGACGAACGATTCGCCAGCCTGGCACGCGACTTCGAGGAGATCACCTACGGAGGCAGGGACGCCACCGCAGCCATGCGTGACCGGGCCATCGAGGGGTGGCGAACCGTGCTCTCCGATCGGGTACCGGCATGACCACGATCACCCCGCAAGGACGGCGACTGCGCACCAACATCCTCACCGGCGCCGCAGCGACTGCGATCGTGATCGTCGCCGTGATCATCGTGGCGCTCTTCGGAGACGAGGACGCGGTGGACGGGCCGGACGGCTCGTCCTTCGTCACGACCCCGACCGGAACGGCGGCATTGGCCGAACTACTCGAGGCGGCAGGGCGCGAGGTGATCCAGCATCGCGGCCCGATGACGAACGCCGAGCTCGACGGGGTCGGCACGGTGGTCGTCGCCGATGTCGCCGGTGGATCCTTCGGGGGCTCGGAGCTCGATGCGCTCGACTCGTTCGTCGTGAGCGGCGGAACCATCGTGATGACGGGCCGCCCGAATGCGGCACTCGTCTCGACCCTGGTCGCCGACGTTCCGGCCTGGTCGCCGGTGACGACGTTGAGTGGACTGCGCACGATCGGCGGCGGGGTGGTCACCAGTGGCCGATTCGGTTCGTTCGCCCCCGGTGCCGGCATCCCCCTCGTCGTCGACGGGGAGCGCGATCTCGCCATCGCCTTCCCGATCGGATCGGGACGGCTCGTGATGGTGGCCGACGCAGCCGTGTTGTCGAACGCCCAACTGGGGCGTGCGACCAATGCCGGATTCGCCCTGGCGATCATCGGCGAGCGAACGGTGATGTTCGACGAGTTCAGACACGGGTTCACCAATGAAGGGCAGGGCAGGGCTGACCGCCGCCGCCCCGGAGGCATGGCGACATGCCGTCCTGCTCGCGTCGGCCGCCCTGGCCGTCGCGCTGATCGTGTACGGCAGACGGTTCGGTCCCGCCGAGCCGGACGGGAGGGACTTCGTCCCCGGGCGTGACCGCCTCATCACGTCGGTGGCATCGACCCTCCGACGCACCGGACGCCCGGTGGACGCGACAGCGACCGTTCGCGCCGAAGTGGTCAGGATCATCCGCCGGCGTTCCCGGCTGTCACCGGACGCCGACGCTCACGAGGTCCGCCGAGCTGCGTCTGCGATCCTCTCCCCTGAGGAGATCGAGTCCGTGTTCGCTCCATCAGCCGATACGGTGCTGACAGCCGATCGCGCGCTTGCACGGCTGAGCACGATCGAAGGAGAACCCACGTGAGAGAGCTTCGCACCCTGATCCACGACCAGGTCGGTGCGGTCGTCAAGGGTCACGGACCGGCGCTGGACGCATTGATCGCTGCCTCGCTGGTCGGGGGGCATGTGCTCCTCGAAGGTGTCCCGGGCACTGCAAAGACTCTGCTCGCAGACGCGTTTTCCCGGGCGATGGGCTTGACGTTCTCGCGTGCGCAATTCACCCCCGACATGCTCCCGTCGGACCTCACCGGCACCATGACACTTCGCGGGGGCGATCTGGTGTTCCGACCAGGCCCGGTCTTCGCCAACATCCTTCTCGCCGACGAGATCAACCGAACGCCGCCGAAGACACAATCCGCGCTCCTCGAGGCGATGGGCGAGGGACAGGTGACCGTCGATGGCCGTTCTCATCCACTCCCCGAGCCGTTCATGGTGGTCGCCACGCAGAACCCGATCGAGTACGAGGGCACCTACCCGCTACCCGAAGCCCAGCTCGACCGGTTTCTCATGAAGATCGAGGTCGGCTACCCCGGCATGGACCACGAGCTCGAGATGTTGCGGCTGTCGAGAGACGGGACCAGACCGATCGGTGTCGACACGATCCAACCCGTCGCCAGCGCCGAGGTTCTGACCGCGGCGCGTGTCGAGGTGGCCGGGTTGCGGATCGAGGACGACGTGCTCAGGTACCTCGCCGAGATCGTTGCCGCGACCCGCGCCCAACCATCAGTCGAATTGGGCGCGAGCCCCAGAGCAGCGGTTCATCTCCTGGCCGCGTCGAGAGCCATCGCCGCGATGGCGGGTCGCGACTACGTGACCCCCGACGACGTCGCTCGCATGGCTCACCCGGTGCTCTCACATCGCATTCTCATCCGGCCAGAGGCAGAGATCGAGCGATACACGGCGGCAACGGCCATCGACGCGAGCCTGCGATCCGTCACCGTTCCGCGCTGACATGAGCTTCACAGCCCGCACCGTCTGGCTCGTGTTCGGAACAGCTGCAACCGCGCTCGTGACCCCGTGGTGGCTCAGTGCCCTCCTGATGCTGTTCGTGATCGGCGCCGCAACCGGCGACGCTCTCCAGGTCAGGCAGCCACCGACCGTCCGGCGACGCGTTCCGACCATTCTCAGTCGCGGAGTGCCGGCCGAATTGATGCTCACGGTGACCGATCGCCACACCCCGGTCCATCTCAAGCAACCGGTGATCGACGCAGACCTGACGGTTGAGCCCGCCAGCGGCACGAACCGCATCGACGCCGTGGTCGTGGCGACACGCAGAGGGAGCCACCGGATCCCCCCGGCCGCATCGATATCCGATGGCCCGCTCGGGCTCGGGCGCTGGTATCACCGGCCGGGTGAGGGCACCGACGTCACGGTCTACCCCGATCTGCCTGCTGCCCGACGACTCGCGCTGCGGGTTCGAAACGGCAGGTTTCGCGAGGAGGGCCGCCGGTCGCGTGGCCCGTTGGGGTTGGGCACCGATCTCGAGACGATCCGCGACTACCTGCCGGACGACGACATCCGTCAGGTCAACTGGAAGGCGACCTTTCGAACGGGCACCCCGATGAGCAACACCTACCGGGTCGAACGAGAACGCCAGATCATGTGCCTTCTCGATTGCGGTCGACTGATGGCGGCCCCCGTCCCCGGCCACGACGGCCAGACACTGACCACCCGTCTCGACGTGGCGGTCGACGTGATCGCCGCCATCGTCGCAGTCGCTCGTGAGTTGGGCGACCATGCCGGCGTACTGGCGTTCTCCGACAGGATCCTCCGAGAGATACGACCGAGACGGGAGGGAACCGACGCGGTGCTCAGAGCGATCCACGACCTCGAGCCGACCGGCGTCGATTCAGACTACGAGTTGGCGTTTCACCGCGCCGCCGCTCTCAAGCGGAGCCTCATCTTCGTGTTCACCGACCTCCTCGACGACCGGGCCGGTGAGCCCCTCATCCGGGCCCTGCCGGTGCTTGCTCGCACGCATTCGATCGTGATCGTGAGCGTGAAGGATCCTGCTGTGACCGCCCGTCTGACCACTGCCGCAGACACCATCGACGAAGCGATGGAGACAGCCGTCGCCCTCGAGATGGATCTCCCACGCCGGGGGCTCGTGTCGGAACTCCGGCACGGCGGCGCAGATGTGGTGGAAGGCGACGTCGACAACCTCGCCAGTCGGGCCGTCGCGTCGTACCTCATGGCGAAGCGTCACGCCAGGCTCTGAACGGGCCCGAGCCTCTCCGCCGGGTCGATCCGGCCGCGCCACCAGACCAGGCCCCAGAACAACAGGCCGAGCATCGATCCCATGATCGTCGTCACGGCCCAGCCGAGGCCCGTCCGGGAGCCGAATCCCTCGACGAATCCGGCCAGGACGAGCCAACCGGCGGTTCCGAGCGCCATCTGAACGGATGCTCGCGCCTCGCGCGCCATCGACTCGCGCCGGGTCAGTCGACCGGGACGCAGGATCGCCCGGCCGAGGCTGAGCCCGGCGGCGCCACCGATCACGATGCACGAGAGTTCCAGCACCCCGTGGGCCATGACCGCAGCAAGGAACACCCGCCAGTTGTCGTTGGCGATCGCCAGACCGGTGACGGCCCCGAGGATCAGGCCGTTGTTCACGACAACGAACCCACTGCCGATCACCCCAGGTGATCCCGAGCACGAACGCCAGCAGTGTCACACGGATGTTGTTGTTCAACACGTAGGTCGAGAAGCCGATCAGCTGGCCGGCACTGAAGCCCTGATCGGTGCTCTGCGCCTGCGTGACCCACAGGAATTCCGGTGGAAGCTGGTTGACGAGGGTCTGGTCCGTGATCGCCCACAACGCGCCGAGGAGTGCCGGGATGACGAGGAGGAGGGCAGCAAGACCCACTGCCGCTCGACGTTCCCAGACCAGCCGCCAATATCCGTCGCGAACGAAGCCGCCGATCCCCTGACGGAGGCCGCCTCCCTGATCGACGTGCGACCGAGCATCGATCACGAGGCGCTCGAGCCGATCGCGGACCGGGTCGGCCGGGAAGCGCCGACGAGCGAAGGCGAGATCGGCTGTCGCGACGCGGTACGAGCCGCGCCATCCGCAACACCTCGTCGGGACCCAGCGACTCGGTTCGGCGGCCTGCCCTGACGAGGAGGGATTCGAGCTCCGACCACGAGTCATTTCGCTGCTCGACGAACTCGGGTAGCTTCACGTCACGCCCATGGACCTCGACGACCGGAAAAACATCCAGACCCCTGAGGGTCTCGACCTCGATCTCACGCTAGCTGGGCTCGGCTCTCGCATGATCGCAGGCATCGTCGACCTACTGATCCTGGGCGTCCTGGTCCTGGTGTCGAGCTTTGCCGTCGCCGGACTCGCCGCATCGGAAACCCTCGATGCCACCGTCATACGGGGGTTCGGGGCGCTGGCCCTGACCCTGCTCGTCGTCGGCTACTTCGTGGGATTCGAGGCGCTGAACGGAGGTCGCACACCGGGCAAGCGCGCGGTTGGCATTCGCGTGGTCGGAGCGGACGGCGAGCCTGCCGGCTTCCTGGCGGCCTTCCTCCGTAACCTGATCCGTGTCGTCGACTTCCTTCCGATCGCATATGGCATCGGAGCAATTTCCATCCTGGCCACGGACACCAATCAGCGACTCGGTGACCTGACCGCTCGCACCATCGTGATCCGCGAAAGGTTGCCACACCTCGACCGGACAGCGACCGACGCACCGCACGAGCTCTCCGACCTTCCCGTCTGGGACGTTTCGATGGTCACGTCCCAGGACGTGGATGTGCTAAGGCGATTTGCAGTCCGGCGCCGATCCCTTCCCCAGGACCGTATCGAGCAGATCGCCGGTCACCTCGCAGACAAGGTTCGGCCCAAGGTCACTGGAGACGGCGTCACCGAGGCCCCCGACACCGACTTCCTGCTCGCGGTCCTGGCGTTGAAGCTGCGATAGCACGGGGCCGCACTCCGGCCCGATGTGGCGCCACGGGCCCGGCCGCCCCGGGTCAGCCGTCCCGATCGTCCAACGCATACCGGAGGGTCTCGTCAGCGGTCATGGCACGTCCCGCCGCATAGGGCTCGGGATGTTCGCGTTCGAGCCGATCGAGGACGCCGGCACTCAGCCACACGTCGACGAGCGGCCCGCTCGTCATCTTCGAGCCGGTGTCGTCGCTCAGCCGGGAGAGCGCTCCGGCCAGACGAGCTGCGTGAGACAACTGGTCCTTCGCGTCCGCAACCTGCACGAAACCAAACAGGAACAGGAGAAGCGCCGAGACATCCGCCACACGATCGAACAACTCCAACCCTCGGCGGAGCGCTTCCTCGGATCTCTCGACGTCTCCGAGCAGATACGAAGAGCCTGCCACCGAGAACAGCGACCAGCCGAAGTCGAACGGCTCGGTCTCCTCGTCGAAGAGGTCGAGGCTCTGTTGCGCATGGTCTGCCCATGCTGCGTGATTGCCTCTGGTCGCCTCGATCACGCCGAGCATCCGGTTCACCCGCGCCATCCCCAACCGGTGACCCGAGGCCCGATACGTGTCGAGCGCCTCTTCCAGCATTTCGATTGCCGTTTCCTGTCCCTCCCCGAGCCCGAGCCCCACCGGGTAGGAGAGGTTGAAGAGAGCGTGGGCGATCTCGAGATCGTCGCCGGATTCGCGCCAGAAGGCGAGGGCCTCTTCGTAATGTCGTCGCGCCCGTTCCATGTCCGCGAGCCAATACGCCGCGCCACCGGCAGCTTCGGAGGCCCGAGCTCGAGCCAGGCGAGGCAGGTCCCGACAGCGCGAGAACCGCCTCGAGCGTCGGGAGCGCCTCGGACAAATGGCCTCGCATCTGCCAAAACCGCCAGAAGGAGCCCACGAGGCGCTGGGCCAGACTCTGTTCTCCCGGCCCCGATCGCCCAGGAAAGCGCCGACTCGATGTTGCGGCGATCCAACGTGAGACGATCGATCCATTCGCTCGCGGTGGACCGGTCAGCTCGGGTTGAGCTCGCTCGGCCACTGCCAGATATGCCTCCGCATGCCTCTCTTGGATCTGCTCTGTGTCGTCAGTGGCCCCGAGCTGATCACGAGCGAACTCCCGGATGGTCTCGAGCATCCGGAACCGCGGCTCACCGAGCACGATCGACTGCGAAACCAGGCTGTGGTCCACCAGCTGCGAGATTCCGTCCAGAACATCGAGCCCGCTGTCGTCATCGTGGCCAACGGCTTCGAGCTCGGCGAGCCACCCGCCACCCGCGAACACCGAGAGACGCCTGAACAGACCCTGTAGCGGCGGGTCGAGCAGGTCATGACTCCACTGGATCGCGTTGCGCAAGGTCTGCTGGCGAGCAGGGACATCGCGCCTGCCCTGGGTGTCGAGGAGTCGGTCGAGACGCTGGAGAATCGTCGCAGGGGGAAGCAACTTGACCCGGGCCGCGGCGATCTCGATGGCGAGCGGCAAACCGTCCAGTGCCTGACACAGCGCCACGATCGCATTGCCGTTGTCAGCCGTCACCTCGAAGTCCGGCCGCACCGACGACGCTCGCCGGGCGAACAGCCTCACCGAGTCGTAGTCGAGAATCGACTCGGGATCCAGGTCGGTGCCGGTCGGGGGAACCGACATGGTCGGGATCGCCATCTCCTGCTCGCCGGACACGTGTACCGGAGTGCGGGACGTGGCGACGATCTTGACCCCGGGACACCCTCCGAGGAGCGCTCCGATCACAGGAGCCGGCTCGTCGACCTGTTCGAGGTTGTCCAGCACGAGCAACGTCCGACTCGAACCCAGGTGCGTGCGGAGTCGCTCGATCTGAGCGTCGCCGCCGGCCGGTGGCGCTCCGATGACGTCCGAGATGATCCCAGGAATGAGTGACGCGTCGGAGATCTGCTCCAGCCCTACGAAGAACACTCCGCCGCTGAACTCGCTCATCACCGCTGCTGCGATTGTGACACCGAGCCTGGTCTTGCCTGCACCTCCGGGCCCGGTGAGGGTCAACAACCGTGTGCTGCCGAGCAGCTCGATCGCTTGCTCCAACTCGTCGCGACGCCCGACGAACTCGGTCAGGTCCGTCGGGAGGTTCGAGGGGACGTCGAGCGTGTCGAGGGCAGGGAACACCGAACGAAGCCCGGCGACGTCGAGCTGGTAGATCCGCTCCGGACGCGGCATGTCCTTGAGCTGATGAGCGCCGAGATCGCGCACGCTGACACCGTCGGGAAGATCGCGATCGACCAGTTGCATGGTCGATTCGGACAACACGATCTGCCCTCCATGGGCAGCCGAGGCGACCCGAGCCGCCAGATGGACGTCGATGCCGACATAGTCGTCTCCCCCCAGCGCTCCGACGCCGGTGTGCATACCCATCCTGACCCGGAGGTCGACCCCGGGCGGCCATTCGTGCCCAGAGAGCGAGCGCTGGGCAGTGATCGCCGCGTGCGCCGCTCCGGTCGCCGTCGGGAACGCGACGAAGAAGGCGTCCCCCTCCGTGCGTACCTCGACACCACCACCTGCATCGATGGCTTCCCGGATCAGACGAGCGTGCGTGTCCAGGAGCTCAGGAAACCGATTGCCCGTCTCCCGGAGCAACCTAGTCGAGCCCTCGATGTCGGTGAACAGGAACGTCACCGTCCCTGTGGGCAAGTTCGGCATGGCTCGACACCTTACGGCTTCGATCGATCACCATGCCGGCCAGAAGCATCGGCGTGATGCTCGGTTGATCGAGGACTGCTCAGTCGCCGAGCGCCGCCCTGGCGGCGGCCTGTTGGGCTTCCTTCTTCGACTTGCCCTCTCCCCTGCCGCGCACCTCGCCGTCGACGGTCAGCGTCGCAACGAAGTGCCGGTCGTGGTCGGGCCCGGAGCCCTCGACCTCATAGTCGGGTCGCTTCCCGACCGCAGCGAGCAACTCCTGGTACCTCGTCTTGTAGTCCCGCCTCCCAGGCTCGACGGCTTTCGCTTCGACGATCGGCGTCCAGTGGACCCAGGACGACATCGCGGGCGACCGAGAATCCCGCATCGAGATACACCGCGGCGAGCACCGCTTCCATCGCGTCGGCGAGGATCGACCGCTTCTTGCGCCCCCCGCTCGCCGCTTCACCGATCCCCATGCGAACCAGCGGACCGAGGCCCAGATCCGATGCAACGTCGGCCAGCTGGTTCCCGCTGACGCACGCGGCCCTGACCTTCGCCATCTCGCCCTCGCGCAGATCGGGGAAGTGCTCGTAGAGGAACTGGGTGACGGACAACTGCAGGACCGCGTCGCCGAGGAACTCCATCCGCTCGTTGTCGGGAATGTCGGGGCGCTCGGCGGTGTATGACCGATGGATCAGCGCCGCCTCGAGCAACGACATGTCCCCGAAGGTGTGCCCGAGACGCTGGCTGAACGCGTCGAGCATCAGCCGGTGATGAGTTCCTGGACCCTGCCGACCAGACCACGCTCGGCGCCGTCTGCAGCCATCCGGATGGCGTTGGAGATCGCCTTCCGCTTGGACGATCCATGGGCGATGACAACCACTCCCCTGGTGCCGATCAGGTGTGCGCCGCCCACCGACTCGTAGTCGAGGCGGTCCTTGATGACCATGAGGGTCGGAAGAACCGCCTGCTGGACGTCGGGGGCGAGTTTCGAGATCTCCTCGAGGAGGATCTGGCTGATGAGTGTCACGGCGCCCTCGACGGTCTTCAGAAAGACGTTGCCGGTGAAGCCGTCGGTCACGATGACGTCGACGGCGCCGGTGGCGATGTCCCGGCCCTCGACGTTTCCGACGAAGTTCACTGCGCTCCGCTCGAGGAGGTCGTACGTCGCCTTCTCGAGGGGTCGCCCTTTGGATCGCTCCTCCCCGATGTTGAGGAGGCCGACGCGGGCGTTACGCGCATCGAAGTAGATCTCCGCCATGGCGCACCCCATCTCGGCGAACTGGAGGAGATGTTCCGGCTTGACTTCCGGATTGGCGCCGGAATCGAGCAGCACGGTCGGCCGATCAGGGGTCGGGAAGAGTGAAGCGATGCTCGGACGAAGAACACCGTCGATCCGCCCCACGATGATGGCGGCAGAGGCCATCGCCGCGCCGGTGGATCCGGCAGATACGAAGCCGTCGACGGAGCCCTCTCTCACGAGACGCGCGGCAACCGCGACAGAACTGTCCGGCTTCTCGCGAATGGCGCGACCGGGGTCGTCGCCCATCTCGACGACGTCCGATGCACCAACCACCTGGCCGGAGAATCCGTGCTCCTCGGCGAGGATCTCGAGTTGATCGACCGCCCCTACCAGAACGACGTCGACGCCATGGGCCGCGGCCTCTGCAGCCCCGGCGACTGCTTCACCGGGAGCGTGGTCGCCGCCCATGGCGTCGAGTGCGATTCGTGCCATCGATCAGTCGGTTGCGACGACTTCTCGCCCGTTGTAGGTGCCGCATTCGGGACAGGCCCGATGAGGCAGTTTGACGCTCTTGCACTGCGGGCAGGTCGACAGGGTCGGCTTGCTCACTTTCCATTGTGATTTGCGCTGACGCGTCCGGCTACGCGACATCTTCTTCTTGGGCACCGCCATGGTGCTGCTCCTTGGTGTCAGGAATCCTTGGTGTCAGGAAACGAAATCGTCCGGTCGGGCATATCGAAGCGCGACACGAACCGTATCGGAATGATCATTCAAGCGGATCCGGACCGTCGCTGCAAAAAGGAGACGGGCACCGGGTACCTGGCGCCTTGGACTGTCAGTCGTCGAACAGGTCCTGGAGTATCGCAAACGGCGAATCCTGCTCCTCGGCATGGCCATCGCACGGATCGTCGTTGAGATTCGCACCACAGGTGGGACAGAGTCCCTGACAATCGGGACGGCACAGCGGCACGAGGGGCAGGGAGACGGTCACCTCGTCGTGAACCGCCGGCTCGAGGTCGATCCATCCCCCGTTCTCGACGAGCTGTTCGTCGTCCTCGTCCTGAGGCGAATGCCGAAAGACCTGTTCGAACGGAACCTCCATCCTCTCGGGCCAGACGACGAGACACCGGTTGCAGGTGAGATCGGCGTCGACGGTGGCAACGCCGCGGGCCACGATTCCGTCGCTGAGCGAACGCAACGTTGCAGAGACATCCGCATCACCGGCCACCGTGGCATTGGTGAGTGAGATGTCCAACGACAGCGTCTCGGTTTCGGTGCGAGAGGAGCCGGGGTCACCCAGCAGGTCTGTGACGAGGATGCGAAGGGACATCGACCGAATGCTACCGATGTCGGAGATCTGTCACAGACCGGCGAGTGTCTGACCGGCACAGCGGATAGTGTCGAATGAGCGATCGAGGACAGGAACAGATGCGAGACGACCGGGCAGGCCTCCCTGCCGCCGACGACGACCTGATCGATGTCTCGCACGTTGTCACTGCGTACTACGCGGAGGTGCCAGATCCCGAACAACGCGACGAGCGGGTGGCGTTCGGCACGTCGGGACACCGGGGCTCGAGCCTCGACCTCTCGTTCAACGAGCTCCACATCGCCGCAACTACCGCCGCGATCGTCGACTACCGCAAGACCCGCAGGATCGGCGGCCCGCTCTTCTTGGGTCGCGACACCCATGCCCTCTCCGAGCCGGCTTGGGTCACAGCGCTCGAAGTGCTCGCCGGATCGGGCGTCACCGTGATGATCGACGCCCAGGACCGCTTCACGCCGACCCCTGCCCTGTCACACGCCATTCTCAGACACAACCGGGACCTGGCGCCCGATGACGTTGGGAGAGCTGACGGAATCGTCGTGACCCCCTCCCACAACCCACCTGCCGACGGCGGCTTCAAGTACAACCCGCCGCACGGCGGGCCGGCCGGGACCGATGCAACCTCGTGGATCGCGAATCGAGCAAACCAGTTGATGGCGCGACCAGCAGCCATCAGGAAGACCTCGCTCGCACAGGCCCGGGCCGCATCGACCACTCGCGCCTACGACTATCTGACGACATACGTCGACGACCTGGATTCGGTCCTCGACATGGACGCCATCCGCTCGGCCGGCGTCCGGATCGGTGCCGACCCCCTCGGGGGCGCCGCCGTCGACTATTGGGGGAGAATCGCTGAACGCTGGGACATCGATCTCACCGTCGTGAACCCCCGTGTCGATCCGACCTGGCGTTTCATGACGCTCGACTGGGACGGGAAGATCAGGATGGACTGCTCCTCCCCCGATGCCATGGCGTCGCTGATCAGCCAGAAGGACCGCTACGACCTGGCGACCGGCAACGACGCCGACGCCGACCGACACGGGATCGTCACCCCGGACGCCGGTCTCATGAATCCCAACCATTTTCTGGCGGTGGCGATCCGCTATCTCTTCACCCACCGTGAGCAGTGGGGCCCGTCAACCGCGATCGGCAAGACGCTCGTCTCCTCGTCGATGATCGACCGGGTCGCGACGCAACTGGGACGTGAACTGATCGAAGTCCCGGTGGGCTTCAAATGGTTCGTGCCGGGACTGCTCGACGGGACCATCGGTTTCGGAGGCGAGGAGTCGGCGGGCGCTTCCTTCCTCAGGCACGACGGGACCGTGTGGACCACAGACAAGGACGGCGTCCTGCTGGCACTCCTCGCCTCGGAGATCCTCGCCGCGACCGGCGAGACCCCCAGCGAGCACTACCGCCGGCTGACCGAGGAGCACGGTGCTCCCGCCTACGCCAGGATCGACTCCCCTGCGACCCGCGAACAGAAGCTGGCGCTCGCCAGCCTCACGCCCGACCAGGTCGAGGCCGACGAGTTGGCAGGCGACCCGATCGAGGCGAAGTTGACTGCTGCGCCCGGCAACGGCGCTGCGATCGGAGGACTCAAGGTGGTGACACGGTCGGCGTGGTTCGCGGCTCGACCGTCCGGCACCGAAGACGTCTACAAGATCTACGCCGAGAGCTTCCAGGGAGAGGACCATCTGCGGGAGGTTCAGGAGGCGGCCAGAGACCTCGTCGACTCGGTGTTGTCCTGACTCGATGCACACGTTCCGCCACCGAGCGCCTACGCTGTTTGCCAGTCGGTCGGCCACGAGGGTCGACCGGGCAGACAGAAAGAAACGAAAATGGCAGTAGGTACCGTGAAGTTCTTCAACACCGAGAAGGGCTTCGGCTTCATCTCTCGCGAGGACGGGGACGACGTTTTCGTCCACTTCTCGAACATCGTGGGAGAAGGCCACAAATCGCTCAACGAAGGCCAGAGTGTCGAATTCGAAGTCGGCCCCGGCCGGAAGGGCGACGAGGCGAAGAACGTTCGCCCCGTCTGACAGCTTTCCGATAACGAGATGAGAAGAGCCGCCGGCATGCCGGCGGCTCTTCTCGTGTGAGTGCGGAAGATCGTGAGGTGCGACCGCACGTCGCTTCCGCCGGCCCACCGACTCAGAGCGGCACGTCCGGCGGAGCGGGACGCGATCGATGGAGTTCCTCGCGAGCAGCATGGGTCCGGGTCAACAACTCGGCCATCAAGGCCTCGATCTCCTCGAGTTGTCGCTCGATCTCGTCCTCGGCTTCGAGCCGTAACCGTCGCGCTTCGCCCTCGGCCCGCCTGACCAGGATGTTGGCCTCCTCGACGGCCTCCGCCAGGACGTAGGAATCGGACACCAGCCGCCGCGAGTCCGACGTGGCTCGTTCCACGATCTCGTGGGCACGCTCGTTCGTCCTGGCGATGAATGCTTCGCGCTCTCTCACCATCCACCGAGCCGCTCTCAGCTCGTCAGGGAGCTCGGAGCGCAGCTGTTCCAGCATGTCGGTGAACACGTCCTTCTCGACGAGAACGTTCGTCGAGAGCGGCATGGACTTGGCCTCCTCCAGATAGGCGAGCATGTCGTCGATCAGGTCCTGGAGCACCCCGACATTGGTCCTCGGCCTGACGTCCGGCTGCACGGGCTCGTCAGCTGGTCGGTGTTCGTCTGTCACGACAACTTCTCCTTCAGGGCCGCAGCGACGGGGGCCGGCACCAGTTCGTCAACCGTACCCCCCAGCCGCGCCACCTCGCGCACGAGCGAGGACGACACGAATCCCCATTCGGGCTTCGACGGCATGAACACCGTCTCCATCCCACTGAGATGGGAGTTCATCTGCGCCATCTGCAGCTCGTATTCAAAATCACCGGGGGCGCGGAGCCCCTTGACCACGACATCGGTGTCGTGGCGGCGTGCGAAGTCGACCAACAGTCCCGAGAAGGCCATCGCCTCGTAGTTGTCGAGATCGCCAAGACACCGATCGAGAAGCGTCAGTCGCTCGTCGAGATCGAACATCGGCGTCTTCGAGGGATTCGACACGACGGCGACCACCACCCGCTCGAACGAGGCGGCACATCGGCGGATCACGTCGATGTGCCCGTTGGTGGGAGGATCGAAACTCCCTGGGCACATTGCGGTCGTCACTGCGTCTCCTTTCGATACCTGATGATTCTGGTGTCTCCGAGGGCGCGTTCGTCGTCAATCCGGAACCCGGCCGGTTCCGGGATCTCATCCGACGACCGTCTCGTGACCACCACCAGGCCGTCGGCGACGACCGAAGGGGCGATCTGCTCCAGGATCGTTTCGAGCTCTGGGCGCCCCATGGGCCACGGCGGGTCACAGAAGACCACGTCGAACTCACCATCAGGGCTCCACGTTGCCACGTCGGCGCGCACGACGCGGCCGTCGAGATCCAGGGTGCGGAGATTCGTTCGCAACGCGTCGAGCGCCTTGCGACCGTTCTCGACGAACACCGCGCTGGTTGCTCCCCGGCTCAGCGCCTCGATGCCGAAGCTCCCGGACCCGGCGAAGAGATCCGCCACCGCGGCACCGGGCATCTCGGCGGCGATGGAGCTGAACACGGACTCTTTGACCCGGTCGGCGACCGGTCGGGTCCCCGACGTGTCTGGAGCGACGAGCTTGCGACCGCCGCGAGTTCCAGCGATCACACGCATGACACACCTTTCATGAGATGAACAACCAGTCCGCCTTGCCCTGGCTCTCGTCATCGGGGTCGTCTCCGAAGAAGAGCACGATCTCCTCGAGCAGGTCAGGGTTGCCTGCCAAGCCGGGGTCGTCATCCACCAGCCCGAACGCATCCTCCCGCGCCGCGATCAACGCTCCCCGGTCGGTGACGATGCTCGCCAGATTCAGATCACTTCGCCCCGACTGGCTCGCAGCAAACACCGTCCCCTGCCCTCTGATCTCGAGATCGACCTGGGCCAACCGGAACCCATCGGTCGACTCGACCATCGCCTCGAGCCTCCGCTCACCGTCGGGCGTCGTCGGATCCGAGAGCAGGATGCATCTCCCGGGAAACCGACCCCTGCCGACCCGTCCCCGAAGCTGATGGAGTTGGCTGAGACCGAAACGGTCGGCGTCCTCGATGACCATGACCGTGGCATTCGGGACATCGATGCCGACTTCTATCACGGTCGTCGCCACCAACACATCGATCCGACCATCTCGGAAGTCATGCATGATGTCGTCCTTCTCGGTGGACGGCATCTGTCCATGGAGCAACCCGCACCTGACGTTCGGCATGACCGTCTGGAGTCGCCGGTACTCGGACTCGGCGCTGGCCGCCTCCACCTTGTCTGAGTCGTCTACGAGCGGGCACACGACGAATGCTTGACGGCCCTGCGATACCTGCTCGACCACCGACTCCCAGATGGTCTCCTCTTCGCTCCGCGAGATCACCTCGGTGACGATCGGCGTCCGACCTGGCGGCAACTCGTCGATGATCGACTCCTCGAGGTCTCCGTAGAGCGTCATCGACAGGGTCCGAGGGATCGGCGTAGCGGTCATGATCAACAGATCGGGGGTCGCTCCCTCCGAGCCCTTGCTCCGGAGGATCGCCCGCTGTTCGGCACCGAACCGATGCTGCTCGTCGATCACCGCCATGCCGAGAGACCGGAAATCGATCGCTTCCTGGATGAGGGCGTGCGTTCCGACGACGATGTCGATCGTGCCATCCGCGAGCCACGTTCTGGACGTCGGTTCTCGTGACACCCGTTGCGAAGTTGACCGCCGCCTGGGACCCCGTGAGGAGGCCGAGGCGCACCGGCTCTCGCGTCATCCTGCCCGGCCGGGGCGAAGAGGGAATCCATGCCCAGCGCCGCCGCCGGCCCGGCATCGGGTGGAGCCATCCCGGCGTCGTCGAGAAGATCCCGGATCCCGAGATAGTGCTGGACGGAGAGGACCTCGGTCGGAGCCATCACCGCCGCCTGGAAACCGCCCTCGACGGCGATCAGAAGTGTCGCCACCGCAACCACCGTCTTTCCCGATCCGACCTCGCCCTGGAGAAGTCGCTGCATGGGATAGTTGGTCCGAAGGTCGTCGATGATCTCGTCGATGGCGCGAACCTGTGCATCTGTCAGCTCATACGGGAGACCGCCGATGAACCGCTCCGACAGCCGACCCGCTCCTGGATGCACGATCCCGACCTGGCGCTGCTCCCTGAGTCGCTTGTTGAGGGCCAGGGCGAGTTCCAGCCGGAAGAACTCGTCGTAGACCAGTCGCTTCCTGGCCCTGCCCACCTCGGGCATCGACTCGGGGAAGTGGATGGCTGTCATCGCAGCATCACGGTCGATGAGCCCGCGGGAGGTCAGGATCGGCTCCGGAATCGGGTCGCTGATCGGTCGTGACCGGGTGAGCGCGTTCCACATGCCGCGTCGGACCCAGCCGGAGGGGACCTTGGCGATCGTCGGGTGGATCGGCACGACCCGGCCCGTCTTGAGACCCTCGGAGTTCGAGGAGAGCACGTCGACATCCGGCGACTTCATCTGGGTCGCGCCCCGGAACCGCTCGACCTTCCCGGACAGCAGCGATCTCGGCGCCGACGGTGAGCTGCCGAGCCCGAAAAGACTGGTTGAACCAGACCGCCTTGAGCGTGCCTGTGCCATCGGTCACCGTCGCCTCGGTGATGGTCAGCCGTGCCCTCGGTCGCCGAGTGGACACCGACAGGACCTCACCGATCACGGTGATCTCCTCTCCCACGGGAAGGTTGGCGACCGGCTCGGTTCTGGACCGGTCGATGTATCGGCGGGGGAAGTGGAAGAGCAGGTCCCTGACGCTCGTGACCCCTGCTCCCTGCAGCGCTCGGCCCCGCGCTCCCGAGAAGCCCGAGACCTTTTCGATCGGGACCCCATCGAGATAGGTCAGCGACGGCATACCGCCCCGGTCACTCGACGGAGAGCAGGTATGGATATGTCGGTTGCCCGCCGTCGACGACGACGACCTCGACCCCGGGATAGGACTCGCCGAGGTACGCCTCGAGGCTCTTGGTGGCGTGGGTCGCCGAGTCGATGCCCGTGTACACCGTGACGATCTCCGCAGATTCGATCGGCATCAACTCGGCCACCAGGCCTCGGAGCACCCACTCGAGGTCGGGGCCGGCGAGAACGATCGCTCCATCCGCCAGTCCGAGCCAGTCACCTTCAGAGATCGTCAGGTCGCCGACGCGAGCATCCCTGACCGCTCTGGTCACCTCGCCGGTCATCACCGACGACGCCGCAGCCGCCATCTCTTCGGCGGTCTCGAGCAGATCGGTCGACGCCGTGCTGTAGGCGAGCATCGCCGCGATCCCCTGCGGCACGGATCGGGTGGGAACGACATGCACGGCCTTGGGCGAGAGGTTGTCGATCTGTTCCGCAACGGGAACGATGTTCTTGTTGTTCGGCAGGAGTATCACGTCGGGGGCAGGCACCGACTCGACCATCGCCAGCAGATCCTCCGTCGATGGGTTCATCGACTGTCCGCCGCGTATGACCGCCTGGACCCCGAAGCTTCGGAACACGTCGACCAGACCGCCGCCGGCGACCACCGAGATGACTCCGATGGGTGCGACGGACGCCTCATCGAGCGGGAGGAACACCGGCTCCGCCTCGAATCGGCCCGTGGACTCCGTGAGGTCGGTGACGCGAATGTCCGATGGTGTGCCGGCTGCGACGCCTGCCTCGATCACCGGTCCGATGTGATCGGTGTGGATGTGACAGTTCCACACGCCACCGCTTCCGTTGATCACGATGGAGTCACCCAACTCTTGCCACCGACCCTTCATGCCGTCGACCGCCTCGTCGTTCGAGTCGAGGAAGAACATGACCTCGTATCTCAGCGCGGAGACGGCAGGAGCCCCGGCCGAGTCGATCCGCTCGATGTGGGCGTGGGCATTGAGGAGATGATCCGGCAGCGAGATCTCGTGCCCGGCCGCCTCGGCGAACGCCGCGAACAAGAGAACGAGACCGGCTCCTCCGGCGTCGACGACGCCTGCCTGTTTGAGCACTTCCAGTGCGTCCGGCGTGCGTGCGAGGGCGTCAACCGACCGCTCGTACACGATCCCGGCAAGTGTGGGCAGGTCGCCGCCGCTCGTGATCGTCAGCAGCTTCCGATGCCTCGCGAACAATGGTCAGGATGGTCCCCTCGACCGGCGTCGCCACAGCCCGATAGGCCGAGTCCGTGGCGATTGACAACGCCTTCCTGATGTCGTCGGCGCCGATCGACTCACGATCCCCGAAGGCTTCGGCGATCCCGCTGAGGATGACGGACAGCAGGATGCCCGAGTTGCCTTTTGCCCCCATCAACGAACCGTGAGCGATGGCGTCGGTCACGCTCCCCATCGACTCGGCACCCTCCAGTTCGTCGATCACCCTACGAATCGTGCCGGCCATGTTCGATCCTGTGTCACCGTCGGGGACGGGATAGACATTGAGTTCGTTGAGAGCAGACCGGTAGGTCGTGATCAGTTCGTCGAAGCGGACGAACACGGTCTTGACGTCTGTGGATGTCAGTAACATGAGATGACGGCGATCATACCGATGACCCCGGACCCAGATGGGTTCGAGTCTGCCGTTTCGCACAGTCGTCGCCGGAGGTGTTAGCCTCTGGGCCGTTCCCCAGGAGTCTTTATGTCATATCGCTGTGAAGTCTGCGGCAAGGAGCCGAGTTACGGGAAGACCGTGACCTTCTCCCACAAGCGCAACAATCGCCGTTGGCTGCCCAACATCCAGAAGGTGCGCGTCGAAGCACGGATCCAACACGCGCCGGGCGCGTGTGTGCACGTCCTGCATCCGCGCGAACAAGATCCAGAAGGCCTGACCTTGGCGACTCAGGGTGTCGTGAAGACCTACGACCCGATCACCGGGGTCGGCGTGATCGTGCTCGACGACGACAGATCCGAGGTCTATCTCCGCCCGGGCTCGCTCGCAGGCTCGATCTTCCGCATGCTCCGCCAGGGCCAGCGGATTCTCTTCGACGTCGAACAGGATGGCGAAGCCGCCTACGCCGCCAACATCAAGGTCGGACAGGCCGGATACTGAGCGGCGGCCTCCGGGTCTCTGTAGAGTTGGATCAGTCGTTTCGAGGAGTTGCGCGCAATGGTCCAGGCATACGTATTGATCCAGACCGAGGTGGGGAAAGCGGCCGTCGTCGCTGAAGAAGTCCGCACCATCGACGGCGTCGACGCAGCAGACGACGTCACTGGACCCTACGACGTGATCGTCAAGGCCTCCGCACCGGACGTCGATCAACTCGGCAAGCTGGTGGTCGCCAAGATCCAGGCCATCCAGGGCATCACCCGCACCCTCACCTGCCCGGTCGTCAACCTCTGAACCGAGACAACCGGGGACCTCGCTCCCCTCAGCCGAGCTTGTTGGCGATCGACCCTGCGTTCCTCAATGCCGCGCCATCTGCTCCAGCCGTGGAGAAGGCTCGCGGTTTCCAGCCCATTGCCTCCTCGACCATCCCCGAGAGCAACTCGTGCCTCGACAGCGGCGGATCGACGAACAGCTTGATCGAGAGGCTCCCGGGAATCGTGTTGATCTCGTTGACATAGAGGCCGTCCGGTGTCTCGAGAAAGTCGACCCGGGCCACCGACCGTGCCCCGACCATCGACGCGACCCGCAGAGCCCAGTCGTTCAGGCGCTCAGACGTGTCGGCGTCGACGTCGGCGGGTACGGAGTTGCTCACCGCTCCGCCGTCACCCCAGTTGAGGTATTTCTGCTCGTAGGAGTAGAGGCCGTCGCCGGTCTTCTTCGGTTCCTCGATGTTCGAACACGAAGGCTGCGGGTGGGTCCTCACCGCGACGTTGAGATCCCGAAACCGCTCGAGATACGGCTCGATCACGGCACCATCGCCGAGATACGGCGACGTCTCGAGCAGAGCGAGCGCGGTGTCGACATCCTCCACGATCTCGATCCCGATCGAGCTTCCGCCGAACCGAGGCTTGACGATGTACGGTCCCTCGAAGGTCGGCGAGGTCCCTGAACCGAGCAACAGCCGCGGCAAGGTGGGTAGCCCGAGTTGGGCAACCGACGCGCCGAAGGCGAGCTTGTCCATCCCCAGCGCCGAGCCGGCCTGACCGGGGCCGGTGTATCGATACCCCACCAGGTCCATCGCTCCCTGGATCGTCCCGTCCTCCCCCGGACCTCCGTGGCAACAGTTGACGACGACCGAGATGTCCAGCGGTTTCCGCTTCTGGACGAACCCTCCGCCGGGCCTCAGTTCGAACGCCAGTTCCTTCGCCTTGCGCGGAACGCCGTCGGCGAACTCCGCCACCTCCGAGTTCGGGTCGACGAGGTGAAAGCCCCCGTTCTTCGCCCAATAGATGGCGTGCGCGGCGTCGAGCGTGTGCGCCGCCTGGAGTCCGGTGCTCACCGAGATGTCGTGTTCGGGGGACGGGCCTCCGAAGAGGACGGCCGGTTTGCTCATGGTTTCGCCTCAGGGATAGTGGTCGGGGAGATCGTTCTCGTACAGGACGGCGTCGCCGGCGCCCGAGTTCACTCCGGACCCAGGCGACAGCGTCATCCCGGGTGGCGACGAAGTGTACCGACACCCGATCTGAGGTCCTGGCACCGCGATCGAGGGCCCGACGGTTCGTGAAACCGACGATAACGATGTCGTCGGCGACCCTTGCCGCCTTCCGCGCGAACGCTTCGTTCTCCTCGTCCTGGACGGGGCCGAGTTCGACCATCCCCGGAGTGACGAGCACCCGCCTGCTGCCTGGCGGCCATCTCCAGGAGGCCAAGCGCTCTGGCAGCTCCGGCCGGGTTCGCGTTGAAGGTGTCATCGATGACCGTGACCCCGCGATCGGTCGTGCTCACGACCTGTCGATGCGGGGGGTGGGCAGGCTCTCGAGTCGGCGCTCGAGACCATCGACGCCGAATCCCAGCGCCAGCAACTGCCCCGATCGCACACCCGACGTTCGAGACCACCACATCGGCAGGGTCGACCCGACCCACCGTCCTGCCATCGACGACGAGCTCGCCGGTGATCGGATCTCCGACGACGTCCGCCGCCATCCCTGTCGTCGAAACGGTGATCATCCGACGATGCCGAGCCTCTTCCTCGGCGACAGCCGCCAGCACGGGATGATCGATGGAGATCACCCCGACCCGGGCACGGTCGAAGATCTCGCGCTTGGCCTCGGCGATCCGCTCGATCGACCCCATCCGCTCGAGGTGGACCGGGCCGAGCGACGTGATCACGGCCACCTCCGGAGGGATCCACGAGCACAGATCGGCGATCTCCCCGCGAGCCATACGTTCCCATCTCGGCGATGAAAATGTCGGTGCCGGTGCCAACGTGCTCGTTGACGGCCCGGGCCAGGCCCATCCGATTGTTGAACGATGCCGGGCTGGCGGTGACCGCAGCCCTACCGGCGAGAAGATGGGCGAGATACCCCTTGGTCGTCGTCTTGCCGAACGATCCGGTGATCGCCACCACCCGCGCCTCCGATCGCTTCAGACCGTCCTTTGCCTGCTCGACCCAGCGATGATCGAGCCTCGCCTGGAGTGGACGCCAGATGGCCAGGGCCAGATCGACCACCGTTGGGAAGCCGACCAACGTGATCGCCACTACGCCCGGAGCGCCCGCCATCACGCCGACGACGATCAGGAGCCCCGCCAGCCCGAAGGCAACAGCAGCCGTCGCCCGCATCCTCGATGTCCAGGCGAGCCGGGACGTGCGCCCCACGACTCCCAGGCCGATGGGGCCGGCTGTGACGACAACGGCCACAACGAACCCGAGGAGTGGCTGGTACACCGTGAAGGCGGTCGCCAGCACGGCGATCGTACCGAGGCCGAGATTTGCCGGGACCGACGACCACCACCGAAGCGCAAACCGCCAGACGACCGGGTGATAGTGCTCGCGCTGGGCCACCCGCAACCACCGGAGACCCTGGACGGCGGTTGCAACGGCGGCGATCAATCCCAGTGCCACGTTCACAGCAACACCTCGAGCTCTGATCGCACCCGCTCGGCGTGGGTCACCGGGAGCAGATGGCCACCGCCGGGGACCGTGACCAGGCTGCCACGCTCCCCCATGATCTCGAGTGCTCGTTCGGCGATCTCAGGCGGAACCTCGACATCCTCAGCTCCCCAGAGCAATCGAATGGGGAGGTCGAGGCCCTGCAACTCACGCTCGTAGGACTCGTTCACCACCGTGACCAAGACGTCGCGCATCACACCGCTCGCCGCCCGGTAGTCGGCCGAGCCCCGGGAACGCTTCTCGCGCTCCAGTCGCTCATCGGACACCAGACCGACCCGGTTGGCAAAGCGAATGATGCGATAGCCGATGGGTGGTCTCGATGGGGATGAGACGCGGCGCAGCAGTGGGACGCCCGTCAGGAGCATGCCGGAGAAACTGCCGGGAGCGTCCGCCTCCAACGCCACCGCAACGCGCCCCCCGAACGAATGGCCGAGGACGATCGGCGGTTGATCGAAATGCGCGAGCACCGGGGCGACGATGTCCGCATAGCCGTGCGCCCCGACTGCGGAGGTCGGAGGCGGGCTCGCCCCGAACCCGGGGAGATCGAGTGAGATCGCGTCGAGGCCCTCGAGCATCGTGGCGAAATCGCGATTGGATCGTCCCCAACCGTGCAGGGCGAGGATGCTCGGCGACCCACGACCGAACGTGGAGCCGAACAACTGTCCTCCGGCGAGCGCCTTCAGAGCCATGCCAACGACCCGCCGTTTCCCGCCATCAGCATGCGGGTCGGCGTGGTTCCAACGCAACACTCAACCAGGGGCCCACGGATGCCGAGGATACAGTGGGATCCACGAGGCGAGATTGACCGACAACGAACCGCAAACCGAAACGCCGCTGCTGCGCTTCCGGGCCGCTGGCCTGCGCCGCAGCGTCATTCTCGCGTGGATCGTGATCGGAGCGCTCACCGCCCAGGCCGTGAGCGTGGAGATCATCACCACCGAGCCTCGCTTCATCGTGTCGGCCGGTCTCCTGGCAATCGTGCTGGCCGGGTCGACCGCAGCCAACTGGAACAAGGTCCTCGCAACACGGATCGGCTCGTGGCTGGCATGGGCCTGGACGGTCGCATTGACACTCGGCCTGGCGTCGATCGCCACGATCCCCGAGATGTTCGCTTCGGTCGTACCGCTCTTCTCGGGCGTCGTCGTGCTCACCGGCCTCGTGCTGCCTCCGGTACGCCATCTCATCGTCAGCATCCTCGCCATCTTTCTCGTTGTGCTGATCGGCGTCGTCACGCCAGAAGCAGGATCGACGATCGAGTCGGCACTCATCCCAGCGCTCACCGTCGCCGTCGTAGCAGGCGCCACCGGCCTCATCGGGACCGAGTTCGAGAAGGAAGCCCAACGCGGGTCCGACCGGCTTCGTGAACTCAGGGACCAGCGGGCGGACTTCGAGCGGTTGTATGCGGTCTCGGCAACGCTGGCCGGAGCCGACTCGCTGACCGAGGGTCTCCCCCAGATCGTCGGGACGATCTGCAACTACCTCGAAGCTCAGATCGGCGTCGTCTTCCTATACCAGCCGGACGATCACTCACTCAAGATCATGTCGCCGATGTGGGTCAACGGGCACACCCTCGAGGTCGGAGACCTCAAGATCCGGGTCACGGGCGGAGGGATCCTGCCTCAGGTGTTCCGATCGGGGCGGGCGATGCACCTCGAAGAGATCGACGAGAACCCCGAGACGTTCGGCATCGTCGGAGAACTCGGGATGCACGAGGCGTTGATCGCCCCGCTGAGGGTCGAAGGTTTCAGCGTCGGCGTGATTGCCATCGGGGACCCGATCCACGGCTCCTTCCAGGACGATCAGACCAGGGAACTCGCCTCGCTGGCCGCTCCTGCAGCCCTTGTTCTGTCACAGCTGGGTCGGTACGAGGCTGCCGCCGAGATGACCAAGCGGATGAAGGAAGTCGCCCAGATGAAGACCGACTTCGTGTCCGTCGTGAGTCACGAGCTGCGCACGCCGCTCACATCCATCATCGGGTCCCTCGACACCGTCGTTCGCCCCGAGTTGAGCAAGGAGGCGTCGACCGACCTCATCGACTCGGCCCGGAGGCAGGCCGGCCGCCTCCAACGACTGATCGAGGATCTCTTGATGGTCTCGAGGATCGATCGGCAGTCGGTGCCGGTCGCACCCGAGTCGATCAAGCTGCTCCCCTATCTCCACGACGTCACGAGCACCGTCAACCACGACGGGCTCACGATCTCCGTCGAGCCGTCCGACCTCATCATCAGCGCGGACCCCGACCACCTCGGACGAGTGTTCATCAACCTCGTGGAGAATGCCTGCAAATACGCTCCAGACTCATCGGTCGAGATCGTCGCCAGATCGGTCAGATCGCGCGTCGACATCGACGTCGTCGACCATGGAGACGGCATCCCCTACGACCAACAGACCAGGATCTTCGATCGCTTCACACAGATCGAGCGTTCCGACACGCGAACCCGCGGTGGAACGGGTCTGGGTCTGTCGATCGTCAAGGGCCTGGTCGAAGCGATGGGCGGGCAGGTCTCCGTCACCGACACGCCCGGAGGTGGAGCAACCTTCACCGTCTCATTGCCACCTGCGACGGTGGGCGACGAACTCAGGTCCCGCGCAGTGTGACCCCGGCCGCCTGAGAGTGGAATCCTGCGTCGACGTGCACGATCTCCCCCGAGGTCTTGGTCGCCCAGTCGGAGAGGAGTACGCAGACCATCTCCGCCACAGGGGTCGGGTCCGAGTGGTCCCAGACGAGTGGAGACCGATGGTTCCATTCGTCCTCGAAGATCTCGAACCCGGGGATCGACTTGGCGGCGACCGTGCCGAGCGGGCCGGCAGACACCGCGTTGACCCTGATGTTCTTGGGACCGAGGTCTCTGGCGAGATAGCGAGTGACCGACTGGAGCGCCGACTTCGAGACGCCCATCCAGTCGTAGGTGGGCCACGCCTTGGTGTTGTCGAAGTCGAGCGTCACGAGCGCTCCACCGCCGCGCTGCTCCATGAGATCCATCAGTGCGACCGCCAGGGTCTTGTACGAGAACGCTGACGTCATGAACGCCGTCTGGGCGCTCGCTGCCGGTGTGAACAGGAAGTTGCCGCCGAGCGCATCCTCAGGGGCATAGGCGATGGCGTGAAGGGCGCCGTCGACACCGCCCCACCGCTCCGCCAGATCGGCTTGGAGTCGAGCGATGTGATCAGGGTCGTTGATGTCGAGCTCGAGCACATCACATGGTGCCGGCAGCCGCTGAACCGAGCGTTCCGTGAGCCGCATCCCGCGGCCAAAACCGGTCACGACGATCTCAGCGCCCTGCTCCTGGGCGATCCTGGCCGCGTGCCACGCGATCGAATCGTCCGTCAGCACACCGGTGATCACCAGTCTCTTGTCCTGCTAGCAACATGGTTCAGCCTCCGAAGCTCTGACCGAAGTTCGTGATTCCGCGGATTGCGACACCCATCAGAAACAGAGCCAACAGCCCGTATGACATCGCAGGACGCTTGGCGAGCTGCGCTCGATAGATGTACGCGAACGAAAACGTGAACAGCACGACGATGCCATAGAACACGTGGATGTTCCCGGCCCATTCGGCGTCGTCGGTGACATACACCCAGAGGCCCATCCCGACCTGTGCGAGGAGCATCGTCGAGGCGATCGCCGCTCCAAACCCGAATGCGGAGCCCGGTTCTCTGCGGAGCACCGCCAGTCCCAGCCCCCAGACGCCCACAACGCCCATCACGATCGCTGCAGGTATGCCGAGCTCACGATGGACCGACGCGACGAAGGAGTCGAAGCCCTCGGGCCGGGTTTGGGCGAGAACCAAGAGCGTCAGGGCGTGCATTGGATGCGAGCGTAGCCCGCTCGGTTCAAGCGAGCGGGACGAGCTGTCCGCTTCGGAGGTCCAGCACGAATTCCTGCTGGTCCCGTGAGTCGGCGATCCAGCGGGCGAGGGTGGATCCTTCATTGCGCACGATCCACCACACATAATCTTCGCCCTCGTCTGCGAGGTAGCGCTCCATTGTCGACCTCGCCAGCTCGACTGCGTCGTGCTCGTCTTCGAACAACCCGAAGCGCTCCTCGATGATCGGCTGCCCGGGCGGATCCTTCGGATCGGTGAATTGCACGACTTCGAACATCGCGTTGCCTCCTGGCCTCAGGATACCCCACACTCACACGACAACCACCGCTTTCCGTTCGCGTATCTCGGCGGTCGGGCCGATCGTCGGATTCACGAACTCATCCCGAGGAATCGAGCACGTCCGAGAAGCGTTGCCGAACCACTTTCTTGTCGAACTTGCCGGTTCCGGTCTTGGGGATCTCGTCGATGAAGATCACCCGGTCCGGCAGCCACCACTTCGCAACGCGACCGCTGAGGAAGTCCTGCAACTCGCTCTCGCCGATCTCGGCACCGTCCCGCCGAACGACGAACGCCACAGGACGCTCCTGCCACTTCGGGTGCGCCACCCCGACCACCGTCGCCTCCGACACATCGGGATGCGCCATCAGGGCGTTCTCGAGATCGAGCGACGAGATCCATTCGCCACCCGACTTGATGACGTCCTTGGCACGATCGGTGATCTTGACGTACCCCTCGGGGGTGATCTTGCACACGTCTCCGGTGCGCAGCCACCCGTCCTGGAACGAATCGGCGGAGCGCGGGTCCTCGTAGTACTCGGCAGCGATCCACGGACCCCGCACCAGCAGCTCGCCGAACGCCTCGCCATCGTGTGGGAGCTCGGTGCCATTCTCGTCGACGATCTTCATCTCGAGACCAGGAATCGGAAGACCGGCCGTCTCGAGAACGTCGAGTTGGCGATCCCAGTCCCACGCCAGCATCTTCGGCTTGGCAGCGCAACCGTGGCGATCGGGTTGGTTTCGGTCATCCCCCACGCCTGGACCACCTTGATCCCGCGCTCTCGCCAGAACCAGTCGATCATGGCTCGTGGCACCGCCGAACCGCCACACTTGAGCATCCTGATGGAGGAGACGTCCGCCTCCGGGTGCTGCTCGAGATAGTGCTGAACACTGATCCACACCGTGGGAACGCCGGCCGTGATGGTGACGCGCTCTCGCATGATCAGGTCGACGAGAGCCGGAGCAGACAGATCTGGCCCCGGGAACGTGATCTTGGCTCCCCGAACGGTGGCCATGAACGTGAATCCCCACGCAGCCGCGTGGAACATGGGCACGACCGGGAGGACGTTGTCGGTGGCATCGATCGGGAGGTTGGCCAGGTTCGAGATCGTGTGGAGGTACGTTGATCGGTGCGTGTACGCCACGCCCTTGGGGTTTCCCGTCGTCCCAGAGGTGTAGCAGAACATCAGTGGTGCTCGCTCGCCGAACTCGGGCCACGCCGGCATCGGATCGACATCGGCGATCAGGTCTTCGTAGCTGATCGCGTTGGGCAGTTCGACATCGGCGATCGATCCCCCCATCACCACGAAGGCCTCGACCGTCTCGAACGTGTGGGCGATCGGAGCGATCGTCTCGACCAGGTCCGAGTCGACGAAGATCACCTGATCGCGACCGTGGTTCACGATGTAGGTCAATTGCTCGGGAAACAGGCGGATGTTCAGGGTGTGACACACCCTGCCCGAGTTGGCGGTCGCCCAATAGAGCTCGTGATGACGATGGTTGTTCCATGCGAATGTCCCGACCACGCCGCCGAGCGGAACTCCGAGTCGGTCCTCGAGCGCCGTCGCCAGGCGCCGGATGCGCTCGTCGCTCTCGGCGTAGGTCAGTCGAACCGTCGCTCCGTCCGGTTCCACCGAGACGATCTCCGAGTCGCCGTACAACCGAGCAGCATGTCCGTAGAGCGTCGACATCCTCAGCGGGAAGTCGTCCATCATGTGAGGCATGCGTCCTCCTCAGTCGTCCGTGGAGAGCAGCCGCTGCTTCTGGATGTCGAACTCCTCGGCCGACAGCACCCCGTCGTCGCGAAGCTTGGCGAGTTTTCCGAGTTCGTCTGCGGTCGACGATCCTCCGATCTCACCGGTGTTGAGCGCGACCATGCGGCGCTCGCGGGTCTGATAGATCTGCGACTGAAGGCCCTCTGGATCGGGGATGTCGGTGAATCGTGACTGTCCGGACTCACCGGCCGATTCGATCAGCAGGTCGCCCGAGCGGATCATCCGCTCCAACAGCCCCTGCGAGAAGGCGACATTGTTGATGTTCTCCAGTGGGATCTCGGTACCGCGCCGCGAGAAGACCCCGGCCCGGACGACGACGCGTTCGGTCGTGAGCACGTACAGGGTCGTCCACCAGTCGGCCAGCGTCTTGATGGAGGCGAGAGCCCAGATCGCGACGATGCCGGCCGCGAGGAGCCAGGTGACCGCCCCTTCGGTCGTTGACTACGACGAAGGTCACGAAGAGGCCGATCAGTCCGACGATGGACAGAACGATCGGCAGCAAGATCGCCTGCCAGTGTGGCCGGAACTGGACGACGACGCTCTCGTCGGGACTGAGGAGACGCTCTGGATAGGACATGAACCGAGAATAGGACGGCCGATTGGCGCTGGCGTCGAGAGGCGGCTTGAAAACAGAAAATCCCGAGGAAGCTTCGGTCGAAACCGTTGCCCTCTCGGGATTCCTGCGCCGTCGGGGTCGGACCGAAGTCCTTCCCGTCTGGCTTCCGTCGCCGGGTCTCCCCGTCGCCGGTTGGTCTGGCGGATCTCGCGATCCGGTCGACCGGCCGCCGCTCCACCGAAGTGGTCTTGCGGTCTCTCCCGCGACCTCTCGGCCCCGGCAGTTCGCCCTCGACCCCGAAGGATCTCGGACTCGGGCAATCTCGGCCGAAGCCTCGACAACCCTTCACCTTTGCTTCCGGCCCTCGTCTCCGAACACCTTCTGCTCCGGCCCACCGGCCCGTCGAAACGGATCGGCAGTTCCATCCGGCCTCGCGGCCTTCAGGCTCCCGTGACTCCGAAGAGTCTCGGGTCCGAGGCTCCCGGCCGAAGCCGTGAACCCCGTCCGGGTCACGTTCGTTCCGTTTCCGGAACTCCGGTCACCCGGCCCGACGTTCGGTCTCCCAACCGCCGGTGATTGGAAAGATACGGGGTCGCTGCCGGAACTTCAAGAGGATTTGGCATCTGGTTTTCGCGACCGACTCGTTGGTTTTCGCGACACCGTCTACTCTCGGTCTCCACACCTGATTTCGAGCCCCTGAATCACATTTCTGTCATTCGTCTTCCGTACACTGCGACCATGTCTGCGATCCAAGATGCGACGCTCACCCGCCTCTCTCCGAGCCGCGCCAGCGACTTCAAGATCTGTCCGCAACTCTTCAAGTTCCGGAGCATCGACCGTCTCGAGGAGCCGGTGACGGTCCATCAGGCCAGAGGGACGACCGCCCACCTCGCGCTCCAGCGGCTCTACGACCTGCCGGCCAGCGAGCGGACGCCGGAACAGCTGTACACGCTGTTCCGGGAGTCCTGGACCGAGATCCGCTCGACCGAGGAGTATCGCGACTTGTTCTCCAACGTGGACGAGGAACGCGAGTGGGGCATCGACTCCATGGCACTGCTCGCCAATTACTTCTCCGTAGAGGACCCGGGTCTCGTCGAGCCACTCGACCGGGAACTCGACATGCTCGAGGATCTCGGCGGGATCACCATCCGTGGCATTCTCGACCGGATCGACCGTCTTCCGGATGGGAGTCTGGTGATCACCGACTACAAGACCGGCAAGGCCCCACCCGAGCGATACGCAATGAGCTCGTTCTTCGCGCTGAAGATCTACGCCTTGTTGATCCGGCAGCGACTCGGGGAGACACCGACCGAGGTCCGGCTGATGTATCTCAACGGGCCGACACTCTATCGACTCCAGATCGACGAGGGGCAGCTCGACGCCATGGACCGGCAGCTTCGCGCCCTGTGGTCGGCAATCGAGCGGGCGATCGAGACCGACACCTTCCCACCCCGCCCCTCGAAGCTGTGCAACTGGTGCTCGTTCCAGGAGATTTGCCCTGCCACCGCGCTCGACGCGAGCTGAGCGTGCGGGGACCTGTCCGGCGCCCGATGACATTCATTCTTTCTGTCATAGGGTGGAGATACGTTGAGTTCATGACGAACACACCACATCCCGCACACCGTGACCGAGACACCATCGTGACCCATATCGACCCCGACCTGGAGCAGATCGAGCGCTCGATTGGGCTACTTGCCGTCGCCGGTCTCGGCACGATGCTCATCTGTGATGGATCGTGCATGGGTCTGTCCGGTTGCAGCGTTGCCCCGGTTGACGGTTCGGAAGCCGTCGCCGCATGAACCCCTGTTGACTCCGGATCAGCCCGTGAGCCCGGACCAGCCCGTGACCCGCCCGGACCCGGACGCCCCTGATCTCAGGATCGGTCCCGATGAATGGGGGCCGGCGATCGCGCTGACCGAAGGCCCCCAACTGGTGGTCGCCGGCCCCGGAACCGGGAAGACCGACTTCCTGATCGCCCGAGCGTCGCACCTCGTCACGTCGGGGCAGGCGACGTCGGACGAGATCCTCGTGCTCACCTTCTCACGCCGTTCTGCCTCTGACATCCGCAACCGGCTCTCCACTGCGCTCGGAGGATCGGTCACACCGGTGCCGTCCTCGACGTTCCACTCGTTCGCGTCTCGGCTCCTCGAGGCCCGGGGCAACGAAACCCTCGGATGGACCTCGATGCCGACGCTGCTCACCGGTCCCGAGCAGGTCCAGATCGTGAGCGAGTTGCTGGCCTCCGAGCCATCCGGCGACTGGCCGGCAAGCTTCCGGGGTTTGCTCGGCTCGCGGACCTTTGCCCAGGACGTCACCGACTTTCTGCTCAGATGCCGGGAACGGAGGCTCGGATCCCATGACATCGCCTCCCGGATCGACGAGCATCCCGAGTGGGCCGCGCTCCCCCGGTTCATGGTTCGGTACCAGGCAACGCTGACCGAGCGAAACCGAATCGACTACGGAACCCTGCTCGACACCGCGATCTCGGTGATCGAGGACCCGACGGTGCTTGCCGACCTCTCCAACCAGTGCCGATACGTCCTCGTCGATGAATACCAGGACACGTCGCCCGCCCAGGCAGCCATGCTCGAAGCATTCCACCGGGGCACCCCCAACCTGACGGTGACGGGCGATCCGTACCAATCGATCTACTCGTTCCGGGGCGCGTCGCTGCACAACATCGCCGAGTTCCCCGATCGGTTCAGAGCGCAGGACGGATCTCCGGCGCGCAGGATCGTCCTGACCACGTCATTTCGGGTGCCGGCGGCGATCCTTCGTGGCGCGCTGGCCATCACATCCGGCGGCGAGCTGCCGGGAGGCGCCGGACCGGTCGTGCCGGCACCGCATCGAGGAACGGTCGAGGCATACGTGTTCGACCAGACCTCGGCCGAGGCCGACTGGATCGCAGCCGAGATCGAACGGACCCACCTGGTCGACGGCGTTCCGATCAGCCAGATCGCAGTGCTGCTGCGAACCACCCGCCATCTCGTGACGGAGCTCAGCCGGGCGCTGTCTCGACGCTCGATCCCCCACGATCCTCCGGACCAGCGGTTGGTCGATCACCCCGCGGTGCAGATCGTGCGGGACCTCGTCGTGGCGAGCTCCCTGTCTGCGCCGGATGCAGCTCCCAGCTGGGCGCTCGACGCCTCGATGCGGCGACTCCTGCTCGGTCCGCTGCTCGCAGTGGGACTTGCACAGGAACGGGACCTCATCCGGGAGCGGATTCGGTCTCAGTCGCCCTGGGGGGCTCTCCTGCAAACGCACCTGCCGGCGACAGAGTCCATCGTCGATCTTCTCGAGAACCGCGAGTGGGCGATCGAGATGCCCGCCATCGAGGGTTTCTGGCATCTGTGGGATCGGCTCGACCTGATCGAGCCCCTCGTGCTCGATCCGAGCCGCAGCGACTACCGGTCGGCGTGGACGGCGTTCTCACAGGCACTCCAGCGCCAGTCCGAACGCGACGGCGCCATCACACTCGTCGACTACTTCCGGCTGGCCGACTCGGATGACTTCGAAGCTGAGCCCCTCCTCGCCCACCGGGCGTCCGCCCGCGAGCGGCTGACGCTGACAACGCTGCACCAGGCCAAAGGCCTCGAGTTCGACACGGTGTTCATCGCCGACGCCGCCGACTCCGTCTTCCCCGATCTGCGACGCGGGATCTCGCTGCTCTCGACCCGTGGGCTCGATCCGCACCTGGGGTCGGACCACGCATCTCACCTTCGCTTCAGGCTCCAGGAGGAGATGCGCCTTGCCTACACCGCGATGACGCGAGCGCGGCGACGGGTCGTGTGGACCGCCACGAGCGCCGGTATCGATGAGCGCGAGCGTCGCCCGAGCCGTTTCATGGTCACCGCAGTCGGGCTCACCGAAGTCTCCGATCTGGGCCCGCCGGGCTCCGGCGACGGCCCACCGATCACGGTGGGCCAGGCGCAGGCTCACCTACGGCGGATCGCGCTCGACCCGGAGGCGAGCCCTCCCCGACGGATCGCAGCGATGAACGTCCTGATCGGGGCGACCGGGTTGTGGGATCCTGCTCGGTTCGCCGGCATTCGGGCTTCCGGGCCCGATGTCGGCGTCATGCCCGAGCGATTCTCGCTGTCCCCCAGTCAGGCGGAGGCTTATGACACCTGCCCGCGCAGGTACGTGCTGGAGCGCAGACTCGGCATCGGCGACGGCTCGTCGCCCTACCTCCAGTACGGCGGGCTGATCCATCTCGTGCTGGAGCGCGCCGAGGCCGCGGCCGCAACCCGTGGCGATCGCCGCAGCACTACGGAGGATGCACTCGACACGCTGGATGCCGTCTGGGACGAGTCGGCGGACTTCGGCTCTCCCAGCATCACCGAGAGATGGCGGGTCAAAGGACGCCAGCTGATCGAGAAGATGTACGACCAGTGGCCGGGTGTCTCGGGAACGCCGGTCGCTCTCGAGCATGAACTGAGCCTCGAGATCGACGGAATGCGATGGAGAGGGTTTGCAGACCGGATCGAAGACCGTGGTCTCGGATCTCTGACCGTCGTCGATTACAAGACGAGCACGAGCCTCCCCACCAAGGCGAGCGCCGCCGAGTCGATCCAGCTCGGCTTCTACATGCTGGCAGCCCAGGCAGACGAGACCTTGACCGGTGACGTCGCAGGCGCTGAGCTGTGGTATCCCGCCGCCAACCAGAAGAGCTGGATCCGCTCGTTCGACCCCGGCCGGCTGGAAGATCTCGAACGCCGCTTGACCGGATCGGCCGCTCGATCTCCGCCGAGGACTGGGAGCCCACCCCGGGGGATGCCTGCGGGACATGTGCGGTGAGGATCGTGTGCCCTGCGCAACCCGAAGGTCGGGAGGCGTACCACCCGTGAGCTTCTCCCCGTCGGCCGAGCAGGCTGCGATCATCCGATCTCCCCTTGCGTCGTCGCGGGTCGCCGCAGGCGCCGGCACCGGCAAGACCACGACCATCTCGCGCCGCGTGGTGTACCTCATCGACGAGCTCTCCATCGAGCCCGAGGAGATCCTGGGCATCACCTTCACCAACAAGGCTGCGCAGGAGCTCGCTGACCGGATCAGAAGCTCGATCGGCGGATCGCTCGATGCGGGTCGCGAGGTGGCGGTGCACACCTACCACGGCTTTGCATCCACCATCCTGAGAGAGTTCGGTGCCCTGGTCGACATCGAACGCGACACCGACCTGGTGACGCCGGCGTTCTCACGACAGATGCTCTCCGAGATCTGCTCGCGGCTCACGTATCGCTCCTTCGACCCCACAACGCGGGGCGCCATCGAAAAGCTCCGCCGACTCGGCTCGCAGCTGTCCGACAACCTCGTCTCGCCCGCCGATGTCCGACCGGTCGGCACTCCCGATGCAGATTCCCCGTGGAACGAGCGACTCGAGATGCTTGCGACGCTCGAGCTCTACGACCGCGAGAAGCGCCGGCTGGGCGTGGCCGACTTCGGCGACCTGATCCTCCGCTCCCACCGGCTCGTCACCGAACACGCCGCCGTGCGGGATGCGATCAGCTCCCGGTACCGGGCAGTCCTGCTCGACGAGTACCAGGACACCGATCCGGGTCAGCGGGAGTTGCTCCGGGCACTCTTTTCCGAGTACCACTCCGGTCATGGCCGTCGGTGACGCCGATCAGACCATCTACGAATGGCGCGGCGCCTCGAAGGAGAACTTCGAGAGGTTCCACGACCACTTCCCCAGCGACGGACCCGACAGGTTCGACTTCCCCCTCAGCCTGAATCGGAGATCCGGCGCGGCGATACTCGACGTCGCCAACGCAATCCGGACACGGATCGACGACGCGGACCGCCCTCCGTTGCGGCCCATCGATGGAACTCCGGATGGTTCGGTCGTCACCGCCCTCCTCCCCACTGCCGTCGATGAAGCCGACTGGATCGCCGAGCAGATCGGCGAGTTGCACACCGACGGCGCATCGTGGAGCGACGTCGCCGTGCTGTTCCGCAAGAACAAGGACATGCTGTTGGTTCACGATGCCCTGGCTCGTCACGGTGTCCCGTTCGAGGTGGCGAACCTCGGTGGCCTGCTCACCGTTCCTGAGGTTGTCGACCTCCACGCCTGGCTCCGGGTGATCGCCCAACCCGAGGATTCGGTGGCCGCGGCCCGGCTCCTCATGGGCTCGCGGTTCCGCCTTGGGCTGGCGGACCTCGCACGACTCAATCGCTGGATCAGGGCGCAGCACCCGGGCACCGGGCGGGCCGGCGAGCACGATCAGGTGGTCGACTACACCCTGCTCGAGGCGATCGACGGCGTCGAGCACATCACCGATCTGTCGCCGGGGGCCGCTGCGTCGCTCGAGCAGTTCCGCTCCGAGTACCGACACCTCGTCCAGATTGCCCAGGGAAGCGCGCTCGTCGAGGTGTGCCGTGAGATCCTCGACCACACCGACGCCTGGACCGACGTCGAGTCGATGCCCGGATCTCCCAGGTTGTCGGCCCGACTCAACCTCCACCGTTTCCTCGACCTCGCGGAGGATTGGAGCCCCCTGGAGGGTCGCCCGAGCCTCAACGCCTTCCTCGCGCATCTCGCAGACCTCGAGCTCGAGGGCTCCGAGGAGTTGGATACGGCCAGATTGTCACAGGCCGACGCGGTGACGCTCATCACCGTGCACCGCGCCAAGGGTCTGGAGTGGCCGATCGTGTTCCTTCCGGCCGTCTATGAGCGGAACTTCCCGTCAGGATCGTCGGGGTTCGACGATCCGTTCCGGTTCGCCTACTCCCTACCCGTTCATCATCGGCTCGACGACGACTTCTCGGAGCACGACGACCCCGCGAGCTACGACACGTTCATCAGGTCACGCCATCTCGAGCAGGAGTGGAGGATCGCGTATGTGGCGGCCACCCGCGCCAAGCAATTCCTCGCTGTGTCGTCCGCATGGTGGAACGGGATCCTGACCGTCAAGAAGCGCCCATCGGAACCGTCCGAGCTGTTCGACCTCGTCGATTCCTTCGGCGATCGGGTGGTCGACACCGATCGACCACCCGATCGACCCGAGCAGATGTTCTATAGATCCCAGTCGGGTCCGGCACCCGATCCCGCATTCGACGGTGGCGCGATGCAGCTGTTGCGGGAGGCGATGGACGATCCGGATCTCCTCGATCGCCTTGCTGACGATCGAGGCAGGCCCGCGTACGATCGGTTCGTGTCCGAATTCCAGCAGATGTTGTTCGAACTTCCGGAGCCGGCAGTCGACCCCCAGCCCGAGCCCACCGCCACCTCTGCCACCGGCCTCGTCACATACGCCCAGTGCCCCCAACGGTTCTTCTGGACGACCGTTGACCCCCTTCCCCGCAGATTCGGCGCTGCCGCCCGAAGGGGAACAGCCATCCATCGACAGATCGAACTGCACAACCTCGGAGCGATCCCACTGACAGAGCCAGAGGACGTGGCAGACCCGGCCGACGACACACAAGCGCGTCCTCCCGGCTCCGGCGGGCTCGACCCCTTCGACGTCTTCATGGAGTCTCGATTTGCGTCGATGACCCCGCGCTTCACCGAAGCCCCTTTCGAGATCAGCCTGGATCAGGGGGTCAAGGTGCGCGGGCGCATCGACGCCGTCTACGTGGAGAACGACCGCTGGGAGATCGTCGACTTCAAGAGCGGACGTGCGCGCAGTGATCCCGGACTGAAAGTGCAACTGGAGACCTATGCGGTCGCGATGGACCGAATCCACGACATCGGCACCGATCCACTGACCGTGACTTTCGCCTATCTGGGGGGCGGACGACTCGAGGAGAGGTCCGAGGTGGCAGATCGCGACTGGAGATCCGATGCTGCGACCCATCTCGACGCCCTGGCCGCCGGAATCGAATCCGAACTGTTCGATCCGAGCCCCGGCGAGCAATGTCAGAGGTGCGACTTCCTCCGCTTTTGTCCGGCCGGACGAGCGTTCCAGGAGACCAGAGCGTGATCGTGATCGCGGGCGTAGTCGGATACCTCATCGGTTCGATCCCGACCGCCACGTGGATCGCCGCGGGCGCCGGAGTCGATCTCAGACAACATGGCTCACGCAATCCCGGGGCGAACAACGCCCGCTCGCTCGGCGGGCTCCGACTCGCGGCGGTCATCCTGCTGGTCGAGATCGGGAAGGGCGCAGGAGCGGTCGCCGCGGGCGGCGCGATGGCCGGGTCGGGCGGGGCGGCCGTCGCCGGGGTCGCTGCGCTCGCCGGCAACGTCTACAACGTGTGGTACCGGTTCGGCGGCGGTCAGGGACTGGGGATCACTGCCGGCATCCTGCTCGCCGGCTGGCCGGTGTGGCTGCCCGTCGTCGTCGTCATGATTGCAGGGGTGACCGCGCTGACCCGGTCGACCCCCAAAGCAGCCATCGCCGCGCTCGCAACGATCCTGCTCGGAGCCGGCATCGAGTCGGTGGCGGAGATCCCGGACGCGTGGGGCGTGGGCCATCCCGATGTCCTGATTCTCGCAGCCGGCCTCATCGTCCTGATCACTCCGAAGCAGATCAAGAAGCTCACCGCGTCACAGCACCCGACCGTCCCGGGTGTCGATGACGAGCGTGACGGGCCCGTCGTTGAGTAGCTCGACCTCCATCATGGCGCCGAACTCCCCTTCCGAGACGGGCACCCCGACACTCCTCATCGTCGCTACCAGATGATCGATCAGTTCGGCAGCTCTGGCGGGGTCCGCCGCCGCAGTGAACGACGGCCTCCTCCCGCGCCGGACCGACCCGTAGAGCGTGAACTGAGACACGACCAGACACGAGCCTCCGACGTCGGAGACCGAGAGGTTCATTTTCGAGTCGCGGTCGGCGAAGACGCGAAGACCCGTGAGTTTCTCGGCAAGCGCCTCCGCATCCGCAGCCGCATCGTCGTGCGTCACCCCGACCAGCACCAGGAGCCCACGGCCGATCGAGCCGACCGTCGTGTCGTCGACCGTGACCTGCGCTCTCGAAACCCGTTGAACGACCGCCCGCATCGCGGACACATTGAAGCAGCCGCCATCACCCGGATGCGCCGGTCCGTAGAATCGGTGCCGAGACGCCGACGCGACATCGACGGAGAGGCGCGCGTGAGTTCGTGGAGTGACCTGTGTTGAAGCTGCCCGCCGACCCCGGCACCGTGCTGCTCGACGAGCCCGATCTTCCCGACGCCGACCGTCCCCTGGTCGTCCTCGCCGAAGCGGCCGGGACCCTGGAACACCGGATGATCGAAGCGTGGGCTCGTCGTCACGACACTGCCGGCCGGGTCACGGACATCATCCCGATCAGATCGTCCCGGCGCCCGTCGATCGGGTCGGCGACAGACCCTCGGCTCCATGCCCGACTGTCGCGCGGCGACGACCCGTGGGTGGTGCCGGTGCGGATCGCCTGGCTGCCGAACGAGCGCAACGGCCGCCGCAGCGTGCGTCTCATCGACATCCTCAAGCTCGGTGACCCCCGGGACCCCGATCCGATCCGAGAGCACTTCATACTCTCGCAATTTCCTCATCGTGTGAGAGTCGTCGCCGGGAGCGGAGCCGCTGCGAGCGAACTCGAAGCCGCACACCTGTCGTCGGTCGAAGCGATCACATTCAACGACTTCGTCACGAGACGGGCTCACCGGGCGCTCGAACGGGCCGAACGCGAGCTGCGCGGAAACCGGTACAAGGTCCCGAAGTTCCTCCACGAGGAGATCCTCCGCCGATCCGAGTTCCGTGACGGCGTCATGCAACTCGCCAATGAACTCGGGATGCCTGCGGAACTGGCGCTCGCCCGGAGCCGGTATTACCTGCGCGAAATCGCCGCCTCCCACAGCCCCTTCGTGATCGACCTGCTGGCCAACTTCATCCACTGGCTGTACCGCCAGGGATACGGATCGATCCGCTACGACCCGGCGCAGGTGCAGGAGATCGCCCAACTGGGCCAGGAATTTCCCATCGCGTTCATGCCGTCACATCGGTCGAACCTCGATCGGTTGACCCTGCAATTCCTGCTGTGGGAGAACGATCTCCCGCCAAATCACACCGCGGCGGGCATCAACATGAATTTCTTCCCGATCGGGCCTCTGATCCGCAACACGGGAGCATTCTTCATCCGTCGCTCCTTCAAGGACAACGACCTCTACAAGTTCGTGCTCCGCTCCTACCTCGATTATCTCGTCGAGAACCGCTTTCCGCTCGAGTGGTATGCCGAAGGTGGCCGGTCCCGCTCCGGCAAGCTCCTCCCACCCAAGATGGGCATGTTGAGCTGGGTGGCAAGCTCGGTCGTCCGCAACAAAGCGGACGACATGTTTCTCATCCCGACTTCGATCGCCTACGACCAGATCATGGATGTCGCCGACTACGCCAGCGAAGCCACCGGCGGCTCGAAGGAGAAGGAATCGGCGAGTTGGGCCGTGTCGGCGATCATGCGACTCCGGGCCCGGTACGGCAACATCCACGTCCGGTTCGCCGAGCCTGTCTCGATCCGCAAGGAGCTCGGGACCGACGGCATCGACGACGACCAGCTCGACCTCCGGAAGCTCGCGTTCGAGGTGATGTATCGGATCAGCCGGGTCACGCCGATCACCCCGACCTCGGTGGTGTCGATCGCGCTCCTCGCATCAATGGGCGAGCGGCTCGACACCGGCCAGGTGACCGCAGCAACCGACCGGCTGAGCCGCTACATCGAGAAGTGGCAACTCCCCACGACCGAGCCGATCCAACTCAACGATCCTGCGGCGACCTCTGACGTGCTCGGCCAGCTGGCATCGCACGGGTCGCTCACGATCGATGCCGGCGCCGGAGACCCGGGATACCTGCTGACACCACAACAAGCGATCCAGGCCGCCTACTACCGCAACACGATCGTTCACTTCTTCGTTCCGGGCGCGATCGCAGAGCTCGCCGTGCTGCTGGCCGACCCGGACGACGGGGTCGAAGGCTTCTGGTCGCAGGTCGATCGATGTCAGGGACTTGTTGAAGTTCGAGTTCTTCTTCTCCGACAAGACCCAGTTCCGTCAGGAGATCATCGCCGAGATGAACGACATCGACACCTCCTGGCGACGCCGACTCCGCACCGATCGGAGGGCGTTGCTGAACGACGCCCAGCTGTTGCGCGCACACTGGGCCCTCCTCCCCTTCCTCGAGGCTTACCTGGTCGTTGCTGGTGAGTTGGCCGAGTCCGAGCCAGAGATCGACCAACCTGCGTTCATCGAAGCGTGCCTGGTTCGCGGTCAGCGCTATCTCGACGAGGGTCTCCTCGTCTCCGACGAGAGTGTCGCAAAGCCGCTGTTCACGGCGGCGTTCGATCTCGCGACGAATCGGGGCGCAGTCGCCGGAGACGACGATGCCCGGCAGGCATTCCTGGCGGAGATCGAGGCCGTGGTCGCGGCAGGGCGTCTTCTCGGGACTGTGGCATCGGAGAGCGACCGACTCCTGTGAGCGACGGATGGTTGGCGCTCCTCACCGGGGCGACGATGGCGATCGGCGTGATGGGGACACTGATTCCCGTCGTACCGGGAGTCGGACTCGTATGGCTCGCCGCACTCGGCTGGGGAGCCATGACGGGATTCGACGCAGTTGCGACCATCTCGATGGCCGTGATCACCGCCCTGCTCGCCGTCGGCGTCTACCTCGGGGTCAGGATCCCTCAGAAGGCAGCCTCGGCCGAGGGGCTCTCGAAACTGGGTTTGGTGGTGGGTGTCACCGGCGCAGTGGTGTTCGCATTTGCGCTCCCGGTCCTCGGCGCGCCGATCGGGTTCGTGCTCGGGGTGTGGCTGGTGAGGCTGCTGGACACCGGCGATGCCTCCGCTGCCCTCCGATCGTCGCTTCGAACCACGGTTGCCTTGATCAGAGCGTCGGCTGCTCAGTTCGTCGTCGCGCTCGGGATGGGATTCGTGTGGATCGTCTGGCTGATCATCGGGTGATGACCCGGCGCAGCCGAGCCGCAGCGACCGTGAAGAGGGCTGCGGCGTAGCCGACCAGCACCGCGATCTGCGGTAGCACATCGGTGAGCGTTCCGTCGCGGCGGACGAGCTCGGCGAACGCGTCGTTGGCCCAGGCATGGGGCGTGAGCTTGGCCACCTGCTGCATCGTCGGCGAGAAGATCTCCAGCGGGACCATCGAACCGCCGAGGGCGGCGATCCCGATTCCCAGCACAACTGCCACCCCGCCCGCCTGTTGATCATTCGAGAACACCGAACCCATCAGCATCGCCGCGGCAGCACCAACCAGCCCGAATGCCAGGAGCACGAGAATTGCTGCGACCGGATCACCCCAGTCCACCCCGAAGGCGACCAGCGTCACGATGAGGATGTAGAGACCCTGGAACACCGCGATCGCCCATCTCCCCGCCGCCTCGCCCAGGATCACGGTTCGGGTTGCCGTTCCCGTCGAGAGCATGCGCTTGGTGATCCCAAGTTGGCGACTCTGGATCAGCGCCGCCGATCCAGTGAGGGCGGTGAGGAACGTGAACAGCACCAGCTGGGACGGTGCTCCCAGATCGAATTGGCCAAGGGTCGCCGGGAAGAGCGCTTCTCCGCTCGTGCGAGTCTCCACCGTCACCTCGGAGATGCTCGGAGCGATCGAGCGAACCAGCGACAGCGCCTCGGCGTAGGGAATCGCCAGATTCTCGGCGACCGACCGAGCGGCGGTTGCCGTCCCGAGCGCCTCGGTGACTGCTCCCTCCATCGCGCTGCGAATGGCGATGCCGGCGGTGTCGGGCCGAACGGCGAACTCGATGACGGGGTCGTCGCCGGCCGCGATCGACGCGGTGAAACCGTCCGGCACGACGAGCCCTGCCGAGACGTTTCCCCGCTCGACATCGGTGATCAGCTCGTCGCGCGATTCGTACTCACGGATCTCGTATCCCTCGCCGGCACCGATCACATCGGTGATCGCCAACGCCAATTCGTCGCCCGAAGGCGACACCACTCCGACCCGTGGCACGAACCCGCCACCGAACTGTGCCCCGATGAGCATGATCAGCGCGATCGGAAGGATGAACACGAAGAAGAAGCTCGACCGATCGCGGAACTGCCGCCGCAGCCCGGTGAGTGCCGATGCCGAGCACCTTCATGTCGCCTCCCCCCTGGTGAATCCCCACACTGCCAGCCCGCCGGTCACGACCGTGAACCCGGCGATCGCCAGCAAGCTGGGCAACACCACGGTGATGCCACCGCCTCCAGCCAGATCGCCGAGACCCCGCAGGAACCAGGCGTGAGGCGTCAACAGCGACAGCGACGCCAGCACACCGCCTTCGGAGCCGACCGGGAAGAATGCACCGCCGAGCATCCCGAGGCTGACCGCGATGATCGACTGGATGTTCCCGGCTCCCTCCGGCGTTCGGGCGAACGACGCGACCAACGCCATGATCGCCGTCGCGGAGCCGACCCCAGCGAGCACCGAGCGCGCCAACGGCAACCGGATCCCCCCACTCCGCTCCGAGCCCGAGATTGGCACCGATCAGCAGCACCGTCATCGAAACCACGCCCAGCACGTAGCTAACGAGAGCTTTGGCGCCGATCGCTGTCCCGCGAGTCAGCGGGGCCGCCATGAGACGGTTCCACGTGCCGAGCTGGCGTTCTTCGAGCAGGGAGGTGACACCGAACTGGACGGTGAAGAACAAGAAGAACACCGCCATCCCCGCCATCGCGAAGGTGGTCCCGTCCATCTGCCGGATCTCGGCGGCGATGTCTTCGACGACTGCCGGCGTCCGCTGCGCCGAGGCCGCCGCAACGATCTCGGGAACAGTCTCCGGGTCGGCACCGCCGGCCACCGAGGCCGCCACGGTCAGCGTCACCCGCTCGACCGATGTGGCGAAGGCTTCTGCGATCGCCGTAGGCAATTCCGGTTCCGGTCGGGGCGTCGACGTTGCCGATCACTTCGAGAGTTGCCCCTCCGGCCGATACGCCCTGATCGAAACCATCGGGAAGGACGAACGCTGCGGATATCTCGTCGTTGTCGATCGCCGATTCGACCGCTGCGACAGTAGGGAGCCGCTCGATGTCGAACTGATCGCTCTCCCCGAGTTCGTCGAGCACGCTCGGCCAGCGCCCGGCTCGCATCGCTGGCATCCAGATCGACGTAGGCGTAGGTCGCCTGGAACCCGCCCCCGTCCGGATCGAGCGCGTCCCCGAACACCACGGTGAAGATCAGGGCCAACGCGGCAGGCGCGATCAACCCGATGATGAAGACCGACCGATCCCGAAGCCGAAGCCGAAGGTCCTTCCCCGCGATGAGCAACATGGATCGGATCATCAGTCGCGCAATGCCTTACCGGTCAGGTGGAGGAACACGGCTTCGAGGTTCGGCTCGTCGATGTTGACGGACGTGATCGCGACGTCCGACTCCGCCAGCTTCGCCAGCAACGATGGGAGCCGAGCGGCGGCCCGATCTACCAGCATCGTCAGCGACCCGTCGGCTTGCGCGACTTCCGCGACGCCTTCGACAGATTGCAGCGCCGCGGCTGCGGCTCGGAGGTCACCCGTCCCGGCCATCGTCACCGTGTCGGTGTGACCGACCCGCTCCACGAGCTCACGCCTGGTTCCTTCGGCGACGAGGGTGCCCTGGTCGATGATCCCGACTCGGTCGCACAGGCGCTCGGCCTCTTCCATGTAGTGGGTCGTGTAGAGGACGGACATCCCCCGGCCGGCGAGATGCTCGACGCTCTCGAGGATGGCGTTGCGGGACTGTGGGTCTACCCCCACGGTCGGTTCGTCGAGGATCAGCAATTCGGGCTCGTGCAGCAAGCCCACTGCGATGTTGAGCCGTCGCTTCATTCCCCCGGAGTATTCGGATGCTCGATCGTCTGCCCGATCCGACAGTGCCACCATGGCGAGGACCTCATCGACCCGGGATGCGAGGGCGGCGCCTCTCAGGTCGTAAAGGCCACCGAAGAAGCGCAGGTTCTCACGTCCTGTCAGATCGGGATAGATGGCGAGCTCCTGGGGGACGAGGCCGATCGACCGCTTGGCGGCGAAGCTCGTGGGGGTCATCTGCTCGCCCATGACCAGGACGGTTCCACTCGTCGGCTCGAGGAGCCCTGCGATCATCGAGATCGTCGTCGTCTTCCCCGCTCCGTTCGGGCCGAGCAGTCCGTACGTCTCTCCAGCGTTAACGGAGAACGAGACCCCGTTCACAGCCACCAGGTCGTCGAAGCTCCGACGGAGATCGGAGACGTCGAGCACCGACGCGTTCATGTGAAGATCCTTTCGGGCGGCCACGTGTCCACCCGAAACACTACGTGAGCGGGCTATAGGCAGGCGGTCATCCGCTCAGGTTTGTGGTGTCTCGTCGATGGCGCCAACCTGGCGGCCGGTTGGCTCCGCTCAGCAGAACCATGGCTCGGTGAGGCGTGGCCTGCCCGTGATTGCGCCAGCCGGTATCTGCGGTTCGACATCGTCGTGGCCCGCCGCGTCGAGGGCCATCGACCACATGTCGGTCAGGGTCTCGATGACATCCCCACCATCGTCGGCAGCGCGCTCCGCTCGCGACGCCAGTGCCTGCTGCAGCGCATCGACCGCAGGATCGACCGAGCTCCACCGGTAGGTCAGTGCCTCGGAGTCGTATCCCTCGAGTTGTTCGGTGATCCCGTCGATCTCGAGGATGAGCGATCCCGTGGGGATGAGGAGACGAATGCCGAGTTGGACCGGCTCGGTGACCTCGAAGAGGTCGTGTCGGTCGATGAACGAGAAGATGTCGGCCAGATCGTCGATCGTCGGTCCATGGGGTGAACGGCAGCCACGAAGGGTGGATCTCGAGCCCCGCCGCCCGCGCCAGAGCGAGCGCCTCGACCATGTCGGATCTCGTATGGCCCTTGTCGAGCAATTCGAGGACCCGATCGTTCGTGGTCTCGAATGCCGAGGTGACGAACACCACCCCCCGCTCTGCCAGGACGCGAAGCTGATCCTGATGATCGAGCAGGTGCTCGACCTTGATCGTCACGTCGAAGGTCAGGTCCGGGTGTGCAGAGTGCGCTGCGTCGAGGACGCGCATCGCGTGTGGAACGCCATTGAAGAAGTCAGGGTCCCCGAAGGTGATGTGGCGGGCTCCCTGTTCGACCATCCGGGAGATGTCGGCGGTGACGATGGCCGGATCGACGATGCGAAACCTCCCGTCGTAGACCGCCGGCAACGGGCAATGCCGGCACCGGTGCCGGCACCCGTGACTGGCTTCCACGTATCCGACGACGCGGTGCTCATCGCCGATGGAGAGATGTGCATAGGAATCGAGCGGTGGCAGCGACGAGCGGTCAGGAACCACGAACCGATGGCGGTCCAGCGACGTCGTTGGACCGCGTTCGACGTGACCTTCGGACACCCCGGCAAACCAACCGACGAGATCGTCCTCGTACTCGCCGACGATCACCCGGTCGACGGATCCCGGATCCCCCATGGCTGCGTAGAGGCCGTAGAGGGCGATCGGGATCTCCGGGGATCGGCTCTGGATCGACCGGACGACGCCGGCTGCCAGCCGCATGGCGGTGTGCATCGGGACTGATATCGCAACCGCGTCCTGACCAACGGCCGCTTCGGCTCTGAATGGCTCGATCGAGACGTCGACGACCGATACCTCGTGCCCGGCCTCGCGGAGCCGCGCCGCCGGTGAGGCGATGTGTAAAGGCTGATGGCCGAGTTCGTATGTGGAGACCAGAAGGATACGCACGGCCCATAGGGTATCCGTCGGGGATGGGTACCCCGGTTCCTGGGTACCCTGTCGATCATGGAACGCGGGCGATATCTGTCTCTCCCATCCGCCGACATCCACGTCATTGATACGGGAACTGCGGGAACGCCAGTGGCCCTGATACGTGGATTGGGCAGTTATCAACGGATACACGGTTGTCTTCGGTGTGTTGATCGTGACAGGCGGGCGCCTCGCTGACCGTTTCGGCCGATCACGAATGTTCATGCTCGGTGCTGTGATCTTCGGCCCCTTCTCACCGCTTGGCGCGTCCTCTCCGACAATCGGCGTCCTGATAGGAAGCAGATCAGCGATGGGAGTCGGCGGTGCCCTGGAATGACCAGCGGTCCTCGGCATGGGACCGACGTCGTATTCCTGGATCCCGGTGTACTTGCCCGCTTTGCGGTTGGTGTGGCGCTGCTCGGTGTGTTTGTTTGCGTAGGAGGGCCTTCACACCACACCCAATTCAAGGTCGGACAGATGACGAGATGCGGACCTACGCCGATGCGGCGTTCGATGAGATTCTCGGGCAGATCTCCGCCACCTGAACAACACGTCACAACACGTCGAATCCATGGCTCAATGCTCGAATCCGGCCGAACACTGGTGCGTAGAGTGGACAGTCGGAAGCTGGTCGCAATTGAAAGCAGGAAGCGCACGTAATGCGGATGCACATTCTCGGGTCAGGAACACCGACACCTGCGGCAACACGACACGGGTCGTCGTACGTCATTGAGGTTGCCGGCAAGCACGTGATGTTCGACTGCGGCCCCTCGACGACCAGCAAACTTGCGAAGGCAGGTATGGACGCCGGCATGATTGACGAGCTGTACTTCACGCATCACCACTTCGACCACAACGCCGACTACCCGTGCTTCCTTCTGTCACGCTGGGATCAAAGCATCGACGACAGCAATCCACTCAAGGTATTCGGCCCTGACTACACCCAAGAGTTCACTCGGCGGCTGATGGACCAAGATGTTGGAGCTTTTGCGCCGGATTGGATCGCCCGGATCAATCACCCGCTGAGCCTCAATGCGCATCGGAAGCGCGCGGGACACTTCCACGCAAACCACCGAAGATTGACGTTGCGGACATGGTGGCCGGGGACGAGATCCGTGCGAAGGATTGGAAGATCACGACCGCAGCGGCACATCACGTCCAGCCCTGGCTTGAGTCATTGGCATATCGATTGGACTCAGAGGAGGGGTCAATCGTCGTCACCGGAGACACGGGTCCGTGCGAGAGCGTTGTGGATCTCGCTACCGGAGCCAATGCGATGGTGAGCATCTGTACCTACGTCCAAAGTGACATCGAAGGCACGGCTGAAGCGTCCTATCAATGCGGGAGCGTTGACGTCGCGAAGATGGCGCAGGCAGCAGGAGTGAGCATGCTGATCCTCGTTCACCAGGTACACATGCTCGACGAGCCGGGCGAGATGGAACGGCGCTGCGAGACATCAGCCGCTACTTCGATGGTCAGGTGATTTGGGGTCAGGAACTGATGACCTTCGACATCAAATGATTCGTCAGCCCGGCGTTCGACGTCCTGGGTACTCTGTCGATCATGGAACGCGGGCGATATCTCTCTCTCCCATCAGCCGATATCCACGTCGTTGATGGAGGGGGTACCGGCACGCCGGTCGTGCTGGTCCACGGGTTGGGCGGCCAGCACAGCAACTGGATCGACGTCAGTGAGGGCCTCGGCCGATACGGACGGGTGGTCAACCTCGACTTGCCGGGTTTCGGGCTGTCTCCACCGATCGAGCGCCACGGTGTCGGCCCGTTCGCAACGGTCGTCGCCGAGCTGATCGAGTCACTCGACGCCGGTCCGGCACTGCTCATCGGGAACTCGATGGGCGGCCTCGTCTCCGAGATGGTTGCGTCACACCGACCCGACCTCGTCACCCACCTCGTTCTCATCGCCCCGGCGGCCGTGAACATCGGATCGGCACCACCCAGCCCATCTCTGGCCATCACGCTCGCACTGCAATCCTTCGCGTTCCCGGGACATGTGATGGCGTCGTTGTACCGGCGGGCACTGACCCCCGAGCAACAAGCCATCCGGACCCTCGACCTCGTGGCTGCGGACCGCCATCGAATCTCGAACGCCATCACATCCGCCTCGATCGAGATCGCCACCGCACGGCGCTCGATGCCGTGGGCAGTCCGAGCGATGGTCGAGTCGACGGCCTCGCTCCGTCGGACGCTGCTCGGCCGGGGTGAGTATCGGCGGCTGATCGAATCGATCTCGGCCCCGACCCTGGTCCTCAGCGGGGCGCACGATCTACTCGTCACCCCCGCCGCTCTTCGCGAGCCTCGCGAGACTGCGCCCCGACTGGACCTGGATCGAACACCCCGACGCCGGTCATGTCCCCCAGATGGAGGATCCGGACTGGGTCATCGAGCAGATCGGCACATGGATCGCCTCGATCCCCGACGCCGACGGCACTGCCAGCGTCCTGACTCGGAGTCACCTGATGCTCGCCGGTACGGGCGGGCCACCTCCCACGTCCGGCAGAAACCTCCTCCAAGTAGGCTCGGGCGCATGAATCGAGACCCTGACCTCACGTTCATCGACGGCTTCGTGCACCAGTTGCACGATTCCGACCCTGTCGAGACCCAGGAATGGCTCGACTCACTCGACGTGGTCGTCAACGAACGCGGGACGGTCAGAGGCCGGTTCCTGATGGCGAAGCTCCTCGAACGAGCTCACCAACGCTCGCTCGGAGTCCCTGGTTCGATCAGCACGCCCTACATCAACACCATCCCGCCGGAGGAGGAGCCCGACTACCCGGGCGACGAGACCATCGAGAAGCGAATCCGGCGCTTCATCAGATGGAACGCCGCCGTCATGGTCATCAAGGCGAACCACCGTTCGAAGGGCATCGGCGGTCACCTCTCCTCGTTCGCATCCTCGGCGCTGCTGTACGAGGTCGGGTTCAATCACTTCTTCCGGGGCAAGGACAACGGGACTCCGGGAGACGCCGTGTACATCCAGGGCCACGCCTCGCCCGGGATCTACGCCCGCGCCTTCCTCGAGGGACGCCTCGAGGAGCGTCATCTCGACGGATTCCGCCACGAGATCGGCACCGACGGGCTCAGCTCGTATCCCCACCCCCGGTTGATGCCCGACTTCTGGGAATACCCGACGGTCTCGATGGGCATCGGACCGATGAACTCGCTGTATCACGCCCGATTCAACAAGTACCTCCACAACCGGGGCCTCGATGACACATCCGAGTCACGGGTCTGGAGCTTCCTCGGCGACGGCGAGTGTGACGAGCCCGAGACGCTCGGTTCGATCTCACTGGCGGCACGAGAGGGCCTCGACAACCTCACATGGGTGGTCAACTGCAACCTCCAGCGTCTCGATGGCCCCGTTCGCGGGAACGGAAAGGTCATCCAGGAGCTCGAGGCGATCTTCCGTGGGGCGGGATGGAACGTGCTCAAGGTGATCTGGGGATCGAACTGGGACCCGATTCTCGACCAGGACCACGGCGGAGACCTCCTCAACGTCATGAACACCACCGTCGACGGCGAATACCAGCGGTACAAAGCCGAGAACGGGGCCTTCGTCCGGGACCACTTCTTCGGGAAGAGCGAAGAGGCCCTGAAGCTGGTCGAGAACATGTCGAACGACGAGATCTGGCAACTCCGGCGGGGTGGCCACGATCCACGCAAGCTGTATGCGGCATACGATCGCGCCTCGCAATCTCAAGGGCGCCCCGACCGTGATCCTCGCCAAGACCATCAAGGGATGGGCCCTCGGACCCGATGTCGAAGGCCGCAACGCCACCCATCAGATCAAGGAACTGACCAACCAACAGCTGCTCACGCTGCGAGGCCGACTCCATCTCGAGGACGAGATCCCCGAAGAGGCGCTGGCGGGAGATCAGGATCCACCCTATTTCCGTCCGTCGCCCGACTCGCCAGAAGGTCGGTACCTGAGGGAGACGAGACACAAGCTCGGCGGGGCCGTCCCCAACCGCACGGTCACCGTCCGCAAGAAGCTCGAGCTCCCACCGCCTGACACGTTCGACCAGGTGTTCCAGGGCTCCGGCAAGGTCGAGGCGTCGACCACCACCGCGTTCACCCGCCTGCTCAGGAATCTGGCTCGATCGGAGGGATTCGGGCCGCGCGTGGTTCCGATCGTTCCCGACGAGGCACGAACGTTCGGGATGGACTCGCTGTTCAGAGAGCTGAAGATCTACGCATCCAAAGGCCAGTTGTACGAGCCAGTCGACGCATCGATGTTGCTCGCCTACATCGAGAGCCAGGACGGGCAGATCCTCGAGGAAGGGATCACCGAGGCCGGGTCGATGGCGTCGTGGACGGCCGCTGCGACGTCGTACGCCACACGCGGTGTCCCCATGGTCCCGTTCTTCATCTTCTACTCGATGTTCGGATGGCAACGCACCGGCGACTTCCTGTGGGCTGCAGCAGATGCCAGAGCACGAGGGTTCTTGATCGGTGCGACTGCGGGTCGAACGACGCTGATGGGCGAGGGGCTCCAGCACCAGGATGGCCACTCGCTCGTCCTCGCCTCGACCGTCCCGACCGCCCGGTGCTACGACCCTGCGTTCGCCTACGAGACTGGTCTGATCATCCAGGACGGCATCCAGCGGATGTATGGCGACGGTGAGGACATCTTCTATTACCTCACCGCCTACAACGAGAACTACATCCAACCTTCGAAGCCAGACGGAGTCGATCAGGGTGTGCTCGACGGCCTTTACCGGTGGGCCGAGGCGCCAGACGGCCCCACCCATCGGGCGGCGATCCTGTTCTCCGGCTCGGCCAACCTGGCCGCGAGAGAGGCGCAGAGCGAGCTTGCCGAGCACTACGACGTCGCCGCCGAGCTGTGGTCTGCCACCTCCTACAAGCTGCTCCGCGAGAATGCGATGGAGGTCGACCGATGGAACCGACTTCACCCCGGCTCCGATCCGAAGAAGCCGTTCGTGACCACGTCGCTCGAAAGCGTCGGAGGCCCGATCGTGGCGGTGACCGACTTCATGCGATCGGTCGCCGATCAAGTCCAGCAGTGGGTTCCCGGAACGTTCATCCCGCTCGGGACAGACGGGTTCGGTCGCTCAGATACACGCCAGGCGCTGCGGAGGTTCTTCGAAACCGACACCGGTCACGTTGTCGTCGCCACCCTCGCGGGTCTCGTACGCGACGGGACGATCGGCCCTGAGGTCGTCTCCGACGCGATCACTCGATACGGCATCGACCCCGACGTCGCCTCGCCCTGGACCCGCTGAGCGGGCTCACCGCTCCTCGCCGACAGGCCACACATCACGGTCCGCGCCGATCCAATCGACCGCGGGTCGACGACGTCGAGACGGCACGGCGCCAGCAGTAGTCCGATCGAATCAAATCGGTCAATCGCGTCCCAATCCGGTCGATACTGATTGCGAAGGATGGAGACGCAATCGAGACCCGCTCTGAGTGATCAGGAGCGCTGGGAATCACGCCGGTTCGCTGCGTTCCTGGTTCGATTCGCCATTTTTGTCGTTCCGCTGGTGGCCGGCTTCTTCGCCGGCGCGGCGGTCTCACACCGCCTCCCGGACCCTGAGACCGTTGCCCAGCTCATCCAATGGTGGGTCCTGACGATCATGGTCGCCTCGATCGCCGCCACCATCGTCGACAGGATCGCCCGGCGCTATCTTCCCCTTGTCGACGCTGCTGAAGATGACGATGTTGTTCCCGAACGAGGCACCGTCGCGGCTCAAGGTGGCCCGTCGCTCCGGCTCGATCGGCGAGCTGAAGAAGCGGATCGCTTCCGTGTCCGCCGGGGGCGACCGCTCAGCAGGCGAAGCCGCCGAGTTGATTCTCTCGCTGTCCGCGGCACTCGGCAGACACGACCGTCGCACCAGAGGACACTCCGAGCGGGTACGTGCCTACGTCGACCTGATCGCCGAAGAGCTCGGGTTGAGCCAAGGCGATCGCGACCGGCTCCGGTGGGCAGCCCTCCTCCACGACATCGGGAAGCTCGAAGTCTCAGGTGAGATCCTCAACAAGGACGGCGAACTCGATCACGACGAGTGGCACGAGATCCGCCAGCACCCGATCCACGGGGTCAGGCTGATCGCACCGATCGTCCCCTGGCTCGGCGACTGGGCCAAGACCATCGAGCACCACCACGAGCGATACGACGGCTCGGGTTACCCGTACGGTCTGGCGGGCCAGGACATCGCATACGGGGCTCGCATCGTCGCAGTCGCCGACGCCTACGACGTCATGACGAGCGGCCGGTCCTACCAACGCGCCAAGTCCCCCGAGACCGCCCGCAAGGAGATCGTGGCACTTTCCGGCGTCCAGTTCGACCCGAAGGTGGCGCGCGCGCTCATGAAAGTTGCACTCGGCAGGCTCCGATGGGCCACCGGTCCCCTGGCTGCCGTGGCTCAACTCCCCTGGTCGAGAGGGCTTCCCGCGTTGGGTCGCGATGTGATCACCCTCCTGGCGAGTTCTGCTCTCATGACGACATCGATGGTCATCGGGATCGTCCCCGCCGCGATCGACCTGCCGTCGCAAGACGTCGTCGAGGTCGTCATCGCCGGATCCGGTCTCTCGGGAAATGCCGTCGACGCCCTGGTTCGGAGACCGCAACCGGACGAGCCGGCGAGATCGCAGCCGCGGCCCCACTGCCCAATCCGACGTCGACCCGGATACGACCGGCGAGACACCAACGTCGCAGACGGACGGCTCCGGACGGAACACCCGGCCAGGATCGAGCCCGTCGACCACCCGGGACCACCCCGGGAGGAGGACCGACCACGACAACCGCCCTGTCGACGCACCACCACCACGGTCGTAGCGGCGATACCTCCAACCACCACCACCCGACCAACCACCACGACCACTACCCGACCAACCACCACACGACCACAATTCCGACCAACCACCACGACCACAACCCCACCGACCACCACGACCACCACATTCCACCGACAACCACGACCACCACCACCACCGACCCACCACAACCACCACCACTCCACCGACAACCACCAGACCACCACGACACCTGCCGATCGTCGCCGTCAACGACTCGACGTCGGTCAAGAGCAACGGGACGGCGAACATCAGAGTCACGTCGAATGACACCGGTTCCATCGACACCACCAGCCTCCGGATCACCAAGGTCCCGACAAACGGGACGGCGACGGTGCTGGGAGCCAGCGGACAGATCCGCTATGAGTCGAGACCCGGCTTCACAGGGACAGACAGCTTCAGCTACGAGGTCTGCGACACGTCGGGTGCGTGCGACGCCGCAACGGTCCGGGTGACCGTCACCAACTGAGTCGTTGCTCAGCCCTTCGCCGGTTCCTCGTTGCGTTTCCGCACCGATATCGAGCCGCCCTCCCGGCCCGCCCGAATTGCCATGACCTCGGCGAGGATCGACCAGGCGATCTCCAGCGGTCCCTCGGCACCGATATCGAGACCGGCAGGACCTCGCAGCCTCTCATGCCAGGATTCACCGAACGTCAAGCCACGCGCGGCGAGGTCGTCGACCAAGTTGTCGAGGCGCTCGGCGGGGCCGAGCGCACCAACGTAGGGAACCGACGTGCCATGGAGCGCCTCGAGATAGGCCATGTCCCGGAGGAAGTTGTGCGACATGAGGACCACGTACGTTCTCGCATCCAGCGGCGTGACCGAACCGAGGTCACCGGGATCAGAGTGGATGAGCTCGGTTCCCTCTCCGAAACGCTCGGCAGTGAGCAGGTGTCTCCGATCGTCCGTGACGGACACCGCAAACCCGAGCTCGCGAGCCAGTCTCACTACCGGATCCGCGTCGTGCCCGGCTCCACACACCAGGAGACGTGCCGGCGATCCCACGACTTCGATGAGATGGCGCGAGCCCTCGATGTCCACGACCCGATGGCGACCGTCCACCATCGCCTCCTGTGCCTCGACAGCGAGTCGACCGACCACCGGCGAATCTCCGACCGGTCGGATGTAGCGACGCTCATCTCGGTCATCGCGATCCAAGGGATGGACGACCGCGAAGGGATGGCGGATGTGCTCGAACTGGCGTGCCAATTCGAGGGCGGTGGCCGCTGGCTCGATGAGCACTTCGGTTGCCCCGTTGCAGCCGATGCCCCAGCCCCACACGGCCTCGTCGTCGGACGTGAGATCGAATTCGACGATGGAGGCAACGCCGGAAGCGATCACCTCGGCGGCCGCCAGATGCAGGTCGTTGTCGAGACATCCTCCAGAGATCGTCCCGACGCTGGCGCCGTTGTCGGCCACCAGCTGCCGGGCTGCAAGGCCCCGATAGGTCGAGCCACGCACTCCGACGACCGTCGCCAACGCAAAGTCGATCCCGCGCGTGTCCCAGTCCTTCATCGTGTCGAGGATGTGGTCGAGTTCTGTCACGGGTGCCACGATACGTCCTGGTCAATCGATCTGCACCGGACTCAGGTGTGCTCGGTGTCACCCTCGAGCAGATCGAGCACGTGTGGGATCACGCCGAGGATCGCCTCGAGGTTCTCACGTGCCCCACGCGGGCTCCCCGGAAGGTTGACCACCAACGTCGACCCCGTGGAGCCGACGACGGCTCGCGAGATCGCTGCCATCGGCGTCTGCGTCAGCCCGGCCGCATACATCGCATGGATCAGACCATCAGCTCGACGCTCGATGACCCGGAGGGTCGCCTCGGGTGTCACATCTCGGGGCCCGAAACCCGTGCCGCCCGTCGTGACGACAAGTGCCGCCTTGGTGCACAATCCTCGGAGCGACTGCTCGATCACGTCGGCGTCGTCGGCGACTGCCACTCGTTCTTCGACGGAGAATCCGGCCCCTTCCAGGATCGACTGAGACCACGTCGCCAGACTCGTCGAGGCGAGTGCCGACGCTCACTCCGTCGCTGGCAGTGAGAACTGCCGCCCGGCGGCCCATCGGCTCAGGGCCTCGGCAGCCAATTCAGCGAATCGTCCCATGGCGGAATGGCGATGCCAGGCTCGACCACGAACCGCAACAGCGCAAAGATCACCAGGGCAGCAATGATGAGCGGAATCGACAGGCTGCGCTCCTGGACCAGCTTCGGCTCCTTGATTTCGCGCGTCCAACGGGCGGCGACGGTGGTGATCACCAGGAACAGACCGATGAAGGGGAGCGTGCGGACGTAATTGGTGTCCCGGTCGGGAATGAAGAATGCGACAGCGATCAGTGGTCCTGCCAGTGCAGGCAGCAGCGCCAGCGTGGCGACATATCTCATCCGCTCGATCCCGGTGAGGATCTCACTGCGGTGGCGGGAGAATCCCAGGAAGGCGGGTGCCGCGGCGAAGGCGACGAGCAGCAGTCCGAGGGCGCCGGTGACGCTCAAGACGAGATCGAGCCCGGCCGGGGCGTCGAACGTCCCGAGCGCTCGCGCGACTGGCGAGTCGTCCACGTATGCGGTCGTGGCGAGGTCGAAGAAGCCGTTCCTGAGGGTGAACAAAATCACCCAGAGCATCTGCAGCTTGCCCACCGATCGATCGATGGCGTTCGGATACATGGCGAGCATCGACGCCCCGACGACGAGGCTGGCAACGGTTCCACCGAGGAAAACGAGCTCAGAGCCGTCGGCGCGGAATTCCGTCACGACGGTCGTGAAGACCGGCTCACGGCCTGCGAGCAGACCGGCGATCCCGACCCCGACCTGCTCGATCAGTCGGGCCAGCACCACGCCGAGCGCGGCTGCAACGATGGAGTTGACGAAGAACCCCGGCGCAGTGCGGATGATCAGCGAGCGGCGCTCGTTGGATGGTTCCTGTGTTTCGGTCGTCAGTGCGATCCCCCAATGACGTGACTTCGACCGTCAGCTTATCGCATGGCGTCCCGAGGTACAGGAAATGTGTCGAGGCCTCCGGCCGTGACACCATACCATCCGGTACGGTGGGTTGACCGTTCCCCACTCAGAACCAGATGCGGCCGTCGTCACCGCCATGCGGCACGTATCCGGCCAAGCCCTGTGCGTAGCGGGTCGCGACATGGGCACACACAGCAGCATCGAGCGCGTCGTCGGTCTTCACCGGCCCGTTCAACTCGGGAACGCGAATGCCCACGGCTTCGAGAGCATCGATCCGGCGCCGCACACCCGACCACGACCGCTTTGACGGAAGCGGTGAACCGGTCAGTTCCAGGAACGCGAGCTCGGGATGGGTCTCGATCCAGGTCGACGACTTGGCCCGGGCCGCGTCGAGGACCGCCCACCCGATGTTCCACGACTGCTTCGAGAACGACCGCCCGAACCGCCGACGGGCGAGGTCGCGCTGCTCCTGGGTGTAGGCGCTCTGATACAGCTCAGCCGGGAGTGACGAGAAGACGGTGCTCGACCTCGGGCCGAGGAGCCGTCGCGCCTCGTCCTCGGCGACCCGGCCGATCCGGTCGACGGGAAGGTGAAGCGGGATGTCGATCGCCACGACCTCCGCCTCCTCGAGTTGCCCCTGAAGCGTGTCGACCAGCACCGAACCGGTCACGATTCCATCTTCCATCCACACCACCAACCAGGAGCCATCGGCGATGTCGACGCCGGCGACCTTCATATGACCAGCAGTGTCCCGACAACCCAGATCAGGAAGAGCGCAATCGTCGCCACGAGCACCGAGCCCGTGTTCCTCCACCGGACGACCGAGTACGCCGCCACGCAGAGTGTTCCGAGCGCCGAGGTCAGCGACCACCACGCCGGAACCAGGCCGGCGACCGCCGCTCCGGCAACCAGTACCGCGACGACCACGATGAACCCTCCAGCAACGAGTGCATACAACACCTGGCGCTCGGTTGGAGCGTTGATCGGATCGGTCATGCGCCGACCACGCCGGCAGCCTCGGCGACCTGTCGATACCACGCGGCCAGCGAGTCGAGCGTCTCGTGGGCGTTGAGACCGCTGGGATTGGGAACCACCCACAGCTCGGCACCTTCGAAATCCTCCTCCTGACGACCCGGCCTCGCCGAGCGCCGGCCGAACGCGCTCCGGTAGGCCGTGATCCCGGCGACGGCGACGACGTTGGGATGATGTCGGCGCACCAGGCGCCGCAAGCGCTCACCTCCGTCGCGCAACTCGGCGGTGGAGAGCTCCGATGCTCTCGCCGTTGCCCGACCCACGATGTTCGTGACGCCGACGCGGCGCTCGATCAGATGTCGACGATCCGCGTCACTCATGCCTGTGCTTCGATCGATCTCTCGCTCGATCACACCAGCCTGGGCGAGGGCCGGGTAGAAGCGGTTGCCGGGATGAGCGAAGTGAGTCTGCGTCGCCGCGGTCCAGAGGCCTGGGTTGATACCGACGAACAGCAACTCGATCGCCGGGCCGATCAGGTCGGGGACGGTGGCGTCGCGGAACGACTCGAGTTCCTCGCGAGTGAATCCCATTCAGAGATGACGCTCCACCATGCTCAGCTCGACTTCGTCGAGAAATCCGAGCGGATCCGGTGTGATCGCCATGCGCTCGGGGCTGGCGTAGTAGCGCTCGACGGCCTCGTCGAACGAGCCCTCGCCCCCAAAGCCGACCACCCAGCAGAACGCACCGCTCTCTCTCGAATACCACACGCCCTCGATCTCGAATCCGTGGGCCGTGCGTGCCTCGACCACGCGGTCGAACACGTCGAGGAACGCATCCATCTGACCGTCCTTCACCCGGTATGTCCTGAGTTGTCGCTCCATGACCGGAGGGTACCGGCAGGACGGCCAGGTTCGGGCGGCTGCAGTCAACGCTTCCGCCGCATGAGGCGTTCCAGGGTCTGGCTGTCCGAGGCGGTGGTGCGCTCACGCTCGGGGTCTGTCGACCGATCGGCCTCGAGTTGATCGACCCTCCGCTGCTCTCGCGAACGCTCCGATGTCAAGCCTTGCCTCCATGCGGCTCCATCGCCCTCGACCAGAACCAGCCGACGGAGTCCCACGTCGACGAGGAACACGAAGAGAGCGACGATGACGAGCCATGGCCATACGGGGCGGGCGCTCCGACCCAACGACGGAGCCGGATCGAAGAACGACGCGACCTCGGGAGCAACCCGTCCTCCCGTGATCCCCGCCAGGTCCGCCGCCAGCGTCGGGTCGGGATCCCGGAACGCGAACTCCTCCTCGTAGCTCGACACGGCGCCCGATCCGCTCGTGATGACGCCACCGTCGCCGTCCTCAACGGTGACTGTCGCCCAGTACGCCCCCGGCGCCGAGGCTCTGGTCTCGGCCGAGAACGTATCAGCGGTGGTCCTGACCATCGGCACGGCGATCGTCGACCCATCGGGCGATCGGACGAGCGCTGTCGCCGCGGCGGAATCTCCCAGTCCCGCTGCCGACGCTTGCACCTTCACCGCACCACCCTCGACAAACACCTCTGGCGGCTGCTCCCGCCCCGAGGCGAGCACATCTCTGACGGCCGAGCCCCAGAAGCCCACGAAACCGTCCCAATCGACCCATCCGCTCGACCAGCGGGATGTGGCATCCGACGTCCACGCCGTCACCCGTCCCAATCCCCGTTGCCAGGATGCGAGCAACGGATCGCTCTGGCCGATCTCCAGGTTCACGGCTGCAGTCGCCTTCGACTTGGTGAGGACATATCCGAGCAACGGCGGCGTGGACCTCAGATCCCGGGTGACCTCCGATGTCACCCCGAGCACCGGGAAGAAGGAGCCCTCGGTCGCCAGGTTCCTGGCCACGGTCAACGTTTCCTCGACGAACACCTCCGGAACCGACTCGAGGTCGGCGCCTGGATAGAAGCGACCACCACCGACGTCGGCCATCCGTCGCAGCATCGAGCCTGGCCCCTCGCCCGTCCCGAGAACCGAGAGTGTGACGCCGGCATCTGCGATCCTCCGTGCGAGCGGCACCAGGTTGGCGTCGTTGGGATCCCAACCATCGGTGAACAGGACGATGTGTCGCAATGCGTCGGGAACGGACCGGACCTCCTCCAACGCCTGTTCCAGAGCGGATGCGATTTCGGTGTCGCCTTGGGGAGTGAGACCGCCGAGCGCATCGTCGACGACCGAAGCATCCGGTTTCAACCCGAGAGGAATCACCCAGTCGTACCCCGATGAGAACGAGAGCACTCCCACGCTGTCGGAGTCGGACAGGGCCTCGATCGCCAGGCTGGCGCCTGCCCGGGCGATGTCGGTCTTGACCGGTCCGCCCTCGTTGCTGACACCGTTGTTGCAGTGGCATCGCCCCATCGAACCAGAGGTGTCGATGACGAGCACCTCGGCCACGGGCTGGCGCCGGACGAGGTCGTCGGGATTCGACGACACCGGCAAGATCGACTCGAGCGGCGTCTCGTGATAGTCGCCCAACCCGAAGGCCTGGTCACCACCGATGACCAGCAGGCCCCGACCGAGATCTTCGACGTAGCCGACGAGCCGCTCTGCGGACGCGTTGTCAGGACGGTCGACGTTGACCAGGATCACTGCGTCGTATTCGAGGAGCTCACCGTCATCGGGGACCGAGGAGCGTCCGTCCACCAGAAGGCCGCCTGCCTCGAGTGCGGCGATCAGCTCGTCAGCCTCACCATCGACGCCTTCGACCACGACGACCTGCGCAGGCCCGAGAACGCGCGTGATCCCCTGGGCGGCGTCGTTCTCCGGACGGGTGTCGAATGGGGCGTCGATGGTCGCCGAGACCCGCAGTGACCCCGAGCTCGGACACGTCGATCGGGATCTCGACCACCTGTACGCCCGCCTCCAGTAGCACCTGGACCGGTTCGAGCGCCCCACTCCCATCGTCGATCAACGAGCGTGGCGGGACCCGCCCGGTTCGAGCGAATCCCGATCTGCGCCGCAACGGTCTCGCCGACGCGGGCGGTTGCCGGCAGCCGGATCGACTCGATCAAGGCATCGGCCGACCGGGACGCAACCAACGGGACCACATCGACCGCGATCCCGGCTTCTTCGAGCTCGCGGGCGGCCGAGCGCGTGTCCCCGGATGTCTCCACCAGGTCGGACAGCACGACCACACGACGCGAGCCCTCCGACGGAAGCAGCGACGCGGTTGCTCTGAGCGCTCCAGCGAGGTCTGTGGCAGACCCATCCACTTCGGCCAGCGGGGTGGCCTCCGACAGGCCAACAGTGAGGGCGGTGTCGACCTCGAGATCCGCCCCGAACACGCCGAGGCCGACGCGGATGGTCGGACCGGACTCGGCCAACGCAGCATCGACGATCGCCTGCTGTTCCGCCCGTGTCTCGACCGAGATCGAATCTGAGCGATCGAGGAGGAAGAAGACGGTGCGTTCGTTCACCGCCGTGACCAGCGACGGCTGGGCAACGGCGATGATCAGCAGCGAGACAGCGACACATCTCGCCCAGACCGACCAGCGATGCTGTCGGGCCGGGACGAGCCTCGATCCACGTCTTGCGAGGACGATCACCGCTGCGAGCGCAGGAGGAATGGCCAGCAACGCCCACCAGTGCTCGACGGTCATGCAACCACCTCGCTTCGTTGGCTCCGTCGCCGGTGCGCCATCCACCACTCGACCAGCAGGAGCGCTGCCGCGATGGCTACCAGGAGCGGCGCCCACTCGCGGAGCAGCGCTCCCGACTCTGCGGTCTGACGGGTGGGAGGGATCACCGAGATGTCGCGGGATCCGGCCACGCTCTCGGTCCTGTCGAACGAGCGGACCGCTCGCGGCCCTGATGTCGTGGTCCCGTCATCCGCAATGAACCGGATGTCATACACCCCGGGCATCCCCGTGGCAGCGAAGGACACCGACTGCCCGTCGAGCCGAGCGATCGACGCTCCGTTTCGCAGGACCTCGGTCACCGATCCAGCCGGCGCAGCGAAGTCGATCGGCGTTCCGGCAACCGCCGACTGGGCGGATGCTGTGCCGACTCCGCCGAGCCAGTCGAGAATGCGCGCACCGAGAATGGGGAAGCCGACCTGGACCGGGAGATTCGAGTGCGTGATGTCGAAGGTGAAGTAGACGACTCGGTATCCGTTGACCTCACCGAGCAGAATCAGGGGAACATCGCCCGCTCGCACGATCGGCAGCCACGAGAACGTCTCGGCGACCTGGGCTTCCGACACTGCGAGTCCGGAGAGATCGACCGAGTCGAGTATCGGCTCGCCTGGTGCCTGGTAGGTCGCTCCAACATTGGTGACCAGTTCGGTGAAGTCCACACCTTCCGGCGGCGTCTCGGGCCGGATCAGCCAGGTCGGCCGATCGATCTCGGGGAGCGGGCCGCCGTCGACGATCAGGATGTCGGCGGCGTCCGGCGCGGCACGCAGGAATCCGGGGGCGATGTCGACCAGCACATCGATGAATGTCGAACCACGGCCGAGCACGCCGACAGCTGCGTCGGCTCCCCCCTCGACGACGACGTAGGCGACGTCGTCGAGATCGAGCCCGTCGTCTCGGCCGGTGCGGGCTGCAACGATGGTGTTTCCGGGCCCGGCTTCGATCGGCACCGTCTGAGACGCGTCTGACAGAGCGGGCACCTCGAGGGTGACCGATCCCGCCGGAATGCCGTCGACGGTCAAGGCGACATCGACGTCCTCGGCGGTTCCGGTGTGATTCGACACGTTCAGGAAGAGCCGAACCACCCCCTCACCGGACGGCTCGACCGAGAATCCGCTGATCGCCACATTGTCCGCTGTGTCCGAGAACCTGATGTGGTCTGCTCCCACCACCGGTTCGGTGGCGAGCGAGTCGGACGACCCGTCGCTCAGAATGACCAGATTCGTCGGGCGGTCCGGTGTCGCAAGACCCCGACCGAGCCTGATCGCTCCATCGAGGTCTGCGCGTCCGCCGGTCACCGACATCTCGGAGAGAGCCGACTGCACGGCAGCATCGGTCCGGAGAAACGATCCCACGACGCGTGCCCTCGGTCCTGCCTCGACGATCGAGACGAGGTTGGCGGCTGACACGTCGGCCGTCAGGGACGTCGCCCGTGCGATGGCCGCGTCGAACCGGTCGGCAGCCGCCATCGAACCCGACGTGTCGATGACCATGACGGTGTGTGGCCCGAGCAGCGACGCTTGCGCGAAGAACGGCCTCGACAACGCGAACACGAGTACGCCGAGGATGATCAACTGGATGATCAACAGCGGATTGAGCTCGAGGCGTTGCCACGGAGCGGCCGCAGTGACGGACGTCTCAGCCCGCCGCCACAGGAACACACTGGGGACTACCACCCTCCGACGACGGCTCCTCAGCATGTAGAGGGCGATGAGCGGCAGAGCGAGCGCGGCGAGCCCGAGTGCGGCGGGGGCGAGCAGGTTCACGTGAGCACCCGGTCAGACGCCATCTGCCGGAGAAACCTCTCGCCCGCTCCCGGCCCTGCCGGCACCAGGATGTGATCGAGCCCCACTCGACGAGAGCGACCGGCGGCACCGGACACGAAGCGAGCGACCGCCTCGGCGTATGCGTCGAGCATCTCTGTCGATGTCGACGCCTCGACCTCATCACCGGTCTCGACGTCGACCAGGCGGACGTCACCGACGATCGACGGGTCGAGCTCGTCGGGCGCCAGCACCTGTGCCACGACTCCACCGGTGCCCAACCCGGCGCCGTCCAGGACGCTCTCCCACCGATCGTCCAGCAGATCTGAGACAACGACGACCGAGCCCTTCCCGGCAACCGGACCGACCACGCTGCGGATCGCGCCGGCGAGTGGGACCGTGCCGGCCGGACCGATCGACTCGAGCCACCGCTCGATGGCCGGCCATGCGCTCCGATGGCGTCCGACCGGCCCTCGCGTCGTCGGGCGATCCCCCTCACCGGCGATCACGACCGGAACGACGCGATCGCCGCTCGACAACGCGAGATACGACACGATTGCGGCGAGGTGCCGGGCGGTGTCGAACTTGCCACCCATCCCCATCGATGCCGTGGCGTCGAGGATGACGGTGACCGTCAACTCCTCCTCGGCCTCGAAACGTCGAATCAACACCTGACCGAGCCGAGCCCACAACTGGTGGTCGATCCTCCGGTAGTCGTCGCCGGGCACGTACTCCCGGTAGTCGGCGAAATCGAGGCTCTCGCCCAGGTGCTTCGACCGGTTCCGACCCGTATACGACGAACGGATCCGCTTCCCGCTGGCCATCGACAGCCGGTCCAACCGATCGCGTAGACCTGGTTCGAGCAGCATCAGACGGTCGGCGTCGGGAACGACTCGAGCACGTCTGCGATCAGATCGTCCGGCCCGATCCCGTCTGCAATCGCGTCGTACCCGAGCACCAGCCGGTGGCGCATGCATCGGACCGCCACCGCCCAGATGTCCTCGGCGGCGACGTTCGATCGACCGTCCATCAGCGCGGCAGCTTTCCCGGCCAGCACCATCGACTGGGCGGCACGGGGTGATGCGCCGTTTCGCACGTACGTCCGGACACGCTCAGGAGCGGTCTCCGACTCGGGGTGCGTCGCACCGACGAGCGAGGCGACATACCGGAGGAGGTGCGAGCCGATCGGAACCTCGCGCACCATCTGCGACATCGACCCGAGCGTTTCCAGGTCGAGCACGCGCTCGGGCTCGGACTCGGGGCCGGCGGTGGTTCGTTGGAGGATCTGCACCAGGTCGTCGGCCGACGGGAAGGTGACGACCTCTTTGAACATGAAGCGGTCCAGCTGTGCCTCGGGAAGCGGATAGGTTCCCTCCTGCTCGATGGGGTTCTGGGTCGCCATGACGAGGAACGGCCTCGGTAGGAGGTGCGTCTCGCCTCCCAACGTGACCTTTCGCTCCTGCATCGACTCCAGCAGCGCCGATTGGGTTTTGGGGGTGGCACGGTTGATCTCGTCGGCGAGCACGAGGTTGGCGAAGATCGGACCGCGATGGAAGGCGAACTCGGTGCCTTCGAGCACCTTGGTTCCGAGGATGTCAGCCGGCATGAGGTCGGGGGTGAACTGGATGCGCCCGAACCGGACAGCCAGGACCCGGCCGAGCGTGTCGAGGAGCTTGGTCTTCCCGAGCCCCGGCACGCCCTCGAGCAGCACGTGGCCTTCGCACAGTGTCGCCATCAGCACCGTGTCGACCAGTTGCCGCTGCCCGACGATGACGGAACCGACCGCCTGCCGTACCTCGTCGATGTGCAATCTGAACGACTCGGGCGTCAGGTGTGTCTCGCTGTTGGTCATCGTGTCATGGCTCCAATCTCGTGAAGTAGTCCCGGACGATGTCTTCGACACTCGACGGGATCACCAGTGAATCGAGTGAGTCGAGCGCGGCGCGCTGGTACTCGGTGAATCGGTCCGTATAGGGGGTGACGGCATCGTTTCCGATCCCACGGCCGGCAGCCGTTCCCAGAAGGTCACCGGGGTCAGCACCGTCGATAGGCACCCTGATCTCCTCGCCGCTCGAGAAATCGGGAGGATCGAAGATCTCGCCCCGGGCCGGATCGGCAAGCGGGTCGTCGTCCCCGCGACCCGACGGGACCGATCCAGAGCCGGTGCCGGAACCGGTTCCGGCCCCGCTTTGGCCACCGGCACCCTGACCGCCGCCACCGCCGGCACCCTGACCGGTCCCCTGTCCTTGACTGCCTCCCTGACCGGTACCGCTTCCTTGACCGTCACCGCTCCCCTGACCGTCACCGCTCCCCTGGCCATCACCGCTCCCCTGACCATCGGCGTCGGAGCGTTGGGAATCGAGGCGATCCTGGGCCGACCGAAGCTCGGATGCGGCGTTTCTGGTCGCGTCGGATCGCTCCCCTGCTGCGGCGGCATCACCGACGCTATCGGCTGCTCGGCGCAACGCCTCGGCGGTCTCCGCGGTGCGAGATCGATCGCCCGATGCGATCCTTCGAAGACCATTCGCCGCCTCCGAGAGTGCGTCGCTCAACTCCTGATCGACGCCAGCGAAGTCCTCGGCGCGCTTCGCCAACTCGCCCGCAACGTCCCGGGCGTCCTCAGGCGCGACGCCGGCCAGGTCGTCCGCGAGACGCTCCAACTGCTCTGCGGCATCGGCACCCTGAGCGATCGGGTTGCGCTCCAACGACTGCTCGAGGCCGGCGAGAGCGGTTCTCCGTGCGAGATCGGCAGGATCGAGCGAATCCAAGAGATCACGTCTCGCTTCGCCCAAGGCCTCCATCGCCTGCTCGAGTGTCTCGGCCTGCCGCAACTCCTCGGCGAGCGCTTCGAGTCGATCGGCCACCTCGGGCGCAGCATCCTCGGCGAGTTGGTCGATCCGGTCCGCCTCCGCCTCGATCGATGCACGGTCCTGGCGGATCTGCGCGATCGCGGCGTCGGTGGCGGCGGGAATGAAGGTCAACGCTGTCACCGCCGCGAGGGCCAGGACTGCAAGCTGGGGCAGCGGTCGCGGCGGCAGCAGCCCGACGAGGCCGCGAATGTTGCGGGCGCGAGCCCACGAGTCGGCTGACGCCACCTGGCGGGCCTCGGGCTCGCTCAGTTCCGTCCTGGTCTCGGTGAGTTCCAGAGCCGTCGAGATGCGATCGTATCCGCCGAGCCGGCGGTCGATCTCGAGGGCCGCTCTGGCGGGCGTCGGTCGCCGCAGCAGCATCAATGCCACGGAGATCACCGCGGCCATTCCGATCATCGACCAACCGATGAGCTCGGCCCATTGAATCACCCAATGTCGGGACACGGCAACCAGGATCGACGCGACTGCGGAGGCGGTGCCCAATGAGACCACCAACGCCCGAAGTGTCCAGGCCGCTGTCAAGCGCCGACGCGCCAGCCTGATCAATAACCGAACCGACTCAGGCAGGGGCATCGGGAACCTTCTCTGCCGTTTCGCGATCACGCCGTGACTTCACCCGGATCGGCTTGGGGGCAGGCGCTTGCACCAGCCGGGTCGCCCGGTACAGGGAGATCGCGATCAGCAGCGCATAGATCGAGACCGTGTAGGTCCAGAGCGGGGGCCGGGAGTAGTTGACGAACTGCCTGCCATCCTCGATCCGGATCGTCCCGGGAGCGACGTCCCCTCCGAAGCCACCCAGGTTCGCTCCCTGCCGCTGGAACAGATGCAGTTCGAATGGGGTGTACGGCGTCGGGAAGACCTGCTGGCTGATCTCCAGCGGCATCTCCATCGCCGACACCAAGCCGAGATACGGATTGACGAGGCCCGAATACGACTCGATCCCGGCCGGGGGAATGTCGTTGAAGTCATCCAGTGCCAGGAAGTACTCGGCTCCGAGACCGGCGAAGCTGAAGAAGGCGATGGCAAAGCTGATGGTGTACGACAGGGCGACCGCTCCCCTGCTCGACTTGGCTCTGGCGGACATCCACATCGAGGTCGACGCGAGCATGAGTGTCACGAGCAGGACGTACGCGACCGAAACGACGACATCCCGCAACGTCGTGCCTCCGAAGAGAAGCGGCATTCCGGCGATCGGCAGGATGGCAACGACCAGCAGCAGGAAGTAGGCGACGGAAGCAGCGAGCTTGCCTGTCACCAATTGAAACGGGCTCATCTGGGTGACCTGGAGCAGGTGGAACGTCTGACGCTCACGCTCACCGATGATGGCGAGCGCCGTGACGCCGGGAACCACCATCACGACGGCTGTGACCAACAGGATCGTCATCGATTCGAAGAGGAATCTGCCCATGAAGCCGGTGGCGACGGCGCGTCCCAGACCAAAACTCTGCTCCGCTGTCACACGAGCCAGGAGATACAGCAGATACCCGATCAAGCCGATCACTCCGATCCACACGATCAGCAACCATGGCGTGACGCGCTTGCCGCGGAACCGCTCCTTCGCTTCGCGAGCGAGCACCGGATTCATGGGCGGTCCCTCGTCAATCGCATGAACATCTCTTCGAGTCCCGCAGCTTCCATCCGCCACTCGTAGACAGGGATGCCTGCCTCGACGAGGCCTGCGAGCTGGCGAGCGGAGGCGTTGTCGTCACCGACCATCAGAAACCCGAGCTTGCCACGTTCGACAGAGACGTCGGTCACGCCATGTCTCGATTCGAGTACCGAGATCGCCTGGTCGACGAAGGCGTCGTCGACCCGGGCCGACACGCGTCTGCTACCGGTGGCAGCCGCACGGATATCGTCGAGGGTTCCCTGCGCTTTCACGGTCCCGTCGTCGATCACCGCCAGATGGGAGCAGATCCCTTCCAGCTCGGCGAGGATGTGCGAGGAGATGACCACGGTCTTCCCAAGGCGGCTCAGCTCGGCGATGAGCTCGCGGAGCTGAACCCGGGCGCGAGGATCCAGACCCGAGGCCGGCTCGTCGAGGATCAAGAGTTCGGGGTCGTGGACGAGCGATCGCGCCAGGGACAGGCGCTGCTTCATGCCCCGAGACAGCGAGTTCACGTCGGCGTCGATCTTGTCGGACAGCCCGACCAGCTCCAGCAGATCGGAGATGATGGCGGGTCTCGCAGCCGGCTTGATCCGCTGGGTGGCAGCGAAGAAATCCAGGTACTCACGGGTCGTCAATCGGTCGTAGAAGCCGAAGAAGTCCGGCATCCAGCCGAGCAGGCGCCGGACCGCCACCGGATCGTCCTCGGGATCCACGCCGGCGACGCTGACCCGACCGCCGTCTCGCTCGAGCAGCGTGCTCATCACGAGCATCGACGTCGTCTTTCCGGCACCGTTCGGACCGATCAAGCCGGTGATCGAGCCCTCGGGAATCATCAAAGTCGCACGATCGAGCGCTTTCACATCGTCGTAGCTCTTGTCGACTTCTTCGAACTCGACGATCATCGGGTCTTCCATCCGATCGACACCGAACGCGGAGACATGGGGATCTCGACGAAGCCCTCGTCGGCGGGACCGGCTGCTCCTCCCGCCGCGACCCGCATGATCAGCCGTCCCGCCGCGTCCGTGAAGCGTGACTCGACGGTCTCACCGATCAAGACAGGCTCGAGTCGAGCCGCTTCCCAGTCCCACAATTCGAACGATCCCGGTCGCATCCCGAACTGATCGACGAACGAGATCTCCGTCGGGACAGCTCCAGGCGGAAGGTCGAACCCGAGCCACATCTCATCCGAGCTGACGAAGACGTCGCCTGCGCCACCGCCATTCTCAACGATCCCGTTCCCGACGTCGATGAGCGTTCCCTCCTCCGACCCCGATCCGACGTCGGTGACATCGATCGGGACGATCACCAGCGTCGTGCCGAGTGGGTCGACAGCCCGACCGTCGAGGGCGAGTCCGGGGTGGAAATCCTCTGTGAACCCGAACCAGAACATGCCAGGGCTCTCCTCGAAGCTGAATTGCGCCGCTCGCCCGATCGGCGAGAGGACCTGCCACCCACGCTCGTCATTCCACAGCTGCAGCTCTCCGACGATCGCATCGCCGACGTTGAGCCCGAATCCGGGCTCGCGAAACGCGTCGGCGCGACCGATCGCCTGGATCGCAACGCTGCCAGCGGATCCCGGGGCGAGGGACTCTCGCTGGGCGTTGATGAGCGACCCGTTCGAAACCCCCCACGCCCAAAACTCGTTTTCGGTGATGTTGTCCACCGTGACCGACTCACCATCGGGAGCGAGGGACGCGACGGGGACCACTGGGCTGGACTTGAGGATGGCGCTCGCCGCCGCAAACCCGAGTTGATCGAGCTCGAACCGGGCCACGGATCCCTGGATCGAGGCTCCGCCGACCACCACCGGCCGGCCGAACTGGTCGAAGTTGTTTCCGATACCGGTCGGGTAGACGAGTGCTCCGTCATCGAATACAAGCTCGAACACCCCGGGTGACCCGACAGCGAGCACCACAGATGAGCGCACCGTCGGTTGGTTTCCAGCCATCACCAGTGTGGCGTGGCTCAACGACACCTGATCGAGGCGCTCGGTACCCACCACCCAGAAACCGCCGAGCGCCAGCGCGCTGATGACCGGAATCGTGATCCACGCGAAATCGCGCCGCCCGGTTCGATGGAGCACGAAGAAGTTCACTGGACCGACCACGACTGCATAGGCGACGATCGCTCCGAGCAACCACGGCAGCTCGGGAATGCCGCCGCTCCCTGAGTTCGACGCAGCTTCCGTGAGTGCCTGCATCCGGCGATTGCCAGGCGTCGCGCCGCCCGGTGTCGAGGACTCCGGCGAGCAGGAAGTCCGAGTATCCGTCCGGAGATGCGAGGTCGTCGGTGACCACAACGACGCCGTCGCCGGCCAGATACCCCGTCCCATCTCCCGGCTCCGCCATCGGCTCGAGTGACATGTCCGGCACCCGATCCGTCACGAGCGTTCCACCGGCCTCGACCCACTCGACCACCGAGTCATCGACGTCGTCGGATGACAACACGAGGTGATCGAAGAACTCCAGCCGGCTGTCCGCCGGCATGTTCAGTCCAATCAGCGGACGCCGGACGATCGGAGTCGTCAGTCGGTCGAATGCCGTTGTATCCAGTCCGGACGACAGACCGACGAAGACCTCATCGGTGGGGAGCCGGGTGGACACGGTGCTGGACGACGACGATCTCGCCGAGTTGGTCCTGGAGGGTCACCCTGAGCGTCTGCCCTGTCGGGGGAGGCATCCGCACGTCATAGGTCTTGGATGTGCCGGCGGGTACCTGGGCAGGCGTCGTGATCTCGATTCCGCCCATCGAGCTCTCGATGACGCCGTCGAACAGGACGTCGGAATCGATGTGGACGGCGACAGTGAACGGCTCGTCGGGATCGAGCCACCCGGCCATTCCGGCGGTTCCACTCACCTCGACCCCGGTTTGAGCCCCAGCCGGCACACCGATCAGGATGAGGACGGCAGCGAGCAGGGCAGCCTTCAGCGATCTCGATGGCGGGCGTTCTGGTGACACAGTGAAGAGACGTCTCCGATGTCCGTCAGGTTCCCGCATGAGGACCGATCTTGTGGGAGAGGATGACCAGGGACGACGACTTCTCGTCGGCAGAATGCTACCGACGCACGATGCGGGTTGCCGGGATTCGTGACGCGGACGCGACTCCAGCTACTTCTTCGCCGCCTGGTAGTACGGATCCGATCCGGAAGCGTGATCGGTCACGTCGATGACCCCCGAGAGATCCGGGATCGCCTCCAGCAGGATTCGTTCGATCCCCTGGTGGAGCGTCACCTGCGCCATACCACATCCCTGACAGCCGCCCATCAGCTTGAGATAGGCGATCGTTCCATCGACGGACACCAGCTCGGCGCCGCCGCCGTGGGAGGCGATTGCCGGGTTGACTTGTTGTTCGAGAACGGTCTGGATCTGATCGGCGAGGGGGCCTTCGAGATCACCCTTCGGGGCAGCCATCGTCGGCGTCGCCGGCTGATTGGGGTTGTTCATCGCCAGGCCCTGATCGGTGAGCGTCAGACTGGAGCCCTGCAGCTTCTCGAGGTCGTCCTCGCGAACGATGACCGCGAGCGATCCGTGACGTTCGATGATCTTCCCGGCGCCGTCGGCGACCGGAACGAAGCTGAGGTCGTAGGTGAACTGTGCGCCGCGGATGCCCGTGACCTCGATGTAGAGGCCGTACTCCTCATCTCCGGGCTCCTGCTCGGCGAGATTCGAGATCATGTCGATCGCGTCGGCGGCGATGGTGATGATGGTGATGTCGGTCTTCTCTGTGTCACTCATGGGCCTTTCAGGCTACATCACACCGACGACAAACCGGATACTCTCCGCCGACATGAGCCGAATCGTCGTCATCCTGCCGACCGAGACGTATCGAGCGGCCGACTTCGTCGAGGCCGCTGCCGACCTCGGGGTCGAACTGTCGATTGCGTCTGAGCGACCGCTTCCGCTCGTCCTGCCCGACCGCCAGGTTGCGATCGATTGCTCTGATCCTGTGACATCGGCGGAACGAGTGGCCGACCTCGCCACTTCGACGCCGATCGACGCGGTCGTCGCCGCCGACGACGCCGGTGTCGAGATCGCTGCGCGCGCTGCCTCGCTGCTTGGCCTACCTGCGAACCCCGTCACTGCCGCGCTGGCCACGCTCGACAAAGCCGCGATGCGGCGGCTCCTCGCCACAGCGGAAGTGCCCCAGCCGGGGTTTGCATTGGCCTCGACCGGATCGGAAGCCATCGCCGTGGCCGAGAACGGATGGGATTCCCCGTCGTGACGAAGCCTCGCACCCGGAGTGCGAGTCTGGGCGTGATGAGATCCGACGATCCGAGACAGTTGGCCGAGGCGTTCGCCGTCGCCCAGCATCATCAGCAGGACGACGACGGTGACGAACAGATCCTCGTGGAGTCGTTCGCCCCAGGCGTCGAGGTCTCGGTCGAGGGTCTGATTTGGGACGGCGAGCTCGAGGTTCTCGCGATCTTGGACAAGCCTGACCAACCCGACGGGCCCACCTTCGCAGAGACCATCTTCGTGACGCCGACGGCGCTCGACGCTGACCACCGTGACCGACGTCGAGCGCATCGTGGCCCAGGCGATCGCCGCCCTCGGCCTGACCAATGGGCCGGTCCACGCCGAGCTGAGGATCGATGCCGGCAGACCGGTTGTGATCGAGATCGCCGCACGCACCATCGGTGGGATCTGTGGCCGGAGCCTGAGCTTCGGCCTGATGGGCGACACCCTCGAGAGCCTCGTGCTCCGTCACGCCCTCGGAGTCCGCAAACGGGGATTCCGACGGATCGAACAAGCAACCGGCGTCATGATGATCCCGATTCCGGAGCGCGGCACGCTCGAGCGGATCGACGGACTCGACGCGGCCAGGTCGGTCCCCGGGGTGACCGGGATCGAGATCGCGATTCCGATCGGGTCTGAGGTCGTCCCGGTCCCCGACGGTGACCGCTATCTCGGGTTCATCTTCGCCAGAGCGGCCACCCGCGACGACGTCGTCGAGGCGTTGCACACTGCACACGATGAGGTGACCCTGGTCATCGCAAGCAGGTGATGCCAGCCTTCCGGGGGGCCGACCGTGCCCGGTTCCCCAGATCACCTCACAAGGCGAGAACGCCCTGGATGCTCTCCATGCGCTGGAGGCGGTCGCGAGCCACGTCGCTGCGGAGCGCCAGCAATGCCTCGGTCTCCTTGAGAACATCCGCCAGTGAGAACATCCGCACGAAGGAGTCGCTGGTCGCCTCACCGACATCGGTGAGATTCCATGCGACCATGATGTCGGTCCGCCCTGCCAGCAACGCCTGCACCGCCACCAGGCCGAACCGGCCGGCGATGAGGCGGTCACGGAACGACGAGTTGCCACCCCGGACGAGATGGCCGAGGACCGTCCCCCGGACTTCGATGTCTTTCATGTCTCCGAGTTGGGCGACGACCTCGTCGACGAGCATGTGCGTTGGGATGTCGACACCCTCGGCTTTGATGATCAGGACCCGGCGTTTCATCCGCTCCGAGGAGAACCCCTGGCGGATGCACGCCGAGACGGCATCGATGGTCTCGTCGAAGCTCTTGGCAGTCTCCGGCAGCAACACCGCGTCGGCAGCGGTGGCGGCGGCGGCCGCCATCGCCAGGTAGCCGCTGTCCCGGCCCATCACCTCGACGATGAACGCACGGTGGTGCGATCGGGCGGTGTCGGAGATCCGGTCGCACGCTTCGACGATCGTGTTGAGCGCGGTATCGACCCCCAGGGCCTCGCGTGTGAGCCCGATGTCGTTGTCGATCGATGCGGGGATCCCGATGACGGGGATCTCCATCTCGGTGGCGATCGCGTGAGCGCCGGCCATGGAGCCGTTGCCGCCGATGACGATGAGGCCTGCTGCGTCGAGAGCCCGGAGATGGTCAGCCGCCTTCGCTCTGAAGGCCGGATCGTGGAAGCGGGAGCATCTGGCGGAGCCGAGGATCGTTCCTCCGTGCGCGGCGAATCCCTCGAGTTCCTGTTCGGGAACCGTCGAGCGGCCCTGATCGATCCGCCGTGTGAGCGGGCGCGACATCCCGTCGATGAGGCCGTCATATCCGTCGAGGATGCCGACGGCATCGAAGTTCTTGGAGGCGGCGACGCGGACCACCGCCTGAATGGCGGCATTCATTCCCGGGGCGTCCCCGCCGGAGGTGAGTACGGCGACTGTTGACATGGTTGATCTCTCGGACAGAGCGAGCGTTGGCCGCCGACGATAGCTCTCGCGACATTGCGCGGCGGATTCCACGTTTGAACGGAGCGCCCGTTGCAGGGGTACGGTTTCCCCATGACCGCTCTGTCACCATCGATGATGTGGGCCCTGCCGCGAGTCGGTGCACCCACCGTGTCCGAGGAGTGGATCGTGGTACCGGTCACGACCTATGACGAAGACGAGAACTCATCGACGACCCGACTGTGGCGATGCGATTGGACCGGCTCATCGCTGAGGCCGCTCACCGCGCCCGACTCCTCCGCGACCCGACCGAGCTTCTCGCCCGATGGTTCGATGCTCGCGTTCACCAGAGACGGTGGACGGCACACCCCAACTCCACGCGATGCCGACCGGCTGGCGGCGAGCCGAGGCAGCTCACCCAACTCGAGGGCGGCGTGATCGGGGCGACCTGGCACCCGGGCGGCTCGAGCATCGTCGCCATCGGGAACGTGCCACCACCCGGATCCGGCGAGCAGTCGCCAGGGGTGCATGCCACCAGCAACGCCCTGTACCGATATTGGGATCGGTGGTTGACCGGGCAGGCGTACCCGCACGTCTTCCTGATCGATCTCGATTCGGGCAACGTCGAAGATCTGACCCCGGACAGCCGTCGTTGGATGCGATGGGAGAACACCGGAGATCCACTTGCGGACATGGCGATATCGCCGGATGGCTCCACCATCGTGTTCTGTGCCGACCGTTCGGAACCGCCGCACGGTCATCTGCGATGGTCGCTGTTCGCTATCGACATCGGCAGCCGAGCGACCACCGACCTCACGCCCGGAATCCCCGGCCACGCTTCCACCCCTCGTTTCTCGGACTCGGGCGATCTGGTCTTCGGTCAGCAGCTCATCCCGGACTACTACGCAGACCCGGTGAGACTCACGATGGTCGACCCCGACACGGGGGACCTCACGATGCTCGATCTCGGGGATTGGGACCGGTCGCCTGTGGACTGGAGTTGGAACGGCGACCGACTGCTACTGACCGCCGAGGACACGGGTCGGACTCGCCTCTTCGAGTGGTCGCAGACGCCAGGAGACGTGCCTGTCGCCTTGACCGATACCGGCTCGGTGACGGCGTTCGACCATCACGGTGGCTCGATCGCCGTCAATCGATCGTCTCTCACCGAACCTCCCGAGATCCATCGGATCGGGGTCGGCGAGATCGAGCCCATCACCGCTTCACATCCGACGCGATGGCTGATCGTCGAGGTGCCACAGGTCGAGGAGCTCTGGGTGGAGGCCTCCGAGGGAGACCGCGTCCAGGTCTTCTTCCTCTCCACGGGGCCAGATCCCCGCCCGCTGGTCCACATGGTGCACGGGGGCCCGCACGGGATATTCGGCGACCAGTGGCATTGGCGATGGAACGCCGCAGTGATCGCAGGCAACTCCTACTCGGTGGCACTGGTCAACTTCGCAGGCTCGACCTCGTTCGGCGACCAGTTCGCGGCATCGATTCACGGAGCGTGGGGGGATCGTCCTGCGAGAGATGTCGAGGCGGTCACCGACCATCTCGTGGACTCGGGTCGGGTCGACCCCGAGAGCTTGGCCATCGTCGGCGGTTCGTACGGTGGCTATCTCGTCACGTGGCTGGCAACGAAGACATCGCGGTATCGGTGCGTGGTGGCGCATGCCGCGGTGACCGATCTGCCCGGCATGTATGCGTCCGACATCACGATGGGACGGGCGCGGGCGTACGGCGCCGAGGCCTTCGAAGATCTCGATCGCGTCCAGCGGTGGAGCCCGCTGGCCCACGCCGGGTCGATCGTCACTCCGACGCTCGTGATCCACGGCGACCAGGACTTCCGGGTGCCCGTCGGTCAGGGGTTGTCCCTGTACGGCCTCCTGCAGGCCAAGGGCGTGCCGGCTCGACTCCTCCACTTCGAGAACGAGGGCCACTGGATCCTCGATGGTCGCAATTCGCTCGTGTGGTACGCCGAGGTCGCCGATTGGCTGAAGGCTCACCTGTCATGAACACCAACCGGTCGACCGTTCTTACGCGTGCAGACGCGCGTAAGACGATTTTGTCATTTTCGAGGGTTCGGCCGTGCTGAGCACCGCCGTCGTATTCGTCGGAGGCGACGCTGTCGACCCGGCACTCATCGGCGAGCTCCCCGAGCATCGCTGGGTGGTTGCGGCCGACTCTGGCCTCGACCACGCCAGCCGGATCGGCGTTCGCGTCGACCTCATGGTGGGCGACCTCGACTCTGTGAGCGCGGCCAGCCTGGATTCCTACGACGGGCCCATCGAGCGACATCCCGTCGACAAGGACGCAACCGACTTCGAGTTGGCACTCGATCGGGCGATCGAGCATCCCAACATCGACCGCCTGATCGTGGTTGGCGGGCACGGCGGACGACTCGATCACCTCTTGGCGAATGCGGCTGTGGTGGCGAGCCCACGCTTCGCCGGCGTCGAGGTCGAGTGGATCGCCGGAACGACCCGAGCGCATGTCATCCGACACCATTGCGAGCTCCACGGAGCACCGGGCGAGGTGGTGTCGCTCCTGGCCGTGGGTGGCGACGCCACCGGGGTCACCACCAACGGGCTCCGGTGGGAGTTCGTCTGACGACACGCTGGCTCAAGGAAGCGCCAGAGGTGTCTCCAACGAGTTCGCGAGGCCGGTCGCCTCTGTCCAGCTGTCGAGGGGATGCATCCTCAGTATCCAGCCCTACGCCATGTGAGTAGTCGAGCGATAGCCTGACCTCATGAACGGACGGTCATGGGGTGGTATCGCAACGCTCGCGGTGGTCGTCGGCGTGGGGATCGGCGTTGGAATCGGCCTGGCGAACCAGCCGGTCGACGCCGGGCCGATCGCCGGGCCGCCGGACGCCACTGCTACCGCCGAGGTCCAGCCTGCCACCACGTCCAATCCCCCCATGACCTCGACCACCACGGTCGAGACGACAACTGCCAGTACCGAGCCTCTGCCGCCTCCACCATCGGTGGCAGGCAAGGCGTCCGGCCCGGTCGAGGTCTACGAGACGCCTCGCGACCCTGCTCCAATCAGAATTCTCCCCGCCACGACGGTGCTCGGCACCCCGACCGTGGTTTCGGTGCTCGATGACACCGTCGACGGGTGGATCGAAGCGATGCTCCCGGGTCGCCCGAACGGGGCCACTGGGTGGCTCCGCGCTGAAGACCTCGAGATCTTCACGTTCGACCGCGAGGTCGTCATCGACCTGAGTGATCGAGTCCTCACCGTCATCACCGACGGGGTCGCCAACTTCCAGACGGAGATCGCGATCGGATCGGACGTGTCACCCACCCCGACCGGAACCTTCTTCGTCACCGACGCCGTGGAACTCACCAGGCCCAGAGGGCCATGGGGCCCGTTCGCCTTCGGGTTGTCCGCCAGATCCGACGTGGTGACCGAGTTCGCCGGCGGCGACGGCATCATCGGCATCCACGGCACCAACCAGCCATGGTCGATCGGTGAAGCGGCGTCGCTTGGCTGCGTCCGGCTACCGAACGATGTCATGGCGATCCTCTGGGAGATCGTCGCAGTCGGCGTGAAGGTCACGATCTCCGACTGAGCCGAGGGATCACGACTGGAGCATCCGCCCGATCAGAGAGATCTCTTCACTCGAACTGGTGGGGATCTCGAACAATTCGAGGTCCCGGATCACGTCGAGGTGCTCGGCCAATTCCTCGACCGACGGCACGACCCCGGCTCCGGCAAACCAGCCCTCGTTCATCCCGATGAAAAACCTCGCATACCGCCCTCCACCTGCTGAGAACACCTCGTGCGTGAACTGGTTCCCCTCTGAGCAGAGATAGACCACCATCGGCATCACCTGACGTGGATCGAACTGATCGGCGAGCGGTCCGAGCAACTCCTGGGTCATCCGGGTACCCGCGACGGGCGCGATGACGTTGGAGCGGATGTCGTACTTGATCCCTTCGATGGCGAGGACGTTGGAGAGTCCGACCAACCCGAGCTTCGCCGCTCCGTAGTTCGCTTGGCCGAAGTTGCCGAGGATCCCCGAATTCGACGACGTGTGGACGAAGCGTCCGTAGCCGTGCTCCTTCATCGCCCTGAACGCCGGCCGTGACACGTTGAAGGCTCCTCGGAGATGCACGTCGATCACTGCGTCGACCTCCCCGGCCGACATCTTGGCAAAGCTCTTGTCTCTGAGGATGCCGGCGTTGTTGACGACGATGTCGATCCTCCCCCATTCCTCGAGCGCCCGATCGGCGATCGACTCACCACCCTCGGGGGTCGAGACGGAGTCGTAGCTGGCGACGGCTTCACCGCCCGCTGCCGCGATCGCGTCGACGACCGCGTCCGCGGCTCGCTGGGAGGCACCCTCGCCGTCCACCGAACCTCCGAGATCGTTGACGACCACCCTGGCGCCGCGCCGGGCGAGCTCGAGTGCGTACTCTCGACCGAGGCCGCCTCCCGCCCCGGTGACGATGGCGACGCGTCCGTCGAACGTGATCGGCTCACTCATGGCTAGCTCCTTGCTCGACACGGTCACAGCCCGAGGCTGCGACCGATGATCTCCTTCATGATCTCGGTGGTTCCGCCGTAGATCGTCTGCACCCTGGCATCGCGGTAGGCCCTCGCGATCGGGTACTCCTCCATGTAGCCCCAGCCTCCGAAGAACTGGAGACACGAGTCGATCACCCGGTTTTCGAGTTCGCTGCACCACCACTTCGCCTTGGCCGCGTCCTCGGCTCCCAACGTCCCGTCGTTGAGCGCGAGCACGGCTGCGTCGACGAAGACCTGGGCGATGTCGAGCTCGGTCCGCATCTCGGCCATTCGGTGCTTGATCACCTGATTCGAACCGATTGGCGAGCCGAACGCCCGGCGCTCCTTCACGTAGTCGAGCGTCCATCCGAATGCTGTCTGGGCATGTGCCAAGGACCCCACGGCGAGCGACAAGCGCTCCTGGGGGAGGTTGCGCACCAGCTGAAGGAACCCCTCGCCCTGGGTCCCGAGGAGATTGTCGACGGGAACCTGCACGTCCTCGAAAGAGAGCTCGGCCGTGTCCTGGGAGTGCAGACCGATCTTGTCGAGATTGCGGCCTCGAGTGAACCCGGGCATCCCGTCCTCGATGACCAGCAAGCTCATCCCGCCGTGTCGCTGCGACGGGTCCGTCTTGACCGCAGTGATCACGAGATCGGCATTGATACCGTTGGAGATGAACGTCTTGGATCCGTTGACGAGGTATCGATCGCCATCGCGGATGGCAGTGGTGCCGATGCCGGCCAGATCGGAGCCGGCCCCGGGCTCGGTCATCGCGATGGCCGCCATCAGGCTCCCATCGACGAGCCCCGGCCCCCAACGCTCCATCTGAGCGTCGGTGGCCAACTCGATGAAGTACGGCAAACAGATGTCGTTGTGGAGCATGACGCACATGCCCGACCCGAATACGTCCGCCGCCATGATCTCCTCGCCGATCACCGCAGTTGAATCGGAAGTCGGCCGCTCCGCCTCCGCCGAATCGCTCGGGGATCGCCATTCCCAGCAGACCCTGATGTCCGGCCTCGCGGAACATCGACTTGTCGACCTTGCCCTCGGTCTCCCAACGGAGATGATTGGGAACGACCTCGCGGTCGAGGAACGACCGGACCGACTCCCGAAAGAGCTCATGATCGGAGTCGTACAGAGACCTCACGCGACCTTCTCCTCGATCAGGGTGGTGAAGACTGCTCGCCACTGCCGGACGATGTGATCCTGCCGCTCCCGGTCCGATCTGAGGATGGCGGTGAACGCGGCGCCGCGAAGGAACTGGAGTGTCATTTCGATCGCCTCATCGAAGCGGGGCGACGACGAGATCTCCTCACCGAACAGCGATGCCAGCGTCTCCGCCATCGGGCGCATCAGCGAACGTTCGGACGCGCGCAACGCCGTGCGCAGCTCGGCGTCGGTCCTCGATGCAGTCCACAATTCGACGGTCGCTGTGAACAGTCTCCCGCGGAACGAATCCCACAAGGCATCGAGTGCCTGAGACAGGCGGTCAGCGGTGCCGTCGAGCTCCTGAGCCTTCGCGCTGAGATTTTCGCCGCGCTGCTCGGTGAGATGTCTGACTGAGGCGACGAGGAGATCGGTCTTCGATGCGTAGTGGTGCATCAGCGCTCCCCGGCTCAGCCCGGCACGCTCCTGGATCGCTCCCGTGGTCGTTCCCGAATAGCCCAGATCAACGAGACAGTCGACACACGCATCGAGCAACCGCAGGCGGGTCTCAGCGGACCGCTCCTCCTGGGTCTTCTTCGTCGGTGTCGCCACTGAGGAAACCTACATCCGGGCCGGCGACGCAACAAACCGAACGGTCGGTATGCGGGAGGCTCACTCGGGCTCCGCCACAACGCCGACAGTTCGAGGTCGGTGTCAGCCGACAGGGCCGACGATGGCCCTGACCAGGAAGCTCGCCATCTGCCCCCTGGTGACCTGATCGAAGGGGCAATACGCCAGGGGTTCGCTGCTGCATCCCAGCGTCACATTGGAGTCGTACAGAGCCTGAGTCGATGCCGCGAAGAATGCCCCAGGAGCGACGTCGGGAAAGACGATGTCAGGCGACGTCCGAATGATCGTGTCGAATGCCCGGTCCAGGAACACCGCCATCTCTCCGCGGCTCACCGGGGCATTCGGCCGATAGGTGCCATCGGTGTATCCGGTGGTGATCCCGAGCTCGTACATGCGAGCGATCGCATCGCTGTACCAGACGTTCTCGGCAACATCCCCGAAGACCCCGACTCCGGCTGACGGGGCGACGGCATCATCGAGGGCTCGCGTGAGAAACACCGCCATCTCGGCCCGGGTGACGGGCGTCGTCGGGCAAAACCGGTCGATGGTCGGCGGGTTACACCCACGAGTGACGCCGAGATCGGCGAGGGCCTCGATCGACGTCTCGTGAACACTGGCATCGTCGTCGACGAAACGTTCGGACACGGTTGCCCCGACGACGCGGACCGTCCATCCCATTGCGGACGCCGCATCCACCGACACGGTGGCTCCGTCGATCGTGAACTGCTCCCCGACCGCGAAGACGTGAGCCAGTCCATCAGGGTCGTCGATCGCTGGAACCTGCGCTGTGCGGCGGTCCGCTCCCCAGCAGCTATCCGAGGCGGACAGACAGGCGGACGAACGCTGATCGACCCGATAGACCTCTATCCCGGTTGCTCCCACCCCGGCGTCGTAGCTGTCACGCTGCCGAGCCCCGAGCACAGTGAACAACCCGGGGGTATCGGTCGGCAGAACCAGCATCTGGGTCCCAGCGCCTGCGATCGTCTCCACCGTGTAGGTCTCGTCTCCGCCGCGATGGAATGCGATACCGGGGATGAGCCAGCCGGCTGCGTATCGGTTCACCGCCAGGGTCCCGACTTCGAGTGTGGTGAGGCTCCCCCCGCTCATGATGTCGTTGGGGTTGTCGTACTCGTACACCGTGCCGTTGGCGAAGAGCGTCAACCCGCCGAACGAGTGTGGAAAGTCGATGGCGTGTCCCAGCTCGTGGGCGATCGTGCTGAGCCTCGCCGACGGGTAGTCCACGGTCGCCACGACGGTGGCAGCCCCGACGACCATCACGCGCCGGTTGACGGGGAAGCGACGCGAACAGTCGGTCACGGGCTCGCAGATCGCTCCTGCTGTCGCATATCCGCCCGAGTAGTCGGCATCGACGATGACCAGAGCGCCGGCGGCCGTTCCCGCCGACGCCGAGGCGGCGAGATCCTCACATTCAGGCTGCAGTGCGAGCGTCCCGGGCCAGCCGGACGGGGCGGAGGCGATCACGACTCCGCCCGGCACGAAGACAGGCTGGTACACACCCCCCGACAGCCACGAGAAGTAGGGCTGCAGCGAGTCGTTGATGGCGGCGGTGGCCGTTTCGAGGTCGACTCCAACGTTCCCATCCGGCACATCGCAGACGAACACCTCGATGACGTCCCTGCCGATCGAGTACGCACGGACCTGATCGAGGTGGGCGATCAAGCCGAGCGGGTCGGCGCCGTAGGGATCCTCTTGAGCCAACGCGCCCATCGGCGCCGAAACCACGACGACCGCCAGAAGCATGGCGAACCCGATTCGTCTCATCTGGACCCCCGAACGAAGTGCGCCGATCACCCGACGATTCCCTGTGACCTGAGGCGGTTCACATCGTCTGTCGTGTATCCCAGGTCGACAAGGATGGTACCGGTGTCGGCCCCGTGAACCGGCGGTGATGCGATGGGCGGGTCGATTCCGGCGAACCGCGGCGCTCGACCCGGCTGAACGACACCTCCAACATCGACGAAGGTCCGCCTCGATCTGGCGTGCGGATGCTGCGTCGCCTCGGCCATCGACATCACCGGGGCGACACAGGCGTCGGAGTCGGCGAACAGCTCGGTCCAGTGCTCTCGCGTTTCCTGTTCGAATCGTCGGGCGATCTGCTCGGCCATCTCCGGCCACGACTCGACGTCGGACTGTCGCCCCTTCCACTCCTCGCTGATCCCGAGGATGTCGACGAACACGTCGAAGAACTCCGACTCGAGGGCACCAACAGCCATGTGCTCGCCGTCGCTCGTCCGATAGACGTCATAGAACGGGGCTCCACCATCGAGGAGATTGGAATCACGCCGGGGAACCCACCAGCCCGCAGCCATGGCTCCGTGCATCATCGATGAGAGATGGGCGACCCCGTCGATCATGGCGGCGTCGATCACCGTTCCCCGTCCCGAAGCCCTGGCATCGAGCACGCCGGCGAGGACACCGGCAGCCAGGAACATGCCCCCACCTCCGAAATCGGCGACCAGATTGAGTGGAATGACCGGGTCCTCGGCTCCGATCGCTCCGAGGGCACCCGCGACTGCGAGGTAATCGATGTCGTGACCCGCGGTGTGAGCAAGCGGGCCGTTCTGTCCCCAGCCGGTGACCCGTCCGTACACGATCGATGGATTCACCGCCAGAACATCGTCGGGGCCGAGACCCAGCCGCTCGGCCACGCCGGGTCGGAATCCCTCGATCAACGCGTCGGCCGTGGCGGCGAGCTCGAGCGCGATCTCGCGACCCTCTTCGGACTTGAGGTCGATGCCGATCGACTCCTTGCCGCGCTCCATGATCTCGGTGTGTCTCGGTGCGGAGACCAGCTGGGGGCCGGGTGTCACTCGCTCCACTTTGATGACCCTGGCACCCATGTCGGCAAGCACCATCCCGGCATACGGCCCAGGCCCGATGCCGGACAGCTCGATGACCATCAGCGACGCCAGTGGGCCGTTCATTCCGACTCGGGACCGGCCTCGTCCGGCACGGGGTTGCGAGCACTGCTGGGAAGCAACGGGGATTCGACCAGCTCGTGGCGGTCGATGGCCGTCGCCACGAACGCCTGGACGGTCGCGGCGACCGGAAGCGCGAGCACGGCTCCCACTCCGCCGAGCAACGCCGCGCCGGCGAGCACCGAGCCGACCGCCACCGCCGGGTGGATCGCCATCGTGCGGGCGGCGATCCGGGGAGCGATCACGAAATTCTCGACCTGTTGATAGCCGACGAGCAGGACGAGCACCCAGAGCGCGTCGATCGGGTCCGAGAACAGCGCTACCACGATCGGGAGCACCGCAGCGATGTACGCACCCACCACCGGGACGAACTGCGACAAGACCCCGACCCAGGTACCCAGCGCGATGGCGTACGGGACACCCAGCATCGCCAGAACCATCGCCGTGATCACACCGGAGATGACGGCCAGCACCAGCCGCGAGTAGATGTATCCACCGGTCTTCGCCACCGCAATCTCGTAGATCCTGAGGATCTCCCGTTGCTGGCGTTGCGGAAGGAACCTCAGAACGGCTTCCCGCATCCCCGGGCCTTCGGCAACCGCGAAGAACGTGAAGAGCCCGATGGTCACCGTCCGGAACAGCACACCGAAGATCGTGTTGCCAACCGCGAAGATCCCACCAGCGACCATGCTTCCGTACTGGTTCAGGAGCTGGGAGGCGTCTTCGAGCTGCGCCTGGATCTGACTGTCGAGCAACTCGACGTCCACGAAGCCGAGATCGGCGAGGAAATCGCCGAGGTTCCCGATGTACCGGGGCAGGTTCTGCGTGATCGCCGCTGCCTGCGACACGAACAGCGGGACGAGCGAGGCCACGAATCCCGCAACGACGACCACCGCGCCGAAGAAGACCGCGGCACTCGCTGCGCGCCTCGACCAGCGGCGGGTGGTGAGGAATTGGACGGCAGGCTCCAGGGCGATGGAGATGAACAAGGCGATGACGAGCATGAAGATCAAGCTGCGGAGCCGGTAGGTGACCCACACCGCCGCCGCCACGCCGAGCACGGCGATCGACACCTCGAAGGTGGCTCGCGGGAGCCATTCGGGTCGACCGCTCGAGTTGTCAGTCATCGCCGTGAGACTAGGCCCGACGCCGATGGGTGGCAGCGATCCCGGTTCGTATACTGACTCGCCGGACCCGCCCGGGCCGATTCCGCCCACCCGTCAACCCGTGTTCCATGATCTCTCAGCGCACCTCAGGCCTGCTCGCACACCCGACGTCGCTCCCAGGACGCCGGGGTATCGGCGATCTCTCCTCGGCACGCCAGTTCATCGACCTGCTCGCCGACATGCGGCAGTCGTGGTGGCAGATGCTGCCCGTGGGTCCGACCGGGTACGGCAACTCGCCCTATCAGTCACCGTCGACGTTCGCCGGCAACCCGCTCCTCATCGGCATCGATCTTCTCGTCGACCACGGGCTGCTCACCGCAGACGAGGTGGAGGCCGTGGCGATGCCACCCTCGGTGGACGTCGACTTCGCCACCGTCATTCCGGCACGGATGACGCTGCTGGCGGTATTGGCCCGACACTTCCCCGATCGAGCCGACGCTGAAACCACCGCAGCTTTCGATGCATTCTGTGCGGCACACGGACCGGTGTGGCTCGACGACTTTGCCCTCTTCACCGCGCTCAAACGCGCCAACGACCTCCGGCCATGGTGGGAGTGGGACCGCACGCTCGCACTTCGCAAGCCACGGGCACTGGAGCACGCGTCGAAACGGCTCGCCCCGGACATCGAGCGGGTAAGAATCGAGCAGTACGCCTTCGACACACACATGCGACACACACGTACCGAGGCGTGGCGCCGCAACATCGGCCTCATCGGAGACATACCGATATTCGTCGCCCACGACTCGGCCGACGTCTGGGCGAACCGCGAGCTGTTTCACCTCGACAGGGACGGGATGCCAACCGTCGTGTCTGGTGTGCCGCCCGATTACTTCTCCAAGACGGGGCAGCGATGGGGGAACCCGTTGTACGACTGGGACGTGCACCGCGAGACGGGATTCGTCTGGTGGGAGTCGCGAATGAGGAGGATGTTCGACCTGTTCGACCTGGTCCGGATCGACCACTTCCGAGGGTTCGCGGCGTCGTGGCACATCCCGGCGGACCAGCCGACCGCCGTCGTCGGCGAGTGGGTCGACGCGCCGGGCGAGGAACTGTTCGACACGCTCGTGGGCCGCTTCGGATCTCTCGATGTCATCGCCGAGGACCTGGGTCTGATCACGCCGGATGTCGAAGAGCTCCGCGACCGCTACGAGCTGCCGGGGATGAAGGTCCTCCAGTTCGGGTTCGGAACCGAATCGACGCACGCCCTCGAGGAGTTCCGACCAAACGTCGTCGCCTATCCCGGTACCCACGACAACGACACCGCCCGGGGCTGGTTCGAGAGCCGCCCCGCCGAGAGTCCCGAGGAGCTGGCGAACGCAGTGGAGCAACTCGGCTCGACTGCGGACACCTTCAGCTGGGACCTGATCGAGGCGGTGATGCGGTCGGTGGCGAACACCGCCATCGTCCCGATGCAGGATCTGCTCGACCTGGGCAGCGAAGCGCGCATGAACGAGCCGGGGACCACTGCTGACAATTGGACATGGCGATTCGAATGGAGCGACCTCGGGGCTGATATCGTCGAGCGAATGGCTGAGCTCACGGGAGACTCTGGTCGAAGCAGCTGAAGGGAGGGTCGCGTGACAGATCCGATCGTCTGGCAACCTGACGCGGCGCGAATCGAGCGATCCAGGACGATGGCATTCATGCGGCAGCACGGGCTCGTCTCGTACCGCGAGCTCGTCGACCGGAGCCGAGCCGAGCCGGACTGGTTCTGGGATGCGGTTGTCGACTTTCTCGGTATCCCGTTTTCCCACCCGTATTCTTCGGTCAGGGACTCCTCCGCCGGACTCCCCTGGACGACCTGGTTCACCGACGGGCGAGTCAACCTGTCCGTTGTCTGCGTGGACCGGTGGGCGGCGGAGACACCTGACGCCGTAGCTGTGGTCTCCGAGCACGAGGACGGCCGGTTCGAAGAGCTGACGTTCACCGAGCTGAAGGATCGCGTCGGACGACTGGCCGGGGTGCTGACGTCGCTCGGGGTCGAGCCGGGCGATGCAGTTGCGGTCTATCTGCCGATGTCTGCCGAGGCGGTGATCTCGCTGCTGGCCGTTGCCAGGGTCGGCGCCGTGTTCGTCCCGATCTTCTCGGGATATGGCGCCGACGCCGTAGCGACGCGCATCGATGACCCGCGACCTGCTGTTCTCATCTGCGCGGACGGATATGTGCGGAAGGGCCATCTCGTGGAGATGAAGGAGATCGCTGACGCAGCGATCGACCGCGTCGGTGGACTCGAACACGTCGTGTGGGTCGACTACGCCGGCCGCACCGACACGCCGGTGACCGAGCATCGCGACGTCGCATGGGGCGATGCCCTGGCGAAGGCCCAGCCGGTCGCCGCAGTCGACACCGGAGCTGAGACCCCGGTTCTCCTCGCTTACACCTCGGGCACGACCGGACGCCCCAAGGGAGCCATCCACACGCATGGCGGACTGGCCGTCAAGCTCGCCCAGGAGGGGGCGTTCCAGGGTGACTTCCGGGCGGGGGATCGAATCATGTGGGCCACGGACATGGGCTGGATCATGGGACCGTGGATGGTGGTCGCCGGCCTCGCCAACGGTGCTGCAATCGTCACGTTCGACGGCGCTCCCAACCACCCCGGCCCCGACCGGCTGTTCGAAGTGGTCGAGAAGCACCAACTGAACTTCCTCGGGATCTCGCCGACGTTCGTCCGGTCGATCCAACCACACGGCGCCGCACTCGCTGCGAGCCACGATCTGTCGAGTCTCTCGGCGTTCGGCTCCACCGGAGAGCCGTGGAACCCCGACCCCTGGTGGTGGCTGTTCCGCGATGTCGGGGGTTCGACGATTCCGATCGTCAACCTGTCCGGCGGCACCGAAATCGGAGCCTGCATCCTGAGCGTGAACGTGCTCCAAGGGCTCAAGCCGGTGTCACTCGGCGGTCCGTCGCTCGGGATGGCGGCCGACGTCTACGACGCAGACGGCAACCCGGTTCGAGGACAGGTCGGAGAGTTGGTCATCACAGACGCGTGGCCGGCGATGACGCGTGGCTTCTGGAACGAGCCCCAGCGATATGTCGACACCTACTGGTCCCGCTTCGACGATGTCTGGGTTCATGGCGATTGGGCCTCGATCGACGACGACGGCTTCTGGTACCTCCATGGCCGATCGGACGACACGATGAACATCGCCGGGAAGCGCATCGGGCCGGCCGAGATCGAATCCGCCGCCATCGAGCTTCCCGAGGTGGTGATGGCAGCCGCGATCGGAATCCCGGACGCGATCAAGGGAGAAGCGATCGCGCTCTATGTGGTTCCCGCGCCCGGCGTCGAGCCAACCGTCGAGCTGATCGAACGCGTCTCCGACTCGGTCGCCGAGATCCTCGGCAAGGCATTCAGACCGAAGTACGTCAAGATCGCTCCCGACCTCCCTCGAACCCGCTCGGCGAAGATCATGCGACGGGCCGTCAAAGCCTTGGCGCTCGGTGAGGAGCTCGGCGACATCTCATCGCTCGAGAACCCGGCATCGCTGGACGAGATCGAACCGATCTGATGGCGTGGTCGCCTGATCGGTACCTGCAGTTCGCCGATCACCGCACACGACCGGGACTCGAGCTGCTTGCGAGGATTCCCCACGTCGAGGCAACGTCCGTCTTCGATCTCGGGTGCGGTCCGGGAACCATCACCCGGTCTCTCGCCGAGCGATGGCCCGCGGCCCACACGGTCGGCATCGATTCATCTCCGGAGATGCTCGAGGCGGCACGGACAGACCATCCTGGGATCGACTGGATCGAAGCCGACATCGCCACGTGGGCTCCAGACGACCCCGTCGACGTGATCTTCTCGAATGCCACGCTGCATTGGCTGGATCACCACGGTCGCCTATTCCCGCGATTGATCGACTTCCTGCGTCCTGGCGGCGTGCTGGCAGTCCAGATGCCGAACAATTGGGCAGCGCCGACGCATACGATCCCGGCCGAGATTCTGGCCGGTCCCGGGTGGAGCGAGGCCCAACGGCGGCTCCTCATCACCGACCGAGTCGACGACGCAACGGACTATCGCAGATATCTCATCGATCGGGCAGAGTCGCTCGATCTCTGGCAGACCACCTACTACCAGGAGCTGACCGGCGAGAATCCGGTCTTGGAGTGGACCAGCGGATCGCTGCTCGGCCCGGTTCTCTCCGCCCTCGACGACGAGGACCGCAACCGATTCCTCGAGGCAGTCGCCGCCGGATATCGCAGGACGTACCCCGCTGACCACACGGGAACGGTGCTGCTTCCTTTCACCCGGTTGTTCATCGTCGCCGTCCGAGCCTGATCGGCCGGCGCGTCACTTCTCGATCGGGACCTTCACCGCATTGCCGTACTCGGTCCACGACCCGTCGTAGTTCCGGACGTTCTCGTAGCCGAGGAGATGCTGGAGCACGAACCAGGTGTGGCTGGACCGCTCGCCGATGCGACAGTATGTGATGATCTCGTCGTCGCTGCTGAGTCCGGCGCCCGCCTCGTACACGTCCTTCAACTCGTCAACCGACTTGAACGTGCCGTCGTCGTTGGCCGCCTTCTTCCACGGAACGTTGGCAGCTCCCGGGACGTGCCCGCCCCGCAGCGCGCCCTCGTTCGGGTAATCCGGCATGTGCAGCCTGGTCCCATTGAACTCCTCGGGCGACCGGACGTCGATCAGCGGGAGACCGGCCTTCGACTGCCTCACGGTGTCGTCGATGAACGCACGTATCTTCGAGTCGTCCCGCGTCGGCTCCGGGTAGTCACGCACGGTGATCTGCGGCTTGACGGTCGTGATCTCTCGGCCCTCAGAGACCCACTTTGCCCGTCCACCGTCGAGCAATCTCACATCGGCGTGACCGAAGAGTGAGAAGACCCAGAGTGCGTACGCTGCCCACCAGTTGTTGTTGTCGCCGTAGAAGACGACGGTGGTGTCGGGACCGATCCCCTTGGCCGACATCAGCGCGGCAAAGTCTGCCGCATCGAGGTAGTCGCGGACGATGTCGTCGTTCAGGTCGGTGTGCCAGTCGAGCTTGACCGCCCCGGGGATGTGGCCGGTGTCGTACAGCAGGATGTCTTCGTCGGATTCGGCGACCACGACTTCCGGATCGTCGAGATGCTCGGCGAGCCACTCAGTCGACACCAGACGCTCGGAATGTGCGTACTGCTGGAAGCGATCGGTGGGATCAACTGACGCGGTCATGGTGCTCGTTCTCCTGATGGGGTGCCTGTCTTCACGTTAACGGCCTCGTGAAAGGACACATTCCCTGCCTACCATCGGAAGTGATGAGTCTCCCTCCCAAACTCCAAATGATCGTCGACGTCATGCGTGACTCGCCCAAGGACTTCCGCACCGAAGCGTTGCTCGACTACTCCAAGCGGGTGCCGGCCCTTCCCGAACACATCGATCCAGGAGAGCTCGAGCAGGTGAAGGAGTGCCAGTCCCCGTTCTTTCTCGCGACCGAGATCGATGAGGCTGATGTCGTCCACATGTACTTCCAGGCGCCGCCGGAGGCACCGACCACGCGAGGCTTCGCCGGGATCCTGCTCGACGGCCTCGACGGTCAGACCGCCGACGTGATCCTGGATGTTCCAGACGACTTCTTCTACGACATGGGCCTCGCCGAGGTGATCAGCCCGCTCCGACTGCGAGGCATGTCAGCCATCCTTGCCCGGCTCAAACGCCAGATTCGGGAACACGCCTCGTAGGAGACGTGTGGCCGATCGGTGGCGCTCGTCGAATTGCCGCCCCGCGGGGCCCGCACGCCGTTCGATCGCGGTATGTTCAGGGACGAGCGACCGGAGAGTCACGGATGGATCCCACGATATTGGCGAGACTCGATCTCTTTTCTGGCCTCTCGGATTCGGAGATGCACCGGATCGCCGCCCGGATGAGCGAAGAGGAGTTCCCCGAAGGGACCCGGCTCATCGAACAGGACAAACTGTCGTACAAGTTCTTCGTGGTCCTCGACGGTCTGGTCGAGGTGCGTCGACAGGGCGTCGTGCTTGCCGAGTTGGGCCGTGGGGCGTTCTTCGGCGAGGAGGGCATCCTGACGTTCGAACGCCGAAATGCCGACGTGGTCGCGGTCTCTGACGTTCGAGCCGCGGTTGCGGTCGGGTGGGACGTACGAGAGTTCATGGACGATTTCCCGTCCATTCGCGACCAGATCGCCCAGAAGAGCGCTGACCGATCCGCCAAGGACCTGACCTAGACACCTCCGGTTCCGTCCCGGCTCCAGCGTGGCCCGCGACAGCCGGAGGGCGACGCCGACTGTGTGGACTGCTTACCCCCACCATGGTCGGGCCGACAGGGTCCTCGAAGAAGCACGATGACACCCCAGGCGCCGGGCCAGACCAGTCCTCCTGTCAGCAACCAAGCCCTGCACTCTCCACCTGGGGTGTTGTCGCGTTCCACGCTCTGCCGTGAACGATCCAAGAAGCCCGTCGAGGAGGCGGAGACGATGACGACGGAACCATCCGGATGGCACCGTCCATCCGGACCGTTCGCTGTTCATGTATCCGTGTCTCAAGAACAGACGTGCGAGTTCGGCGCATTCGCTTGGACGTCCGAGACGCTTCGGCGCCTCTTGACGAACCTCACCGGTCTCGAATTCACCGTCGACGTCGAGTGCAGTCGCGAAGATCTGGGCTGCCCCGAGACCCACGAGCACTGGCCGCCCCTTCGCTGGAGCTACTCGCCGCCGTCGAGCTCGGCAAGTGCTTCGGCCAAGCGCTTCGCCCGCGTGTCCGCCCGTTTGGCTGAGTACAACGAATAGAGCACCGAACGCTTGACCGGCTTCGAGAGCGCTTCGTATGCCTCTCCTGCGCGCTTGGACCTTCGCAGGGCCGACTCCAAGTCCGGGGGCACGATGAGGGCATCGACCGGCTCGAGTAACGACCACGTACCGTTCTGCTTCGCGACATCGACCGCGCGTAGTCCTACCTCGGTCATCAACCCCGCCTCGATGAGTTCAGCCACGTATTGCTTGTTGATCTTCGACCACACGCTTCGAGGTTTCCGCGGCGTGAAGATCTGCTTGTAGAGCGCGTCGTCGATCGGCTTGACCTTGCTATCGATCCAACCGAAGCACAGCGCCTCCCGCACCGCATCCTCCCAGCTGAGCCGGCGCTTACCTGTCGACGCGCGGTAGTAGATCAGCCACACGCCGTCGCACTTCGCGTGGTTCTCTCTCAGCCAGGAGCGCCATCCAACCCGCGTCTTGGGATGGATCTCGCGTAGCCTGGAGTCGAACGAAGATGTCATCAGCTTGGCGCCTGCGGACCGTTACGCCCCGCCAAAAAGCGGCACGGCCCCCGCCCTCCCTGCCGGCGTCTGTGGTCTCCGGGAACATGCCGCGGCGTCTTCGCTACCCGCACCTACGACGCGCATGGTGAGGAAGTTGGCGGTGCATTCCACTGACAGACGGTCGATGTCGAACACAATGAAACGATTACGAGCATACGGTGTTGGAGGTGAGCTCATCCACGTGCAGCCCAATCCGGTTACATCTGCAGTGTCTGGACGCTGCTCACGTCGTACTGCCGGATATTGGGAGGACCGGCCAATACTCGTCCCAGGACGGCTCCCAGTGCCTGTATGTGCTGTGACTCCGCGTGAGAAGCCAGGACAGCCTCGTCGGCGTACTCTTCGATCATCGTGAACGTGTTCGGTTGCTCCACCGACTCGACGAGCTCGTAGCGGCTTATGCCGTCCTCTGCCCGTGACGCGTTGACAGCTTTGTTGGTTTCCGCGAGAAACAGTTCACGTTTGTCGGGCTGTATCGAAACAGAGCCGATGATGATGATCATGGTGGGAAGTCCCTTCGTGTTCTCAGCACCCCGTGGCTTCGGAATACATTAGGTAAGCAAACGGTTCCAGTCCGGACGTCACCGCGTCGTCCCGCCTCGTCACATGGCACGCACTTCCACCACATCGAAGTCTCGACCCGCACTCGTCACTCACCGAGGATCCACACTCACTTCGGTGCCATCCGAATGGCTCCGTCCATCCGAACTGTCTCTCCATTCATGTATCCGTGCGTCAGGAGCAAATGGCAGAGCTCGGCATATTCGCTCGGACGTCCGAGACGCTTCGGGAACGGGACCTGCTGTCCGAGCGACTCGCGGGCCGGTTCAGGGAGTCCGGCGAGGAGCGGCGTGTCGATGAGCCCGGGAGCGATGGTGTTGACGCGGATCCCCACCGACGAGAGGTCGCGGGCAATCGGCAAGCGTCATTCCGACGATTCCGCCCTTCGACGCCGAGTACGCCGCCTGACCGATCTGGCCGTCGAAGGCGGCAACCGAGGCGGTGTTGACGATCGCTCCACGTTCACCGTCATCGAGGGCGGGAGTCCTGGCGATCGCGGCCGATGCGAGGCGGATCACGTTGAACGTGCCAACCAGGTTGATGGCGAGCACCTTCTCGAACAGTCCGAGTGAGTGGGGAACCCCGTCTCGATCGATCGTTCTCGCCGGCGGGCCGATCCCTGCGCAATTGACGACCGACCGCAGCGGTGCCATCTCGACAGCCGTTGTCACAGCAGCGGCCACGTCCTTCTCGGCGGTCACGTCGGCGTGGACGTATGCCCCGCCGATCTCCCGAGCGACGGCGTTCCCCTTCTCGTCCTGGAGATCGACGATCACCACCGCCACCCCGTCTGCGGCGAGCCGGCGGGCAGTCGCAGCCCCGAGCCCCGAAGCGCCTCCCGTGACGATCCCCGACGTACCCTGCAACTCCACTGTGACAGACTCCTCCTCGACATCGGCGAGCCTAGACAACGCCGACGGCGGGACGATCGGGATCTTCGACTCCGGCCTCGGTGGATTGACCGTGGTCCGCCACATCGCCGAGCTGCTCCCTCGCGCCGACCTCGTCTACATCGGCGACCGATTCAGGTCTCCCTACGGCCCCCGGCCCCGATACGAGGTCCAGCGCTTCAGTCGTCAGATCACCCGGCGACTCATCGACCTCGGGTGCGGGATCATCGTGATCGCCTGCAACACGGCCTCGGCAGCAGCTCTCCACGAGCTGAGAGCCGAGTTCCCTGCAGTGGACTTCGTCGGGATGGAGCCCGCCGTCAAGCCCGCCGCTCACGCCACCGAGTCAGGCGTCGTCGGTGTCGTCGCAACCACCGGAACGCTGATGGGGCCCCTCTACGAGTCGGTCGTCGAACGGTTCGGCTCGGGTGCCTCGGTGATCGGCGAGGCCGCTCCCGACTGGGTGGAGCTCGTCGAGCGAGGAGTGACCTCGGGACCGGAAGCCAGAGCCGCAATCGAACGGCGGCTGGCTCCGCTGATCGACGCCGGCGCCGACCACATCGTCCTCGGGTGTACCCACTTCCCGGTGTTGCGGGCAGAGATCGACGGCTGGCTGGACGGACGGGCCGAGGTGATCGATCCAGGGCCTGCAGTGGCCAGACAGACCCTGCGCATCGCAGAGCGTCGAGGCGTGACGGAGGGAGCCGGAACACTCGTTCTCGAGCTGACCGGATCGATTGACGGGCTCGAGCCGCTCCTCGCGGCGGTCGGGTTGGCGATCCCCACCAGGGTCGTAGTCTCGGAGCTGACATGAGCACCCCTGACCCAACCGAGCACGCCCTCCGCGAGGCGATCGAGCCACCCGAATCGGACCTCCTCACCCTCGACCAGCTCGCAGAAACAGCCGACATCTCCGTCACGGTGCTGTCGATGCTCGTTCGGGAGGGTTGGCTGACGCCCCATCCGACCACAGACGGGCAGAGGTTCGACCGTGACGATCTCGGAGCGGTTCGGGCCGGAATGCACCTCGTCGAGGCCGGTCTTCCCATGGCAGAACTCCTCGATCTCGCCCGCAGAATGGACTCCGCAATGGACCCCCTCGCCGAGCAAGCGGTCGAGGTGTTCGCCCGCTTCGTGCGCGATTCGGTCGAACTCGAATCGTCCTCCTCGACCGAGGCGGCCACGCGCCTCGCCCGTGCCGTCGACGAGATGCTCCCGACCACGAGCGCGCTGGTGGGCGAGCACTTCCGAAGATTGGTCATCAAGCACGCCACGAGGCGTCTGGGCGACTGATGCGGATTCAGACGGTTCCTCTGGCCGAACCTCCCCCGCTGCTCGATCACGACCCGTCGCTGGTGTGGATCTCAGAGGACACGACACTCATCGGCCATGGAGAAGCACTGCGGGTCGCAGCCGGGTTCGGGCCCGGGAGGTTCCGAGTGGCAGAAGCCGCCTTCGCCGAATGGACCGACGGCCAGGAGGTCGACGACCGGGTTGGTGTACCCGGATCGGGCCCGGTTGCGTTCGGGTCCTTCACGTTCGACGAGCGCTCCGCCGGGTCGGTGCTCGTCGTTCCCGAGGTGACCATCGGCAAGTCTGCGGGTCGATGGTTCGTGACCACGGTGGGAGCAGTGGATCCGGCTCGTCTTCTCGAGCCGGCACCGTGGTCGACGTCGATCGTCGATCGGCCCTCGATTCGCCGGGGCTTCGATCCCCGACATCACCTGGGTGGAAGCGGTTGCGGAGGTGATCGAGCGCATCCGCTCCGGTCAAGCGCAGAAGGTGGTGATGGCTCGTGACTTCGCACTGTGGTCGCGCACCCGGTTCGACACCAGACGACTGCTCGCCCGGCTCGTCGACCGCTTCCCCGGTTGCTTCACCTTCTCCGTCGACGGGCTCGTCGGAGCATCTCCGGAGCTGCTGGTCCGGACCAACGGGACGCAGGTGGAGTCGGTTGCTCTGGCAGGCACCATCGGCCGGTCCAGCGACCCCGACGCCGACGAGTTGCTCGGGAAACAGCTCCTGTCCTCGGAGAAGGACCTATTCGAACACCGCCTCGCAGCGGCGTCGGTGCTCGACGCGCTCGAGCCGGTGACCCGTGGCCTCCAGCATGACATCGAACCGACGCTGCGAACCCTCGACAACGTCCACCATCTCGCCACATCGTTCCAGCGGCGACCTCCTCGATCGGATGTCCGCGCTGGCTTTGGTCGAGCGACTGCACCCCACCGCCGCGGTCGGTGGCGACCCGACAGATGTTGCGGTCTCGATCATCCGCGAGCTCGAGGGCATGGACCGCGGCCGCTACGCAGGGCCGGTCGGGTGGATGGATGCCGACGGGAGCGGGGAGTTCGCCATCGCCCTCCGGTGTGCCGAGATCTCCGGAGCTCGAGCCAGGTTGTTCACGGGAGCCGGCATCATGTCCGACTCACTCCCCGAGAAGGAACTCGAGGAGACGCGCCTCAAGCTGTCGGCGATGCTCGACGCCCTCGGCTGATCAGAGCACCGAGTCGATGGCGTCGTGGGCGATGCCGGTGAGCTCCCGATGGATCGCCACGTTCTCATTCCGATCCGACTTGACGGACACGATCGAGACGCCTCCAGCATCCTGCGAATCTTGAATCGCATTGATCAGGCCGTCGGGTTCGGCAGATCGAGCGATACGGGACTCCGTGCAGTTTGGCGAGCATCGAGAGATCCCGACCGTGAGGAGTCCCGAACACCCGCTCGAAGGTCTCGGGATGACCCGCCTGCGGCAGGAACGAGAAGATCCCGCCACCGTCGTTGTCGATCACGACGAACACGCATGTCGGGCGGTCGTCGAGCAGCAACCCGTTCGAGTCGTGAAGCATCGAGAGATCTCCCGCCAATGCCACCGTTGGGCGCCCGCTACCGATCGCCACACCGAGGGCGGTCGACACGAAACCATCGATTCCCGATGCTCCTCGGTTGGCGTAGACGGGAACGTCGATCGCTCCCATGAACATCGCCAGGTCCCGGATCGGCATCGACGAAGCGACGACGAGCACCCCGTCGGGGCGAACGGCTCGAGCGGTGTCGCGGGCGATCCGCGGCTCCGACGCCGAAGCCAGCGCGTCGAGACGCTCATCGATGGCGGCCGTCACCACGCGATCGACCTCGATGAGCGTGTCGAGCCAGGATCGATCTGCGGGCCTGACCGACACGTGGTCGGTGAGGATGGATGATGCGGAGGCCTCGGGATCGATCCACCGCCCGTACGGGTCGTACACAGTGGTCGACACTCCATGCAACCATTGATCGAGCGGTCGAGACAGACCGGTCCGTCCGATCCTCATAACCGTGTCCGGGCGCAACTCGGATGCGCGTCGATGGGATGCGAGGAAGTGGAGACGTCCGAGCGTGCCTGTCGGACCGTGAGCCGGAGTGGGGCTCGGCGGTGACAGCCACGACGTCCGGATCGAGTCCGTCGGGTGCCGTCACATCGCCGACCACGACCAGGGTCCGTGCGGCGTCCCCTTCGATGACGACCGTCGGGGTTGAACCCGGTACCAGTGACGGTCCACGGCCGATTCGAGCGTCTCCCTTCGGTCGGAGACGAGAACGGATCGGCGACGGTGCGCCCGTCGTCTGATGCCGGCACCAGCGGCTCTCGGAATGGCAGATTGAGATGCACCGGACCAGGACGACCGATGCGACCGCTCGAAACAGCGGCGGCTCGCGACGCCATCGAACGCCACAACCCGTTGCTTGCAGGCGTGTCCTCGGCCGGGCCAGGGTCGAATTCCCACCGGACCGAACTCCCGAACACCGCCCGCTGATCGATGGTCTGATTGGCGCCACGGTCCCTGAGCTCGGGGGGCCGATCGGCGGTCAGGAGAATCAGTGGTACGACGCCGAGGTCCGCCTCGACCACCGAGGGATGGAGGTTGGCGACGGCTGTCCCGGACGTGGTGATCACGACTGCAGCCGTTCCCGTCGACCGGCCGATTCCCAGAGCCAAGAAACCTGCTGAACGCTCGTCCAGCTCGATGTGGATCTCGAAGTCGCCTGACGAAGCGGCGGCCATTGCGAGGGCCGCAGATCGCGACCCGGGAGCGATCACGACGTGGCGGACACCGTGACGGGAGAGTTCGTCCAGCACCACCTGCGCCATCGCAGTCGAGGGATTGGGATGTGTCATGTCAGGAGCTCCGCCGCTTGCCTGAGCCGGCGCAACAGCCGACTCTCGGTCTCGGGGTCAGCTTGCCACGTGACGAGAAGTTCGGGGTCCGGTTCGACCTCACGAACCTCGATACTCCCGAATTCGGGAACGAGAGGATCGGTTGTGACGTCTCCCGCAAGGAGCACTGCCGTTGCCAGTCCGCAATCGAAGGGCAACATCGGCAGGGCAGCTGCTGCCCGCAGCCCGGCTGCGAGCCCGACCGAGGTTTCGAGCGCCGAGCTGATCACCACCGGCATCTTCGAGCGTCTCGCCAGGTCGAGGGTGCGGGTGACGCCGCCAAGCGGCTGCACTTTGAGAACGAGGAGATCGGCGGCCCCCCGACGGACGACCTCCATGGGATCGGCCGAGAGCCGGACCACCTCGTCGGCGGCGATCGGGACATTGATGAGGCGCCTCAGTTCGATCATCTCATCGATCGTCGCCACCGGCTGTTCGACGTACTCGAGACCGAACCAGTCGAGCTCATTGATCCGCTCAGCGGCTTCAGAAACCGTCCACGCGGCGTTCACATCCACCCGGAGCCTGCCCTCGGGGCCGAGGGCATCCCGCACCGCCGCCACCCTGGCGAGATCCGTGTCTCGGTCGTCGCCGGGATCGGCGATTTTCACTTTCGCCGTTCGACAGCCGGATTCGCCAACGATGCGGCGAGCGATCTCGGGGTCCACTGCAGGAACCGTCACGTTCACCGGAACCGACGAGCGCACGGCCTCCGGCGGCTCGGATACGGCCGAGTCGAGGGCGGATGCCAGCCAGCGTGACGTGACCTCCGGCGGATAGTCGGGAAACGGCGAGAACTCCCCCCACCCGGCGGGGCCGCGCATCAGGATCGCCTCTCGCCAGGTAACTCGACGAAATCGAACGACCATCGGGATCCTGACCGGAAAGATCGTCACCGCATCGAGGCTCATCCGCTCTGCTCCGATCGGATGAACTGCATCAGCCGGTCGACCTGCGCATCGTCGAGGGTGTTTCCGAACGCAGGCATCGACCCCCGGCCTCGCGTGATCACCGAGTGCAGATAGTCGTCGCTTCGGTCAGCCAGATCCGATCCCGCTCCGAGCGACGGACCGACTCGACCTTCGAGCTCACTCCCGTGACAGCGGGCGCACAGTTGGGAGTAGATCTCGGGTCCGGTCGCGTCCGGCGCGGGTTGGCCGGTGCACGCCGTCAGAAACAGGGCCGCGACGAGCACAGACGTGAGAGATCGCATTCGGGCGATGGTACGCACGGCCTCGGTCAATCCAAGTCTCCCTCCCGTAGGCTCGCCCGATGCCCATCCCCACGATCTCGACCATCTCGACCCTCTCCGTCGAACGGATGATCGAGGTCGACCGTGTCATGGTCGAGGATCTCGGCGTCACGCTGCCGATGATGATGGAGAATGCGGGGCGGAGCCTGGCGCGCCTGGCGAGCGAGGTGTTCGATCCACGATCGGTCAGCGTCCTCGCCGGATCAGGAGGGAACGGCGGTGGCGCCCTGGCGGCCGCCCGCCACCTCTCCAATCGAGGCGTGGCTGTGTTCGTCTCGACCACCGGGCCGATCGATGCGCATGCAGCCGGTGACTGCGATGCAAGCGAAGATCCTCGATCGCATGGGCGTGCCGATCATCGATTCACCCACCGAGACCGACCTCGTGATCGACCGACTGATCGGCTACTCGCTGTCTGGTGCCCCCAGCGGCCGAACCAGGGATCTGATCGTGGGCTCGGAAGCCGCGACCATCCTGGCACTCGACGGGCCATCGGGCGTCGACGCCGACACCGGAGCGAGTCCGGGCGCGACCGTGACGGCCGCCGCCACGCTCACCCTGGCGCTTCCATTCCCGGGGCTGATCTCGAATCCCCGGGTCGGGCGACTCTTCCTGGCGGACATCTCGGTTCCGCCGTCCGTCTACCAGGCATTCGGCATCGATCTGGTGACGCCGTTCGACCGGTCAGGCATCGTCGAACTGTCTGCCTGAGCCCTACCGCAGATCCGGTGGCAGCCGATCGACGATCCTCTTGATGTCCTGGACACGGTCACGGGCGACCACGAGCAGCGCGTCAGGAGTGTCGACGATGACGATGTCATCCAATCCGATCACCGCGATCAGTCGATCCGAGCCTCTGACCAGCGAGCCGGTGACCTCGGAGAGGATCGCCGAGCCGGTCACCACGTTGGATTCACGATGCGGCGCTGCGAGCTCCCACAGCGAGTCCCACGACCCCACATCGCTCCAGCCGGCGTCGAGCCGCACGACCCATGCTCGATCAGTGAGCTCCATGACGGCCGTATCGATCGAGATCGATGGGCACGAGGAGAATGCCTCCCCGGGGATCAACCGACCGTCGACCGACCCGCCCCGCGCTGATCGCTTCACCGGCGAGACGCGCCAGGTCCGGTTCGAATCTGGAGAGTTCGGAGAGATAGGCCTCGGCGGTGAAGACGAACATCCCCGAGTTCCATGAGAAACGCCCACTCGCCAGGTAGTGCTCGGCGGTCGGTCGATCTGGCTTCTCCACGAATCGGAGGACGCGACCGACGCCGCTGCTGTCGAACTCGGCTTCGATGTACCCGTATCCGGTCTCGGGCCGGGTCGGCGGGACACCGAACGTCACGAGATCACCGTCGGCAGCGAGCCCGATCGCCGCGTCAACGGCCGCGACGAACGAATCGACGTCTCCGATGGCTGCGTCCGCCGACAGCACCACCATGATGTCGTCGGGCTCGAGCGCATGTGCGGCCAGCGCCACAGCCGGAGCGGTGTTTCGCCCCACCGGCTCCGCGATGACTGTCTCCGGACGATGGTCGACCTCGGTCAACTGCTCGATGACCAGGTCGATGTGGCTCTTGTTCGCCACCACGATGGGAGCACCGGCACCCTCGACCAGTGCCGCCCGGCGGACGGTCTGCTGGATCATGGTCCCGTTCCCGATGAACTCCACGAATTGCTTGGGGAGTGCGTTTCGGGAGAGGGGCCACAACCGCGTGCCACTTCCTCCGCTCATCACCACTGGGACGATCCTCATGACCAGCAGGCTAGATCGGATTGCGACGCTTCCCGGACACACCGGCCGAGCAACTAGCTTGCACGGGACACGCTCGAAGGGATCTCGAAATGCACGAATTGCTGTTGTGGCTCCACATCGTGGGGGTCGCCGCCTGGTTTGGGACGAGCGTGGCGTCAACGATCGGAGACCGGCTCATGTCGACGGAGACGACCGAGGCGAGAGCAGCCTGGTACAGGCTCATCCTCCGTTTCGGCCAAATCGTCTACACGCCTGCAGCCGTCCTGGTTCTCATCACCGGCGTGCTGCTCGTCGTGAACGTCGGTTACGGGTTCGGATCGACCTTCGTGTCGATTGGCTTCGCTGCGGTCATCATCGGAGCCGGCCTTGGCATGATGGTCTTCGGACCACGGAGCCGCGAAGCGGCGGCCGCACTGGACAACGGAGACACCTCGACTGCTGCGTCCGCCATCGCCCGCATCAGGCAGGCATCCATCCTCGACGTCCTCATCCTTGCCGTGACGATCGCGGCGATGGTCGGTAGTTGGGGTGCGATGGCCGGATGATCCCCTCGTCCGGTTGACAGGAGGGACACCACCAGATCTTGCGCGATCCGATCTCGTCGCGGACGATGTCGGTTCCGCACCGACGGCACGGCTGACCCTTCCGCTTGTACACATAGGTTCGCTCGCCGTCCTGGATGGCGCTGCGACGCTCACGCCCAACATCTCGAGGGTCGGTCGTGACGATGCGACCCGAACGTTCGCCGAGTCGCAACTGTCGCACGGACTCGTCCCACATCCGCTTGACGTCGGACGACGCGATCGCCTTCGACTCGATCAGCGGATTGATACCGAGCCGGAAGAGGATCTCCGCCCGGTACACGTTTCCGAGCCCAGCGATGACCGACTGGTCGAGCAGCGCCGACCCCACGGGAACGCTGCGTCGGGCCAGGAATGTTCGCATGTGCTCCACTGCATCCCCACGATCGCCTGATCGGAGCGGATCGGGCCCCAACCCGGCAACGATGTCATCCGCGGTGGCCGGATCGATGACGCTGCACTCGGTCGGTCCCGACAGATACAGGGTTCCACTGTCGGCCACCATTTGCAGCCTGGTGCCGTCGGTCGGTGGTGGCGGGTCGGCGGCGTGCACTCTGAACCGGCCAAACAGGCCCAAATGGATGTGGAGAACCTCGCCGTGGTCCCATCGGTAGAACAGGTGCTTTCCCCAGGCGTCGATCGACTCGATCCGATGCCCGTCGAGCCTGGCAGCTCCCTCGGCGAAGCGACCCTGAGGTGAGCTGACGCGGAGATCGACGCCGACAAAGCGCTTCGACTGGAGCCTGGCGGCCCGATGGATGGTGTGTCCTTCTGGCATCGGTCGCTACCCAAGCATCTGGACCACGTACCGGAGATCGACGCGGTGCGGAACGCGATCACCAGTTCTGGTACACGTCCTCGCCGGAAAACGAGACGTGTCCGCAGACCGAGCACACACTCCGGGTGATGCCGCCCACGGTCTTCGACGACTCGTAGATGTGATCGTGAGGCTCCGGTTCCTTGGACTTGCGACGCCCGAAGAACGACGATCGCGCCTTCGACTCCTCCTGGGTGTGCCGTCCACTGGACTGCGGGATCCGGGTCTGCGGCTCGGCCGCTCGTGCGTCAGGCTCGACCTCGACCTCGACTTCAGCCTCCGCCTCGACCTCGGGCTCGGCCGCCTCGGAAACCCGGGCAGCGAAGGGCCACGATGCCGGCTCCGGGGTGGGTTCAGGGGCCGCCTTGGGGACCGGCTCGACCGCCGGCTGGGACGGTGCAGGTTCGGGCTCGGCCTCGGGCTCGGGCTCGACGACCGCTGGGGGCACCGGCGCGGGAGAGGATGCTGCCTCCTCGGTCGGCTCGGGGGCCGGTCGCTCCTGCTGCTCCGGGATCATCGAGACGGGCGCCTGATATCCGTACGGGTTCACGTCCTCGATGACCAACTCGTCGTCGTCCTCCTCGGCTTCGACGGCGTCGGGCGGCGGGGATGCAACAGCCGCCGGTGGTTGGGCGGCCGGCGGTTCCGCCGGTGTCCGCGGTGAGGCGGGACGACGGGTTCGATCGGGTCTCCGAGATAGGGCTCGACGACTTCTTCGTCGGGATCGCCGAGCGGATGCACACCGCGTTTGGTCGGTGCCGCAGGCGAAACGGGCGGAACGGTGGGTGGCGCCGATGGCGTGTCACTGACAGGCTGAGGTTCAGGCACGTCGGCAGGTTCTTCGCTGGCCACCGGCTCAGGGAAGAACGGCTTCACCTCAGGCATCGGCACGTCGGCGACCGGCGCCGCGGCGGGGGTCGGGCGCTCCGGCTCGGGCTCGGGCTCCGGGCTTGACCTTCTTGGCCTTCGCCCGTTTGGCCTTGCGACCCTTGAACACGCGCCGCTTCTTCAATCGGGACTGGACTTCCTCGATGAACGAGAGGCCGTCGTACGCGAATCCGAGCGCATCGTTGGCGACGAAGACCATCTCTTCGCCATCGAGCATGAGTGAGAACTGGTTCGAGAACAATCGGTTGATCTCAACCACATCGAGACGCCACTCGCCGAACTCCTCGCCTCCCGAATCGAGAGAGAGGTAGACGTCTTCGAGCGTCATGTCGATCGGAATTCCCTCGCCGGCATCACCGGGAAGACGAAGGCGCCCCTTGAACAGCACTACATCACCAGCCTCTGTCGTGCCAGCAGTCCCCCGAATGACTCCCCCGTCCACATCCGCGACCGAATCGCGTCCCTGGACTGCTGCGCACCGGCATGGTAGGTCGAAAGGCTCATCTGCCTAGTTTCGACACGCCGACAGCGACGGTGTAGCGATTTCGACGGTCAGCCTTCGTAGTCGGATATGGGCGGACAGGTGCACATCAGGTTCCGATCACCTGCTGCGGCATCGATTCGGCCGACCGGCGGGAAGTACGACTTGCCCTGCAACGACGGCGTCGGGAAGGCTCCCGTCGAGGGCGGGTACGGGTGGTCCCAGGCGTCGTCGAGCAGCATTCGGGCAGGATGCGGTGCATTCACCAGCGGGTTGTCGTCTGCCGGCCACTCCCCCGACTGAACCCGTGAGATCTCGTCGCGGATCGAGATCATGGCCTCGCAGAACCTGTTCAGCTCGTCCAGCGACTCGGATTCCGTCGGTTCGATCATGAGTGTTCCACTCACGGGGAAACTCAGTGTCGGCGCATGGAACACATGATCTGCCAGCCGTTTCGCGATGTCTTCGGCGGTGATCCCGGTCTCCCGGGTGATCTCCCTGATGTCGATGATGCACTCGTGTGCAACCCGCCCCGCGATCCCCGTGTAGAGGATCGGGAAGTGAGGACTGAGACGGGCCGCCACGTGATTCGCCGCCAGGACAGCCACCTGACTGGCGCGACGGAGTCCGGGCGCACCCATCATCGCAATGTAGGCCCACGGAATCGGGAGGATTCCCGCGCTCCCGAATCGAGCACCGCTCACGGGGCCAACGCTGCTCGACGGGCCCCGGGGATCGCCCGGGAGGAACGGAGCGAGGTGCGAGCGGACCCCGATCGGGCCAACTCCCGGTCCGCCGCCGCCATGGGGGATGGTGAATGTCTTGTGGAGGTTCAAGTGTGAGACATCGGCTCCGAACCTGCCCGGCTTGGCGATACCAACGAGTGCGTTCAGGTTGGCGCCATCGACGTACACCTGACCGCCGACGGCGTGAACCATCTCACAGATCTCGGCGATCGCCTGCTCGAACACGCCATGCGTGGACGGATAGGTGACCATGAGTGCTGCAACCCGCTCACCCACCTCCTCCAGCTTCGACCGCAGGTCGCCGACGTCGACGTTCCCATCGTCGTCGCAGGCGACCACCTTCACGGTGAGGCCGGCCATAGCCGCCGAGGCTGCGTTTGTCCCGTGCGCCGAAGACGGGATCAGGCAGAGGTCTCGGTCACTGTCGCCGCGACTGCGGTGGTAGGCGCGGATCGCCAGGAGCCCGGCGAACTCGCCCTGCGCCCCCGAGTTCGGCTGGAGCGAGACCGCGTCATAGCCGGTGATCTCCGCCAGCCAGGTCGTGAGGTCGTCGATCAGCCTCCGATACCCGGTGGTCTGGGCATCCGGCGCATGTGGATGGATGTCTGCGAAAGCCGACCACGTGATCGGCATCATCGAGGTCGCGGCGTTGAGCTTCATCGTGCACGAACCGAGCGGGATCATCGTCCGATCCAGCGCCAGGTCACGGTCCGACAGCTCGCGCAGGTATCGCATCATCTGGGTCTCGGACTGGTGTGAGTTGAACACGGGGTGGGTGAGGATCGCTCCGGTGCGCTCGACGCCGTCGGGGATCCCGTCTGCCGGTTCGGTGGCGGTTGCGGCGCCGAAGATCTCCAGGACACGATCGACGAGTTCGTCGTCGCTCACCTCGTCGAAACTCACACCAACATGATCCGCGTCGATCCGTCGGAAGTTGATGCCGGCAGCTTCGGCTCGATCTGCGGTTTCGACCGCTCGACCCGGCAGGACAACCGTGACCGTGTCGAAGAACGACTCGTTCGCACGGGCTATTCCTGCCGCCGCCAGTCCCGCCGCAAACCGCCCCGTCAACCGGTGGACTCGTCCGGGCGATGCGCCTCAGGCCGTCCGGACCGTGCCACGCCGCGTACATTCCCGCGATGACGGCCAGCAGTGCTTGAGCCGTGCAGACATTGGACGTCGCTCGCTCCCTGCGGATGTGCTGCTCCCGGGTCTGGAGTGCGAGACGGTGGGCGGGTTGTCCGAGCGAGTCGGTCGAGACGCCGACGAGCCGCCCGGGCAGCGTCCGCACGTGGTCCTCGAGCGTCGCGATGTAGGCGGCATGGGGACCGCCGAAACCGAGCGGCACGCCGAACCGTTGACTCGATCCGACCGCGATGTCCGCTCCGAGCGAGCCGGGAGATTCGAGCAGGACGAGTGCCAGGAGATCGGCTGCGACCACGGTCAATGCCCCGGCCGACCGCGCCTGTGCCGCGACCGCGCCCAGATCCACGATCGACCCGTTGGTATCGGGGTACTGGACGAGCACACCGCAGGCGACCTCGGGGTCGAACTCATCGAGCGAGCCGACGATGAGCTCGATGCCGAGTGGCTCGGCACGAGTCTCGAGAACTGCGAGGGTCTGGGCATGGACCCCATCGGCGGCGAAGAACACCGACCGTTTCCCCCGGTGGATGCGGTGCGCCATTGCCATCGCCTCGGCCGCGGCCGTCGACTCATCGAGCAGTGACGCATTCGCCACTCGGAAGACCGGTGAGATCGCTCACCATCGTCTGATAGTTGAGGAGGGCTTCGAGGCGACCCTGGGAGATCTCCGCCTGATAGGGGGTGTATGCCGTGTACCAGGCCGGGTTCTCGAGCACGTTCCGCTTGATGACCGACGGCGTGATCGTGCCGTAATAGCCCTGGCCGATCAACGAGACGTTGACCGTGTTCAGATCAGCGATCGACCTCAACACCTCGAGGGCTTCGTGGCTCGCTCAGCGCTTCCGGCAGGTCGAGTTCGTCGTCGCGGATCCCCGCCGGGACGATCTGGTCGGTCAGGTCGTCGAGCGTCTGGCTGCCCACATCGGAGAGCATCTTCTCGATGTCGGCGGGACGCGGCCCGATGTGACGATGGACGAAGGCGGTGGACATCAGACTGGAGCTCCTTGTCTCGGTTCCCCACTGTCCCACGCGGTCCAGCTGTGCCTCGGTCGATGGTCCGACTGCCTGAGAGTTTCCGGGGAGGTTGCCCCTTCGGCGTCCCGCGTGCCGCGGGATCTCTCCCATCGATGTCGAAGGCATCGCCCAGGATAGACCTGCTGAAGGCTGCACAGACACACGCTGCCGCCCAACTCACAATCCCACACGGCGGGATTCCCCAATCCCGTCGACTGTGGACGGGCATGACACACAGGTTGCGCAAGGCCGTGCGACGAACCGCGCCGTCGGCTCTCGAATCGTCGTTGCCTCGCGACTCAAGCAGTCGATGGCAGGGCGATGATCATGATGGGGACCTCGGAGTGCTCGATCATGTAGGTCACCCGGTGACCGAAGAACGGCTGGTTGGACATGGGGCGGCTCGCTGCCCCGATCACCGCCAGATCGACACCGCGGCTGTTGACGAAGTCGACGATCTCGGCCTCGGCATTCGGCGCGAGGCGAACATCGGTCTCGACCATCACACCGAGTCTCCCACCGAACGCGGCTGCCGTCCCGACCATGGCATGCCCGGTCCTGATCGCACCTTCGACGGCCGGATTCTCCTCCAGCATCAGACCCTGGCCTTCGGGACGGTTGACGATGTGGATGGCAGTTGCCCGGCCGGCGGACTTCGCTGCGATCGAGTAGGCGAGCTCTTCGGCGGCACGCGACGCTCTCGTCGCAGCGACCGGAACCAGCACGTGGTGGGGAAGCGCATCGGGGATCTCGCCGAACACCTCGGGGAACCTGACGACCACCGTCGGGATGTCCACACCGGCCAGCACGCGATCCACGACGTTGGAGAATATGCCCGACTCTGCGTCGTTCTCGGAGGCTCCGATCACCACGAGGTCATAACCGAGCTTCGCCTCCCGAGCGATCGCATCTGCAGGGTCGACCGCCGTCTTCCTGATGAGTCGGTGCCGCACGCCGGACAGCTGATCGACGACATCGCTGGGATTGGAGCTGCCGCCGAACTGTCGTCGGCGGAACCGCCCGGACTTCACGTCGACGGCCAGCACGGTGATCTCGGGGTCGTCGAGCACCGACGAGATCAGGCGTGCCGCATATCGACTCGAGGCGCCACCCCGGGTCGGGATCAGCACCCGCTTCGACCCCAGGATCTCCGAGGTTGCCACCAGTTCCTCTCGTTCGAGGCGCAGGCGCTCATCTTCGGGAACCGCCCAACCTCGGACGACCAGCTTCAGCATCTGCGGAGCGATGATGCTCGTGAGGATGGCGACCAGGACCATGACGGTGTAACCCGTCTCGGACACGACGCCGAGATTGAGTCCGACGATGGCCACCACGATTCCCATCGCGCCCAGGGCGGACAGCCCTGATCCAAGCGCGAGAGCCTCCCGTCCACGGACCTTGGCGAAATAGCCTCCAGCAACGGTTCCGACGATCTTCGCAGCAATCGCAACCACGGTGAGACCGACCGTCCAGGCAATCGCCGACGCATCATCGAGAAGCCCGATGTCGACGCGCAGTCCGCTGAAGGCGAAGAAGATGGGAGCGAAGATCGACGCAGTCGTGGTCTCGAGCACATGCTCGACCTGAGGCAGTTGATGTCTGAGGGTCGCCAGGAGGATCCCCACGATGAATGCCCCCAGAATCGCCTCCAGTCGGAGCGCCTGAGTGACCACGCCCCCGATCAGGGCAGCAACGAGACTGATGGTCAGCGCGGCCGAGAGCGACGACCCGCGGGCAAGGACCCACCGCATGAGCCTGTCCAGCGACCAACGCCCGATGGTGAGCAGTAACGCCAGAAAGATGATCAGACCGCCGAAGGACTCGGCGAGCAGCACGGGATCGAACCCGTCCTGGGCGATTCCCGAGAGCGCCGCTAGAAAGAGCCACCCCACCGCGTCCATCGTCATGCCGGCCGCCAGGGTGATCTGGCCGAAGTTTCGGCGCAGATACCCGAGGTCCTGGAGGATCTTGGCGACAACCGGAAGGGCCGAGACCGACAGCGCTAGCGCAAAGAACCCCGCGAACACCCCGGTCCCTGTGCCCTCACCGATGAAGCTCGACGGCACCACGTACGCCAGACCACTGATCAAAGCCAGTGGCAGCAACAGCGCACCGGCCGACACGCTGAGCGCGGCCGTCCGGAAGCGCGAGATGATGGCCAGATCGGTTTCGAACCCGATCACGACCAGCAGCATGATCACCCCGAGCCACGAGAGACCGAAGATGACCGAGGTCACGGTTGGTTCGCCAAAGACCCAGTCGAAGGCGTCAGGGGCGAGCCGGCCGAACAACGAGGGCCCGAGGGCGACCCCAGCGAGCAACTCACCGACGACCGACGGCTGCCCGATTTGTTTCATGAGTCCGCCGAGGACGCGGGCCACGCCGATCAGCAGCACGAGTTGGACGAGGAACACCAGCACTTCGTGCTCGCTCAGAGGGGCCGCCTCGCCCACCGCCAGGATCATGCCGCCACGTTAGAGCAGGACCACGTCGACGGGCGGCGAGCCACGACCGTTGGAGGGGGCATCGACCTCACACGTTGAATCGGTAGAGAACCACGTCGCCGTCCTGGACCACATAGTCCTTGCCTTCGACCCGGATCTTTCCCGCCGATCGCATGGCCGCCTCAGAGCCGTACTTCTCGAGGTCGTCGATTCCGTACACCTCGGCCCTGATGAAGCCTCGCTCGAAATCGGTGTGAATCACGCCGGCGGCCTGTGGAGCCCGAATCCCGGCATGAATCGTCCATGCTCTGATTTCCTTGGGGCCAGCCGTGAAGAACGTCTCGAGCCCGAGAAGTCGATAGGCCTCATGGGCGAGTGTTGCGAGACCGGGCTCGGCCAGCCCGAGATCCTCGAGGAACGTCGCCTGATCGGCTTCGTCGAGGAGGGCGATCTCAGCCTCGATCTCGGCACAGATGATCACAACACCCGCTCCCTCGCTTCGGGCCCTGGTCGCCACGGCCGCGCTGTGAGCATTACCGGCCAGACCGGCTTCATCGACGTTGCACACATACAGAACCGGCTTGGCGGTGATGAGCTGCACCGGCTTGAGCAGGGTCTGCTCGTCGAAACTCATCGTCATTCGCCTGGCCGGGAGCCCCTCACCGAGATGTCCGACGAGACGTTCCATCAGATCACGCTCGTTCGCTGCCTGCTTGTCGCCGGTTCGCACCGAACGTGCCAGCCGCTCGAGCCGCCGCTCGACGACCGCCAGATCAGCCAGCACCAACTCGAGGTCGATCGTGTCCATGTCGCGCTCGGGATCGATCGAGCCCTCGACGTGGGTGATGTCGGATGAGTCGAAGCAACGGACGACATGGAGGATCGCATCGACCGACCGGATGTGGCCGAGGAACTGATTCCCCAATCCCTCACCCTCGGATGCACCCTTCACCAGCCCGGCGATGTCGAGGATCTCGACGGCTGCGGGAATCACCTTCTCGGTCGGGATGACGGCCTCGATCCGCCCGAGGCGTGGATCAGGAACCGGCACAACACCGACATTCGGCTCGATGGTGGCGAACGGATAATTCGCCGCTTCGGCGCCTGCCGCGGTGAGTGCGTTGAAGAGGGTCGACTTGCCCACATTGGGCAGGCCGACGATTCCAGCCTGAACGGCCATGGATCAGGACTCCATCTGTCGGTGAGTTCGAAAAGCTAGCTCCCCGTGCGAGTGGGTCACGAGTCGGGCCGGTAGCCTCGACCCTCATGCACATCGCCGTCATCGGAGCAGGGTCGTGGGGAACGACCGTTGCCGCCATCGCCGCCAGGAACAACCCCACCGTGATCTGGGCGCGCCGATCCGAGCTCGTCGACACGATCAACTCGACCCAGGAGAACGCCGACTACCTGCCCGGCCACCGCCTGCCGTATGGCCTGCGTGCGACAGACTCACTCGCCGAGTGCGTCGATGGAGCCGACGCGGTCGTCATGGGCGTTCCCTCCCACGGGTACCGCAACGTGCTGACCGACCTGCTCCCGTTGATCGACGGATCGATGCCCATCCTCAGCCTCACCAAGGGGATCGAACAGGCGACATCGATGCGGATGACCGAGATCATCTCCGAGCTCGCTCCGGATCACGACCACTCCCGGGTCGGCGTGATGACGGGTCCCAATCTCTCATCGGAGGTCATCGCCGGCCAACCCGCTGCCACCGTCATCGCCATGACCGATCCGGCGACGGCATCGATGCTTCAAGGTGTCTTCATGGATCCCACCTTCCGGGTCTACACGAACACCGATGTCACAGGTTGCGAGCTCGCAGGTTCGCTCAAGAACGTGATGGCCATCGCAGCCGGCATGGCGAAGGGACTCGGCTTCGGCCACAACACACTCGCCAGCATGATCACACGGGCTCTCGCCGAGATCACCCGACTGGGAACCCGGCTGGGCGGGAGACACGAGACGTTCGCCGGTCTGGCCGGCATGGGCGATCTCATCGCCACCTGCCAGTCCGATGCCAGTCGCAACAACCGGGTTGGCATGGCACTCGCCGTCGGGCGCACGACGCAGGAGATCATCGACGAGATGAACATGGTGGCGGAAGGCGTCAAGAGCGTCGGGCCGATCCTGGAGTTGGCGAAGCGCGAGGATGTCGAGATGCCCATCGCGCTCCAGGTCGACAATGTGATCCATCATGGAGCCCACCCTCGCGAAGCGGTGCTGGCTCTCATGACCAGGGAAGCGCGGAGCGAATGATCCGCCTCCAGCCTGCTCCCCTACGATCGAGTCCATGAAGTTCTCAAACGTCGACGAACTGAAGGCGGCTGCGGGAGACCATCTCGGCTACTCCGACTGGTGGGTCATCACCCAGGAACGCGTTGACGCCTTCGCAGATGCGACCGACGATCACCAGTTCATCCATGTCGATCCCGAGCGTGCTGCCGAATCCCCGTTCGGGGGCACGGTCGCACATGGCTATCTCACCCTGTCGATGGCGGTGGCACTGGTGGGACAGATCCTCGAGATCGACGGAGTGAGGATGGGCGTCAACTACGGGGTGAACAAGGTCCGTTTCCCGGCTCCGGTTCCGGTTGGTTCGAGATTGCGAGCCGGCGCAACCATCGCCTCGGTCGACGACGTGCCCGGCGGAGTTCAACTCGTGCTCGACGTGGTATTCGAGGTGGAGGGCGGCACCAAGCCGGTGTGCGTCGCTCAGACGGTGTCGCGCTACTACCTCTGAAGTTTCCGCTTTGTATCGATGCACATCGCTGGCCCGAAGGAACGGCCAGATCATGAGAAACGAACAATTCGCTCTGATGGGCAATTGGCGCTGATGGGCCGGGTCGATCGTGGCCCGTGTCAGTCACCCGAAGCGCTCATCGTCAGGAGTCGTCATGGGAGCAACCTCCAACAACCGCATCTCCGGGCCCGACGACGGCGCGAGCTCCGCGCCGTCCGACCGGACCACGGTCCATCGCGAGGACCGAGCCGTCTACGACCGGAAGGCCATCGAATCCATCCTCGACGAAGCCTTGTATGCCCACGTCGGCTTCACCTCCCCCGGTCGGGGCAGCCCCGATGGTCATCCCGATGCTCCACGCCCGAATCGGATCCGATCTCTTTCTCCACGGCGGTCACGCCAGCCGGATCATGCGCACACTGCGCGATGGTGCGGAAGTGTGTGTGACCGTGACATTGCTCGACGGATTGGTTCTCGCCAGATCAGCGTTCAACCACTCGGCCAACTATCGATCGGTGATGGTGTTCGGTCGCCCAACCGTGGTCGCCGACCTCGCTCGACGAGCCGAGGTTCTCGACGCCTACACGGACAAGATCGTCCCGGGACGTCGCACCCATCTCCGCCCCATGAGCGACAAGGAAGTCCGGGCGACGACGGTCGTTTCGATTCCGATCGACGAGGCATCGGCGAAGGTTCGCTCTGGCGGTCCCGTCGACGACGAAGCGGATTACGGACTCGGCATCTGGGCCGGCGTCCTGCCGATCCGCCAGTCGTTCGGGGATCCAATCCCAGACCCGCTGCTCGATGCCGATGTGACGATGCCGGACCACATCCGTACGATCGCCAGATGACCGGTCAGAATCGGATCCTCGAGCGCACGACCAGCTCGAACACCGGGGCCTTCAGTGCACGCGACTGGGGTCTCTTCTGGGGAATCGCCCTCATCTGGGGAGCATCGTTCCTGCTGATCGCCATCGGGCTCGAGTCCTTGCACCCCGGTGTCATCACCCTCGGGAGGGTTGGACTCGGAGCAGTTGCGCTCATGGCTCTTCCCGGGGCCCGCCGGAAGATCGACCGGGCGGATCGACGCAACCTCGTGGTGCTCTCTCTCCTCTGGACCGGGATTCCGTTCACGCTCTTCCCGATTGCCGAGCAATACATCAATTCGGCGGTCACCGGTTTGTTGAACGGGGCGATGCCGATCTTCGCAGCGCTGGTCGCCGCCGTCTTCCTACGCGACTTTCCCCGTGGAGCCCAGCTGGCGGGCTTGGTCACCGGCTTCGTCGGTGTGACCCTCATCTCGGCGCCATCTCTCGGAGAGGGCTCGAGCGAGGCACTCGGTGTCGGACTGGTACTGCTCGCGACCGTCTGTTATGGCTTCGCGGTGAACATCGCAGCCCCGCTGCAGCAGCGGTATGGCTCGATTGCCGTGATGGCCAAGATGCTGGCGCTGGCGACCGTCTGGACCCTCCCGTACGGGATCTACGGACTGGCCGAGAGCTCCTTCTCGGTGCGGTCGACCATCGCGGTTGCCGTCCTCGGCATCATGGGCACCGGCGTCGCCTTCGCCATCATGGCGAGCCTGGTCGGCAGTGTCGGTTCCACCCGGGCATCGTTCATCACCTATCTGATCCCCTTCGTGTCCCTTGCCCTCGGGGTGGCATTCCTCGGAGACGAGGTGTCTCCGGTGGCGGTGATCGGCGTCGTGCTGGTGGTGGGAGGCGCATTCCTGGCGTCGCGGAGCCGAACATGAGTGGTCAGACCCTGAGCATCGCTCCCCTCGCCGCGACCGGAGATCACCGGCGTCGGACGCTCGACGGCCACGCCATCACACGGACGCCAGTCTGAGGGCCCGTTCCATCAGCCTGGGGTCGCCGAGGCGGCGCCGGAGTGCCCGTTCCAGGCCGGCGATGGGATAGAGGTTCTGGGGTGCCCGCCCATCTTTGTGCGGTTCGGAGGCATATCTCGGCAGTGTCGCCGCCACCTGATCCGCCGCAGCGACCGCCTCGCTGACCGACATCGCGGCCGAGGTCTCGCATCGCACGATCCCGCCGCCGGGTCCGCCCATCACGGCGAGCCGTTGATACCAGGAATAGCGATTCGAACGCCCTCCGATCAAGAACAGCGGCGTTCGCCGACCGGTCGGGAGGTCCAACAGCATCCGCCTGAGCTCGGGCGGCAGGTAGTTGGTGTATTGACGCTTGATGTAGCCGACCGCCCCATCGGGATGGCTCCCGTGCGACAGCGGGCCATCGACGACGACCAAGCTGTCCGGTGAAGCGCCGGGCGATCTCTCCCTCCAGGCGGCCCATCCGGGCCTGGATCGACAGCCAGAGATCCTCCGCAGTCTCGCCTGGCGAGAGATGCGCGCGATAGGTGCCATTGCGGGTCTCGAGATCCTCTGCGTCGACGGCTGACGTGAACAGGCCACGTTCGACGCTCGACTCGACCACCGTGGCCGCCGTGCCGTCAGCGAGCACCGCGCCAGCTGCATAGACCGCGCACAGGCCGAGGAGCAGGGAGATCGTCGGATCGCTCGATCCAGATGTTGGCGTCGACCCTCCGCACTCCATCGATGAACACGACGACATCGGCGCCAGGCGACGACGGCGTGATCGGTACCCACCGGCCGACCGGCAACTCGATGTCGAGCCTCGGTGGCTCGCTCGCATCCCTCATCGCCGGCTCCGACGACGCTCCGTAGTCGGCCGCCCAACTCTCCACCGTGTACCGCATCACACCTCCACACGCTCGACTGATGCCGATCCGGACACCTTTCGGACCTCGAATCGCGTGGGAATCTGTTGTGCCAGGTCGGTCACGTGCGTGATGAGGCCGACCGTGCGTCCGCGTGCGCCGAGCTCGTGGATCACTGCCGCCACGGTGTCGAGCGTCTCGGGGTCGAGCGTCCCGAATCCTTCGTCGAGGAACACCGACTCGAGCCGCGCCGTCCCCGACACCGACATCGTGAAGAGGTGCTCGGCCAACGACAGCGCCAAGGCGAGCGAGACCACGAAGGTCTCTCCACCAGACAGCGTCTCCACCGACCGCTGCTCATCGGCATTGAGATGGTCGATCACCCAGAAGTCGCCGCTCTCGATTGCCAGGGAATAGGCCCCGTCGGACAGCTGTTCGAGGAGCTCGTTGGCCGAAACGACCAGCGCCAGCAGCACCTCCTCGATCAACCATCGTTCGAAGCCGTTCACATTGAGATGGCGAACGAGCGCATTGGCGGTCGTGACATCGGTCTGGAAGCCCTCGAGATTCGCCGCCATCTTCCCCTTTCGCTCGAGGTCCGCTCGCATCCGGGCCGACCGCTCCGTCAAGGTCGCGGTGTGCGTCGCAAGAGCGACAGCATGGTCGGCACCGGCCGGCACATCGACGCCGACGCCGGCGACGATGGTCCCAATCGCCTCGCGGAGTCGCCTCAGTTCGGCGTCGAGCTGTGCCTCCTCCTTCTTTGCTTCGCTCAACTGCCGCCTGGTCACGGCGGCCTTCCCAACCGACCAGTCGATGAATCCGCGCCACTCCCCACCGAGATCCTTCCGCTTGATCTCGGGTGGGCCGGCCTGGATCACTGCGGAGCGAAGTTGATCGAGTCGAGACCAGTACTGCTCGCTCCGCTCAGCGAGGCCCTCCCGGTGCTCCCGGGCAGCATCCAGTCGCTTCTGGGCCGCACCGAGGGCATCGGAGGCGACGCCCAGCGCCCGGGCGGATTCGTCGAGCTTCTGCTTCTGTTCGGTGAGGGTCTGCGCGTGTGTCCTGACCCAGCGCCGCACTGAGTTCGTCGCGTTCCTCTCGGAGCCCGGCGAGGAACTCGACGTCTCGCTGATGGCGCGCCGACGCCTCGATCAGCTCTTTCCGGGCGAGTGCCGCGGCCGACCGTGCCGAATCCGCCTGCTGAATCGCCTCGTCGAGCCCTTCCGGCGTCTCGCCCTCGGCCTGTGCGACCACCCCGTGGCACACCGGGCATTCCTCACCGATTTCGAGGTCGGCCCTGACCGCATGTGCCCGGTGCTCGGCACGTAGCTCGATGAGTCGTCGCTCTCGCTCTGATGCAGTCGACTCGAGCTTCTCGACGTCGGCCACCGTCGCCTCGAGACGTGACACCGTCTCCGCAACCTGTTTCTCACCGGTCTCGATCCGGCCAACGAGCACGTCGAGACGGTCGACCATCGCAAGGCGCTCGGCAACGGTCGACGCATCGCCGGACTCGGCGCCCAGGGCCCGGGTTTCCTCGAGCCGGCGAGTCGCCTCCACCAGACCAGCCGACGCAGCATCGACGTCGGCTGAGGCTGCGGCCGCCCCAGCCGCAAGCTCCTCCACGCCGGACGGAACCTCCGCCGCGATCAGACCTTCGAGCAGCGTCTCGAGCTGAGCGATCGCGCGGAGGCGGTCGGCCCGATCGCGCTCGAGCTCGGACGCGGTCTCGACTCTGGCACCCACGTCGGCGGCAACCTCTCGGAGACGCACGAGCCTCTCGTCGATCTCGGTGAGTGCGGTTTCCGTGACATCGGCGAGATCGGCGAGTTGTTCGGCGAGCGCGTCGGCGGTGGCTTGGGAGGTCGTTGCTCGGTGCTTGGCGAGGTCGCGCACCTGTCCGAAACCGGCCCAGGTCGAGCAACTCGCGCAGCAGCGCCTGCCGGCCTTTCGGACCGTCGAGCAGAAACGACGCGAACTCGCCCTGCGGTAGCACGACACACTTGATGAAGTGCTCGTACGACAGACCCAGGAGTCGCTCGACCGCCTCGGTCAGTTCCACCGCCCCGACGACGTCGACAGGACCGCCCTCGAGCCGAGCCTCGGCGGTGGTCGCTCCGGTCTTGGTCCGGTGGACCACTCTCGCCGCGGTGTAGGAATGTTCGCCCACCGAGAAGTCGAATCGCACCCTGGCCCGCTCCGCACCCAACGACACGATCGGCTCCACCCTGCCCTTGCGCAGGCGGGGAACCGACCCGTACAGAGCAAACGTGATCGCATCGACGATCGAGGACTTGCCCGAGCCCGTCGGCCCGACGAGTGCGAACAACTCGGCGTCCGAGAAATCGATCACGACGCGATCGCGAAACGCCGTGAATCCCTCCAGCTCGAGACGCTCAGGTCGCATGAGCCTCATCGAGAAGCTCGGTGAACATGGTCACCACCGCCGGATCGTGGACGTTCTTCGATTCGAGATACTCGGCGAACACCTCCGGGTCGGGTCGGTCGAGGCGCTGCGGAGCCGGCCCGCGGCCAGGTTGTTCGGTTGGTTGAGCCAGGACGACGTCGACGATCGATTCAGACAACACGCGCACCTCGTCCGCAAGGCCGGATCGCGAAGGCTCCTCGACCACCGCCTTCACATAGGCCTCGCCGACCGACTCCAATTGCGCAGCGATCTGCTCGACGGTCCCGCGAACGAGCTCGAGTCTGCGACCGCGGTCCAGCCGTCAGCTGCTCGACTCTCGCGGGGAGACCCGGCTCGGCTTCGATGAGCATCACACCTTTCGACTCGCCTGCTTCGCCGAAATCGAGCTGGAGAGGCGAACCCGAGTACCAGGTCGGAACCGGATTCGGGATCTTCTGTTGCCGATGGAGGTGGCCGAGAGCGACATACGACAGGCTCGACGGAAAGACACTCGGGGGAACGGCGTAGCCGAAGATGTGGGCCTGGCGCTCACTACTGCCTGCGAGACCACCATGGACCATGAGGTGACCGAGCACGATGTTGACGGTGCCAGGGGTGAAATCGGAGCACAGTGCCGCGACGACCGACCGCATCCGCTCGGCGTACTGGCCGCCGTGATCGTCGGGGTCGAGACGCATCAGATCATCCGCCTTCACGATTCCGCGCTGACTCGTCCACGGCACCATGGCGATCCTGCAATCCAGGCCCGCCGGAGAGACGACGCCGCCCTCGTCCGGTCTGGCGAGCCCGGCGGCTACCGATATCCGGCCGAGATCGAGCAGCGGCCCGATCGCCTTGAGCCGCCTCGCGTTGTCGTGGTTCCCCGAGACCGCCACGACGGGGGCGACCTCGGCGAGGTCGAGCAGGGCACGGAACACGATCGACTCCGACTCGGGAGTCGGAGCTCCGACGTCGAACAAATCACCAGCGACGACGACGAGGTCGACGTGGTTGTCTTCGGCGAGGGCCGCGATCTCTGCGAGCACATCTCGGTGCTCCTGTGCCCGTGACCTACCTCGGATCGCTCGTCCCACATGCCAATCGGAGGTGTGGAGAATCTTCACGCCTACGGAGCGTACTGGCCGTCGAGTGACAGAACCGGAACCCCGCATCCTGATGACCCGCTGCGCTGACGTCGGCGTAGTCTCGTCGGTCATGCGAATCTCCCTGCCGAGTAGCTCCGAACGGCTCGGCGCACTGCGAATTCATGCGCCGGGTCGGATCGTCGAGCTCGATTCCACTCAACCAGAGCCCAGATCGATCATCGAGAACGGGGTGCTCCACGTGGGCGTCTCGGCCCTCGAAGACGCCCAGCGCAGATTGACCATCGTCGTCCCGGTCAAGGACGAGCGCCGCAGCACGCTGCGAGGAGTGCTGACTGCCATCCCCGGCGCATGCAGGATCGTTGTGATCTCGGCTTCCAAGCGCTCCCCGATCGATCGATTCGAGCTCGAACGCGAGGTCATTTCGACGTTCAGCTCGATCACTGGCAGGTCGGTTCTCCACCTCCACCAGGCCGACGCTTCGATCGCCTCCCTCGTCGCCGACACCGGGTTCACCGAGTTGATCGAAGACGGGCGCATTCGTGAGGGCAAAGGCGAGGCGATGCTGCTCGGGACGATGATCGCCGATGCCGCCGGCAGCGACGCTGTCGGATTCGTCGACGCCGACAACTACGTGCCCGGAGCGGTCAACGAGTACGTGCGCATCTATGCAGCGACCATGACCACCGCCGCCTCGCCATACGTCATGAATCGGATCTCGTGGCTGTCGAAGCCGAAAGTGGAGAACGATCGAGCTCGTGTTCAACCGATGGGGGCGAACCACGGCCGTGAGCAACCGTGCGCTCAACGAGCTGCTCTCGCACTACCTCGGAGAAGGCACATCGATCATCACCACCGGGAATGCTGGTGAGCACATGATGTCACTCCCTCTCGCTCGGCTTCTCAGGATGTACGGATCGTTCGCCGCCGAGACTGGGCAGCTGATCGACCTCATGGAGCAGTTCGGAGGCATCATCGAGCCGACCGAGCACGACCGCGAGATCGCTTCGTCGAGGTGTACCAGACGGAGACCATCAACCCGCATTTCCACGAGGACAAAGGGTTCGGACCATGTCGAGGCCATGCGGGCCGTCTCGCTCGGAACGATCACGCACTCCCCCATCTGCCCCCGACCCGTCGCCGACCGCTTTCCCGAGACCTCACCAGCGCATCGCTATCCACCGCTGGAGACCGTCGACCGGAGCCTCGATCTCGAGCGACTCGAGCACCTGGCGGGTGTGACGCCGTGATCTTCCATCTCGCGGTCCGAGACGAATGGCGGAGCGATGGGCACCTATCGACCCCCGTCACTCACCGACGACGGCTTCATCCACTGCTCGACCGCGTCCCAGCTGATCGACGTCGCCAACGCGCTCTACGCGGGACGAACCGATCTCATCGTGTTGACGATCGACCCCGACCTGCTCGATGCACCCGTTGTTCATGAGGATTGCTACGAGACGGGCATCCGATATCCCCACATCTACGGGACGATCCGGCCAGAAGCCGTCGTAGATGAGCGGCCGCTGCAACCCGGACCGGACGGGACGATTCGCATGGAGCGCTCTGTGAGAGGCTCCGGTCACAGGGTGAGATCCTCGAACGGATCGTCCGGCTGATCGAAGGCGGTGGGGTTCTCACCCGCCTCAGATCTGCGGGTCGCCCATGCAGGGAACGGGAACTCGAGCAGGATCGGCACCGGAATCTGTGGCTGGCTGACGAACATCGTCCCCGGCTTGATGATCGTCGCTCGCTGCCGCTGAACCGACGGCAGGAATCCGTACTCGTCCCTCCCCGCCTCGGCGGTGTCGAGACGCCCGACCACGCGGATCGACGAGTTCGAGATGATCCGACGCTCGACCTCGGATGCAGTCTGCTGTGCGCCGATCAGGATGATGCCGAGGCTCCTTCCCCGTTCGGCGACATCCAGCAGGATCTCCTTGATCGGACTCGAACCATCTCTCGGCGCGTATTTGTTCAGTTCGTCGAGCACCAGGAAGAGCATCTCGTCGGACTGGCCTGCAAGTTCCTTCTCCTCGAACGCTCGACGGATCGTGACGCCGACGACGAACCGCTTGGCGCGATCGTTGAGGTTGTGGAGATCGACCACCGTCACCTGATCATCGAGCTTCACGCGGTGCTTCTCGGCGTTCGCCACATCGCCGCGGACCAGCCGATCGACGTGGCGGACCGAGCCCTCGAGGCGTCTGACGAAGGCGTTGATGCTCCCTGCGCCCATCGCCGACCCCGCCCAGGCGTGCCGATCGTCTTCGCTCTGCACCTTTCGGCTGACCAGGTCGACCAGCCCCCGGAAGTTCCGCACCGTCTCACCCTCGATGATGACGCCACCCTCATCGGTGGCTTTGGCGTAGCGCAGCTGCGCCATGACGTTGTGGATGACCATCGTGTATTGGGCCCGATCGTCCTCGGGGTTGGCGAACAAGAAAGCCAACAGATCCTCGTGGCAGAACTCGGCGAGCGTCCAGAAGAACGACGTCACACCGCTCGATCGGGCATTGACATCGGGCTCGGCCCGCGGGCCGGGACGGGGTGGAGCGAAGAAGCCAACCGACCGGAACGGTTCCGCCGGCAGTCCGAGCCGGGCGTATCGGGAGCGCTGGTCGTCGTCGATCCCGGTGTTGGGATGATCGAGAAACATCAGGTCCTCACCCTTCACGTTGAAGATCAGGGCCTTGGTGTTGACGGCGCCGGTGCCGAGAACGTCGGACGTGAACAGTGAGTGCAGCAGGAATGTCGCATAGGTCGTCTTGGTCGCGACGCCGGAGATCCCCGAGATGTTGACATGGGCACCGCGTCGCCCGTCGAGGAATTCCATGTTGATGTAGAGCGGCTCTCCGTCCCGTGACAACCCGACGGGGAGCTTCTGGGACATCTGGTCGAAGAACAGTGCCTTCTCCCGCTCCTCCCCGTGAGCGCGTCTCACCGGCTGGCCGGGTCGCGGCGGAACGAAGACCTCGGGCTCGAACCGGGTCGCGGTCACCCGCGCCGCCTCCGAGACCTCGGCCGGGAGCAGCCCGTCTTCGATCAGGAAGACGTCGGAATCGAACCGCGCCCCTTCGTGGCGAGCACGGACCTGACCGACCGTGCCATAGACCGACACCGACTCCCCTCCGGGAAGCGTCCGTTCCAGGGCGACCACATCATCGAGCTGAATGTACGCGTCGGCGGCGACCGCCACCCAGAACTCGAGTGGTGTGGCGTCTTCGGTGCCGATCACACGGCCGACGATCTCTTCTCGGGTGGGATCGATCTCATGGCCGGTCATGCGGTGAGCGTACCGACCACCCAGGACGGAACCCGGACGACACCACCCTCCCGGCGTCCCTTCGAGGGGTGACCATCACACCGCGATGAGACCGACGGCGAGCACCGAGAGGGCTACTCCGAGCCACTGGGTGCGCGAGACGTCTCTCTCCGAACACCCTGGCGAGCACCACCGTCACAACCGGGTACAGCGAGCCAAGGACCGCAACCACGCTCAGCAGCCCGGTCCGAACGGCGATCAGAAAGAGGATGTTTGCCAGCCATGTCCCCCGACCCGGCCACCACGATGCCCGGCACGGCCCCGACATCGACCCGGGTCGGACGTCGGAGCACTGCCAGAAGAAGCGCCATCAGCGTCACCGATGTCGTCCTGGCTGCGACGAGCGGCCACATCCCGGCGGCCGTCAGATGTCCTGTCGAGGAAGATGAAGAACGCGGCGAAGCCGACGCCAGCGATCACTGCCGGGAGCACTCCCCGTCGGTCGAGCGGACCGGAGTCCGGCCTCGAGGTCATCCAGATGGCCGGCAACGCCAGCGCGATGCCGATCAGGGTAAGCGCGCCAGGGCGGTCGCCGAGTGCCAGACCCACGATCACGGGAAGGCCCGCACCGACCAACGACGAAATCGGGGCAACGATCGCCATTCGACCGGTGGCCAGTCCGTGGTAGAGACCCGCCAGCCCAACGCCACCGCCAAGCCCTGCGGCAGCGCTCCCCAGCGAGCGCATTCCCATCGAGCGTACCGCCGACGCACGATGCTGCTCACGAGCACGACGACGAACCCGACCATCTGGGACCAGAGCACGACCACCATCGCGGGAATCCGTCGCGACGTGACCCCTCCGACATAGTCGGAGACACCCCAGATCAGCGAGGACAGGACAGCCAGGACGCTCGACATCGGGCCACCCTAGATCCCGCTTTCCAGGCCCGAGTCAACGGCGGGGGACGACCTCGAGGATCTCCGACGTCGTCAAGACATGGATCTCGCCGTGCCGGTCGGACCCGAACGAGATCACCTGCCCGGCGATGCCGACGTCGGGCGTCCAGTCCCGGACGTCGAATGGGTCGGACACGGACACGCTTCGCAACCATCCGCCACACAGGTCCGAGAAGAAGAATTGCCCGTTCAGCTCGGGGATGGCTCGACCCCGATAAGTGATGCCCCCCGTGATCGAACAGGTCCCGGCATCGCCGTGGGCGATATCGAGCACCGGCAGCGTCAGCCCAGACCGGTCACACCCCGAGGAGGGAGAGAAGCACTCCGTCCCTTCCATGATCGGCCAGCCGAAGTTGTAGAAGGTCCCGTCGAACGGCACGATCGACACCTCCTCCAATCTGCCCTGCCCCACGTCTGCAATGGCAATCGTGCCCGTGTCGTCGTCGATCCAGAACCTCCACGGATTGCGCAACCCGCCCGAGATCAACCTCGAATCGCCGGTGTCCGGGTCGATCGAGACCAGACCCCCAAGCAGGGTCCCGAAGTCCTGACCCTGCCCGAAGCGATCGTTGGCACCACCCCCGTCACCGAGCCCGAGAACGAGGTTGCCCGAACCGTCGAATTGCAGCATCCCACCGTTGTGATTGGACGCAGGTTGGGCGACCCGCAGCAGGACCATCTCCGAGTCCCGGTCGAATCCATCCGCGGATCGGGAGAACCGAGACACCACAGTGTCACCGTTGGTGGCCGAATAGTGCACGAACAGATCACCTGAGCCCGGCTCGACGGCCATGCCGAGGAGACCGCGCTCACCGTCGGTGCGCGTGGCATCGCTGATGTCGAGCACCGTGTCGCCGGATCCGAGCACTGTCACCACTCCCGCGCGAACTCCGAGCAGCTCACGATCCCCATCGGGAATCAGGGCCATCGGGAATGTCGCCTGACCGACGACCTCGTATTCGAGGCCCACCAGCGGCTCGAGCGCGGGGCGGTTGTCGCGCCGGTCGTCGATACGGCCGGCTCGCCGGCTAGCGGCGCCGACGGCGCCTGCGTCGACGTGATGAGGGACAGTCGAGGTCGGCGCAGTCGAACCGTTCTCCGACCCGCAGGCCGACAGCGCAAGCAGGAACAACACCGAGAAGAGACCGAGACGCCGCATTCGAGCGGAGGGTACGAAGCCCGACGGATTAGTGGTGATCGGCGCCCGCGGCGGGCCTCGGTCCCGTAGAGTCGCAACCCGTGAGCGGAGACGTGAAGAACGACCGGCGGACCATCTTCGGCTGGGCCATGTACGACTGGGCGAATTCCGCCTATTCGACGGTGATCGCCGGCGCCGTCCTGCCGGCATACTTCGCTTCCGAGGTCGTTCCCGACGAGGGATGGAACGGTCGGCCGGGAGACGTGTTGTGGGCTCTCTCGATCGGGATCGGGACGCTCATCCTGTTCATGGCGATGCCGGTACTGGGAGCGATTGCCGACTTCTCAGCGGCGAAGAAGCGATTCATGCAGGTGTTCGCGTATGGCGGTGCGCTCTTCACCACGGTCTTGTTCTTCTCGGAGACAGGCGACGTCGTGTTCACGCTGGTCTTCTTCTTCATCGCGCAACTCGGCTTCGTGGGCGCCAACGTGTTCTACGACGGCTTCCTTCCCGACCTCACGACGCCTGAGACCATCGACAAGGTCAGCTCGAAAGGATTTGCGATCGGCTACATCGGAGGCGGCATCTATCTGCTGCTGGTGTTCGCCGCCATCTTCACGGCGGCCGAGCCGGAGTTCGTCACGAGGATCGGCGTCGCCGGAACGGGTGTGTGGTGGGCGGGGTTCTCGCTGTTCGCGTTCAGCCGCCTTCGCGAGACCGGAGCGTCCTCGGATCTCCCGGACGAGGTCGTTGTCGCTGCGTCGTTGGTCGCGGGATCGGGCTGCTGATCTCCGAGCTTCTCATCGGGCTCGCCGTGTTGTTGTGGGCGCTTCTGTCCGGGGCATCGGAGGGACTGTTCAACCTGCTGCTGGGCGGGCTCATGGTCGCATTGGTCGTCACCGTGCTGAGAGTGGTCGGCTCGTCGTCAGAGGGCGTCAGATCACGGTGCGGTCGCGGCTTCCGAAGATGGCAACGATCGGTTTCTCGCGAACCTTCTCGACCGCCGCCCGCCTGCGCCACTTCCCCCAATTGCTGCTGTTCGTGTTCGCCTTCATGCTCTACAACGATGGCGTCCAGACCACGATCAACATCTCGGCGGCGTTCGGATCGAGCACCCTCGGGCTGTCGACCACCGACATCGCCCTGACGTTCCTGATCGTTCAGTTCGTGGCGTTCGGGGGCGCCTATCTGTTCGGATGGTTCTCGGGTCGGACGAACATCAGGCGTGCCATCCTGGTCAACCTGACCGTGTGGGTTCTCGTGGCGATGGGGGCGTTCTTCCTGCCGGAAGGGAATGCGCTCGCCTTCCAACTCCTCGGTGTCGTCATCGGATTCATCCTCGGCGGCATCCAGGCGCTGAGCCGCAGTCTGTACGGCTCGATGATCCCCGAACAGGCGTCCGCCGAGTTCTACGGTTTCTACTCGGTGTTCTCCAAGTTCTCGGCCATCTGGGGTCCGCTGATCTACGTGATGGTGGCGGGAGTCACCGGCTCGGGCCGCCCGGCGATCCTGTCGATCGCCTGTTCTTCGGTCTCGGGATGTACCTGTTCAGCCGGGTGGACATCGACGCCGCCCGCACATCCAAAGAGCGGTGGTCGATCGAGGGCCTGGATATATCCACCGACACGTCGGTAGGTTGAAGACATGACCGACGAACCGCAGCTGCCGGACCAGACCCCAACCGACGACGAGACCGCCCGTCCGGAGTCGATCGAGGCGACGGTGAGCCGCGAAGGGCCCCCGTGGGGGCTCATGTTCTTCGTCCTCCTGTCGGTCCTCATCGCGGTCTTTGCCGTGCAGAACATCCAGGACGTCGAGCTTCGGTTCCTCGGATGGTCGGGACAGTTCCCGCTGATTCTCATCATCGTCGGCGTCTTCGCCGTCGCCATCATTCTCGATGAGGTCCTTGGCGCAGTGCGGAGACGCCGCCGACGGATCCGGCAGGCGGAGAAACGCGAGCTCGCGGGCTACCGGAAGCAGGGATGACCGAGCGTCTGGTTGTGATCGGCGGCGATGCTGCCGGGATGTCTGCTGCGTCGCAAGCCCGACGCCGACGCCCGTAGACGACCTCGAGATCATCGCGTACGAGCGATCGAGCTGGGTGTCCTACAGCGCGTGCGGTGAGCCATACCACGTCGCCGGCTACGTCGACCCGATCGACGCACTGGTGGCGCGCACCCCTGAGCGCTTCGGGACGATGGACATCGAGGTCCACACCCGACACGAGGTGCGCGAGATCGACATGGATCGTCGGCAGGTCGTGATCCACGATCAGGATCAGGAACGCCATTTCGAGCAAGGATTCGATCAGCTGATGATCGCAACCGGAGCGAAGCCGATCCGGCCGGAGATCCACGGTCGAGAGCTCGACGGAGTGCACGAGCTGAGAACCCTCGACGACGCCGTGGAGCTCAGACGGATCGCTGATCGGGGCGCGGGCAATGCGGTGATCGTCGGCGGCGGATACATCGGGCTCGAGACCGCAGAGGCATTCCATGCCCAGGGCTGGAACGTGACCGTGGTGACCTCAGGGAGCAGCGTCCTCGACAAGACCATCGACTCCGAGCTCGGGCAGAAGGTGGTCGGGCGGATGGAGGCCATCGGCATCCGGGTCGTTCTGTCGAGCAGAGTCGAGTGCATCAACGGGACCGGTCAGGTCGACAGCGTCGGGTGTACCGACGCCACCTTCCCAGCCGACGTCGTGATCCTCGGGTTGGGCAGCGAACCGGAGGTCGGAGTGGCCGAAGCTGCCGGGATCGGGCTGGAGAGACCGGTGCCATCGCCGTCGATGATCATCAGCGGGCCAGCCACGACGGCGTGTGGTCTGCCGGCGATGCGCCGAAGCACTGCACCGGGTCACGGTCGGCCGTGCAACATCCACCTGGGAACGATCGCCAACAAGACCGGCAGGATCGCCGGCATGAACATCGGCGGGGAAGACGCTACGTTCCCTGGCGTATTGGGCACGGCCATCACCCGGATCTGCGACTTCGAGATCTCTGCGACGGGATCGCGACGCCACGACGCTGTCGAAAACGGTTTCGACATCGTCGTCGGCGAAGCGTCCGGCACCACCACTGCCGGATACATGCCTGAAGCCGCCGAGATCACGATCGCCACCATCGCCGAGCGCCACTCCGGCCGGATTCTCGGCGCCGAGATCGTTGGTGGGCCCGGAACGGCCAAGCGGATCGACGTGTTCGCGACCGCCATCTGGAGTGGGATGATCGCCCAGGATCTCGCCTGGACCGATCTGGCGTATGTGCCACCGTTCGGGGGTCGGGGACGATCCACATCTCGGCGTGCGACGCTGCATGCCTCGCACTGGCGTGACCGTCCGGAGCGGCTTGCTTGCACTCCTCGTGTTCACCGGAGCGTGCCTCGGGAACGATGCCGGTGCCATCGGCGACATCCCCATCCCGGACTCGATCCCCGAATCAGATCCTGCTCAGGTCATCGAGGTCGTCGACGGACTCGCTGGTGATGTCGGTCTCGGGCGCCCGGACCGAGGTTCGGCTCATCGGGATGGACGCCCCCGAGCGCGACGAGTGCCTCGGGATCGAATCGGGCGACAATCTGGCCCGCCTCGTCGCAAATCGACGAATCGGCATCGTCACAGCAGGAACCGATCAGTATGGGCGAACGCTGGCGATCGTCACCGCCGACGGCGAGCCGGTCAACCTCCTGCAGGTCGCCGATGGCCTCGCCCTCCCGCTCGCGACGGACACACCACTGGAGGGTCGATCCTCAGTGCGGAAGCCGAGGCTCGGGCAGGCAAGATCGGCATCTGGTCGCCTGAATCGTGCGGGGTGGGCCCGCTCGCCGCCGTGGCGATCATCGACATCGAACCCAACCCGCCCGGCAATGACGAGGAGCATCTGGATGCTGAACGGGTCACGATCCAGAACAACGGCACCATGCCGGTCGAGCTCAGCGGATGGACACTCCGGGACGAGTCGACCGCCAACCGTTTCCGATTGGCGATGGCGTTCTGCTCGACCCCGGCGCGTCGCTCGACGTTGTGACCGGATGCACGAGCGGCGTTGGTGTCGTGGCCGGTGTTCGGATCGCCCCGTTTGGAACAATGGAGGTGACACGGCGATCCGGCCCATCGGAATGGCAGAATCGTCGACCTACTTCGGTACAGGGTCGACCGCTGACCGTATCCGGCCTAGTCTCGGTGGTTCGAAAGGAGCCGCACCAATGGCATTGATGGACACACTCAAGAATCTCTTCGGCAGGGCGAAAGAGGAGGCTTCCGAACTCTCCGAGAAGGCAGCCCCCTACGTCGACAAGGCGAAGAAGGAGGCCGCCGAGCTGTCGGAGAAGGCTGCCCCTACGTCGACAAGGCCCAGAAGGCCGCAGGCGAAACCTTCGAGAAGGCCAAGAAGGGCGCCCCGGAGGCTGGGACAAGGTCGAAGACCGCGTCGAGGGGCTCGCGAGAAAGGCAAGCACGCCGCAGCGGGAGCCGAAGCCGCAGCCGAAGGCATCGGCGAAGAGGTCTCCGACGCAGCCGAGACCGCCACCGAAGCCGTCGAAGAAGTGAAGGAGTCGGCAGAAGAGGCAGTCGAGGACACCAAGGACGCAGCTTCGGGCGACTGAGCCCGAATCAGCTCGCAGTCAAGGCGGCCCACCCCGGTCAGGGGTGGGCCGTCCGCTGTCACCGGGTAACGTCAACCACAACACATTCGTCCACGAGGTCATCCCATGTCACTATCGCCCACCGCCTCGGATCCATCGCCGAGTCGCCATGATGGCAACCCGAACCCGCGCCAAGATCATGCGCACCGAGGGTCGCGAGCTGATCCTCATTCGGCTCCGGCCAACCGCATTCCCCGACCCCTGATCACATTGTCGAAGCAGCCGTCGAGGCCTGCCGCGATCCCAAGAATCACAAATACACGGCAAACGCCGGCCTCCCCGAGTTGCGTGAGGCCCTCGTCACCCCCACTGCCCGCGACAGCGGGGTCGAGGTCGATCCGAGTCAGATTCTGGTGACCAACGGCGGAAAACAGGCGGTGTTCCAGAGCTCGCTGCCTTGCTCAACCCCGGCGACGAAGCAACGTCCCCGCCCCGTACTGGGTCACCATCCGGAGGCGATGAGCTCGCCGGGCGTCCCCGTGCCGGTCTCGACGGACCTCCTCCGGGTTCAAGGTCACCGTCGACCAGCCCGAGGAAGCGACGAAAGACCGTACGAAGCTGGTCGTGTTCGTTTCTTGATCGAACCCCACCGGAGCGGTCTACACGGCGACGAGACCGCAGCCATCGCCCGCTGGGCCGGGAACGAGGTATCTGGGTCGTCACCGACGAGATCTACCAGCACCTCGTCTACGGCGATGCCCGGTTCACGTCCATCGCCGGGCATCCGAGCTCTCGAGGACCGATGGGTCATCATCAGCGGTGTCGCAAAGAGTTTTGCAATGACCGGGTGGCGGGTCGGCTGGATGGTGGGTCCCGCGACGTTATCAAAGCGGCGGCCAATCATCAGTCGCACCTGTCGTCGAACGTGGCCAACGTCAGCCAGCGGGCTGCTCTCGCGGCAGTGACCGGTCCGATGGACGAGGTGTGGAGGATGCGCGAGGCGTTCGACCGCAGGCGGCAGACGATGACACGACTGCTCAACGAGATCCCAGGTGTGTATTGCGTCGAGCCGCACGGAGCGTTCTACTGCTTCCCCGACTTCACCGAAGCTCTCGATCAATCAGATCACACGTCGACGATCGATCTGGCTGCCGACATCCTCGAGAACGCCGAGGTCGCCTTGGTGCCCGGCGAGGCGTTCGGCGCCCCCGGATACGCCCGCCTCAGCTATGCCCTCTCAGACGAGCAACTCACCGAGGGCCTCCACCGCCTCCACACCTACTTCACCTGACCCTCGCGCGCAACCCTGGGTTGCAGTGAAGACATACCGTGCTGAGAGCCCACGGTTGGTGTGACTCCCCGAGGGCCAGATCGAACTGCGGGCCCGGAGCACGTCATACGTGCTTCACAACCCTGGGTTCGCAGAACGACGACGAGTGGGTGGGCGTACGATGAGGGCGATGCGATCGGCTCATCGTCCACTCGAGATCGCGCTGGGGGCACTCTCCGCATTCGCCGTCGCCTTCGTAGGTGCGGGGCTTGCCGGATGGGGGCCGGCCGCAGAGAACGAGCAGGCCATCGGGGAGATCTCCCGCTGGTGTGAACGGGTCAGCGGTGGATTGCTGCGAGAGCCGGTCAACACACTCGGCAACCTCGCCTTCGTGATCGCAGGACTCGGCATCTTCCTGATGCTCGCGCGAGACACGGCGACCGAGACGGACTCGGTCAACCCCTTCCACACCAACACGCCGATCGCATTGCTCTATGCGTCGGCGGCAGTCTTCCTGGGACCGGGGTCGATGGTGATGCATGGCTCGCACACCCGTTTCGGTGCATGGCTCGACAACGTCTCGATGGTCGCCTACATCCTCGTCCCCTGGCTCTACAACCTCTCCGTGCTCGGACGCTGGCAGCGGCGCACGTTCTTCATTTCGTACTCCTCGATACTCCTGCTCTATGCGGCCGGCTACTGGTTCATCGCGCCCGATCTCGGGATCGGGCTCAGGATGTTCGACATCTCGATTCCCTTGTGGCTGATCTCCGAATCGTTGATCAAGGTGCGCCTCCCGGCCTTCCGGTGGGCGTCAGGCTTCCTCGGGTTCGTGATCGCTGCGACCTTCGGGATCACGCCAGCCGACATGCTCGCCGACCCTGGAGGGCATTGGTGGGTGATCCTGTTCTGGCTGCCTGCCGCAGTGACTGCAGGCACATCAGCGGTCAGCCGCCGCTACACGCCGTGGTTCTTCGTCGGTGTTGGATCGTTCCTCACCGCCTACGCGATCTGGTTGACGGGAACCGCCGACAGCGCCACATGCAATCCGGATTCGCTGATCCAGGCCCATGCGATGTGGCACATCCTCTCGGCGGTCTCGACGTTCGCCTTCTTCCTCTTTCTCCGTACCGAGCGCCCACTCGACCCGACGACATCGATACCGCGGGAGAGGACGCTCGGATGAAGCTGGACAGCCGACGCCCATGCAGTCACCGGGCGGGTCGGTCGCGTCACGCTGACGGTCTACATTGGGAGCCGATGAACATCCCCCCGAGCCCATGAACGAGTCGCTGATACATCTGGCGGCCGAGAGTTCCGCCGCAGCGTCTGAGCTCGCCACGTTCGATGTGCCGCCGTGGCTCTGGCCGACCTTTCTGGTCGGCGTGGTGGCGATGTTGCTGGTGGATCTCCTCGTGATCAATCGCGATGCACACACCATCACCATGAGGGAGGCTTCGATCAGCTCCGCAGTGTGGGTGACGATCGGCCTCTCGTTCACCTTCGTTGTCTGGGCCGTGCTGGGTGGCCCCGCCGCCACTCAGTACGTCACCGGCTACATCATCGAAGAATCGCTCTCCGTGGACAACGTCTTCGTATGGGCGGTGATCTTCTCGTACTTCTCGGTACCGGGCAAATACCAACATCGCGTGTTGTTCTGGGGCATCTTCGGAGCGCTCGTCCTCAGGGCCACCTTCATCCTGTCGGGAGTTGCCCTGCTCCAACGGCTCGAATGGTTGCTGTTCGTGTTCGGTGGTCTGCTGATCTTCACCGCAATTCGCGTTGCGACTCAAGGATCCGACGAGATCCACCCGGATCGCAATCCGGTCCTAAAACTGGTCAGACGGGTGGTCCCGGTTACCGCCGACCTGGACGGCCAAAAGCTCTTCACCAAGATCGACGGCAAGCGGCTCGCCACTCCCCTGTTCATCGTTCTGGTCCTCATCGAGGTCACAGACGTCGTCTTCGCCATCGACTCGGTTCCGGCGATCCTCGCCATCAGCCGCGACCCCTTCGTCGTCTTCAGCTCGAATGCGCTTGCGATCCTCGGATTGCGGGCGCTCTACTTCGTCCTCGAAGGCGCCCGTGATCGGCTGGTTCACCTCAACATCGGTCTGGGCGTCATCCTGTTCTACGTCGGCGTGAAGATGATCATCTCGCACTGGTATCACATCGACACGCTCGCCTCACTGGCCGTGATCGCGGTGGTGCTCGCGATCACCGTCTTCACATCTCTGAGAGCAACACGACAGGTAGAGGTGCAAACATGAGCGTGCGAACGATCCTGGTGGGCGTCGATGACTCGTCGGGCTCTGCCCGCGCCATCGAATGGGCGGCCGTCTTGGCTGAGGACCTCACGGCGAAGGTCGTAGCAGTCCACGTCTACGAGCCGCTCGGCCATCTCGGGGACATCAAGCCGGGAGTGACTTTCTCGGACGTGAGAGATCAGCTCGCCGACGAGCTCGGCGAGATCTGGTGCGAACCGTTCAACGTCAGGGGCCTGACCGTGGACCGACGGGTCGTCGAAGGCACCCCCCACGAAGCACTCCTCGATGTCGCCGACGAGACCGACGCCGACCTGATCGTGCTCGGCGCCAGGCGAATGGGACCTCTCAAGGCCGCAGCACTCGGCAGCACGTCGATCCGGGTCGTGCACGACGCCGCCGTCCCGGTGACCATCGTCCACGGCGACGGAAGGAGCACCTGAGGTGGCCAGGCCCAGCATTCGCTTCCTCGGAGCGGCGGGAACCGTCACTGGTAGTCGGTTCCTCGTCGAATCGGGGTCGACCCGGGTTCTCATCGACTGCGGCATGTTCCAGGGTCGTAAGGAACTCCGCCAACGCAACTGGGCGGAGTTCCCGGTCGACCCCGCCTCGATCGACGCAGTTGTAGTCAGCCACGCCCATCTCGACCACGTCGGGTATCTCCCGCGACTCGTGGCGGATGGGTTCTCGGGGTCGATCCATGCAACCCGATCGACGACGGAGTTGAGCGACACCGTTCTTCGCGATTCAGGTCGTCTGCACGAGGCAGATGCCGAACGCGCCAACCGCCGCGGCTACACCAAGCACCAGCCGGCGCTGCCGCTCTACACCGAGGCAGATGCCATCAACACGATGCGACGTTTCGTCCCGACCCCCTACGAAACCCGCACCGAGATCACGCCCGGCGTTTGGGCGACGTTTCGCTTCGCCGGGCACATCCTCGGGTCAGCATCGGTGACGATCGAGGTTGACGAACCGCGGAGATCAGTGGTGTTCTGGGAGATCTCGGCAGGCCGTTCCATCCCATCCTCCGACCACCTGATCCGCCGGCGGCGGCCAACACGATCCTCATCGAGTCCACGTACGGAGACGAAGAGCATCTCGAGGAAGACGCCACGGCGGATCTCGGGGCGATCATCGGCGCCACCGTCGATAATGGGGGCTCGATCGTGATCCCCGCCTTCGCCATCGATCGCACCGAGTTGATCCTGCTCGCGCTGCATCGCCTGACCGAGGCCGGGTCGATTCCCAGGTCCCCGTCTTCCTCGATAGCCCGATGGCGCGCACGGCACTCGGCCACTACGTTCGGGCAATCGCCGACGGCGACGCCGACATCCGACCCGAGATCGCCGGGCATGCCGAGATCCTCGATCCGGGAGATCTCACGATCACCGAGACCGTCGACGACTCCAAAGCGATCGACACCGTCGCGAGCCCCACATCATCATCTCGGCATCCGGGATGGCTACCGTGGCAGGGTGTTGCACCACCTGAAGCGGCTGCTTCCTGGAAGGAACAACACGGTGATCCTCGTCGGTTATCAGGCAGGCGGCACACGCGGCCAGGCCCTTCTGTCAGGCGCCGACCACGTGCGAATCCACGGTGACGAGGTCAGGGTGGCTGCCCACGTCGAGTCCGTCCCTGCATTCAGCGTGCACGCCGACAGGAGTGAGTTGGTCGATTGGCTCGGTTTGGCAGACCGACCCCCGCAGCAGGTGGTGGCAATCCATGGCGATCCTGAGGCGAGTGCTGCTCTGGTCGATGCGATCGAGTCGTCGCTCGGATGGCCGTGCTCGGTCGCCGCGCAGGACGCCACGGTCGATATTTGACCTCTCGAGGTCAGCGAGTGAGATGCTCCCGCAGGCGCGGAATGGCGTCGTCCAGCTGGCTGCTGTAGGTGCGTCCGAGCCAGGCGCTGACGAATCGCGCCGTTGGTCCGGTGACCTCCATGATGAAGAGATCTCCGACCCCTGTCCAGCCGAGGTGGCCACGTAGTCGTATGACACGGTCGATCCGAGGAATCGACCGGTCCACCGGAAGAACCTCCCGGCTCGAAACTCGGTGACGGCCACGTGCATCGGGCGTCCTGAGGTGAATCGAATCGTTGCTGAAGAGTTGGCGTCGATTTTGCCAGGCGGGTTGACGTCGATCTTGCGGATGTGTGGCGCCCACTGGGCCACTTCTCGGCATCGATCAATGTCTGCCAGGTATCTGTCAGGGATGCGTCGACGGCGACGAGCCGGTCTACTGGTCGCATTGTGGTCTCCTTGGATTCGCCCCAACGGTATCGGGCTGTCGCGAGAACACGTTCTTGTCAGCCAGCCGTGGCCATATCGCGGTCAAGCCTGACAAGAACGGGATCAGGCGTACTTGGTGGAGTCGGCCGAGGACTCCGGGGCTAGGACGCCCTCGTGGAAGATGTCCACAGGGTCGTCACGCCGGCCGACGTCCAGGTGTCATAGGCCTTCCGTCCATCTCGTGCCCGAAGGGATGATCGTGACCGAGCGACACTGCCGCCATCGCCCACACATGGGCCGCAGTCCGAGCGGGAGCGCTTCTTCAGCGAGCTCGACCGCTCGCTCCCACTGGACGGCGGCCTCGTCAGTTTCCCCGTCGAACGCCGCCAACCCACCCTGGGTCGCATGCTTGAGGAGGTCGGAATACCGCCCCCGATATCGGTTCTTCTGGGCCGCCACTGCGGTCTCACTGATCCGTTGGCGGTCATGCAGCAGGATCGATGTCTGTGTTCGAAACCAGAGGTCGAGCCTGACTGGATCATCGGCAGCTCGCTCTTGGCCCGGTCATAGGCCTCGGCGAAACGCCCCAAGAGAACATCGTCCTGGACGATGTCGAGCTGTACCGCCGCATTCGTCTGACTGTCGCCGCTGCTCTGCAACTCGTCGCGTAGCGCCCGTCGTTTGGCGATCCCGGCTGTCAGGTCGCCCGTCCATACTTGGCGTGTCGTCACGATGTCCCAGTATTCCTGCTGAACCTCCGGAGGAGCTCATCGGGGTCGATCGATGCGAGGATTTCGTCGACCTCGTCCCACCGGTATTGCCAGAGCGGCACCCACGCGTACTCAGCGAAACCTCGGTGAGCATTCGCGTCTCACCGATCCGTCTCGCATCCTCGAGCTTCTCGAGGGGGTACTCATTTTTCTCCGGCGAGTCGGACGCCGTGACGTACTCCAGATTCTGCAGAACACGACGTTTGGAGGCTGTGAGGTGGTGTTCCCGGCTCAGGTCGAGTCCAGCGTTGAGCAGGATCAGCGCTTCGCGGGTCCGATAACGCAGTCCGAGACCGACGCCCTTGGTGATCAGCGTGTCCGCGAACACCGGGATCGAGTCTTCTCGCTCCGCCGCTGCCAATGCTGCGTCACACCATTCGAGCCCCCGCTCGACCTCGGCGTCGAGCATCAACGAGCCCGCCAGTTCACTGATCGCTTCGGGGGTGGCATCGTCTCCAACTCGAGAACGAGCGGCTCGAGGCGCTCCCAACCTTCGTGCTTCTGCCAGTGTTCTTCTAGAGCCGGGGAGCGTGGTCGACGCCGGAGGACACCGTTGAGATCGTTCGCAGCCTCGAAGGCTTCGATCGCGCTGATTGCGTAGCCCCCGCATCGGCATAGAGCGCCGCATGAGCCGACCTGGAGGCGCGGATGAGCAACTCGCCGCGATCGACTCGCTCTCGGCAATCTCGATCCCCCGACGACACAGGCGAACACCTGGGATCGACTGGAGGGCACCGGCGCGATCGGCCGCAACAGGAGCGCTTCGATGGTCCGCTGACGGAGGAGGTCGGTGCCGGCACTCCCATTGGCAGCTGCATCGAGAGCGTCGAGGAAATGGCTCGCTACCACGCCGGCAACTTGGGTTGCCCGAGAGAATCAAAATACTCGGCCACTTCGATGTGGCGAGCGTGTCCATCGGCGCGACTGACACGCTGATGCGCCCCTCACGGATGATCGACTGCACGAACCGGTATTGCCCCGCTCGGGTGACCGCGGATCACGGTTGACCGACAGGATCTCCCGACGGACGAGTGGCTCGAGGCTCCGCCAGGGAGTCGGTCTCCTCATCGCGAAGCGCGCCAGACCTCCGAGGGTGAACGACTGACCGAGGATGGCGGCGTCGGCGATCAAGGAGCGGTCGCCCGGGTCGAATTGGTCGATCCGAGCGCCGATGAGCCCGTGCAGCGACTCGGGGATGTCGATATCGCTGACATCGCCCGACAGGCGGTAGAGGCCGGCTTCGGTGGCGACGATGGCTCCCGGGCCAGCAGCATCCTCAAGAGCTCGACCGCATAAAGGGGGATCCCACCGGCCTGATCCGCCAGACGCTCCACCAGCGTCGCTGGGGTGTCGGATTCACTCCCCTGACCAGATCCTTCATGGTGTCGGAGAGAGGGGAGCGAGGTAGGCGGCCACCGAGTTGGCACGACCGGAGCCCCATCCCGGCCGTCGTTCAGGAGTTCGGCCGGCCCAGAGTGACGATCAGGATCGGCAGTTCACGATTCCAACGAACTCCTCGATGAAGTCAGCATCCCATCGTCGGCCCAGTGGAGATCCTCGAACACCATGACTGTCGGACTCCCGAGCGGCGATCGCCGTGAAGGGCATCCGCCAGGCAGCGAGAGCTCGATCCGGTCGGCGACCGATTCTTCGGTCAGACCGAGGAGTGACTCCAGGCGCGGTTCCATCCACGCCCATCGTCGGCGTCCGGCACGAACTCGGCGAGAGTGGTGCGGAGTCGAGTCCGAGACGATGGTCGTCGTCGCTCTCGGCGATTCACACCGCTGTCGTACCATCTCCCGACCGCCCAATAGCTGAGCTCTTCGCCATATGCAGGTGAACGGCCGTGATGCCAGAAGTAGGTCGTGGTGAGCCCGTCGACATAGTTCCACAGTTCGTCGACGAGCCGGCTCTTGCCGATGCCGCCCTGGCCGATATCAGACCCACCGCAGGCGACCGTCGCGTTCACTGCGTGAAGATTGTCCTTGAGCAACGAAGTTCGTCCGCCCGGCCGACGAACGGCGGTGTGAGGCCATCCGCCCGCCTCGCTCCCCCATGACCGCCGACCACCCGGACCGCCTGGAACGCTTCGACAGAATCCGACTTGCCCTTCAGGTCTAGGCGTCCGACCGACTCGAAGAGGATGGCACTGGACGCCAGTCCCGGGTCGACCCACCGACCAGGACCGCACCCGGCGCAGCGGCGCTCTGCAGCCGGGAAGCGATGTTGACGGTGTCTCCGATGATCAGACCGGTCGTGGCATTCCCGTCACCACCGACGGCGGCCTCCCCGCTCAGCACGCCCGCCCGCGCCTGCAAGCCCGCCATTCCCTCGGCTTCGCCGAGCTCCGCTTTTGCCTACGAGTTCCAGGGCCGCCCGACCGCTCGTTCGGCGTCGTCCTCATCGTTGACGTTTCTCCCCCACACCGCCATGACCGCGTCGCCGATGTCTTGTCGATCACGCCACCGAATCGCTGGACGATCTCTCGCGCCCGATCGAAGTAGCGGGTGAGCATCTGCCGGACCTCTTCGGAGTCGCGCTGTTCGGTCCGCCGGGTAAATCCGACGATGTCGATGGACATGGCAATGTCGAAGCGCCGCTCCTCAGTTCGTCGCCGAGGGCTGATACGCCGGAACCGGGCTGGCAGGCGCCGTGGTACCCGCCAGCGGTGGAACCGCCTCGGCACAGAACTTTTCGCTCCGGTCGACCGGATTGGAGCACACCGGACGTACTCCGCAGTGGGCGCCCCGCACTCAGAAAGAACTTTCGCTCCGTCTCGGTTTTCGGCTCCGCGCGTCGCGCAGGTCGTCACACTCTCCGGCCGTTGAGGCTAGCTGTCGCCGATGGGCTGAAGAGGTGAGAAGAGTCGTCTTCGAGCGGGGCGTGACCCAGTGCGGAAGCCGGGTCTCCCGATTCGACGTACGCCTTCAATGCGAGGAGGACCCGAGCCCAGGTGAGGGCGACTACTCCGGGTCGGCGTCGCTGGTCTCGTCAGCCCGACCGGTGTGAGCAGAGGCGGTGTCGCCGCCCTTCGCCCCGTCCGAGAGCGTCCAGGCGATCTCGGTCCGACCCAGCCCGGCCATGGCCCGATCGTCGTCCATTCGACGGACATACCCTCTGCCAGCGTCCCATCCGTCATCGACGGGTTGCCGGAGCCTCTTCGAATCCAGACCGCCGCGTCCCACCCTCTCGGGCGTCGGCGTCTGCGTCGGATGTCCAGAACGACCGCACCCCGTCGACAGTCGTAAGGGCACGGTAGACCTCCTCTCGCGAGGCGGTGGTCTCGATCGCGAGAACCGTCGAGCGTGACATGTTGGCTCCTCCGGTTGAGTTCCTGGCTCGAGATTTCACTTTATCTCGATTTAATGACAATCCAATGTTAACTCTCTGCTTAAATGATGTAAACATGGATTCACAGCCCTCGATCCCCGCGCCATCGCCGCGATCCCGTCTCCCCGGAGGCCCGAGATCCTTCAATTGATAGGGAACATCAGATGCCTGCGGGAGACATCGCCGGACCGATTAGAAATAAGTTGGCCAGCAATTCTCCGACGCATCGGCATGCTGAAGGATCCGTTCGATCGCCGAACGGCGAGAGGGTGGGCATCGCCTCTACCGTGCAGGCCCAGACCATCGGCCCGCTTGCACCGGAACCCCAGTCGATGTCGAGCGACAACCTCGATCGTCTCACCCAACTCTCCGAGGCCGAGCCGCAAGAGGATCGGCCTGATGGAGACTCGTTCGAGCGTCGATGCGCTCCACCACCAGAACCCGTCTTCCCATACTTCACCGAAATCGGAGAAGTACGCAGAATGCGATATAGTCGGTGCATCACTCGACCCAGATTCCAGGCGGCGAGTTCCAGGTGGCGAATCGGGACAGTTCGATCACCAGCTGCGCCTTCGTCGAGATCGATCCTACCAGGCGCCTGGTCTTCACCTGGGGTTCAACGGCCACCCGGATGTGCCTCCGGGCTCGACGATCATGACCTGACGCTTGGACACGAGGACGGCGAGACTCTGCTCAAGCCGTGCATTCCGGCATCCCAGACAAGCGCTGGCGATGATCACGCGACCGGCTGGACCAAGTTCCTCGATCGCCTCGCGATCGCGGGGCCTGGCAGCGGTCCAGGAGCCGACGTGTGAGGATGGCTCTCGGCCCGCGACGAACGGTCCGACGCTCGGCCGGCGAGGTGTTCGAGTTCCTCGCTGACACCGCCAAGAACCCCAAGTGGCGGCGCGGCATGACGTCGTGCCAGTGGGTTCCCCCAGCCTCCGATCCGCATCGGGTCCACGTACCGACGGATCGCTTCGTTCCTCGGCCGTCGCGTCGCATCGACCTTCGAGGTGACCGAGTCCAAGCCGGGCCACCACATCCGTATCGTGACGATCGAGGCTTCGTTTCCAATCTATGTCACGCGCCGGTCGAGCCGGTCGATGACGCCACCTACCGGTTGATCGCCGAGATCTCGGGCAGAAGCCTCCCTCGGCCCCGGCCTCGTCGCGCATTTCGTTCGGCGCATCGCCCAGCGTTCAAGAAATAAACAACAGGCTACACAAGCTCGCCCCCATGCCCGGCGAGTTTCATGCTAAAAGCCAAAGTGTCATCGTCTCGTGGTTCGACCTGCTGAGGCGTTTGACGCCGAATGGCTTCTCGCTCCCATCCACAACCGAGAATTGCTCGATACGCCATCCGTCGTCGGTCTCGATGAGGTCGGTGAGGAACTCGCCGTCGGGGTAGTCGAATCGGAACCGGAATCGTCCCGATTCGACCAAGCGACCGATGCCGGGGGCGCTGAACCGCGCGCCAAACGTGTCGAAGAGGTACATGATCGGCCCATCGTCCGGAACCCAGCCGATGAAGCTGAACGCCTCGTACGGGCGATCGGTGATCGGTGTGACCGTGCTCGGCAGATAGTGGATGCGGAGGTACGCACCCTCGAGCACCGATCGCACCTCGACGTCCTGGACCAACCGCTTCCCCAGGATCTCTCCCACGAGCGACCAATCTCCGACAAGTCCGGCGAAGTGCTGATCGAGACTCATGAGCCGCGCGATCGGCAACCCGTCGGGACGGATCCGGTCAGCGCTTCGAACTCAGCTGGAAGGCTCCGACTCCGCTAACGATCGCCGTGATGTAGAACGCCACTGCCCCGATGATGGTGGCAGCGTCTGCGTCGAAGATGTCCCCTCTGAGCTCCTCGATGAGGAACCAGACGCCGAGCACTCCAAGAAGCGACGCTCCCACCCACACGATCGTCTGATATGGGACGGCCCATCCATCGCTCCCACGCCCGTGATGGCGGTAGGCGGCATATGACACGACCAGCGCCAGCACGAACGCCAAAGAACCGGTCGAGTACTCATCGATCAGAAGGTCGAACACCAGCCACACGGCGAGCACGCCGGCGGCTCCGAGGACCGCGAGCTTCTCACCTGCCCCCAGCTTCGCGACTGCAGCGGTCAAATCCTGAGCCATACCGCTCTGGGCTCCGGGTGTCTGTTCGGTCGGCGATTGCGATGGCTCCGACCCGGCGTGTTCATCATCCTGCATGGTCTTCCTCCCTGAAGGCGTCACTCCCGACCATAGGCATGTCAGGGCTTTCGCGTCGGCCGATGCGACACCACGTTTCATGACACAGAACGACCAGGTGATGTCAGTGTCATCACCAGGACGCGAGCTGGCCTCGAGCTCGGCCGATTTTCAGAGCGGCGGGATCATGTCAATCGATCCCAGCGGGGTCCTCTTCAGGTGTCATCAGGATCGGACGCGAGCGAAACGATCGCGACGCGGGCCACCGAGTCGAAGGTACCCCACCGCCTGGCGCCAGAGGCTGACGGGCATGGTCTCGGGCGAATGAACCATGACGACGGCACATCGAGCGCGGTTGGCGATCTCGTCGGCAAAGGCACCGAACAGGTTCTGGCGCACGACCCAATCCCGCGAAGAACCGACCACCATCAGGCCATCGTCTCCGCCGGCGTCGACCAGCGCTTGAACGACGTCCGCCCCCGACAGCACCTCGGTCGACACCGCCGGTAGTTGACCATCACCGAAGTCAGCGACCTTCTCTTCGACGCTGTCGAGCCACTGCCGGAGTTCTCCGTTGTCGAGATCCTCCGGGCGCGCAACGGTGACGAGACGGAGCGGCACATCAAGACCCCGTGCCAGCGACAGACCGGCCTCGATCGTCTCCGATTGGCGAAGTCCCGGGCTCACACCGACCACGACCGACGCAATGGGCGCGCCGCTCCCGCGTACCACCAGTGTTTGGATCGGCGACACGCGCAGGAATTCCTGGGCAACCGAGCCTCGGACCGCATCGCCGTGAACCGAGCCCTTCCACCCGAGCACGCACACCGAGGCCTCTTCGCGGCGCCCGATCGATACGATCGTCTCCGACACCCGCCGACCGATTCCGACAACGATGCTGATGTCGACACCCGAGATCCGGGGTGCCAGGTCCCGTACCCGCCTGGTCACGGGATCGGCGGTCCATGCGTAGCGACGACCGTCTGACATCGTGAGCTGCGGCGGTACCCGCACAACGTTGAGCGCCACAACCTCGGCTCCTCGGTCCCTGGCGATCGCCGCGGCGATGGTGAGAACAGCATCGGCATTGTCGACGGCTCCGATCGCGGCCAGGACGCTGCGCCCCGTCCGTACACCTCTCTTCTCCTCGAAAGCAACGACCGGCTTGTCCTCGTGTTCGACCCGGCGCCGGAGTACGTCACGAAGACGACCACGCCGACGAGGATCCACCCGATCGCGACCAGCCAACCGGTCAGTTCGTAGAACACCAGGAACACCGCGAGGCTGGCGTTGAGGATGATCCCGAGCACCGGCACCCACGGGTACCACGGCATCAGATGTAGCCGTACTCGAACCCGGTCACCCATCTCCCCACGGATCTGGATCACCGCGTAGTGCACCTGCAGGAACAGGAGGAGGAACATCACGTCGGCAGCCGCCGCGACGGCCTCAATGGGCAAGAAGACCACCATGAACAGCATCAGGACGCCGGTGGCGCCGAGCGCGATGTGCGGCGTCCGGAAGCGATCGTGCACGGTGGCGAACGCGTCCGGCATCACGCGGTCGCGCCCCATCGCGTAGGACACGCGTGTCGACGAGTAGGTGGTGGCGTTCAGCGCCGAGATGGTCGAGAGGATCCCACCGATCAGAATCACGATCGCACCTGCGGGCATGAAGGCATCGGCGGCCTCGGCCAGGCCCAACTCCCCCGCCTTGCCGAGGAACTCGCCGACAGTCGACCCGGCCGGAGGATCGAGCGCACCGATCATCGTGAAGGCGACGAGCGCATAGATCGGGATCACGATCATCAACGACTTGAACACGGCGCGCGGGATGGCCTTGCTGGCTCCCGCACTTCTTCGCCGGCCTGGACGATGATCTCGTAGCCCTCGAACGCGATGAACGTCAGTCCCATCGCCGTGAGGACGCCTCCGGCACCTTTGGGGAACATCGGCTCGAAACGGTTGAGCGCTGCGGTCGGCTCCCCGAAGATCGCCGCCACACCGAAGGCGACGAACAGCCCGATCACACTGATCTTCGCGATCGTGATGATGTTGCCGGCCAGGCCGGTCTCGGACGCGCCCCGGAAGTTGATCCCGACGAAGATGACGACGATCACCACGGCCAGCCAGACGTTGGAGCGCAGCGGTCCGAGGGCTGGCAGATCGACGCCCGAGCGCCGCACGAGTTCGGTCACGAAGCTGCCGAAACCGAGCGCATAGAGGGCCCCGGCAACGGAATGCGAGAACCAGGACATCCAGCCGGCCAGGAACTCTGTTGGCGTCCGAGCGCATCCTTGACCCACAGGTAGCCCCACCCGCCTCGGGGATGGCCGAGCCGAGCTCCGCGTACACCATCGCCGTGAACAGCGTCACGATGCCGTTGAGGACAAGTGCGAGCATGACCCCGGACCGGCCTCCCCAGCGGCGAGGCCGATCAGGACGAAGATCCCGGCGCCGATCATGGCGCCGACACCGATCAGGGTGATGTCGATTCCGACGAGAGACCGGGAGAGCTCCGTCTCCTGCGGTTGCAGCGCGGGGCGGTCCTTGCTCACGGTCGGTGATCCGAATCAGGGGGGCGCTCGACCCCACGAACCCGGGAGAGCTGGAAGTAGGCGACGGCGAGAAACGCGACCAACGCAATGACCGTGACAGAGAATCCGACAATCGTCACACTGCTGATGGCATACCTCTCGTTGCGACGGCTGGAAACTATCAGCCGACCGATGGCGAAGGCCTCTGCGAAGCACGGTCGAAAGTCCTCAATCTCGATGACCCCTTGAGGTCGTTGGTCACATACGATACGTTGCTAACCATGTGGTTAAACCAATTGGTTAACAATCGATCGAGCACGGCACCGCACCATGGCTGAACCACAGGCAAAGGACATGCGTCGCTCCATCCTCGACGCCACGGTCCACCTGATCGGACAGGTCGGCTGGAGTCAGGTCACGACCCGCAAGGTGGCGGAGCGCGCCGGAGTCAACAACGCCTTGATCCACTACTACTTCGGATCGAAGATGGCACTCCTTCGAGAGGCGGTGATCGGCCTGTTCACCGAGGAGTTCGAGGGCCCGATCAGCGCGCTGATGGAGGCCGGTGACATCCACGCCGGAGTCGACGCCCTCTTCGATGCAATCGAGGCGCTGGATGTGACCGACACCCACTTGATCGCGGTGAGCGAAGCGATGCTCCAGGGGCTACGAGACGATGCGATCCGGACCTGGGTCCAGCAGGTGCTCGACGAGACCACCGACGCGATCGCGGCCATGATTGCGGCAGATCAGGCGGCGGGACGAGTGCGATCCGACCTCGACGCCCCCGGTGCCGCCCTCGTCCTGATCACCACTCCCGACGCCCTCGTTCTCTACCGACTCAACCACCCGACGCTCGACCTCGAGCCGTCGCGTGCGGTCGGGCAATCCACACGATGATCAACCACTCGGAGGAACCCCGATGACCACAACGACCACATCAGCCGACATCAGCCTCGTTGGAGTGTCGAAGACCTATCAGATGGGGAACTCCACGGTCCTCGCGCTTCACGACGTCGACCTGAGAACGGGCCCGGGCAATTAGTCGCCATCCTCGGGCCAAGCGGCTCCGGCAAGACGACCCTGCTCAACCTGATCGGCGCAATCGACTCCCCCACCTCGGGAACGATCACCTCCGACGGCACCGACCTCGTCCAGTTGGATGAGGACCAGCGGGCCGCATACCGCCGATCCTCGGTCGGGTTCGTGTTCCAGTTCTTCAATCTCATCCCCACGCTGACCGCCGGCGAGAACGTCGAACTGATCGCCGAGGCACGAACAGTGACGGAGCGGAACGCGCCGTCGAGGCGCTCGGTTGGGTCGGGCTGGGTGACAGGCTCGACCACTTCCCCTCCCAGCTGTCTGGCGGGGAGCAACAGCGGGTGGCAATCGCGAGGACCCTGGCCAAACAACCTCCGCTGCTCTTGTGCGACGGGCCCACCGGTGAACGGACTTCGAGACCGGCCGAACGATCCTTGCGCTGCTGAGGAGGCTCAACGTCGAACGGGGCAAACCGTCTCATCGTGACCCACAACGCGGTGATCGGCGACATGGCAGATCGCGTCATCCGGCTCCATGCCGGCGAGATCTCCGACGACCGGATCAACGAGCATCCGGTCGATGCAGGAGAGCTGACGTGGTGAAGCCCCTCACCCAGAAGCTGCGACGGACATCTCGCGGCAGAAGACCCAGTTCCTTGCGATCGCAGTGACGGTCTTTCTCGGCATCACGATGTTCGGAGCTTCCTACGACTCGTTCCAGAACCTGACGGCGTCCTACGACGCCACGGCAGTTCATCCCGCTCGCAAACCTGACCGTGTCCGGCGGCGATGTCGCCGGATTCGCATCCTTCGCGGCGGGCCAGGAGGGTGTCGACACCGTGGAGACGCGCACGGTGGTGGACTTGCCGCTCGACGTGTCCGACACCAAGCTGTTGGGCCGAGTGGTCGGGGTTCCAGCCTCGTCGCAGGTCAATCGACTCACGCTTCTCTCGGGCGATCTGCCCGCCAGCGGCGAAGTGGCGCTGAGTCCCATCTCGCCGACCATTTCGGACTCGAGGCGGGATCGACGATCGCCCTCCTCGGGGCCGACGGCTGGACCAGAATGCCCGTGTCTGGTGTCGTCGCTTCCGCCGAATACATCTGGCCCGCCAAGAGCCGACAGGAAGTCCTGACGACGCCTGACAACTTCGGTGTCGTGTTCGCTCCTCAGGCCGATGCAGCGAGCCTGGCCGGTACCGACCAACCCAACCAGACCGTCGTGTACTACCGGGACGGTGAGCCGAACGAGACGCTGACGTCGACACTGGTTGATGAGGCATCCGGTGCGGTCGAGGTGTTCACACGGGCCGAACAGCCCTCCAACTCGGCGCTGGAAGAAGACCTGACCGGGTTCGAAGAGCTCTCGCTCTTCTTCCCGATCCTGTTCCTGACTGCTTCGGGGATGGCCGCCTATGTGATGATCACCCGGCTCGTCCACGCACAACGCGCCCAGATCGGGATCATGCTCGCCAACGGCTTCTCGAGGCGCCGTGTGTTGTGGCACTATCTCGGATACGGCCTCGTGCCGGGGCTGATCGGAGCCGTGCCAGGCGCCATCGCCGGTTCGATCCTGGCGCGGGTGATCACCGGGTTCTACACCGACATCATCTCCGTCCCGGTCACCGTGATCGAGACGCACCCGCTCACCGTGGTGGCTGGTCTCGGCCTCGGCATCGTCGCATCATTGATCGCCGCGTTCGGACCCGCCCGTTCGGCGTCTCGGGTCGTACCGGCCGAGTCGATGCGCGGCACCGCCCCGAGCGGCGGTGGCGGGGTCAGCATCCTCGAGCGCCTCATCCCGGCCCTCAAACGGACTCCGATCCGCTGGAGGATGGGGATGCGCGGCATTGAACGCAACCCCCGACGGACCATCTCGACGATTCTCGGCGTCGTGCTGTCGCTGATGCTGGTGCTGGTCTCATGGGGAATGCTCGACACGATCCAGCAGCTGATGGGTCGCCAGTTCGACCAGATCGAGCAACAGGACGCCCGGGTCTACTTCGACGGTCCGGTCGATGACACTGCGATCTCGTCGATCGCGGACCTCGACGGGGTAGGAGACGTCGAGCCATCGGCCCAGCTCCCCGCCTCGGTCGACACGCAGGACGCCCCGCTCTCGACCGCGGTCGTCGTTCTTCCCGCTGACTCGAAGATGCACGGGTTCTTCACTCCCGACGGGTCGGCCACCTCGCTGTCGGCACAGGGAGCGCTGGTCTCCCAGGGAATCCTCGACACTGCCGATGCGGAGGTCGGGGACACGCTCCGGGTCTCGATCTCGGGTGCCGGTACCGTCGATGTGCCGGTTCGGGGGCAGTGAACGAACCGCTCGGCTCCTTCGTGTACCTCAGCTTCAGCGAGGCGTCACGGATCGCCGGGGTCTCGATCCCGGCCACGGCGGCGCTCGTCTCCTACGACGGATCGGTGGAGCCCGCTCAGATCAGAGCCGCAGTCCTCGAGGTCCCCGGCGTCGCCGCGTTCGAGGACACCGAGGCGCTGGCCGAGACGATGCGAGGCTTCATGGGACTGTTCTACGGATTTGTCGGTGTGATGCTGGCGTTTGGAGCGGCGATGGCCTTTGCTCTGATCTTCAACGCCATGAGCGTCAACATCGCCGAGCGCACCCGCGAAGTCGGGACCCTGATGGCGGTCGGTGTCGATCGATCGACCGTGTCACGGCTGATCACAGCTGAGAACCTCGCCGTCGCCCTGATCGGGATCCCGATCGGGCTTGTCGCCGGTTACTGGGTCTCGGCTGCGGCGCTGGCCTCATTCGAGTCCGACATGTTCCGGCTCACCCTGGACATGCGACCGACGACGTTGATTTTCTCGGCCCTGGCGATGCTGGTGGTGGCCTACCTGTCTCAGCGTCCCGGACTGGCTGCAATCAGGCGGATGGACCTCACCCGGATCATCAAGGACCGGAGCTCATGAACCGGACGGCTCCCGGCCACACCTCGGACCGTGGGCGAGCGCGTCCCGACGACCTCGCCTACCAGCACCGGAAGTGACCGGCATTGATTGCCGATGCATGCCATGATTCGACGACACCATGCGAACAGTGTCACCCGTGTTTGAGTCGGCCGGCGTCGGAGCCCTGGCCATGGCACTCGCCTATGCGGTCGGCGGTCTACCCAGCCGTCGAGTGGTGGCGCGTTTGTGGAACGTTGATCTCACCGCGGTGGGAACCGGGAATCCCGGAGCCGGCAATGCGACCCGGGAGATCGGTCTCCGCGCCGGTCTGATCGTTGCCGTACTCGACGGCCTCAAGGGGCTGCTACCGATCCTGGTGGCCAGGATGGTGGGCGTCTCGGGATCGATGCTGGCCATCATCGGATTGTCGGCGGTCGCCGGCAACAACTGGCCGATACCGCTCGGTCGACGCGGCGGCCGTGGGCTGGCCACGTCGGTCGGTGTGCTCGTCGCCATCTATCCAATCCTCGTCTGGTGGCCGGCGCTGTGGTCGGTGATCGGTTGGCGAATCGGAGGCGGTATCGCAGGATTCTTCGGCTGGGGTCTTCTCCCGTTCGTGGCAATCGTCACCGGCGCGCCAATATCCACCGTGGCCCTGTCCGCCGGGCTGGCGGTCATGATGTCGCTCCGCCGGTACGAGGGAAACGCTGGACCCGTCCCCACGATCGGGCCATCGAGGATCTTGTTCGACGACGACGAGCACCGCGACCAGATATCGGCGGCTCGGGCACATCAGTCGGTGATCGCTGCCGGCGCCGTGATGATCATCGCCTACGGTCTCGCCGCTTGGTGGATTCTGCGCCAGCCAGACGCTGCGACGCTCGGAGTGACGGGCTTCGCTTTGCTGACACTGGGCATCGCCAGTGAATTCGGGGCGAAGTGGATGTTCGGCGAGCTGTTCCGGGAGGGTGTGATCGCCTCTGGCCTCAGACTTCAGCGGGGATCGGCCTTCAGGGCTGCGCTGGTCGGTGCCGGGATCGCCCGCCTGATACCTGCCGGAGGTGCAGTCACCCCGGTAGCGATGGCGTGGACAGTACACGACGAGGCTCCCGGAGCATCGGGGGCAGCCCTGCGGGCGACCGTCCTCAACTATGGCGGGCTGTTGCTGGCGACCGGTGGCGGCTTCCTGTGGGCATCGGCGTGGTTCCCCGAGACGCCGGCCCGACCACAGATCGCCGTCGCCGGCGCCGTCGGGCTCGCACTCGGTATCGGCTTCGTTGCGGGCGCGGCGAAACTGCACTGGCTCACGAGGCTGGTCCCGAGCAGATGGCGCGACCGTGTACGGGCGACGCTTCAGGATCGGGCGATCACCAAGCGAACGGTGCTCCTGCTCACCATGCGGGTTGGCCTGGAAGCCGCGGCGCTCGGCCTGACACTCCGCGCGATTCGACATCGCGCTCTCACCGAGCCGGACCCTGGCCGTGTTCGGAGCGTCCCAACTCGTCGGCGGATTGCCGGGCACGCCCGGCGGAATCGGGTTCACCGAGGCCGGCCTCGCCGGCGCTCTCGCCTTCTTCGGTATCCGGTCGGCGATCGGGCCGATCCTGGTGTTCCGCCTCATCTCCTACTGGGCGCCGGCGCTAGCCGGGCTGTCGACGGGCGGCTACCGCTTCCTCCGCACCCGAAACTCCGAAACGCCATCCCCGGAGGGCTGAGCCCGCGCATCCCATCGAACTCGGGAAGTCGCCGCAGGTTGAAGCTCATCTCGGGCCTTTGGCTCCTCAGACGGACCGGGAAGCCCCCGTTCAGCTCACCGTGAGATCGAGCACCGGCGTACCCGACTGCTCGAGTTCCACCTCGAAGACCCCGGGGATGTCGGCGACGAACCGGACCCGCTGGGTCTCACCGGCCGCCACATCGACGCTGACGTCGTACCCGTGGAGATGGAGCTCCTCGTCGACATCGCTGGTGAGTACGAGCTCGACGGTCGAGCCGAGCGGCACCGAGGGGCGCGGGTCGGCGACGACGACGTCGCCCGCCGTGAACGCGACCTCGATGGTGGCGTCGGCTTGCTCCACCTCGCCCTCGATGTCGATCGTGGTGCTGACACCGACGATCTCACCGTCAATCACATAGTCGGAGTGATCGACGGCAGCGAGGGTGATCTCGATCTCGTGGGTGCCTGGCTCGAGATCGGGAAGCGGAACAGCTCGCTCATAGGACATGGTCAGCAGTCGACCGTCCACGAAGACGTGGGTATGGCCGAGTCCGGGAGCGTTCTCCGTGGCCGTCGGGATCGGCGAACTCGAAGCCTGTGGCATTCAACGCGATCATGCGGCCGTCGGAGCCGTCTTCGACGACGATCTCGAGTTGTGGAGCGGGACCCTGCCACTCGGTGACCATCCCCTCGGAGTGGTCGTGACCCTCATCACCTCCCATGTCCTCCATGTCGGTCATGTCACTCATGGTGGTGGTGGTCTGCTCGACCACCGATGTGGTGCTGGTGGAGTCAACCACCGCCTCGTCATCGCCGGCACACGAGGTGATGAGCAACGCCGCCGCCAGCAATGGCGCGGTGATACGCAACGCTTTGGGAGTTGTCATGGGAGGAACCTCTCGCTGGTCGAGAGCATGCTAGATGGTGTCGAGTCATACACAGCCCTCACGCTTCATTCATCCGATCCCCGCCAGAATGGGAGATCTGACGGACTGGACAGCACCACAATGGGAGGTGTGATCGACGATGCCGACGTCTCTCTCACCTCACTCACCGCCGGCGATTGGGTGCTCAATGCCGTCGTGGTCCTCGCCGCGGTGACAGTGGTGATCGTGCTCTCGAGGCCCCGGTTCTCGAAGAGCGACCGGTGGCGAGCAACCGTGACTCCGCTGGCTTCGATCGTTGGCAGCGGCTTTTTGATCGTCGCCCCGCTGCTCGGAGCCACTGTCGGAACGCTGGCGGTGGTGGCCATGATCGCCATCGTCGGCCTCGCCTATGCGATCGGCGGTGTGATCCGATATCAGATAGCGAACGTCGAAGACATCGTCGAAGCCAACGACCCTTCCGATCGTCGCGAATCGGCACTCATCTGGATGGCGAGGGTCTCGAAGCTGGTGTTGGCGGTCGCCTATGTCGTCGCGGTGGCCTTCTATCTCGAACTGCTCGGAGCTTTCGTCCTGCGCCTCGTCGGAGTCGAGAACCCGACCACGCAGAAGATCGTCGCCTCGGGCCTGGTGATCCTCATCGGCGGGTTCGGGATTTGGCGCGGCCTCGGAATCCTCGAGCGGCTCGAAGAGGGAGCGGTCGACACCAAGCTGGGAGTCATCGCCGCCCTTCTGATCGGCCTGGCCGTCTACAACGTTTCGCAGGCGATCAGCGGAGACTGGTCGACACCATCGATGTCGTCCACGCTGGATCTCACGACTGTTCGCCAACTCCTCGGAGCCTTTCTCGTGGTGCAGGGGTTCGAGACGTCCCGCTACTTGCGCGGTGAGTATCCCCCGGAGATGAGAGTGCTGACCATGCAAAGGGCACAGCTCTCGTCCGGAGCCATCTACATCGTGTTCGTTGGCCTGGCGACGGTATTGCTGGGACGCTTCGATGGGATCTCCGAGACCGGGATCATCGATCTCTCGGCGCCGGTGGCGGCTTCACTCCCCTATCTCCTGGTCATCGGAGCAGTGATGAGCCAATTCAGCGCGGCGGTGGCCGACACGATCGGATCGGGAGGCCTCGTCGAGGAAGGCTCCCTGGGACGGGTCAGCAAGAAGCAGACGTATGGAGCGATCGTCGTACTCGTACTCCTGCTCTTGTGGACGGCCGACGTCCTCTCGGTTATCGCATACGCCTCCCGAGCATTCGCCGCGTACTACGCGCTGCAGTCGGTGATGGCAGCTCTCCACGCGTGGAGCAACTCCAAACGCGCCCTGTCCTCGTGGTACGTGGCACTGGCATTGCTCATGGTGGTCGCCGCGGTGTTCGGCATCCCCGCGGAGTCACGGGTGACGCTGACCGAGTCGTCATGGCTCACACGCTGACAGGCAGCGCTCGCACTCCCCGCAGAAAGAAGCCCGGGTTCCACGCCAGCGAATCTCTCGCAACCGCCAGATCGAGGTCAGGGAATCGGTCGAGAAGCCCCGAGATGGCAACCTTCGCCTCCAGCCGCGCCAGCGGAGCTCCGAGGCAAAAGTGGATCCCGAAACCGAACGCGACGTGCTTGTTGGGATCGCGAGTGATGTCGAAGCGGTCGGGGTCCGCGAAGTGGACCGGATCTCGGTTCGCCGCGAGCAGCACCGGGATGACAATGTCTCCGCACGGAATCGTGACATCTCCGATGTCGATGTCCTCGTATACGAATCTCGGGAAGGGGGTTTCGACCGGACCGTTGAACCTGAGCATCTCCTCGATAGCAGAAGTCGATCAGATCCGGCTCGGCTGCCAACAACGCCAGTTGATCGGGGTGCGACATGAGCTCGAGCATCCCGTTCCCGATCAAGTTGACGGTCGTCTCGTGCCCGGCGATCAGGAGCAGCTGCACCATCGACAACAACTCGGAGTGATCCAGCCGGTCACCCTCCTCCTCCAGATGGATCAGGTCGGACAGCAGATCATCGCCGGGGTCGGATCGCCGCTGATCGATCGCGTTGTTGGTGTAGGCCATGAGCTCGAAGCCCGCTGCCAGGGCGTCATCGTCCGACGAAGGACGCAGGTTCCGATCCACGACGGAGCGAAACCAGTCCCTGTCAGCGATGGGGATCCCGAGAAGCTCTGCGATCACGATGATCGGCACGGGAGCGGCGAGGTCCCGGATCAGATCCGGAGCGTCCTGGTCTGCCATCGAATCGAGGAACCCGCCGGTGATCTCACGGATTCGAGGTTCCAGCCCACGGACCCGTTTGGAGGTGAACGTCCTGGAGACGAGGCGCCGAAGACGGGTGTGATCGGGAGGATCCATGTTCAACACGTGTCGATTCACCATCTCGAAGGCTTCCTCGCCCTCGAAGGTGTGCTGGCTCCGAACGTTCTCTGGAAGCCGCTTCACCTCACGTCCCAACCGAGGGTCACGCAGGGACGCCACCACGTCGTCGTATCCGGTCAGGAACCAGAACGATCTCCCCGTCTGCGGGCCGATGCCCCGATACACCGGCGAGTGAGAGCGCATCGAGTGATAGAACGAATGGGGATCGGCCCGGATCGAGTCGTCCCACGGATCGAAGGGATGGTTCACGACGGCGGTCTCCACACGGCATCCTCGGTGAGCGGAGCACTGAGCATATGTCCGTCCCCGGATAGAAGCGGGTCAGATAATGTCGCCGACGGCCGCCGCGAAACGCTCGTGGACGTTCCCGACGACCACCAGAGAACCGCCGTGGGAGAGCTCGGGATGCGGCAGCGCCCGCTCCCAATCTCTGCGACGCACAACCGCCAACAGGATCGTCGCGGTGGATCCGACTGCCAGCGGAGGCGACCACGCCGCTGCCCCCCATGCCGCCGAGAGCAAACCGACGATCCCGAGGACGAGCGCGGCGGTCCAGAGCCGGTGCCGCAGTTGCAGTCGACGACGTACCGCCGAATCGACCGGAATCACACCGCGCAGCAGATTGCGTGGGGCCCGGGGGTCGACGGTCCGCATCAGCCGCTCCAGTCGCCAGAGCATGCCGCCGGACTCTACGCGCCCTTCGACCGGTGGGCTCACCGACGTCCGATATACGAACTGATCGGACGTCGCCCGGCCGGAGATGACACAGATCGGAGGAAGCCGACCCTCCTGATAGTCGCCGAAGCTCACCGTGACACGCGCCATCCTCACAGCATATGGGCGGGTCACCCGAACGAGAGGGGGGCCCGGTCGAACCGGGCCCCTCGCAACCGCTCAGATGCCTGCTCACTCGTAGGCGATCGCCTCCAGCACGTTCATCCGTGCAGCCCTGCGGGCAGGCCCGGCAGCGGCGATGACACCGGCCACTCCGGCAAGCGCCAGCCAGATGGCCAACTGGCCGACAGGAACCGCAAAGCTCCCGAGACCATCGTCGGCCAGTGAGGCGATGGTCGCCCAGCCCAGACCGGTTCCCAACAACACACCGAGCACCGCCCCGAAGAGAGCCACGATGATCGCCTCCCAGCGGATCATGGTCCGCACCTGCCGACGACTCATGCCGATGGCTCTGAGGAGTCCAACCTCACGCGTCCGCTCGAAGATCGAGAGCGAGAGCGTGTTGGCGATCCCGATCACCGCGATCACGATCGCCAGCCCCAGCAGGCCCGAGAAGAGATTCACCAGGCCGTCGACCTGGGCCTCAGCCTCGGCTATCTGCTCAGACCGGGTGTTCATGTCGAGGTTGGGGAAGGATGCGAGCACGGTCTCGGCGGCTGCTTGCCCGTCCTCCAGCGTCATTCCATCGGCGAGCCTCGCAAACGTGATCGTCGCATCGTCGACCTTGACGTTCCGCTCGAACGTGTCCATCGACACGAGGTAGTTGGCAAACGTCTGATCCTCGAACGTGCCGACGATCTCCGTCGGTACCAGTCCGGTTGCGGCGTATTCGACATCGACCACGTCGCCAGTCGTCCAGCCGCGCTCCTCGGCGACCCCTGCCGCCACGAGCATCCCATCACCGACCGCTGCCGGGTCGGTCGACGAACCCATGTCGTAGACCCGCTCGACGTCAGCGTCGAATGCGGCCACATTGAGCTCCTCGCCGTCGATCCGGATATAGCTGGTGCGGATCGAGGACACGGTCTCGAACCCGTCGAGCTCCTCGAGCCTCGCCTCGAAGGCGGGGCTGACTCCGGTCGAGAAGTTGGTCGACGCGAACGCCAGATCTGCCGGGAACGCCCCTTCGAGGGTGTCGGACACAGAGGCCTTCACCGATGCTGCGAAGATCCCGACGAAGCTGACCAGCGCAACGCCGATCATCAGCGCGGCGGCTGTCGATGCGGTTCTCCGTGGCTGACGGATGGTGTTGTCCCGTGCGAGCGACCCGGTCACGCCGGGAAGCGGCCGACCGAGAGCCCGAGCGATCGGAATTGCGAACAGTGGCGCGAGTACCGACACACCGAGGAACAGTGTGAGCGATCCAATTCCCACCAACAGCAACGACGCCCCGTTCTCGATCAGCAGCCCACCACCGGCCGCGGCAATCCCGACGGCGGCAATCGCGCTGCCGCCAATGGCACGACCACGAAGCGACCGACGGGTCGTTGGAGCCTGCACCTCCGACATCGCTGCCACCGGGGGCACTGTTGCGGCCCGTCTCGCCGGCAGCAGTGCCGAAACCATCGTCACGACGAGGCCGACGGTCATTCCGATGATGATCGTCCGGGGCTCGATGGTCAACGGACCGTCGGGGATTCCGAACCCGCCGGCATTCATGACGGCCTTGATGCCGGTCGCCAATCCGATTCCCGCGCCGACGCCGATCGCCGAGGAGACGAGTCCGACGGCAAACGCCTCGATCGCCACCATCGACGTCAGCTGTCGACCGGTCGCCCCGATCGCCCGGAACAGCGCCAGTTCCCTGATGCGCTGGGCGACGACGATCCGGAAGGTGTTCTGGATCACAAAGGCGCCGACGAACACCGCAACTGCGGCGAAGGCGAGCAATCCCGTGGTGATGAACCCGAGTCCCTCGGTGAACGCATCGAGTTGCTCCTGGGTCTGCTGTGCCCCCGTCACGACCTCGGCGTCGAACGGAACGGTCGGTGCGATCCGATCGACCAACTCCTCAGCGGCGACACCGTCGGCAGCGAGCACGTCGATGCCAGACACGCGACCTTCGAGGTCGAACACGCGCTGTCCCTCTTCGAGCGAGAAGATGGACAGGGTTGCGCCTGCCAGATTGTCTTCTGTGCCGAAATTGGCGAGACCCACGATCTCGAAGTCCTCCAACCCCGTCACGGTCTGCACGGACACGGTGTCACCGACGGCGAGGCTGTTCGCCTCGGCGGTACCCACGTCGATGACGACCTCGCCGGGCCCGGCCGGCGCTCGACCATTCGCATCGGAGATGGAGACGGACGAGAGTGCCGGCTCGTCGATCCAGGTGAATCCGAGTGTCGGTGGACCCTGTCCACCGATCGGGTCACCGTTCGGAGCGATGATCTGGGCGAACCCGGCGGCCGATCCGGCCGCAGTCTCCACACCGGCGATCGAGGCGACCTCGTCGACGAGTGACTCGGAGAGCGATCCCTCGATCGAGCCCTGCTGGGCGCCGAACTCGGGTTGGATTGGGCGGACGGTGGCATCGACGCCCGCATAGACGTCGTCGAACAGCGTCTCGAAGCGAGCGCTGATGGTGTCGGTGAACACGAACGTGCCGGAGACGAATGCGACTCCGAGGACGATCGCCAATGCAGTCATCGCCAGACGGACCCGGTGTGCTGCTGCTGTCTTGAGTGCGGTGCGGATCATGAGGTCAGCCTCCCAGAGTCTTCATGCGGTCGAGAACGCGATCGGGGGTCGGATCGTCCATCTGGTCGACCACCGTCCCGTCGGCGAGGAACACCACACGATCTGAATATCCGGCCGCCACGGGATCATGCGTGACCATGACGATGGTCTGGGCGAACTCGCGCACTGCCCGTCGCATGAAGCCGAGCAACTCGGCCCCGCTCTGTGAGTCGAGGTTTCCGCTCGGCTCGTCTGCGAAGACGATCTCGGGTCGGGAGACGAGCGCTCGTGCTGCCGCCACCCGCTGTTGCTGACCTCCGGAGAGCTCAGAGGGTCGGTGGGTCAGCCGGTCGGCGAGCCCGACCGTGTCAACGATCAGGTCGAACCACGCACGATCCGGCGACTCGCCTGCGATCGACAGCGGCAGCAGGATGTTCTCCTCGGCGCTGAGCGTGGGGATCAGGTTGAACGACTGGAAGATGAAGCCGACCTTCTGCCGGCGGAGCATCGTGAGCTTGCGGTCGTTGAGAGCTCCGAGATCCTGATCTCCGATGGTCACGGTGCCCGATGTGAGGGTGTCGAGGCCGGCGAGTGTGTGCAGCAATGTCGACTTGCCCGACCCTGATGGGCCCATGATCGCGGTGAAGCGTCCCCTCTCGAAGTCGGCAGAGACGCCATCGAGAGCACGGACGGCCGCCTGGCCCTCCCCGTACACCTTGATGCCGTCGGCGATGGATGCGGCTGTTGCGAGTCTCGGCGGTGCGAGTGTCATCGGGTCCTCCTTGGTGTGTTCCGATGTCTTCACTGTGGGCCACACCGTCTCGGGCGTCATCGCCCTGCGGGGCGGTTCGGACCTCGGCCCCGAGGACGAGCGCTTGCCCCGGGCCTCATCCCCCGGGATGAGGGCGGACCGAACAAGCACAGCGATATGTCACACTGGCAGCTGTGACGTCCATATTCGCTGCGGTTCTCGTGACCGACCCTGCCAGCATCCCCGTGATCGGGGCGTCGCTGCTCCTGATCGTCATCGCGATCGGGGCGTCTCGGGCGCTCGGCCTCGGAGTCGGCTCTCGGATCGGATGGGCGTCGGCCCGGGCAGCCGTACAACTGGTGGCGGTTGGGTTCCTTCTCTCGTTCATCCTCGGTTCTGCCCTGGGGATCGGGCTGGCATGGGGATGGATCGGCATCATGATCGGAATCACGGTCTGGACGGTGATGCGGAGATCCGATGCGACAGATCCCTGGATTGGCACTCGCTGCCGGTCTCGCAGTCACCGGTTCCGTGGGGACCAGTTTGGCCATCGCATTCGGCTTCGGGCTGTTCGAGACGACGCCGATCAACCTGATCGTCGTGGCCGGAATCACGATCGGCAATGCCCTCCCGTCGACCGTCCTCGCTGTCGATCAGGTCCAGAAGAACGCAACCTCGAGCGTCGGACAGATCGAGGCGATGCTGGCACTCGGGTTCACCCGTGCCGACATCGGCCGACAGATGGCGCCGGCGTCGGCGCGAAGCGCGCTGATCCCCCAGGTGGAGCGGACCAAAGTGGTGGGCCTCATCGCTCTCCCTGGCGCGATGGTCGGCTTGTTGATCGCAGGCACTGATCCCATCGAGGCGGTGATCATCCAACTCCTCGTCATGTATCTGGTCCTGGGGACCGTCGCCATCTCGGTGCTGGCGGTTGTCGCAACCACGACCCGTCAGTCGGTGACCGGTGATCTCCGCGTCGCCGATTGGGTGCTGCCGACCGGCACCGACTCAGCTGCCGGGTGAGATCAGGCCACTCTCGTACGCAACCACAACTGCCTGGACGCGATCACGGAGATCGAGCTTTGTGAAGATGTGCGAGACGTGCGTCTTCACGGTCGTCTCGGACACGAACAGCTTCTCGGCGATCTCGGAATTGGAGAGTCCCCGCGCCATCTCCTCGAAGACCTCCATCTCACGGTCGGTGAGTGTGTCGAGATCCTTTGATCGCGTGCTCTCCTCTGGGCGCCCCGCGAACTCGGCAATCAGTCGCTTCGTGATCGACGGCGCGATCAGCGCATCCCCGGCTGCAACGACTCTGATCGCGGCAATCAGGTCGTCCGGAGGGGCATCCTTCAGCAGGAAGCCGCTCGCCCCCGCCCGGAGTGCCCCGTACACGTAATCGTCGAGGTCGAAGGTCGTGAGGACGATCACCCGCGAGTCCTTCAGCTCTCCGGTGATCTGGCGGGTCGCCTCGATGCCGTCCATCTCGGGCATCCGCACATCCATGAGCACGACATCGGGGCGCTCGCGCATGGCTGCACGAACCCCGGCTGCACCGTCCTCTGCCTCGGCGATCACGCTGATGTCCGGCTCGGCTTCGAGGATCATGCTGAGTCCGGCACGCACCATCGCCTGGTCGTCGACCAGCAGGACCTTGATCACGCGCCCACCGGGATGTCGACGTGGACGGCAAACCCACCACCTGGTCTCGGGCCGGCGGCAAACGAGCCGTCGAGCAGCGCCACCCGCTCGCGCATGCCGACGATTCCGTGGCCGCCTCCGTCGCCATTGACCGACGCAGCCGCCCCGCGGCCGTTGTCTTCGATGTGGACTTCGACCCCGTCGGGATCGAAACGGAGCAGGATGTCTGCCCGCACGCCGGGACCGCCGTGTCGCAGCGTATTGGTGAGCGACTCCTGGACGATTCGATACAGGCTCACATCGACCCCGGGTGCGAGTGGCCGGGGCGTTCCCTCCGTCTCGAACGTCACGTCGAGTCCCGCATCGGCCATGTGCTCGACCAGATCGGAGATTCGTGAGACTCCGGGCTGAGGGGTGAAGTCGGGGCCTTCGGGGCCGGTTCGGAGCAAACCGACCATCCGCCGCATCTCGGACAGGCCTTCGTGACCCGCCTGGCTGATCGTGGCCAGCGCATCGGTCACCCGATGATCCGTTTCGCCGGCGATCCGCCGTGGCGCCCTCCGCCTGGAGTCGTCATGACCGTCATCTGATGGGCAACGACGTCGTGCAACTCCCTGGCGATCCGCGCCCGCTCCTCGGCGACGGCGCGCTGCGCACGTTCCTCACGTTCCCGCTCGGCCCGCTCCGCCCGCTCCTCGAGCTCCTCGAGGCGACGCCGCCGCTGGAACACCTCGCGGCCCAGCACCAGCGGAAGCGCCGTCGCCAGGAATGTGGTTCCGACCTCTGCAGCTCCGACCGAATCCAGCGTCAGAGGCTCCGACCACTGTGAATGCCGTCGTGCTCGACGACGACCGCCGACCCGACCCGGAACGAGCGCTTGGCCGGGAGCTCGCTTCCGACGGCATGGATGGCCAGGATGACGCCACTCGTCGCCAGCGTCGTCGGGTAGTCGAACACCCGGTCGATCGCGAATGCGAGCCAGGACGAATGATCATCACCGAGACCGGATACCGACGCCTGAAGATCAGCGGCAGGGTCTGGGCGGCGATCAGGATCAGGTTGAGCGTGTCCGGCTCCCGGCTGAACACGTCGGCGCCATCGCCGATGTCGACACGGCTGCAGAAGGGCCAAGCCGAAAACACCGAATGCGATCAGGGAGTCGACGACGATCGTCGGGAGTCGGGATCTTCGCTCCATGCAGGCAGCGTACCGCCGAGCCAGCCCTCGCCGAATCCCCCTCAGGGACGATGTCCGGTGTCATCCGCCAGGATGATGAACTGGCGCGTCAGGCGAGCGCGAGCTGATCGAGCGTGCACTCCTCGGGCGCCTTGTCGCTCCTCATTCCCGTGAAGACCGGGGCCCTCAGGTGGAACGCCGACGTCACCTCCCGGTACTCGACGACCGCCACCAGCTCGGGCCTGACCCATGAAACCTCATCGGCTGACGGCACCGCGGAGGCACTCGATCGGAGGTTCGGCGATGGCGTAGTGGTCGAGCAGTTCGGCCATCGCCGCGAGCGATCGATCGTCGAACCCCGAGCCGACCGATCCGACATAGCGGAGACTCCCCTTGTCGTAGAGACCGAGGGCGATCGATCCGATCGCACCTTGCCGGTGTCCGGCTCCCGGCCGCCAGCCCACCACGACCGCATCGACTTCGTGGACCACCTTGATCTTGCGCCACGATCGGCTCCGCCTCCCGGGTTCGTAGACGGAATCGAGTCGTTTGGCCACGATCCCCTCGAGCCCTCGTTCCTTGGCGGCCCCGAAGAGCGCTATCCCGTCCCCGAGCACCTGAGGAGACACGTGCAGGTGGTCCCTCGGATCGCATCACCCGCTCCAGACGAGCTCGACGATCCGGGAGCCGGAGATCCATGATGTCCTCACCGGAATCGACCAGCAGGTCGAACGCCATGAAGACAACGGGCACGCGAGCCATGAGAGCCTTGACACGAGCTGGGAGCGCGGACGTGCATCCTTGACTGAAGCAACTCGAAAGAGGGCCGCCCGTCGACGAAGGCCACGATCTCGCCGTCCACCACCGTCCCCGCCGGGAGCCGGGCGAGGCCCTCGAGCTCCGGGTAGGCGCCCGTGATGTCGTTGCCATTCCGAGAGACCGCTCGCACGTCGTCGTCGACATGCACCAATGCCCGCACGCCATCCCACTTCGGCTCGAATGACCATCGCCGGATCGTCGAAGGGCTCTGCGGCAGAAGCCGCCATCATCGGTCTCAGATCGTGCCTCACCATGGCCGAGGCTACCGGTAGCTCCGCTCCTGACTCCCCAACTGCGCTCGACCCAACGATCAGGCCGAGCACACGCCGGACGTACGCTGCCGGTGATGTCGAGCCTCGACCCGATCCGCCGCAAACTCACATGGACGCTCGTCGCCTCCGTTGGAGCGATGAGTACGGGCTACATCGCCGCGATCACCGTGTCGACGCTGGCGGCCCGCGCCATCACCGGCTCGGAGTTGATGGCGGGTGTGCCGTCGGCGACGGCAGTCATCTCGACCGCAATCGGCACGTCGATCCTGGGCCGCGTCGTGGTCCGGCGGGGTCGTCGACGTTCACTGATCATCGGCACCCTCTCCGCCACGCTTGGGGCCGCGATCGCCGCATGGTCGGTCTTCACCGAGACGTTCGTGGTGCTGCTCGTGGGAATGGCGGTTCTCGGGTTCGGGAATGCCGCATCCCATCTGTCCCGTTACACCGCCGCAGAGCTGGTCGAGCCCGCCAAGCGAGGCGCCGCGCTCAGCCTCGTCGTCTGGGGCGGAACGATCGGAGCAGTCGTCGGACCAAGACTGCTCGACCCCGCAGGACGGTTGGCGGAGCAGCTCGGCGCCATCGAGTACGCAGGAGCGTATCTTGCGACCGCCGTGTTCATGGGAGTGGCAGCCACGATCCTCTGGATCTTGCTCGACCCGGATCCATCGACTCTGGCGATCGTGGACGACTCGATACTGAACCGGACGGGTGAGCCGATGACGGCCAGATCGGCGTTCCTGGATCATCGAGTGCAGATCGCGCTGGTCGCGATGCCGGTCGGCCAGTTCGTGATGGTTCTGATCATGTCCGGCACCCCGATCCACATCGAAAACAGTGGCTTCGGACTCAGTTCGGTCGGCAACGTCATCTCGGCACACACCCTCGGGATGTTTGCGTTCGCCCCCCTGATCGGACGGTTGGTCGACCGGATCGGCCCGCGAACGGCGATCGCCGCAAGCAGCGCGGTGCTTGTGATCTCGGCGGTCATGGCGGCAGCGGCTCCGAGTGATGCTCTCGTCGCTGCTCACGGTGGCGCTGTTCCTCCTCGGCATCGGATGGAACCTGGCGTTCGTGGCCGGGAGCACCATGCTGAGTATTGCCGTCGAGCCACAGGTGCGGGCGATCGTCCAGGGGCGCATCGACTCGATCATCCTGGCGACGAGCGCCGTCGCCAACGCCGGGAGCGGAATACTCCTGGCAGGGCCGGGCTACACGTTCCTGAGCATCCTCGGAGCAGGCATGGTCATGTGCACCATTGCCGTGCTCGCTGTTCGTCGCCCGGCTCCCGCACCGGTCTGAGGTGCGGTGACATGAGCCCCGATACCGTTTCGACCTCCGAGGCGTTCGATCGCAGCCTCGATCTGCTGAAGCGCTCCGCCACCCCGCACGGCTTCGTCGCATCGCCAGCCTTCGACCACTACGCCGGGATCTGGGGCCGGGACGCGTTGATCACGGCACTGGGAGCATGCGCGACCTCCGATCCGGCGCTTCACGCGGCGACGGCCGCGTCGATCGACACGCTCACGACCCGGGCCAGCCCGCTCGGCCAACTTCCGGCTGTCGTGTTCCCCGACCGGGACGAGTGGGATTTCGGGGAGGGAGGATCCGTCGACACGAGCGCATGGCTCGCGATCGCCGTCGACGCCTACCTCACCGCAACGGGCGATCTCCCGCGCGTCGCCGGGTGGTGGCCGGCAGTCGCGGCCTCGATTCGTTGGCTCCGCCATCTCGATGTCACCGGAAGCGGACTGTTGTCGGTCGCTCCGTCGACCGACTGGATGGATGCCGCCCTCACGAGATCCGGGACGCACGCTCCATGTCAACGCCCTGTATGCCTGGGCTCTGGCAACTACCGAACGGCTGGCGAACGCACTCGGCACGACGAGCGCCGGGGACTCGGGTCGGATCGCACGCACGGTTGACGCCTGGTTCTGGCCTGACCCCGCAGTCGACGTGGAGGCGCTCTTCGAGCACGGATTCGCTCACACCTCGATCCGGCGGGAGTACGACAGGCTCGCATCACTTCCCCGTCAGCACTACGTGTCACACATCATCCACTCGGCGTTCGTCGATCACTGCGATGTTCTCGCCAACGTGATCTCGATCCTCGGCGGCGTTGCCCCGCCCGCAACCGCCGCCGCAGTGATCGACCATCTCGCCCCAGCAGCCGACCCCTGGCCGTCCTGTACCTTTCTCAGCCCGATCCTCCCCGACGACCCGTCAGGCATGCTGATCAACCAGGCGAATCTCGCCATCGATCAGCGATGGAGCGCGACCCCGGGGCGATACCACAATGCGCGCGGCATGGCCGTTCGTCGGCGGCTTGCACGCGGCCGCAGTCGCAGTGACCGCCGGCGCCGAGGCGGCTCAGCCGTTGCTTCGACGTGTTGCCCGTGCGGTCGCCATCGGTGACTGGGCGTTCCCCGAGTGGATCAGCGCGGACGGGCTCCCCCAGGGAGCGCGGCAACAGACATGGAACGCCGGCGCGTATCTGTATGCGCATCGTCGTATCGAGCCGACCGCCTGACCGTGCGACCGGTATCGACGAGCATGGGTCAGGGCGCTTGACATTTACTTAGGTATCCTATATATATCCTGTTCATGGCATCGACCATCAAGGACTTCTTCCCGTTCGGGGACCTCTCGGCCGACCTCGCGGACCAGGTCGGTAGCGCCCTGCCGGGGATCAGGACCGATCACATCATGCCCGCACTGGCACTCGCCATGGCGATGGTCGATCTCCTCGAGGTGACGAGCCGCCCGTTGGTCGAGTACGGGCTGTCGCCTGCTCGCTGGCGACTGTTGATCGCACTCCGCTTCCAGTCTGATGGGTCGGGCGCGAACATCGGCGAGCTCGCCCGCCATCTCGACGTCAAGGAGCCGACTGTGACCGCAACCGTCGATCGCGCCCAGAAGGACGGCCTGGTCGAGCGCCGCCGCGACCTCACGGACGGTCGGGTCGTACGGGTGGTACTCACCGAGCACGGACACGCGACGCTTGGCCACCTGATGCCCACTATCGCCGGGCGAATCGCCGCCCTGACCGACGCCATCGGCGGCCCAGAAGCCGTCGAGCGCGTCTCCGCCGCGATCCGAGCCGGATCCGCGGCAATGCAGGAATGGAACCCGGATCACGGAGAGACGAGGACGACACCATGAACAGAATCGCCGCCGCCCTCGCCGGACACCCCCGACGGGTCCTCGGCCTCACCGCGCTCGTCACCATCCTTGCCGTCGCCTCCCTGTTCCGGATCTCGTTCAATGCGGACGTGACGTCGTTCATCACCGAGGGCAACGACCGCGGCGAGGCGTTCGCCGCGCTCCAGGAAAAGTACGGGACGTCGGATCCCATCAACATGGTGCTGTCACTGCCGGAAGGTGAGACGTTCGCTCAGCGGGACAATCTGGTCAGATTGGTGGAGTTCCGGGACGAGGTCGCGAGCGTCGACGGCGTCGAGGCGGTCACAACGGTCATACCGGCAACCAACCCGCTCGACGGGTCGTCGATCACCGTCGACCTGATTCAATCCGTTCCCGAGCCGATGCTCGGAGCCATCACGGACACTCCGCTCTCGGGTTTTCTGCTCAGCGAAGACCTCAGGCACACCCTGCTGATCGTCGTTCCCGGAGACGATGGCATCGCCGTGGCACGCGCACTCGACGATGTCACAGCACCGGATGGGATCGAAGTGACGATCGCCGGTAATCCCGCGATCTTCGCTGCCGTGATCGACATCCTGGAACTCTTTCTGTTGGCGATTCCCCCCCTTGTCCTGATCCTGCTGGTTGGAACCTTCTATGCCAGCATCGGAGACCGCAGGTTGAGCATCCTCTCGGTGGTGCCCGCCCTCCTCGGCTCGCTGTGGACGTTCGGTTTCATCTCCGCAATCGGAGCCGAGATCGACATCGTCACGGTCATCGTTCCCATTTTCGTCCTGGTCATGGGCTCGGCGGACGGGCTCCATTTCGTCACGCACTACCAGGAGGCCGCCGCTCGACTGGACGAACCCGTCGATCGCATCGCCTCAACACTCCGGGAGGTCGGCGTTCCGATGATCCTGACAACGATCTCGACCGCGGTGGGGTTCCTGTCGCTGCTCGCGACCGACATCGGGCCGATCCGACAGCTCGGCATGTTCGCGGCGATCGGAATCACGTTCGCCGGGATCATCTCGTTCTTCGCGCTGCCTGCGATCCTCGCCGAGCTCACGATCCGCCCACCCCGCCGGGCGCCCATCCTCGGCCCCGGCCTCACATCCGGTCTGCGGTGGCTGGTGGTCAGGCGCTGGACCGCACCGGCCCTCGTCACGACGGTCGTGGTGTTCGGCGCGATCTTCATCCCACAGCTCGAGGTGGACTCCGACCCGCTGTTCATGTTCCCGCTCGATCACGAGATCAGAGCCTCGTTCGACCGGACCGAGGAGTTGTTCGGCGGCGCGACGCCGCTCATCGGCGAGTTCGCGTTCGATCGATCCGACCCTGGAACATCGCTCGCGAGCGCCCAGGCTGCCTCGGCCGACCTGTCCGAACTCCCCGGTGTGCGCTCGGTCTTCTCAGCCGCCGACATCCTCGCTGCGCTGCCACCCGAGGCCGTAGCATCTGCACTCGCCGGCGACGGCACCCTTCCGATCGACGACCTCGTGTCCGAGGACGGCCTCCGATTCCTGCTGCTACCCAGCGGCTACACCAACGACGACCTCCGAGGATGGCTCGACTTCGCCGACCAGCGCGACGAGGTGCGGATCATCACCGGTCTCCCGGTTCTCTGGGACGAGATGGCCCGACTCATCATCGGCGCCCAGGTGTGGTCCGTGATCGCGGCACTGCTGCTGGTGGGAATCCTGCTCTACAGCACGTACCGGAAGCTCAGGCCCACCCTCGTCGCCCTGGTGCCATTGGTGCTGACGATCGTCGCGCTGCTCGGGTTCATCGCAGCCTCGGGGATCCAACTCAACCTGATCACCGCCGTCGCATCGTCGATCGTCATCGGAGTCGGCATCGACTATGCCATTCACTTCGTGGCAGCGATCGACCATGCCAGGGCCGGCGGTGACGGATACGTCCTTCGGGCAATCGGATCTGCCGGTCGCCCGATCGTCGCCAACGCGCTCGGGGTTGCGATCGGCCTGACAGCCCTCTGGCTCTCACCCTTGCGACCCCATCATCACATCTCGGGGATCATGTGGGTGTCGATGTCCGTCGCCGCCTTGAGCGCTCTGGTGGTGATCCCGGCGCTCCTCCCCCGACAAGGCGTCACCGAGCCGGCGCCGTGAGGACCCCCCTCGCCTCGCCAACGGTGAATGGTTGCGAACCCGCGACGATCACGTCTGCGTAGGGATACGAGACTCCTGACCAGGTGTACCGACCTCGCCAGGACTCACGCGTCGAGATCGTGTAGACGCCGCGTTCCTGATAGACGTGGCCGGCGGCGAAACCTCCCGCAATGCCAGTCCCGCCGTCATAGTTGTCGGCCGGCCCCAGGACCGAGTCCTCGAAGTCGACGGCCAGCCCGTCGAGACTAGAGCCATCGAACGCCGACGCCATGCCGCGGTAGTCGCACTGCGTGACACAGTCGACGTCCCAGGAGATCAGGTCGATCCAGGCTTCGGCTTCGAGCGTCCAGCTCGCCCCTCTCGACACGATCGAGGCCGTGCCCACCAGCGACGACGGGCTGTCGGCGCGATCGAAGTCATACCACAGCCACGTCTCGAGGCCCGCCAGCCCGGACAGCATCGGGTTGTGGTTCACCTGGACCGACGGGACCGACTCACTGAACCCGGCCACGTCGACGTCTTCGGGGAAGATCCGGCCACACACCACCTCGAGCGGGTTGCTGTCGGCCAGTTCGAAGCCGTCGAAGTCGTCGGTCAGGTTGGTGCCGGGGGCGAACGACCAGCCCCAGTCGGGGCGGTAGAGGAAGTGAGCGCGCACGAAGGCGAGCTCCCCGTAGTCGCAACCCGGATCATCGGTCCCGACGATCGCGAGGATCCCGGAACCGGCCGGCAGCCAGCCAGTGTTGTGAATGGTCGTACAGGTCTCGAACGCCTCGAACATGTCGACACCGGCCCACACCTGCACCGAGTCGATCTGATAGCCGGACAAATTGATCGGCGTGATACGGGTGGCGTACGAGGTGTCACCGCGATCGTCGAAGTACCCGTCGAGCCACGTCCCGCGGCGAGGAGTCTCCGAGATCCACGGCTCCGACGTGTTGTACGCCTCGATCAACGAGTGCACCTCAGCGCACGGCGTCGATGCCTTCCGGACCGCCTCTGACTGGCCCCGACCATCGAGAGCCCGGCCCGAGAGCGACCAACCGTCGAACGAGGTCTCGCCCTGAGGGGAAGCCGCGGCCAACGACGACACGCCGAGGAGCAGGCCGAACAGCACGAGCACGGCCATCGAGCGGATCGCGGTCATCGCTCCTCCCAGAAGATCTTCCATCCGGACTCGGTCGGCGAGAGCACAACGGTGATGACCAGGTCGAACCGAGGGAACTCCTGGTAGACCACTCCGTCGGAACCAACCGACCGGTACGGTCCGGTCGATGTCTCGTAGCTGACGGCAACACTCCCCGGTGGTGCTCCGGCGGCGACGTCGCGTGGAACCCCACCGACTCCATCGGGCTCTCCGATCACCTCGAGGCCGGCGGCATGGAAGACCTGGTCTCCGGTGTAGTCGAGGCGCTTGAAACGGAATGCCTCGTGCACGAGCCTCAGATCGACATAGGCATGACCCGGACGCATCGCGATCACCTCTGCCCACTCCGGCGAGGCGGCATGCTCGAGCAACCACGAGTTGAAGCGATACAGCTCGCCCACCGCGACCAGCGGATCCGGATTCGTCAGATCCGGGATCGGCACGTCCCCGAGATCCACCGCATACCCGCCGTCGACTCGGCCCATGCGTGCTCGATCTGCGCCGCCAGCCGCTCACGCGACCCCACGGGCGGCACCATCGCGACGGTGGTCGCCGTCGAGGGCGGGGGCGGGGGCGGTTGCGCGACGTCACGTCCGCGTCGGTGGCCGAGGCGTCGGGATTGCCGACACGGCCGTTGCGGGAGACTGCGCCATGGGCGAATCGGCATCGAAACACCCGGTCGCCAGCACCGCAGCCGCCATGGCGCAGAGCAGCGAATGCTTGATGGATATGCGAGCCCACGTCGCTGCCATCGTGCCCCATCGACTCGGCCGGCTCAAGACCCCTGAACTGGGGTCGATCGCCTCTGTGGTAAGTTGTCGACTCTCTGTCGGCAACTTCAGTCGACATACTCAACTCCACGCCACTGGGGGTCTGATGAGCGACGTGAAAGCGATGATGTTGGTCGAGCCGAGGCGGCTCGCAGCGACTCGCTTGCCCGCTCGCTCGGTCGAGAGCGGCGGATGGCTCGCCGTCGAGGCCACCGGACTGTCCGGGGCCGAGGTCCAGGCGTGGCGCGGTGACCGACCCAACCTCGTGTACCCACTCATTCCTGGTCAGCAGGTCGTCGGCCGCATTGCGGACACGTTCGACGACACGATCGACCTCCCGATCGGCACCCGAGTCCTCGTCGAGCCGATCATCCGCTGTGGAACCTGCAAATCGTGCCGCACCGGTCTCGCCTCCTGCACCTCCCGCCGACCGTTCAACGCATACGGAGTCCTCCCGTCCACGGAGCCTCCCGGACTCTGGGGCGGTTTGGCCGAGCGGCTCTATATCGACCCCGACGCCGTGCTCCACCCGATCAGCGACGACACGCTGGCCGAAGTGGCAACCTTCGCCCACCCGCTCGCCGCCGGATACACCTGGGCCGTCGAACTCCCGCAGATGCAACCGGGCGAACGAGTCCTCATCCTCGGTCCCGGACCGCGTGGCCTCGCCTGCCTGATGGCCGCGCAGGCGGCTGGCGCCGAATGGATCGGGGTCGCGGGACTCGACCACGACGCAGATCGACTGGAACTGGCGCGCATCCTCGGCGCCGACCTCACGGTCAACGTGTCGGTGGACGACCTCGCCTTCGAAGTCGCCAACAACCTCGGTACCAGGCCTGACATCGTGATCGACGTGACCTCCGACGACCCGGAGGCGATCTACACGGGGATGGACATCGTGCGATCCGGCGGCCGGTTCGTGCTCGCCTCGACCAAGGGAAACCGTCCGCTCGGCCAGTTCTTCTCCGATGTGATCGTCGGCAAGCAACTCTCGATGATCGGTGCGCTCGGTGCATCGACCAACGCCTACCGGTGGGCTGCACGCCAACTCGACACCGATCCGCGGATCGATGACCTCGTCAGCCACCAGTTCCCGCTCGACGAGTCCAACCGTGCAATCCAGGCGACGGCAGGCCTCCTCGGTCACGACGAGTTGATCTCGGTCGCCGTCACCTTCTGATCCGAAACCAACCCTTCGGACACCCGGCATGACCCTGTCGAGCGATGTCCGGCAGGCCCCGAGCCGCCATACTCTCGCCGGTGACCGCCCAACCCCGTGACATCCCCCGCAGTGCGACGACGGCGTGGGTGGTCTACGACCTGGCCAACACGATCTTCGCCCTCGGCGTCGTTGGCCTGTACTTCCCCGAATGGCTGACGTCGAGGGACCTCCCCGACTCGGCGCTGGCGGTGACAGCTGCACTCGCCGGCATCCTCGTCGTCTTTCTCGCTCCGTGGTTCGGAGCCGTCACCGATGCCCGCGGCGGACGGATCACGATCCTCAAGTGGTCAACCGCGATCGCCATCGTCGCAACGGCGACGCTCACCCGCGGCAGCGACGCCGTCACGTTTCTGCTGCTCGGCGTCGCGCTCGTCTCCGTCAACGTCGGGTCCGTGGTCTACGACGCGCTCCTTCCCATGGTCTCCACCCTCGAGAACCGCGGCCGCATCTCGGGGCGCGGCGTCGGCATCGGGTATCTCGGATCGTTCATCGGCCTCGGGATCGGAATCCTCGGGCTCGAGGTTCTCGATCTGGGCTACGCCAACACGTTCCTGGCGCTGGCTGTCGGGTTCCTGCTCTTCGCTATCCCCGCCTTCGTGAAGATCCCCGACCCGCCGCCATCCATGCTCCGTCCAGCTCCCCCGATCAGGCGGATCGTCATCGATCTCATCTCGTCGTGGAGGCGAGCATCGGAGTGGCCGAACGTCATCCGCTTTCTCCTCAGCCGCTTCCTCTACACCGACGCCATCAACACGCTGATCGGAGGCTTCCTGACCATCTTCGCCATCGAGGAGATCGGCCTCGACCCTGCCGGCTCACGGGCGTTGCTCGGAGCAGCCATCGCCTTCGCCATCGTCGGTGGCATCGGCGGCGGGCACGCCGTCGAACGGTACGGGTCCAAACGGGTGCTTCGATGGGCGCTCCTCGGGTGGTTCGCGGCGATCCTCATCGGCGTCAGCGCGGCAGTTGCGGACCTCCCGATCCTCGCCTGGTTGATCGGGCCGCTCGGCGGCATCGCTCTCGGATCAACCTGGTCTGCGGACCGAGTGACGATGATCGAGGTCTCGCCACCGCAGCATCTGGGCGAGTTCTACGGCCTGTATGCAACGGTCGGGCGATTCGCAACCATCCTCGGCCCGCTGGCGTGGGCGCTCATCGTCGACGTACTCGGCCTCGGCAGGAATGCGGCGATGCTGGTGCTCGGCGGGTTCATCCTGGCAGGCTGGGTCGCGGTCGGCACCGTCGATGTGGACACAGCCGAGGTCGGGAACTCGAATCGAAACGCCCAGGACGGGCTTCACGATCAGCTGTGAACGGTCAACCGTCCGCCGAGGGCCCCGGACCGATGTTGAGAACCACCCGCTCCTCGACCGCGTAGGGAATCGGCAGATCTCGGGTCTCGGTCTCCTTGAGGACCAGCCGACGGCCGATCTCGGCGAACCAGGTGTCGTTTGGCACCCGCCACGGCCATCTCCGGGTGGAGTTCCTGGCACCGACGATGGCACCGGTGATGATCCCGACGTCCGACCCGCCGACCTGCGCTGCTGTCCCGATCAATTTGACGGGATCGTGGTGCTTGTCGCCGCCAAGCGCCAGGCCGAGGAGCGCCGCATCGATGCCGACCGGACCGTTGTCGAGCGAGAGCGAGCCGACGATCGTCCTGAGATCCGATCCAACCAGCTTGGCCAGCGCCCGAATTCTGGCAGGGAGCCGCTTGGCCCCTTCCATGTCGGAGAATCGGAACTCGTCACCCGTCAGCTCGGCGAGCGCTCGCTCAGCGGTCTCGGCGACGCCCACGAACAGGTCCGCGCCGATCTGGTGATAGGTCGACGCGGCCACCCCGCCGGCGATGGCGGCGGCCATGACCGTTGACACTGCGTTCAGATTGGTCAGCCGGGAGCCCCGAAGCGTCGCATCGACGAGGTCGCTGGGCTGGTCACGGAATCGCAGGCCGGCGGCGATTCCCCTGGCGGCCGGCCCTGAAGACTCCACCGTGCTCGCGGCCGGGGTGTCCGAGGTGGCAGAGTCCAACCACTGGCGCAGATCGGGCGACTCGCCCCGATAGGTGCGATGCGCCTCCCCGACACCATCGAGGAGGAGCACTTCGGCCTGGAGCAGGTCGCGGTCGACCGTGGTGTTGCGCATCAGGTGGTAGGCGAACACCGTCCCGAACTGGGTGTTCGCCCCGTAGCTGTCGTCCACGACGCCACCCGCTACATCCCCGGCTGCGGCAGCCAACAACGCGCCTGCACCACCTTCACGCTCGAGGGAGTAGAGCGGCGCATTCGGATCGACGACTGGCGTTTCGATGTCGGTCTCTTCGCCTTGGACCATCGACGCAACGGTAGCCTGACGGGGTGTCCAGAGCCCTGCTCATAGCAAACCCTGCATCATCCCAGTTCACCGGCGGCCTCCACCGTTCGGCGATCCAGGCCCTCGAGAAGAGCCACGATGTCGAGACAGCCTGGCCCCGGAACGCAGCCGAGTCACGCGACCTCTCGAACGTGGCGGCGAGCGAAGGAGTCGACATCGTGGTGGCAATGGGCGGCGACGGTGTCGTCCATCATGTCGCCCAGGGCCTGATCGGCTCGAGCGCGATCCTCGGGATCGTGCCGGTCGGTACCACCAACGTGCTCGCGAGGATCCTTGGCGCGCCGTCGAAGCCCAAGAAGGCGGTCCGGGTCCTCGCCAAGGGATTCGACGTTGCACGACTCCCGACCCTCTCGGTCACCGGGAGGTCGCCCGGCGGCGAGGTCCAGGCTTCGGCGCTCTTTTCACTGGGTATCGGACCCGACGCCATCATCGTCGCCAAAGCCGAGGCCGACCCCCACCGCAAGATCCGGTTCGGGTCGGTCCACTACCTCAACACGGCTCTGGCCACGATCGCTCGGGACCTCCGTAAGCGGGAGCCCGACCTGACGATCACGTCGGGAGACAGGGAGATGCAGTGCATCGGCGCGATGGCACAGTTCCACCATGCATACACCTTCTTCGGGAGGGTCCCGCTCTCGTTCGGCGAGCCGGACCCGGTGACCGTGCTCGTCATGGAACGCGTCAGGTTGCGGCGCATGGTGAAGATGCTGAACGCGGCGATTCGATCCTCGCGGTCGCTCGATGCCGTCAAGGGGCTGACCATCTGGGAGCACATCGACCATTTCACCGCCGCATCACCCGCACCCATCGAGGTCCAGGTCGACGGCGAGTTGCTTCCTCCGATGACGTCCATCGACGTCGCCTATCGACCCGACAGCCTCACTGTCGCGGTGTCACCCCTCCACTGACCCGGCGTCCGCAGGGGACGGCTCCCCGGAGTACACGGTGACGTGGGGGAACGGAATCTCGATGCCGTCGGCATCGAAGCGGTTCTTGATCCTCCGTAGTGCCTCGCGTTTCACAAGCCACCGGTCGTCCGCTCCGACTTTGAGCACGGCCCTGAGGGTCACCGCCGAGTCACCCAACTCGTTCACTCCGAGTATCTGCGGCTCTTCCAACACCTGCTCGGACCAGTCGGGGTCGGCTGCGAGGGTGCGGAGCTCGTCGCCGAGGATCTCGAGTGCTCGATCGACGTCGACCTTGTAGGCGACCCCCACGTCGATGACGACCTGCGAGTACTGCTGGGTGAGGTTGGTGGCAACGGTGATCTCGCCGTTTGGCACGTAGTGGACATAGCCATCGAGATCACGCAGGACGGTCACTCGCAACCGAATCTCTTCCACGGCTCCGGTCACTCCCCCGATGTGGACGACGTCGCCAATGTGGTATTGATCCTCGGCGAGGATGAAGAACCCGGCGATCACCGACTTGACGAGGTCCTGGGCGCCGAAGCCGACTGCGATCCCGATCGCCGACCCGACGGCGAGCAACGGGGTGATCGGGATGTCGAGCACGACCGCAACGGTCAACGCACCGATGGCGATGAACACGATCGTCAACACCCGGCGCAACATCGACCACAGGGTCTCGACGCGGGCCGCGGCCTCGCCGCCCTGCTGAGCCATCCGACTCACGACACCCCGGGAGAGTCGGGCGACGACGACGTAGACGGCCGTCACCGCCAGCGCTACGCCGAGCGCCGCGAGCATTTTGCCGGAATTGTCATCCCAGAAGCTCGGGAGGGTGTTCGTCAGGAAGTTGTCCATGTGGCCACGACCCTAACGGAGACGCAAGTCGGACCGCACCAGCTCGAAATCGGCGTGGGCGGCGGCGAGCCCCGCGCGAACCCGCAACGCGTCCCGCACCGGCCTCCCGATTCGGCGGTCGAGCTCCCGGGCCACGAGATCCACGACCTGCCCATCCATTCCGCCGACCGCCTCCTCCGCCCACGACCGCCCGGACCGAGAGATCAATGCCCCGCCCACCGCAAGCGCACCGACTGCGGTCACAATGCCCAGCCCGAGCGGAAGCGGCGCCGTGACCTCGTTCGCCGATGCGATCGCCCATACGCCGAATCCGACGACCAGACCGACGAGCACCCTGATCCATCCGGCGGTCCCCCACCATCGGGGCGGATCGGTGAGCCGGATCGTTGCAGCAACGCCCGCCGTCGTCGCAGCTCCTCGCAGTTCCCCCTCGACGGTTCTCCTCACCGCTCTGATCGGCTCGGCATGCTCGGGGCCCACCGTCTCGATGAGGTCGCCCAGCATCCGATCCACGCGTTCGACGGCGCGACTCGTTCCGGTGCCGGTCGACGGTGACACCGGGACGTCGACACCATCGACGCGGTTCGCTCGCAACGACGCCGATGCTCGGGCAGCCCGGGATCCGACCCTTCGTGCCTCCGTCACGGTGCTCGGACCGATCAGGTCACGCGCGATCGATCGAGATGCCTCGTCGTTCACCGCTTCCCAGAGGTCCCTGAACCCGGTACCGGATGGATCCTCCAGCCCGGCTGCGGCCATCAATTGCTTCGCGGCGGTGTCGAGATCACTCACGAGACTCGCTTCGACCACCGATTTCGCACTCCCGAGCGACTCCATATCGGCGATGAACCCATCCACGCCGACCGGTTGGCCGAGCGGTGGGTCTGCAGCCATCGGTTGAATGATCGGCTCGGCTACCCCATCCGAGCGGAGACTCACGGTCAGATCCTCGATCAGCGCGCCCACTGCATCCGGATCGAGCCGGTCGATCTGATTGAGTACGAACCGGAACCGGTCGGCGTGACGCGCCAGCGGACGGAGGAAGCGCTCGTGGAGAAGCCTGTCCTGATACTTCTCTGGATCGACCACCCAGACGACCGCGTCGACGAGTGGAAGCACCCGCTCAACCGTCGCCCGATTCTCCTCCGACACCGAGTCGGTGTCGGGGAGGTCGATGATCGCGAGCCACGGAATCACGTCCTGGCCGACCCGATCCGTCACGTCGATCGAGTCCAGAAGACGCACGAGTCCCGGCTCCGGATTCGACGGGATCCATGCCAGAGGCCGATACGTGGTCGGCCGCTGGGCTCCCGCCTCCGTCACGATCTCACCGGCGAGCGCATTGATGAGAGACGACTTCCCCGATCCCGTCCCCCCGGCGAGCGCCACGACGACCGTATCGCCCAGGAAGCCGCGCCGATCCCGCGCTCGCCGCCCGACGCGGGCCGCGCGCTCGAGAGCATCTGCGGGCACCATTCCGTCAGCGATGCTGACGAGTCGGTCGAAGCGGTCGATCAGGTCCCTGAGGTCAGACATCGAACCACTCGTTGGCGCTCGCCACGGCAGTCTCGAGCGCAGCTTCTATGCGATCGATCGTGTCCGGTGGATCGGCAATCTGGCTGAGCGCGCTCCGGAATCTCGATCCCTCGGCATCGATGACCGTCCCCATCCGCTCGGCGAGGTCATGACGGGCCACCTCCGCCAGCCGCCGTGCCGCCGCACTCCCGAAGAGATGCTCGAGCACCGTCTGCTGGGCGGCGACGGCTCCGGCGGTCACCCCGACCTCTGCTCCCGTGAGCCCCCCAGTGGCAGAAAAGATGGCGATGAGCAGGGTGGTCGCCGCCGCGTTGACCCCGATCGACGCGGCTCGGGCCAGCTTGAAGCGCTTCTGTCCCTGCTCGGCGACGAGATCCACCAGCGATGCGAGCCACTCGTCGACCTCGTGCTCGGCCAATTGCCGATCCTCGGCCGGCTGGAGCAGGGGGCCCGAGATCAGCGATCGGCCAGACGGCTCGAGCCGCCAGGCGGTCGTGATCGCCTCGTGCACCCGACGCAGTCGCAACATCGAGAGGTCGACGATGGCCTCGCGAGCCTCGTCGCCGACCTGGTCGACCCGGTCGGCGGGGATGGCGTCACCCGGGACCACGATGTCTCTGATCCGCCCCACTCCCCGGGACACGATCGAGGCGAGGTCGGACACCCCGATCAGTCGACGCCATCGCTGGACGACCTCCGACCGAACCAGATCGCCATGTTCGAGTTGGCCGTGCACCTCCGACGTCTGATGCGACACCGCAACCGACACCGCTTCGAAGAGGGCAGCGATCTCGGACTCCTGTCCTCGAACCTCATCGACGACAGATCGTGCGTCTTCGACGACCGCCTCGAAGGTACCGCGAACACCACGGCGGACGACGTCGGTGTGGTGCTCGGCGAGATCGGAGAGATGAGCCGTGACCCGGCGCACCGTCGACGCCGGCAGGCGCCCGTGCTGACGGAGTCGCTGCTCCTGGATGGCAACGATGTCAGCGGTTCGGGCGTCGTCGATGATCCGCTCGGCGCGGAGCAGCGCCGCCAGATCGGTCACCGCCCCGCCCGATCGCTTCGACAACCGGTTCGTCACCACCAGCATCGGAAGATCGCGGCGGGCGACATCACGGAGGATCACCCACGGAACGGCGTCGGCATAGCGCTGCGGCGTGGTCACGTGAATCACCGCGTCGGCACGCGCCAGTATCGCCATCGTCTGGTCACGATGCGCTTCGACCACCGAATCGACATCCGGTGTGTCGATCAATGAGTACCACCTGAGATCGGGGTGGTCATCGGTGACGAGAACGACGTCACCGACCGCCTCCAACCGCTTCACCTGCCCCGCATTGTCGGGATGACACAGCATGACTGCCGCATGAGTGGTGGGCCTCAGGACTCCCGGGCTGGTGACCTCGAACCCTGCAACCGAGTTGACCAGCGTCGACTTCCCGCTCCCGGTCGAACCGAACACCGCCACGAGCAACGGGCCCTCCGGGTCGGCCAGCCGCGGGACGAGGTAATCGTCGATCGAGGCGGTCACCGTCGACCTCAGCTGCCGCCGGTCGGGATCGACTCGAGAATCGGAAGGTCGCCATGTCCAGCGACTCCGAGAGCGCGTCGAGGTCGGCGCGAAGTCGAGAGGCAGGGGCGATCGCTGGGGGCATGTGATGAATGATTCTCGCAGAAAGCACCATCCACAAAAATGTCCGACCCCTCGGATACGGTGACCACATGGCTGATCGGGCAGACACACCACAGATCTCGAGCGAGCTTCCGAGCGAGGCCCACGGCCGACCTGTGGACGACGAATCGCTCATGCCGGGCAAGACCTCCAAGGGGCTGACCGATTCCATGTCGGAGTCGCAGACCGAGGCCCTGTTCGAGTTGGAGGTCCGAAGGACGAAGCGGACCGTGTACGTCGAGCCCGAGATCGTGATCGAGATCGCCTTCGACGAGGCTGCTTCCCCAGCACCCGGTATCAGGGTGGGATGGCATTGCGCTTCGCCAGGGTCCGCACCCATCGCCCCGCCAGAGATCCGAAGGACGCGGACACCATCGACACGGTGACACGGTGACACGGTGACACGGTGAGGGCGATCTTCGAGTCGCGGCGGGCGTAGTGACCTCGTCGGTCGCCCGAGTGGGGGCTCAGTTGGCGCTCGATTCGGGTTCGATCGCCACCGTGCTCTTCCCGCTGGCCATACGACCGACGCGGCTGCCTGATCACCAAGCCGAATCATCCAGGGGACTCAGGAGGTCGGGTACATTGGCCAGATGTTCCGCTCTTTCGCTACGTCCGTGCCTCAGTCCCCCATTCGGGACCACGGTGCGATCGGGAATCTGAGGACTGCCGCATTGATCGATCGGCGCGGTGGGATCGATTGGCTGTGCTGGCCAGACTTCGATCGAGCCCCCGTCTTCGCTCATGTGCTCGATCCCGAGGCGGGCCGTTGGGATGTCGCTCCCTCCGTGCCGTACGAGACCGAGCGGGGCTACCTGGACGGAACCAACGTGTTGCGGACACGATTCCGATGCGCACACGGCGCCGCAACGCTCACCGACTTCATGCCGGTGCCCGCCTCCGCCTCTCACGGCCCGGCAGTCGTGCGCCGGCTGACCGTCGAATCGGGGCGGATTCCGATGGCGATGAGGATGACGCCCACGGATGGATTCTCGACCCGGAGCGCCTCGATGGACGGCGGGCCCAGGCGGGTCGGGATCCGGACTTCGGCCCACGAGTTGATCCTCACCGCAGACGTCGATCTCGTGGTGGACGAGTCAGGGGCCTCGTGGGAAGGCACCCTTGAGCGCGGCGACGTCGTGCGCCTCGTGCTCGCCGGGCATCCCGTCGACCCGAGTGAGCCTGACGCGTGGCTCAAATCGACCGTCCGGTGGTGGCGCAGTTGGGTCGGGAACATACAGCTCCCGAGCTACGCGACCGGCGCAGTCGAGCGGAGCGCTCTGGCGCTGAAGCTCCTCACACACCAAACCGGCGCGCTGGTCGCAGCACCGACCACCTCACTTCCAGAAGAGCTCGGCGGCAGCCGCAATTGGGACTACCGCTACTCGTGGCTGCGCGACAGTGCTGAGGCGGTGCTCGCCCTCGAGCAGCTCCACCATCGCGACGAAGCGGTCGGCTTCTGGGAGTGGCTGAGTGAGATCACCGACGCCGAACGCGAGATTTCGGTGGCCTACACCATCTCGGGTGATCTGTTGCCCACCGAGTCCGAGATCAGCGCGCTCTCGGGCCACCGACGGTCCAGCCCGGTCAGGGTCGGAAACGCGGCACGGGGCCAAACGCAGCTCGACGTTCTCGGCCACGTGATCAGGGCAGGCGCCTATCGCCATGACGAGCTCGACGTCGACTCAGGTGAGTGGGAGCTGGTGATCGAGCTCGCGAACAGAGCGGCAGATCAGTGGAACGAGCCGGATCATTCCATCTGGGAGATGCGCTCGGGCCCCGACCACTTCCTGTACTCGAAGCTGCTGTGCTGGGTGGCTCTCGACCGTGTGCTGGGGCTCCCCAAGGGAGGGGCGTCAGACGGCGTCGAGGACCGACGGCGGTGGACGTCGGCTCGGGCCGAGTTGAAGCGAGCAATCCTGGACCGCGGCTGGTCGGACGAGCGTCAGGCATTCACGATGACGCTCGACGGCAACGAGCTGGATGCATCCACCCTGAATGTCCCGTTGCTGGGACTGCTCCCGCCCGACGACTCGAGGTGTCGTGCGAATCGGGAGCGGATCAGCGACGAACTCGTGGACAACGGCTTCGTTCACCGCTATCTCGCCGACGACCAGCTGGGGGGAGAAGAAGGGGCCTTCCTGATCTGCTCGTACTGGCTCGCCGACTCGTTCACCATCGACGACGACCCCGACACCGGCGCCCAGTTCTTCGACCGGGCCACAGGCGCCGCAAACGACCTCGGGCTCCTGTCCGAAGAGGTCGATCCGTCCACCGGAGAGCTTCTCGGAAACTTCCCCCAGGGGCTCTCCCACCTCGGCCTCATTCAGAGCGCGCTGCGACTCTCCGAGTACGACCGCTAGGCGCTGCGCCGCGCCAGCCAGCCGAGAATGGTCAGCCCTCCCGCCACCAGCGCGATGGTGGAGCGGTTCTCGTTCATCCACAGTTCCGGACTGCTCGATCGGGAGCGGTCGTCGAACACTCCATGAGCCCCGTGATCGCCCTCGACCGGATGGAAGAGGTTGCCCTCAGCATTGGTCGCGGCGGCCGGGCGATCGGCGAGTTGGCTGCTCACACCGTTCTTGGCCAGGTACAGGTCCACCAGGCCCGAAGCCACCTTGTTCCCCACGATCGTCATGATGGTCGGCCAGGCGACGTACATCTCGCGGCGTTTCTCTCGAACAGCGATGCCGATAGCCTCGGCGGCCACCTCCGGCTGGTAGATCGGCGGGACGGGCTGGGGGTGCCGATCGAACTTCGATCGACAGTGCGAGAACTGCGGGGTGTTGACTGCGGGAAGATGGACCATGCCGATGTGGACATCGTGGCCGTAGTGCAGCATTTCGGTGCGCACCGACTCGGTGAACCCCTTGATCGCGTGTTTGGACCCGCAATAGGCCGACTGGAGTGGAATCCCCCGATACGCCAGAGCCGATCCCACCTGGATGATCGTGCCTCGGTTCGCTTCGACCATGTGGCCGAGTGCGGCCTTGGTACCCCAGACGACCCCGAGATAGGTGACTTCGGTGGCCCGTCGAAACTCGTCGGGTTGGATGTCGGTGAACGGGGCGAAGATGGTGGTCATCGCATTGTTGATCCAGATGTCGATCCCACCCCACGTGTCCACGACACTCTGCGCCGCATCAGCGACGGCAGTCGGATCGGCGACGTCGGCCGAGATGGTGAGAGCGGTGCCGCCCAGTTCCTCGATCTCGGTCGCCGTTTCCTTCAGCCCCTCCTCGCCTCTGGCGATCAGTGCCACCTTGTCTCCCTGGCTGGCGAAGAGGCGCGCCGTGGCTTGCCCGACACCGCTGGTGGCCCCGGTGATGACGACGACAGACGACTTGAACATGGTATATCCTTTCAATGGATCCGAAATTGCTCGAACTCACTTCGTTTGAGTGACATGCCGGCGCCGGGTCGGGTGAGATCCGGCGACAGCGCTCCCTTCACGGGCTGTCGTGCTCCTTCGAACAGCCTCGATTCGATCCGCACGTGATCGTGGAACCACTCCATGTGTCGCAGCCCGTCGATCGCAGCGGCAGCGTGCAGGTGGGCCTGCGGCGCCGTGTGAGTCGACAACGGGATGTGTCTGAAGCGGGCGAGGTCGGCTGCGATGTTCAGTGCTGTAATCCCTCCGCAACGGGTCACGTCGGCTTGGAGGACATCAACGGCGTCGGCGTCGAGTAGATCGATGAAGTCTTCGACCCTGAACGCGTATTCGCCGGCGGTGACCTCCATTCCCCCCGGCAGATGGTCTCTGATGAAAGCGAGGCCTGCTCTGTCGTCGGACGACACCGGCTCCTCGTACCATCTCACTCCCTGTTGGTAGAACTCATCCGCCATCTCGAGGGCCCGCCGGCGTCCGTAGGCACCGTTGGCGTCGACGAACAGGCCGGCCCTGTCGCCGATCGCCTCGCGCGCGGCGATCACCCGGGAGAGATCCTGGCTCGGATCTCTTCCGACCTTCATCTTCACCCAGGCCATCTCGTCGCCGACCCATCCGCTGAGCTGCTCTTGCAGTCGCGGGATGTCGTAGGAGGTGAAGCCCCCGCTGCCGTACACGGGCACGGAGTCTCGAAGCCGGCCCAGCAGATCTGCCAGCGGAACCTCGAGCAACCGGGCTTTGAGGTCCCACACGGCGATGTCGACCGCCGAGACGGCCATCGACGCCACTCCGGCGTGCCGGCGTTGCGAAGCCGGTGAAGCATCGACCTCCAGATGGAGCTGGGGGACATGGCGTCGCACCCGATGACGACTTCGCTGAGGACGTCCTCGACGCATCGAGTAGACGGCAGCGGAGCCGTAGGTCCATCCGATGCCTGTCGCCCCTTCGCCGGTCACCTCGACGACGATGATGGTGGTGGAGTCCCAGCGGAGCGTGCCGTCGGACTCGGGCGCCTCGGTGGGTATTCGCCAGGCGGCCGTTTGCACGGAGCTGATCACCGGTTTCGTCATCGGGTCGGGAACATGGAGGCCCACACCTCCTGAATGGACTCCCTGATGATGTCGAAGGCGGCCGGATCGCCCTTCAGCACCGCGCTCGGCATAGTTCTTGGCCTGTTCGTAGGTGACGGTCGGAGGTATCGGCGGAACGCTCGGATCCGTCACCACCTCCAGGACGCCCGGTCTGTCTGCTGCGAGCAGCTGATCCCACGCAGATCCCACCTCGTCGGGATCTTCGACTCTGATGCCGCGAAGGCCGATCATCTCGGCGAACTCGGCGTAGGGGAAATCTGGGATCTGCTGAGACGCTTCGTACTTGGGGTTGCCCTCCATCGCCCTCATCTCCCATGTGACCTGGTTGAGATCGTTGTTGTGGAGGACGCAGATGATCATCCTGGGGTCGGCCCACTGCTCGTAGTACTTGCAAGCCGTCAACAGTTCGTTCATCCCCAGCATCTGCATCGCTCCGTCACCCACGAACGAAACCGCGACCCGATCGGGATGAGCGAATTTCGCCGCCACCGCGTATGGGACGCCTGGCAGCATCGTGGCGAGATTTCCGGACAACGACGCCTTCATTCCGCTGCGAAGCTTGACGTCGCGAGCGAACCAATTCGCCGAGGATCCCGAGTCGGCAGAGATGATCGCCTTGTCCGGCAGTCGGTTGGAGAGCTCCCAGAACGGCCGCTGCGGAACCATCGGACGTCCCGGCGCCATCGCTCGGGTCTCGACGACGTCCCACCATCTTGCCATGCTGTCGGACAGGGAGTCCTGGAAGGACCTGTCGTCCTTCTTCTCGAGCATCGGGATCAACTCTTGCAGGGTTGCCTTCGAGTCCCCGACCAAGCCGACGTCCATCGGATATCTGATGCCGATCATCGAGGGGTCGATGTCGATCTGCACGGCTCTCGCCTGCCCCTCCTTCGGCAGGAATTCGATGTAGGGGAAGCCGGATCCGACCATGAGCAGGGTGTCGCATTCCTGCATCATCTCCCAGCTCGGCCTCGTCCCGAGAAGTCCGATCGCTCCGGTGACGTAGGGGATGTCGTCGGGGACCACAGCCTTTCCGAGAAGCGCTTTGGCGACGCCTGCGCCCAGGAGGTCTGCGACTTCGAGAACCTGATCGCCGGCGTGCAGCGCGCCAGCTCCGACGAGGATCGCCACCCGCTCGCCCTCGTTCAAGATCTGGGCGGCCTGCTCCAGGTCGTCCCGGTGCGGGATGATTCTCGGTTTCCGGTATCCGACCGATGAAAGCAGAGCTCCGTGTTCATGAGGTGGCGTCGTCACGGCGTCTTCGGTCTGCAGATCGTTGGGAATGATGATGGCGGTCACGCCCCGTTGAGACATCGCCACTCGGAATGCCCGGTCGACGGCATGACGTAGCTGTGCAGGAACGGTCACCATCGTCAGGTAGTCGGCGACGTCCTTGTAGAGCGACACGAGATCGACCTCTTGCTGGTAGGAGCCCCCGAGAGCCATGCGAGCCTGTTGTCCGACGATCGCAACGACGGGTTGGTGATCGAGCTTGGCGTCGTAGAGGCCGTTGAGCAGGTGTATCGCACCGGGCCCCGACGTCGCCAGGCAGACGCCGGGCACGTCCTCGTCGCCGAACTTGGCGAAGGCGGACGCCATGAACGCTGCCATCTCCTCGTGACGGGACTGAACGAACTGGAACCGCTCGCCGGCACGGTCGAGAGCTCCCATGATCCCATTGATGCCGTCTCCCGGAAATCCGAAAATCGTTCTCACACCCCACTGTTCGAGCCGGTCGAGCAAGAAGTCACCGACTGTGTTGGCCATTGTCGTTCCTTTCTGCGATGTTGGTCGTGATCGACGTGCGTGTTGTGATGGTGTCGATGGCGGGCAGGGCGCGGGATGCGGCCCGTCTGAGTAGCGAGCTCCACTGCGGTGTTCTCTCCCGCTGCCGGCCGTGGGGGCGATGGTCTTCCGGGCGGCCGGCGGGGGGCCTTTCCGGCCCGTGATCCTGGGCCATCACGATGATCTCGGCCAGGTGGAGAGCCCTCCGGTCGGTCGTCTGGGCGATCTGTTCCCTGCAGCTGTACCCGTTGGCAACGATGAAGGTCTCGGTAGCGGCGGCCCGGACTCTGGGGAGCAACACCCGCTCGCCGATCCGCATCGAGATCTCGTACTTGTCGGCCGAGAAGCCGAACGGGCCAGCCATGCCGCAGCAGCCAGAGTCGAGTATCTCGAAGTCGAGGCCCATCGCATCGAGCACGGCGCGTTCGGAGTCCATCTGCATGACGGCGTCGTGGTGACAGTGGCCCTGGACGATCGCCGTGCGGTTCAGGGTTGGGACGCGAACCCTCTGCCTGAGCAGAAACTCGCTCAGGAGATAGGTGGACTGCGACAGCCGCTGGGCATCCTCGTCATTGGGGAACAGGTTCGGGAGCTCGTCACGGAACGCGGCGATACAGCTCGGCTCGACACCGACGATCGGGGTCCCTCGCCGGAGATGTGGCCGCAGTTCATCGAGCGTCTGCTTCCACAAGCGCTGAGCAGTGTCGAGCATCCCGAAGTCGTAGAGCGCGCGTCCGCAGCACAGTGGTCGAGACAGCAAGACGACCTCGTAGCCGGCTCGCTCCAGAACGTCCACCGCGGCACGAGCCGGGCCGGGTGTGAGGAAGTTGTTGAAGGTGTCGGGCCACAGGATCACCGTATCGACGTGCAAGGGCGGTGGAGTCGGCTGCTTGACGCTGAGGGCATTGAGCTCGGGTGTCCTGGTCTCACTGGAGGCCCCGTCGCCGTCGCCGCTCTCGCCACCTCCGTTGCCCTAGCGAGCGTCGAACCAGGATCGGAGCGTCTCGAGAGCGAACCGGGCGGTCGTCCGCTCTCTCGCAACACCTGCGAGCAGTTTCAGGGCATCCCTCAGGCCCGGCGTAGAGGTGAGATGCAGAGCTGCCTCGGTGCCTTCTACGCGACCCGGGCCCTCGAGCAGATCAGACCGATCGCATATACCTCTCTTGCGCGCACTCTACCCTAGAAGTGATGAGACAATAACTCCACCTTATAAGTATCCATGTCCATATTCACCACGCACTCCGTGCTCACACACCTTACACTCCAAACACAAATCTACTGCTTGCCGCTTCTCCTCAGAGCGCCGCCGTCGTGCATCACGTCACCCCTTAGCAACTCTAAGAGGAGCCCTTCCGCGTCCCCTTGTCTAGTATTGCTCCTCCCTCTTCGCCATGAAGCTGAAACACATATTGCCATAGCATACATCCCATCATACACCCACCCCCACTCAGCTCTCCACCACCTTTCTAAAACTCCCCTTATCTTCTGGGACGACGAAGCGGCTTCTACTTCGACAGTCGTGTAATCTAAGCCCTCACTCAAATTCTCATCTGCCTACACATATCTACCACCTTACCCTTATCTATCATCCCCTCTATATCCCATATAACCTTAAACCTCTATAACACCACCACTAAATCTTCACCTTACATCCGCTAGAGAAATAACCACTCTCTGCTACCCTTCACCTTACTCACCAAAGAGCGAACCGCCCATCTCGTCTACTAGTCGCCGCCTGCTCCAGGAGTTGCTGCCACGCGTCTACCCCGGCCGCCGACCTGAGATCGAAGTCGCTCCGGCCGTGAAGACAACCTTGGCTCTTATCATATTATATTATATTATATTATATTATATTATATTATATTATATTATATTATATAATATAATATAATATAATATAATATAATATAATATAATATAATATAATATAATAACTTCTACTATTCTAAGAGTCGTGAGGAGTCTCTTCATCGCCGTATTATAATATAATATAATATTATATTATATTATAATATAATCTAACCAGTTCGCGCTGACTCGTCGAGCGACACATCGACTTTTTTTTTTTTTTTTTTTTTTTTTTTTTTTTTTTTTTTTTTTTTTTTTTTTTTTTTTTTTTTTTTTTTTTTTTTTTTTTTTTTTTTTTTTTTTTTTTTTTTTTTTTTTTTTTTTTTTTTTTTTTTTTTTTTTTTTTTTTTTTTTTTTTTTTTTTTTTTTTTTTTTTTTTTTTTTTTTTTTTTTTTTTTTTTTTTTTTTTTCGCGCTCGATCCCGACGACGCTCGTCGGCATGTTTTCATTCGTTAGTTTGACGATCGTCTTTTTGACAAGCGATTCAGCAGAGATCTTCGAGTAGTTGCTCCACCGACTATCTCTAGCTCTATACCTATCATCATCAATCCCATACCTATCAATCCTACATCACAATAAACACCTCACTATTATTCCCTATCATTCCTCCTATCTTATTCCATCTTTAATCACCTAATCCATCCTAATATCAACCCATACTTTACGCGGCCGCTGGAGTCGTCGAGACGTAGCCGGGCTCGACCGTCGCGGTTCGGGATCGAGCGTCGATCGAAGCACGTCGTCGAGGTACTTTTATAGTCGCTGACGCCGTTGACGGCCTGGCCGGCGAGGCTCGTCCCGCCACCGCGTGATGTGATCGCCGCGAAGTGACGCCGGCACACGTGGACCGCCTCGACCACGTCGGAGGTGGTCTTTGGTATGACGACGCCCGTGGGGACCTGACGGTAGTTGGAGGCATCCGTGGAGTACGCGGCCCTGCTGGCCCTGTCGAAGCGGACCTCGCCCTCGATGCTCGCAGCGAGATCTCGCTCCAGCGCCTGTCCGGGATGGTCGTCCTCCACCTCCCAGACCTGGATGCCGGAGTAGATCCTTGGGAGTGTGTTGTCGCTCGCCTTCATGACGCGTCGGGGATGGGGAACGTGATCGTCGTGAGGAGCGCGTTGGCCGCCTGGCGGGAGTCGAGTCGAGTGTGTTGCACGACGATGGGGGAACTCGAGCGAATGACGGACGCATAGTCGGTTCCTTTCGGGACCGGCTCTGGATCCTCGAGGTCATTGAAGCGGAGATGCAGCGTTCGTCGCGGGGGAACCGTCCGTCGATAGGGCCCCGCGGGCTCGCGGTCGGAGAAGTAGACGGTGATCTCGATCTCGGTCTCGGTGTCACCGGTATTGAGGATGCAGGCTGTTTCGTGGCTGGTCATCTCCGGCTGAGGGCCGGTGCTCGACTCCGGGATGTACCCCTCTGGGATCACCCAGATGCGACGGCCGATCGGCTGGTCTGCAAATGCCATGGCACACGACTACCCGCAGGATGGGGCTCATAAACGAATCCGTGGTTCCGTGAGAGACTCGACCTGATGCTCATGGCGATCGATCTCATCTGTGAGCGAAGTTCCGGTGGGGCGGTTGCTTCGTGGTCGACGTCGGCCTTGGAAGCGTCCCCCGCTGATTCAGCGCTCGAGTGGGCCCGGCCCAGGATGACTCATGGGGTCGACGACGATCCCGATTCGTCGCGCAGTCACGTCGATCCCCTCTGTGAGCCGGTTCCGAACCACGCGGATCGCCACCCAGGAGGCGGCTGCCCCGAGGAGAAAGCCCACGACGACGTCCGTCACGAAGTCCATTCCTCGCAAGGCGGCGATGGGACCGTCAGAGGGTGCTCGGAGGTGATCGCCACGACTGATGTCCAGCTGGTCGCTTCTCCACCCGGCGCCGGGGATCTCCTCGCGGGTCTCGGACTTCCACACGTGATCGAGACCATCTTGGACGTCGTCCTCCGTGGAGTCGAGATCGACGTCGGAGGGTCCTTGACGGCCTGCTCCGTCGTCTCCATGATCCTGGGTTCGATTACGGATCCTGTCATCACGAGGAATGTCTGGACCAGTATGGGGGAATCACCCGCGTTCTCGTCTCCTCGGGGTAGACGATCGTCGTGGACGCGGGCGTTGCGTCTGTCTCTCTTCGAGGAGCCGGAACGTGATCCATCCCGCCAGGAGTGGGAGAACGATGACGGAGATCCTCAATGCCCACACCAGCGTCACGATCGACGCCCCTGTGACCAGTGAGATCACGTCATCGCTGCCGGCCACCAGGAGAGTCCCGTAGAACGTGATGGCGGTGATCCCGACCGCCGTCCTCACCGGCTGTCGGCTCGGTGGGTCCAGGAGGTGGTGTACGTCGTGGTCTCCGGTCCATCGGGCTTCCAGGAATGGCCATGCATATGCGAGGAGGAAGGTCAGCCCAGGAAGCACCACGCCCGGGAAGAAGACCGCAGGGAGCAGGAAGCCGCCAAGTTCCAGGTTGACCCCTGGGAACAGACGCAGGGCGCCTTCCGCCCATCCCACATACCAATCGGGCTGGGCGGGGCTGGTCACCGCCGCCGGATCGTACGGGCCATAGAGCCAGATCGGATTGATCTGGACCAAGCCGCCGAGGAGCGCCAGCGCGGCTGCCACCAGGAAGAAGAAGCCGATGGACTTGGTGGCGTACCCGGGCCAGAGGGGTGTGCCGACGACCCGGGACTCGTCGCGCCCGGGCCCAGGGAACTGCGTGTGCTTCTGGCGCCAGACCAGCCCGAGGTGCACTGTCACGAGCAGCCCGATGAGCACGGGGATGATCAGGATGTGCATCGAATAGAAGCGAGGGATCATCTCGGGCGACGGGAACTCCCCACCGAAGACAGCGAGGACGAGCCACGGGCCCACCCATGGGACGGAGAGAGCCATCGAGTAGGCGATCCTCACACCGGTCCCCGACAGGATGTCGTCGAGCAACGAATAGCCGAGGAACCCATTGCCCATAGCCAACAGGAGCATCGTTACGCCGACGATCCATGTCAGCTCCCGGGGTTTGCGATACGCCCCGGTGAAGAAGACCCGGGCCATGTGGACGACGATGGCGGCGATGAACACGAGTGCTGCCCAATGATGGACCTGCCGCATCACGAGCCCGGCGTGTACCGAGAAGCTGAGCTCCAGCGTGGAAGCATAGGCTCGTGACACCTCGACCCCTCGAAGTGGCTCGTAGGCTCCGTCATAGACCACCTCGGCGCTGCTCGGCTCGAAGAAGAACGTGAGGAAGATGCCGGTGAGGACCAGGACCACGAAGCTGTAGAGGGCGATCTCCCCGAGCAGAAAAGACCAGTGGGACGGGAAGGGCTTGCGCAACTCTTTGCGAAAGACGCCGGCGATCCCCAGTCGGTCGTCCAGCGCCCCGAAGAGACGGTCGATCACGATCGGCCCTCAGGCAGGTTCCAGAAGCCAGGTCCCACCGGGCCCGACATGCGACCGGCGGATCTCAGATAGCCGTTGTCATCGATGACCAGCGGCATCTGCGGCAATGGCCGAGCAGCGGGGCCGGAGCGGGGCTCGGCACCGCTCAGCGCATCGAAGGACGACTGGTGGCATGGGCATACGAGCAGCCCTGTCTGGGTGTCGAAGAGCCCCACGGGGCACCCGGCGTGCGTGCAGATCTTCGAATAGGCGACGTAACCCTCCGGTGCCCACTCTCGACGATCGTCAGGCATTATCAGCGCGGCGGGGTCGGCTCGAATCAACATGACGATCGAGTCCGACGCTTGGCGATCGCCTTCGGGGAAGGCGGTGATGGCTCCACCAGCGGCCAAGGTGTCGACCCTGATGGGTTCCCCGCTCCCATCGACGAGCCGAATGCCGCGAGACCATGCCGTATCGAAGAGATCGCGGCTCGAGCTTCCTGCGATCGAGTCGATGGGAAAACCGAGCGCTCCCGCCAAAGCGCTGAAGGCGGCCACGAAGAACCATACCAACAGAGCTCGGCGGCTGACCGGTCGCCGCATCGTCTCGCTCACGGCGTCCCGGTCCGGCGGCGCTGATGCCAGCTCCTCGTGCTCTTCGGAGACCCTCTCGTCGAAGATCTCGTGGGCAGCCACGATCATCGCCCAGCCGATGGTTCCGAGAGCCACGCCCAGCAGGGCACCCTCCCATCGGGGATTTCCTCCGGTGAGATACGTCACCATCAGCCCTATCGATGCTCCGATACTGAGAACCAAGGCGAGGCCGATCCTTCGTCTCGTCACTCCTCTTCCTCCTCCTCTCTTTCTTCTTCTTCCCCGTCTGGTTCCTCCTCCGTGCCTCGGCCGCCTTCGATCCATCGGGCGGCTCCTATCACGGCGACCACGCCAACGAGCCACGCCGCCGCTCCCTCGGCGACTGGGCCCCACCGCCCGAGCGACCAGCCGCCCCGGGCACGGCCCTCGGACATCGCAGAGACATATGCGACGAGTGAGTCGAGTTGATGGGCATCGATGGAATCCTCGCTGAACGCGGGCATCGAGAGCGGGCCGGAACGCACCGCCTCGGCGATGTCGAGACTCCCTGCCGGCAGGATCGAGGGAGCGTTGTCAGAGTGCACGAGAGCCGCCCCCACGCCCGTCGCTCCGTGGCACGCGGCGCAGTTGATCAGGTAGATCTGCGAGCCGAGCCCGATGTCGCCGGCCTGCGGCTGGGGATCCGGGATGGCCGGGCCCCCGAGACCCGACACGTAGCGCGCGATGGCGGCGATTTGATCGTCTGTGAGTTTCTGCGGGCCCCTGAGAATCGGGTCATCCGGTCGTCGTAGCGGCATTCGGCCGGTCCGCATCATCAGATCGGCACCGGCTCCCCCCTCCTCGAAGATGGACGGCGCCCAGGCAGTGCCGGTGCCCACCGGTCCGTGGCAACCGGCGCATTCGGACAAGAATGCGTCCTCCCCTTCGTCGGCGCTCGAGGTCAGAGGCAACGAGAGCAGTGCCAGGATCAGGAGGGGGAGAAATCTCTTCATGTTCGCCCTACCCCCACGCCGCCTGCTCGGGCATCCACCGTTCGAAGCCATGTCGACCCCAGCCACACCGTCACCGAGATGAACACGATGCCGGTCGGGAGCCACATGATCAATCCGGCGAGCTGCTGGTCTGCCAGCCAATCGATCCCTGCCGCTGTCGCTCTCTCGGCGTGGAGGGGAAACCATCGGGATGTCGAAAACGTCAACAGGCCGCCCCATGCGGTACCGACGAGCGATGCGACGAAGACCGACAGCATGGACAGCCCGTAGCTCATCCTGTGGGAGTGGGGAATCCCGATGATCGATGCCCAGAAGACGACTCCAACCAGCAAGAAGCTCGCGTGCTCGAGCCCGTGGAGCAAGGCGATGCGAGGGTCGCATCGAAGAGGGCAGGGAGGTGCCAGACCGCCAGCGTCACCAGGAGGGCGGCCAGACCGACGGGCCGCCGGAGCAACATGTCGAAAAGCTTCGCGATGTGACGAGCGGCCCTCGCCACCCGGCTGCGCAGAGGGCGGCGGACACCGAGTATTGCTCCGGTGCCACCCCTTCCTGCGATGAGGAGGAGGGGTGCCACGAGCAGCAAGTCGTGCTGAGCCATGTGTGCGGCGAGAGAGTGCTCGGCGGCCAGATCGAGCGGGGGGACGATGGCGGCCACGGCCATGGACCAGCCGATAGCGAAGGCTCCGATCCGATCCCAACCGAGCGGACCACGATCACCTCGTCTGCGCAGATCCACGACCGCCCGGAGATACAGGAACCCCCAGATGGCCAGGGCCGAGAGGGGAACGGCCGAGAGCGTGTCCATCAGCACGTCACCACATAGACGGTCAAGGCCTCGACGATGACGAGGGAGCCGAAGATCACCGCCGAGAGCACGCTGGTGATCGCCAGGAACGGATAGACCTCCACCGGATCGACCTCGACGCCACCGGCCGAGCCCCGGAGCGCAGAGCCCGCTGCCAGGCCGGTCAATGCGATCGGCACGATTGCCAGCGCGAGGATGGCCGTCTCGATGGCGTAGTAGCCGGTGCTGGGAGCCCAGCCCGAGCACACGCGATCTCGGCGATGGCCCACCCTGCGAGCAAGCGAGCCCCCCACAGCACGGGTGCCACGATCAGCGCCGACCACCATTTCCAGGTCTCTCGCAGCGGCCTGTGCAGCAGATCCTTGCTCATGACAGTCTCTCGGAGAGATAGAGGGAAGTGAAGACGACGATCCACACCACGTCCACGAAATGCCAGTAGATGATCGCCAGGCGAATGGGCAGGTGGTGGTCGGCGGTGTACCGACCCGGCCGGAGTGCCGCGGCCAGCACGGCCGTGAGGATGGCGATGCCGACGAGCAGGTGGAAGCCGTGGAACCCTGTGACGCCGAAGAAGATCGAACCGTAGGCGTTCGTGCCGGGCCCGAAGGTGGACGTTGCGTACTCGTGCGCCTGGATCCCGAGAAAGCCACAGCCAAGGAGGATCGTGATCCCGAGGCCCAGTCGAAGCCCGGAAGCGTCTGATCGCGCGATGCTGCGCTCCGACCACTGGGCGGTGACGCTCGAAGCGAACAGCAGGCCGGTCCCGATGGCAGGAAACAGCAGCTCGGGCGGCTCGATCCCGCCGAGGGGCCAGTCCTCAGACCCGAACCGCAAGAAGAAGTAGGAGCTGATGAGCGCGGCGAAGATCATCGCCTCGGTTGCGATGAAGAGCCACGTCCCCCACCAGGCGACCGGCCGGCTGCCCTCTTCGGGATTGGTCGGGAGGGCATCGATGTCCACCACGACACGTCGATCGGTCATCCGATGCCCTTCTCTCGCCACCATCCGACGATGCATGCAACCACCAGGGCGGAGCCGACCCATCCGACGGCCCAGAAGCGGGTGAGCAGGCCGAGGAAGAGGACGAGCATGGAGATCGCCAGAAGGAGCGGCCAATGGGAGTCCCCCGGCATCCGGATCACTTGATCCGGGTCGCCTTCGACGACCGTCGTGCCGAGCACCTCGTGATGATCGCCGGCGAGTGCCGGGCCCGCGGCGGATTCGATGGCCTTTCGGTCACCGTCGTCCCACAGGGGGTTTCTCGAAGTCACCGGAGTGAGGGCGGCGTGATCGAACGGCGGCGGTGGGGAGGATGTCGCCCATTCGAGCCCATCCGCATCCCACGGGTTCGGCCCGGCTTCCGGGCCGTGCCGCATCGCCGCCACCACGTCCCACACGAAAACGGCGAATCCGGCAGTCAACACGATCATCCCGAGCGTCGAGGCGAGATTCCACACGTCCCATCCGAGGCCGGCGGGATAGGTGTAGATACGGCGCGGCATGCCAAAGAGGCCGGCCACGTGCATGGGGAAGAACGTGATGTGGAAACCGACGAAGATCAGCCAGAAAGCCCAGACCTGAAGCCGGGCCGACATCAGTCGCCCCGTGATCTTCGGGAGCCAGAACGCCAATCCGGCGAGGATTGGGAAGACGGCGCCCCCGAACAGCACGTAGTGGAAATGGGCCACCACGAAATACGAATCGGTGATCTGTTGGTCGAAGGGCACCGCCCCGAACATCACTCCGGTGAAACCTCCGAGCACGAACGTCACGATGAAGCCGAAGACGTACGACATCGGTGCCTGGAGCCGGACCCGTCCCTCCCACATCGTCGCCAGCCAGGCGAAGATCTGGATGCCGCTCGGGATGGTGACGAGGGCGCTGGCGGCCCCGAAGAATCCGAGCGAGACGGCGGGCAATCCGACCACGAACATGTGATGGACCCACACCCCGAAACTGATGATCGCCAGCGACATCATCGCCATGGCGACCCACAGATACCCGACCATCGGGCGGCGTGAGAACACCGGGACGATGGCGGACACGATGCCGAGGGCCGGGAGCAGGATGATGTACACGTCGGGGTGCCCGAAGATCCAGAACAGGTGCTGCCAGAGCACCGGGCTCCCGCCGGCAGCAGCATCGAAGAAGTGGAAACCAAAGAGCCGATCCGCCGACAACATCAGGTTGGCGAGTGTCAACGAGGGGAGCGCGAACACCAACGCGAGCGAGGTGGCCAGCATCGACCAACAGAACAGAGGCATGCGACTGATCGCCATGCCCGGCCGCCTGAGTTTGAGAATCGTGACGATGAAGTTGATCGCCCCGACGGTGGTGCTGATCCCCAGGAACACGATGCCGAGGGTGTAGAAGTCGGTGCTCGAGGTGGTGGTGAACTCGGAGCCGGCCAGCGGGACGTAGTTGAACCATCCGTTCTCGGGGGCGACGCCAAACGGGTATCCCAGATAGAGGAACAGGCCGGACGCGAGATAGACCCAGTAGCTGAGAGCGTTCAGTCGGGGAAACGCCATGTCGCGAGATCCGATCTGGAGTGGCACGAGATAGTTTCCGAATCCGGCGAGCATCGGTGTCGCGAACAGAAAGATCATCGTCACACCGTGCATGGTGAACAGCTGGTTGTAGAGATCGGGGCTGACGAGCTCGAGCTCGGAGGCGGCCAGCTGGGTGCGCATCACCGCGCTCTTGGATTCCGGCCAGGACGAAGAAGATCGCTGCCGTGACCAGATAGCGCTTGCCGATCGCCTTGTGGTCTGTCGAGGCGAGAGAGTCGATCAGGCGGTCCCCTCCAGTCCAGGTTGCCGTGAGCCCGTCCAGCGTCTCCCTGCGGGCGCCCGTCGTCATCTCAGGCTCCCAAGGTACGTGACGAGATCGGCCAGTTCTTCATCGTCGAGCCCTGCCGGGGGCATGAGCAGGCCCGGCTTCAACATGTTCGGGTCGTGGAGGAACGACGTCAGCTTCTCCCTCGTGAGTTCGAAGACCCCGGCCCCGATCGTGTCTCGAGAGGCGAGGTGGGTGAGGTCGGGCCCGGCGTGCCCGACATCGGAGACACCCCGAATGGTGTGGCAGCCAACGCACGGACTACCCAAGAAGAGGTCACTGCCTCTCTGCTCGGCCGGTGTCGCCGGCTTCGGGGCCGGCGATGCCTGGTGGTCGAGCCATGCTCGAAAATCTTCCTCCGGTTCGGCGTACACCACCACCTGCATCCGGGCGTGCTGGAGCCCGCAGAACTCGGCACATACACCCCGGTATGTGCCCGATTCTTCGAAACGCAGGAACAACTCGTTCGTCTTTCCAGGGATCATGTCCATCTTCGGTCCGGCCTCGGGGACCCAGAAGCTGTGGATCACGTCGTCGGACTCGAGGACGAATCGGATGTCGCGGCCGATCGGCACGTGGATCTCGTTGGCAGTGACGGCGTCGGTGCCAGGGTATTCGATGCGCCACCACCATTGAGCGCCGGTGACGACGACTTCCACGTCTGGATCCCGTTCGGCTGACAACGCCCGCAGGTCGAGGAGGGCCATGATGAAGACGGCGATCAGGATGAGGGGCGTGGCGACCAGCCCTCCCCAGATCACGATTCGCATTCCCGAGTCGCCTTCTCCCGCCGCGCTGACCTCGCCACGGCGGGAGCGCACGACCGACCCGAGGAGCAACCACAAGACCACGGCGAACACGACGCCTGCCACTGCCAGCATCACCCACCAGAGTCGCTCGATGCGCAGGGCGTCGGGACTCACGCCGTCGAGGATCGATGGGCTGACGTCTGCTGTCATCCACTCCGGCATCGTGACCTCACCGTCCCAGTGGCCGCGGTCGCAACTCGAAGCTCGCCCAGTCGCTCACCAGAGCGCTACTCCACGTCATCGTCGAAACTGCCTCAGTGCGGCGAAGACTGCTCCGGTGGCCACACCGAACACCATGTGGGCGGTGAGATCCTTCCACAGTGTCTTCGGCTGGTACTCCCAAATCGGCTCGTACAGGTCGGCGGGGGCGAGGACCGCATAGCTTCCCAGCCAGGCCACGAGCCCGGTCGCGGCGCCGTGGGTGATCCTCGACTTCGGCGTCGAGCCGGAGGCGATGCCGTGGACGATGCCCCATCCCATCCCGGTCGACCAGTGAACCCCGGTAGTCATCGCCCCCGCGCTGGTTGCCGGGAGCGAGGCCCCCAGCAGGCCCTCCACCATTCGCCTGCCCAACTTCGCCGGGGCGCCGGCGGCTTCGTAGTCCTCGGGCGAGGCCAATTCCCAGTCGAGAAACGAGCCTTCACCGCCGTCCTCCAAGAATCTGCGATACCAGAGGAGATCCATCGCCAGTGTGCCCACGGCGCCGGCGACTGCTCCGCTCGTGATGGCCCGTATCGGGGTCCAGTGCTCCATACTCACCATCCTCTCGTCGTCCTCCATACGACCATAGAAGCGGCTGGGGCGAACGTGTTCTGGCGGCGTTGTTTCTTTGGGTCCGGTCGGCCTCGATGTGGTGGATCTCCGGCTCGCGGGTGCCAACCGTCCCCCGCAAGGCACTGGAGACCGGTGCGGTTGCGGTCGACGATGCCCCACATGCGAATGGTGTGCCTGGTTTAGTCATCGGGGTCGTACGAGCCGTCGGCCGTGCGCTCGGGCCCGGCGCGCTCGTCCGGTTCCGGTGCTGGCGAAGTTGGCACTCATGTCTCGCTCGACCTCGAGGCTCCGGTTGTCATGACGCCCTCCGTCGTGGCAGAGGACACGACCCAACCCCGGAGAGCAACGATCACCCTTCTCACGACTACACCACTCTCGGACGAGTCACGAGACGAGATGTTGTGGCGGCTTGGCGGCGGTTTCGGCCTGTTCCACGCCACCAAGCATGACAGGGGAGGTCGGTGGTTCAGGTTGCTCGCCCGCGGCTTCTCTGTTCCGACCCACCTCCTCGCGCCGGCCGATCAATGTGTACGGACGTCGGATCCTCGTCTAGGACCAGATCGAACGTCTCGGTCAACTGGCGGAACGGTTCCGGTCGAACCGGGCCAATCTCACGGCGATCCGATCGTCGGTCGGCGCCGTCCACGAATCACTCGGAGAGATGAGAACCGATCTGCTCGAGCTCGCCGACGATCTCGCCCGGGAGATCTTCCGGGGCTCCCCCCAACCGAACGTCGTGGACATCACCCGAGCCGGATGATCATCGCCGGCTCCGGCAGGGGACGGACCAGGGTCGACGCCCCTACCCTCACCGGCATGGAACGCAATGTGCTCGGCGAACAGCTCGAGAACTGTTCGACCGACCCGACCACCGGATGGTTCAGGGACGGGAGCTGCCGAACCGGCCCCGAGGACCTCGGCTCCCATACGATCTGCGCGGTGGTGACAGCAGAGTTCCTCGAGCACCAGGCGTCGATCGGAAACGAGCTACGAACGCCGATGCCTACCTACCGATTCCCCGGCCTGAGCCCCGGAGACCGTTGGTGCGTCACCGCCTCCAACTGGCTCCGTGCCCATCTCGACGGTGCCGCCTCGCCGGTCGTGCTCGCCTCCACGCATGAGGCCGTGCTGGGGATCGTTCCACTCGACGTGCTCACCGGATATGCAGTGGACGTACCGGACGACACGTCCGGACTGGATCGCTGAGCCGAGGTTCAGGCCGCGGCGCTCATCGCCTCCGCAGAGCCGTGGCCGGACGCCGGCAATGGGATCATTGCCGGGCGATAGCCCGCCTGGGCAGGCGGTTATCGTCACATGGATGCCTGCCGGATCGGCCTTGCCCATCGTGTTGCTCACGGGTCCGCCCGGTGGCGGAAAGTCGACCGTGGGTCGGCTCGTCGCGGAGGCGTTCGACCGGAGCGTCCACATCGAGGCCGATGTCGTCCCGAATCGATCGTTGGCGGCTTCATCCCCCCTCGCTCGACATGGGCGACGCAGGGCTCGAGCAGTTCGCGCTGCAGCGTGAGATCGTCATCCACTGGGCGCTGCGCAAGGCCGAGGCGGGATACGTCCCGGTGATCGACGATGCACCGATCCCGCCGTACGGTCACTTCGAGGCGCAGTACGCGCCGCTGCTGGCCCACCCCCAAGCGCGGCCTGTCATCCTTCGCGCCGACGCCGACGTCCTCCGCGAACGCCTCCGGTTGCGAGCAGGCCCGTTCGACGAGTTGCTCGTGAGTCTCGTCGACGATGCGCTCGGTTACCTCGATGATCTCGACCAGGAGGTGTGGCGCACGGTCGACTCGACCCATCTCACGGTCGACGAGAGCGCGGCTGCGATCGCGCCCATTTGTGACCTGATGGTTGACGAGCACCCGCTCGAGACGTGCGAATGGCACGGGAGCCCAACGCCACTCGACCGAGCCGATGGAGTAGACGGCTCCGCCCCGATCTCTGACCGAGGTCACACCACGGCGCTCAGCGCCTCAGCAATGTCCGTGTCCAGGAACGCGAAACCCGACTCCGTGAGAGCGGCGGGAATCACTTTCTGGCTGGCGAGGACGGCCTCGTCGGCGAACTGCGGCCCGACGAGCGCCTTGAGGGCGAAGCCCGGCAGGGGAATCAACGGCCGGGCGATTGACGGCCGCACCGAGTGCCTTGACGAAGGTGCTATTGCGGACCGGATTCGGCCCGACGAGGTTCACCGGGCCGGAGATCGACTGATCCTCGATGCAGTGGACGATGGCCCGAACCTCGTCGCGGAGGGTGATCCACGACCACCATTGCCGGCCGGAGCCGATTCGGCCTCCCAGTCCCAGCTTGAACGGCAGAAGGAGATTGACGAAGTCGAGACCGAACAGCGGTTCGGCGAGGAGACCGCCCGAGCCGTCGATCACCAAGCCGGTCCGGATCGTGACGGTCCTCACTCCCGCATCGATCGCCGCATCCGCTTCCCGCTCCCAGACCTCGACGACGTCCGACAGGAACCCCTCACCTTTCGGGGAGGACTCGGTCAATTCGGTGTCCCCGGCGTCACCGTAGAAGCCGATGGCGGAGCCACTGATGAACACCCGGGGTTGGGCGACGGCGACCGCTCCAGCGATCAGGCGGGTGCCGTCACGACGGGACTGCAGGATCTCCTGCTTCTTGGATCCTGGTCAGCCAGGGACCGATTCGCTCACCGGCGAGATGTACGACCGCATCGATCCCGTCGAGTGCATCCTCATCGATTCGACCGTCGTCGACGCTCCATGTTCTGGCTCCGTGCACGCGGCTCGCCGCGGACCAACGGGACGACAACGTGCCCCGCAGCCACCAACTCATCTCGAAGTGCTCTCCCGATCAAACCCGTAGACCCGGTGATCAACACCTGCATGACTGTCTCCTCGTAGTGTGTATAGCTGTCGGTACTGGCCCATGGCACAGGTCGCCGGCGAAAGCAGACTCGGTTGCTCTGTAACCCGACGTTAGGGAATGACATCTCCCACCCGTCGTACGGAGCCGATCGACCACCCGGATCGATCCGAGATGGGGAGATCGACCGGAACCACCTAAAATCCTGCCCTTGGGGAATATCTTGTCTGAGCTCAATTCGGTTACCCGCGCCATCATCTTCGTCGTCGCCGCGATCGCAGCACTCGTGTTTGGTTCTTTCGGCGCGTTCCGGCTGTTGGGAGCCGGAAGCGTCCTCGGGGATGTGTCGGTGAACGGGGTGTCCATCGGGAGCATGCCGAGATCCCAGGCCGAGTCGACGCTCGACATCATCCGATCCGAGATCACGGACACGCCACTGCTCTTCGAGGTCGACGGGTCCGTCACCCAGATCACCGGGTCTCAAGCCGGCATGGGCTTCGACGACGATCTCCTCGAACAGGCAATGAACATCGGGCGGGACGGCAGCATCTTCACAGAATTCGGATGGTGGGTCACCTCGCTGTTCGATGAGACGGACCGGCTCGGCCTCGAGCCGACCGTCGACGAGACCAGTGTCGATCAGATCGCCAAGAGTTGGGATCAGGACCTGATCGGTGCTCCCCCCTTCCCGGGAGGGCTGGAGATCGTCGACGGCGTCGCCAGACCGATCGAGCCGGTCGCCGGTACCTCTGTCGTCCGCGAGGGGCTCGGGGCTTTGATCGCGTCGGCGGCCGTCGGTGACCTCGCCCAGCCCGTGGCGGTGCCCACCAAACAGATCCAGCCGGGCGCCTCCTCGACAGCCCTCGAGCAGGCCGCTGCGATCGCCAACCGGTGGATCGGAAACCCCATCATCCTGACCGCCGATTCGGCTGATGTGGAAGTCGTGTTCAATCCTGCCGACCTGGCCAATGCGTTCCGCTCGAGCGTGCCAGATGGACGGGACGATCGACCTGTCCTTCGACCCGGCCATCGTCCAGTCATTTCTCCTCAATCAACAGGACCAGATCGAAGCGGCCCCTGTCGATGCCCGCCTCGAGATCGACGGGTACGACGTCGTGATCGTCCCCGGGCAGAACGGAACGCTGATCGATGCCGAGGACACGGTGGCGACGCTCGAATCGCTCGCAACATCGTCCCTTCGACGCGGCGCGCTGCCGTTCCTCGAAGGCACCGAGCCCGATGTCACGACCGCCGACCTCGAGGCGCTCGGCATCGAGCACATGGTCGTCCAGTTCACCACCTACCACGACTGCTGCCAGGTTCGCGTCAGCAACATCCAACTCATGGCGGACACGATCGACGGAACCATCATTCCGCCGGGCGAGACATTCGGCATCAACGCCTTCGTCGGGGAACGAACCGTCGAGAAGGGATATCAGGACGCGGGAACGATCATCCGGGGCGAAATCGTCGAGACGGTGGGCGGTGGCGTCTCACAGTTCGCAACCACGCTGTACAACACGGTGTTCTGGGGCGGATACGAAGATGTTCAACACAAGCCGCACTCGTTCTACTTCTCCCGATATCCGGAAGGAATCGAGTCCACCGTCTCGTATCCGCAACCGGAAATGACCTTCAGGAACGACACCGACCACGCGATCATGCTCAAGACCGCCTATACCGACACCTCGATCACCGTCAAGATCTTCGGGGACAACGACGGCAGGATTCTGGCGGGTGCCCACCGCAACGGCTCGACATCGTTCGACGTCATCGCCGAGGGCGGACCGAACGCCAAGATCGTCGCCGGTACCGTCTCGGAACGCACGAACTTCACCGAGCCGACGACCGAATACCGCCCGAACCCCGATGTCAAGCCTGGCGAGCAGATCGAGACGCAGCGCTCCGACGTCGGATGGACGGTGTTCGTGACGAGGACCATCGAACAAAACGGGTCAGAGGTCGAACAGACCTGGACGGTCCGCTATCTGCCCCAGCGGCAGATCCTCGAAGTGAATCCGTGCGAGATGCCGGGAGCACAGATCACCTGCCCCACCACCACGACGACCACGACCACCTGACGACCACGACCACCGTGCCGACCACGACCACCTCGGAGCCGTGAGACGAGTCAGTCGGGATACACCCTGAAGAACTCGGCCACGACCTGCGCGGTCGCCTGCTGGCTGGCCTCGTCCCACGGCGCGAGCCGCCGCACCGACACGGTGTTCGACTGCACGAAGATGTAGTCGATCTCCTCGTCGGACTCGAACAATCGGACGGCCAATTTTGCAGGGAACGTGTCGTCCTGGGCTGCGAGGAGGCGACCCGTGAACGACTCGCCATCCTGGCCAGACAGGCTGCGGTCGGTGTCGATGACCAACACCCGGTCGATCGGCTTCACGCTCTTGATCTCGATCGTCTGGCCCATGGTTCCGTGTAACTCCTCGGTTCGAATGATGATCGTAGTTCGCGGCCCGTGTCACTCAGGCAACGGTGCCGAATCGGGTCCTACTGCTCGAATCCGCCGACTTCGGGAGCTTCTCTGCCGGTCTTCTGGCTCCGGACGCCGCGATCCCGCTCACCGATCACATGGATCTTCATCAGATTCGTGGACGCCTGCTGGTTGGGCGGAATGCCCGCGACCATCACGACGGCCTCGCCGCGTTCGCAGATGCCTTCCTTCTCCAAGAACTTCTCGGCGGCGGCCAGCATCACGTCGGTGTAGTCGCGGCGACCGAACGACTGCGGCTGCACCCCCCGGTAGAGCGTCATACGCGATCGGGTCGATGCGACCGGCGTGAAGGCGATGATTCGGGCTTTCGGCCGATACTTGGAGACGAGGCGCGCCGAATTCCCCGACTCGGTGAATGCCACGATGGTGTCGATCGACAGGTTGTTGGCAGTCTCGACTGCGGCGCCGGCGATGGCCGAGGCGAGCGCCTCGGTCTTGCTGGAAACGATGAACTGGATGGTGTGGTGGGGCTCCGACGAGATCGCCTTCTCGATCTCTGCGCAGATCTTCGCCATCGTGCGCACAGACTCGAACGGGAAATCACCCACTGCCGTCTCCGCCGACAGCATCACCGCATCGGTTCCGGTCATCACGGCAGTGGCCACGTCGGTGGCTTCGGCCCGCGTCGGACGCGGGGAATGGGTCATCGACTCGAGCATCTCGGTCGCCGTGATGCTGATCAGACCGGCAGCATTCGTCCGCCTGAGGATGTCCGCCTGCACGAGCGGAATCCGCTCGAGCGGCAACTGCACTCCGAGATCGCCGCGAGCCACCATCGCCCCCGCCGACTCGGAGAGGATGTCGTCGAGATTCTCGTATGCGGCGGCCAACTCGATCTTGGCGATCACCGGCGTCCCACCGGCCAACTCGCTGATCTCGCGGACGTCGGCACCGCTTCTCACGAAGCTGGCAGCGATGTAGTCGACGTTCAGTTCCTTGCCGAACTCGAGATCCCGACGGTCCTTCTCGGTGACTGCGGGGACACGGAGGCTGGTTTCGGGAAACGCCACCCCCTTGCCGTTGCCGAGCACGCCACCTTGATCGACGATCGCGAGGATGTGGTCGTCGAGCACGTCGGTGACGGTCAGACGAATGAGGCCATCAGCCAGGAGGATGGATTCGCCGGCCTGCACGTCTTCGATGAGGTACTCGTAGTCCACGTAGACGGTGTCCGGGTCGGTGGCGAGTTCCCGTCCGCGGAGCAGCGTCAGTGTCTGACCGGTCTCGAGGTCGATGCTGCCGCCGGCGAACGATCCGACCCTGAGCTTGGGGCCCTGGATGTCCTGGAGCACTCCGACCACCCGGCCCTCGGCCTCTGCGCCTTCGCGAACCCAGGTGGCGAAGTTCCGATGGAGCTCGTAGTCACCGTGGCTGAAGTTGAGCCGGGCGACATCGATTCCCGCCCGGATCAGCTCGCGGACCTTGTCGGGGCTTGCCACCGCCGGCCCGAGCGTCGCGACGATCTTCGTGAGTCTCTCCATGGACCGAAACCCTACCGGCGAGTCCCTGAACCGCGCGCACGGCGTGGACGGTTCTCCCGGAGGTGACCGCTCACACGAGCGACGTGACGATCAGGTCGGCTCGCACGAGAGCGCTGATCGGGAGATGGCCCCTGTCCACGCCGACAACCCGAGCGCCGGTTGCCCGGGCCGATGTGATTCCGGACGGCGAGTCCTCGATCACGAGGCCGCGTTCGCCGGAGCGACGCCCATCGCGGCGAACGCCGCCGCATAGATGTCGGGTGCGGGCTTGGGATGGTCGACGTCGCTGGCTGTCACCGTGATCGGAAAACGATGGCTCAGCCCGATACCGGAAAGGATCGCATCGAGCCGCCATCGTGCGCTGTTGGTGCCGACCGCGACCGGCACCATCGATCCGGTCCCTGAGTTCCAGTGCATCACCGAACACCTCGATCTGGTCGACCCGCTCCAGGAAGGCGCTGCGAGCATCGGATTCGAGGGTGTCCGGGGTCGGTGCGAAGAACCGGAGCCCACAGTTCGGCGACGTCCCGATCGGTCGTGCCGATCGAGCCTTCGAACTCCTCGGCGGTCATGTCGTGGCCGTGGAGCGACAACGCCTGGCGCCATGCGGCATAGGAGACTTGCTCGGAATCGGCAAGGACCCCGTCGCAGTCGAAAACGACGCCGTCGACCTCCCATTCGAACAGGTTCAGGAGAGCTTCTCCTGCAAGAGCCGGTTGACCACCGTGGGATCGGCCTTCCCCTGGGTGGCCCGCATGACCTGTCCCACGAGGAAGCCGACCACCTTCTGCTCACCGGCGCGGTACCGATCGACCGCATCGGGGTTGTCGGCGATGGCGGCATCCACCGCCGCTTCGATCGCCGACGTGTCGGTCATCTGGAGCAGATCACGCGACTCGGCGACCTGTTGCGGCGATCCCTCACCCCGCAACATCCCGTCGAGGACGTCCTTGGCAGCCGAGGCGGAGACCTCGTTGGCCTCCACCATCGCGATCAACCCGGCGAGATCGCCTGCCGTCAGGTCGAAGGAATCGCGTTCCTCTCGTCGCATCCAGGCGGTGAGCTCTCCTGTGACCCAGTTCGCAGCCGCTCTGGCGTCTGCCCCGGCACCGACGGTGTCGTCGAACAGTGCCCGTGTGGCGGAGTCGGCCGCGCCGAGCACATCGGTCTTGAGCCGGGTCGACACCCAGATCGAGGTATCGCGTCCGCCGCTCGTTGGGGAGCTCGGGGATCGTCGCTCGGATGGCATCGCGCCATGCCGGTTCGATCACGATCGGCACCAGGTCGGGCTCGGTGAAATAGCGGTAGTCCGAGCTCCCCTCCTTGGTCCGCATCGATGACGTCACCCCACGCTCCTCGTCCCAATGGCGGGTCTCCTGGAAGATCTCGCCACCACTCTCGAGCTCTCGGACCTGGCGCTCGATCTCGAAGTCGACTGCCCGCTCCAGCGACCGGAACGAGTTCATGTTCTTGATCTCGACTTTCGTCCCAAACGGCTCGTCCGGTCCGCGCCTGACCGAGATGTTGGCGTCGAAGCGGATCGACCCCTCCTCGAGACGAGCGTCGGAAACGCCGAGCTCCGCCACGACCTCTCGGAGCATCGTGGCATAGGCGCGTGCCTGGGCCGCCGACCGGATGTCGGGTTTCGACACGATCTCGACGAGGGGAACGCCGGCTCGATTGAAATCCAGCAGGGTCTCGGTGGCCGTGTGGATCCGTCCGCCGTCGCCGATGTGCACCGACTTCCCGGTGTCTTCCTCCTGATGTGCCCGCTCGATGCCGATCCGCACCTCTTCGCCGTCAGCGACGATGTCGAGCCATCCGTCGTGACACACGGGGATGTCGAATTGCGAGATCTGATAGTTCTTCGGCAGATCCGCGTAGAAGTAGTTCTTGCGGTGGAAGACCGACCACTCCGACACCTCACAGTTGAAGGCGAGGCCGATCTTGGTGATCCACTCGATCGCGGTGCGATTCGTGACCGGCAACGCTCCGGGAAGGGCGAGACACGTCGGGCAGACGTTGGTGTTCGGCTCCGCCCCGAAGGACACCGCGCAGCCACAGAACATCTTCGACTTGGTAGCGAGCTCGACGTGCACCTCGATACCGATCACCGGCTCCCAATCAGTCATGCGAGTGCCTCCACCATTGCCGGCCTCTGGGTGAACCCCGCCTGGCTCTCGATCGCCTTGGCAACCCGGAACAGCACCGGCTCCCCCAGTGAGGGCGCCATCACCTGGACCCCGATCGGGAGCCCTGCCGGGTCGACACCGACCGGAACCGAGATCGCCGGGTCGCCGCTCAGGTTCGAAGGGATGGTGCAGACGTCCGACAGATACATCGACAAGCGGATCCGACTTTGCATCGAACTCGAACGCCACTGTCGGGCTGGTCGGCGACATCAGCACGTCGACCTGCTCGTAGGCGCGGGCGAACTCGTTGCGGAGCACGGTGCGGGCCTTGTGCGCCTGGCCGTAGAAGGCGTCGTAGTAGCCCGCCGACAACGCATACGTTCCGAGCAGGATCCGTCGAATGACTTCGGGGCCAAATCCCTCGGCGCGGGTTCTCGCCATCATCTCCTCGGTGGTCTCGCCGTCGAGACGAAGGCCGTAGCGGATTCCGTCGAATCGGGCGAGGTTGGCAGATGCCTCGGCCGGGGCGATCAGGTAGTAGGCGGAGAGTGCCAGGTCCACGGTCGGAAGCGACACTTCGACGATCTCGGCGCCTGCGTCACTGAGCCTGCCCAGGGTCAGGTCGAGCGCGGCCGTGACCGGCGCCTCGTACCCGTCCCCACCGAACTCGGTGACGACGCCGATCCGCAGCCCGTCGACTCCCGAGTCGATGGTGTTCGAGATGTCCGGGTATTCCCCCGCCCACGAGGTCCCATCCAGCGGATCGTGGCCGGAGATCGCATCGAGGAGCGCTACCGCGTCGTCGACGGTCCGGGTGAGCGGTCCGATCTGGTCGAGTGAGGAGGCGAAGGCGATCAGACCGTATCTGCTGACCGTGCCGTAGGTCGGCTTCATGCCGACGACGCCACACAGACTGCCGGGCTGGCGGATGGATCCGCCGGTGTCGGATCCGAGAGCGCCGAACGCAGAGCCGACCGCAACAGCTGCGGCACTCCCACCCGACGACCCGCCCGGCACCGTCCCGATGTTCCAGGGGTTGCGGGTGGGCCCGTAGGCGCTGTTCTCCGTGGACGAACCCATGGCGAACTCGTCGAGGTTCGCCTTTCCGACCAGCACGGCGCCGGCGTCGCGCAAGCGCGTCACGACCGTTGCGTCGTACGGTGGCCGATAGCCGGCGAGGATCTGGCTGGCACAGGTCGTCTCCACCCCGCGTTGGCACATGTTGTCCTTGAGTGCGATCGGGATGCCATGGAGCGGTCCGCGATCTTCTCCGTCGGCGAGGGCCGCATCGGCCTCGACGGCTGCAGTCCTGGCTGCCTCGGCATCGAGCGTCAGAAAGGCATGGATCTCGGCCTCGGTCATCGAGGCGCGAGCCAACACCGCTTCGGTGAGATCCACCGAGCTGTGCGCTCCGGAGCGGAGGCCGGCCGCGGCGTCGGCGATCGTGAGGTCGGCGAGTGACATCGATCAGTCCTGAGTCAGGGCGGGCGGCGTCACGAAATAGCCATCGCGTGATTCCGGTGCCATCGCCAGCACGTCCGAGCGCTTCAGCGATGGGCGGACTTCGTCGTCGCGGAAGGCGTTGACGAAGCCCAACGGGTGGTTCGACGGCTGGATGCCCTCGGTGTCCAGCGACTGGACTCTGGCGGCATGCTCGAGGATCGCCCCGAGTTGCTCCTTCAATGTCGCGAGCTGATCGGCTGGCAGGTCGAGTCGCGACAGGCGCGCAACGTGTTCGATGTCGATCTCGATAGGCATGGTCGCGAGTGTAGGCGGGGGCGCCATGCCCACTTCCGGGACCGATCTGCCGTGCCCGGGCCGTCGCCGACCACCGATCGCTCTGAGTCTCCGACCTACGCTCGCGCCGATGAGGACCGGAATCGGAGCAGCTGCGATCATCGCCTTTGGGGCGGCGGCGTTTCTCCTGTACTCAGGCGACAGCACGACGGCAGGTATCGCCGCGCGCGTGGGGGCGATCTTCGGAGCCGTGTGGATCGCCTGGCCCGTCGTGACCGACGTCGGGCGCCGGAGCTGGTGGTTCCTCGGGCTCTCGTTGCTCGTCGTGTTCTGGAGGCCCCGTTCAGCGGTGGTCGTGCTCCCGGTGCTGGCGTTCGCCCTCCGCCGACGTGACACGCGACCGACCCGGTAGGTTGAACGACATGCACGTCGCGTTGTTCTCTCGATGCACAACGGTCGCGGACCTCTCGGCGCTCGCCGATTTGATCAGGCGACGGCCCGAGGTCGTCGCGTCCGTCTCGATCGCCGGTGCGTTGATCGACGCCCTCACTCAGGACGAGGAGATGGTGGCGACGCTGCGGTCCTCGCGAATCGAGTGGGTCAGGACGGCATGGTCGATGCCGGAGCTGACATTGCTCCCCGACGAGTTCGTCCAATCCGCTCTTGCCTACGAGTTCGAGATCTTCGACGATCTGGGGCTCGAGGGATCGAGCCTGGCATTCGAGGGAGCCCCCGGTGTCCGACTTCCCCGGATCGCCACCCAGGCCGATCTGACCTGTCTCATCACAACTACGCCCGAAGCCCGGGCCGGCGTCCTGACCCACCTCGACAAGATCGTGCCGTGTTTCGGTGCCGCCCCCACGCTGCCTCCCCCGTCCCCCACCGACACCATCACCGTCCAACTGGTGCCCGTCGACCAACTCGAGGAGCGCATCGACACGCTCGCTCTGCTCCCGCAGTGTGACCTCACTACGCCGGTGGCGTATCTCGGCGACCACGTGGTCAGCGGCGAGTTCGACACATCCGATCTCACGTCCTCGCCCGACCCGCTGCTGGAGCGCAAGCTGATAAGGATCGCGACCCGACTGCCTTCGCGACCGTCCGCGGAAGTGACCAGGCTGATCCTCGAAGCTGCAGCAGTCGCCTCCATCCGAGCGGATGCAACCCCCGCCCAGCACCACGAGGCGCACACCGCGCTGATCGCGGCGCGAGGCAGAATCGATGCCTCGCGCCGACGCAACGACGACTGGGCGAGGGTGTCACGTCTCGATTGGGACGCAGACGGCTCCGAGGAGATCCAGATCGAGCAGCCGAGGCTCTCGCTCGTCATCGACCCCCACGACGGCGCGTCGTTGATCGTGCTCGATGACAAGTCGACCAGCCACCCGGTGGGATGGCTCCCGGGGGAACCGCCCGGGATGCTGGTCCACACGACCGATCGGGACGGGAATTCGGAGACCAACACCATGTCGATCTCGGGAATCGACGAGCGTCGCGATCGGGTCTCGGTATCGATGGATGCACTGGAACAGCCGGGAATGTCTGTCACGTTCAGCGTCTCGGATCACGTCTTCGAACTCGACTACCAGTTCGAACGACCGCCTCGCTCCAGGTTCGGGCCCGAGATCCCGCTCAACCTCGGCACGACTGAGATTCGGGTCGACGGCGGGGCCTGGGAGACGGTCTCGGAGCCGACGGCAGTCACGGGTCATCGCTTCCGATTGCGGGGCGTGACCCGTCAGGTCCTGATCACGACGATGCTTCCTACAGATCTGTTCGTTCGACCGTCAGGCGACCGCGGTGTCATCGTCTGGCCGAACTGGCGGGTGGAGGGGACCGGCCGTTACTCGATCACGATCGATCTCGACCCGTGAGCAACACTTCGAGCGCCCGATAGCTGTCGTCGAGATCGGCGAGGCGGAGACTCTCACCCGCTTGATGGGCCTGCGACGTCTCGCCCGGCCCGAAGTTCACCGCCATGATCCCATGGGTTCCGAGGCGCGCCACGTCGGTCCACCCCTGTTTGGCGCTGAATGGCGCGGCAGAGGCCGCATGAAGGGATCGGATGAGGGGATGCTCCCGATCGACCGGGCCGGCCGGTGCCGTATCGTCGAAGCTGACTGCGTCGGCAGGCGCACACACGGTGCGGAGGTGCTCGACCGCCTGATCCACCGTGCGGCCAGGGTTGAACCTGTAGTTGAGGTTGAGGGTGAATCGATCGGGGATGACGTTCCTGGCGATCCCGCCGGTTGCCATCGTGACGGAAACCACCTCTTTGAACTCGAGCCCGTCGATTCGGAACGGCTCAGGCTCGAGCCGATGCAACGCAGCCAGCCACTCTCCCGCTTTCGACACTGCGTTCTCCCCCCACCACGGCCTGGCCGAGTGGGAGGACTTCCCGTGGAACTCGACCGTTGCATTCACGACGCCGTTGCAGCCGAGCTGAATCTCGCCATCGGACGGTTCGAGGACCACCGCCAATTCCGCCTCGACCAGCCATGCCAGCTCGATCAGGATCGGTTCCAGACCGTTGTTTGCGCTGGGACCCTCCTCCGCCTCGTAGAAGACACCGATCACATCGAATGGCCCGGATGCGACGTCGGCCGACTCCAGCAGGTGGATCATCACCGCAACGCCACCCTTCATGTCGGTCGAGCCGAGACCGACCATCCTGTCTCCGACGACGCGCGCCGGTCCCGCTCCCTGGCTCGGCACGGTGTCGAGATGACCGACGAGCAGCACCAGCGGGCGTCCTGTCCTCCGACCGATCACGACCGAGTTCCCGATCCTGATGATGTCCTCATCGGAGAACGTCGTCGACAGCCTGTCGATGACCGCTGTGGCGATTCGCTCCTCGTCGCCGGTCACCGACGGGATGTCGACCAGCCATGTCGTGGTGTCTACGAGGGTCACACCTGCACTCCGAGATCACGCAGGAAGTCGTTCAGCTGGGTCTTCTCGTCGGTGCGCTCGGTGCGGCGGCCGATGATCAACGCACACTGGAGTTGATAGGTCCCGGCCGGGAACTCCTTCGGCCTGGTCCCCTGGACGACCACGGCACCCGCCGGTACCCGCCCCCGGTACTCGACCGGCTCGTCTCCGGTCACATCGATGATCGGGATCGAGCCCGTGATCGTCGTGTTGGCTCCGAGCACCGCTCCCTCCTCGACGATCGCTCCCTCGGTGATGATGCAGCGACTGCCGATGAACGCCCCGTCCTCGATGATCACGGGACGTGCGCCGGGAGGCTCGAGGACGCCACCGATGCCGACGCCGCCGGCGAGATGAACGTCCCGACCGATCTGCGCACAGCTACCGACGGTCGCCCAGGTGTCGACCATCGAACCGGCACCGACCCGGGCTCCGATGTTGACGTATGCGGGCATCACGATGGAACCCGGCTCACAGTGGGCGCCGTAACGGACCGTGCCAGGTGGCACGACCCGCACGCCCTGACCGGCCAGATCGTGCTTGATCGGGATCTTGTCGTGGAACTCGAACGGCCCGACCTCGAATGTCTCCATGTCGCGCAGGCGGAAATAGAGGAGGATCGCCTGTTTGATCCAGTGGTTCACGGTCCACTCGCCGTCGATCTTCTCCGCGACGCGGATGTCGCCGACGTCGAGCGCGGCGATCGTCTCCTCGACCGCGGCTCTGGCCTCCTCGATGGGGCGGGTGCCCTCGTAGGCCTCTCGGATCAGGTCAGACATGTCACTACCGCCTCTGCAGCTTCTCGGCACTCGTCGAGTGTGGGGACCAGTGCCAGCCGAATGTAGCCCTCTCCCCCGGCGCCGAACGCCCTCCCCGGGGACACGACGATTCGCTGATCGAGCAATCGGGCAGTTGCAGCGACGTCGTCGGCGACCGCCAACCACACGTACAAGCCGGCAGTCGAGCCGACGATGTCGAGGCCGGCCTCGGCGAACGCGGTGCGCAGGACCGCTCGCTTCTTCGAGAAGATCCGCCGGCGGTCGGATGCATGCTCGTCGTCCGACCATGCCTCGATGGCCGCCGACTGGACGAACTCGGGCGACGCCGTCCCCGTCGCGACCCTGAGTGACGCCAGGCGCTCGATCGCCACCGGGTCGCCGATCACCGCTCCGGATCGGTATCCGGTCATGCCGGAACGTTTGGACAGGCTGAGGAACGACAGCACGCCGGGGCTACCCGGCCCGGCGAATTCGAGAACCGAGCCGGGGGGCTCGTCCGCCTCGTCGTACAGATCGACGTAGCACTCGTCGGCGCACAGCCAGGTCTCCGACGACTGCCGCACGTTCGACGAACCCGGCGATCGTTGAGCGGTCCGCCACCGTGCCTGCCGGGTTGTGCGGCGAGCACGTCCACAGCATCACCGATCGATCCCACTCTTGGTCCCCGACCATCTCGGGACGGAACACGAAATCGCCGGACAGGAGCACCGGGTTGACGTCGGCGCCGGCCAGCCGCGCTCCACGCTCGTAGATGGGATATCCCGGCGTCGGAAAGGTCACCAGGTCATCGCGAGCCCGATCGATGAACGCCAGCGGTGTCGAGAAGATCGATTCCTTCGAGCCCGAGGTCGGCATCACCTGGGAATCGGGGTCGATGTCGACTCCGAAGCGACGACCGGCGTAATCGGCGATCGCCCGTCGCAGTTCGGGCAATCCCCGAGTCGTCGGGTACTGGCTCACGGTCGGAACCGCGGCTCGAAGCGCGTTCGGAATCATCTCCGGAGTCGGTTCTCTCGGATCGCCGATCGAGAAGTCGATCAATGCGACCCCGGCCGCCCGGAGATCTCGGGCCTTCTGCTGGATTGCAGCCACTCCGTGAGCGCCGAGTTCGTCGAGAACGGGATTGACCTTCATGACCCACGACGGTAGCCAGGCCCGCGGCAACCTCGGCACGGTTGGGCCTCGGAGCTGGGAAATGGTCTTGGTCGTGGTCGTCCATAGACTCCGATGCGTGCCGTATCGATTCATCTACATCGGGCTTGGAGCATTGGCGATCGCCGCTCATCGCGCTGGGCGTCGCCTTCGGGGGCGGAGGCGACCCCATCGTGTTCGAGCCTCCGCTGGAGAGCGTCACCCCGAACCCGAATGACGCAGCCCTCCAGCAGGCACTGATCGAGATCGATCTCGACGTCGGCTACGACGCACAGATCTTCGTCGATGGTTTCCGGGTCCCCCGCGACGAGGTTCAGTTCGTCGAGGCGACCGGCGTCTACCGCTGGCAACCGTCCCCCGACGGCCTCTATCTCACCGAGTGGACTCCCGGGAACCCACACCGTCAGGGTCGAATGGAACACCTTCTCGGGAACCCCCGACCCCGGTTCCTTCGAATGGACCTTCCGCATTCAGTGAGCGCGCCCTTCACCAACCCAGGGTTGCAGGGAAGACATACCGTGCCAGGGGCCCACGGAATGACCGACGCCGACAGCCCCCAGCCGAACCGTGGGCCCGTAGCACGACATACCGTGCCTGCAACCCAGGGTTGCAGGCACGAAGATCGGGGCGCGGGTGGGTATCTTCGGCGGGACGAGGGAGAAGCAGGTCATGGATCCGATAACGATGGTCGTCGAGATTCCCAAGGGGAGTCGCAACAAGTACGAGATGGACCACCACAGCGGCGAGATCTTCCTGGACCGCACGCTGTTCACCGCGACCCGCTACCCCGCCGACTACGGATTCATCCCCGACACACTGGCCGAAGACGGTGATCCGCTCGATGCGATGGCGCTGGTGTCGGAGCCGACGTTCCCCGGGTGTCGCGTTCGGATCCGGCCGATCGGCCTGTTTCTGATGGAGGATCGAGGGGCGGCCGACCACAAAGTACTCGGGGTCCCACCCCGCGATCCGATCTACGGGGCGGCCCAGAGCCTCGACGACGTCCCCCCGCACCTCCTCCGGGAGTTCGAACACTTCTTCACGGTCTACAAGGATCTCGAGGAAGCCAAGACCGCAACGATCGGCTGGCGCCCTCTCGACGAGGCGATCGCGACGATCCAGGCCGCAAGGGACGCCTACCCCGGCGAGTAACCCTCCGCCAACAACGCCTCGAACTCCTCTGGCCCAAGCACCGGTATCCCCAATTCCTCGGCCTTCGACAGCTTCGAGCCGCCCGGAGATTCACCTGCGATCACGGCCGTGGTCTTGCCGGACACCGACCCCGTGACCTTTCCCCCACGGGCTTCAACCGCCTCCTTGGCCTCGTCCCTGCTGTGGGACGGGAGCGTGCCCGTGACGACGAAGACGCAGCCGTCGAGCAGTGACGATCCGACGCCGTCAGGCTCGGGGTCCTCCATCCGCACACCGGCTGCTGCCATTCGCTCGATCAGCCTCCGGTTCTCCTCATCGTTGGCCCACTCGGTCCAGGCGCCGGCGATGACGTCGCCAATCCCCTCGATCTCGGTCAGTTCCTCCTCGGGTGCGTCGAGCAGGGCCGGGACCGTCCGGTACCGGCGAGCCAGTTCCTTCGATGCTGACGGCCCGACGTGCCTGATGCCGAGTGCGACGATCAGTCGGCTGATCGGGCGATCCCGTGCCCCGTCGATACCGTCGAGCAGGTTCCCGATCGAGACTTCGCCCCACCCCTCGTACCCGGCGAAGTCCTCCGCCTTCAACGTGAAGATGTCGGCCGGGTCGGAGATCTTGCCCTCGGAGAGCAGGAAGTCGATGGTCTTGTATCCCAATCCGTCGATGTCCATCGCAGTGCGCCCGGCGAAGAACGCCAACCATTCGCGCAGTCGCGACGGGCACTCGTAGCCCCCCGTACAACGGGCATCCTTCTCTCCGTCGGGACGAACGATCGGATTGCCGCAGAACGGGCATGTCTCTGGCATGGCCCATACCCGTTCGTCGCCGGTCCGCAGCGACTCGACCGGGCCGAGCACTTCGGGGATGACGTCGCCCGCTCGCCGAACCACCACCGTGTCCCCGATCCGCACGTCCTTGCGGTGAACCTCGGTCTCGTTGTGGAGGGTGGCCATGCCGACGTTGGCGCCTCCGACGAACACCGGATCGAGCACGGCGAAGGGGGTGGCGCGCCCGGTCCTCCCGACATTGATCTGGATGTCGAGGAGCGTGGTCGTCCGCTCCTCGGGCGGAAACTTGTACGCGATCGCCCATCTCGGAGCCCTGGAAGTGAAGCCGAGACGGTCCTGGAGGCCGAGATCATCGACCTTCACCACGACCCCGTCGGTCTGATACCCGTGATCGTGACGGGTCGCATCGGCCCAGGCGACGTACTCCTCGACACCGGCGAGGTCTGGAACCGTCTTCGAGGCGGGATTCACCCGCAGACCGAGATCGCGGAGGAACTGCATCGTCTCCGTATGGCTCCGGAGCGCCGGTCCGCCCTCGATGATCCCGGCCTGGTAGATCCAGATCGACAGGCCACGCGATGCGGTGACTGCGGGTTGCTTCTGGCGGACCGAGCCGGCTGCGGCGTTGCGGGGATTCGTGAACAGCCGGTCACCCTGTTCGGCTTGCCGCTCGTTCAACTCCTCGAACGCGCTCAGGGGCATATAGACCTCTCCGCGAACCTCGAGGAGGGACGGCACGTCGTCGCCTCGCAGCGTGAGCGGGATCGATTCGATCGTTCGCAGATTGGCGGTCACGTTCTCACCGGAAGCCCCGTCTCCGCGGGTCGCTCCGAGCACGAAGGATCCACGCTCGAACGTCAGCGTGACGGCCAAGCCATCGACCTTGAGCTCACAGGCGTATGAGCCGGGCGTCTCGTCCGACTGGCGAAGGATGCGCTGCTCCCATGCCTCGAGATCCTCGAAGGAGTCGGCGTTGTCGAGCGAGAACAGAGGACGCTGATGGACGACCTCGGCGAACATGTCCGAGGGGGGAGCTCCAACCCGTTGGGTCGGAGAGTCAGCGGTCACCAGCTCGGGATGTTCCACCTCGATGCCCCGCAGCTCGGCAACCAGCGCGTCGTATTCGGCGTCAGCAACGACCGGGTCGTCGAGGATGTAGTAACGGTGCGCGTGCTCCCGGATCTGCTCCCGCAGCTCCTGGGCTCGGGCGCCAGGATCGGACGTCACGAGCTGTCAGTCGTCCCAGTCCGGAGCGAACCCCGGGTTGACGAGACGCCGATCCTTGGGAAGGGCGTCGATGGCGGCGACCTGGGACTCGGTCAATCTCAGGTCGATGGCGGCGAAGTTGTCCTCGATGTGCGCCTCGCTGGTGGCCTTCGGGATCGGGACGACCTTGTCCTGTTCCATCAGCCATGCCAGGGCTACCGCAGTCGGACTCACGCCGAGATCAGATGCGATGTCGTTCATCACGCCATAGTCCCCCACCTTTCCCCGCGCCAGCGGTGAATAGGCGGTGATCATGAAGTCGTGCTCCCGTGCCATGGTTGGCGAGCTTCTCCTGGGAGAGCAGTGCGATGATATTCCACCTGGTCAGCAAAGATCGTGGCGTGCTTCATCGCCTCGGCGACCAGATGGGTCGGAAAGTTGCTCACGCCGATGTGCGTCGTCTTCCCGGCCTCTTGCAGTTCGCGCATCGCAGTCATCGTCTCTGCCAGCGGGACGGTAGTGGTCGGCCAATGGATCATGAGGAGATCGACATGGTCGACGCCCAGCTTCCTCAGGCTCGCCTCGGTACTCGAGATCACGTTGGCCGCAGCGTGCTGCCCGTTGTCGATCTTGGTCGCGAGGAAGTAGTCGTCGCGAGCCACACCCGACATGCGGATCGCCTCGCCAACGCTCTCCTCGTTCTCGTAGGCCTGCGCGGTGTCGATGTGGCGATATCCGATGTGCATCGCATGCAAGACGGCATCACGGCACGTGTCCCCGGCCAGTCGGAACGTTCCGAACCCGAGAGCGGGAACTTTCGTGCCCTGAATAGTCGTTCGCATTGCGTCTCCTTGTCCCGATTGTGGCGGATCACACGAAGTCGGTGGATCGCTCGCCCTACCGAACGATCGTAACGCTCACCAAGCAGTTGTGCGCAGCGTCGATCCGCCCGATCAGGTGATGATGGCGCCGCCCAGAACCTCGTCGCCGTCGTAGAAGGCCACGGTCTGGCCGGGCGCCACCGCCAACTGCGGTTCGGCGAACTCGAGCACGACAGATCCGTTCGATCGCAGCGCAGCGGGAACCGCCTCGCCATGCGCCCGGTACTGCGCCAGGACCGGTCCATCGTCGAGCGGCTGTCCCGATGTGGTCGTCACCTCCGACAGCTCCACAGCGAGCCTGGCGAGGTCCTCGCGTCTACCGACCACGACCGTGTTCGTCTCCGGGCGAATCTCGGTCACGTATCGGGGCTCTCCGACCGCGACGGCCAGTCCCCGGCGCTGGCCGATGGTGACGTCGACGATGCCCTCGGTGCGATCCAACGACGGCGCCGTCAACGTCGACGATCGGCCCCGGATGCTCGACCTCGGGAGACTGGGACCGGATGAATGTCCGATAGTCGCCCGAGCCGACGAAGCAGATGTCCTGGCTCTCGGGCTTGGTGGCCGTGCGCAGGCCCAGCTCCGATGCGATCCGTCGGGTCTCGCTCTTGTTGATCTCCCCAACCGGAAACCGGACTTTCTCCAGCTGACCTTGTGACAGCATCGACAACACATAGCTCTGGTCCTTGGCGGAGTCGACTCCCCGCAGCAGTCGCCACGCTCCATCGCGATACCGGGTTCTGGCGTAATGGCCGGTGACCAGCACATCGCACTCGAACTGCTCCATCTGCTCGACGAGCCGGTCGAACTTGACCGTCCGATTGCACTCGATGCACGGGTTCGGCGTGCGGCCGGAGACGTAGTCGGCCAGGAAGCGATCAACCACCCCCTCGGCAAAGTCCTCGGTGTAGTCCAGCACGTAATAGGGGATGTCGAGCTGGGCGGCCACCCGGCGGGCGTCCTCACTGTCGGAGACCGTGCAGCATCCTGCAGTCGGTGCCTCTCCGTTCGGTCCTTGCCACAGCTTCAGCGTCACCCCGGTGACCTCGTGGCCGTCCTGTACGAGAAGTGCTGCGGCGACCGAGGAATCGACCCCTCCTGACATGGCGACGAGTGCCCTCACGTCAGCCCCTCGAGTGCGTCCTTCACCAGATCTGCCGCCCGTTCGCCGTCTCCCGGTTCGGTCGTCCATCCGAACGAGAACCGGAGGCACTCGCGAGCTGCATCCGGCTCGAGTCCCATCGCAGTCAGGACGTGCGACACCGTGTTGGCACCCGACTGGCACGCCGAAGCGGCGGAGGCGGCCAGCTCCCGACGATCCATCCGCACGAGCAGTGTCTCGTTCCTCACCCCGGGAAACCGGAGATGGGAGTGCTGGATCGCGGCGAGTTCCTCGGGGATGGTGCGATGTGCCACACCTGACAGACGCGCCTCGAACTCGCGCCGTTCCCGCTCGATCAGGGATGTAAACCGGCTGCGATGGATGGGCGAGTTCCATGGCGGTCACGAGACCGACGGCTCCCATCACGTCGTGGGTACCGGAACGCCGTCCGAGCTCCTGACCACCCCCGTGGAGAACGGGCTCGAGGTTGGTTCCCTCGCGCACGAACAGCAGTCCGGAGCCTTTCGGTCCACCGAATTTGTGCCCGGTGAGCGACAACAGGTCGACGCCGAGCCGAGCCACGTCGAGATCACGCGACGGAAACGCCTGGATGGCGTCGGTGTGGATGAGGATGGGACGCTCGAGCGCTCGGACCGCCGGAACGATCTCTTCGAGCGGCTGGACGGTACCGGTCTCGTTGTTCACGGCCATCACCGAGACCACGACTGTCTCCGGGCGGACCGCGTCGCAGATCGCGTCGGCAGAGGTCCGGCCGTGGGCGTCGACCGCGACGATCCCAACCTCTGATCCGAATCGACCCAGGAATCGCGGCAGCCTCGAGCACCGCTTCGTGCTCGGTCGCCACCGTCACGACACCTCCCCGACGCCCACCGGCGAGGGCCGCCCCTTTGATGGCGAGATTGTCGGCTTCGGTTCCGCCCCCGGTGAAGACGATCTCCGGCGGTGAGCAACCGATCAGCTCGGCGGCCCGCTCCCTCGCCGCCTCGAGGGCGTTCTTGGCGCGCCGAGATTCCCCGTGAGATCCGGAGGAGTTTCCGAACCGGTCGGAAGCGAACGGGGCCATCGCTTCCCAGACCTCGGGACGCATCGGCGTTGTGGCGGCGTGATCGAGATAGAGCACGCCCCATGATCCCATGTCCCACCCACCACCGACAAACTCCGTTCTTGTCAAGGTTGACGGCAACCTGGCCACGTCCCCCTGACAAGAACGGGCGCGGTCACTCGATCAGGCTCTCGGCGATCTGGACGAGGGTGCGAACTCCGAAGCCGGTCGCGCCCTTGGGGATGTAGTGCTCCGCCTTGGTCGCCCACGCCGGGCCTGCGATGTCCAGATGCGCCCATGGGACATCGCCGACGAACTGCTCCAGCAGCAACGTCGCGGCCATCGCACTCCCATATCGCGATGAGGACGAGTTTCGCATGTCGGCGATGTCCGACTCGATCAGCGACCAGTAGTCGGCCGGTTGCGGCATCGACCAGACTCGCTCCCCGGCGGCCGCCGCAGCAGCGACGACACGATCGTTCGCAGCTCGGTCGTTACTCCACAGTCCGGCGATCTTCTCACCGAGCGCCACTTTGCAGGCGCCGGTGAGCGTTGCGATGTCGACCACCAGGTCAGGCTCGGACTCGACCGCCAGCGAGAGGGCGTCGGCGAGGACCAACCGGCCCTCGGCATCGGTATTGACGACCTCGATCGTCTTCCCGTTCCGAGCCGTCAACACATCGCCGGGACGCTGCGCTCCCCCGCCCGGCAGGTTCTCGGCCAGCGGCGCGTAGCCGACGACATCGACGGCCAGTCCCAGTTCGGCGATGGCCAGCATCGCTCCGATCACTGCAGCCGCGCCGGCCATATCCGTCTTCATCGTCTCCATCATGTTCCCGGCCTTGAGAGACAGGCCACCCGAATCGAACGTGATGCCCTTTCCGACCAGAGCAAGGCTGTGGTTGGCCTTCCTGACCTTGTGACGCAACACGAGCAGACACGGCGGTCGGTGCGATCCACCGCCCACACCGAGAATCCCACCCATCCGCTCCTTCTCGAGCCTCGCCACGTCCCAGATCTCGACCGTCAACCCGGCGTCCTTCGCCGCAGCGACGACCGATGCGGCGAGATCGGCAGGCGCCTTGTCACGCGGCGGGGTATTCACGAGATCCCTCACGAGCGTGGCGGACCTGGTCATCGTCTCCGACCGCGACACCTCGTCCTTCCAGCCCTTGGATGGGGCGACCAGCTCGACTGCCAGTTCGGCCCGCTCCTCCTGTGACGACTTGAGACGCGTGAATGAGTAGTCGGAGAGCGACAGACCGTCGATGACCGCGCCAACGGCACCGTCCAGTTCCACATGATGCAGCGTGGTTGCCAACGTGCGGGCGGACGCGACCGCTGCGCGACCGTGTGCGGCTGCCTGGCGGAGGCGCTCGGCATCCAGCTCGGCACCGAGACCGACATACACGGTCGTCCCGGACGCAATCGAGACAACGGCTGACTGGCCGAGTGCACCGGTGAAGCCGACCGCATCGAACACTACGTCAGTGACGGAGCGATTCTCCTTCGAAATCGAAGGGGTTCCCGACGCCGGGACCCGCTCGTCGTACATTCCGACGATGACGGGGACTCCGTCACCGGGTGCCTTCACTGAGCGAGCCTGCATGTCGTGTTCCTTTCGAGTGAGTCGTGGACCGAGCGTAGGGCTGTGCCACCAGCTCGAGAATCGTCGCCGACCGATTCACGCACTCCCCGACGACTCCGTAACGTGACACCATGGCCAAGATCACCCAGTTCGTCGACATCGCCGCCCCCATCGACACCGTCTGGAGGGAAGCCGCCGACCTCCCATCGCATGCCGAATGGATGGCCGACGCCGAATCGATCGAGTTCGACGGCGACCAACGAGTCGGGATCGGCACCGTCATGCGCGTCAAGACCGTCGTCGGGCCACTGCGGACCACCGATCGGATGGAAGTGACCGAATGGCTAGAAGGCGAGTCGATCGGGGTGAAACACTCCGGGCTGGTCACCGGAAGCGGATTCTTCAGACTGTCGCCGGTCGCTGGTGGCACTCGCTTCACCTGGACCGAGGAGTTGACGTTCCCTCTCTACCTGGGCGGCGCCATCACCGCCTTCCTCGCCAAACCGGTGCTTGGCTTCATCTGGAAGCGGAACTTGGGCGGTCTCAAACGGCGCATCGAGGGCTAACGCTTAGCTCCCGCCGAATCCCGGCTTTCGTTTTTCGATGAATGCTGCGACACCCTCTTTGGCGTCTGCCGTCCAGAAGACGTCGTTGAAGGCTTCCGCCTCCAACTCGATGCGATCGCGCATCGAGAGACCGACGCCGTCGTTGATCGCTCGCTTTGCCGCGGCGATCGCCTTCGTCGGTCCCTCGGCATATCTCCTGGCGGCGCCTAATGCGGCGTCGAGCAGTTCGTCTTCGGGGAACACCGCGTCCGCCAGACCGATGTCGAGCGCCTCCTGAGCGGAGACGAATCGGCCCGTGAAGACGATGTCTTTGGCTTTCTGGATCCCAACGATCCTGGTGAGGCGCTGCGTTCCTCCCCCGCCAGGAATCAGGCCGAGCTTGATCTCGGGCTGACCGACCTGCGCCTGGTCGGACAGGTATCGGAAGTCGGCCCCCATCGCGAGTTCGAGACCGCCGCCGAGCGCGTATCCGCGAATGGCTGCGATGGTCGGCTTGGCGAGTCCTTCGAGCGCCCAAACCGCATCGACCAACGCCCGCGCCAACACGTCGTCGTCGTCACTGTCGTAGGCGTCCTGGAAAGCCCTTGATGTCGGCGCCCGCAGCAAAGTGGGGCGCCCCGGTGACGACGACCGCCCGGATGGCGCTGTCGGTGCATGCTCCGAACGTCTCCTCGAGTGCGACCGAGAGCTCCTGGGAGAGCGCGTTGACAGGTGGGCGGTTCAGTGTGACGACGGCAACGGGGCCATCGATTTCGAGTTCGACGAGTGACATGTTCCCCACCCTATCCGAGCCGACATCATCCCACGACTGTCGGCAGGTCGAGCAGCTCTGGTGACCACCCTTCACGGGTCGGCTTGACCCTGATGCGAGCATCGACCGCCCGAACGCCCTTTCCCGGCTCGAGGACCTTCACCGGGTTGAGATCCATCTCCGTGATCTCGGGGATGGACGTAACCATCGCCGAGACCCTGAGCAACGTCTCCCTGACGGCTTCGAGGTCCCCCAGCGGCATGTTCCGATACCCCTCGAGCAGCGCAGCCCCCTTGATCCCGTTGATCATCTCGACCGCGTCCACATCTGTCAGTGGGTTGAGCCGGAAGGCGACGTCCTTGAGCAACTCGACGTATACCCCGCCGAGCCCGTATACCAGCAATGGCCCGAAGTTCGGATCCTCGGTCATGCCGATCAGGATCTCGTGACCACCATCGACCATCTCCTGGACCAGCACGCCGTCGAATTCGTCGACCGCCGATGTGACCTGCTCGAACCCTTCCCTGACGAGGTCGTCGCCGGAGACGTCCAACAACACCCCGCCGACATCGGACTTGTGCAGTGCCGACGCCGACACGACTTTCAGCGCCACCCGCCCACCGATCCGGCGAGCCGCCTCGACCGCTTCGTCGGCGGTCGCGGCGACCTCCGTGGCCGGAAGGGCTATCCCGAACGCTCCGAGAATGGCGTCGACATCCGCCGACTCCAGCCATCCGCCTTCCTCGCCCATCTGACTCAACGCGTCGACGACGATGAGGCGGGCTCCCTCGGGATCGACGTCGTCGAATGTCGGGATGGTCCCCGGGTCGCGTTGCAGCCATTCGCCGTGTCGCACCACCCGGGCAAGCGCCCGGGCAGCGTTCTCGGGAAACGGGAAGGTCGGGATCGTCGCCTTCTCGCTGCTCATCAGGTCCGAGATCTGCTCGGATTGCATGAACACCGAGATGATCGTGGTGTCCCCCTCGTAGACCTCGGCCTCTTCCAGGACGGCTGTCCCGATCTCGATGATCCCGCTCGGCGTGGTCGGCACATAGATCACCATCAGCGTGTCGACTTCTCCGCTGTTCAAGATCTCCCGGACGGCATGGCGGAACTCCGAGGTCTGGGCTCCTGCGATCAGGTCGACCGGGTTGCGGGCACTTGCCTCGCTCGGCAACGCCGTCATGATGCTCGACTGGAGTTCCGACGACAGCTCGGGGAGAAACAGGCCTCTCGATTCGAGCGCATCGGCGGCGAGGATGCCGGGCCCGCCCTGCATTGGTGATGATGCCGACCCGCCGCCCCTTGGGGATCGGCTGATGCGCCAGAATCGCTCCGACCGCGAACATCTCCTCGAGTGTCTCGGTTCGGATGACACCGGACTGATGGAACAGTGCATCGACGGCGACGTCGAGCGACGCCAGGGCACCTGTATGCGAGGACGCTGCCCGACTCCCGGCCTCGGTTCGGCCGGACTTCACGGCGACGATCGGCTTCTTGCGAGCCACCCGCGGTGCGATCCGGGCGAAACGGCGGGGATTCCCGAACGACTCCAGATACAGCAGGATGACATCGGTCGCCGGGTCGTCCTCCCAATGCAGGAGCAGATCGTTTCCGGACACATCCGCCTTGTTGCCCACCGAGACGAACTGGCTGATGCCCAGCCCGTTGCGCTGGGCGTACTCGAGGATGGCGATTCCGAGCGCCCCCGACTGCGACGACATCGCAATATTGCCGGCCGGTGGGTAGATCGGGGCGAAGGTCCCGTTCATGGAGACGGTTGGCGAGGTGTTGAGGAGCCCCATGCAGTTGGGACCGACCATGCGCATCCCGCCTCGTCGGACGATTTCGAGGAGCTGTTCCTCGAGAGCATCGCCTTCACCGCCGATCTCGCTGAACCCGGCGGTGATCACGACGAGACCTCTCACACCCTTCGCCGCACACTCCCTGGCGGCCTCGAGGGCGTGACTCGCCGGGACGGCGATGAACGCCAGGTCGACCTCGTCGGGGACGTCGGCGATCGATGGGTAGGCCTTCACTGAGTTCACAACCGATGCGTTGGGGTTGATCGGGTAGACGGCTCCGCCGAACCCCGAATGCAACAGGTTTCGGAAGAGGGTGTTGCCGATCGCCCCCGTCCTCGTCGACGCCCCGATCACCGCAACGGACCGGGGAAAGAACAGCGGCAGAATCGACGAGGCGATCGCCCGCTTTTCACGGAATTCCGCTGCGGTCCTCGCTCCCTCGGTGTATGCAACCGGGAAGTCGACGGTGTACACACCGTCCTCGACCGTCCGACCCAGCTCGTAGCCGGAGTTGCGGAAGACCCGCATCATCTGCACGTTCTCTGGAAGTACGAACGCCCGGAACCGCTCGACGCCGTGCTGACGCCCATACGAGGTGAGGAGTTGGAGGAGCTCGGTGCCGATCCCTCGGCCCTGTTGGTCGTCGGCGACGGCGAATGCGACTTCCGCCGCTGACCCGCCTTCCTCCTCGATGTCGTACCGCCCAACCGCGATCATCCGATCGTCGTCCAGCACCACCAGAGCCATTCGGTTGTGATAGTCCACGTTCGTGAAGAACCGCACTTCTTCGGGGTTCAGATCCTGTTTGACCCGGAAGAACCGAAAGTATCTGCTCTCCGGGCCCAAGAGCTCGAAGAATGCGATGAGCAGATCGCCGTCGTCCGGGGTGATCGGGCGGACCTGGACGGTCTCCCCGGTACGGAGGACGACATCGAGCTCATACTCTGCCGGATAGGACGCCATTTCTCTCCTGATGAGGGTCTCTCGCGACCCTACCCACTGGGGGGATGGGAGCGGTGTTCGATCACCGAGTTGGCCGCCTGCTCGGCGAGATCCGCCGACCGTTCAGAGATCGGATGCTCCGAGTATCGAGCCAGCCGATAGGTGTCGACCACCACATGCGCCGAGACGTCGGACAGTGCCGCCGCAACGTCCACCGGTGTCTCGCCCGGACGAGGCTGAACCAGGACTGCGATGCGGGCGAATGCCCGACCGACCCGGCGCCGATCGGGATCCTCCGGAGACCATTCCGAGCGTGCTCCACGGACCGCGGGTGATGATGAGGCGAGCGGCCGGGTGGCCGAGCGTGCGCCCGAGCCGGCGAGACGGCGCAGGAACCCCAGGAGTCTGCCGAGGAGACGCCATGCCTCGGACGCCATCGCTCCGATGACACCGAGTAGTGCCCTCCATCCTCCCGAGCGCGTTGTCGGCTGCCCCAGACGGCCAGCCGCCGCCCGCTGCCCTGCCCGGACCGCCAGGAGGAACATGGACCCGAGCAAGGCGAGCACCACGACGTCGCCCAGCCACGCCGGCGGGTCACTCGAGCCGAGATCGACGGCTCCTCCGACGGCGTCGTCGGTCGCACCATTCGCTTCGCTCGCGCCACCGCCATCGGTCTGTATGTCACCGAGTCGCTCGAGCTGATCGGAGACCCATCGCCCGACACCGCCCGCATTGGCGATTCCGCGCGCCGGGAGCGCCGACGAACCACCGGAGACCAGTGGGAGCCCAACGGCGACGAGCATGGTGGCCAGGACGAAGACGGCGATCCCGGCGATCCAGCGTTCGACGACCGGCGACCCGACATCGAACCCGTCACGCTCCCACCGCCATGTCTCTGGCCCACAGGCTGACCGCCCCGACGCCGGCCATCCCCACACCGAACCACAGGATCACGGGAACCATGACGCGACCACTTGCCGGGCGACTGAGATCGAATGCACCGACCCTGGTCGCCTCTGCATATCCCAACAGCGCCGCGAGGATCACGCCGAAGACGATCACCCGCGTCCTGATCCGTCGGACCGGCCCCGCCCCCATCCGGTCATCGGTGATCCGACGTGTCAGGTCGACGTCGATCATCGTCGAGTCGGCCATGGACCGAACCATCACTGCGATCACCACCACCGCGACCACGGGAACTCGATCTACCTCGCCGCCCGCGGCGAGGTAGAGGCCGACCGACCCTGCCACGGCTCCCACCAGTTCGAGTCGCCGCCATGACACCCCGGCGGATCCGGGAGGCCGAGCCGTCGCGATGATGCTCGTCACCAACGCACCACTCGCCGAGATCGTCGAGCCGATCCACGGGGAGAGACCATCGACGACGTCGCCGATTCCCCACCCGAGCAAGCCCGCCATGACCGTGACGAACAGGGCGGCGATCGCATTCATTGGTCGACTCCGAGGTCAGACGATCGATCGACTACTGCGAGCCCGATCCTCTCTGACACTCAGCATCGACGCCACTTCGGGCTCAGCGGGACCGCCCGTGACGATCACGTGGATCGACACTCCCGCCCGACGGATGTCCGCCAGCGCAGATGCGGCGGTCGGGGTGAGGATCCCGGCCACGTGGAACAGGGTCGTGCCGAAACCCAGCCCCTGCCGATCGAGCAGGCGATGAGAGTCTCGCTCGCGATCGAGACGGATCCTCGCCAGGTACTCGAGCGTCTCCATCAGATGCGCATGGTCGCCACGAGGAGGGCGATCGACGTCGACCGGGCTGCCGGTCACGGCGTCCAAACCGGCGAGACGGATCCCTACCGGGCGGCGCTCGACGGTGACGAAGTGGTTGGCAAGCGACGCGCCGACGATCACGGCGAGCTCACCGCTCCGATGCCGACCCGATCTCGGGTGTGACGCCTGCGCCATGTCGACGGACACGACCACGATCTGGGTGACCGCCGGTTCGAGCTCTTTGACGACGAGGGCACCGGACGCAGCGGACGACGTCCAATGGATCGTGCGCATCGGGTCGCCTGGCAGGTAGTCACGCACGCCCCGGATCCGGTGTGGATCGAAGAAGAGCGGCCGCATGGTCGGGAGCACGGGCTCGGGCGAATCCGGTGTGACCGCAATGGCACCGACCGGAACCATCTGGGGGTACACCAGGACACGACTCGTTCCACCGATCTGCCGATCGTGAGAACCGATGGAGAACACATCGCCCGCCGTCACCATTGTCGGTCCGAGCGCGTGCAACCCCCGACGCCTGGCGACGATCGTTCGACGCCGCGACTGTCCAACCCCCGGGTCGAGTGAGACAACGGCACGGTCGCTGTCACCCAGATCGAACGGCGTCACGTCGATGACGGACAGCCATCGAAGACGCCGGTCCGAAATCACGTCGAGCACCACATCGAACCTGTCTCCCCACATGACCCGAGCCGGATGGGTTCGGGTGACGTCGACGCCGCGAATCGCTGCTCGGGGAAGGAGCCACGCCGCGAGCATCCACACCCCAACCGCGACGCCAACGCCGAGCAGCGACTCGACGCGGAAGATCGCGGCGAGCACGACCAGTGCCGCGGCCGGACGAGCCAGCCGACGGGTCATTCGCTGACGTCCCTCACTCCCATCGACAGGCCATCCAGCACCTCGTCGACGATCAGCGACGGCGTTGATCCGCGTAGCCGGGCATCAGGGGTCAGTGCCATGCGGTGGGCGAGGCAGGTCTTGGCGAAGCGCTTGACGTCGTGAGGCGTCACGATAGTCCCGGCCGTCGGCGACGGCCGATGCGCGGGCCACCGCGGCGAGGGCGAGCGACGCCCGGGGGCTGGCGGGGAGCGACACGCCAGGGTGGCGTCGGGTCGCCGTCGTCACGGCCACGATCAGATCGGCGATCTCCGGTCCGACGGTGCACCGCGCCGCCACCGTCTGTGCGGCCTGGAGGACGTCCGGCTCGGTGACCGGACCGAGCACCTCGATCGGATGGACATCGGCGATCGACTGAACCAGGCCCGCCTCGGCGGCCGCTCCCGGATACCCGAGTCGCATCGACATCAAGAAGCGGTCGAGCTGCGCCTCGGGAAGTGGAAAGGTGCCCTCGAACTCCACCGGGTTCTGGGTCGCGACCACCATGAACGGCGCCGGCAGAGCTCGCGTCTCACCGTCAACCGTGACCTGGCGCTCCCCCATCGCCTCGAGAAGAGCCGACTGGGTCCGCGGCGTCGCCCGGTTGATCTCGTCGGCGAGCACCACATTGGCGAAGATCGGGCCCGGCCTGAAGGAGAACTCGGAGGTGCGCGGGTCGAACACGCTGACACCGGTGACATCGTTGGGGAGCAGATCGGGCGTCGCCTGGATCCGGCGAAACTCTCCACCTGCGGCGATCGCGAGGCTCCTCGCCAGCATGGTCTTGCCGGTCCCCGGCAGGTCCTCGAGGAGCAGGTGCCCCCTCGCAAGCAGGCACACGACGGCCGATGTCACCTCCTCGACCTTGTCGACGATCACGGTCCCGATCGCGGTCGACAAGATCCTCGACGAGCGCGCGGACATCGGACGGGCCGTTCACGGTGCCGAGACTTCCGCCACGCGCTGATCGTCCGTGTAGGGGAAGACCTGCATCAACTCGCCCGCTGCCACCTGGCGTTGCCACTCCTTCCACGTGGACGCCTCGAAGATGTCCCCGTGATGTCGATCGAACACCGCCCGGAGATCCTCCGACAGTCCGAGAAAGGTCGAGAACTCCTCGGGAAACACATCGCCCGGGCCGACTGAGAACCACGGCTCAGCCGACATGTCGTCGTAGGGATCGTCGGAGACCGGGATGGTGCGGAAGGTGCACTCGTCGAGCGTGGACAGTTCGTCGTAGTCATAGAAGACCACCCGCCCGTGCCGGGTGACACCGAAATTCTTCAGCAACATGTCTCCTGGAAAGATCCCACTGGCAGCGAGATCCTTGATCGCCTGGCCGTAGTCGATGATCGCAGCGCGACCGGCCGAGGCACCGTACTCGGCGACGTAGACGTCGAGCGGGGTGACCCTGCGTTCGACGTATGCATGGGCGATGGTCACCGTGTCGCCTTCGATCGTCACCGTCCTGGCACAGTGCTCCAGGAGCAATTCGAGGAGATCCGGCCGGAACCGATCGGCGGGGAAGGAGAGATGCTCGTACTCCTGGGCATCGACCAGCCGCCCCGCCCGGTCATGACGGAAGACCAGGCGATACCTGTTCATCACCCGCCCCCGCGTGATCTGCTTCGGCGCTCCGAATCGATCGCGAATGACTTTGAAGACGACGTCGAAACCGGGAAGCGTGAAGACGACCATCACCAGGCCCTGAACGCCGGCCGCCATCTCGAACCGGTCCGACGACGACTCCAGATGTCGCATCAGCTCCCTGAACAGCTCCGTCTTGCCGTGCTTGTTGAACCCGAGCGAGATGAACAACTCGGCGCGGCGCTTGCGCGGCATCAGCTCCGCCAGGAAGTCCACCATCTGCCTCGGCCGCTCGGTCGCCACATGGAAATAGGAACGGGTGAAGCTGAACAGCACGCTGAGCTGATTCTCGGTAGCCAACACGGCGTCGATCCGCACGCCACCGTCGTCATTGAGCAGCGAGAATGCGATGGGCGACCACTGATCGCCGGCCCACATCCGCCCGACCACATAGGCCCCCGAGCCCCGGTAGAACACTGTGTCGAGGACTTCGAGCCGATCGACGCCCCGGCGCTCCCATCTGATCGGCCCGTTCGATCAGTAGCATCCCCGACCGGATGGCATCGCGGTCGAGATCAGCGAACTCGGCGGCGAGCCCTGCGGTCTCCATCGCTCCAACGACCATCTCCGTAGCCGACTTTCGCTCGTGGTGGTCGACGATCTGCCCGATGGGCCCTGGTGCCCTCGACTCGTAGTCGCTGCGCACGAACTCGATCTTCGGATCGACACCGACGGTGGCGAACACCCGGCGAGTGATCGAATTGAAGAACGTCTCGGCGAGCTCCCAGTCGTCACGTAAGTTGACGAGACCCGAGTAGACCGCCTTCATCCCGATCCACACGACGTCGGACTCGAGGCGTGTTCCGAGCAGGCGCCGAATGTCGCGCTCGGTCCTGTCGACGACTGCGGTGTAGAGATCCAGCCGTTCGACGTGGTCACCGGACATGTGTCCCCAATCCCGCTCGAGGAACCGGTGACGAGCCCTCCGGGTGATGATGGCGAAGCGGTCGAAGAACCCAGCCCACGATGCCGCGATCAGGTGTGCCCCCTCGTTGGCGAGCCTCGAATCAGAATGCATCGAAGGCCATTCTTCCAGCATCAGGGAGATTTGGCCCGATCCGGGCGCCTGTAATCGACCCGAAACACGAAAGCGCGGCCTCGGCAACACCCAGTACACCGCGATGAAAACCGGACCTCATAGCTTGTGCCACCAACCCCCTATGGAACTTGGAGGCACAATGCGGAAACGTCTATTTGCGCTCGGCGGATTCACCGCCCTCGCGCTGTTCGGCCCGCTGGCTGGGACAGCCATGGCGCAGGAGATCGAGGAGGTCGCGAAAGCAGTCGACAACGTCTGGGTCGTCGTGGCCGGGATCCTGGTCATGTTCATGCAGCCGGGATTCGCCCTCGTCGAGGCTGGATTCACCCGGGCAAAGAACACGGCGAACATCGTCATGAAGAACTTCATGGACTTCTCGGTGGGAGCGATCGCCTACTGGGCATTCGGCTTCGCCCTCGCCTACGGAGGGTCGAGCGTCGGAGGTTTCTTCGCATACGGAGACTTCTTCTTCGCCAACTCCGATCGATCGGTCGAGTGGTTCTTCCAGGTGGTCTTCGCCGCAACGGCAGCGACGATCGTCTCGGGTGCCATGGCCGAACGCACCAAGTTCAGCTCCTACCTGATCTACACGCCGTTCATCACCGGCATCATCTATCCGATCATCACACACTGGCAGTGGAGCGGTGACGGATGGCTGTCCGATCTCGGATTCCTCGATTTCGCCGGATCCGGCCTCGTCCACCTCACGGGTGGCGTCGCGGCGCTGGCTGGCGTTCTCGTGCTCGGTCCCAGAATCGGGAAGTACGACGAGAACGGCAACCCCAAGTCGATTCCCGGGCACTCGCTGCTGCTCGGATCGCTGGGCGTGTTCATCCTCTGGTTCGGCTGGTATGGGTTCAACGCCGGTTCGACGCTGGCGGCAGTCGGTGCGGACTTCGCATCGGTCGCGGTGACGACGACTCTCGCCGCGGCAGCCGGTTCGCTCGGCGCCATGTTCATCTCGTGGTCGAACAAGAGCTATGGCAAGCCGGACCCCGGCATGACCTTGAACGGTGCGCTCGGCGGCCTTGTCGGCATCACTGCAGGTCCCGACGTGATCCCCAACGGCTGGGCGATCGTGGTCGGTCTGGTCGCCGGCGCCATCATCGTCTACGGCATTCTCGCCATCGAGAAGATGGGCATCGACGATCCAGTCGGCGCCATCAGCGTTCACGGCCTGTGTGGGATCTGGGGCGTTCTCGCCGTTGGAATCTTCGGACGAGATGTCGGTCTGCTGAGCGGCGGCGGCGTCGAGCAGCTCGGGATCCAGGCGGTCGGAGTCCTGGCGATCGTCGCCTGGACGTTCATCCTCTCAACGATCGTCTTCCGGGTGATCCATGCGACCGTTGGCCTCCGGGTCAGCGCCGAAGAGGAGCTCGCCGGACTCGACAGGGTCGAGCACGGTGCATCCGCCTATCCGGAGTTCATGGAGCAGATCGCTTCCCCGGAGCAGCTCGATCCGATCTCCTGAGCAATACATACTCGACGACGATGAGGGTGGGTCCGATCGGACCCACCCTCATCACATTTCGGGGTGAGATCCCCACCATCCGGCGGCGACGGCACGCCCGTGTTGAGAGGGCCGAGCTCAGGATGGTCGCCGGACGCCCAGGACGCCGGAGGATTCGTTGCAGTCGCGCCGCAACGTGCGGCTCTGCTGGAGGACCTCGTTCGTGTCGATGTCGACCTGGCGTGAGACGGTGGGCCAGAGCGCCCCGCACAGCGGAGCGAACGACTCGACGACGGTCTCGAGACTTCGCTCGTCGGGCTCGATCTCGGGATGAAATGCCCTGACGTCTCGTCGCCGCTCGACGAGCCAGCTCTCAGGGTGCAGGAGAAGCAGCGACCTCACGCCCGTGGCGAACTCGACCTCGAGTACCACGTGTTCGACCGCTTCGATCACCATCGGTTCTGCCACTCGAACCCGATGGCCACGGTCGACGTACTCGTGCAGGCCGAACATGTTCAGCTCGATGCCCTGCTGGAGGGCCGCGACGCCGGCGTCTCCGATGGGTCGGATGTCGCTGAGATCCCGGGCCGCCTGCCAGGGCCCATCGCCGTCGATGCCTTCGCTGAAGACGCGATCATCGCCCACGTAGACGTCGACGCGCACCAGACCCTCCCGCGACGCCCGATACCGCACCGTTCCCGAGAACGACGCCTCAACCACCTCGAGCACGACGTCCACACTGCGTCGGCGCTCGATTGCCGCCGAACCTCCCATCGCCTCGGTGTGGTGGGCGATGACCGCCCCGAGATCGTGCTCAGCCATCAGCTGAGCGGGGCCGGCGTCGTGTCGGAGCCGCGCCGTCGGCGCAGCGACGCCTCATGTCGGTGCTGGTGCCCGGGGTGGGATTCGAACCCACATGCCCTTGCGGACAAGAGATTTTAAGTCTCCCGCGTCGACCGATTGCGCCACCCGGGCAGCGGCGAAGGCTACCGGTCATAGTTGGGATCTGGCGACGGCGTCGAGGAGATCGGATTCCGACACCGTTGCTTCTGGAGACCGAAGCGTCTGAGCGCCTCTCGGGCGATGATCGCCCCGCCCAGGATGACCCTCGCACGCGTCGGCTCGAGACCCGGCAGGTGTTCGGTGTCTTCGAATGAGAGCGACGCCAACCGAACCACGAGACGATCGACATCGGTTCGAGGCAGGGTCGTTCCATGAACCTCTCCGACCACATATCGGCCGCTGGATTGAGTCCAACCAGGCTCGTCCACGTGCCAGCAACCCCGACCATCCAGTAGCTGCGGTCCTCATCGGGTTCGATCGTCATTGCCGCCGAGACATCGGCCGCAGTCGCTTCGAGCCGATCGAAGGGGACGGGACGCTCCGACAGCGCTCGGTCCGTGAGCCTCACCGAACCGATCCGACATGACACCTGCGTATCTGGCTGAACGAACTCGGTGCTCCCACCACCGATGTCGACGACCACCGGAGTCGCACCGGCCGGGGGCTCCAGCGACGCCAGAGCACCGTCGTATGCAAGGCGCGCTTCTTCCTCCCCCGAAATCACCTCCGGTCGGTGTCCGAGTGCGGCCGCAGCGCGGTCGATGAACTCGGAACCGTTCTCCGCCTCTCGGCTGGCCGACGTCGCCACCACCCGCACCGAGTCGCAGGTGCGGAGCGATTGTCCGAAGCCCTCGAGCACGGCCACGGTCCGATCCATCGCGTCGCTCTGCAAGCGGCCAGTCGCGTCGAGGCCGGTTCCCAGACCGGTGACCTCGACTCGACGCTCGACGGTCGATCCGGTGTCATCGATGATCAAGACCCGCATCGAGTTGGTACCGATGTCGACCGCTCCAACCGTCATGCCGGCTCGATCCATTGGGGGTTGCGTGCATCGTCGACGACGCACGGGACCGCGCAGTTCAATGGCTCGATCCATCCCGCGACCACCTCACCGACCGGGTTGTCGTTGCCGGCGGCGGTGTCGGCGTAATGGGCGTGGAGACACTTGATGCCGACGGAGAGCCCCGCAATTCCACCCGTGGGAGCGGGGCCGACGTGGTCCGGGGAAAGCACGGCGCTGCGTTGTCCCTCGTAACGACGGTGCGCGGCCTCGAGCCTCGAGGCGAAGACCGGATCAGCCAGACGCTTTGCCTTCCATGCGCTTGACCCCATTGATCGACTCCAACCGACCGATGCGCTTTGCGGCGAGTGGACAGGTCAGCCAGAACCGCGTGGGAAATGGTGTGCCATCTTCGAGGATCGGCTCGACGGCTGCGACCGTGGGAAGCCCCAGAGGGCACCGCCCGGCAACCGCAGGACTTCCTCGAAGCGGCCGGCCGACCTGCGCGGACATCACACCCTGATCGGTCACCCCGCGACCAGGTCGGCGCCTGTCAGATATGACCAGATCTTCTCGAGCATCGACGGTTCGTCGACGACGGGACGGGCCACATCGACGGTGGGGGCGGCCGACTCGGTGGCCTCCGGCTCGATGACGACAAACGCCGACTCTCCGGGCCGTACATAGCCGAGTTTGTCTCTGGCGATCCGCTCGATCTCGATGGGTGTGTCAAGAGCCGCCACCTGTTGCGAGAGCCGGGCGTTCTCGGCCACGATCCCCGCGAGTTGATCCCGGGCGGTGGCGATCTCGGTCCGCTGAGCGACCACCTGGCGGAATGGAACGACGTTGGTCAGCATCGCGGCGATGACGACGATCGCAGCAACGACCACGATCGCGAGCGCAGGGCGACGGGCGGTCACGGCTTTCTCCTGAACGGCGCCCAACCAGCGAACCGCGCCTCGTCGCCGAGAGCTTCCTCGATCCTCAGCAACTGGTTGTACTTGGCGGTCCGCTCCCCGCGCGCCGGAGCCCCGGTCTTGATCTGACCGGCATTGGTCGCGACAGCCAGATGGGCGATGAAGGCGTCCTCGGTCTCACCGGACCGATGGCTGACCATCCGCCCGAATCCTGCGGTTTGCGCAGTCTGCATGGTGTGGAGAGTCTCGGACAGGGTTCCGATCTGGTTGACCTTGATGAGGATGGCGTTGGCTGCCTCTGCTCTTGATGCCTCGCTTGAGGATCTCCTCATTGGTCACGAACAAGTCGTCGCCGACCAACTGGGTGCGGTCGCCGGCCTGGGCAGTGAGATCGATCCACCCATCCCAGTCGTCTTCGGCCATGCCGTCCTCGACGGAGACGAGGGGGTACTCGCCGATCAGCTCGACGAGATAGGCGACCATGTCAGACCGCGACTTCTCACCACCTTCGAGCTGATATCGACCTTCGCGATACAGCTCTGAAGCAGCAACGTCGAGCGCCAGAGCCACCTCTTCACCCGGGGTGTAGCCGGCGGCCTCGATCGCCTCGAACAACAGGTCCAGGGCAGCCCGGTTGGTCGGAAGGTTGGGAGCGAACCCGCCTTCGTCGCCGACGTTGGTCGCCAGGCCGCGACCGGCGAGAACCTTCTTGAGTGCGTGATACACCTCGACGCCTGCGGTGAACGCCTCCCTGAACGACTCGAACCCACCCGGGACGAGCATGAACTCCTGGATGTCGACTGAATTGGCGGCGTGCGCCCCCCCGTTGAGGACGTTGAGGCATGGAACCGGCAGCACCCGAGCAGACGGGCCGCCGAGATATCGGAACAGCGGAAGACCGGTGCCGTCCGCTGCAGCGCGAGCCGTAGCCAATGACACGGCCAGGATGGCATTCGCTCCGAGGTTGGCCTTGTTCGGGGTGTCATCGAGGTCCAGCATCAGCTGATCGATGAGCTCTTGGCGGGTGGCGTTCACTCCGTTGAGTGCCGGGGCGATCGTGGTGCGAATGTTCTCGACGGCCTGCAAAACCCCTTTACCGCCGAAGCGGTCCCCGCCGTCCCGAAGCTCGATCGCTTCGAGTGCCCCTGTCGACGCACCGCTCGGGACCGCCGCCCGACCGAATGCGCCGCCAGCAAGGTGCACATCGGCCTCAACGGTGGGATTCCCACGGCTGTCGAGGATTTCACGAGCCCGAATGTCGATGATCTCCATGGACATCTGGTTCCCTCTCTCTGTGAACCTCAAAACCTAGCACGACCCCCTCCAACCCCCGGGAATGCCCTGCTGCGAACCCAGGGTTGCAGTGACGACATACCGTGCCTGGGGCCCACGGTTGAAACGCCCCCGGGGTCCCCGTGTCGAACTGCGGGCTCCAGAGCTCGTATACCGTGCCTGCAACCCTGGGTTGCAGGGAGGGGTGCTCACTCGTCGCGCTTGACGGCGGTCCAGAGGGTGTTGAGCTCGTCGAGGGTCATGGGGGCCAGCTCGGCACGTTGCTCCATGGCGCGGAAGCGACGCTCGAAGCGACCGGCGGCACCGGTCAGGGCGATCTCGGGGTCCACGCCGAGATGGCGTGCGAGGTTGACGACGCTGAAGAGCACGTCGCCCACCTCGTGTCTGATCTCCTCGGCCCCCTCCGCCGAGAAGAGCTCTCGGAGCTCTGCGGCGATGACGGCCTCGACCTCGGCGGCGGAGTCCCAGTCGAAACCGACCTTCGCAGCCCGGCGCGAGACCTCGACCGACCGGGAGAGCGCCGGCATCGCCGGAACGCCATCCATCAGGGACGGGTCTGTGCGGCGCTTCTCCCCCGCCTTGATCTCATCCCAATTCCGCCTGACCGTCTCCGCATCGTCAGCGTCGACATCGCCGAAGACGTGCGGGTGCCGCCTGACCATCTTCTGGCGGAGTTGATGGGCGACATCAGAAATCGTGAAGGCCCCGGCGTCTTCAGCGATGACCGCGTGGAACAAGACCTGAAGGAGCACGTCGCCCAGTTCCTCCTCGACTTCCGCATAGGCGCCGAGCTCGTCGGAATCCGCATCGATCAGCCAGGTGAGCGCCTCGATGAGCTCGTGAGTCTCCTCGACCAGATAGCGGACCAGCGACTCGTGAGTCTGGGTCCTGTCCCACGGGCACTCGTCGCGCAGCGTCCGCATCAACGAAATCGCTCCGACGATGCCGTTGGGGTGAGCCGGGACGAACATCGAGGTCCGATATCCGGCGAGGGTCGGATCGATCAGCGCAGGGCTGCCGACCCAGACACGCTCGTCTGAGGCGCCCGCCCCGGAGATGACCGTCACCTCCAGGTCCTCGGTCGCGGTCCGATCGATCGTGGCGCCGATCTCGGCGAGGATCGTCGGGTCGTCGAGATGCCCGATCACAGTTGGGCGATCGAAGACGGGCACTGGCGGGAAATCGTGGCCGTTGAGTAGTTGGAAGCCGTCGGCGAGCGGATCGATGGCCACGAGATCGAACACGATGTCGAGAAACGACTCTGCCGGATGCACGACAGCGTCGGCACGCGAGACGATCTTTCGAACTGCGAACTCGCCGATGCGAGGGCTTCCCGGAACTGCGTAGATCACGTCGCCCGCCTCTGCCATCTGGATGACACGGTCTGCGATCGACTCGTACACCGCATCGAAGTCGCCAGATAGCTCGTACAGGTCGTCGCAGAAGGTGACGTCGCGGAGCGCAGCAAGCTGTACGGCTGCCGGATGATGGCGAGTGCGAACGACCACCGTCCGACCCGGGTCCATCAGGAAATTGCGCATCGGGTCGGGGACGCGCTCGATGTCGCCAGGCCCCAACCCGACGATGTCGATCATGCCGGCGGCAGGACCTGCGGCTGCGGATCGGTGACCCACGAGCCGTATTCGGGCTCCACCGAGACCTGAGCCTCACCGATCACTCGCAGGAGCCACTCGTTGACGAGTGGCTGCCCACGGGTCGAGTTGAGGACCTCCGAGGCGTTGTCCCTGACCTGTTCGAGGTCGAGGTCCTCCGGAGCGGTGCGCTCGGTGACGAGAATGACGTGCCAACCGAACGAGCTGCGCACCGGCTCGGTCGGAACACCGATCTCGGCCTCGTACGCGCCGATGGCGAACTCTTCGACATAGCTCCCGAGGGTCGTGCACCCGAGGTCACCGCCGTCGGGCCCGGACGGGCCGGTCGACACATCCATCGCAACGGCTGCGAAGTCCTCGCCGGCGAGCACTCGCTCGCGGGCGGCAACCGCCTCATCTTCGGTTTCGAGCAGAATGTGCGAGGCGCACACCTCGGTCGACCCGCGAACCGTTCGGTCGACATAGGCGTCGATCTGCTCGTCCGTCACCGGACCCTCGTCGTCCAGCAGCTGAGCCTCGACCGCTTCGGCAACGAGCTGCTGATGCGCAATTCGGCGCACCCGCTCATCGGTGAAACCCTGTTGATCGAGAAAGTCCTGGTAGGCGGTGCCTTGCGCCTCGACCGAATCCTGGAGCTCGGCGCGACGGGCCTCGATGTCATCGGAGGTCACGGTGATGCCGAAGTCGGCGGATGCCCGTTCGATGACGATGAACTCGACGATGGTGTTCGTCAGATCCTCGGCGAACGCCGTCGTCGAGATCGCACCGCTATTGGATGAGAGATCCTCCACCTGCTGCGACGAGATCTCGATGTCGTAGAGATCGCCGTCCGAGATGGTGGCGACGACCTGGCTGGATCCGCCACATGCAGCGACCAGCAGAGCCAACGCGATGAGCGCGAAAGTGTTTCTGAATGTTGACAAGAGAAACCTCGGAAGAATCGGGGGTGCGATCATGGTACCCATCCCCGTGGGTATCAGGTCAATCCGACGGAGGCGGCCACATCGTCTCGAGGAAGTCGAGCACGCCGCGCAGCAACATCTTTGGCGCCGGGATGAAGATCACGCTCTCCCTGGCATTCAAGACGGATCCCCGTGCGACGCGACGGAGTCTGATCTCCTGCGACTCCGAGAGGTCGACGGGTCCCATCCGTACCTCGTTCCGCAGCTTCACCACCTCGGTCAGGCCGACGCGGATCGCCTCCACCCGCAGCCGGGCGATGTCGATCAGGGCGAGTGCGGGCTCGGGAATCTCACCAAAGCGGTCCTGCCATTCCGCAGTGACTTCGTCGGCCTCTGCGTGGGTCGTGGCGAGCGCCAACCGGCGGTACGCCTCGAGGCGAAGCTGCTGCTCGGGGATGTACTCGTCGGGGATGTGGGCGTCGATCGGCAGATCGATCCGGATCTCGGCTGCTTCCTCCTCGACGGCCCGGCCTTCCAACTTCTCGACGGCTTCGGCCACCAGCTCGGTGTACAGCTCGAAGCCGACGGCGGCGATATGGCCCGACTGGACCTCGCCGAGCATCGACCCCGCGCCCCTGATCTCCAGGTCTTTCACAGCCAGCTCGAATCCCGACCCGAGATCCGAGGCTTCGCCGATCGCCTCGAGTCGACGATGGGCCTCTTCGGTGAGCGACTGGTCGGCAGGGTGGAACAGGTAGGCATAGGCGCGTTGATTGGAGCGGCCGACCCGGCCCCTCAGCTGGTACAGCTGTGCGAGGCCGAGCAGGTCAGATCGCTCGACGACGAGGGTGTTGACCTGGGGCAGATCCAGCCCGGACTCGATGATCGTGGTGGCAACCATCACGTCGTACTCACGGTTCCAGAAGTCGAGCATCACCTGCTCGAGCTGACCCTCCGACATCTGCCCGTGTGCCGTGACGTACTTGGGCATCCGGCACCAGCCGACGCAGCCTCTCGACGGTCCGATCGATCGACTGGACCCGGTTGTGGACGTAGAACACCTGACCGTCGCGCAGCATCTCACGCCGGATGGCCGCGGCGACCGAGTTCTCGTCGTAGGGACCGACATAGGTCAGGATCGGATGCCGGTCCTCGGGAGCAGTCCTGATCTGGCTGACCTCTCTCACGCCGGTCAGCGCCATCTCGAGTGTCCGCGGGATCGGGGTCGCTGTCAGGGTGACGACGTCGACACCCACCCGGAAACGCTTGATCTTGTCCTTGGCGGCGACCCCGAAACGCTGCTCCTCGTCGATCACGAGCAACCCGAGATCCTTGAAATGGATGTCTTCGGAGAGGAGCCGGTGCGTTCCGATGACGAGGTCGACCTCGCCTGTCTTCAGCTTGGCGACCACCTCTTTCGCCTCTCTCGGCGTGAGGAACCTCGACAACATCGCCACCTCGATCGGGTACGGGTCGAACCGTTCCGAGAAAGTCTGGAAGTGCTGCTGGGCGAGCAAGGTGGTCGGGCACAGGACCGCGACCTGCTTTCCGGCGGTCGCAGCCTTGAACGCGGCACGCAGGGCGACCTCGGTCTTGCCGAACCCGACGTCGCCGAACACGAGGCGGTCCATGGGGGTGTCCAACTCCATGTCGGCCTTCACGTCGGCGATGGCCGTCAGCTGGTCGGCGGTCTCCTCGAACGGGAACGAGCTCTCCATCTCGCGCTGCCATGGCGTGTCGGGCGGATAGGCGACGCCGGTGGCCGTCGCTCTCGCCTTGTGCAGTCGCACGACCTCTTCGGCAACGGCTGCGACCTCTCGCCTGACTCGCTGCTTGGTGTCCGACCAGTCCTTCCCGCCCATCCGGGACACGCGAGGAGCTTCACCTCCCGTGTACTTCTTCACGGCCGCCAGCTGATCCGTCGGGACATACAACTTGTCGGCGCCGGCGTAGGCGACGATCAGGTAGTCACGCTCGACCCCCGCCATCACCCGCGAGACCAATCCTTCGAACTTCCCGATCCCGTGCTTGAAGTGCACGACGTAATCGCCAGGACGCAGGTCGCGATACTCGGCCCCTGACGGCGATGGTCGGCGACCACCCGAGCGCCGATGGGACCGGCGGCGTCCGGCGATCTCCTGCTCGCCCAAGACGGCGACTCCGACATCGGGAGCCACGAATCCTCGGTGGATGCCGATCGGGATGACGATACCGCCTCCCGGCGATGCGCTGTCAGCGGTGTCGAGCACCAGTCCGTTCTCCCCCAGGATCCTGGCAACCCGCTCCGCAGCCGGTTCGCCGTCCATCGCGATCACGGTGGTCACGCCCTGGCCGATGAGACGCTGGACACCGACCGCGACCGACTCGGGGTCGCCGGGGATGGCATCGAGCGACCGCATGACGAGGACCTCGTCGGCGGGTCCGGCAGCCTGGGTCGGCAGCTCGATCGTCGGACGAACGGCGAGCCGCTGCGCGAGGTCGAGGAAGAGTGGCGGATGAGTTCCCGCCTCAGGCGCCCCCTGACCCCAGGTCGGAGCCAACGCCACGGCCAACTCGTCCTCTTCGGCGGACAGGTCAGCCGCACGGGAGACCGCGCGCCCAGGCTCGGCGACCACCACAGACACTTCGTCCACCGATCTCGTCGAGCAGGCACCGCTCCTCCGACAGCCAGGGCATCCACGACTCCATCCCCGAGAAGTGCTGACGCTCGATCAATCGATCCCACACCGAGGCGTTCCACGGATCCGTTGCGAGCAGCTCCGTTGCCCGCTCGATGATGTGTTCGCCGTCCGGACGAAACTCTCTCGCCGGGTAGGCGACCAGACGATCCACGACGTCAGACGAGCGCTGATCTCCGGGCGAGAACGACCGGAGGTCGTCGATCACGTCGCCCCAGAAGTCGATGCGGACGGGTTCGTGACCCTGGGCTGGGTAGACGTCGACGATTCCCCCTCGAACGGCGAACTCGCCACGAGCCTCGACGCGATCGGTCCGTTGATACCCCAAGTCGGCGAGCTGTCTGGCGAGAGCCGTCACCTCGATCTCATCGCCCTTCGACAGAAGAATGGGTGATGGGTCGCTCGGGCTCGTGCGCTGGATGGCTGCTCGGACCGATGCGACGACGACCGTCCCCTTCGATCCCGTCAGCAGCCGATGACGCGCCTCGCTTCGCCGGGCCATCGTCGAGGCGTTGGGCGAGATGTGCTCGAACGGGAGGATCTCCCAAGCCGGCATCAGGTGGACATCGTCGATGAACAGCGACAGGTCGTCGGCGAGGTCGTCGGCGTCTCGTTCGCTCGGGACGATGACGAGGATCGGACCGTCAACTTTGCGGGTGAGACCGGCGACGGCGAAGGCACGCAGGCCCGCGGCGACGACCCACCTTCCGGGAAGCGGTGGGAAATGCCGGGGGCGCCACCGGTCGACGAGCGTTTCGAGGGGAGGAGGCATGAAAGCACGATCGTAGGCGGGTTCAGGGAACCCCGATTCGCCGCGCTCGGCTCAGCGGGCTCCGAGCAGCGCGTAACTCCCGACCGCGTGGGCGACCGGCCGATCGCGGTCATCGTCGACCCACACGATCACATCTCCTGTGATGCGACTTCGCCCCGCCCGGATCAGCTCGGCCCGAGCGAGGAGATCGCCGCCACGGGCCGGCCGCAGAAAGGTGATGTGCAGATCGGAGGTCACGGCCATCGCCTCGAGACCAACCACCGTGAACGACAGGTGCCAGAGAACGCTGTCGCACAGCGTGAATTGGGTCGGCCCACTGATCAGGCCCCCTGGCCTGTCGAGCGCCGCGTCGTAGGTCCATCGCGCCACGGCGAATCCCTCCCCCACCTCGACCGAGCGGTATCGGGTGGAGGCGGCGGGATACTCGGCGGCAACGAACTCATTGATCTGCGAGGGAGTCGGCACCGAGATCGGGTTGTCAGTTCGACCAGCCACGTCAGACGAGAAGCCCTTCCAATTCGAACCATCGCACCAGCCGGCCGATCGTCTCCTCGGGCGACGTGTATGACAGGCCGAGCTCGGCCGTTGCCTTCCCTCCGTCGTACCGGTGACCGTGGGCCATCGTCCGGATCATCTCTCCGCAGAACGGCAGCTTGCGACGCGCCAATCGAGCCACCAGATCGACCAGCGGAGCCGCCGCACCGATCAACCCTGCCGGAAGCAACCGGACGCGGATCGACCGGCCCGTCGCCGACTCGAGGAGGGAGATCGCATCTCTCATCGTGACGGTGAACGAGTTGAGCACGTATCGCGCTCGGTCATCGCCGAACTCGGCGGCGAGGAGATGTCCCCTGGCGCAGTCGTCGATGTCGACGATCGACAGGTCGGTGTCGACGAGGGCGGGCAATCGACCGTTGAGTACGTCCAGGATCAGTTTGCCGGTACCGGTGGCGCGGCCGGGGCCCTGGACCGACGATGGATTCACCGACACGATCTCCACGTCGGCGTCGAGGGCCATCACTGCCTCCTCCGCCAGGAACTTCGATCGTTCGTACTCCGACAAGAACCACCCGCGATGAGCCGACGACTCCGAACCAACGGTCCCCGGCATCTCACCGAGCGCCGCGGCTGACGATGTGTAGACCACACGGCGAACGCCGTGCAACGCAGCCGCGCGAACGGCGTTCACCGATCCGTCGACGTTGACCGCGATCATGGGACCTGGATCGTCCACGCACATCTCGTTGACTCCAGCCACGTGGAACAGAATGTCGGCGCCTGTGCACAGATCGGCCAGGCTGTCCGGCTCCATGACGTCGCACCTCACGGGCTCGGCGCCGAGTTCGGTGAGCGCGACGTCGGAATCTCGGGAACGTGAGCCGGCAAAGACCTCGTGGCCAGACGCGACGAGATGCCGGATCACGGCGCCACCGACGACGCCCGAGCCACCCGTGACGGCAGATCTCACACGGTCGCCTGAGAGCGCGATCTCCGCACCGTCTCAGCGAAACCGGAGAGGTAGCCCCAGCCACTGGCGAGGGTGGCAACCACCGCGAGGATCATCAGCCATTCGTCGAAGAACAGCGGGCCCAGCGGATCGGAGAACCGGATGAAGGCGAATCCGATGGCGGTGAACTGCACGACGGCCTTCGCCTTTCCAAGTGTCGACGGCTTGACCATCCCGCCGGTGAGAGCAACGAGCCCCCGCAACGCCATCACGATGAACTCACGCATGACGATGATGAGCGCTGCCCAAATCGACACACGATCGATCGAGATCAGCGCCATGAGCGACCCGGTCACCAACAGCTTGTCGGCAGTTGTGTCCAGGAACGCGCCGAGGGTCGACTCGATCTTCCAACGGCGAGCGAGATAGCCGTCGAGGAAATCGGTGAGTGCGGCGATCGTGAACAGTGCGGCTGCCCAACCCAGCGCTCCATCCATGGAGTCGCCCTGCCGCGCCAGCACCATGATGATGGGTACGAGGACGACCCGAAGGACTGCGAGTGCATCAGGTGTCGTCATGGCACTGCTCCGGCATGGCTCGCGCAGAGCATACGCCGACGATCGGCTTTGGGTCACACATGCCCATCGGTACAGTCGCAACATGGCGCCTGTCACCGTAGAAACCCGCTGGGACCGCCAAACACACGTCGACCGCCTCCGGAGCCACGGGCGGTTCGACACCCTGATCATCGGTGGCGGCGTGATCGGCGCCGGGGCTGCACTCGACCTCTCCGTTCGCGGCGTCGATGTCGGTCTGGTCGAGCAATCCGACTTCGCTCAGGGAACCTCGTCCCGATCGACGAAACTCTTCCACGGCGGTATCCGCTATCTCCCGCACTTCGAGTTCAACCTGGTTTCGGAAGGGCTGAGAGAACAGAAGATCCTCAACTCGATCGCTGACTTTCTCTATGACCCCCTCGAGTTCGTGATCCCGATCTACGAGCAATACGGGCTTGCCGACGCACCGAAATGGGCCTCGAAGGGATGGATCGCTCCGATTGCACTCCGGGCCGGATTGACGCTCTACGACGTGCTGGGCGGATTCGGGCGACCAGGCGACAGACATCGCGGGGTGGACGCTGAAACCCTGACGGAGATGATGCCGGAGTTGAGACCCGAAGGGTTGAAGAGCGGCGTCATCTACTCGGACGCCCAGACCGACGACGCCCGGCTGGTGGTCTCCCTTGATCAAGACCGCCGTTCGTCGCCACGGAGCAACCGCCGCCGGAGGTGTCCAGGTCGAGCAGATCCACCCGCACGACGGATGGTTCACTGTCGACGCCCGCGATACCGCCACCGACGACCGGTTCTCGATCGAGTCGACCACCGTGCTGGCTGCAACGGGAGCCTTCAACCTCCCCGGCATCGACGGACCTGCGATGCCGATGAGGCTGGTGATGAGCAAGGGGTCCCATCTGATCGTCGCGTCCGATGATCTCCCGTTACGGGGCCGGGCGCTGGTCTTACCGACCACCGACGATGGCCGGGTGCTCTTCATCGTTCCCTGGCTCGGTCATTCCATGATCGGCACCACCGACACCGAGTACACCGATGACCCGACCCACCCCACCGCCTCGGACGAGGACGCCGCCTATCTGATCCGCCACGTCCGGCGGTATCTCGACGTCGAGGACTTCGAGCCAGTGTCCAGCTTCGCCGGTCTCAGAGCGCTCGCCGACCACGGCGACGAATCCACGGCCAAGGCATCCCGGGAACATGTCGTGGGGCAACCGCTCCCGGGCCTGGTCCAGGTGGCAGGAGGCAAGCTGACCACCTACCGCAAGATCGCTGCAGAGGCATCCGATGTCGTGGCGAAACATCTCGGTGTTGACACCACATCCTCGACCGAGCACGTCCCGCTCGTCGGTGCGGATGGATCGGTTCCGAGCCTGGAACGTCATCTCAGAGAAGCCGGTTTGGCGGAGTCGGCGATCCATCCCACCATCCGCCGCTACGGAACGGAAGCAACGACGATCGCCCGATTGATCTCGGAGAACCCACTGCTCGCCACGCTGATGGGCGACGGCCGCACGTCGCATGCCGATGTGGCCTATGCCGCACGCTACGAAGCTGCCAGTCGGATCTCCGACATCACACTGAGACGCACCCATCTCGCCTGGTTCACGCCCGACCATTCCCGCAACGACGCTCCAGCGATCGCAGATCTGCTCCAGCGCGAACTCGGCTGGACGGATGCCGAACGCCAGGCTCAGATCGACTCCCACAACGACGAGCTCCAGGCGGAGGGTCTCTGAGCCTCCGCTCCAGAGGGAGGTCTCGGCGTCGAGATCAGCCGTTGCCGACGACGCCGGCGAGACGGGCCTCGAGGAACGCTCGATCCGATCGGTTCATCGAACAGTCCGAGTGCCCGCCGATAAGCCTCGGCCGCGGAGTCGGCGTCTCCGAGACGCCGATGGAAGTCTGCGAGCGTCGCCCAATACAGATGCCACCCCTCCAACCCGCCGACATCCTGCATCAACTCGAGACCGCGGAGCGGCCCGGACGCCTCCGCTTCGGCTACTGCCCGGTTGACGCGAATCACCGGAGTGGGACGGGTTGCCTCGAGCAGCCGATAGAGCTCGGCGATCTGCGCCCAATCGGTCTCCTCGTACGACGGCGCCAGCCCGTGCAGACAGGCGATGGCGGCCTGCAGTCGGTACTCGGGTGTCCCCCGCCGCCGCAATGAGCCCTCGACCAGGTCGGAGGCCTCGCGGATCATGTCGTGGTCCCACAACGCACGGTTCTGCTCCCCGAGCAGCACGAGAGAACCATCGTCTCCGAGGCGCGTTCGACGTCGGGCGTGGGTGGCGAGCATCAGAGCCAGCAAGCCATTCGCCTCTGGCTCGTCGGGCATGAGCGACGTGAGCATGCGGGTCAACCGGATGGCCTCGTCCGCGAGGTCCACCCGCGAATCGAGTGCTCCGAACGGAGCATGGTGGCCGGTGGTGAAGACGAGGTAGAGCGTGGCGAGGACCGGGGGAACCCGGTCGGGCAACTCGTGCTCCTCGGGCACCCGATACGGGATCCGCGCCATGGAGATCTTCCTTCTTCGCCCGGCTGATCCGCTGCCCCATCGTGGTGTCCTGGACGAGGAAGAGAGCAGCGATCTCGGGCGTCGTCAGACCGCACAGCGTGCGGAGCGCGAGCGCCACCTGTGATTCGGCGGCAAGGGTCGGGTGACAGCATGTGAAGAGCAGCCTCAGCAGGTCCGTCGGCTGGTTGGGCTCTCCCAACTGCTGGTCGAGAAGGCGGACCGCCTCCCGCTCCTTCTCGTTCCGACGGGCTTCCCGGCGCAGTCGGTCGAGTGCCTTGTTTCTGGCGGTCGTCGTGAGCCAGGCCCCGGGATTGTCCGGCATCGACTCATCTGACCATCGTTCGAACGCGGTGATCGTCGCTTCCTGCAACGCGTCCTCGGCGATACCGATGTCGCCGGTCATGCGAATGAGGGTGGCCAGGACCTGACCACCCTCACGACGCAGCACCTCGGCGAGCGTCATCCGTCCTGGCTGAAGTCGATCAATGGCCTCACTTCGACCCGACCATGCCAAGCGCCGGGGATCTGGGCCGCCCAATGCACGGCTTCGTCGAGATCGGCGCAGTCGAGGAGGTAGAAGCCTCCGAGCGCCTCCTTCGTTTCTGCGAACGGTCCGTCGGTGGTGTGGATCTGGCCTCCTTTGCCATCGACATGCACCGTCGTGGCCGTCGCGGTGTCCTCGAGTGCCTCGCCGCCGGCGATCACACCTGCGGCTCCGGCCTTCTCGCCGAACTCGTTGTACTCGTCCATGACTGCGGCCCACTCCTCGGGGGTGCTGTCACCCTCGATCGTGTAGATGAGTGCTGCATATTTGGGCATCCCGCTCTCCTTTCTGGTGTCTGGGACCTGTCACCGATACAACGAACGGTCCCTCGCCATTTCGACAGAGATTCCCAGATTTCCGACGACATCGCGGTCCATTCCCGAGATTCGATGTGCGGGCAATGATCTCCAGCCCTGTCAGACCCAGTCGAAGGTCCGTTGAACGGCCTGCTTCCAACGCCCGAAGAGCCGGGCCCGAACCGCGTCGCCCATCGCCGGCTCCCAACGGGTGTCCTCTCCCCAATTGGCCCGCAGTTCGTCGAGGCCGCTCCACACGCCCTCGGCGAGACCGGCCGCATAGGCCGCCCCCAACACCGTTGTCTCCGAGACGATCGGCCTGACGACGGGCACACCGAGGATGTCCGCCTGGAATTGCATCAGCAGTTCGTTCGCCACCATCCCGCCATCGACTTTGAGCTCGTTGAGCTCGACTCCGGAGTCGGCCCGCATGGCATCGAGCACCTCCCTGGTCTGATAGGCGGTCGATTCGAGTGCGGCACGTGCGATGTGATGCCTGGTGTTGAACGCCGTGAGACCGACGATCACCCCGCGGGCATCGGACCGCCAGTACGGCGCGAACAACCCGGAGAACGCAGGGACGAAGTAGACGTCGCCGTTGTCATCGACGGCTGCGGCAAGCGCTTCGATGTCCGCGGCGTTCTCGAACATCTCCATGTTGTCCCGCAGCCACTGCACCACGGCGCCGGCCATGGCGATCGAGCCCTCCAAGGCGTAGACGGGGGGCTCGCCGGCGATCTGGTAATTGACCGTCGTCAACAGCCCGTTCTCGGATCGGACGAGCTCGGTGCCGGTGTTCAGGAGCATGAAGCAGCCGGTTCCGTAGGTGTTTTTGGCATCGCCGACGTCGAAACACGTCTGCCCGAACATCGCAGCCTGCTGATCCCCGAGAATCCCGGAGATCGGAACCCCGTCGAGTGCGCCGGTCGCGGTGGCGATCCGGCCGATCGACGGCACGATCCGCGGCAGCATCGACAGCGGGACCCCGATCGCGTCACACAGCTCCGCGGACCACGACATCGTCTCCAGATCCATCAACATCGTTCGCGAGGCATTCGTGACGTCGGTGATGTGGGTCGAACCGCCGGTGAGCTGCCAGACCACCCACGAATCGACCGTGCCGAACGCCAGCTCACCGGCTTCGGCGCGTGCTCTGATCGTCGGATCCGAGTCGAGCAGCCAGCGCACTTTTGGCCCGGAGAAGTATGTCGCCAGCGGGAGGCCGGTCTGATGCTGGAACCGATCCATCCCCACCTCCCCGGCGAGCTCCTCGACGAGCCGGTCGGTTCGCGTGTCCTGCCAGACGATGGCATTCGCCACCGGGTCGCCGGTGGCACGATCCCAGACCACGGCCGTCTCACGCTGGTTGGTGATGCCAACCGCGGCGAGGTCGGCGGCCGTCAGACCGGCTCCGCCGAGCGCCTCGCCGACCACCGCCCACATCCTGTTTGTGATCTCGACCGGATCGTGCTCCACCCAACCCGACCGCGGGAACAGCTGTTCGTGCTCCTGCTGGGCGGACGCGACCACGGTCCCCGAGGGGTCGAAGATCATGAAACGCGTACTTGTCGTCCCTTGATCGAGGGCTCCCACGAGTTCTGTCACACCGCTCCTTCCGACGGGTGCAACAACCTACTTCGACCTCCGCAGTCGATCCCGGATCGACCCGTGCCGCGACGTCGATGACGCCACATTCGGTCTCTCAGCCGACGCTCGTCGGCGTGCGGGTTGTCCGCGTAGAGATCGACGGGAGTTCCGTCGGGGTCGAAGACCGTGGCGTAGCGCTGACCCCAGAATGCGTCGAATGGCTCGAGGTGGGAGCGATGCCCGGCTGCGATCAGAGCCGCGTGGGTTGTGTCGACCTCGGCCGGAGTCGAGCATCGAACGGCCAACCCGATGCGGTGACCACCGGTCGGTGCTTCCCACGGTGCGATCGACGTCGTCAGCTCGACGGTGTCGAACATGAGCCTCACGCCACCAGCCAACTCCACATCGACGTGTTGCTCGTCGTCCGCCGACCTCGGGATCTCCAAACCGACGAGTCGGTAGAAGTCGAGCGTGGCGGCCATGTCCGAAACGACCATGCCGAATGCATCGAGACTGGGCATGGCCCGAGCCTACGCGGTCAATCCTGGTCTGGGCCGCCGGGGCGCCGAGAGCCGGCGGTCTGCTGAGCTCTGATCGGGTCCGTCACCCATTCGTCAACGACGTCGGCGGCGTCATCCACCAGGAAGTCGATCTCGAGGCGTTCGTCTCCGGAGAACCGCTTGAGCACGTACGCGGCCGGATCCATCCGACCCGGAGGGCGCCCGACACCGACCTTGAGACGGGCGAACTCGTTGGTGCCGAGCGAGCGCTCAACCGACCGGAGTCCGTTGTGGCCGGCGTTGCCGCCCCCGAACTGGACCTTGAGCCTCCCGAAGGGAAGATCGATGTCGTCGTGGATCACGAGAACATCGTCGACGTCGACCTTGAAGTACGAGAGCATCGATGCGACCGGCGGGCCGCTGTCGTTCATGAACGCCTGTGGCGCCCCGAGGACGACCCGTTCGGAGCCGAGCCGATAGTCCCCCACCTCGGCGCGCACCCGTGACGGACCCGATGAGAGGGTGACTCGGTGGTGTGCACACAACACCTCGACCACCTCGAAACCGACGTTGTGGCGTGTGCCGACGTATTCGAGACCCGGATTCCGGAGGCCGACGACGGCCTTCACCACACCTATTCGGAGGCTTCCTCGCCGGCTCGCTCGCCGGCTTCCTCGCCCTCGGGCTCTTCGCCCTCGGCAAGTTCGCCCTCTTCGCCTTCGAGCAACTCGCCTTCGAGTCCTTCTTCTTCCTCTTCGATGAGCGCCCTGGGAACGGAGATGGTGGCGATCGTCAGGTCATCGTCGTCGAGGTACGTGACACCCTCGAGCTCGGGGAGGTCGGAGATCCTCAGTGAGTCGGTCATCGTCATGGCTGACACATCGACCTGGATCACCGAGGGAATGTTCGTGGCAAGCACCTCGACGCTGACCTCGTTGAACGGTGTCGAGAGAACGCCGCCCTCCTCGTGGGCAACCGGCTCGCCGATGAACTCGAGGTGGACGTTGGTGACGATGGTGTCGGTCAGTCCGACGGTCACGAAGTCGACGTGGCGGATCTCGGTCCTGTAGGGATGCTTTTCGATCGCACGCGCCAGGGTCAGGTGCTCGGCACCGTCGATGTGGAGGCTGATCAGAGCGTTGGTTCCGGCTTCGGTCGTCAGCGCGGCACGCAGCTCGCGACGGTCGACCGTGATGAGAATCGGCTCGTCGACGTCGGCGCCGTACACGATGGCGGGAACGTTGCCCCCGTTGCGGATACGGCGGGACGCGGCGCTGCCGGTCGGGCGGCCTTTCTCGGCGCGCAACGTGATCTGGTCTGACATTGGGTGCTCCTCGCGGTGCGGAAAGGGAAACCTGGACTCAGAATTATGCCCAACTCGGGGTGACGATGCAAAAGGCGGGCCCGGTCGTCAGCGGCTGAGCGTCGACAGCCACCTGGCGTACTCCGATGCGACCAGGTCTCCCACACGGTCCGGTGTCCACCCTTTGCCTCTGAACGAATGGTCGGCTCCGTCCATGTCGACGACGGTCGCCGTGGGGAGAGAGCGCACATGGAGGTCGAACAGATCGCTACGAGACAGTGCGTCGCGTGACCCCTGGAAGAAGAGCATCGGGACCGTGATCGCCGGCAGGTGATCGATCCGGAGTCGCTCGGGTCGGCCGGAAGGATGGAGCGGATAGGCCAGGCAGACGATGCCAAGTGCCCGCTCTCCCTCCGAGGCGAGCATCGTGGACATGCGTCCGCCCATCGATCGCCCGCCGAGAACGATTCCCCCCGGCGACCGTTCCCGCATCGCTGCGACGACCTCCTCGGTGACAGGCGAGGAGTTTCGGTGCCCGATCCGGCGCCTTGCGCCCCGCCTCGGTATAGGGGTAGTTGAAGGTGGCGACCCCGAGCCCCTCGTCGGCGAGGCGTTGGGCCAATGCGGTCATCAGCGGATGGTCCTGGTTCGTCCCGGCACCGTGGGCGAGCACCAGCATCGGCGCGGCCGCCCGATAGATGGTCACTGAGACCGTCTCGTCCTCTGCCCATTCGATAGCCAGCCGCTCGGTCATGGTGAAACCCGCGCCATCCTCGCCGACAGCGCCAGGTGGTCGGAGCCGGCGACCCGGTGGGTCTGAACGTCGGTGAGTCGCACGCCCGCGGTCAGGATGTGGTCGATCCTGAGCATGGGCGGGAGCCCCGGGCGCGGCGCCCACGTTCTCTGCGGCGTCCGAGCCTCACTTCGAGCTGCATCGCGGACTCCGTCTCGAAAACGCCTGCGGAGTCGCAGATATACGGGCCACAGTGGGGTTGCGTTGAGATCACCCGTGAGAACCGCAGGCGTTCCGACCCGATCGACGTGTCGAAGGATCTCTGTCACCTGCGCCCTGCGGTGCCGGAAGCCGGACAAACCGTCGAGCGGATTGGCCAGGTGCGCCAGCATGAGTTCGGTCGGCACCCCGTCGAGGCCGATCGTCGTTCGTAGTCCGGAACGATGCGACATGGCGAGACTCGTGACCTCGATCGGTGATGTCGAGAGCAGCGCCTGCCCGCGATAGTGGTCGTCATCGCCGCTGACGACACCGTGCTCGTACCGAGCCGACAGGGCCGCAGCCATGGCGGTTCCCACCTCGACACAGGCCACCACGTCCGGTCGGCGGGTATCGAGCAACTCCATGAAGCTCGAAATCGAGCCACGCGTGTTGTAGAGGTTGGCGACGAGGAGGATCACCGCGCCACCGTACCGCCATCGGTACCCTCCGCCGCATGCAGCTGAACACCTACGACTCCGCCAACGCCCTGGCCGAGGCCGCGGCCGATCTCGTCACCGATCGGCTCGCAGACGGCCACCGGCGATCGAGTGAATCTGGCACTGGCCGGGGGCTCGACGCCGGGAGCCACCTACCGAACACTGACGAACCGCCCGATCGATTGGTCGAGAACCGATGTCTGGCTGTCCGACGAACGTTGGGTCCCCCACGACTCCGACGATTCCAACGGCCGGATGGCACGGGAGACGCTGATCGACCGGGTCGATGGTGCCACATTCCACCGCCCGAGATACTCGGAGAACCTGGAGCCGGACGAGGCTGCGGCGTACTACGAGGCGACACTGCGCCGCATGATCCCCGACGGCCGAGCCGATGTCGTGCTGCTCGGCATGGGGACAGATGGCCACACGGCGTCGCTGTTCCCCGGGACAGAGGCCCTCACCGAGCCGACCACCCGCTGGGTCGTCGAGAACCACGTCCCGGCTCTCGACGCGTGGCGGCTGACCGTGACGCCCCATTTCCTGACGAGCGTGGCGACGATCGTTGTGATCGTGGCAGGCGCCGACAAGGCCGACGTGCTCGCCGAGGTCGTGGAGCATCCCGTCGGAAGGTATCCCATCGAGATCCTGCACGACTGCGTCGGCGATGTGGTGTTCATGCTGGACGCAGCCGGCAGCCTCTCGGCTCGGCTGACAGCTCCGACGAGGTAGACATGGGTCGTTCATAGACTCCTGCCGATGCGGATCCTGGTTGCGTTCTCGGTGCTGTCGCTGACGCTCGCCGCATGCGGTGGCACCGCGACAACGACAGAGACAACCCTGCCGGTCGCCGCCGACCTGCCAGCCACGACCACCACGTCACCACCGACGACAACGACACGACACTCGATCAACCCGACGCCGAGGCGCCGGATCCACCCGCGGGGCCCGAGCCCGTCCAGCCCGCTGTCCGACGAGGCCCGCTACGACCACTTCGTCAGGACGGACACCATCACGGTGGGCCAGGCATCGAGCGAGCGCGAGATCGACATCGACATCCACGCTCCGGAGGAGATCGGACCGTGGCCGGTGGTTGTCACGGTTCACGGCGGAGCCTGGTTCGCCGGCGATCGCACGACCATCGGCGCGCTGGCGGACGGACTCGCTGATCGCAAGGTCGTCGTGTTCAACACCAGCTATTCGACCATCTCCCGGGGCGGTATGTTCCCGGGGATGGTCGACGACATCGCGTGCGCGGTGCAGCACGCCCGAATCAACGCAGGCGAGTTCACATCCACTCCCCGCCTGGTGACGATCGTCGGCCACTCGGCAGGCGCCCACCTCGCATCACTGGTCGCTTACGCCCCGGCCGAATTTGGACGGGCCTGCCCGGACGGCCCCATGCAGGGGCCGGATGCCTTTGTGGGTCTGGCCGGCCCGTACGACATCAGCGGACTCGACTTCCTGCTCACGCCCATGTTCGGAGGATCGATCGATGAGACCCCCGAGCTGTGGGAAGCGGCGAACCCGTTCACGTGGATCGCAGACTCCCCTGACATCCCGACGCTGCTACTCCACGGCGAAGAGGATCGGGTGGCGCCCATCGAGTTCTCCGAGGACATCGATTCTGCACTGCGTGAGGCGGGCCGCGATGTGCGGTTCGAGGTCCTGTTCAACCGGGGCCATTCGGACGCGAGCGCACCCCAGGTCGTCGGTGACCGGATCGTGCGCTTCCTCGAGGAGGTCGCCGCCGGCTGAGCTCAGTGCTCCCGGTAGTCGAGAATCGCCATCCGCGGCCCGAACCGCGGGTAACTCCCCGCCGATTCCATCAACCGCAGGACCCGCCCGCGATGCGGCCGGAATGGCTCGAGCAACTCGAGCATCCGTTCGTCCGTGCCCCGCTGCTCCCCGGCCAGATGCCATGCCGCATAATGCTTCAGGTGGAAGTCACCGACCGATACGGCGTCGGGGTCGCCGTGACTGACGGCAACGGTCTCCGCCGATGTCCACTGCCCGACTCCGGGAATCTGCTCGAGTTGGGCTCGGGCGACACTGCTCGGTTGCGATGCGAGACGATCGATCCGTTCGGCATCTCGCGCTGACCGGATCACCAGATCAGCGCGGCGACGCTCCATGCGCATCCGATGGAAGTCGTGATACCGGGCTGCGGCCAGACGAGCCGGGTCAGGAGGGAGTCGAAGCGGTATCGGACCGGGAGCCTCCTCGGAGAAGGCATACGCCATCGATCGCAACGCCGACGCTGCTTCCTTACCTGTGACCTTCTGGGAGCTGATAGCGACGAGAAGCGCTTCGAATACCAGCCCGGTCGCCGCAAAGCGGCGGCCGAGCGAACGACGATGCAGGTCGGCCACCAGCGGATGGTCCGGCACGAACGACTCGGGGTCGTCGGACAACCCGACGAGTCGCTCGAGGCGGCCGAGTACCCACCCGGCTCCGGTCCCCCAGGAGCGGGCGTGAACGGCGTCGTGGGTACGGCGGACAAGGATGGTGGCTGCTCCCTCGGGGGTGCGGAGTGGTCTCCACCATCCGTCCGATCGGAACGAACCCCAGACCAGGCTCACCGGCTTCAATGTCGCCCGCAGATCGAGGCGAACGTCAATCGGAATCGAGCGCTCCAGCACCCGATCGACGATACATGTTGATCAACGCTCAGACGCCGGCCGCATCGGCGAATGCGGCGAGTGAGGGGAAGGTGAAGTCGACGGGCGGTCGCTCCTGAACGCGGGCGGTCGCTCCCCAGGCTCCCCCGCCCGCGAGATTCTGCCGGTCGATCCACGCCGTGGCGAGACCGACCCGGGAGGCGGGGACATGGTCGTGGTAGAGGCTCTGAGCCACATGGAGGATCGACTCCCGCTCGACACCGTGGCTCGACGACAGGTCATCCAACATCGACGTGAAATTGCCGATCGCCGGCTTGTAGGCACCGAAGTCCTCCGCCGTGTACACCGCCATGAACGTCGATCCGAGTTTCTGTGCCGATGAGGCGAAACCGGCACGGTCGACATTCGAGAGGATGACCAGGTCGAAGCGCGTCTCCAACCGCTGGAGTGCGGCAGCGCTGTCGTCGAATGCCGGCCAATGCTGAACGGACGCTCCGAAATCCTCATCCATGCCCGGCTGATCGGCCAACCCGAACCGTTCGATGAATCCACGATACACCCGCTCCAGTACCTCGGGGTACCGCAGTTCGGGAGTAAGCCGCTGTTGGGAGGATTCGAGCTCGGCGAACGCCTCGAGCGCCTCGGCCCGGCCCACAGACGATCGATTGTGGGCCAGCACCGGTTGCAGCGCGTCCCATATCCCTGTCTCCCAGTTGATCAGGGTCCCGTAGCAGTCGAACGACAGCGTCGTGAACGAGTGCAGATCGGTCATCGGTCATCCATGGCCACGTGAAACACATTCACGCCATTCAGTCTATGTCCGCTTTCGACCTCCGATCGATCCCGGACCCGCATGCTTGACCTGCATACCACGCAGGATATACTGCGTCGTGTGCAGAATAGGCAACCCCAGCTTCCGATATTCCGGACCGACACCCAACGAAAGCTGCTCGTCGAGCTGCTGTTCGACGCCGACGACCAGCCACAGACACTGACCGACCTGGCGACGGTGATCGGGGTCGAACAGACGACGGTGATGCGCGAGGTGAACCGACTCCTCGAGTCCGGATTGATCATCGAAACCCGGGTCGGTCGAGCGAGAACGGTTCAGATCGACGAAACCAGCCCCTATGCCGCGCCGCTGAGACAGTTGATCCGAGCGGCGAGCCTGCCGACCACGGAGCGAGGCGTCCGACGCCACGCCCCGCGTGAGGAACGCCATCGCCACGAACGAAGCCCACTCCCCTCCGCGCAGACCCGGCCATGAGCGCTCGTCCCGACACACGTCGCCGCACTGCGGTACGCGCCGCAGCCGCGTCGATCCCGACGCCACCATTCCTCGACGAACCACGCCCCCGGAGAGCACTAGGGTCGGAACCGATGCCAACCGAATCCGAGATCCGAGAGGTTGTCCGCCGGGTCGTGACGGGCATGGGAACCATCGACGACGCACCGATGTCGCAACGATCCGAACCGGCGTCGGTCACGACCACGATCGCAGTCGGCGCAGACCATGGCGGCTATCCACTCAAGGAGAAGATCGGCTTCCGGCTCACGGAGCAGGGCTATGCAGTGACCGATTGCGGGACCCACAGCGCCGAGTCCGTCGATTACCCCGACTTCGCCCGGGCAGTCGCCGAATTGGTCTCGTCGGGGCAGGTCATGTACGGAATCGTCGTCGACGGCGCCGGGATCGGTTCCAGCATCGCCGCAAACAAGGTGCCGGGCGTGCGCGCCGCTCTCTGCTACGACGTGTCAAGTGCCCGCAACTCCCGAGAACACAACCACGCCAACGTGTTGACGCTCGGCGCGGGCCTCATCGGCCCCAACCTCGCTCTCCAGATCGTCGAGACCTGGCTGGCGACACCGTGGGCGCCGGGCCGACACGCCGACCGGGTCGACAAGATCTCCGCCATCGAACGCCACTACCTCCGGAGCGGTGCATGAACCAGCACGAACTCATCGAAGCCGTCACCCGGGAGGTACTCGCTGCCCTCGATGTCGGGGATCCCTGCGCCGACTGCCGCGGATCGTGCGCCGCCCACAGCCCCGACCGGGTGAGGAGCGTCGTCGCCAACGGGGCCGACCGCGTCAGTTATCGAGGTCAGGGCGCGGAAGTGCCGATGGACCTGGCGAAGTTCATCGATCACACCCTCTTGAAACCAGATGCGACCGAGCACGACATCGACGTGCTGTGCGCGGAAGCTGCCGAATACGGCTTCGCGTCGGTGTGTGTGAACCCGGCATGGGTGAAGCGGGCGGCCAAGAACCTCCGCGGCACCGACGTCAAGGTGGCGTCGGTCGTCGGGTTCCCGTTTGGCGCCACCTTGCCGGAGATCAAGGCGATGGAGGCGCGGCGGGTCATCCGGGACGGCGCCCGTGAAATAGACATGGTGATCAACATCGGCGCACTCAAGTCGGGTCAGCACGATCTCGTCGAAATGGACATCGCCAAGGTGTCCGATGCGTGCCACGAGGCCGGCGCACTCAACAAGGTGATCATCGAGACGGCGCTTCTCGAGGACGAGGAAAAGGTGATCGCGTCCTATCTCGCCAAGAAGGCGAAGGCCGACTACGTCAAGACATCAACCGGGTATGCAGGGGGCGGAGCAACCGTCGCCGATGTGTTGCTCATGCGCGAGACGGTCGGCCCCAAGATGGGCATCAAGGCGTCCGGCGGAGTGCGCAGCCGAGAGGATGCCCAAGAAATGATCGCAGCGGGAGCCACGCGCATCGGGGCCTCCGCCGGGATCTCCATCGTCACAGGAGGCACGTCCAATGAGCACTATTGAGCTGCGATCGTTCGCATTCCTCGACAGCCTGCAACCCCAGTACGCGGCATTCATCGGCACGACCGCCTCGGGCTTCCTCCCCCTGGCCCACGAAGCCGCTCTGTTCGTCGAGATCTCCCCGGGAATCGAGATCAACCGGCTCACCGACATCGCGCTGAAGTCGAATGCCGTCAAGCCCGGCATGCAGATCGTCGAGCGGGTGTTCGGGCTCCTCGAGGTGCACTCGCCCGAGCAAGCGGAGACCCGCGGAGCCGGGAATGCGATCCTCGATGCGATCGGCATGAAAGAGACCGATCGGCTCAAACCCGAGATCCTCTCCAGCCAGATCGTCAGGAACATCGACGACCACCAGGCCCAACTCATCAACCGGATGAGACACGGGCAGATGATCACACCGGGACAGACCCTCTACGTGATGGAGTGCGGTCCGGCCGCCTATGCGGCTCTCGCCGCGAACGAAGCGGAGAAGGCCGCCGAGGTCAACGTGCTCGAAGTGCGTGCCTTCGGTGCCGTCGGGCGGGTCTATCTCGGTGGCGAGGAAGCCGACATCGATGTCGGTTGGCGAGCGGCAGTGGCGGCTCTCGAGGGAATCGAGGGCCGGTCGCAGAGCTGAGCGAAATGATCAGAGCAATCGGATCGGAATGGAATCGGGACCGAGGAGGAACCAATGGCAGATGCACTGGGAATGATCGAAGCACGAAGCTTCCCCGCGATGGTGGAAGCGGCCGACGCGATGGTGAAGGCCGCGAAAGTGGAGCTCGTCTCCTACGAGGAGACGGGCGGTGGATATGTGACCGCGGTCGTCCGCGGTGACGTGGCTGCCGTGAAGGCCGCCATCGAGGCGGGCCTGCGTGGCGCAGAGCGCGTCGGAGAGGTGATCTCCAGTCACATCATCGCCCGCCCGCACGAGTCGATCGACGCGGTGCTTCCGCTCGGGCGACGAGGAGAGACCGAGTAGACGGAGGACACCGATGCTTCTCGCACGCGTCGCCGGCACGGTGGTGGCCAGCAGGAAGGAGCCACGCCTCGGCGGGCTCACCTTCCTGCTGCTCGAACAGCTCGACGTCGACAACTCGACCACCGGTGGCTATGTGATCGCCGTCGACGCGGTCGGCGCCGGCGTCGGTGAGGTCGTCATGTACGCCAGCGGCAGCTCCGCCCGTCAAACGGAAGTGACCCACGAGCGACCCTGCGATGCCGTGGTGATGGCGATCGTCGACACGTGGGAGGTGGGTGGCGATGAGCGATACACCAAGTAGATCATGAGCCTTCCAGAACAGGAGATCCAGGCGATCATCGCCCGCGTCAAGCAGCGTCTCGGCGAGGTCCCGGACGAAAGCCACCCGGCCTCCACCCTCGCAGCGCGCCGCGAGCTCGACGCCGTCGCCGAGCTCGGCGACGGGATCCACGCCAGCATCGACGATGCGGTGGCTGCAGCCCGACGCGCCCAACCGCTGTACGCGGAGATGGGGCTGGGTGCCCGTCGCGATGTGATCGAGTCGATCCGCCGATCGATGCTCGAGCATTCCGACTCTCTGGCGATGCTGGCCCATGCCGAGACCGGTCTCGGCCGGTACGAAGACAAGATCAAGAAGAACCTGTTGGTGACCCGTAAGACTCCAGGCCCCGAAGACCTCGAACCACAGGCCGTCACAGGCGACGACGGCATGACCGTCACCGAATGGGCGCCAATGGGCATCGTCGGAGCGATCACACCGACGACCAACCCGACATCGACGATCATCAACAACTCGATCGCCGTCCTCTCGGGTGGCAACGCGGTCGTGTTCAACGTCCACCCCGGCGCCAAGAAGGTCTCGGCGGAGAACATCCGCCTGCTCAACCGGGCGGTCGTCGCAGGAGGCGGGCCACCCGATCTGATCACGGCGATCCCGACCCCCACGATCGACACCGCCAAGGAGCTCATGGGCCACCCAGACATCAGGGTGTTGCTCGTGACCGGAGGGCCCGGAGTCGTCAGGGAAGCGCTCAGGACCGACAAACGCGCCGTTGCCGCCGGACCAGGAAACCCTCCGGTCGTCGTGGACGAGACCGCGGACGTCGAGCGAGCCGCCCGGGCGATCGTGGCCGGCGCATCGTTCGACAACAACATCATCTGCACCGACGAGAAAGAGGTGATCGTTGTGGACAGCGTCGCCGATCGTCTGGTCAGGGCGATGGCGGATGCCGGTGCCTACGTGTTGAAACAACACGAGCTCAAGCGGCTCGAACGCGTGATCTTCCGGGAGATGGGAGCACCCAACAAGCCCGGCGTCATCAACCCCGAGTGGATCGGCAAGAACGCTGCGGTGATCCTGGCCCAGATCGGTGTCCAGACCGACGGCGATCCGCGATTGTTGGTTGCCGAAGTCCCCAACGACCACACCCTGGTGTGGACCGAGCAGATGATGCCGGTGCTCCCGGTGACGCGGGTCTCCAACGTCGCGTCTGCCATCGACCTCGCTGTGCGCGCCGAGCACCGATTCCGTCACACGGCCGGCATCCACTCGACCAACGTCGACACCATCACGACCATGGCCAGGCGGATGAACTGCTCGATCTTCGTGGCGAACGGCTCGTTCTTCTCCGGGCTCGGCCAGGGCGGAGAGGGATATGCCTCCTTCTCCATCGCCAGCCCGACAGGAGACGGCCTCACCCGACCACGCACCTTCTCGCGGCCACGCCGTGTCAGCGTCGTCGGCGCTCTGAGGATCGTCTGATGCCGCCCGAAGCCGATCCGTTCGGCACCGCCATCGCCCTGTTCGAGTACAGCTCGATCGCGGCGGGAATCGAGGCGGGCGACGACATGGTCAAGCGGGCCCCGCTGCGGGTGATCCACGCCGGCACCGTGCACGACGGCAAGTACCTCGTCCTGGTCGGCGGAGAGGTGGCGGACGTGGAGGAAGCGATCGCGGCTGCAGCCCTACGGAACGTCGAGTCGTTGATCGGCCATCTGTTTCTCCCCGATCCACACCCTGGACTGGTCGCCGCGTTGTCAGGCACCACCGCTCCCGGGTCCGGCGAGTCGGTCGGAGTGATCGAAACGGCCTCGGTCTCGGACATCATCGAAGCCGCCGACGCCGGCTTGAAGGGAGCCGCTGTCACGCTCAGACAGATCTTCATCGCCGACGACCTCGGAGGTCGCGGCTATCTGCTGTTCTCGGGTCCCGTGAGCGAGGTCCAGGAAGCCGTCGAACTCGGGACGGCCACAGTCTCGGGTCAGCTGATCGGCGTCCGAGTGATCCCCAACATCCACACCGAGATGGACGCCAACCTCGAAGGCGACGGTCGCTTCGCAACCCGCCTCGACAGGTCGTGAGCTGATGCACTCTGGGCCGGGTGATCGGATCGGTCGTGGCGACGGAGAAGACTCCCCAACTCGACGGGGTCAAGTTCCTCATCGTCCAGCCGCTCACCAGGGACGGCGATGCCCGTGGCCGCGCGCTGGTCGCAGCGGACGGCGTCGCGATGGCGGGGCCCGGCGATCTCGTCTACTTCGTCGGATCACGCGAGGCGGCCCAAGCCATGCCAGAGCCGTTCGTGCCCATCGATCACGCGATCGTGGGTCTCGTCGACCAGGTCGACATCACTCCCCGACCCACGAAGAAGCGCAAACGATGAAACTGGCCAAGGTGGCAGGCACGGTCGTCGCGACCATCAAGGCTCCGATCTTCGATCATCAGCGGGTGCTCCTCTGCGACTACATCTCGCCGGGAGGGGCCATGACCGGCGACTACGTCATCGCCGTTGACACGGTCGACGCCGGCGTCGGTGACACTGTCCTGATCATGGATGAAGGCACCGGGGCCCGCCAGATCATGGGCGTGTCGACCGGGCCGATTCGGGCGCTCATCGTGGGCATCGTGGATGAAACCGACGTTCCCGAGCATGCCTGAGGTCGGTTGCGATCAGCTACTCACGTACCGACCACGGAAGTACCCCAGCGCAGGTACCTCGGTGTCGCCCGTGGTCAGTCGCTCGACGGTCCCGACGAAGATGAGATGGTCACCGCCCTCGTACACGTGAGCCAGACTGCATTCGAACGTGGCGAGCGTCCCTGACAACACCGGAAGTTCGTTGAATCCCGCTCCGACATCCAGACCCTCGAACCGATCGATGCCCTTGGCGGCGAACTGGACCGAGATGCCGCGTTGAGACTCGGCGAGAACATGCACCACGAAGCCGTTGCCATCGCTGAACGCTTCGACGGTGGAGGTGTCGTCGCCGATGCAGACGAGAACCATCGGCGGATCGAGTGAGACCGACGTGAACGAATTAGCGGTCAACCCGTGCCAATCACCTGCGTCGTCGCGGGTCGTCACCACAGTGACGCCGGTCAAGAACTGGCCGGCGGCATTCCGGAATTCGATGGGATCGATGTCTGCCACACTGTCTCCTCGTTGCCGATCGACCATACCCCGATCAGTCGGTTGACCGAACGGGCGGCGTCTCCGCGCCACCCACCTGGAGCGGCGTTTCGAACTTGAGGGTCCGAATCGGCCACGGGATCGTGAACCCGTTCTCATCGAGTGCCCGCTTGACGGCCGAGATCATCCGATCCTGGACGCTCTGCACCGACGCGATGTCTGGCATGGTCCAATACCTGATCTCGAAGTCCACGCTCGAGGCACCCAGTGGGGTCAAATAGACCTGAACTGCCGGATCGTCGAGCACGCCGTCAACCGTCCTGGCGGCGCGCGAGATCACGTCGCGCGCATCGTCCTGGTCGTCGTCGTAGCTCACGCCCACCATCACCCTGGTGCGTCGGCTTCCTCGCTCGGTGAGGTTGATCAAAGGGTTTTGGTACACGTCGCGGTTCGGGACGATGATCTTCTCGCCGTCGTAGTCGATGATCGTGGTCGCTCGGAGATCGATGTTGATCGACCGTGCCCTCGTAGTCACCCGTGATGATCTGGTCACCATTCGCGAACGGTCTGCGAAGCATCACCAGAACCCCGGAGATCAAGTTCTCTCCGATGTCCTGGACGGCGAAGGCGACGGCCAGACCCAGTACGGCCATCCCGCCCAGCAAGGTCCCGACCGGAATACCGGCAGCCGATAGACCGAAGAGCACGGCGACGAAGTACAGGCCATATCTCGTGACATTGACCACGAGACTGACCACCAACTCGTCTGCGCGACTGACTGAGAGTGATCGATGTACTGCCTTGCTCACCAGCCTGACGGCAACCAGAGCAATCGCCGGCGCCACCATGCCGACGATCAGGCGCGGGATGAACGCCACGGCGCTCTGCTGGAAGCTCCTGATCTGGTCGATCATGGGATTCCAGAACTCCGAATCGAACGGGTTGATGGTCGTCGGGTCCGGTCCCTCGACGGGGATGAACCCGCCGTCGACCGTGGTGGTTGTCGATGCTACCTGGAACAGAGCCATCATGGGGCGAACCTACCCGGTGCCCGGTGCCATCGGGATTTGGCGGGAACCGTGCAGCCACCGACACTTCCACGATGTCGAAACAACCGTGGATCTGGATCGGGCTGGTGACCCTCGGTTTCGGCGGTGGCTTCCCGCTGTCCAAGGCACTGCTCGACTCGGGCGTCGAGGTCTGGCAGTTCTTCGTGCCGCGCTACGCACTCGGAACCCTGATCATCGCGCTCGTTGTGAGACGCCGACTCGGTTCACCGGCGGTGAGGAACCGCGGAATCCTCCTCGGCGTGGTGAATGTGGCCGCACCGACGATCTTCCTGACCTTTGCGACGGATCTGCTGCCCGCCTCCGTTGCAGGGATCCTGGTTGCGTTCATCCCCGTCACCACCATTGCATGTGCTCATCGCCTTGTTCCGGGCGAGCGTTTCGAAGTAGCCCGACTGCCGGGCATCACTATCGCCATCGTCGGCGTTGTCGTGTTGGTGGTCGGCTCACGCTCGCCGGACGGGAGCGGCCTCTCGGTCGCGGGCCTGGCGCTGGGGGCAGCCGGCGTCCTCACCGCAGGGATCGGCGGTGCCCTCAACCGACGCTACGCCATGAACCACGGGGCGCTCGATCTCGTCGTGCCGCAATTCCTCGCGGCGACCGTTGCCGTCGGCATCGCATCTGCCCCCTTCGGGGGATTCGCACTCGGCAACCTGACGGGAATCCAGTGGCTGGGCCTGACCGCAATGGCGGTCTTCTCGACCGCCATCCCCTTCTTCGCCATCCTGCGCGCCGCCGAGCTCGCGACTGCCGCCACCGTCGCCAATGCCGGATACCTCGTCCCTGTCGTCGCCGCGATCGGAGCCATCGTGCTACTCGGCGATCCGCTCTCGATCGGGTTTGCGTTCGGTTCGACTCTGATTCTCGTCGGAGTGTGGATGTCGGACCGAGCCGGCAGACGCATACCGAGATCCGTCCCGCGAATCTGACCGCGCAGGGCCGTCGGGCCAGGCATCTCCCGACGGCCGGGTAGCCTCACCCCATGTCATCACCTCGGAACATCCTCGTCGCAGTCGCCTGGCCCTATGCCTCGGGCCCCCGGCACCTGGGCCACCTCGCTGGGGCCTATCTGCCCGCCGACATCTTTGCGAGGTATCAGCGGCTGGCGGGGAACGACGTCTTGATGGTCTCCGGCTCTGATGTCCACGGGACACCGATCACGGTTCGAGCGGAGAACGAAGGGGTCTCCCCCCAGGAGATCGTTGACCGATACCACGCCGAGTTCCTCGAGGCCTGGGACAAGATCGGGATCTCGTGGGACCTGTACACGTCGACCGGCACCGCCATTCACCGCGACGTGACCCAGGACATCTTCAAGACCCTGGCCGACAAGGGCTACATCGAAGCTCGAGCCAGCGAGCAGCTCTTCGACCCAGAAGCCGACCGGTTCCTCCCCGACCGCTATGTCGAAGGGACATGCCCGCACTGTGACTACGAGGGGGCTCGGGGAGATCAGTGCGACAACTGCGGCCGCCAGCTGGACCCCACCGACCTCATCTCGCCCAGGAGCAAGTTCACCGGCGCGACTCCCGAGCTACGTGAGACGAACCACTACTTCTTGCTGCTCTCGAAGTTCCAGGACGACCTGCTCGCTTGGCTCGAGTCCCGGGAGGGATGGCGTAAGCACGTGCTCAACATGGCCATTGGGTTCACCCAGGAGGGACTCCAGGACCGAGCGATCACGCGGGATCTCGAATGGGGTATCGAGATCCCCGCCCCCTACAACACGATCGGCGAGGGCAAGCGGATCTACGTCTGGTTCGACGCCGTGATCGGATACCTGTCCGCTGCCAAGGAGTGGGCTCAGAGATCGGGCGACGCCGACGCCTGGAAGGCATGGTGGGAGAATCCCGATGCCGAGAGCTACTACTTCGTCGGCAAGGACAACATCGTGTTCCACACGGTCATCTGGCCCTGCCAACTGATGGGCTACGGCGGATTGAACCTGCCGACCGATGTGCCGGCGAATCAGTACGTCACCTTCAGGGGCGACAAGGCATCGGCCTCGCGCGGGATCGGGCGCTCGATCGGTTGGTATGCGGACCGGCTCGAGCCCGATGCGCTCCGATATGCACTCGGATCCATCCTCCCCGAGCACAATGACACCGACCTGTCCGATGGCCAGATCGTCAGGCGCGTCAACGACGAGCTCGTCGCCACGTGGGGAAACCTGGTGAACCGGGTCGCCTCGATGACCGCCAGAACCTTCGACGACGCAGTGCCCGAGCCCGGTCGCCTGACCGCAGAGGATCAGCAGGTGCTCGACGCCACCGACGCCATGCTCGCCGACGTGGGTGCTGCGATCGGCAGGGTGGAGCTGCGGAATGCACTCCGTCGAGCGCTGGAAGGTGCCCAGACGGTCAATGTCTATCTGAATGCACAGGAGCCGTGGAAGGTCGTCAAGGTAGACCGCGAACGCGGCGCATCGATCCTCTGGACAGCGCTCCAGGCCATCTCCGGTCTGCGGGTGGCGCTCACGCCGTTCCTTCCGTTCACATCTGACCGGCTCGGATCGATGCTCGGCCTCGGATCGGTCACCGACTGGACTCGCCCCGAGCTCCCTGCCGGGCAGGCGATCGGCCCGGTCGAACCGCTCTTCACGAAACTGGACGACGACGTCCTCGACGACTGATGGAAGAGGAGGACACCATGGCTCCCGGTGAAGAGTCGGGACTCCCCTCCGACAGCGGCCGATGCAGTCGCGCAATGGACACCGGCCACCTTCGACCGGCAACATCTCGCCACCACGGTGCGGTGGGTGTGGTTCGGTGGCTATCTGATACCGATCGCCGTCATCACGGTCGCCGTGTTCCAGATCGACCTCTTTCTGATCGACCTCTTTCTGATCGACATCGCCGGTGGCGTCGTCGCCGCCGCGACATTCGTCGCCCTCGTCGTCTTCGCCGTGTGGAGGACAGCCACGAGATTCAGCAACTGGACCTGGGAGTTGACCGAGCGGGATGTGATCATCGACCGCGGCGTCGTCTTCAAGCTCACCAGAATCGTCCCACGTGTCCGCATCCAGCACGTCGACATCTCGAGCGGTCCACTCGATCGCTTCTTCGGACTCCGACGGCTCAGCATCTACACGGCGGGAACCCGCGAAGCGGATGCGTCGATCCCCGGACTGACCGAAGATCGGGCCGAGGCGCTGAGAACGGCGCTCATCGGATCGTGACAACGCTCTCCGAGCCGAGCCGCACCAGCCCGGTCACGCCGATTCTCAACGGGATCGACTCGCTGCGCCAGTTCCTGATTCCGCTCGTCGTGGTGATTGCCTTCAACCGAGCAAACATCGCTCAGACGCTGTTCACCGCAGTTGCTGCCACGGGGATAGCGGCCATGGTGGCCGGGTTCGGATGGCTGAGACTCCATTGGTGGGTCGAAGACGATCGGCTTCGGGTCCGTTCCGGACTGCTCCAGATCGACGATCGGACCATCCCCGTCGAGCGGATCCAACGAGTCGACCGACGACAGAGCCTCCTGGCTCGGCTCTTCGGCGTGTACCAGCTCGATGCAGAGACGGCCGGAGGGTCGGGCTCCGAGCTCACGCTCAAGTACCTGTCACAGACCGATGTCGACGCGCTGGAGGGTTGGATCGCCACCCACCAGGTCGAGCGCCGGAGTCTGCCGGGAGAAGCGAAGATCGAACCCGAGCTCATGGCAGCGCGTTGGAGCGTGGGATCTCGTCGTGGCGGGAGCGACGTCCAACCGACTGGGCGCCCTGGTGGTCCTGGTCGCTTCGGCCTTCCAACTCTTCGACGACGCAACCGCCGACACGGTCGACCGACTCGAGCAGCTCCTTCCTTCGCTCACCGACCGGCTCACATCGGGAGCAGCCGCCGCAGTGGCGATCGCCGCGTCGTCGGGTTGGCCGCGATCGTCGGCTGGGTGGCATCGATCGCCACCACGCTCCTCAGGTATTGGGAGTTCGAACTCGTGGCGGTCGGCGATGACCTCGTTCGCACCCACGGCCTCCTGTCACGGTTTCGAGCGTCGTCGCCCCGGCATCGCATCCAGACCGTCCGGATCGAGCAGCCGCTGCTCCGTCGAATGGCGGGCCGAGCGACCGTTGTCGCCGAGACAGCCGGATCTCCCGGCGGCGAGAGCGGCGGTAGCGGTGTGTTGACGCCGATCGCTGGGATCGATGCGGCACACGATCTCGCCGCCCGCGCCCTCGGTCAGCCCGTGGCGGAGTTGACCGAGCTCGAGCCAGTTTCACGCCTCACGTTGCGGCGTGCGTTCGTCCGGACAGCGGTCACGCTCGTCGTGCCGGCCGCACCGATCGTCTGGTTCACCGGCCAGTGGCCGACGGCCCTCGTCACGGTCGCGGCGGTCTCGGCGCTCTACAGCCGTGCGCGATTCCGAGCGCTCGGTTTCCGCACCGGACAGAACCACATGGTGACGAGATCCGGCGTGTTCTCACGCCGAACGTGGTCCGTTCCGCTCGACAAGGTGCAGACCGTCTCGGTTCGGCGTAGTCCGTTCCAGCGTCGGCTGGCGCTCGCCACGGTGCACGTCGACACCGCTGGTGGCCGGACCCGGATCCCCATCATCGATATCCCGGTCGACGTGGCGGTGGCGATCTCGAGAGACTTGGCCAGGCGATCGACCCTGGCATCCGCCTCCGACGCGGTGTAGCGCGATCGAGGGACCCAATTCGGGCCCCTCGATCGGTCGTGACTGGTCGTGGCTCAGGCCGGCGGGTAGACGCCCATGCTCTTTGCCTTGTCGGTCTTCCAGAAGATCTCGGCGATCTCGTCGATGAGACCGACCAGCTTCTCTCCCTCGGCAGGATCCATCGACTTCTTGGCGACGCCGGCCTGGTGGATGGCCCGCCAGAACAGGTCGTCGAGCGTCGGGAACTCGGCACGATGGTCAGCGCTGAAGAAGTCGGCCCACAACACGTTCAGATGGTGCTTGGTGAGCTCAGCGCGCTCTTCTTTGATCAGGATCGGCGCGATCGCGGAAGACATCGTCGTCTGAGTCGTGATACTTCTGCGCCGACTTCCAGACAGACATTGCTTCGATCTTTGCTTGCGCCGGGTCGTACACGCCGCAATACAGGTCGCAGTGTGCGTGTGCCACGGTCGCGGGTCTGAACATGCCCATGGGGTTACCTCCGTTGTTTGCGTACCACCGACCATACTCACCCCCAGTGGACACGCATACCGGAGAACCGTGAGATTCCGGCGTTTCGAGGTCGTCGAGAACTCGATGAGACCGACGCTCGAGCCGGGTGACTACCTCCTCGGACAGACCGAAACCCGACCGCGACGATTCGACATCGTGGCCTTCGAGCATCCCGCCCGGCAGGGATTCTGGATGGTGAAACGCGTCCTCGGCCTCGCTGAAGAGACGATCGACCTGGATCGGGGGACGATCGACGGAGAGCGGTTCTCCGACCCCCAACGCGACGAGTTGATCGACTCCGGGGCGTGGGAAATCCCCGCGGGCTCAATGTTCGTTGTCTCCGACGACCGCGCCATCACCCGCGCCGACTCGAGAACCATCGGACCCGTGCCGATTGCGGGGTCATATCGAATCCGACTCAGATACTGGCCGGCCGGCCACATCCGCCTGCTCTGAGCCGGACATCGCCTGTCCGTGCCACCGAGATCGGGTACTCGAGCCCGGATTCCCTTCTTGACGCGTACGCCTGGCTGTAGTGTCGCGTCCGTCTCTCGATCAGAGGATTCCATGGCAATTCCAAGCGACATCGACATCGCCCGTGCCGCGACCACGATCCCCATCACCGAGTTGGCCGAACGCGTCGGCCTGCTGCCCGAGGAGGTGATCCCCTTCGGCTCCACCAAGGCGAAGGTCCACCTCGACGCACTCAAGCGGATCGGGGCGAATCCACGAGGCCGCTACGTCGTCGTCACTGCGATCACGCCGACGCCACTCGGCGAAGGCAAGTCGACGACGACCGTCGGACTCGCCCAGGGCCTCGGGAAGATCGGAAAGGACGCCATTGCCGCGATCCGCCAACCGTCGATGGGGCCGACGTTCGGGATCAAGGGCGGCGCGGCAGGCGGCGGGTACAGCCAGGTGATCCCGATGGACGAGTTCAACCTCCATCTGACCGGCGACATCCATGCCATCTCGGCGGCACACAACCTCGTGGCTGCCGCCATCGATGCCAGGTGGTATCACGAATCCCGCCTCACCGACGCCCAGCTCGCCGATCTGGGGCTGTCGCGGCTCTCGATCGACACATTCCGGCTCCAATGGAACCGGGTCGTCGACATCAACGACCGCACGCTTCGCAATGTGATCGTCGGCCTCGGCGGTCGCCCGGACGGTCGACCGAGGGAGACGGGCTTCGACATCACCGTCGCCTCCGAGCTGATGGCGATCCTGGCGCTGGTAGACGGAGAGGACTACGCATCGGCGCTCAGGAACCTCCGGGAACGGGTGGGCCGCGTCGTGTTCGGCGCGTCGAAGGACGGCACTCCGCTCACGCTCGAGGACCTCGGCGTCGCCGGGGCGGTCACCGTCCTCATGAAGGACACGCTGCACCCGAACATCATGCAGACCCTCGAAGGCCAGGCGGCGATGGTCCATGCCGGTCCGTTCGCCAACATCGCCCATGGAAACAGCTCGATCCTCGCCGACCGGGTCGCGCTCCATCTCGGCGACTACGTGGTCACCGAGGCGGGGTTCGGCGCCGACATGGGCATGGAGAAGTTCATGGACATCAAGTGCCGGACCTCGGGGCTCGCTCCCGACTGTGTGGTGCTGGTCGCCACGGTCCGCGCCCTCAAGACCCACGGTGGCGGGCCCAAGGTCGTCGCAGGACGGCCGCTCGACAAGGTGTACACCGAGGAGAACCTGGCCCTGCTCAGCGCCGGCATGTCGAACCTGCAGGCGCACATCAAGAACGCCAAGCGGTTCGGTGTGCCGGTGGTCGTCGCGATCAACTCGTTCCCGACCGACTCGTGGGCCGAGATCAACCTGATCAAAGAGGCCTCGATGAAGGCAGGCGCGTACGACGCCGTCCTGGCCGAGCACTGGATGAAGGGTGGAGACGGGGCGATCGAGTTGGCCGAGTCGGTGGTGAAGGCGTGTGAAGAGCCGAGCGAGTTCTCCTATCTCTATCCGCTCAACATGTCGATCACCGACAAGATCGAGATCATCTGCCGGGACATCTACGGCGCCGGCGAGATCGAGTATTCGCCGGTGGCCGAGCGACAGATCCGGGAATTCGAGGAAGCCGGTTTCGGCTACCTCCCGATCTGCATGGCCAAGACCCACCTCTCGATCAGCCACGACCCCGCGCTCAAAGGGGCACCGACCGGCTTCACGGTCCCGGTGCGCGAAGTGCGGGCGAGCGTCGGCGCGGGTTTCATCTATCCGATGCTCGGCGAGATGCGGACCATGCCGGGACTCGGCGCCACGCCCGCCTATCTCAAGGTCGACATCAACGACGACGGTGACGTCGTCGGGTTGTTCTAAGGTCCCCGATTCCCGACCGCATCGTCGAGAAACGAGGCGAGTGGTCGCCGAATCCGATCACGTCCTGCGACAATGGGGCCGGGCCACGACGGTCCGAGAGGAGGTGATGGACACGTGACGAAGCACACGTATCGGCGCCAGAGGCTCACCACGCCACTCGTCAAAGAAGGCGGCGAGTTGCGCCCGGCGTCGTGGGACGAAGCGATCGAGCGCGCCGCAGCCGGCCTGCGACAGGTCTCTGTCGAGCACGGATCGAACGCCCTCGGCATGTTCAGCTGCTCGAAGGCGACCAACGAGGTCAACTACGCCGCCCAGAAATTCAGTCGGGTCGTGCTGGGCAGCAACAACATCGACAGCTGCAACCGCACCTGACACGCTCCTTCGGTCACCGGTCTGGTGGCCGTCCTCGGCGCAGGTGGTGGTACGAGCTCCTATGAGGAGATCGAGAGCACCGACGTCATCATCATGTGGGGGTCGAACGCTCGCTCGGCCCACCCCATCTTCTTTCATCACGTCCTGAAGGGCATCCGGAACGGAGCGAGGATGTTCTGCGTCGACCCGCGTCGATCCGATACCGCCAAGTGGGCCGACATCTGGCTCGGCCTGGATGTCGGGACCGACATCGCGCTCGCCAACGCTGATCGGGAAAGTCATCATCGACCGGGGCCTCGCCGACACCGGCTTCATCGAACGCGCCACGTCGGGCTTCGATGCGTATCGGGCCAGTGTCGCAGAGTTCTCGCTCGAGCATGCCGAGGCGATCACCGGCGTTCCGGCCGGAGTCATCGAGGAGATGGCGATCACCTACGCCACGGCTCCGAGCGCCCAGATCTGCTGGACATTGGGCATCACCGAACACCACAACGGCACCGACAACGTGCTGGCGCTCATCAACCTGGCGCTGCTCACCGGCCACGTCGGCCGCTACGGCTCGGGACTGGTGCCGATCCGAGGACAGAACAACGTCCAGGGCGGCGGAGACATGGGCGCGCTCCCGAACAAGCTCCCGGGCTTCCAGGACGTCGAGAGCCAAGCCGATCGGGCGAAGTTCGAGTCGGCCTACGGCCACCCGATCCCACCGAAGCGGGGATGGCATCTCACCCAGATGTTCGAGGCGATGGAAGCCGGACATCTGCGCGGCCTGTACGTGATCGGAGAGAATCCGGCCCAATCGGAAGCTGATGTCGCCCAGGTCCGCACCGCGCTGGCAAACCTCGACTTTCTCGTGGTCCAGGACATGTTCCTCACGCGGACCGCCGAACTGGCCGACGTGGTCTTCCCTGCCGCCGCCGACTGGTGCGAGTCCGAGGGCACCGTCACGTCCTCCGAACGTCGGGTCCAGCGGGTCAGGAAGGCACTCGACCCACCCGGAGATGCTCGGACCGACCTCGCCATCCTGCATGCCATGGCAGGCGCCTTCGGCTACGACTGGGGTGACCCGAACCCCGAATACGTGTGGGATGAGCTGCGGAGTCTCTCGCCACCACACGCCGGGATGAGCTACGCCAGGCTCGAAGAGCTCGGCGGCATCCAGTGGCCCTGCTACGACGAGGACCATCCGGGCGAACAGTTCCTCCACGCCCGACTCTGGTCAGACGACGTGGGCCGCCCGGCACCCTTCAGCCCTGTCGTTCACGTGCCACCGGCAGATCCCCTCGACGACGACTTCCCCTATCGCCTCACCACGGGTAGACACCTCGACTCGTACAACACCGGCGTGCAATCCGGCGGATACGCGTCGCCACGACGCAGCGGTGGCGGCCTCGAGATCTCACCGTCCGATGCCGAGCACCTCGGGATCGGCGACGGCGAGACCGTCAGGGTCTCGTCGCGCCGGGGCGCACTCGAGATCCCCGCTCACATCGATGCCGGCCTCCGTCCCGGTCTCATGTTCATGCCGATCCATTTCCCGGACAGCGTCGACGTGAACCTGCTCACCATCCATGCCTGGGACGAGAAGTCCGGGACCGCCGACTTCAAGGCGACGGCGATCAACGTCGAGAAGCTCGGCACCTGACATGGATCTGAGACTCATCGGCGCCAACGCAACGGACGCAGAGCGACACGCCGTCGCCGAGGCGACCCCTGCAGCTGAGGTCGTGCTGGATCGAGGCAGGGCGATCGAGGGAGGCCACCGGGCCCGCTCGCTGCGCCATCTGCTGCTTCCGGTCCTCGCGGCCGTCCAGTCCGAGATCGGCTGGGTCAGCCCGGGTGCGGTCGACGAGATCGCCACCAGACTCCAGATCCCGCCGGCGGAGATCTTCTCTGTCGCCTCGTTCTATGCCCTGCTGTCGACCGACGAGCGGCCCACCCGAGTCGCCCACGTCTGCGACGACGTCGCATGCCGTGCCACCGGTGGCGAGTGGGTGGCCGATGCCCTCTCCGATCGCACCGACGTCGTTGCCAGCCCGTGTCTCGGGCTGTGCGAATCGGGTTCGGGTGCCTTCATCCAGCGAGCCGGTGAGGACGACATCGTGATGTCACCGGCCACACCCGCCCAGGTGGAGTTGGCGCTCGACGGGTCGGTGGAGAGCGGCTCGCCCACTCCCCTGCTGCCGCGGGCGTCGCAGTCCATCCTCGAGAGGATCGGCTCGGTCGATCCATCGAGCCTCTCGTCGTATCGGGACCACGGCGGGTATGCAGCCCTTTCACGAGCGGTGGAGCGGGGCGGAACCTGGGTCCTCGAACAGGTTGGCGCCTCTGGACTGCGCGGGCGCGGTGGCGCGGCGTTCCCGACCGCAATCAAGTGGCAGGGAGCGATCGACTCGGGGAATCCGGTCAGGTACCTCGTCTGTAACGCGGACGAGTCGGAACCAGGCACGTTCAAGGATCGGACGGTCATGGAAGGCGATCCCTTCTCGGTGATCGAGTCGATGACCATCGCCGGCCTGGCGATCGGTGCGCAGCAGGGCTATCTGTACGTAAGAGGCGAGTACCCCGCTGCGATCACTGCGCTGAGCACTGCCATCGACCAGGCGAGGGACGCAGGGCTCCTGGGAGTGCAGATCATGGGGGCGTTCGACTTCGACATCGAGCTCAGGCGCGGTCAGGGGGCGTACATCTGTGGCGAGGAAACAGCCCTCTTCAACTCCATCGAGGGCTATCGGGGCGAGCCACGACAAAAGCCCCCGTTCCCGACCGAGGCAGGGCTCTTCGGACACCCCACGGTGGTCAACAACGTCGAGACCCTCGTCAACCTCCTCCCCATCGTTCGGGACGGCGGAGCCGCCTTCGCCCGCGTGGGAACGGCCGAGAGCACAGGGACCAGATTGTTCTGCGTCAGCGGCGCGGTTGCTGCTCCCGGCGTCTACGAGGTCGAGTTCGGAACCACCCTCGGATCGATCCTCGAGATGGCGGGTGGGGTTCCCATCGACCTCCAGGCGATCCTGCTTGGCGGCGCGGCGGGAAGCTTCGTCGGCCGTGACCTTCTCGACCTCCCGCTGACATTCGAGGACTCCAGGGCGGCTGGAGTCGCGCTCGGATCGGGAGTGATCGTCGTCTACGACTCAGCGACGGACATGCGTCTGGTTGCCCAGCGGATCGCCCGGTTCTTCAGGGATGAGTCCTGCGGACAGTGCGTCCCGTGCCGAGTCGGGACGGTGCGCCTCGAAGAGGCACTCGCCAGGAACCTGGTCGGCGGCAACGAGCTCGAGTCGGGACTGATCGACGACATCGACCGCGCCATGAAGGACGCATCGATCTGCGGCCTCGGCCACACCGCAGCCACAGCCATTCAGTCAGCGGTGGCGATGGGGCTCATATGACGATCACCATCACCATCGACAGCGACGAGGTAGCGGTCCCGGACGGCAGCACGATCCTCCAGGCCTGCAGTTCGGTCGGGAAGGAGCAGCCGACGCTCTGTTTCGTCTCGACCCTCACGCCGGCGAACGCCTGCCGAGTGTGCGTCGTGGAGGTCGAGGGATCACGGACACTCGTTCCGTCGTGCTCGAGGACCGTCGAAGACGGCATGAAGATCTCAACCGACTCCGATCGCGTTCGGCACGCAAGGAGGATGGTCCTCGAGTTCCTGACGTCATCCGCCGACATGAGTGGCAGCGACGCGGGGCCATGGCTCGAGGAGTACGGATGTGACATCGGCCGGTACGGCCCGCCGTCGGGTCCCAAATCCGATCGCGACGATCGTCGCGCCGGCCATCACCCCGCCCCCGACGGGCTCACCAGCGAAACCGTCGAGCAACCCGTCAAGATCGACAACGCCCTCTACATCCGCGACTACGCCAGCTGCATCCTTTGCTACAAGTGTGTTCAGGCGTGTGGCGAGGAAGCCCAGAACTCGTTTGCCATTGCAGTCGCTGGACGCGGGTTCGACGCCCGGATTTCCACCGAGTTCGACACCGGGCTGACCGCGTCCGCCTGTGTGTTCTGCGGGAACTGCGTCGGTGTGTGCCCAACAGGAGCTCTCCAGTTCCGATCCGAATACGAGTTGAAGCGGGCCGGTCTCTGGCACGAGGAGGAGCAGACCGTCACGCGCACGATCTGTTCCTATTGCGCGGTCGGCTGCAATCTCGAGCTCCATGTCCAGGACGACCGCATCGTGAAGGTGACGTCACCGCTGGATCATTCCATCACCCAGGGGAACCTCTGCATCAAAGGGCCGATTCGGATACGACTACGTCCAGGAACTCGGCGACCTCGCCTCCACCCCGATCGACGACGTGCTGCGGGCAGCCCGACAGACATGACGTCGAAGGACGGGTTGGGTGCAGCGTCGCGTAGGTTGGTCCGAACCGTGACAACCGAACCCTCAGACCCTGCTCAGACCTCGGCGGCCGTGCGCCCGCTCCGATCGCCGCACGACGACGGAACCGTGATCACCAATGGATGACGTCTTCCGGCTCGGAGTGATCGGAGCCAATTCGAACATTGCTCGAAACGCGATCTACCCGGCCGTCGCCGCAACCGATCGCGTTGCGATCGTGGCCGCCGCATGCCAACAGCGGAGTCCCCACCGAGCTCGGCGATGTCGCAGTGGGATCGTATGAAGCGGTGGTCGAGGATCCGCGAGTCGAGGCGGTGTACCTCCCGCTTCCGAATTCGCTCCACCGCGAATGGGCCGAGAAGGCCGCGTCCGCCGGCAAGCACGTGTTGTGCGAGAAGCCGATCGCAACGAGCGTTGCCGATGCTGCTGCCATGTTCTCCGCCGGAACCCGGGCCGGGGTACTGGTTGCGGAGGCATACATGACCCCCTTCCACCCCCGGATTGCGGCGGTGCGCAATGCCGTCACCGGAGGTTCGATCGGAGAGCTGAGGGCGATCACGTCCGAATTCACATTCACCTTCGGGCCAGAGGCGAGGGACAACTACCGCTGGCGGCCCGAGCACGGCGGGGGCGCACTCTGGGATCTCGGGATCTACACGATGACGCCCATCATCGACGCCCTACCGGACGCCGATGTCGTCAACGTGGTCAGTTCGTATTCCGACTCGGGAGTGGACGCCACGACAGTCGCAGATCTGTCGAACAGCGACGTCGCTGCGCTGGCCATCTGCTCGTACGAGCTCCCCGAACGCCAACGACTGGTGTTTCGCGGGACGGAAGGGACGATCGAGGTCGATCGCGCGTTCACCCCAGGACTGTCGGACGACACCTTCCGCATTCAGAGGCCGACCGGAAGCGTCGACGAGGTGACGACGGCCGCCACCAATCCCTACCGGACGATGCTCGAGGCGTTCGCCGAGGCCTGTCGCGGAGGGCAATCGTGGCCCCGGGGCCAGGACGAATCCCTGGCGATGGTCGGTCGACTGGCGGAGATCGAGGCGTCCGGTCGCCAGCATCACGTATCTCGTACCGCCGCACCGTGACGACGCTCCAGCGTGGTCGTGTGACCGCCCGTTTCGACGATCTTCGGCCACATCGACGCCGCTCGTTCGAGCTCGCCCGGCCCGAAGTCGTCCATAGTGCGTCGACGCTGTCCGAGGTGGCCGACGTCGTGATCGAAGGCGGAACACGCGGTTCACAACGGCAAGTGGGTCGCCGGCTTCGTCAGCTATGAGGCCTCCCCCGCTTTCGATCCGGCGCTGAAGGTGCGACCCACAGAAGGCTCCAACGTCGACGGGCTACCACTGGCATGGTTCGCCGAGTACGACGCCCGGCACGCCACGAACGACCCGATCGAGGCGCCGTACCGCATCGGCGAGTGGAAGCCGGGCATCTCTCCAGCGGATCACCACGCGGCCATCGAAACCATTCGTGAGCACATCAGACAGGGCCGCACCTATCAGGTGAACCACACATTCCGGCTGGAAGCAGACTTCGCCGGGGAAGCAGCATCGCTCTACCGCGATCTGTCGCAATCCCAGACCTGCGGATACGGGAGCTTCATCGACACTGGGCGGTGGGCCATCGCCTCAGCGTCGCCTGAGCTCTTCTTCGAGTGGAGACACGGCAAGCTCGTCTCACGCCCGATGAAAGGAACCGTACGGCGAGGAACGACGCTGACGGATGACGAGGACCGGCGCCAGTTCCTGTTCGGCTCGGAGAAGAACCGGGCCGAGAATCTCATGATCGTCGACATGGTCCGCAACGACTTGGGCCGTATTTGCGGAACTGGCAGCATCCGGGTCCCCGAGATCTTCACGATCGAGAAATACGACACCGTCTGGCAGATGACGTCGACGGTCGTCGGAACGCCGATCGCCGGGACGACGCTGCTCGATGTCTTCGGCTCACTGTTCCCCTCTGCGTCGATCACCGGGGCACCGAAGGTGGCGACGATGGGGATCATCTCGGACCTGGAGCGGACGCCACGCGGTGTCTACTGCGGCACGGTCGGGTTCGGCGGTCCCGGCCCGGCTGGCGCCGAATGGGCCTTCAATGTTGCGATCAGGACCGTCCTCGTCGACCGGGCGGAAGGCCGAGCGATCTACGGGACGGGCGGCGGGATCACCTATGACTCGACTCCGGGCGACGAATTCGACGAGGCATTGTTGAAAACGAGGGTGCTCGACCGACGCAGCGCAGACCTTCAATTGCTCGAGACCATGAGATGGGATCCAGACTCGGGATTCCACCGACTGGCGCTCCATCTCGAGCGCTTGAGCTCGTCGGCGTGGTATTTCGACGTCCCGCTCGACACAGCCGAGGTCAGGGCAGCCCTCGGGCGGGCGGTCCGCGGATCCGAGCACGGCCTGACGCTGAGACTCCGGGTCGATCGGATGGGTTGGATCAACATCGACTCCGCACCGCTCCCACCAGCGCCGACCCGTCCGATCCGTCTGGCGATCGACACCGACCCGACCGACCCGACCGACCCGCTGCTGTTCCACAAGACCTCGAACCGGGCGGTCTACGAGCGGGCGGCAGCCCGCTTCCCCGGTCACGACGACGTCGTGCTGGTCACGCCCGACGGGCGGGTGACAGAGACCACCATCGCCAACCTGGCAGTCGAGATCGATGGGCGATGGTTCACGCCCCCACTGGTCGATGGGCTCCTGCCAGGCGTCGAGCGCCACGCCCTCGTCGCCGACGGAACGCTGCAGGAACGCCACGTCACCATCGACGAGGTACGGGCTGCGGCATCCATCGCCCGCTTCAACTCGGTCAGGGGCTGGGAGTCCTGCGTCCTGGGTTGAGTGGCCCGAGATCCCAGGCGTGGTATGTCCGCAGATCGGGTATACATGGGATGTACTCATCAGGGGGATGAGAGACATGCAGAACCAACCACGGGGGTATCACCATCATGTGGTGGGGCCGATCCACGAGATCGTCCTGACCGACCCCGAACCCGGCATCCTTCAACGAGCGTTGGCCCACGAATACGACGAATGCCACGCAAGCAGGATCGTCATCGATCTGAGCGGCATCGACGGCATCACCGTCGAGATCCTGGACGAGGTCACGGTGCCTGCGGACAGCCGACGAACCATGGTGAGACTCACGTCGGGCGCATCACTCGTGCCGATCTCCGAACTCGTCGATTCATGAATCGAGCGACCACGGTGCGAGGATGGCTGGATGCAGATCGGTATCCAGCTCCCTGAGGTGGAGCGCTACGTCCCATGGAGTGAATACAAGGAGATGGCGGTCACCGCCGACGAGGCGGGATTCTCCTCGATTTGGCTCGGTGACCACCTCCTCTACGACCGCCCGGAAGGGCCGACCGGGCCCTGGGAGTGCTGGACACTGCTCTCGGCGATCGCCGGTGTGACGAAACGGGCGTTGACTCGGCCCGCTCGTGAGCCCGACGGGGTTTCGCAACCCCGGCCTCTTGGCGAAGATGGCGTCGACCGTCGACGAGATCTCCGCTGGACGGCTCGTGCTCGGGCTGGGGTCGGGATGGAATGAGCGCGAGTATCGGGCGTTCGGCTACCCCTTCGATCATCGGGTCAGCCGGTTCGAAGAGGACTTCGCCGTCATTGTCGACCTGATCCGAAACGGCAGGTCGGATCACGCCGGCGACCTACCAGCAGCAGGTGGACAACCACCTGATTCCTCGGTCGCGCCCCGACCTGCCGATCATGATCGGCTCTACCGGACCCCGAATGCTCGACATCACCGCGGGAGACATGGACTGGTGGAACGAGTGGTTCATCCGGTTCTCCAACGACCCAACTCGACTCCCCCCGCTCATCGATCGAGTCGATGCCGCGCTGGAACGAGCCGGCCGCAATGCGGATGACGTCGTCAAATCCGTCGCCCTGTTCGTCTCGATCGGCGCAGTCGACGAGCGAACCATCCCGGCGGGGATCGAGCCGATCTCCGGTGGGGTCGGAGAGATCACCGATCGGATCGCCCGGTTCGCCGACCTGGTCGATCATGTCCAACTCGTGGTCGATCCGATCACGCTCGACTCGATCGAGTTCCTCGCTCCCGTCGTCGAACAGCTTCACCGGATGGAGTGACCGTCCGAGCCGATGGCGAGCCGCCCGTCGCACCCACTGACTCCGTGAATTGCTGTTTTGGCGGGCTCGTTTTATAGCGCCCACCAGCGGGTAGTGCATCTGAGTAGTGCATCGATCTGAGTTGTGCATCGAATCAAAGTCCCACCAGGAGAGAACCATGAGAATCTTCCGCCTCATCGTCGCGACCATCCTCGTCGCGACCTTGGCGCCGGCCATGCCGGCGTCCAGCCAGGAGCTGCCACCGGGTGGCACCTTCGTCGACGACGACGGCAGCGTCCACGAGCCCGCGATCGAGGCTTTGGTCGCCGCCGGGATCACCGAGGGCTGCGACCAGGATCTGTACTGCCCCGAAGATCCCGTGACCCGCGGCCAGATGGCGTCGTTTCTGGTTCGCGCTCTCGATTCGCTCCCTGCCACGTCGATGGACTGGTTCAGCGACGACGACGGAAGCCCCCACGAGGCGAACATCAACGTCATCGCCGCAGCGGGCGTCACGTTGGGATACGCCGATGGGACATTCCGGCCCGAGAACCTGGTCACACGAGCGGAGATGGCCAGCTTCCTCGCCCGCTCCCTCCCCGATCTGACCGACGCGACCCAGGACTGGTTCAGCGACGACGACGGAAGCCCCCACGAGGCGAACATCAACGTCATCGCCGAGAACCAGATCACGCTGGGATACTCCGACGGCACGTACCAGCCCATGGCGAACATCACTCGGGGTGAGATGGCCACGATGCTGATGCGCGCCCTCGGCCTTGATCCGATCACTCCTCGGCCCCGCACCGAGCAGACGGCGGTGTACTTCTTCATGGAGTCATTCGATGACGACCCACTCGGCCCCGGTCCGTTCCTGGTCCCCGTTGCCCGGACCATCCCTCAGACCATCACACCCGCAACCGACTCGATGACCGCTCTACTCGAAGGTCCCACCACCAGCGAGGGAGACTCGCATCCGGCCATCTCGACCCAGATCCGGAGCGGAACGGATCTCGGTGGCGTTGTGATCGAGAACGGCGTCGCCACCGTCAGCCTCGACGGCGACTTCGCACCGGCCGAGGGGGTTCCAACGATCGGAGCCGTCGGCCAGGTGGTCTACACCTTGACGCAGTTCCCCACCGTCGACGAGGTCGCCATCGACATCGCCGGAGTTCCTCTCGATCAGATCGCCGGGCTCGACGCCCCGTATGCCCGCGATGACTTCCTCGATGCCGACATCGTCCCGACGGTGTTCGTCGATCAGCCCGCCTATGGCGGCCCTGTCGACAACCCGGCACGGATCGTGGGGAGGACGGTGGCGTTCGAGGCCCAGTTCAGAGTCACGATCACCGACGCTGATGGGCTGATCCTGACCGAGACCTCCGTGCTCGCCGGTGGTCCGCAGATCATCACGCCCGACGGCGCACCGTGGACGTCGTTCGACACCGAGATCGACTACCAGGTCGACACCGAACAGGTCGGTGCCCTCATCGTGTCCGACACCTCGGCACAGGACGGTTCCCGGATCGCGGTCCGCGAGTACCCGGTCATGTTGACCCCATGACGGGTAGGTCCCGCATCGAGACGATCAGCGCCGTGACGCTGATCGTCTCGGACGTGGCCCGGTCCGTGAGCTTCTACACCGATCTCGGATTCGAGCTCGAGCACGGATCGCCGTCCCCGAACTTCGCCAGCTTCGCGGTCGGTGATGGCTACCTCAACCTCGCCGGCGGCACTCCGCCTCATGGGTTGTGGGGGCGAGTCGTTCTCTACGTCGACGACGTCGATGAGATGTTCCGACGCGTCGTAGACCTGGGGCTCGACCCAGAGACCGAGCCCGCCGATGCCGACTGGGGCGAGCGCTACTTCCACCTCCGCGACCCCGACCACCACGAGCTCAGCTTCGCCCGCCCCCTGCACTGAGCGCCATGTGCCACATGCAATGGGTGACGCCCGAGCCATGAGACGAAATTCCCCGGCAGGTGACCAGGCAACCCGATAACTTCTGGGTCGTGATGGATATCGACCTCGAAGGACTCGACGGATACGAAGCCAGCGTTCCGTATGCGGGGCCGTCCGACCACGAAGCACTCGCCCGACTGCTCAGCTCGTTGGAACGCGGCGACAGCGATGCCGGAGCTCACGACGACGGCCGACGTGGACAATTCCTATGCCAACCTCGACAATTGCGACCCGGCGACCGACATGGTGCTTGTCGACGCTCCGGACGGATCGCTCGCCGGATACATCCGCGTCGCCTGGGGCGACGTCCCGACCGAGCCAACCCGATACTGGGTGGTCCCACACCTCGATCCCGACCATCGGGCAACCGACCTCGCCGTACGCCTCATCAGGGCAGGAATCGAGCGGTCGACAGATCTGGCCGCCGGTCGGGCGGCGCCAAGGGGGCGGGTCTTGGAGGGGTACGGCGACCGGGACAACGAACCGGAGATCACCGCCGCCTACGAAGAGCTCGGATTCCTCCCAGCGACCTACGGCGCCTCGATGGTCATCAGCCTCGACGGAGACCTCCCGAATGCCGACCTGCCAGACGGTCTCGAGATCCGGCCGGTGACCGAGGAGCATCTCAGAGCGATCTGGGAAGCAGATGCCGAAGCGTTTCGGGACCACTGGGGTTTCACGGAGCCGACTGAGAACGACTACCAGCGGTTTCTCGCTGACCCGTATCGCGACATCACGCTCTGGCGGGTGGCATGGGACGGCGACCAGGTCGCCGGCCAGGTCAAGTCATTCATCAACGCAGAGGAGAACGAGACCCTGGGACACGCGCGCGGTTACACCGAGTTCATCTCGACCGGGCGACGATGGCGCAAACAGGGTGTCGCGACCGCACTGATCTGCTCGAGTCTGCGTGCGCTGCGCGAGCGGGGCATGACCGAGGCGGCGCTGGGCGTCCATGCGGAGAACCCCACCGGCGCCTTCGAGCTCTATCAGAACATCGGGTTCGAGGTCGAGAACCAGTGGATCAGCTTCCAGCTGGAGTTTTGAGCAGCCGGCTCGACCGACGTCGGGCCGGTCAGACCCCGCTGGGGCGCATGTAGCGCTCGGCGAGCGCTGCGGTGAAGTCGATGACGAGCGCCAGCATCGCGACCAGCGCACCGCCGATGAACACGGCGGTGTCGCGGCGGAGCTTCAGTCCCGAATTGATCGTCTCACCCAATCCACCGGCGCCGATCAGGAAGGCCAGTGCCGCCGTGCCGACGTTGATCACCAGCGCGATTCGGATACCAGCCAGAATCACGGGCACGGCGAGCGGCAGTTCGATCTGACGGAGCACCTGCAGCTTGGACATCCCCATGCCGAGACCTGCCTCGATCACGGCCTGATCGACTTGATCGAGCCCGACCATCGTGTTCCTGAGGACCGGGAGGATCGAGAACACGGTCAGCGCCACCACGGCGGTCGACACGTCTGTTCCGAGCCATGCTGCGAACAACACCAGCAGTCCATATGCGGGAACAGCCTGGCCACCGTTGGCGAGCCCGAGAACCGGCCCCGAGTACTTCCGGAAGGCTGGTCGCGTCAGGAGGATGCCGAGCGGGATGGCGATGAGCGAGGACGATCAGCGTTGACCAGAACGTCAGGATGATGTGCTCCCACGTCTGGCTCACGAGCTTGCTCGGCTCGAGGATGTCGTTCGTCTGGAAGTCGAAATCCGAGTAGATCCACACGGCCGACGTCGTGAGTGCCAGCAGTCGCGAAGAAGATCGGAGTGATGTACAACTCGACATTGCCCCGGATCTTCTCCAGGACCCACGACGAGTCCGACGGCGTTGCGAGTGCTTCGGTCGTCACGAGGCCGCCAGTCTATCGCGCTCAGCAGCCTGCATCTGCTCGATGATGTCGATCATGGTCTCGATCCGGACCACGCCTCGATACGAGCCGTCCGGGTCGACACAACACACCGTCCCGACTGCCGACTGCAGCATCTTCTCCAACGCGTCCCGCAGCGTGTCCTCGGGCTCGATCGTGACCCGCACGGGTTTTCCAGCCTCCGAGAGCGACTCCGGCCTCGTCGAGAGAGCTGTCGGTTGAGCCACCGGACTGCGGACGACGCTGACCGTCGAGATACAGCACCCATTTGGAGCCGGCGTCGTCGAGCAGATCGAGAACCTGCTCTCGGCTGGTCGGCTCGATCACGGTTGTGACGTCGTCGAGTTCGATGTCTCGAGCGCGCATCAGGTTGAGGCCCTTGAGCGTTGCCCCGGATCCGAGGAAGTCCTCGACGAACTGGTTCGAGGGATGGGCGAGGATTCGCTCCGGCGAGTCGTGCTGGGCGACAACGGACTGCTCCTTGAGGATTGCGATCCGGTCACCCATCTTGATCGCCTCGTCGATGTCGTGGGTGACGAACACGATCGTCTTCTGGAGCTCGTCCTGGAGCCGGAGGAACTCGTTCTGGAGCCGGTCGCGAGTGATCGGGTCGATCGCCCCGAACGGCTCGTCCATCAACAGCACCTCGGGATCGGCGCCGAGCGCCCGGGCCACGCCAACCCGCTGAGCCTGACCACCCGAGAGCTCGCGTGGATACCGATCTCGATAGATCGTTCGGGTCCATCCCCACGGTGTCGAGGAGCTCGTCCACCCGATCGGACTGGTCTCCTGCTTGTCCCATCCGAGGAGATTCGGAACGGTCGAGATGTTCTCGGCGATCGTGCGGTGCGGGAACAGCCCGATCTGCTGGATCACGTATCCCATTCGCCGTCGGAGCTGGTCCGCATCGACGTGGGTCACGTCCTCTCCGTCGAAGATGATCCGTCCCGACGTCGGCTCGATCATGCGATTGATGAGTCGGAGGGTCGTCGACTTCCCGCAGCCCGAGGGGCCGACCAGGACGAGGATCTCGCCTCTGTTGATGTCGAGCGTGAGGTCTGCGACGGCAGGGACCTCGGTCCCCGGGTAGATCTTCCCGACGTTCTCGAGCCTGAATGAGTGAATCGGTCATGAGTGCAGCTCCTTCAGCGAATGCCGGGGGACGTGGTCGCGCGTCTGATCAAGACGAATATCGATGTCGATGATCAGGGCGAGCAGGATGATGAAGATGGTGCCGGTCCACACCGACTCCAGGGAGTTGGGGGTCGCCGAGCCGGGAGAGCCCACTCTTGATGAAGTCACCCAGCCCGCCCCCGGCCACCAGGGTCGGCGATCGGCGGCGATGCCGGTGGTCAACAGCGCCGAGACCCGCACGCCGGTGATGATCACCGGCCATGCCAGTGGAAGCTGCATGGTCATCAGGCGCTGCCGGCTGCTCAGGCCCATCCCCCGCGCCGACTCGAGCACGGCCTCGTCGACCCCCATCAGGCCGGTGACCGTGTTCCGGGTGATCGGAAGCAGGGCGTACATCGTCAAAGCGATGAACGGCCCCCAGAAGCCGAGCCCGACGATGGGGATGAACAGGACGAACAGCCCCAGCGACGGAATCGTCAGGAACACCGCGTAGATCCCGAGCACGACCTCCCGCAGGGCCGGGCGATGTCGCACGTAGATGCCGGTCGCGACGCCGATGATGGTCGCGAGGACCACCACCGACACCACGTACCGCACGTGTTCGAGCGTCAACTCGAGCACGTCATCCCATCGGGAGGTGATGAATTCGAGAAGCGATGCCATCTGTGTCTCTCAGCCGATCAGGGCTGGAAGCCGATGTCGTCGAGGTACTCGCGCGGCGACGTCCTCGGGCGTCTCGCCCTCGAACGACACCTTCGTGTTCAACTCGGTCATCTTCTCCTGCGTGAGACCACCCAGGATCTGATCGGCGATGTTGTCGAACGCCGTCCGGCGCCTCCTGATACATCTCGTCACGGATGTTCATCGAGATGTTGTACAGGATCATGACGCCCGGATCTTCGCACGAGCGTCAGCCCGAGCCCACCGATCCGGCCATCGGTGGTGAAGACCTCACCGAAATCGCATTTGTTGTCGGCGGTCTCGGTGTAGATGATTCCCGTGTCCAGGATCTCGATCTGATTGTCGGGCACTTCGAAGCCGGTCTCGTTCTCGAACAGCACCAATCCGTCGGCACGGCTCGGGAACTCGGATTCGAGGCACAGCGTGGCGTCCGGGTTCGCTTCGAGATAGTCGGCCATCGCCTGCATCGTGTAGGCGTCGCCACCGTTCTCCTCGGTCACAGCGGGACTCGAGACGAAGCCATAGGTGTTGTTGAACGGGGCACGTCCGATCCAGTGGATGTCGTTCTCCGCGAGGTCCTGCTCACGCACGGCCTCGGTCAGCGTCTGCGGATCGTTGGAAGGTGTCGCTGCGTTGCCGAGATGCTCGGCCCATCCGGTTCCGTTGTACTCCATGTAGACGTCGATTTCTCCGGACTCGAGTGCCGAGCGCGCCACCTGCGTGCCACCGAGGTCAACCCGGTCCTCGACGTTCGCCCCTGCCTGTTCGAAGGCCTGGACCAGGATGTTCCCGAGGACCAACTGCTCGTCGAAGTCCTTGGATCCCGACCGTCACGTCGATTCCTGAGAGCGATCCGTCTCCGCCGCCGTCGCCGCCACTTCCGTCTGTCCCCACCGCAAGCGGCGAGAACCAGAGCAAGAACCGACAACATGGCCGTGATTCGGAGCCATCTTCCTTGTTTCATCATTTCCTCCAGATGTGTCTCTCGGAGTCGTTTCGTGTTGTTCGCATTTGGTTCGAGAGACCTCCATCGAGAGCACCGGCGGCGCTCGCAGACACGGTTCGACCTTAGGCCGAATATCTCGAACAGGAGTCCCGAGACCGAGGACTTCCAGGGTCCAACCGTAAGGGGAGCCCTCCCGTGCTGTCCAAATCCTGGCGGTTTCTGACCCGGCCCGGGAGCGGTCGTCGAGCCGGACGCCGAACGTCGGCAGTGCACTGGGCATCGACGGCGACACCGTATCCTCTGGCTCGTGCCGCCCCTCCCACTCGACGCCCGATGAGCCGCCAACGGCCGATCCGCCATGTCCTCGACGGCCTCGTCATGGGCGCCGCCGACGCCGTCCCAGGCGTGAGCGGTGGGACGATGGCACTGATTCTCGGCGTCTACGAGGAGCTGCTGGAAACGATCAGTTTGGGGTTCCGGATGCTGCTCTCGCTCGGCCGGGGTGACCTCAGATCGGCCGGCTCCCGATTTCGCGAGATCCGCTGGGGGTTCATCCTCCCGCTCGCCGCCGGCATCGCAACCGCCATCGCAATCGCATCGATCTTCGTCCCCGAGCTCCTCGACGCCTACCCGGTCGAGAGCCGCTCACTGTTCCTGGGATTGGTCGCAGCTTCGATCGCGGTGCCGTGGAACAACATCGACCGCCCAGGGTTTCGAAGCCGTCGCTACCGCTGCCGCATTCTCGATCCCCGCGTTCTTCCTCTCAGGCCTCCCGAGCGGGACGATCGTCGAACCGGCGCTCTGGATGGCCTTCGCCGGAGCGGCGGTCGCGATCTGCGCAATGATCCTCCCCGGGGTCAGCGGATCCTTCTTGTTGTTGGTGCTCGGTCTCTACGAGCCGACGCTCGAAGCGGTCAGAGATCGAGACCTCCTCTACATAGGTGTGTTCGCTCTCGGCGCCGTCGTCGGTCTCGGATCGTTCGCCACCCTCCTCCGCCGACTCCTGTCGACCCACCACGACCGCACAATGGCCGCGCTCGTGGGTCTCATGGCCGGCTCACTACGGGCGCTGTGGCCGTGGCAGGGGGAGACGAGAGCGATGCTCGCCCCTGATGACTCGGCCCTGACGGCGCTTGCACTCATCGCCCTCGGTCTGACACTGGTGACCGTGCTGCACCGCTCCGGCTCCCGGGCCGGGGCGCTCAGCGACCAATGACCCCGGACGGCGGACGGACTTCGGATAGCCGACAGCGAGCGACCTCGGCCGCTGCCGTGATCCGAGTCAGCGTCGGCGGCTCTTCCTCCGCCGAGACTGCGGCTTGTCTCTGGTTGCAGCGTCGAGACGTGCCTCGATCTCGGCGCGCTCGGGTCGGTCCCCGACCACTCCCGCATCCACTGCGCGTCTGATGGCGGCGACATGGTCGGGTGTCGACCCACAGCAGGCTCCGATGACCTTGGCGCCGGACCGGATCGCCATCTCCACGTAGTCGGCCATCCCTTCGGGTCCGACGGGGTATTCGGGGGCGTCGGTCTTGTACAGCGGAACGCCGCAGTTGGCTTTGGTGATCACCGGGCGCCCCGGCGCAACGCCGCTGACGTCGTGCGCAGCGGCCACGGCGTCGCCGGGCCCGATGCCGCAGTTCGCCCCGATGGCGACCGGGGCAACGGGGGCCTCGATCCACCACTCGCCGAACGCCTGAGGCGTTATGCCCATCATTGTCCGCCCGTTCGTATCGAAGCTGAGCGTGGCAGTCACGGGCCGCCCGAGACCCGAACAGCCCTCGACGGCGGCGTTCAGTTCCTCCCACGACGACAGCGTCTCGACCCACAGGATGTCGACGCCTGCCTCGACGAGCGCCGCCGCCTGCTCGCGAAAGATGCCGACCCCGATGTCGTGGGTCATCGGCCCGAGCGGCTCGAAGAGATCTCCGGTCGGACCGATACTGCCGGCGATCAGAACCGGCCGTTCCGTGCGGGCGCGGGCGTCGAACGCGATCTCGACCGCCGCCCGATTCAGCTCAGGCACGCGGTCCTCCAGGCGGTGCAGAGAGAGTCGGCGACGGTTCCCCCCGAACGTGTTGGTGAGGATGATGTCGGCGCCGGCATCTATGAATGCCGCGTGTACTCGCGCAACGATGGCCGGATCCTCGACGTTGAGGAGCTCGGGGCACCCACCCCCCTCCAGTCCGAGATCGAACAGTGTCGTGCCCATCGCTCCGTCGGCGACGAGTACGCCCTTCTCGAGGATGAGCTGCTCGAAGGTCGAGCGGTCGGTGTCGGATGTGGTCATGGGCGACCTCCTGTGAGCAGCCTGGGGCTCTCCACCGGGTCGGACCACGAACTGAACCGCCCAGCAAACGGCTGCGGGACGGTTCTCCGTCATCGCTTTAGCCGCATTTCTAGAGCGCCCGCAAGCTGACGAATCAAATTGGCGCTGCTCGAACCATACCGCATCGGGCAGATCACACGCAGTGAATCTGGCACTCCATGCCGAGTTGTAGTGTTCCCAACGAACATGCGCATCACCTCCGCCCCCGAAGGCTCCACGACGAGAGCCGTCTTCCATGCCTGGCCTCTGTTTCTCGCGATGGGCTTGATCATGCTCGGCAACGGGATGCAGAGCACACTCGTCGCCGTGCGAGCAACGCTGGAGGGTTTCCCTCCGGCCGTGACCGGGTTCGTCATGTCCGGGTACTTCGTCGGGTTCCTGTTCGGATCGACGCTCGCACCGAAGCTGATGTGGCAGGTCGGTCACGTCCGCGTCTACGCCGGCCTCGCCTCGCTCGCGTCGACAGCGACCCTCGCCCATCTCCTGATCATCAACCCGATCGCCTGGGGGTTCTTCAGGATCGTGACCGGCTTCTGTCTCGCGGGTCTCTACATCGTCGCAGAGAGCTGGTTGAACGGGGCCTCGACCAATCGGAATCGCGGGAAGCTGCTCTCGATCTACATGCTGACCTTCTCCGTCGCCATGGCGGGGAGTCAGGGCCTGCTGTCCTTCGGCGAGGCATCCGGCTTTCAACTCTTCATCGGCGCCTCGGCGCTGGTCTCGCTCGCAGTTGTTCCCATCTCTCTCACGCCGACGACAGCGCCTCGATTCGAGGAGCCGAGTGGCGTTCCGTTGCGGGCGCTGTTCCGGGCAGCTCCGCTCGGCATGACTGCAGCAGCGGTCACCGGCGTGTCCAACGGCGCCCTCTTGTCCGGCGGGCCTGTGTACGCAACACAGGCCGGTATGAGCTTCTCCCGGGTCGGGCTCTTCATCGGGATCGGGCTGATCGGCCAGATGGTCCTCCAACTGCCGATCGGCGCCCTGTCCGACCGCATCACCCGCAGAGTCGTCATCCTCGGGCTGACCACGGTCGCGGCAGGCGCCGCTGGCATCGCCGTCGCCCTGGATCCGCTTGGGGGGCGTTCCTCGTGGCCGCCTTCGTCTTCGGCGGGATGAGCTATCCCATGTATTCGGTCTCGATCAGTCACGTCAACGACGTCGTTCCGGCTGACAGACTGGTCGCTGCCAGCGCGGCGATGATCATGGTCAACGGGCTGGGCGCGATCTCCGGGCCGATCCTCGGAACGACTGCGATCGACCTCTTCGGCCCCTCGGGTTTCTGGGTCAGTCTCGCCATCGTCCATGGAACCCTGGCGCTGTTCGCCGCCTACCGGCTGGTGGTCAAGCCGCGGCTACCGATCTCGGAGAAGCGCACTTACATCCCGATGCCATCCCGGGCGACGCTCGCCGCTCACCGCCTCCTCCGCGAACGCACCCCGTGAGCGCTCCTGATCCGCCCGAGCAGACGGCGTGCCGCACTCACGGCGACGGTGTAGTCCCATCCGCATGGGGATAGAGTCGGCTGATGGCTGACACCACTTCGACCTTGATTGCGATTCGCATCGATGAGCCGCTCTCGGCTCAAGAGCTGCTCCTGGCGTTCGCCCGGCTGGTGAAGCAGGGGTCGGTCGACATGGAAGACGCCGCGATCGTCCTGAAGGATCCCTGAAGGCAAGATCCGGCTCAAACAGACCAGAGACGTCATGGTCGGTCAGGGAGCGGCGTCCGGTGGCTGGGTCGGCGCACTCGTCGGCATCATCGGCGGCCCGGTCGGCGTGATCGCCGGCGGGGCGCTCGGCGCCGCCGCCGGGGGGCTGTTCGCCAAGCTGCACGACGTCGGCATCAACGACGACGAGATGAAGGAGATGGGTGAGCGCCTCGACCGCGGTCAGGCTGCGCTCTTCGTCCTGTTGAAGTCATACGACGTCACGGCCGTGGCAATGGAGCTCCGGCGCTTCGAAGGCGCACTGTTCCACTCCAACGCCGACGAGGCGATCCAGACGACGATTCGGAGACGAGCTCGCCTACGACGTGACCGCCGCATTCTGATCACGCGGGCGCGCCCGCACCTGGGTAGCGAGGATGCCGGGCTGTTCAGGTATGCGATTCGAGTGCGCTGATGAGTGCAGGAACCACTTCGTGCAGATCACCGATGACCGCGTAGTCGGCCTTCTGCATCATGTTGGCGTCAGGGTCGGTGTTGATGGCGATGACCGTCTTCGACGCCATCGCCCCGACCCAATGCTGGATGGCTCCCGAGATTCCGCACGCGATGTACAGATCTGGCGCGATCCGTGTGCCGGTCTGCCCCACTTGATCGGTGTGCGGTCGCCACCCGTTGTTGGTGGCGACTCGGGAACATCCGACGACGCCACCGAGTATCTCGGCGAGTTTCTCGAGTGATTCGAATCCTTCGGCCGAGCCGACGCCACGCCCACCACTCACGACAACGGGCGCCGTCGCCAGGCTGATCCCCGCAGTGAGCGTGACGCGGTCCACGACCCGCGTCCTGGCGGCATCCTCGCCGAGCGTCGGCTCGAATCGTTCGATCGGAGGCGTGTCCGCCGGCCGAATCGGATCGGGAGGCGGCCAGGCGTGTGGAGCCACCGTGAACAGCACGATTCCGGCGTCCAACTCCACGTCCTCGAGCAGACTCCCTCCCCACCGAATCCTCGTGATCTGCCATGGCTGATCGGGTTTCACCCGGGTGGCGTTGGCGACCATGGGCTCGTCGACGATCGCGGCGACGTGGGCCATGACCTCGTTGCCTCGATCGGTTCCGGTCGTCAATGCGATCCCACAGCCGGTCGCGACGAGCAACTCCGCGAGCGCCTCACCCCACGCCTCAGGCGCGAAATCAGTGAGAAGCTCGTGATGGACCAGGTGGACCCGTCCGATCCCGATCCCGCTCAGCCGTGCAACCAGAGGAGCCGCATCGTCTCCGATCAGAACGGCTTCGACGTCCAGATCGAGGCCGCGAGCGAGGGAGACGGCCTGGAGAGCGGTCTCGGGCATCTCACCCCGGTCGTGCTCGATGAGCACCAGTGCGCGACTCATACGACTCCCAGTTCTTCGAGTATGTCGACGATCCGCGGGACTGCGCCGACCCCGTGGCCCAGCACGACCGTCTCCCCGACATCTTCGGGAGGCGATGCCAGTCGAATCAACCGTTGACCGCCTACCTGGATGTCGACATCGATGTGTCCGATCTCTGCCTTGCGGGACTTGAGCCTGCCCGGGAGCGTCGCATATCTGGGGAGGTTCAGCCCTTCCCGTACGGCGAGCACCGCGGGAAGCGGGAGGCGGTAGACCTCGAACCCGGTGGCGATCTCCCGGAGCGCAACGACGCCGCTGTCGGCGATCTCGATGTTCTTGATTCCGCTGACCGTGGGTCTCTCCAGGCTTCGAGCGACTCTGACACCGACCTGGTACCCGCCCGCGTCGGCCGATTCGTTGCCGAACAAGATCAGATCGAATGCGCCGTCCTGCTGCTCCAGTGCCCGAACCGCCTGGACGATCGCCCGCGACGTTGCCTGCGGATCCAGGTCGGAGGTGTCGGTGGGCACCAGCACGGCGCGATCGACGCCAACCGAGATGGCGTAACGGAGTTGCTCCTCGGACTCGGGTGGGCCGACGGTGAGGACGGTCGACTCGCCACCGTGGTCGGCGACGATTTGTACCGCCGCCTCGACGGCGCATTCCTCGTGCGGCGAGGTGGCGAAGCCGAGGTTCCTCGTGTCGACGGCCTGTCGGTCATCGGTGAGAACGATCTTCGCTCCGGGTGCCGGAACCCGTTTGACGCAGACGAGAACCCGCATGGGCTCAGGCCTTCATCCGGCTGTCATCAGGATCGAAGAGCGGTGTGGAGCCGGCCCGGGCGACGGTGATGGGATAGACCTCGTTCATGTACTTGACGCCGAACTCGGCGCCCTCGACGGCCAATTCGGAGGGCAGGTAGCCGAGCAACAGGTACGTGCCCAACGATGGCCCCATGCCGGCACTCGTCACGAGAGAGATCCTCCCATGGGAGTCGACGATCCGGGCGCCGTCCGAGTCGACGATCGGCTCGCCACCGGTCATGTACCGCCGGATCCGGGCAGACGACATGTGGTCGTCGACCGTGAACGTGCACAGGATGGCTGCCGGACCCTGTTCTCGCGCATCGAGATAGGCCTGTTTGCCGATGAAGTCGGCGGACTTGACCCGGGGCCGGTCGAGGCCGGCCTCGACCGGGCTGTACTCGGATTCGAGCTCGGCCCCCATCAGGCGGTAGCCCTTCTCGAGACGCCCGGTGGTCCCGTAGACGCCACCACCGACAGGCACCATTCGGTGCGGGCGGCCGGCCTCCCAGATCGCATCCCACAGTTCGACGGCCCGACCTGTGTCGACATAGATCTCCCAACCGAGATCGCCGACGTAAGAGATCCGGAGCATCCGCGTTGGGATGCCGGCCAACTCGATCTCGGCGGTCGTACCGTAGGGGAATCCCTCGTTCGAGAGGTCGTCGGTCGTCATCGCAGACAGGACCTCCCGTGCCGACGGGCCCCACACCCCGATGGTGACCATGTCCTCGGTGGTGTCGGTGAACGTGACCGACCCGTCCTCGGGGAGGTGCTTGCGGAACCAGTAGGCGTCTCTCGGCCCGTCGCCCGCTCCTGTCACGATCCGGAAATGGTCCTCGCCGATCCGCATGACGGTGAGGTCCGAGCGGAACCCACCCGAGTCGGTGAGCACCGGTGTGTAGATCGCAGCGCCGACCGCCTTGTCGACCTGGTTCACGGTCATCCGTTGGACGTAATCGACCGCTCCCGGTCCGGTCACGTCGAAGGTGACGAACGCGCTGAGATCGACGATCCCGACGCGATCCCTGAGGGCGAGATGCTCGGCCGAGCTGATCGGTGACCACCATCTGGCATCCCATTCGTGGGGGCGGTCGGCAACGTCGTATTCGTCCAAGAGATCCTTGTTCGTTTCGTACCACTGGGGGCGTTCCATGACTCCGGCCTGGAAGTACACGGCACCGAGCGCGTCGGTCCGCTGCTTGAGGGGCGAGATGCGCAGCGAGCGCTCCGACTCCCATTGCTCCCTGGGGTGGACGATGCCGTATGTCTTGTTGAAGTGCTCTGCGCAACGGGCGACGACGTGCTCGTACGACCGCTGCTCGGGATAGAGGCGCGCCACGTCGGAGCTGTGGGGATCAAGCGAGGTGGATCCAGACGTCATCCACTCGGCAATCAGCTTTCCGACCCCCGGGCCCTCTTTGATCCAGATGGCCGCGGCCGACCACAGGTTCTTCACCTCGACGGTCTCACCGATCAGCGGCATCGCGTCAGGGGTCAGCGACAACAACCCGTTGATGGCGTACTTGATCTCGGCCGAGGAGAGGATGTCGGGCATCAACTCGAGCGCGTCCTCGAGCTGCTGATCGAAGTCGTCGGGCGTGAACGGCATCTCCGTGGGCGACAGCTTGGACTCCTCGATCGAGGGGATCTCCTCGGGCCGGTGGAAGATGGGCCGATGAGCGTAGGAACCGACCTCCATCGACCCGGAGGATTGCCGCTCGTACATGAAGGTGTCCATGTCGCGGACGATCGGATAGGCGATCTCGGTGTTGGTCTCGACGAGCGCATCGATGGGACCGACATCGATCATCTGGTGGACCGCCGGCGTCAGCGGGATGGTTGCGCCGGCCATCGCCGCGATCTTGGGGCTCCAGACTCCGCACGCCACCACCACGTGCTCCGTCTCGACTCTCCCCCGATCCGTGACGACCGCTTTCACAGCACCGCTCTCGGTCTCGATGTCGACCACCTCGGTGTTGGGGAAGACGTCGAGGGCGCTCTTCTCCTGCGCCCGCTCCCGGAAGATCGTCCCCGCCCTCAACGAGTCGACCACCGACACGCTGGGGGTGTAGAACCCGCCGAGAATCACCGATTCGTCGACGAACGGGACCATCTCCTTCACCTCGTCGGGGGACAGCAGGCTCGCGTCGATCCCCCAGGCGGTCGCCGAGCTCATCCGCCTGCGGAGCTCTTCCATTCGGGCCTCGGTGCGTGCGACCTCGATCCCGCCGCAGGTCGTGTTCACGCCCATCTCCTCGTACTGCCGCTGGGAGTCGAGGGTGAGGGCCGCCATCTCCTTGTTGTGGTCGACCGGGAAGATGAAGTTGGAGGCGTGCCCGGTCGAGCCTCCCGGATTCGGGAGCGGTCCTTTGTCGACCTGGACGATGTTCGTCCAGCCGAGGTCGGCCAGATGACCGACGACGGCATTGCCGACGATCCCGGCCCCGATCACGACGACGCTGGCTTTGGAGGGAAGATCACTCACCGCTCTGGCTCCTGCTTCGAGAGTTCAGGCCTGTCGTGTCCATCGCGGACCGGCAGCCGTTGGTCCACCATGCGGAACGAATCCGGATGGCGGAACGGACTGTACCGGCGGTCGGGGGTCGCGTCCACTGGAATCGGAGATTTTTCGAAGCCTGCGACCGCGACCGGAGGACCGGGAAATTCCATCCCGGTTTCTGTGGACAGGACCACATCGAGCCGATAGTGTTCCAGCATGTGAGACGGTTCCACCATACGGAACGTTGATCCACCGACAGATGGCTCCTTCCGATCACAGATTGGAGCAGGCAATGAGTGACGATGACCTGGATCTCTCCGCTCTCGACGACGCAGAACTGGTCGAGCAGATGCACGACGACCTCTATGACGGGATGGCCGAGGAGATCGCCGAAGGCACCCAGATCCTGCTCGATCGAGATTGGGATCCCAACCGAGTTCTCAACGATGCCCTCGTGGAGGGCATGCGCGTCGTCGGTGAGGACTTCCGCGACGGAATCCTGTTCGTTCCCGAGGTCCTGCTCGCTGCCAACGCGATGAAGGCGGGTATGGCACTCCTCCGCCCGCTCCTCGCCGAGACCGGCGTCGAGCAGATCGGCAAGGTGGTGATCGGAACCGTCAAGGGCGACATCCACGACATCGGCAAGAACCTGGTCGGCATGATGCTCGAGGGATCGGGATTCGAGGTCATCGATCTCGGCATCAACGTCGACGCCGAGACGTACATCTCGGCCCTGCGCGAGCACCGACCCGAGATCCTCGGCATGTCGGCGCTCCTCACGACGACGATGCCGTACATGAAGGTCGTGATCGAGTCGATGAAAGAACAGGGAATCCGCGACGACTACATCGTCCTCGTCGGGGGCGCCCCGCTCAACGAGGATTTCGGGCGGGCGATCGGGGCAGACGCCTACTGCCGGGACGCAGCGGTCGCCGCCGAGACTGCAGAGGCACTCGTCCTCGCCCGTCGGCTCACATCCGGGGAGGATCGGGCGTGAACGGCGGTGCTCCCGCTCGGCCCCGCATGCTGGTGCTGGGGTGCGGGGCGATCGCCCGCGAGTTCCGCGGCGTGATCGCCGCAATTCCCGGAGCCGACATCACCCTGGAGTGCCTCCCCGGAATCCTCCACAATCGTCCCGAGCTGATAGCCCCGGCCGTCCTGAAGCGATTGGAGCGGTCGGCCGCCTCGTACGACACCGTGCTCGTCGGCTATGCGGACTGCGGGACCGGGGGCGGGCTCGACACCATGATCGAAGATTGGGCCAACGTCGAGCGGATCCCCGGCGCTCACTGCTACGAGTTCTTCTCGGGGCGGGAGCAGTTCGCAAGAGCCAACGACCCGTACACGTTCTACCTCACGGACTATCTGGCCAGGCACTTCGACCTCTTCGTCTGGCGCGGGCTCGGCCTCGACCGATGGCCGCATCTCAGGGACGACTACTTCGGGAACTACCGACGCGTCGTGTTCCTCTCACAGGATCCGACTGCTGAGCTGCTCGGGGCCGCCAGGCACGCGGCCGAACGTCTGGGCCTGGAGTTCGAGCACGTCCACACCGGGATGGGCGAACTGGACGCGGTGGTGAAGTCGACACTCACCGGGGCGAGCGCGTGATCGGAGGGCACCGATGTCGGCGACCTTGACCATCATCTCGTGGCGCGACATCCCCGCCCAGGTGACGGCTCGCTCGGGGAGGACGCGGTCGGCGTCCGAGCTCTCACCCCGTTTCCAGGTGGCGATCGATCGGGCTGCGATGAAGTCCGGCCTGGCCGGGTCGGATGCGTACCTCGAACAGTGGCGCACGGAGACCTCCGATTGTGGCGAGGATCTCGACGCAGAGGTCACGGCCGAAGTCGAGCGCATCGAGACAGCACATCCGCAGGCAACACTCGACTCGCTCGTGGCCAACGGTGGCCATCGACAGGCCGAGGAAGGGACCACCCGATGACAGACACCGTCGTCAGCTCACCGACGCGCGAGACCGTCATCGGCTTCGATCGACCGTTCGTGGTGATCGGGGAGCGGATCAATCCAACCGGTCGCAAACTGCTGGCCGCAGAGATGAAGGACGGCGACTTCTCCCGGGTGGAGGCCGACGCGCTCGCCCAGGTGGAGGCCGGCGCTCGCATGCTGGACGTGAACGCCGGGATCCCCCTCGCCGACGAGCCGGCCATCCTCGCGGCCACGGTGAAACTGGTACAGGGATTGGTCGACGTCCCACTCTCGATCGACTCGTCGGTGGTGGAGGCCCTTGCCGCGGGGCTCGAGGCATACGTAGGAAAGCCCCTCGTCAACTCGGTGACCGGCGAGGACGAGCAGATGGAGCGCGTGCTCCCGCTCGTCGCCAAGCACGGCGCGGCGGTCGTCGCCATCACCAACGACGAGACAGGCATCTCCGAGGATCCGGACGTCCGATTCGAGGTAGCCAGGAAGATCGTCGGTCGAGCGGCGGATCACGGCATCCCGCATTCCGACATCGTCGTCGACCCGCTGGTGATGCCCATCGGAGCGATGCGGACCGCGGGCCAGCAGGTCTTCCACCTCGTGAGACGGCTCAGGGACGAGCTGGGCGTCAACACCACGTGTGGCGCCTCGAACGTCAGCTTCGGTCTCCCCAACCGCCCGGCGGTGAACGGAGCCTTCCTGGCGATGGCGATCGGGGCCGGGATGACCTCGGCGATCACCAATCCGCTCGAGGCCGAGATCAGACAATCGATCATGGCCGCCGACGTGCTCGCCGGCCACGATCCTGATTGTGCGCGCTGGATCGCCGCACACCGGAAGCCACCCGCCGAGGGCGAGCGTGGACGGCGGCGCGAGAACCGGCGCAGGACGGGCCAGGGCTGACATGGGCGACGTGCAGGTCGTCTTCGTCCCCTCGGGTCGGAGGGCGCGGGTCGAGCCCGGCCGCACCATCCTGGACGTCGCCAGATCGATCGGCGTCGACATCGATTCGGTGTGCGCGGGTCGCGGGATCTGCGGGCGGTGCCAGATCGAGATCGGGACCGTCCCCGGCATCGAGCGCGACCCCGCCAGACTGAGCGGGCCTGCGTCGACGGAGCTCGACTATCGGGGTCGGAAGCCGCTGCGACCCGGCCGTCGGCTGGCCTGCGGGGCCTGCGTCGTTGACGACGTCGTGATCGAGGTCCCCCCGGACTCACAGGTGCATCGCCAGGTCGTTCGGAAGCGCTCGGAGGTCGACAATCTCCCGATCGACCCGGTGTTCCGGCTGGCCTACATCGAGGTCGAACGGCCCTCGACGACCGGGGCCGCTGGTGACCTCGAACGGGTCGAGGCCGCCATCGCTCGAGACTGGGACCTCACGGCCCTGACGATCTCGATCACGGCTCTCCGCGACCTCCAGAAGACGCTGGACGAGGGGGCCTACGCCGTGACGGTCGGCATCCGCGACGGGACGGAGATCGTTGCCGCCTGGCCCGGCTTCCGCGACACCGTCTACGGCGTCGCCTTCGACGTGGGCTCGACCACGATCGCCGCTCACCTGTGCAACTTGTCGACCGGCGACGTCATCGTCTCCGCCGGTGCCATGAACCCCCAGATCCGGTTCGGCGAGGATCTCATGAGTCGGGTGTCGTACGTGATGATGAACCCTGGTGGTGACACGCTCCTCACCGCTGCGGTGAGAGAGGCGATGAACCAGCTGCTCGCCGAGGTGTGCCTCGAGGCCGAGATCGATCAGCACGAGATCTGCGAGGTGACCGCTGTGGGAAATCCGATCATGCATCACCTGCTGCTCGGGATCGATCCGACTCCCCTCGGGACCGCGCCCTTCTCGCTCGCCACGGCGCAGGCACTCGACCTGTCGGCCACCGAACTCGATCTACGAGTCCACCCCGCAGCCCGGTTGTACACCCTTCCACTGATTGCCGGCCACGTCGGAGCTGACACGACGGCGGCGATCCTCTCGGAGACCCCGTACCGGCACGACGCCATGCAGCTCCTGGTCGATGTCGGAACCAATGCCGAGATCGTGCTGGGGAACCGCGACCGCCTCGTTGCCGCATCGAGCCCCACCGGGCCGGCATTCGAGGGCGCTCAGATCTCGTCGGGCCAGCGGGCGACGCCGGGAGCGATCGAACGCGTGCGGATCGACCGCGACTCCTTCGAGGTGCGTTTCAAGGTGATCGGCTCCGAGCTGTGGTCCGACGAGGAGGGATTCGCCGCATCGATCTCCAAGACCGGTGTCACCGGAATCTGCGGATCCGGAATCATCGAGGCGGTCGCCGAGATGATGCTGGCGGGGATCGTCACATCGGACGGCGTGATCGGGGATCACCCCCGCTCCGACCGGGTCGTAGCCGACGGCCGCACCCGATCGTTCGTCCTCGACGAGCGCAACGGCGCAACCATCTCGATCACCCAGAACGATGTCCGTGCGATCCAGCTCGCCAAAGCGGCTCTGTATGCCGGAATCAGGCTGTTGATGGATGCGATGGGAACCGACACGGTCGACCAGATCCGGCTGGCGGGAGCCTTCGGTGCTCACATCGACCCCGCCCACGCCATCGCGCTCGGAATGATCCCCGACTGCGACATCACCAAGGTGACCTCGGCGGGCAATGCCGCCGGCTCCGGAGCGATGATCGCGCTGCTCTCCGGGGCCGCCCGTCGAGAGATCGAGCATGTTGCCCGCACGGTCGAGAAGGTCGAGACGGCGACTGAGCCGCGATTTCAGGAGCACTTCGTCGATGCCATGGCCATTCCCCATCGCACCGCCGAGTACCCGCACCTGTCGAGCGTGATGACCCTGCCCCCCCGAACCACGACGGCGCGCCCGACCCGGCGCAGACGAGCCAAGGAGGCTGGATGAGTAGGCGAAGCGGTGGAAGAGAGGGGCGGAGGGCGGCGAGAGCCTCCGTCGTCGTGGAGTCCGAGCCGTTCCTGACACGCAACGTCGAACCGCGTGTGCTGATCTCGGAGGAAGGGCTCGAGATCATCGAGCACAACGCCGACCGCATCCTGGCCGAGGTCGGCGTCGACATCCAACACCCGGCCACGCTCGAGCGCTTTCGCGAGGCCGGGGCGACCATCGAAGGAGAGCGGGCTCGCTTCGATCAGGGACTGCTCCGCGAGATCATCACGACCTCCGCCCCGTCCGCGTTCACCCAACACGCCAGAAATCCGGACAAGAGCGTCCGCATCGGCGGGAACGCCACGGTCTTCGCTCCTGCCTATGGCTCTCCATTCGTCAGAGACCTCGAGGCAGGCCGACGCTATGCGACGATCGAGGACTTCGAGAACTTCGTCAGGCTCGCCTATCTCCATCCCAACATCCATCACTCGGGCGGGACCGTCTGCGAGCCCGTCGATCTGCCGGTCAACAAGCGGCATTTCGACATGGTGGCTGCGCACCTCCGGCTCTCCGACATGCCGTTCATGGGATCCGTCACTGCCCGAGAACGAGCTCAGGACACCGTCGACATGGCGAAAATCGTGTTCGGCGAGAAGTTCGTAGCAGAGAACACCGTGATCATGAGCCTGATCAATGCCAACTCGCCACTGACCTGGGACGCATCCATGCTCGATGCGGCCGAGGTCTACGCCTCGAACAACCAGGCCTGCGTGTTCACTCCGTTCATTCTCGCAGGAGCCATGAGCCCGGTGACCCCGGCCGCGGTGACCGCCCAGATCCTCGCCGAGTCGATGGTGGGGATGGCGTTCGCCCAGTTGGTCCGACCCGGGGCGCCTGTCGTGCTCGGCGCGTTCGTGTCCACGATCGACATGCAGTCGGGAGCACCGACGTTCGGCACTCCCGAGACGGCCTTGATCATGAGCGCGGTCGGAGCGCTCGCCCGTCGACTGGACGTGCCGATGAGAACCGGGGGCCAGCTGACCGCATCGAAGATCCCCGACGCCCAGGCCGCATTCGAGTCGGCGGCGGTGATGTTCCCGACGATGGAAGCCGGCACGAACTTCGTGCTCCACTCGGCGGGATGGCTCGAGGGCGGACTCACCATGGGGTACGAGAAGTTCGTCCTCGATGCCGACCAACTCGGGATGCACATCAAGGCAGCGAAGGGATTCGATCTCTCGGAGGAAGCCCAGGGAATGTCGGCGTTCTTCGAGACCGGGCCGGGCCAACATCACCTCGGCTCCGCCCACACGTTGGCGAACTTCCAGACGGCGTTCTGGAGGAGCGAGATCGCCGATGCCAACAGTTTTGAGCAGTGGGAGGCCGAAGGCTCGGTCGACGCAGCGAGCCGAGCGAGTACCGCGGTGGCTTCCATGCTCGCCGAATACGAGCCTCCCGCCCTCCCCGACGACACCGCCGCCGAATTGGACGAGTGGATCGAGCGCCGCAAGGCGTCGTTCCCCGATTCCGACATCTGAGGTTCCCCGTGACAGACCACCAGGCAGGACTGCGAAAGCTGCTCGACAACTCGGGATTCGAGCTGATCCCGACGAAGACGATCGCCGAGAAGGCACTCCTGCTCCCGGTCGGCACGTCGGTCAGCGTCACCGCCTCGCCCGCCCAAGGCATGTCCGCCACGATCGACCTCGCCGAGGACTTGAGCGCCATGGGCCTGCGCGTGACTCCCCATCTGTCCGCTCGGCTCACGAAATCGCGAGCCGAGCTTCGCGGCATCGTCGGCCGTCTCGAAGAACTCGGGATCACCGACGTCTTCGTCGTGGGCGGAGATGCCGACGACCCGGGCGAGCACCACGATGCGATGGATCTCATCCGGGCCATGGAGGAGACCCGGCACCCGTTCGCCCACATCGGCGTGACGGGATACCCCGAAGGCCATCCGTTCATTCCCGACGATGCCCTGATGCAGGCGCTGATCGAGAAGCAGCCGCACGCGTCGTGGATCACCACCCAGATGTGCTTCGACACCGAGGCGATCGAGCGGTGGATCCGTTCCGTGCGCTCGGAGGGGATCGAGCTGCCGATCAGGATCGGCATTCCCGGAGTCACGGATCTCACCAAGCTGATCGGGATCTCGATGCGGATCGGTGTGGGAGCGTCGCTGCGCTTCCTCTCCAAGAACCGGTCGCTCGCCTCGAAGCTGATGAAGCCCTACTCGCCGGCTGCATTGGTGGCGGAGCTCGCCTCGCTGGCCGAACAAGAGGACCTGGGGGTGACCGGGCTCCACATCTATACGTTCAATCGTGTCGAGTCCACCCTCGCCTGGGTTGAGGAAACTCGCCAGGCGGTCGCATGACCACCCACGATACGGACCGCCATTCCATATCGTGGAACGATCGGTGGTAGGCTCCTGATATGGCAACCGTCCAATCCGTCGTGCGCGCCTTCTCGGTCCTTCAGGCACTCACTGCCGGTCCGTCCGGGGTGAGCGAGATCAGTGCCACCACCGAACTCCCCAAGTCGACCGTCTCACGACTGCTCGCCACACTCGAGGACGTCGGAGCCGTCGAGCGATCCACCCAGGGCATGCTGTACCGACTCGGATCCGGGCTGAGCGACATCACCGGAACCGCCCACGCACCGCGAAATCTCGGACGCGCCGTCCTTCCGCACCTCGAGACCCTGTCCAGCCGACTCGGGGAGGCATCCGGGTTGAGCGTTCCGGACAGCTACTCGGTTCAGTACGTACTGCAGATCGAGAGCCCCGATCCGGTTCAGGTCCGCGATTACTCGGGTCTCTCGCTCCCGATGCATGTCGGACCGAGCGGTTTGGTGATGATGGCCCAGTGGCCCCTCGATAACGTCCAGCACTACCTCATGCGGCCGCTCGAGGCCTTCACGACCAAGACCGTCACCGACCCGGCTGAGATCAACCGCCGACTTGCCCGATTCCGGTCGGACGGATACGGCTGGGTGTACGAGGAGTTCGCCGACGGCATCAACTCCGTGGCCACACCGGTGACCGACGCCAACGGCGCTCCGATCGCCGCCATCCATGTCCACGGGCCGGCGTTCCGATTCCCCGGCGCCCGGAACCCGGAGGAGATCGCCGAGGTGCTCGTCGACGAGGCCCGACGCTTCATGCTCCGCTCCGAGCTCACCTGACTGTCTCGAGATGGTCGACGGTATCCTCGGTGGATGCGATGCGCCTGGTGTCGAGGAGAAATGCGTTACGTCCACGGCCATGCGGCCTGCCTCGACGGTCGATGTCCGATGTTCGGACTGAATCAGGACGAATGCTGCTCCGGTGACACTGCTGGAACGTGCCCCGCTCCCTCGGTCTCCGTCGCCGAGCGGCGCCGCGCCGATTGAGTCCGATGCCCGAACGCACACCACTCACTCCGACCCAGCGCGGCATTCTCGGCGTCCTCGGCTCAGCCGTGGCGATCACCGGTTTGGGGCTGGCGGTCCTCGTCGCTCTGCCCGGCGACTCGCCAGACCCGATCTCCGAGACCACCGACGCTGCCCCGTCGACCGCGCCCCCGGTGGTCGAAGCCCCGACGACCACGCTCGCCGAGACCACCACGACCACCATGGACACGACGACGACCACGCTCGAGGAGACGACAACGACCACCATGCCGCTCGAGACGTTCGTGGTCCGTCCTGACGGAATCGATCTGGTCTTCTTCGGGAACGATGCCGAAGAGACGATCGATACCTTCATCGACAGACTCGACGAACCGGACGACGACACCGGATGGGTCGACCAGTTCACCGAGTACGACGGCCTCTGCGTCGGAACACTCGTACGCTTCGTCACCTGGGGTGAACTCGAACTGTTCTTCACCGACGGCCCCAGCCTGTGGGCCGATGCAGGCGTCGAGCACTTCGCCTCGTACCACATCGGGGCCGACGACGACCTGGCCATCTATGAGACGTCTGCCGGGATCGGGATTGGATCGACGATTGCCGACGCCCGGCGGGCATACGGTGACCAAGCATCCACGTCCAACGACCCGATCTACGGTCCGATCTTCGAATGGGACCCTCCCGGGGACGGCTATCTGTTCGGAACCCTGACAGGCCTCGACAACGACGACGTGATCACCTCGATCACGGGGGGATTCTCCTGTGGCGAGTGAGTCGCGACGCGGTCTGGCCCCTGACTCGTGGCTGATTGCCGCCGGCCGCCCGGATGGACAGGGGGAGCCGCTCAACACTCCGCTCATCCCGGCCTCGAACTTCAGCGGCACGTCGGCGTACAGCCGCGTCGACGGCACCGACAGCTGGCGAGCCTTCGAAGAGATCGTCGGAGGTCTCGAGTCGGGCGACGCGGTGAGCTATTCCTCAGGAATGGCTGCAGTGTCAGCCGTCTTCTCACTGCTCGCCGCAGGCTCGCGAGTGACGATCCCTGCAGACTGCTATCACGGCGTCGCCCGCCTCGCCGAACAGGGGTCTGCTCGCGGCCACTGGACACACACGCGCCTCGCAACCACCGACACGGACGGATGGATCGCAGCCCTCGAACATCCCGGGCTCGTCTGGCTCGAATCCCCGTCCAATCCGCTTCTCGAGATCGCCGAGCTCGGTCGGATCTGTCGGACGCCGAGACACCCGGACACGCTGGTGGCGGTGGACAACACGTTCTCGACACCGCTGGGACAGAACCCTCTCGCTCTCGGCGCCGACCTGTCGGTCCATGCCGCGACCAAGTCGATCGGTGGGCACTCGGACCTGCTGATGGGTGTGGCGGTGACATCGCGCCCCGGGCTCGCAAATCGGCTACGTGACGTCAGAATGATCGGCGGGGCCACGCCCGGCGCACTCGAGTCGTTCCTCGCCATTCGCGGGGTCCGGACCCTGGCCGTGCGTCGAGAGCGGGCCCAGTTCAACGCCGGTCTCCTGGCAGAGCGACTCGAACAGCACCCCGCCGTCGATCGCGTCCGGTATCCCGGCCTGCCATCGCATCCCGGTCACGAGATCGCCCGGACAGAGATGTCGGGGTTCGGGTCGGTGATCTCCTTCGACGTCGCCGGCGGCGACGCTGCCGATGCCGTGTGTGCCGCCATTCGGCTCATCGGCAATGCCACATCGCTCGGAGGGGTCGACTCCACAATGGAGCGGCGGGCCGCCACCGGCGGCCAGGAACATCTCCCACCCGGTCTGATCAGGCTCTCAGTCGGCATCGAAGATGCCGAGGACCTCTGGTCGGACCTGTCCGGGGCCCTCGACGCCGGCGAATAGTGCCACTGCGAAGCCTGCCCCGGCTCCTACTGCTGGGCGGCGAGCTGATCTGCGGGGATCGCGGGTATTTCGACGGGGCCGAGCCCTGACACGGACATGACGACCTCGGTGGCCAGCGCATGGTTCGTGTCGCCGTAGTACACCCCGCGCATCGGGAGGACGTCGTCGTAATCGCGACCTCGACCGATGGCGACGTGCCGCTCACCCGTGTCGAGTTCGTTCGTGGGATCGAATCCCCACCATCCGAATCCGGGCACGTATGCCTCGACCCATGCATGAGTCTGCACGGTGATCCGCGAGTCTTCCGGGGCGTCGCCCGCCGACGGATCGGCCGCATAGAAATAGCCGGAGACGTACCGGGCCGGGATCATCTGGCTGCGCAGCATGGCGATACTGAGGTGGGCGAAGTCCTGGCACACACCGCCGGCCTGGGTCCATACCGCCATCGGCGATACCCCAACGCTCGTCGAACCAGGCTGATAGGCGAGCCGCTCGTGCACGACGGTCTGGATCGCTTTCACCGCAGTCACGACATCGTCGATTCCCGCCACGGTGTCTCGTGCAACCGACGCAAGCTCGTCGGTCCATTGCGTGTGACCGCTGTACTGCAGATACAGCCAGTGCGCTCCCGTCGAGGTCTCCGCCCGCAGCTCGTCGAGACCGACCGGGTGGTTCGGCGATACCGGGTCGGACGTCTCAACGGCGGCAGTGACGTTGACGATCAGCTCGGTGTGCTGGTCAACCACACCGAAGTTGTCGACCCTCGTCCCCCACCGGTCGGTGTACGACCGCACGAGCGCATCCGGCTCGACGGACAGGTCGTAGGAGATCAATCGCTGATCAGGAGTCTCCAGCGGGCATGCCCGAAGCACGTTTTGAGACTCCCAGACCGGGGTCGGGTAGACGAAGTGCGTGACATATCGGATGTCGAGGTACATCAGAACGCCTCGTAGACGTGCATCGAGGCACTTCCCGGGCGAAAGAATTCCCGTTGGATGCAGTTGGCGAGCTCCAGGGTCTCCTCTTCGACGTGTTGGAGGAACTCGGACAGCTGCTCGATCGGCAGCGTCGATGGCTGGGAGAACTCGACAGACGAGCGGAGTCTCCCGGCGAGCCTCCGGCAATCCCACCCAATCTCCCCGACGGCCATCTCCACGATGAACGCTTCGACGCCGTGAAGGCAATGCCCAACAGACCGGGGCAGATCGGTCTCCTGCAGCAGGAAGTCGAGAACCTGCCCAGCGGTGATGGATGCCCGGTGACGACGGAGATACGCCTCGTATGCCGACACCGACTTCAGCAGCTTGACCCATTCGGCGTAGGCGGTCCCGGCCGGCGACGACTGCAGCCGGCGGTTCCACACGATGAGGATCTGGACGGTGTTGCCTGCCCGCTCGATCAGCTGTCCGAGACTGATGAACCGGTACGGGTCGTTCCTGGCGAGCGTCGACTGTACGGCTCCCGTGACCGTCTGGCTTCCTGCCTTGATCCGACGGAGGACGTCATAGGGCCGCTCATCGTTGATGGAGTCCCGCGCCGATCGTGCCAGGTCGAGGTGCAGCGAGTTGATAGCTTCCCACACCTCAGCCGACAACAACTCCCTGGTTCCTCGGGCATTCTCCCGGGCCCGGGTGGCGACCGATCGCACCGAGAACTCGATGGTCGGGTCGAAGATCAACGACCCTCCCCCGTCGAGGTGCGCCACCTCGACCTCGTCCAGCCGCAGGACCTCGTACAGATCTCCCCACACCTCGGCTGCCGATCGGTCGGAACCTGCCTCCAATGCCGAGTGGTATGTCACGTCCAGCATTCGAGCCGTGTTCTCTGCTCGTTCCATGTACCGACCGAGCCAGAAGAGATCCTCTGCGTGTCTCGACAGCATCAGGCGGACTCCCCCGCCAACACCCAGGTGTCCTTCGAGCCTCCACCGGCGGACGAGTTGACGATCAACGACCCCTTCCGCAACGCCACCCGGGTGAGCCCTCCCGGGATCACCTCGATGTGCTCGCCAGACAAGACGAACGGACGCAGATCGATATGCCTCGGCGAGAGCTCACCATCGACGAAGGTGGGATGGGTCGAGAGCTGGACCACTTCCTGGGCGATGAAGCCGCGCGGGTTCTGCTTCAACGCCTCGGCCGTGCTCTCGAGGGTCTTCGCATCGCTTTGATGACCGATCACGATCCCTTTCCCGCCCGCCTCGGCGACGGGCTTGACGACCAGTTCGTCGATCCGGTCGAGTATCAGCTCCATCTGGTCCGGCTCCCACGGCAGATAGGTCTTGACATTGGGGAGAATCGGCTCCTCGTTCAGGTAGTACCTGATCATGTCGGGGACGAACGCGTACACGGCCTTGTCGTCGGCGACGCCGTTGCCAATGGCGTTGGCGAGAGTCACGGTTCCAGCTCGGACCGCCGACATGAGACCCGGGACCCCGAGCATCGAATCGGACCGGAACACGACCGGGTCGATGAACTCGTCACCGACCCTGCGATAGATCACATCGACGTTTCTCAGACCGTGCGTGGTGCGCATGTAGACGGAGTGGTCCCTGACGACGAGATCACGCCCCTCCACCAGTTCCACGCCGAGCTGGCGGGCGAGGAACGCGTGCTCGAAATATGCCGAGTTGAACACCCCGGGTGTCAAGACGACGATCGTCGGGTCGGAAATGCCCGAGGGCGCGGCGTGCCGCAGCGCCATGAGCAGACTCGCCCCGTAATGGCCGACGGGGCGAACGCGATAGCGGGAGAAGGCCACCGGCAGGACACGAGTCATCGCCACCCGGTTCTCCATGACGTACGACACCCCGCTTGGCACCCTGAGGTTGTCCTCGAGAACCCGGTAGACGCCCGCATCGTCGCGAACGAGATCGATCCCCGAGATCGCGCAGCGGGACCCGAACGGCACTTCGACGCCGTGGACCTCCGGCATGTATCCCTCAGAGGACTCCACCAGCCAGCGCGGCACGATCCCGTCGTTGATCACCGACTGGTCTCCCACATAGATGTCGTCGAGAAACATGTTGAGCGTGTTCACCCGCTGACTGAGGCCGGCTTCGACATGGCTCCATTCGCCGCCGGGGATCACGCGCGGGACCAGATCCAGCGGCCACGTGCGCTCCACGCCCTCATCCGAGCCGTAGAGGGCGAACGTGATCCCCTGTCTCCTGAAGATCGACTCGCACAATCGGACCCGATCCTCGAGCTCGGCCGGAGAGAAGTGCTCGATACGCTCCATGAGTGCCGAATAGTGAGGCCGGAGGGCGTCGGCTGCTCCGATCTCGGAGAACCCGCCCGATTCGTAGCTCTCGAGTAGTCCCATCGGGCAAACCTAGACAGGCAACGCCCTGATTCCTGATCTCCGGCCGGATTGCTGTGTGACGAGTGTGTTACACGGCAGGGACCCAGGCCCGACCACGCCGATTCCCGACACAGCTCGAACCGACGCTCTATTGTTGAGCGCATGATCGAGTTCGTGGTTCGACTGGACAACCACCCCGGAGCTCTCTCGACCCTGGCAGAGGTGCTCGGAGATGCGGGTGTCAACATCGAGGCGATGTCGGCCTGGGGCGCCAACGGAAACGGCGTGGTCCGGCTCATCACCGACAACGAGACCACCACCCGCCACGTGCTCGCCGAAGCGGGCCTGGTCAACACCGAACACCGGGTCTTGACAGCCCATCTGGCCGATGAGCCCGGAAGTCTGGCTCGAGTAACGAGAGCCCTGGGAGACGCCGGCGTCAACATCGACGCGCTCTACATCCTTCGGTCTTCGAGTGATGGCGTCGAGTTGGCAATCGCCGTCGACGATCCCGACGCAGTCCCCGGAGACCTGCCTGTTCGCGGCAGCCTCTCGGCGAGCTGACATCGATTCGTGACCTCCTCGGGAGGTCCTACCATTACCCCGATGCGCGCCTTCGGAGCTCTGCTCCTCTCCCTCTCACTGATCGTCGCCGCCTGTTCGGGCGGAGCCGCGGCGGAACCCGAGACGACGACCACGACGGTCGAGATCACGACCACCACTGCTCCCACGACCACGACCACGACCCGAGCAACAACGACCACGACGGTCGATCCGGGGCCGATCTCACCGATCAACGGCATGCCGATCGACGATCCGGCGCTGCTCGACCGACGCGCCCTCTTGATCAAGATCGACAACCACCCCGACGCCAGACCCCAGACGGGACTCGACACCGCCGATGCGGTCATCGAGTTGACGGTCGAAGGAATCACCCGACTTGCCGGGGTGTTCCACACCGGCGACGCAGAGGTGGTCGGCCCGGTCAGATCGATGCGCCCAACCGATGGCCAACTGGCCAGACTGTTCGACGCCCCGCTGATCGCGTCCGGGGGCCAGGATTGGGTCGTCTCCGAGATCAGGGCGACCGGAACCGAGATCATTGGCGAAGTCGGGCGCCCGCAGACGTTCAGATCCAGCTCCCGACGGGCTCCCCACAATCTCTACGGGAACACGCTGGCGTATCGCGACCTGGCCGACGCCCGCGGATACGACAACGATCCGCCCGATCCGATCTGGACGTTCGGGCCTCTCCCGACCACCAGCACACCGGCATCCGTCGTCGATCTCCCCTTCACACCGAGCGCACGCGTCACATGGACCTGGGAGGACGATCGGTACACCAAGACGACCAACGGTGCAGTGCACCGGTGGGTCACGGCCTCGGGAGACTCCGAGCAGATGTGGGCCGAGGTTCTCGTCGTCTTGGAGATGACGACATTCACCAGACAACCCCCGCCCGGGGGCGGACCAGCCAAGGCAGTCGTGTCGGTCGGGGAAGGTGCTGCCTATGTCTTCGCCGGCGGCAAGGTTGCGACCGGAACCTGGGAACGCTCCACCATCGACGACCCGATGACACTGCGGACCGACGATGGGAAGGAATTGACGGTCCCCCCCGGCAAGCTGTGGATCGGGCTGTTCGACTCCGACCGCACGGTGAGTTGGTCGGAGTGAGAGGCTGATGCTCGCTGCCAGCCACATCGTCGCCCAGACCAGAGCCGGCGAGCGAACCGTCCGCGACACGGTGTCCGGATCGCTGATCACGACCGAAGGCCAGCAAGAGCGACTCAACATCACCACCTTGATCGATCGGGACCGCGCTCTTGCCAGGGCCGACCAACTCGACGACTCTGGATTCAACGGCGGAGCGCTGTTCGGGGTGCCCGTTGCGATCAAGGACCTCATCGACCATGCTGACCGCCCCACCACCTGCGGGTCGTCGTTCTACTCGAAGATTCCCGACCGGTCGGCAACGGTCGTCGATCGTCTCGAAGCGGCCGGAGCCGTCATCGTCTCGCGAACCGGGCTTCACGAATTCGCCTACGGGTTCTCGTCGGAGAACCCGTGGTTCGGTCCGGTCAGGAACCCGCTCGACACCGAGACCTCAACGGGAGGATCCTCGGGCGGAAGCGCTGCGGCTGTCGCCGCCGGGCAGGTGCCGATCGCCATCGGCACGGACACAGGGGGCTCTGTGCGGGTCCCGGCCGCCCTGTGCGGCGTCTACGGCCTCAAGGTGACGCACGGTCGGGTTCCGCTCACGGGCGTCTTCCCGCTCGCCGCCTCACTCGACACCGTCGGCCCCATCGCGGGCAACGTGGCCGACCTCGGACTGGCCTACCAGGTGATGTCCGGGTACGACGAGGCCGACCCGTGGTCGATATCGAGGCCGGTCACGCCCACCACCGGGCCGCGCCCCGACCTCAAAGGCCTGCGTGTGGCGATTCCGGTGCCATGGATCGACGACGCACCCATCTCCGAAGAGGTGGCGACCGCCTTCACAGAGGCCGTGGCACGAATCGAAGCGCTGGGGGCGACCGTCGAAACGGTCACCGACGACATGATCAGCATCTCCCGACATCTGGTCGATCTGAGCGGAGCCGAGGCGGCCTTCGTACACCGGAACTGGTTCACCGAGGGCAAGCCCTATGGCGACGATGTCGCCGAGCGTCTCGAGTACGCGATGGGACTCACCGTCGACGATCTCGTCGCGGCAGATCGGTGGCGGGCGCACGTCAAGAGACAGTTCTCCCAGTTGCTGTCGAGGTTCGACTTGGTGGTGACACCGGCGACCGGCGTCACCACGAAGCAGATCGGCGTCGACGAGGTCCACACGATCGAGGGAGATGTGTTCTATCGACGGGCGTTGGCCTATTTCACTGCCCTGGTCAACGTCGCATCGAATCCGGCTCTGGTCGGCCCCCTCGACACCGAGGGAAGCCCTCCGCCGTCGCTGCAGCTGATCGCCCCGAGGTGGGCAGAGCACCGGTTGTTGGACGTGGCTGCGACCCTCGCAGAGCACGGCGTGATGCGTTCCTCGGGCGTGCTGTGAGCCGTTGACGCTGCCTGACCGGCGGCCCGCACCCGAGAAACTGGTTTATTCACTCCTCCGACGTACACTTCCCTCCCGTCGGAGGAGTGGGCCGATCAACACCCACCGACGAGAATTCCTCCGGCTCCAGCGACGAAAGTGACGTACCGTGAGCGACGAATCCACGACGCTCGAGATCCCTTCCGAACCCACCGAGGTCGACCATGTCGTCATCAGAATGGCCGGCGACTCGGGCGATGGCATGCAGCTGGCCGGATCCCGGTTCACAGACGCCTCAGCGGTCTTCGGGAACGATCTCGCAACCCTTCCCAGCTTCCCAGCTGAGATCCGCGCCCCCGCAGGCACCCTCCCCGGAGTCAGTTCGTTCCAGATCCAAATCGCCCACGACGACATCCTCACCGCGGGCGACCACCCCGATTGCCTGGTGGCGATGAACCCGGCGGCGCTCAAGGCCAACCTCGCCGACCTCCGCACGGGAGGCACGGTGATCATCAACGAGGAGGCGTTCAACGAGCGCAATCTGTCGAAGGCGGGCTACGAGTCGAATCCCCTCGAGGACGACACGCTGACGCCGTTCAAGGTGATTCGGGTACCGATGGAGTCGCTGACGAAGGAGGCCGTCAAGGACAGCGGCGTCTCGGGCCGCGACGTCCTCAGATCGAAGAACTTCTTCGCCCTCGGTTTGCTCGCATGGCTGTTCAACCGGCCGCAGGAGCCGACGATCGAATGGGTCGACCAGAAGTTCGCCAAGAATCCGGAGGTCGCCGCCGCCAACAAGGCAGCTCTCCAGGCGGGATACACCTTCGGGTTCGCCACCGAGGCGACCAAGAACACCTACCTCGTCAAGCCGGCCGATCTCCAGCCTGGTACCTACGCAAACGTCAACGGCAACACTGCCCTGGCGTGGGGTCTGGTCGCAGCTGCCCAGGCCGCCAAGCTGCCCTTGTTCTACGGCACCTACCCGATCACCCCCGCATCCGACATCCTCCACGAACTCTCGAGACACAAGAACTTTGGTGTCCGGACGTTCCAGGCCGAGGACGAGATCGCCGCGGTCGGCACTGCGATCGGAGCCGCATTCGGTGGATCGCTGGCTGCCACGGGTTCGTCCGGACCCGGCATCGCCCTCAAGTCGGAGGCGATCTCGCTGGCTTTCATGGCCGAGCTCCCGATGGTGGTCGTGAACGTCCAGCGCGCCGGCCCCTCGACCGGTATGCCGACCAAGCCGGAGCAGTCAGACCTGCTCTTCTCGCTGTTCGGGCGGCACGGCGAGTCACCGATCCCGGTCGTGGCGGCAGCGTCACCGTCGGACGCGTTCGACACCGCGATCGAGGCTGCCCGCATCGCGCTCAAGTTCATGACACCCGTCATTCTGCTTTCGGACAACCATGTCGCCAACGGAACCGAGCCATGGAGGCTCCCCGATGTGGAAAACCTCCCCGATCTGACGGTGCCGTTCGCCAACCGACCGAACGGTCCGGACGGCTCTTTCCTCCCGTATATGCGCGACACGGAGACGTTCGCCCGACCGTGGGCGATCCCGGGAACGGCCGGTCTCGAGCATCGCCTCGGCGGCCTCGAGAAGGACTCGATCAGCGGAAACGTCTCCTACAACCCGGCGAATCATCAACTCCAGACCGACACCCGTGCCTGGAAGGTCTCGAACATCGCCAATGACATCCCGCCGGTCGCCATCGAAGGCGACGAGGACGCAGACATCCTCGTCCTCGGATGGGGTTCGACCCACGGGAGCATCGTTGCTGCGGCGCGGAACGCCCGGATCAGAGGGCACAAGGTGGCAACCGCCCACCTCCGACATCTCCACCCCTTCCCGAGCAATCTCGGTGATGTGCTCGAGAAGTTCCCGAAAGTACTCGTGCCGGAGATGAACACCGGGCAACTCGTTTGGGTTCTTCGGGCCGAGTTCCTGTCAAACGCGGAGAGTCTCAGCAAGATGTCGGGCGAACCGTTCAAGATCGAAGAGATACAGGCGAAGATCGAGGAGATGATCTCTGAATGACCGCTCCCACCTACACACGAGCCGACTTCCAGACCGATCAAGAGGTCAGATGGTGCCCTGGCTGTGGCGACTACACGATCCTGGCATCGGTCCAGGGGTTCATGGCCGAGATGGGCGTCGCCCGGGAGAACATCGTGTTCATCTCTGGGATCGGGTGCTCGTCGCGCTTTCCCTACTACATGAACACCTACGGCATGCACACGATTCACGGGCGGGCTCCGGCAATCGCCAGCGGCCTCAGCGCCAGCCGTCCTGATCTCTCGGTCTGGGTGATCACCGGCGACGGCGACGCGCTCTCCATCGGTGGCAACCACCTGATCCACGCCCTGCGCCGCAACATGAACATCAAGATCTTGCTGTTCAACAACCAGATCTACGGGTTGACAAAGGGCCAATACTCTCCCACCTCAGAGACCGGAAAGCACACCAAGTCGAGTCCGATGGGGTCGATCGACTATCCATTCAACCCGGTGTCGTTGGCGCTCGGCGCTGAAGCGAGCTTCGTCGGCCGCACGCTGGACATGGACAGGAACCACACCCAGTCGCTCCTGAAGGCGGCGTACGAGCATCAGGGCTCCGCTCTCATCGAGATCTATCAGAACTGCAACGTGTTCAACGACAAGGCGTTCATCACCCTGACAGGCAAGGGTGAGCGCGAGCACAATCGCATCAACCTCCAGGCGGGCGAGCCAATCGTCTTCGGACAGGAGGACGAGCATGCCGTGGTGTTCCGCGACGGTTCGGCGCACATCGTCGACCGCTCCTCGGTCGATCCGTCCGAGATCCTGGTTCACGATCCGGCCCGACAGGACCCGACCATCGCTTTCGCCTTGAGCCGTCTGAGCCATACGCCCAACGGGCCTACGCCGCTCGGGATCTTCCGAAACGTCGACCGTCCCACCTACGAGTCCCGGATGTCGGCCCAGCTGATCGACGCGCAGGCGCAACGCGGTCCCGGCGACCTCCAGAAACTGCTCGCCTCACGCGGGACCTGGGAAGTCCACTGAGGGAATCGCCTGCGGGAACCGATCAGGGCAGATGCTTGGCTGCCTCGCGTCGACTGAGGCCAGACAACCGATCTCCCATCTCGTCCAGATAGGCCCTCACGGTCTCGGGGTCGGTTCTCGAGTACTCCCGCAGCGCCCACCCGATCGCCTTGCGAATGAAGAACTCCTTCTCGTGTGCGGTCGCGTCGATGAACTCTCGGAGCAGAGCGACGTCGGTCTTGTCTCGCGACTTGTTCTGACAGATGAGCGCCGCCCGCCGGAGCCACAGGTCATCGGATACGATCCACTGCCGCAGCACCGGAGCCACGACCTCCGGATCGGTGCGCATCACGCGACCCACGAGATCGACCGCCACCCCGTCGACCAGATCCCACCAGGCGCCATCGACGATCAACCGCCGGTACAGGTCCAGGTTCTCCCGAACGATGAACTGCGGATAGCTGCCGGCGAGGTCGATCGCCAGATACTTCTCCTCCCGATGTGGTAGTTCCCACAGCGCCAGCACCTGACTGCGGTACTCCTCGACGTCTGCGGGCGGGTACAACCTGGTCATCTCCCGGCGGATCGGCCGCCGATCGGGCGCCCGCACGCCATAGAACGGCATGTCGGTCTTCATGTACGCGGCCATGGCCGTCGCCGCGCCCGAATCACGGTGACGGGACAACTCTCCCTGCACGTAATCGGTCATCGGTCCCATCAGCCGGACAGTACTGCATCCAGCAGGCGCAACGTCGCGTGATCCCAACGGGAGTGGAGACGCCGCGCCCGTCATCCACCACGTAGCATCTCCAGGGCCAACGACCGACAAAGGGGTAGAACCGTGGATCTCATCATCGACCGACTTCGCCGAGTCCTGACACTCGACTCGACGGTCTTCTCGGAGATCGCCAACGACGATTCCGCCACAGGCCAGGCGATGACGGTCGCGGCGATCGCATCGATCATCGGATCGCTCCTCGGAGAAGGAAACTTCGTCGGACGGCTGATCTCGTCGGCGATCGGCGGGATCATCGGCCTCTTCATCTGGTCCGGGATCCTCTTTGTCAGCAGCAAGCTGTTCGGTGGCACCGCTCCCTACATCGAGCTCGTCCGTCCGATCGGCTATTCCGCCGCCCCGTTCGCGCTCGGCTTGATCCCCTTCCTGGGCATCCTCGGGATCATCTACTCGATCATCATCCAGATCCGCGGAATGAGGGTGGTCGCCGGGCTCAGCGATGGGGCATCGATCGCCGCCGTCCTTCTCCCATTTGCGATCATCGTGATTCCGATCGTGCTGTTGCTACTCGCCGTCGGCGTCGCCTTGGCCGGGCTCGGTCTCGCACTGAACTGAGCGCCTGTCAGGCGAGTGCCACCAACTCGAGCATCGACTCGTCGAAGTAGTGCATCGAGCCTTCGGGCATCATGATCGCCCGATCGGGAAACAGCTCCGCGACGAAGTCGGTGTCGTGAGAGACGAGAACGATCGTGCCTGTGTACCCGAGAAGCGCCTCGAGAAGCGCCTCCTTGGCCTGAGGATCGAGGTTGTTCGTCGGCTCGTCGAGCAGGAGCACGTTCGGTCGCGATGTCATCAGCATGGCGAGAACCAGCTTGGTCTTCTCTCCGCCTGAGAGCGTGTTCGCATCCTGGTCGACCTTGTCGGCGAGCAGAAAGTGGCCGAGCAACGAGCGGAGCTGCAGATCCGGGAGCCCTGACACTCGCCGCATGTGATCCAGGACCGTCTCGCCGGCAATGATCTGCTCGTGCTCCTGCGCGTAATACCCGACCGCAGTGTTGTGGCCGAGCTCGACACCGCCGAGATCCGAGGTCTCTTCTCCGGCGAGGATCCGGAGCAGCGTCGTCTTCCCGGCCCCATTCAGCCCCATGATCATCGCCGTCTCCCCTCGCTCGAGGTCGACGTCGACGTCCACGAACACCAGGTTCTCGCCGTACGACTTCGTCAGGCCTGTTCCGACCAACGGGGTCCGACCCGACTTCTCGGGCTCGGGGAATCGCACGGTCACGTCCTTGCCGCGCCGCTGGACGTCGACCAGCTCGCGCTTGAGCCGTTCCGCCCGGGTCTCCATGGACTTCGCAACTCTCGCCATCCTCTGCGTCGAACCACTGAAACGCCTGACATTCGCCTCGAGTCGGGCGATGTCGGCTTCCTGGTGCTTCCGCTCTCGCGCTCGCTGCTCGCGCCGAGCCTCCCGCTCGACGAGATATGACGAGTAGTTGCCGCGATACGTCTCGATCGTCTGGTGCTCGAGCGCCAGGACCGATGTGATGCCGGAGTCGAGGAGCGGGAGATCATGGGACACGACGAGGAGCGCACCCCGATAGCCGCTCAGGTATTCCACCAGCCACTGCTTTGCGTCGAGGTCGAGATGGTTGGTCGGCTCGTCCAGCAGCAGAACGTCGGTCTCCGAAAACAGGATCCTGGCGAGCTCGACGCGCCGACGTTGGCCACCCGACATCGACGCAACAGGCTGGGCGAGGTCGTCGTTGTCGATCCCGAGACTGGCGGCAGTCCGTTTCGCCTCGGCTTCGGCGACGTATCCGCCCCTGGCATCGAATTCGTCCTGGAGTCGAGCGAATCGATGAATCATCCGATCGCGTTCATCGTCGTCGGATGCCTCCATGGCGATCCGCGTTTCCTCGATCCGGTGCTGCATCGCACCGATCTCACGGGCCGAGAGAATCCGCTCGAGTGCGGTCATCCCTGGTCGCTCGAGATCCGGCAGCACCGCTTCCTGTGAGAAGTAGCCGAGGCGTCCGGTTCGGGCGATCCGCCCCTCCGACGGTTCGAGCTCGCCGACCAGCGTGCGCATCAACGTGGTCTTGCCGGCTCCGTTCCGACCGACGAGGCCCATGCGATCGCCCGGCTGCACGCTGAAGCTCGCCCCCTCGACGAGGAGGCGCGGACCGGTTTCGATCTTGAGGTCACGGACGATGAGCATGCGGGTTCACATTCAGGACGAGGCTTCATGATCTCGACGGGCGCGGCAGCAGCCGCTCATCCCGATGGAGAAGTCACAACTGTATTCGAATGGCTGGGATTCGGCGATTCAGTGTGGATCAGACGGCGATGAACGGATCCGCCGACGGGGTTGCCGGCTCGCTCACGCCGGAACCACGAGGGTCGTGAAGCCGGTTGTGTCAGCGCTCACCCTGAGATGGCCACTCGCGTCCCTGCTCACGTGCGGCTCGAGAATCGGCCGGAGCCGCACACGTTCGGAAGCGGGCACCACCAGGCGTCGACCGTAGTGGTCGATCAGCTCCTCCCAGGACTCGAACCACATCTGTCCGGGCCGCTCCCACCGATGCACCTCGGAGGGTCGTCCAAGCACCTCGGACACGACAACGATGAGATCAGCAGCGGTCGGACCGTCGGGACGGTCGATCCCGTGCACCTCCCGATAGAGAGGCCCGAGATGGGCCCACGGGTGCCGATCGGTCACCTCGAGGACCAGAGCCACTGTCGCGTGATCGAGTGCGGCTTGGAGGAACGGTTCGATGTCCTGGACGTTGTACGCGACATTGGCAGCCATCACCACGTCGGCGGATGGGACGGCCGAGGCGACGTCCGGCCAGCGACCCTGATAGCGCTCGACCTCCACCCCCAGCGCCGCAGCGTCCTCCGACAGACCTTCGAGCATCTCGATGCTCTCGTCTACGCCGATCAGCCGGTGCTCGAGCTGTGCCAGCGGAAGCGACGCCCGACCCCGCCCGATTCCGATGTCCAGGACAGTGCCGGGCATGGGAAGAAGGTCGGCAACGATCCCGACGGTTGGAGACTCAGGGCTCGCCTCCGACGCCCGACTCCGCCGCTTCCAGAGTGCCTGGGACCAGCCGTAGGGAGACTCTTCGACACGGGCGAGGAGTTCGTCAGGAATCGCCCATTGCTCCAGCTGTCGGCGCCACTGCTCGGCAGCGGCCATGTCAGCGGAGGCCGGCGAAGAGGTCGTCCTCTCGGCCGACCCCGCCGGTGCGATCGAACACCTTGACGAACGACTCCTTGCCAAGGGTCTCGGCCTTGAGCTCTTCGGGGACGGTCAACATGAACCAGTCCTCTGGGATCTGGCTTCGATGCGCTCGAAGTGCCTTCTCCTTGACGTCGAGGAACTCGACGATGTCGATGAAACAGGTGACGTGCTCGTCAGGGGTGCCGGCGTTCTGCATCCGATCGAACGCTTCCTGATCGATCATCCCGGCCTCGAATCTGAGCTGCGCGAACTTCCGAGTGCGGCTTCGAGGCCACGTCACCCAGTACAGCTTGGAGGGCTGCCACACCGACTCGGCCTCCTCGAGCGGAAACCGTGAGAGGTCGGGGGCCCCGGCATAGGCTGCCATCCCGACCCGGTGGACATTGACATGATCGGGATGCCCGTAGCCGCCGAAGGGGTCGTAGATGACCATCACCTCGGGCTGAAACGCCCGGATGTGCCGGATCAACCTGGCGGTGGCTTCCATGAAGTCCGCCTGCCAGAAGGAATCAGGGTGCGCGTTGGAGGCCTCACCCATCATTCCGGAGTCCCGATATCCAAGGAACCGGTGATGCTCGACGCCGAGGATCGACATCGCCGCAGCGATCTCGTCCCGTCGCATTTCTGCCAGTCGGGGCTTGATCGAGTCGGGGTCGTCGTAGTTGTGGATCTCGCCTTCCGCTCCATCGGTCGCCGTCACAACGACCACCTGCTCTCCCGCGGTGACGTACCGATGGAGTGTGCCGCCGGTGCTGCTCACTTCGTCGTCGGGATGTGCATGGAATGCGAGGAGTCCTGGCATGCCAGGCACGATAGTGGTCCGCCATCCGCATCCTCATCGCGACCGTCCGGGGCGGATTCATCATCCCGCCGACGGCCGTTCACATTGACGACACGTTGGCGTCGTACATTGCCGACTGTCGACAACGGTCGACGACACATATGAATCCCTCCTCCGGGATGCGGGGTCGGGATGGCGTACTTTGGGGGTCGCCATCCCGACTTCCGCGTCACGAGCCACCATGTTGAACCGTGCCATCGCCGCCTCTCGAGCGTCAGCGGGCACCGCCTGCCGACGGCTCCTATCCTGACCGCGGTGCCGACCGATGTCTTCGATCACACCGCCGCGAGCGACGTTGCTGTCGAGCGCGTGTGGAGTCACCTCCAGGACCCCGACAAGTGGAAAGCCATGGGAGGCATCGACCGGATCTCCGATCCCCGGTTCGACCCTCGCGGCCTACTGGAAGGCTTCGAGTTCGTGAGCACCATCGGAGGGCGCGATTACCCGGGGACCGCAGTGACCATCGCCGCTGATCCCAATACCGAAATGGTGGTTGATGTCGAGACCACCGAGATCGGAGCGCGCCTCACCGTTTCCCTCTCGGTCTCCGATCACGGGGGAACGACCCTCGACGTCTCCATGCGAGTGACGTCAAAGTCGTTCCTAGCCTCGATGATGTGGGGTCTGGTCTCGGCCACCGTCGGTGCTGGTCTCCCGAAACGAGTCCACGAGATGGTCTCCACGTTCGACTGACTGCAACGGCCACGCCAACGACGCAGCACGCACGCATCGCGGCACGCCTATCGCAATGACGCGACGAGGGGTCGCCCGTATCGGGCGACCCCATCCTTCGCAATCATCGGACCGGGCCTACTCCCCGGATTCGGCCTCGTCAGCCTCTTCGGTCTTTCAGCCTCGTCAGCCTCTTCGGCGGCGAGAACGGCAGCTGCTTCGATGCCGGCTTCCTTTCCGCCGGTGGCGATCTGGGCTCGGTCGGTCAACAGGGTCACCTGATTGTCCAGTACCTGGATGAAGCCACCGTGGACGGCGATGACGGTTTGATCACCGTCGACACCGTCGACCGTGACCGCAGACGTGACCAGCGCACCCATGAGTGGCTCATGATCGGCCAGGATGCCGATCTCGCCCTCCGGCGTCTTGGCGACGAGAAACGTCGCCTCGCCCTGCCACAATCGTCGATCTGGTGAGACGACGTCGACAGTGAAGGACTTCGCCACCGTCAGGCTCCGACCTTCTGCATGCCATGGGCCTTCTCCATGACGTCTTCCCTGCCGCCGACCATGTAGAAGGCCTGCTCCGGATAATCATCCATCTCGCCGTCGATGACCGCCTTGAACGACGCGATCGTCTCCTCGAGTGGCGTGTATATACCCGCCTGCCCGGTGAACTTCTCCGCAACGAACATCGGCTGCGCCAGGAAGCGCTGAATCCGACGCGCCCGACCGACGACCAGTCGGTCCTCCTCCGACAGCTCGTCGATGCCGAGGATGGCGATGATGTCCTGCAGGTCCTTGTATCGCTGCAGGATCCGCTGGACCTCGGCAGCGACCGTGTAGTGCTCCTCACCCACGATCTGCGGATCGAGGGCCCGCGACGACGAGTCGAGCGGGTCCACGGCCGGGTAGATGCCCAGGGCCGTCAGCGGACGGGACAACACCGTGGTGGCGTCGAGGTGGGCGAAGGCGGTGTGCGGGGCGGGGTCGGTGATGTCGTCGGCAGGCACATAGATCGCCTGCAGCGACGTGATCGACCGGCCCTTCAGCGATGTGATCCGCTCCTGGAGGACGCCCATCTCACCGGCGAGGTTCGGCTGGTATCCGACCTCCGACGGCATCCGACCGAGGAGCGTCGAGACCTCCGAGCCGGCCTGTGTGAACCGGAAGATGTTGTCGATGAACAGCAGGACGTCCTGGTTCTGCACATCCCGGAAGTATTCGGCCATGGTCAGCGCCGAGAGGGCGACGCGGAGTCGCACGCCGGGTGGCTCGTCCATCTGGCCGAACACCAATGCGGTCTTGTCGAGAACCTCGGCCTCTTTCATCTCGAGGAAGAGGTCGGTTCCCTCACGGGTCCGCTCCCCGACGCCGGCGAACACCGAAACACCACCGTGCTGACCGGCAACGCGGTTGATCATCTCCTGGATGAGCACCGTCTTGCCGACACCGGCACCGCCAAACAGACCGATCTTTCCACCCTCGAGATAGGGACAGACCAGATCGAGTACCTTGATGCCGGTCTCGAAGACCTTCCGCTGAGGCTCGACATCTTCGAATGCCGGCGGCTCACGATGGATCGGCCACCGCTCGTCGAACTCGAGGTCTGGCGCGTCCAGCGACTTCCCGTAGACGTTGAAGATGTGGCCCAGGACCTGGTCACCCACCGGGACAGTGATCGGCGAGCCGGTGTCGTAGACCGGTGCGCCCCTGGTCAGGCCGTCGGTCGGCGCCATCGAGATGGCCCTGATCTTGTTGTGTCCGAGATGCTGGGCGACTTCGGCGATGATGACGCGCTTCTCACCACCGAACTCGAATTCGATCTCGACGGCGTGAAGGATCTCCGGCAGCCCGTCTGGCGGGAACTCAGCGTCGACCACTGGACCAGCGACCTTCACGATCCGGCCGGTTGCCTTTCTTGTTTCAACCACGTTTCCTCCAACTCATGTTCTGGGTGATCTCCGAACCGCTCACGACTCCGACAGTGCCTCTGCCCCACCGACGATCTCGGTGATGGCGGTCGTGATCTCTGCCTGGCGGGCGCGGTTCGCCTTCACCGTCAGGTTCTTGATGAGCTCTTCTGCGTTGTCGGTCGCGGCCTTCATCGACCGACGGCGTGCCGAATGCTCCGACGCCGAAGCCTCGAGGAGCATGTTGTAGACGGCAGCCTCGACGTAGCGGGGCAGGAGCCGTGAGAGGATCTCGGCAGGAGAGGGTTCGTACTCGTAGGAAACGGTCGGCCCCGCCTCTTCACCGGTCTCGGCCGTTGTGATCGGCAACAGTTCATACCGGGCGGGTACCTGGGTGAGCGCAGACTCGAATCGGGTGTAGAACGCCTCGACCGAGTCGACATGACCGTTGGCGAACGAGTCCATCACGGTGTTGGCGATGGACCGTGCGTCGCCGTAGCCCGGCGTGTCCGTGACCGACAGCCATGATCGGTCGACGCGCCAGTTCCGATACTCGAAATACGCCTTTGCCTTCTTCCCGACCGCGAACAACGCGACATCCCGACCTGCGGCCCGGTGCTTGGCCATCGACTGCTCGGCGAGCTTGATGATGTTGCCCGAATACGCCCCGGCGAGGCCACGATCGGCAGCAACGATCAAGAATGCCGACCGTCTCCACCTCCTCACGACGTTCGAGCAGCGGATGTGACGCTCCTCCCGACGCCGCACCGACGTTGGCGATGACCTCGACCAACTTGGCGGTGTATGGCTTGGATGCGGTGACTCGGGCGATCGCCTTGGGGATCCTGGACGCAGCGATCAGCTCCATGGCGCGAGTGATCTTCTTCGTCCCCTCGACGCTCTTGATGCGTCTCCGTGTCTCCCTGAGGTCAGCGGATGCCATCGACCGGACTCACTCGGCTTCCCGGGCGAGGAATCCCTCGGTGAAGCCGGTGATCGCTTCTACGAGGCGCTCCTCGTCGCCGATCTGACCTGTCTCGTCGATCTCCGCCAGGACGCCGGAGTAGCGGGTGCGGACGTGCTCGCGCAATTCGACCTCGAATCGGCGAACGTCCTCGACGTCGACGTCGTCCATGTGGCCTTCGGTCACCGCGTAGATCACGAGGACCTGCTCCTCGACCGGAACCGGGCGGTACTGCGGCTGCTTGAGCACTTCGACGACCCGACGTCCACGCTCCAACTGGGCGAGAGAGGCCGAGTCGAGGTCCGAGCCGAATTCGGCGAACGCCGCCAGGTCGCGGTACTGGGCGAGGTTGAGTCGGAGCGGGCCAGAGATCTTCTTCATTGCCTTGATCTGAGCGTCGCCACCGACCCGGGACACCGACGTTCCGGCATTCACCGCAGGGCGAACACCCTGATAGAAGAGATCCGTCTCGAGGAACACCTGACCATCGGTGATCGAGATCACGTTGGTCGGGATGTAGGCGGAGATGTCACTCGCCTTCGTCTCGATCACGGGCAGACCAGTCAGCGACCCTCCCCCGAGCTCGTCGGAGAGCTTGGCGCAGCGCTCCAGCAGCCGACTGTGCAGATAGAAGACGTCGCCGGGATAGGCCTCACGGCCCGGCGGTCGGCGAAGAAGCAAGGAGATCTCGCGATAGGCCACGGCCTGCTTCGAGAGATCGTCGAACATGACGAGGGCGTGCTCGCCCTTGTACATCCAGTACTGACCCATGGCGGAGCCGGCATACGGGGCATACATCTGCAGCGCGGGAGACATCGACGCCGTCGCAGACACGATCACCGTGTAATCGAGCGCCCCGTGAGAAGCGAGGACGTCGGCAACCTCGGCCACGGTCGAGGCCTTCTGGCCGATCGCCACGTAGACGCACTTCACTTCTTGGTCGGTGCCCTGGTACTGCTTCTGGTTGATGATGGTGTCGACCAGGAGCGCGGTCTTGCCGGTCTGGCGGTCGCCGATGATCAGCTGACGCTGGCCGCGCCCGATCGGCGTCATGGCGTCGATCGCCTTGATACCGGTCTGGAGCGGCTCATTGACGGGTTGGCGTTCCACGACCGACGGCGCCTGCGTCTCCAGCAGGCGGCGCTCGGTGGTGTTGATCGGACCCTTGCCGTCGATCGGGTTTCCGAGCGCGTCGACGACGCGGCCCAGGAGGGCGTCGCCGACCGGAACCGACAGGACGTTGCCGGTCTGCTTGACCGGATCACCTTCCTGGATGTGGCTGGCCTCACCCATGATGACGACACCGAGGTCCTCTTCATCGATGTTGAGAGTCACGCCGAGGAGGCCGCCGGGGAATTCGAGCAGCTCCGACGCCATGACCGACGGGAGGCCCTCGACGCGGGCGACACCGTCGGCGATCGAGGTGACGTAGCCGATGGTCTCTTCCGTGGTCTCCGGGCTCCACCCGTCGAGACTCTTGCGGAGCGCGTCGGTGATGTCCGAGGCTGAGATTGTGAGTTCTGTCATAGTCCCCTCCTACCGGGCCTTGAGCGTCTGACGAAGCGATTCGAGGTGGCTGCGGACCGAGCCGTCGATGACGACGTCGCCGACCCGAGCGACGATCCCACCCATGATGTCGGGGTCGATGACCGTCCTGACCTCGACGGGGCCGCCGGCCTGTTTGGCCAATGCAGCTGCGAGCCGTTGCACGGTCGCGTCGTCGAGTTCGTAGGCGCTCCTCACCTCTGCGACCTTCTTTCCTTGCGAAGCCGCAGAGCGTTGGGACAGATAGTCGGCGATCTCAGCGAGATCACCGAGACGCCCCTGGTTCGCCACGAAGCCGATGAGGCTGACGGTGGTTCGAGCGGCGCGTCCTTCGAGCAGCTCGTCGAGGACGCCGTGCTTGCGTTCGATCGGGAGCGCGGGGTCGGTCGAGCGCGGAGCGGAGATCAGTTGACGTCCCGATCGCACGGGCGATCGCGTGGAGTTCTTGCTCCACTCGGGCCAGCTCTCCCTCGGCTCGGGCGAGCTCGAAGATCGCCGCCGCATATCCCTCAGTCCGTTCGGCCACTTAGCGCTCCAGCTCCTCGATGTATCGCTCGACCAAGCCACGCTGTGTCGCCTGATCGAGATTGGCACCGACGACGCGCTCTGCGAGATCGATGCTGAGGTTCGCCACGTCACTGCGGGCGTCGGTCAGGACCTGGGCGCGCTCCGCTTCTGCGTCCTGCCTGGCGCGCTGCACGATCGCTTCGGCATCGGCTGTCGCCTTTGCGATGAGATCTGCCCGTACCTGCTCGGCCTCGGCACGTGCCGATTCGAGAATCTCGTTCTCCTTTTCTCTGGCCGCAGCCATCTGAGACCGGTAGTCCTCCAGGAGGCTCTCGGCCTCGGCCTTGGTCTTCTCGGCGTCCTGCAACTGGCCACCGATCGCACGCTGCCGCTCTTCGAGCGACTTGTTGATCGCGGGCACAGCCCAGCGCCAGATGAAGAAGAAGACGATCGAGAACGCGATGATTCCGGCGATCAGCTCCGGCGTCGCCGGCAGCAGAAGGTCTGCCCCGCCGTCTCCGCTCTCTTCGGCGGCCAAGATCCAGTGCATCGACATCAACCCAGGAAGAAGAGCACGAAGCCGATGAGAGCCAGCGCCTCCGTGAAGGCGATGCCGAGGAACATCGTGGTCCGGACCATGCCGGCTGCTTCGGGCTGGCGTGCCATCGCCTGGACCGCGTTACCGGCGACGATGCCGATTCCGATGCCCGGGCCGATCGCAGCAAGGCCGTAGCCGATCACGTTGAGGCTGCCTGTGATGCCGCTCTCGACCGCCTCCTGGGCGAGTACCTGAACGGCGGCGAGTACTCCGAGTACTACGTCCATCTGTGTCTGTTTCCTTTCTCCTGAGTGTCAGGGATCCGTGTGTCAGTGAGCTGGGTGTATCGACGACTCGATGTAGACCGCCGACAAGAGGGTGAAGATGTATGCCTGAAGGATCGCAACGAGAAGCTCGAACCCCCAGATCCCGAGACCGAGGCCGAACCAGGCGATTCCGGCGAAGCCCTTGACGCCGATCTCACCGAAGTTGACGACCAGGTTCGAGACGAAGATCCAACCCGTCACCAGCAGGAGCGAGAGCATCACGTGGCCGGCAACCAGATTGGCGAAGAGCCGGACTGCGAGCGAGAAGGGCCGAACCGCGATCGTCGAGACGAACTCGATGATCCCCACGAGTGGCTTGAGCGCCGTCGGCACCCCTGGGGGCCACAGCAGCTCGGTGAAGTATTTCCCACCCTGCTTGGCAATGCCGACGACCAGGAATACGACCCACGTGACGAGCGCCAGTAATCCCGGGATCGCCATCCGGCTCGTGATCGGGAAGTTGATGAGCGGCGTCAACTCGAACAGGTTGCCGACCAGGATGAACATGAAGATCGAGAGAAGATACGGGAAGTACTTGGTGCCCTCCGGCCCGATGATCCCGACGGCGATGTCGTTGCGAACGAACCCGACCAGCCCTTCCATCGCTGCCTGGAACTTCGAGGGCACCAGGCTGGGCCGACGGAAGGCGAAATACAGCAGGGCGATGACGATCACGGCCGCCAGGAAGATGAGGAAGACCGTCCGATTGATCTGACCGACGATGTTCGGGAAGACGAACAGGTCCGCGACGTTGTCGGGAACGCACACCGGTTGGTTGACGAAGTCGCATTCCTCGAGCGCGAGGTTCACGAGGTTCAACTGGTCCAATCCAAATCCCTTTCTCTCCCGCGGGCAACGGCCACGGACTCAAGTATGAGCAGCACGATATAGGCAACGACCACTGAAATCCCAAAAGCCACACGATCCACGTCGAACAACCCGACGACCAGCAGCATCGTGCCCATCAAGAGCCCCATTCTGAGCAAAAAGCCGAACAGGGCCGCCGCCTGATACATCGCCAACGAGATACGGAGAGCGAACGACAACATCAGGCCGGCGAAGAGGAAGTTCGCTGCGACAGCGGTCACGCCGACCGCCGAGCCAATCAGTCCGTCGACGCCTCTGAGAACGGTGAACAACCCGATGATGAGCGGGCCGACCCACAGCACCCGAGCCACGGTGTGGCGGGCGATGACGGTTTCGACGGGCGTCGTTCCGAGCTCGCGGTCAGCAGTTGACACTGAATTCGGTCATGGTCGATCGAGCATCTTCTTCGAGTAGTGCCAAACCCTCAGCGACCCCGAGTACGTGCCGACGAGGATCCCGACGATGACGAGCCACGGGTCTGTTCCGAGCCATTGGTCGGCAAAATACCCGAGCAGGGTTCCAGAGAGGATCGACCCGAAGAACGATCCTCCTTCCATCCAACCGACGGTCACCGCTGAGCGCACCTGCTCGTGCGCGGAATTGCCTCCGGATGTGACCTGGGACACTGAATTCCTCGCCGCCGTGAATGCGGAGCGAACCTTAGCCGCCACCCAGCAGGGGCGGAATCCGGGGAGCCCTACCGCAGAAAGCCGTCGAACGTCGCCGGATACGGCTGAAATTTGGCCGCCAGCACCGAGACCGCTGCCTTGATCCTGGCGAGATCGGACTCCGACCGGTGATGCCTGAGCGCCATGACGATCAGCTCGGCCGTCTCGACCGCCTCCGTCTCTGTCATCCCTTGCGTCGTCATCGCCGGCGTCCCGATCCTGAGGCCACTCGTGATGAACGGTTTGCGAGGATCGTTGGGGATCGAGTTGAAGTTCAGTGTGATCCCGACCTCGTCGAGCATCTTGGCGGCATCCCGACCGGCGAGGTCCTCGTCGATCGAGCGCAGATCGATGAGGAACAGATGGTTGTCTGTCCCACCAGAGATCACTCGCACGCCATCCGACAACATCGAGTCGGCCATCGCGCTGGCGTTGGCGACCACCTGATCGGTGTAACGGGAGAACTCGGGCTGCGCCGCCTCCCGGAATGCGACCGCTTTTGCCGCAACCTGGTTGAGGATGGGGCCACCCTGCCCACCAGGGAAGATCGCCTTGTCGATCGCCTTGGCGTACTGCTCGTTGGAGAGGATCAGGCCACCCCGTGGGCCACGCAGGGCCTTGTGGGTGGTGGCAGTGACGATGTCTGCGTACGGAACGGGGTTCGGGAACGACCCGCCGGCCACCAGGCCGATGAAGTGCGCGGCGTCGACGAGGAAGACGGCATCGATCTCGTCGGCGATCTGACGAAACGCCTCGTAGTCGAGGTGGCGCGAATACGCCGAATAGCCGGCGAGGACCACCTTGGGTCGATGCTCGAGCGCGAGCGCTCGGACCTGGTCCATGTCGATCCGCTCGGTCTCTTCATCCAGGCCGTATGCGATGAACTGGTAGTACTGGCCGCTGAAGTTGACGGGTGAGCCGTGCGAGAGGTGACCGCCCTGATCGAGGCGCATGCCGAGGATCTTGTCGCCCGGTTCGAGCAGCGACAGGTACACGCCCATGTTGGCCTGAGAGCCCGAGTGTGGCTGGACATTCGCATGAGCCGCCCCGAAGAGCGATGTGGCGCGCTCGATCGCCAACGTCTCCATCTCGTCGACGACCTGGCATCCCTCGTAGTAGCGCTTGCCGGGGTATCCCTCGGCGTACTTGTTGGTGAAGATCGAGCTCGAGGCGGCCATGACGGCCGGCGAGGTGAAATTCTCCGAAGCGATCAGGTGGATGTGGGAGTTCTGGCGATGGAGGTCCCGCTCGATCAGCGATGTGATCTCGGGATCGACCTCGTCCAGTGGGCGCATGGGAATCATGCCGCGAAGGCTAACGGATCATCACCGCCTGTCAGATCGAGCCCACCGCCGACAGGACGCAGAACGACGAGCGCCCCCGGTGACTCACCGGAGGCGCCCATGTTCTCGTGACCGAGGTCTGCTAGGTCGTGATCGCCAGTCCGTTGGCCGGGTCGAAGAAGTGGATCTTCGACGTGTCGACGACGAGCGTGTCCTTGGTGCCGGCCTTGGGGGTGACGTCGGGATCGACGCGAGCCGTGAACTTGGTCGTGTCACCCAGTGCCGAGACGTCGGTGCCTTCGTCCTCCATCAACTCCTGCAGTTCGGGAGTGACGACCGGCCGCGAGGGCAGTTCGAAGTGGATGAACGCTTCGGAGCCGAGCTGTTCGACGAGACCGACCTCGATCTCGATCGTCCGATTCTCGACGATCATGTCCGAGCTGGCTGCCGCCTTGGCTTCGAATCCTTCGGGCCGCAGACCGATGACGATCTCCTTGCCCTTGTAGTTGGCGAGCCCGCTCCGCTCCTTGAGGCGCTCGTTGTCGACCTCGACGCGTTGACCGGCAAACGAGGCAAAGACTCTGTCGCCTTCCGCCTCGATGGTCCCGTACACGAAGTTCATCGATGGGGACCCGATGAATCCGGCTACGAACAGGTTCTCTGGTGCGTCGTACAACGTTCGGGGAGAGGCGATCTGCTGGAGGTTGCTGATCTCCTTGCCTCCGATTGCTCGCAAGACTGCAACGCGGTCGCCCATCGTCAGGGCCTCGACCTGGTCGTGGGTGACGTAGAGGGTGGTGGTGGCGAGACGAGCGTGGAGCAGGCCGAGTTCGGACCGCATCTGGACACGCAGTTTCGCATCGAGGTTCGAGAGCGGCTCGTCCATCAGGAACGCGAGAGGCTCGCGCACGATGGCTCGGCCCATGGCGACACGCTGCCGCTGTCCACCGGAGAGGGCCTTCGGCTTGCGGTCCAGCAGGTCGGTGATCTCCAGCGTGCGCGCCGCAGTTTCGACTCGGCGGGCGATGTCGTCCTTTTCCATCTTCCGGAGTTTGAGACCGAATGCCATGTTGTCGCGCACGGACATGTGGGGGTACAGGGCGTAGTTCTGGAACACCATTGCGATGTCGCGATCCTTCGGCGACACCTCGTTCACGACGCGATCGCCGATCTTGATGTCTCCGTCGGTGATCTCCTCGAGGCCGGCGACCATGCGAAGCAGTGTCGACTTCCCGCACCCGGATGGGCCGACGAGCACGACGAACTCGCCATCCTCGATGTGGATGTTCACGTCGTAGATGGCGCGGGTTCCACCCGGATAGACCTTGCCTGCATTTTCGAACGTGATCGAAGCCACGTGATTCCTCCCGGAAAATCGCTCTCTCGGCCAGATCGAACTTACCATGCAGTTGTCAGCAGAGTGCCCCGAACCAGGAGAAGAATGTGACACGCACCATCGTCATGACCGGCGGAACCGGGGGCCTCGGCACGGCGCTCGCCAAGCGGCTGGTCACTCAAGACGTTCGGCTTGCTGTCACCTATCTGCTCCCGAACGAGGCAACCCAGTTCGAGGAGACCATCGAACTCGATGACGATCGATTGATGCTGAAGCGGGTCGACGCCGCGAACGCGTCGGCAGTCACCGATTTCATGAGCGAGGTTGCCGACGAGTGGGGCGGAGTACACGGTCTGGCAGCCCTCGTCGGAGGCTGGGCCGGGGGGCGCGACATCGATGAGACCGACGATCTCCGCCTGGAGCGGATGCTCGACCTGAACCTTCGCTCGGCGTTCTACACCGTGCGAGCCGCGATCCCCCATCTCCAGAAGGCCGAGTTCGGACGGATCGTGTTGGTGGGCAGTCGCGCCACGATCGAGAATCCTCCCTGGTCAGGCGGCATTCAACATGTCGAAAGCCGCCGTGATGGCACTGGGACGCTCGGTTGCCGCCGAACTCGAAGCGACCAACGTCACGGCATCGGTGCTGGTGCCATCTGTGATCGATACGCCGGCAACCCGCGCAACACTCCCCTATGCCGACTATGTGAACTGGCCGACTCCTGACGAGATCGCCGGCGTCGCCGACTTCCTGCTCACTCGCGAGTCGGGTGTGATGAACGGCGCCATGGTCCCGGTGTTCGGAAAAGCCTGAGCAGCCGCCCACGGCGTCCGCCTCGGCCCTCCACCCCGTCCGACTGCGGAAACGTCGTTCAGAGCCCGCGGATCCAGTCACCATGTGGGTGCGCTTCGGCCACGGGTCGGGCGCTCTCTGAGGTGAGCCCGACCCGGATCTGTGGCCACTCGCCCGCCCCGCCCCAGTACTCGAATCCGATCCGCGACAGCGACCGTTTCGACGCCGCGCGGGTGATCGCCGAGTCGAATCGGTCGCGGGCGTCCGCGTCGAATTGGTTCCAGGTGAACGAATGGAACACGATGGCCGGGCCGCCGGTCGGCAGACTGTCGAGCACGGGTCCGATCGTGACCGATGCATCGCCCTCGACCATCTCGATCTGGACGGTTCGCCGGATCCGGAGCGCAGCACGCAACCGGCGACGCCGCTCGTGCTGTTCGGGCCAGACCAGCGCCTCGAGCCAACGAACGTCCTCGGAATCATTGATGTCGACCGGATCGAGGTCGATGCCGACCCGCCGCTGCACATACGGAGCGCGCCGTGGCGCCTGCAGCTCCGCCCCGGGATTCGACACGCAGGGTGAGGTCGGACTGACCGAAGACACTGCCGGCGATGTCGTATCGGAACCTGTCGAGACACAGGTTCAGACCGGCAGAGGTACCCACTTCGACGAGATGCACCGGTTCGCCCAGTCGATCGGCCTCGGACGCGAGTATGGGAAGCATCGCCGCCACCCGACCCACCTCGTTGGTTTGCGTGCGGCGGGTACGTCCGAGTTCGAGGATCCGATCCCGGTTGCCGAGCACGAAGGACCGGAAGGCATCCCACGCCAGATCCGGAGGTGCAGGAGGCTCGGTCCGGGACGCGAAGAATGAAGCCAACGGGTCATCGCCTGCAAGAAGAAACTGGACCGAGGCGAACAACAGGTTCTGCGGTGCCGGATTCTCGATCTCGGACGCCAGCGCCGACACCTCTTCGTCGTCAGCGATCTGGCGCGCGAGGAACTGGTACAGCGGGGAATCGCCCGCATGGTCGGCCCAGGCCTCGAAATCGATCCATGGGTGCTCTGCGGTCATCTCCTGAGCGTATCAAGGGCTGCGAGCGAGCCACATCGATACGATCCGAGCATGAACGACTCCGCCGGACCCGACGACGAGGAACGGCATCGGGCGGCCGGGGCGAAAGCCGCGTGGGCGCTTGTCGCCATCGTGATCGCCGCCACGATGGTGTCCCAAGCGTT
>CAVUYZ010000002.1:0-501990 GCA_963745865.1 uncultured bacterium | reverse complement strand
CTCAGCGGGCCTCGCTGACCTGCCGCATCTCACGTTTGAGTTCCTCGACCTCGTCCCGGAGGCGGGCGGCGTACTCGAACCTGAGCTCCTTGGCAGCCTGGTGCATCTCGTCCTCGAGGCTCATGATGAGCCGCGGGAGATCCTCTCCGGTGACGTCGAGCGACCGCTTGACATCGGTTGCCTCCCGGCGGCGACGTTCGGTGCTCGCCTGCTGGCTCTCCAGGATCTGGAGAATGTCGGACACCTTCTTGCGGATCGTTTGGGGATCGATCCCGTTCTCCTCGTTGTAGATCTTCTGCAGTCCACGGCGTCGATTGGTCTCGTTGATGGCACGCTGCATCGAGTTGGTCACCTGGTCTGCATACATCACGACCTCGCCGGCGACGTTCCTCGCCGCCCGCCCGATGATCTGGATCAGCGAGGTCTCCGAACGGAGGAACCCTTCCTTGTCGGCGTCGAGGATGGCCACCAGCGACACCTCGGGCAGATCGAGGCCCTCCCGCAGCAGGTTGATCCCCACCAGCACGTCGTACTCCCCCAGCCGCAGATCACGGAGCAGTTGGACCCGCTCGAGCGTGTCGATCTCCGAGTGCAGATATCTCGCCCGAACCCCCATCTCGAGCAGATAGTCGCTCAGGTCCTCGGCCATCTTCTTGGTGAGGGTGGTCACCAAGATCCGCTCCTCGCGGAGAGCTCTCTCCCTGATCTCACCGAGGAGATCATCGATCTGTCCCTTGGTCGGTCGGACGACGACCTCAGGGTCCATCAGACCGGTGGGGCGGACGATCTGCTCGACGACTTTGGTCGAGTGCTCCCGCTCGAAGGGACCGGGGGTGGCGGACATGAAGACGATCTGCGGACACTTCTCGAGCCACTCGTCGAACCGGAGGGGCCGATTGTCCATCGCCGAGGGAAGACGGAACCCATGCTCGACCAGCACCTCCTTGCGACTCCGGTCCCCCTCGTATTGTCCGCCGATCTGGGGCACCGTGACATGCGACTCGTCGATGATCATCAAGAAGTCGTCGGGGAAGTAGTCGATCAGGGTGTACGGAGCCTCGCCGGGAGCGCGCCCGTCGAGATGTCTGGAGTAGTTCTCGATGCCCGAGCAGAATCCGACCTCTCGCATCATCTCGAGGTCGTAGGACGTCCGCATCCGCAAACGCTGGGCCTCGAGCAGCTTGCCCTTGCGCTCGAGTTCGGCCAGCCGCTCCTGGAGTTCCTCCTCGATCGACTCGACCGCCTTCTCCATCCGCTCACGCTCGGTGACGTAGTGACTGGCTGGGAAGATGAACACCTCGTCCATCTCCTCGATCACCTCGCCTGTGATCGGATCCATCCGCAGGATTCGATCGACCTCGTCACCGAAGAATTCGACCCGCACCACGGTCTCGTCGTAGCTGACGAACACCTCGAGGGTGTCGCCCTTCACCCGGAACTTCCCGCTGACCAGGTTGATCTCGTTGCGCTCGTACTGGATGTCGACGAGACGACGAATCGCGTCCTGCATCGGATACTCCACGCCGCGATGCAGCCGGAGCAACTGTCCCTCGTACTGCTCGGGAGAGCCGAGACCGTAGATGCAACTCACCGACGCAACGATGATCACGTCGTCCCTCGTCAGCAGCGCCGATGTAGCGGCGTGGCGAAGACGGTCGATCTCGTCGTTGACCGTGGCGTCCTTCTCGATGAAGGTGTCGGTCTGAGGCATGTACGCCTCGGGCTGGTAGTAGTCGTAGTAGCTGACGAAGTACTCCACCCGGTTCTCGGGAAAGAACTCCCGGAACTCATTTGCCAACTGGGCCGCCAGCGCCTTGTTGGGGGCAAGCACCAGCGCCGGCCGCTGCGTCTGTTCGATCGTCCAGGCGATCGTCGCTGACTTCCCCGAGCCGGTGATCCCGAGGAGCGTCTGGAATCGCTCATCGTTTTCGATTCCCGCGGAAAGTGCCTCGATCGCCTTGGGTTGATCGCCAGCCGGATCGAAGTCGGAATGAATCTTGAACGCAGTCACCCCGAGAGTGTACGTACGCTCTCCGCCGAAGGCAGTCGTGTCGAGCCCGGTGCCGGCTTCGAGTCCCACCGCGTCCACGAGTCGCAATGTCGGTTCTCGTCGCGAGCATCGACAGGGGGGAAGCACCACCATCTTGCGCACCACAGGTGCGGCGCACGTGGCGCCCGCGGTCTCACTCGCAGCGCGCGGAACCGGCGACCGCCAGGACCGATCACCGAAGCGAGCCGGGCGTCCAACTAGCGTCAACTCCATCAATTGAACTCTCGAGCCGACCTTCGGGAGAGTGAGCTGTGACGAGAGATACGTGGAATGTTCGCCTGCGAACGACTGTGGTCGTTCTGCAGTGGCTCGCACTCGTCATCGGCATCGTTGTCTCTGTGACCGAAGGAGCGAACGACCCGACCATCTACGTCGCCGGCGGCCTGGCATCCATCTGGGTCATCGGTGCCTCGGTGATACCGCTCGAAGTGACGCAGCGCCAATTCGTCCTCGACGCCATGACTCTGACCGGCGTCGCCCTGACCATGACCGCTCTCCTGATGACTGGCGGTTTCTCGAGCCCCTATCTTCTCCTCGCTCTCACGCCCTCGATATACGCCGGGATGTTCGGCGGCATGCGCCCCGGATTCTCCGTTGGGGCGCTGACGGCTCTCCTCGCCACCACCATCGCGCTCGCCAACGGCACTTCAATCGTTGAGGCGGCACCGCTGGCAATTCTCTCGCTGTCGCTCGGACTCGCCGTCGCTCAGATCCGCAAGATCTTCATCGAACTCAACGAGCGTGTCACGGCTGCAGAAGCATCAACCGACGCTTCCTCGCAGCGGCTCGAGCACCTCGAGAGCGCGAACCGACTTCTCGCCAACCTGGCAGAGATCACGAGTCGAGACGAAATCAACCCGATTGCCGTAGGCAGAGCCGCGCTGGAAGCGATCACCAGTCGGTTCCCTTCGAGTGCCGGTACTGCGGCTCTCGAAGGCGAGAACGGCCCAATCCTCCTATCCAGATACGGCATCGTTCCCGACCCTGCCTTCGAGACCGACATTCCGCTGAAGGTGAGCGACAAGCGGGTCGGCTTCATCAGGTTGAGTACCAGCGAACCCCTGGACGCCTCGACCATAGAGGGACTCGAAGAAGCCGTCCGGCCCGTGTCGCTCGCATTCGCCAATGCTCTGCTCCTTCAGGATGTGACGCGCAACGCCGTGCGCGAGGAGAGGGTTCGGCTCGCCAGAGAGCTACACGACGAAATCGGCCCGTCGCTCGCATCACTCGGTCTGAGCCTCGACATGGCCCTCATCCAGGGCGTTGACCAGCGCCAGATCAACGATCATTTGAACACGCTCAGGGGGCGCGTCACCGATCTCGTGGAGGAAGTCAGATCCACGGTCACCGACCTCAGAGTCGGGAGGACCCCGAGCCTCGTATCCCGGCTCGACGAGGAGCTGTCAGCCGATCTCCCCGAGTATCCGCCGGTTGACGTCGTGATCGACGAACGACGTCCTGTTCGGCCGTCACTGGCAGAGAACATCTACGGGATCGTCGGAGAGGCGGTCCGCAACGCTGTGAAACACTCGAAGTCCGACTCGGTTCGGGTCACCGGGTGGGTCGACTTCGATCGGGGCCGAGTCGTGGTCTCCGATGAAGGCGTCGGCTTCGATCCCGCTCTCCGGCCCCCTGGGCACTTCGGACTCGTAGGCATGCACGAGCGGGCCAGCGCATCCGGACTGAGATTGCAGATCTCCAGCAGAGCAGGTTTGGATGCAGATGTGCCAGGCACAACTGTCGAACTCGAATGGGGAGACACATGATCCGGGTGGCGATTGCCGATGACCATCAACTGTTCGCAGAGGGGATCAGAGACGCGCTCGGACGCGTGCCCGACTTGCGAGTGGTCGGCGTATCGGCGACGGCTGAAGACCTCCTGCGTGCGCTCGAATCCCAGCCGGCTGACGTGCTGCTCATCGACCTGGAGATGCCAGGGGCCGGAGGAAGAGCAGTGCTCGATGCCCGTGTCGATACGCCCATCCTGGTCGTATCGATGCATGCCGATGACTCGACCCGCGCCGAGCTACTCGCCGCAGGCGCCGCCGGAGTCCTTTCCAAGTCCACGAGACTCAACGATCTGGCCGCGGCGATCAGGGCCGTCAATGCCGGAATGAAGTCTCGACGGCGACCAAGCTGAAGTGGCATCGATCCTCGAGGACAATCAATCCCCTCAGTTCGATCCGGGTGCCGCGAGCCTGACCGATCGTGAGACGGGAACTCCTCACCCATCTGGCACGCGGAGTCTCGAGCACCGAGGAGTTGGCAGAGGAACTGTTCATCTCCCAGAAGACAGTGAAGAACCACCTCGCATCGATCTTCCAGAAGCTTTCCGTCTCGGATCGAACCCAGGCTGCAGTGGAAGCCATACGCCTTGGGCTCGGCAAGTAGCAATCCGCTCGAGATAGGCCCATAGACCCATGGGTCGACCGGCCAGTATGGCTACCTTGTGCTTAAGCATCCCACATCAATAGGAGGTCCAAGATGCTTCTTGCAAAGATTACCGAACTCATCGCAGCCGTCAGAGACGACGAGCGTGGTGCATCGATGGTGGAGTATGCGCTCCTCGTCGTGCTCATCGCCATCATCGCAATCGTTGCGATCACGATCGCTGGTAAAGAGGTTTCGGGTGCATTCTCCGACATCGCTTCCGGCCTCGCTGGCGCCTGATCAGCTGACTACCTAGTCAGAACCGAATACCTACCCAGGAGGGGCCCTCACAGTGAGGGCCCCTCCTCATTTCGTCTGTTCCACGAATAGGCCGCACGACCCGTAGCCATCTGGTGAGCAGCCGAATATCGTGAGACCAACTCAGAAAGGATTGACGTGACACGTCTACAAACCACCGAGCAGGAGACAGGTGCCTCGCTCGCCGAGTATGCACTCCTCGTTCTCTTGATCGCCATCGTCGCAATCATCGCTGTCACCGTCGCCGGCGAAGAGGTCTCGAATCAATACTCCGGCATCGCTTCCAGCCTGGCCAACGCCTAGGTCCCCGGCACCAGGATCACGAACTCATCATCCGAGTAGGCGGTGCGCCACCCGCTCTCCCGCAACGCCGTGATCAGACCGTCCCCCTCGCCGGAGCAACGCCTGCCGGATGTCATAGTCCTCGAAGAGCGAGCGCCAGCTCGGTGTACCTGATCTCGCCTCGATCAGAGACTTGTAGAACGACTCCCCGTACAACTCGGCCCTGTCGTCTGCGAACACTCGAAACGCCGGATACGAAGCATATGCCAGGTATCCACCCGACACGTCGTCGTGGAACGTCGGCAGGTCCGCCTCGAGCGCACTGGCCGCCTCGAGCGGAAACCTCGTCTCCTCGAGTCCACTGTCCAACGGGACCACCAGCGGCACCACAATCAGCATGACCGCCAACACCACGCCCACGGCGCCCGGGCCAACAGGTTCGCCTCTCAGCACTCGAGAATCAGTGCGCCGTCCGAAACCAGCCGCCGCAAAGGGCAGGAGCACGAGCCACCCGAGGAGCACCGACCGAGAAGCGCTGAACAGCACGACGAGTCCGAAGAGGACCAGCAGGAGATCCCGCTTGCGCATTCGGCCATTCATCGACGGCGTTCAGCACGAGCAACAGCAGTCCGACAACCGGCACAAAAGCGATCGACAGGAAGTTGGGCGTCGACCACTCGGTCAGATAGGACAGAGCCGCCCGATTCTGAACAAACCCCAAGAGGAAGCTCACCGCTCCCACACCGTGAGCCGTGAAGAACGACACAGCCAACATGCCCATGCCATCCTCCACCCCCTTGCGAACCTCGCCGTCGCGCAGCCTCACGACCCCAACAAGGAGGATGCCAAGCACATAGCTGGCGTGTACAGAGGCCCACACCCACGTCAACGGAATCAGTGCCCATCGCAAACGAGGGTGGCTGGCGATCAGGTAGGCGACAGCGAAGAACACATACGAGGCGATGACCGGGCGAGGATTCATGAAGGGTGCCATGATCCAACTCGTGCCTGCGAGAAGGATCACAGTTGCGACCAGCGACGAACTCCCCCGCCAGATGATGAGCCCGACGGCGATGGCGAACGTGATGGCACAGATCGCGACAATCCACGTGTATTGCGTGAGCCCGATTGCCGCGTCCAGCCAGCCGTACAAGAGTTCGAACAGCCAACTTTGAGTTCGCCACGGGTGGCCCGCAAAGGTGAAACTGAACGGATCAGCGGTGATCACGGATCCAGAATCGAGCTGAATCGTTCCGGCGCTCACATGCCACAGATACGAGTTGTCCCGGAGAGGGAAGACGGGCCGCAACCACCGCCACCATCCACGGGATCAGGAGGGCTACATGAAGGGGCCGTAGCCGCCGCATTCGACCGCGCTCAGGAAAAGGCGTCGGAGATCTGGATCGCTGCCGGACCGAGCAGCACGATGAACAGCGACGGGAAGATGCAGAAGACCAACGGAAACACCAGTTTCACCGGAGCGGCGAAAGCCTTCTCCTGAGCCCGCTGACGCCGCTTCACGCGCATCTCATCGGCCTGCACCCGCAACACCCGGGCAATCGCGACACCGAACGCCTCGGCCTGCATCATGGCAAGCAGGAACGACCGGAGCTCGTCGAGGTCCGTCCGGTCCATCAGATGGCGCATCGCGTCCCGGCGGCTCACACCGACCCGGGTCTCCTGGAGCATCCGGAAGAACTCCTCCGAGAGCGGACCCGGAACGGTTGCGACGACCCTGGTGAGCGCCGAGTCGAACCCGAGGCCCGCCTCCACCGAGATCACCAGCAGATCGAGCGTGTCGGGGAGTTGCTTGAGCATCGCAGACTTCCGCTCGTCGATCTTGCGTTGGATGATCGCATCGGAGGCGAAGAAACCAAGCAGTGGCGGACCGAACAGAATCAAGAGACGCATCAATCCGTCGCCGTAGTCGCGGAGGAAGAACGCCAGGAACAGCCCGACGAGCAGTCCAACGACCTTGATCACGACGACACCGCTGGCGTCGATACCGGTGATCCCTCCAAACTGCAGCTTCCTCTGCACGTTCTCGAGATAACCAACCGGCGTGAAGCGGTTGAGGAACTTGCCGGCGCGGACAACAACTGGGGCAAGCGTGCGCTCGGCGAACGGTTTGGAGAGTTCCTCCTCCCGAGAACCCGTGCCTCGCCCATACACCGACAGGCGGTCTGAAGCGGTCCTCTGCACGGTGATCACGGCAGAACCGATCCACAGAACGAGCACCAGCACCGCGATGAAGATCATTGCGACCGGGAAGACGATTCCAGACATGGGTTCAGACCTCGATGTTGATGATCTTGCGGAGCCAGACGATGCCGGCGATGATGAGCAGCAGGCCGACCCCAACAGCGATGAGCCCGAAGGTCTCCTGGAACAGCGGCCTCAGGTAGTCGGGGTTCGATACCCACAGGAAACCAGACAAGGCGAACGGCAGGGAACCCAGAACGAACGCCGAGATCCGCCCCTCAGCGGTCAGCGCCTTGATCTCGCCCAGCAGACGATTCCTCGCCAGCATGGTGTCGGCAACGGTCTGCAGCACCTCGGCCAGGTTTCCGCCAACCTCTCGCTGGATCTCGATGGCCATCACAGCCCACTCGAAGTCTTGCGATTGGGTACGGGTCGTGATCCCGTTGAGAGACTCTGTCACAGGCAGACCCAAGCGAGCCTCGGCGATCGCCCGTCCGAATTCCCGAGCAGTCGGGTTTGGGGCTTCGGCGGCAACCGCTTCGACGGCCTGGAGCAGTGAGTAGCCGGCTCGGAGCGACGTGGAGAGAAGCGTCAATGTATCGGGCAGTTGACTCTCGAACTTCTTCTTCTCGCGACCTCCGACGAAGTTGATGATCCCGAAGATCAGGAAGATCGCCAGGATGAAGGCAACCAGTCCTGAAATCGCATCCAGCCTGATCAACCCGACAATGACTCCGAGTACACCGGCAAAGCCGAATGCGGCGGCGACCGCCTCGCCTGCGGTGAGCGGCACGTTGCCCTGTTCGAGCGTGTTGTTGATCGCCCCGAGCAGCCCCCGGCTTCTGAGGTCTTCCTCAGCCTTCGCCGTGAATCGGCCCAGCAGAGGAATCTTCTGGAACCACGGCTTCTTCTCCTCCTCTTGTCCACCTCGGCCGTATGCGGCGAGACGATTGGAGAGTCGTTCGAAGTCCTCTTCGCTGCGACCGCTGATCAGGATGAACAGGAACAGTCCAAGGGTGAGACCGAGTCCGAGAGCTCCGATCCAGCGCAACGTCGAGGGAGACGTCGGGAAGATTCGACTCGATGATGATCGGTTGTGCCTGGGCATAGGTGACAGTGGTCGTGGTTGGAGGCACGGTGGTCTCCGTCGGCTGTTCGATCAGGAACCCGGGAACTGCGACGCTGGCTGTTTGTGCGGACAGCCCGGCGTACGACACAGCCACCTCGACGTCCGTCGGGACCGCCTCGTTGACGTTGAAACGCAAGACCAGGGTGTTCGCCAACTCGCGACGGATCTCCTGATACAGCCCCGAGAGCTGTTCGGGGTCACTGGTGGACAGGAACAACCCATTGGCACCCGAGACGATCTGCTGAAGCGCATCAGGGGTGAAGGCATCGGACTCGAGTGCAACCCCGAACGTCCGGATGTTGGCGGCCTGGACCGCCGCCGTCGCATCGTCGAGCGTCGCGGTCGAGTTCTCGTCGGCACCATCGGTGAGCACGATCATGTTCTTGCGGATCTGCCCCTCGTCGGCGGCCGAGAAGAGCTCCGTGGCCCGGATGATGCCGTCGAACATCGCGGTTCCGCCGGCCGCCTCGATCGAGTCGATTCGCTCGTTCAGGACGGTTCCACGGTTGGAGAACTCCGACAGGACGGTCACCTCATCGGAGAAGGTGACGATGGCGATGAAGTCTTCCGGCCGCTTCTGGTCGACGAACGACTTGGCGGCGGTCTTGGCGGCCTCGATCGGGGCCCCCTCCATCGAGCCGGAGGAGTCGATCACGAGCACGACGCCCTGCGCCACGGTCGTCTCTTCGAGCAGGCGAACGGTTCCGTTGGACACCTCGCCGCCGTTGGCGGTGACCGAGATCAGCGACGGATCCAGGTTGTCCTGGAGGTTGCGGAACTCGACCGTCACCTCCATCTCGCCATTGTTCGAATACGAGTCGGTGTCGACGCTCACGATCTCGATCTCCGTCGACTGCGCGAGCGCAGACAACGGGAGCAGCATCATGAGTGCCGCGACAACCCCCAGTGCGGATGTGAGTCGTCTCACCGGGCGAGGGAGAAGTTGTCGGCTCCGCCACGGCGGGCGAAGGGCTCGGGCTCGAACAGGTCGGCGGGAAGGCGAATGCCCTCGTCGGCGAGTTTGTCGCTGAAGGTCGGGCGGATGCCGGTGGACTTGAGTCGGCCCTTGAACTTGCCGTCCTCGTCCATGCCCATCCCGAAATCGAACTTGAAGAGGTCCTGCATCGTGATGATGTCGCCCTCCATCCCTTCGACCTCGGTGACGTGGGTGACCCGGCGGGTTCCGTCCCGCAAACGGGAGATCTGGACGACCAGGTCGATGGCGGATGCGATCTGCTCACGGATGGCCCGGACCGGCAGGTCATACCCGGCCATCAGCACCAGGGTCTCGAGACGGGACAAGACGTCGCGTGGCGAGTTGGCGTGGATGGTGGTGAGGGAGCCGTCGTGACCAGTGTTCATGGCCTGGAGCATGTCGAGTGCCTCGCCACCACGACACTCACCGACGACGATTCGGTCGGGACGCATACGCAGGGTGTTCTTGACCAGGTCACGGATGGTGATGGCGCCCTGGCCTTCGATGTTGGCCGGACGGGTCTCCAGACTCAGCACATGGTCCTGGTGAAGCTGCAGCTCGGCTGCATCCTCGACCGTGATGATGCGCTCATCGGTCGGCAGGTACGACGAGAGCACGTTGAGCGTGGTCGTCTTACCCGAACCGGTACCGCCGGAGATCAGGATGTTGAGCCGACCGACGACACACGCCCGAAGGAAGTCCGCGGTGCGCTGGTTGAACGTGCCGAAGTTGATGAGGTCCTGCTCGCCGTACGGGTCGACGGAGAACTTACGAATGGTGAGGAACGGGCCGCCGATCGCCAACGGATTGACGATGGCGTTCACACGGGAGCCGTCAGGGAGACGGGCATCCACCATCGGGGTTGCCTCGTCGACGCGACGGCCGATCTGGCCAACGATCTTGTCGATGATCCGGCGGAGGTGGACCTGGTCCACGAAACGGATGTCGGACTTGGTGAGCTTGCCGTTCCGCTCGACGTAGATGTCGTACGGGCCGTTCACCATGACCTCGGTGACGTCAGGGTCGTTCAGGAGCGGATCGATCGGACCGTATCCCAGCACATCGGAGGCGATCTCGTTGAGGAGGTTGCGCCGGTCAGCGGTGGTGAGTGGAAGCCCCTGCTCCTGGTCGACGGCCCACTCGAGCATCTCCATGACACGGAGACGAAGCTCTGCGTCCGACATCTGCCGGTCGTAGAGCGTGGGACCGAGTTCCTCCACGACCTTGAAGTGGAGGCGGCCCCGGAGTTCCTGGACGGCCTCCGAACGCGCACCCGTGAAGGATGCGGACTCGGTCGTTTTCGCTGCTGCGACTCTCTCGGAAAGCGATGCCATGGTGAGACCTCTCTATGCCCCTCTGTGAACGTGCGTTGTCTTCAACTTCGGCGGAAGAAGCCGCCACCTGAAGAGGAACTCTCGGCGGGTTTCCCCATCACCAACTCGAGTACTTCCTCGAAACCTTTCGCAACCTTTGACTTCGGTGAAGATTCGACCACCGGGCGACCCTCGTTGACCGATGCGGCTACGAGTCCATCGGAAGGTACCCGGGCCTGGATCTGGGTCTTGAGCGCCCCCTCGATCTCACGGTCGTCGAGCCGGGCTCTGGCGTTGGAGCGATTGAGGATCAGCTTGACCTTGTTGGTCGGGAACTTGAGCAGACGCAGTGTCTCGAGCGCCAGCTTGGCGTTCTTGACCGACGGCAGGTCCATGTCGACGACCATGGCGATCTGATCCGACTTCTCGAGCAGCGACAGCAGCAACTCGTCGAGCAGCGACGCCGTGTCGACGATCACCCAGTCGTACATGTGACTCAAGAGCTCGACGATCTGCAACAGACCGGCCGTGGTGATGTCGTCGGCGAACGCCGGCTCCAGCGGCGCGGCGAGGACATGGAGGCCGGACGGGTGCTTGGTCACGATCGATGAGAGCAGCTGCTCGTCGAGACGGTGCAGCTCGGCGGCGGCGTTCACAACCGTGAACTTCGGCTCGAGTTGGAGCACCAAACAGACATCGCCGAACTGGAGGTCGGCATCGACCAGACACACCGTGGTATCGGGCTGCCGTGCGAGGAGGACCGAGAGGTTCGTGGCGGTGACGGTCTTGCCGCTCCCGCCCTTGGCCGACATGACCGTGACGATCTGGCCCCGGGACGAATCGACCGCCGCTGCCCCGCCACCTACCGGCCGGGCCATGACGTCGGAGGAGAACTGGCTGATCGCAGCCTGGATCTTCTCCTCGGTCAGCGGTGCCTCGATGACATCGGAGACACCGGCTCGCATAGCCGAGCGCAACAGACTGGCCGTCACCTCGTCGGCGACGATGACCGAGATCAGCGCCGGGTCCTGATGGCGGAGCGATCGAACCGATTCGAGCGCCTCCTCCTTCGCATACGACGGACCGAAGATGACCATCCGCAGGCTGCCCGCGTTGATCGCCGCGAGGGCGTCGCTCACACCCCGGGCGGTCGGTAGGCCGCCGTCGAACAGGGTCTTTGCCTCGGCGATGAATTGGTCGTCATCTTCGATGACGAGCAGGTTTTCCTCGGTCAGCGACACGAAATTGGCCCGTCCCTCAGTTCCCGAAAATGTCGTCTACGAGATCAGACTCGAAGAGGTTCTCAATGGTAACGCCTCGGCTGTCTACTTCCTCGAACCCTTCGGCCGACTGCAAGGTGAACCACAGCGAACCGGCCTGCTGAGCGAAGATCAGACGCTCGGCCAGTTCGGTGTCGACCTCGAGCGTGAACGTCGTGCTGTTCCCCGCGGCTTCGGCTTCGCCCTCGCCCTGAACCTGGGCTTCGGTGGCGGCGCCGTCGGCGTCGACGACGGTCTCGGCGTTCGGATCGGGCCGCACGTCGCTACCGGTAGCGATCACACTGCAAGTCCCTGGAACACGGTCCTGGTGTAGGTGACTGTTGCGACCTCGTCGGGCGTGGTTCCCTCCGCTGCAGTCTGCTGTTCCTGCTGGACCGGAAGCCCAAAGTCCTGCTCCTGGCCGAGCGCAGTGAGGTTGAAATCGATATCGAGCGTGATGATCGCATTCAAGAGGTCACCAGGCTCGACGAACCCGTTCACGCCCTGCACCTGGCCGGACGAGATGGTGATCGCCTGGGTACCGGGGGTGAGCAATTCTGCAAGCGGAGTGATCTGGACCGACAGCGCCACCCACTGGTTGCGAGTCAGGACCCCGTTCTGAGAGACCGGGCCGGCTGCGACCCGACCGGTCAGCACGTCACGCAGCTCGGCGTCAGAGGTGATGGCGTCGGCAGGAAGGTCGTTGCGCTGCTCGGTGCTGGCCGTGTACAGCGTCTCGCCGCCTTGAAGCACGAACGAGCCTTCGGTTCCCTCAGCAATCGCTTGGACAGCACGGAAGACGGGAATCTCTTCCTCGCCCGCCCTGATCTCGTCTTCGATCCCCTGGAGGTACTGGAAGATGGCGAAAGCCGCGACTCCGGCCAGCGCCAGCGCGATCACCAGCACGATTGCTCTTCTACCCATCGGTGCTCCTCAAATTGAACAGTCTTCGACCTCGAACGATGCCACCACCCTCACAGTTGTGCCCGTGAGCCCCTTGGCGGTTCAGGTCCCCTCATTTGTCGTTTCTCGGTCTCGCTCAACTCACCGCGTGCAGTGAACCGGGTTCGACCGTCGTGAATGTTTCGACCGTCCACCCCACTCACTTGAGCAAGATTCGTAGCGAGCCTACCGACCCCGCGAACGGGATCGTGGAATCAACGGCGTCCGATGCCGCGTTCTTTGAGTTCCTGAAGGATTGCTTCGAGTGAAGCATCCACCGCAACCGGCGGGCGCTCGTCCTCTTCCTTCGGACCGAACTCACGCTCGAACTCCCGGCGCTGAGGCCGTTTGTTGCGAGGTGCGTTCATCGCCGACTCGCGTTCCTTCCAGTCGGGCAACGCCTGCTTGATCGACAAGCTGACCCGACGGCGCTCGTTGTCGAGCTCGGTGATCTTCGACTCGACCATCTGGCCGATCGACAGCTCCAGCTCGGGCGACTCGACTCGATGGACCGCGATCTCGGACACGTGAACCAGGCCCTCGACCCCGTCAGCGACCGACACGAACGCTCCGAACGGCACAGTCTTGATGACCTTGCCTTCGACGATCGAGCCGACCTCGTTCTCACGGGCGAAGACCTCCCACGGATCGTCGAGGGTCTGGCGGATCGACAGTGAGATGCGCTCGCGGTCGAGATCGACCTCGAGGACCTTCACCGTGACCGTGTCGCCGACCTTGACGACTTCCGACGGATGGTTGACGTGCTGCCACGACAACTCGGAGACGTGGACGAGTCCGTCCATGCCACCGAGGTCGACGAACGCTCCGAAATTGACGACCGACGACACAACGCCCTCGCGGACCTCGCCCTCGGCGAGTTCGTCGAGGAACGCCTGCCGCTGCTCGGCCTGCTCCTCCTCGAGATACGCACGGCGAGACAAGACGACGTTGTTGCGGTTGCGGTCCAATTCGATGACCTTGGCTTCGATCTCGGTCCCGACGAAGGGATCCAGATCGCGAACACGGCGGAGGTCGACCAGCGATGCGGGAAGAAAGCCACGCAAACCGATGTCGACGATGAGACCGCCCTTGACGACCTCGATGACCGTTCCCCTGACCGTCTGCTGCTCGTCGGTGATCCGCTGGATCCTGCCCCAGGCACGCTCGTACTGAGCACGCTTCTTCGACAGGATCAGGCGACCCTCGTCGTCCTCTTTGTTGAGGACGAGTGCCTCGATGCGCTCACCGACCGAGACGACCGTCTTGGGATCCACGTTCTTGCGGATCGACAGCTCTTCGGTCGGGATGAGACCCTCGGACTTGTAGCCGATGTCGAGCATGGCCCCGTCCTGGTCGACGTCGACCACGGTTCCCTCGACGATGTCGCCTTCCTTGAACTCGATGACCGTTGCGGCGATGGCCGCCTCGAAGTCGTCTTCGATGTCATCGGGAAGGTCGGTGAGGTCCGGAGCGACGATGGCCGCAGGCCCATCGGAGGGCAAGCTCTCGTCGCGGGGATCGATCGGCTCGTCGGAGCTCTTGATCACCTTGCTCAGCGCCTCAGGTGCATCGGTGTCCGCCGTGACGGGCTCCTCTGCCTCGGAAGCATCCGGGACGTCGGCCTCCGCAGCTTCCGGTGCATCCGCCTCAGGGGCGTCCGCTTCCGGAGCTTCAGCCTCGGGAGTGTCCGGGGTTTCATCCTCCGGGACTTCCGAAGCAACGGCTTCTGGGGTCTCCGAGGTCTCAGCCTCGGCGGTCTTCGAGGCTTCTGCCTCGGTGTCGGAGTCGACGGCTGGTGCGGTCTCGTCCGGGGTCGGTTCTGCCTGAGCCTCTTCGGCTTCGGGCGCGGTCTCGTTATCTGGCATGAGTGGGTTCTATTTCCTCCAAGAAAGTCTCCCCGTCACCGCGTCAAACCACGGAATCAGGGGGAGGCGCAAGCGTAACAGGCCAACTCCCCCGCGCACAATGGACGAAGCTAAATGGCTGTTGGCCATTGGCCGTTGGCCGTTGGCCTTGCGTGCGTGCTCGCTTCGCTTCGCATCGCTGCTCAGGTTGCATTGAGCTTCGCCGCGTGTGGGCTTCGCCGTCTGGTGCCGCGACTCGACGCCAACGTGCGGGAGTTGACAGCTCGGCGTCGGTCAGCGTAGATGGGCGTTCGGTGACGCCGAGCCGGGAACTCAGGGTTGTTCGGCCGAATCCGTCCGCCTGACCGTCGCAGCTGTATCGGGGTCACGCAACGGTTGCCGACCGCTGAGAGATTCGGGCTGACGATCGCAGATGAGGCGGGCAGCTGTCTCGCATCGGCTCGAACGTGTGTCGTAGGGCTCATACCTACGGGATCCGACCGAGATTTCGCCCGGTTCTTCGCGATGGCACGAAGGCTCAGCAGCCGAACTCGCAGTTACCAACTCCAGCTCACCCTGCGACCTCGGCCATGGTCAACAACCGGAGTCCAAACTGTCCGAGCCCTCGAGGTCCACCCAAGATCCGCGCCCTCGACTCCGAGCCAAGACCCGCCGCCCTCACAACTTCACCTCACGCGAGATCGTCAGCTTCGAACCACGACCAGCTGCCAACGACCTCCGAACGCGCGAAGCGAAACGAGCGCGATCGCAGCGAGCACCGACGCGGCGATGCGGAGCGAGCCGATCACGCACGGGCTCGGCGCTTCAGCCCTTTACTTCGGCGAGGTTTTGGCCGGTGTTGATGTCGACGGTGAGGGGGACGGCGAGGTCGACGATGTGTTCCATGGTTTGGCGGGTGATCTCGATTGCCTGCTCGAGTTCGTCGGGCGGGGATTCGACGATCAGCTCGTCGTGGATCTGCAGCAGCATGGCTGACTCCATGCCGGCTGAGAGCAGTTCGGACTCGAGGGCCATCATCGCCTTCTTGATGATGTCGGCGGCGGTTCCCTGCACGGGGGCGTTGAGCGCCATTCGCTCGCCCATCTGGCGGATGCGGAAGTTGTCGGACTTGAGCTCGGGCAGATACCGGCGGCGGCCGAACAGGGTGGCGGTGTAGCCGACCCTCCGGGCCTGGGTGACCATCCCGTCCATGAAGGCTTTCACATCGGGGAACTGCGAGAAATAGGCATCCATGTGCTCACGGGCCTCGTCACGGTCGATGTCGAGTCGCTGCGCCAGGCCGAAGGCTTCCATCCCGTAGAGCAGGCCGAAGTTGATGACCTTGGCCCTGCGACGCATCTCCGAAGTCACCAGCTCGTCGCGGATGTCGAAGACCCTGGCGGCGGTGGCCGTGTGGATGTCCTGGCCGCTGCGGAACGCCTCCAGCAGCCCGGCGTCACTCGACATGTGGGCGAGCACCCGCAGCTCGATCTGGGAGTAGTCGGCGACGACGAACGACCAGCCCTCCTCGGGGATGAACGCCCTCCGGATCAGCATGCCCGACTCCGACCGCACCGGGATGTTCTGGAGATTGGGCTCCTCCGATGAGAGCCGTCCGGTGGCAGCCGCCATCTGATTGAACGTGGTGTGGATCCGCCCGTCCTCGCGGATCAACGGCAGGTATCCGTCGACGTAGGTGCTTCGCAGCTTCTCGAGCTCTCGATACTTCAGCAGGTGGTCGACGAGCGGATGGTCGAGCTTCTCGAGCACGCTGGCATCGGTCGAGGGCTTGCCCGTCGACGTCTTCTTGGAGATCGGGAGGCCGAGCCGCTCGAAGAGCACATGACGAAGCTGGTCGGTCGAGTTCACGTTGAATGGCTCGCCGTTGAGCTCGTGGATCTTCTTCTCCAGCTCGGCCAGTTCCTCTCGCAGCCGCTCCCCCAGCGCTTCGAGATACGGCCGGTCGATGCTGATCCCGGTCTCCTCCATGTGGGCGAGGGTGAGGATCAGCGGCAGCTCGATCTCGGTGAAGAGATCGAGCTCGTCCCGGTCTTCCAGCTCGGTGGCGAGCTGGACCGAGAGTCGGTCGATGGCGACCACCCGCCTGGCCGCCGACTCGAGATCGGGTCCCTCGGAGAAATCGAATGCGCCCTGGCCCTGTGAGCCCTGCTCCTCGGCGTCCGGCGACTCCAACTCGAGACCGAGGAACTTGAACGCCACCTCCGCCAGGTCGTAGGCGCGGGTGGCAGGGTTGACGACGTAGGCCGCCAATGCTGTGTCGAACCCGAGTCCCCTGATCGTGAACCCCATCTCGAACAGCCGTTTGACCAGTGGCTTGCCGTGATGGACGATCTTGGGGACATCGGGGTCGGCAAGGACCTGGCGCAACGGTTCCAGATCGTCCACCGAAACCAGCGAGGCGGTCGCATCGCTCGTCAAGACCGCAATCCCGGTGAAGCCGCCCTGGTCGACCCAGTCGATCACCAGCCGGTCGCCGGCGAGATCAGCCACCGATCCCTCGGATGTCGCAACCGAACCTTCCGCGTCGATCAGCTCGGTCGAAACCTCTGATCCGGGCTGGACGGCGAGGAGATCCTCCCACAGCGAATGGAACTCGAGACTGACGAACAGCTCCTTGGCTTGCGCCCGATCCCAATCGCCGCGCGTGAACTCGGCACGGCTTCACATCGAGATCGAGATCGTCGACCAGCTTCATCAGCTTCCGGTTGAGCATCACCTGGTCCTGGCTCGCCTCGAGGTTCTCGCTCAACTTCGGCGTCTGATCCTCGATCGCGGCGAAGATGCCTTCCAGCGACCCGTAGGCGTTGAGGAGCTTGGCGGCGGTCTTCTCTCCCACACCGGGCACGCCCGGGAGGTTGTCGGAGTTGTCGCCGCGCATTGCGGCGTACTCGACGTACTGGTCGGGTCGGATGCCGTACTTCTCCTCCACATAGGCCGCATCCGCCCGAACCACGTCGGTGATCCCGCGCCGGGTGTAGAGGACGGTGACGTCGTCGTCGATCAACTGGAACGAATCCCGATCGCCGGTGACCACCAGCACCTTCCAACCCTCGGCCGTCGCCTGCTCGGCAAGCGAGGCGATCACGTCGTCGGCCTCGAAGCCCTCCATCTGCAGTTGCCGAATCGAGAGCGCGTCGAGCACCTCACGGATGAGTGGCAACTGGCTCTTGAACGTGTCGGGGGCGGCCGACCGCTGCGCTTTGTATTCGGGGTATTCCGCACTCCGGAAGGTCTGGCGGGACACGTCCCAGGCAACTGCGACCGCGTCGGGATGATGATCGCCGAGCAGCTTGACCAGCATCCGGGTGAATCCGTATGCGGCGTTGGTGACCTGACCGGAGCTGGTTGCGAGGTCTTCGGGCAACGCAAAGAAGGCGCGATAGGCCAGTGAGTGGCCGTCGAGAAGAGCGAGCGTTGGCATCAGAACGGAAACGACACGGGGATCACAGCTTGTCGAGCAGTCGGGCGCGCTTCATGTGCAACTTCTCGCGCTTCGCTGCGATCTCTCGCAGGCGCTTCTCGAACCGGGAAACGTCCTTCGATGTGGCGGATGCCTCGAGACGATCGGCCTGCGCTCCAGACACGGCTGCGTCACGCTGGGCGTCGTCGTCGATGAGGCGGTGATATGCGAGTTCGGATTCGACACGGTGATGCTCCTCGTCCAGTTCGACGAGTTGATCTGCGATCTTGAAGAGCTGTTTCGCCACACGACCCATCGCCAAGAGCATACGCGCAGACGCTCAACCCACACATCGGGGGACGCCGACGCAGGATCGCCTCGGCCGAACGGACCACGACTCGCTTCCGGACACGGCGGGTAGACTGCTCTCTTCGAGCCGGAGTGGCGGAATTGGCAAACGCACGAGACTCAAAATCTCGCGTCCTCTGAGGGCTTGTGGGTTCGAGTCCCACCTCCGGTACGAATCAATTCTTCTGCGAATTCGCGGGAATCCACCAAACCGAAGTAACTAGTCAGTATTGTGCGCGGAGCAACGGTCACCGAGACTGCACACATTTCCTCTGCCGCATCCCCACTCCCCCCACTCCCAGGCTGAGGAAAGCAGTCACACCATCGGTGACCGTTGCGTATTGGCACTCGGCAGCGTGCGGTTCTCGACCGACGTTCGTCGGGGATCCAACCCCGGCTGCAATCAAGAGGTATCAGGACGCCCGCAGACGTTTCACGAATGCGACGTCGAGAATTCGCGACCTGCGTCGACGCCCAAGCTGTTGGAGTCGGGTCAGCGCCTGAGGGCTCGAGAGATCTCGTCCACCAACGAAGCCACCGACGTTCGGGCGTCGTCCGGAGTCGGAGCGTCGAGGACCCGCCGGACGAGCGCCGAGCCGACGATCACCCCGTCTGCGATCTTCCCCGCTGCGGCTGCCTGCTCCGCATTCGAGATACCCACCCCGGCGACGATCGGCGCATCGGTCACGGCTCTGACCCGCTCGGCGATCGCCTCCATGTGGTTGCCGGACGCCGCCCGCTCTCCGGTCACGCCCATCTCGGCGACGGCGTAGATGAACACAGGATCAGCCTCGGCCACCGCGGCGATCCGCGCAGGATGCGAGGTCGGCGCGACGAACAACACCACACCGAGCCCGTACCGCTCGGCGGCCCGCCGGAGCGGGAGTGACTCGTCGACCGGTAGATCGGGAACGATGATTCCGTCAGCACCGATGTTGGCCAGATCCTCACAGAAACGGTCGATGCCCCGCCGGAACACCGGATTCACATACGTCATCGCCAGGGTGGGCCGTCCGGAGCCGGCCACCGTGCCGAGGATCCCGAGGCTGACATCGAGCGTGGCACCGGCTGCGATCGCGGTGTCGCTGCCCTTCTGGATGACCGGCCCGTCCATCAGAGGATCGGTGTAGGGGATGCCAACCTCGAACCCGTCGGCGCCCGCATCGGCCATCGCCGCGAACAACGACGGCGACTCTGCAGGGTTGGGGAGGCCGGCCGTCATGAACGGAAGGAACGCCGCCCGGCCCTCGGCCTTGGCGTCGGTGAACATCGCCCGGATCGCATCGCGGCCCATCAGAACCGCTCCTTCCGGAAACGACCGATCTGTTCGACGTCCTTGTCGCCCCGCCCCGAGACGTTCAACAGCACCCGCTTCCCGGCCAGCTCGGGGGCCGCCTGCTTGATCCAGATGGCGGCGTGGGCAGATTCGAGGGCGGGGATGATGCCCTCGGTTCGGGCCAGCAGATAAACCCCCTCGAGTGCGGCGTCGTCGCTGACCGACACGTATCGGGCGAGCCCGGTGGTCGCGAAGTAGGCATGTTCGGGCCCCACACCCGGGTAGTCGAGGCCTGCGGAGATGGAATGTGCCTCCTGCACCTGGCCGTCGGCATCCTGGAGCATGAGCGTCCGCGTCCCGTGCAGAACGCCTGGCACACCGGCAGTGATCGATGCGCCGTGCCTCCCCGTCTCGATGCCTTCGCCGGCCGCCTCGACGCCAACGAGGTCGACGCCGGTACCGGCCAGCGGGAAGAACATCCCCATCGCATTCGACCCGCCGCCCACACAGGCGACCGCGACATCGGGCAGGTTGCCCTCCATCTGGCTGAGGATCTCCTCACCGATCACCTTCTGGAACTCGCGCACCATGTACGGGAACGGATGAGGCCCCACCACCGAGCCGATGATGTAATGGCTGTCGTCGACGGTCGTGACCCAGGCGCGCATCGCCTCGGAGACGGCGTCCTTGAGCGTCCCGGCTCCGCTCGTCACCGGAATGACCTCGGTTCCGAGGATCTCCATCCTCAGGACGTTGAGCGCCTGACGCTCGATGTCGACTGCACCCATGTAGACCTTGCACTCGAGTCCCAGGAACGCAGCAGCCGTTGCGGTTGCGACCCCGTGCTGACCCGCTCCCGTCTCGGCGATGATCTTCGACTTGCCCATGCGCTTCGCCAGCAGTCCCTGACCGATGGCGTTGTTGATCTTGTGGGCACCGGTGTGGGCGAGGTCCTCGCGTTTGAGGATCACCTCGACGCCGATCTCCTCCGACATGCGAGGTGCGGCATGGACCGGCGTCGGTCGGCCGACGAACTCACGGAGGATCCGGTGGAACTCGTCGGTGAATGCCGGGTCCGCCCAGGCCTCGTCGAATGCGGCCTCGGTTTCCTCCAGGGCGGGCATCAGCGTCTCGGGGGCGAACCGGCCGCCGAACTCCCCGAACCTCCCCTGTGCGTCGGGTCGCTCCAATCGGATGCTCATGCGCTCTTCGCCTCCTCGATGAATCGTGTGATCAGTGCTGGGTCCTTCACGCCCGGACTCGACTCGACTCCGCTCGACACGTCGACGCCCCATGGTTTGGCTGACGCCACGGCGTCGGCGACGGTGGACGGCCGAAGACCTCCCGCCAGGACCCAATCCCGGCCTGCCGTATCGACCAGCGTGGCATCGAACCGCTTCCCCGTTCCCCCGGCCCGGTCGGGATCAGCCGTGTCCAGGATCGGCATGACGCCATCACGGACGTCCATGAGCGTGACTGGATCGGCGCCGATATGGAATCGGATACAGCACCTGGAGTCCCGCCCGCAGCGCCGCATCGATGACCTCGTCGACGCCATCGCCATAGGGCTGGATCCCGGTCACCCCGATGAAGGACGCCAGATCCAGCATCTCCGACGGAGTGGTGTCCCGCAACAGGAGAAAGGTCTCGACAGTGGCCGCCGACGCCAGCGCGGCAGCCTGATCCGCCGACACCACCCGCGGCGACTCGGGCACGAGCACCAGGCCGACAGCGTCGGCGCCCGCATCCTCGGCCGCTCTGATATCGCGAGCCTTCGACAATCCACAGATCTTGACCCAGGTCACGACGCACCCCGGAACGCTCGAATGAGTTCTGCCGGATCGTCGGATCGCACCAGCGACTCCCCGACCAGCACCGCGTCGTATCCCGCCTCGAACATGCGGTGAGCGTCCTCGGCCGAGTGGATCCCGGACTCGCCGATCGTGACAGGCACATCGATGAGCATCGGGGCGATCTTCTCAGCGGTGGCCAGGTCGACGTCGAAGGTCGACAGGTCGCGGTTGTTCACGCCGACGATCGTCGGGTTCAGTGCGAGCACCCGCTCGGCCTCGTCGACCGAATGCACCTCGACGACGGCGTCGAGTCCGGCCTCGACCGCAGTCATCAGCAGGGTGTTCATCGTCTGGTCGTCGAGGATCGCCGCGATGAGGAGGACCGCCGAGGCTCCGATCGCGCGGGCCTCCCAGATCTGGAGCGGGTCGAGTGTGAAGTCTTTTCGCAGGACCGGGACATCGACCGCTCGGCGGACCGATGTGAGATCGGAGTTCGATCCGTGGAAGTGCACTGGCTCGGTGAGGACGGAGATGGCAGCGGCACCGCCCTCGACGTATCGCTTGGACTGGAGCGACGGGTCGAGTTCTGGAGCGAGATCGCCCCGACTCGGCGAGCGTCGCTTCACCTCTGCGATGACCGACAGTCCGGGCGCCGACAGCGCCTCGAGAAGGCTGGGAGCCAGTTCCGAACCAAGCGCATTTCGGCGAATCCCGGACGCGTCCGAACGCAGCGTCTCGAGGCGCACCTGCGTATCCGCAACGATCTGGTCCAGCATCCCCGGAATGGTAGGACTCCCCCCACCCTCTGCGGAATGCACCCCGGGCCCCACAACGCCCCCCTGGGTTCGTAAGACGAACCCCGTCCCCCCTCCGGAGGGACAAACAGGTGTGATTGTTTGTTCCCCCGGGGGGAACAGGCGTGCGCCAGCACGCCAAGGGGGATTCGTTCTCAACAACGCCCCCCTGGGTTCGCAGAGACGAACCCCGTCCCCCCTCCGGAGGGACAAACAACGAACGAACACGCCAAGGGAGGCGGGACAAACAATGCGGTATCTGTTTGTTCCCCCTCGGGGGAACAGGCGTGCGCCAGCACGGCAAGGGGGATTCCGACGAACGGGCGCGTGAAAGGGCGGCCCGGGCTGGGCCGCCCTTTCGTGGGTCGCGATCGGGTCAGTTGCTGGGAGGAAGCAGCACTGCGTCGATCACGTGGATGACGCCGTTGGAGGTCATGATGTCGGTGATGACGACAGTCGCACCGTTGATCATGACGGTGTCCCCGTCGACGGTGATCTCGACATCAGAGCCCTGGAGCGTGGCGGCGGACTCCAGCGTCACGACGTCGGAGGCGTAGACCTCGCCATCGACCACGTGATAGAGGAGCACCTGCGCCAGTGCCTCGGGATCTGCGAGCAGCCCGTTGAGCGTGTCCTCGTCGACCGCAGCGAATGCCGCATCGGTCGGGGCGAACAGCGTGAACGGACCGTCGGTGGCGAGCGTGTCGGTCAACCCGGCAACCTCGACAGCGGTGAGCAGCGTGGTGAAGTCACCGGCCGCTTCGGCGGTCTCGATGATGTTCATGGCGTCGGCAGCCATCTCCTCGTCGCCCATGTCATCGGCGGCGAGCATCTCGACGACGCTCGGAGGCAGGAGGACGGAGTCGATCACGTGGATGACACCATTCGATGCCTCGATGTCGGTAGCGACGACGTTTGCGTCGTTCACCATCACAGCATCACCCTCGACCGTGATCTGGACGTCTTCACCCTGCAGAGTGGTAGCGGAATCGAGTGTGACGACATCAGCGGCCAGGACGGACCCGGACACGACGTGGTAGGTGAGGATGGTGGTCAACAGTTCCTGGTCGGCGAGCACCGTGTCGAGCAGTCCCTCTGGGAGCGCTGCGAAGGCATCGTCGGTCGGAGCGAAGACGGTGAACGGGCCCTCTCCGGACAGGGTCTCGACGAGACCTGCTTCGGTGACGGCGGTGACGAGCGTCGAGAACATGGCATCGCCAGCAGCGATGTCCACGATGGTGTTCGACTCCATCTGCTCGTTCTCGCCCTCAGTGGCCGCTGAGGTGGTGGTGGTGGTCGTCTCGGAGTCGGCGTCGTCGGTGCCACATGCGGCAACCACCAACGCCAACACGGCGAGAAGAGCGATCATCTTCGTTTTCATGGATTCTCCTTGGTCGGTGAATGCCGGAATCGTCCCCGGGCATTCGTGTGACATACGGAGCGAACCGCGAAACCGGATGACGGTGTCAGCCGCCGGCCACCAACGGAGCGGGAATGCGGACCGTGAACGTCGTCCCGGTGCCGGGCTCGGAGGTTGCCTCCACCGTTCCACCCATCGTCGTGGTGATCCGCTCCACGATCGACAGCCCGAGACCCGAGCCCTCGGGTCTGACTCCTCGGTACTTCCTCGCCACATAGAAGCGGTCGAAGATGTGCGGCAGATCCTCGGACTCGATCCCGACCCCGGTATCACTGACGGAGATCACGACGTGGGCGCCGTCGGGTCGCACGCCCACCTCGATACGCCCCAGTTCGGGGGTGTACCGGAGGGCGTTCTCGATGAGGTTCGACAGCAACTGGCCGATCCGATCGGGATCGACAGCCCGGATCCCCGTCGACTCGGCCAGCACCTCGAGACCCGACTCGCGAGGCGTCGGCTCGCTCGCGGTATCCATCCGCCACGCCGGCAACGTGAGCGGAGACATCGACCGGCTCGGGCCGAACACCGAACTCGCTGCTCTCCAACCTGGCGAGCAACGTCACGTCTTCGATGAGCCGGCTGAGCCGCCGATTCTCGATCGAGAGAACCGAGGCGATCCGCTCGATCTCGGCGGGGTCATCGATCCCCTCCTCCAGCGCTTCGGCGTACCCGGCGATGGTCGTGAGCGGCGTCCGCAAGTCGTGCCCCACCGCCAGCAGGAACTGGCGTTCGCGCTCTCGCGACCCCTCCAGCGCCGCAGCCATCTGATTGAACGACGCCGAGACCTCCCCCACTTCGTCATCGCTGTCGATCTGAACCCGGGCGGAGAGGTCGCCCTCACTCAACGCCTTGGCACCCGCAGACAGCGGCGCCATCCGCCGTGCCACCCATCCGGACAACAGCCTGGCTGCGATCGCGGCGATCGCCGCCGCCACGGCCACTCCGGCGAGAATCAGCCGCACCTGCGGCGACCAGTCGACCACGGGAGTGGAACGGGCGGCGATGACCAGGACGTCAGTGTTGGGAAGTGCGCTGAGCTGCACCGAGCCGACCGCAGCGGCACCGCGATCGGTGGGAACGACGCGCGGGCCGTCCGCCTCGAGGGCGAGGTCGATGCCGAGATCTTCGATGAACGGGGTCAGGACCCGTGTCGCTCGCGGGGTCCGCAGGACCAGGCCGATCTCGCTGTCGGTCGAGCGCCTCGCCTGTTCCAGGATCCTTCTGACCGCCGGACCATCGGACAACGCCCTCACATCTGTGGCCTCGGTCTGGAGCGACTGGATCTCACGCGACACCGCATCGACCGCAGCGATCAGCGTGCGTTCGGTGGCTGCCCGCTGAGCACGTTGGCCGGCTGCCGCAGCGACGATCACCAACAGGGCGAGGGTGATGCCAGACACCGCCACCATCGACCAGAAGAACCGTCGTCTCACGAGCCGATCCGGTATCCGACGCCCCACACCGTCTCCAGCGGGATCCCGTCGAGTTTCTTCCGAAGCTGGCGGACGTGGACGTCGACCGTGCGGGTCTCACCGAAATAGTCGTATCCCCAGACCGCTTCGAGGATCTGAGCACGCGACAGGGCGAGCCCACGGTTCTCGGCCAGATACAGCAGCAGATCGAACTCGCGTGCGGTCGGCTCGACGGTCGAGCCATCCGGCAGTCGGACCTGACGGCGGCCCGCATCGATTTCGAACCCGTCGATCTCCACGATGCTCGGCTCCGGCCGACGTTCCTCCATCCGGCGCAAGACCGCTTTGATCCGTGCCAGAAGCTCACGCGGCGAGAAGGGCTTGGTGACGTAGTCGTCGGCACCGATCTCCAGGCCGACCACCTTGTCGACCTCCGAGTCGCGAGCAGTCAGCATGATCACGGGCACGTCAGAGAACGTGCGGATCTTTCTGCACACGTCCACACCGTCCATCCCCGGCAGGTTCAGGTCGAGCAGAACCGCATCGACCGGCCTCGCTCTGAGACGGTCCAGGCCGTCCTCGCCGGTCTCGGCATGATGGAACACGAACCCGTCACGCTCGAAGAACCCCCGCAGCATGTCGGCAATTGCCGTCTCGTCCTCGATCAACAAAATCGTCGTCACGACCACATCATCCCCGCGAATTGTTCGCCAAATGTAAAGAAGGGGCGACTTCGTCGCGGCTTTTGGCTCTTGGCTGCTGGCCCTTGGCTTCTCTGAGCCAACAGCCAAGAGCCAGAGGCCAAAGGCCAACTCATTGAGCGCAGCGAGCGAGCGATCACGCACGGGCCGCGGGTCACGAGATCAGAGGGCAATTCTTTGACGATGGCGGGGGTGGTGGAGTCGGGCCAGCGGACTTCGACGGGGTCGCCGGGTTCGGCTTCGCGGCGGAGGAGGGAGAGGGCGATCGGCGCCATCACGCCGAGGGACTCGGTGACGGACGTCAACTCCCCGAGTTGCTTGTCGTCGTTCCACACCTCGGCGCCTTCCGGCGGGAGAACGTTGCTGGTCATGACGATGCCGCGCAGGTGGCGGTTGACATGGCCACGGGAATCGATCCTGGCGACCAACTCCTGACCCAGATAACAGCCCTTGGTGAAAGAAACGGCGTCGGGGACGAGGCCGGTCTCCTGGGGGATCGTCTTCTCGTCCACGTCGACACCCATCACCGGTTCGCCCGCCTCGACCCGGACGGCGGTGGCAGCGATCGAGCCGGCCTGCGGTTGATCCGACATGGCCGGGTCGCCGGCGACGATCACCCGATCCAGCCCCCGGAGCGGGGCCGGGACGATGGTCGCACCGTCGGAATCACCCCACCGGTCGGCGACCTCGAGGATTGTCCTCGCCTCGGGGCCGATCAGCGACCACACCGGTCGATCGTCGACGCGAACCTCGGCTTTGACGCGGATCCGGTAGTAGTTGAGTCTCTCGGCGACGGTCTCACCCAGGCCGGCGTCGCAGATCAGGCCGACGCGATCAGGACCTCGCAGCGCCCACAAGATCGCGGTCAGCTTGCCTTGCGGATTCAGGAGGAAGGTGCGGCCGACCTCACCGGGGACCATCGCATCGATGTCCTGGCTGAGAATCCCCTGGAGGAAGGTCGCAGCATCCGGTCCCTCGACCCAGACCAGGTCATGGGTCCCGGCAACCGAAGCGGCCGAGTTGCGCAGCGCCCGGTATTCGCCGGTCACATCGCCGTAGGAATCTCTCAGCATCGGAGGGATCGCCTTCTCGAGACTTCGCGAATCCCCCCTGCGTTCGCAGGCGAACGCCGTCCCCCCAAGGGGGGACAAACAATGGTTGATCTCTCGCAATCCCCCCAGGCTTCGCAAGGCGAACGCCGTCCCCCAAGGGGGACAAACATTCGATACGGAGAGTGTGTCGTGCGGGGGGTCATGTGAGGCTCTTGGCGGCTTGGATGGCGGACAGGGCGGCGGCGGCTTTGCTCATGGTCTCGTCGAACTCGGTCGCCGGGTCGGAGTCTGCGACCAGCCCTGCCCCGGCCTGCACCCATGCTGTGCCGTCGGCGACCACGATCGTTCGCAGACAGATACAGGTGTCGATGTTCCCTGAGAAGTCGAGGTACCCGACAGCCCCCGCATAGGGTCCGCGGGCGGTCGGCTCCAGCGAGTCGATGATCTGCATCGCCCGGACCTTTGGCGCACCAGACACGGTGCCGTGCGGGAAGGTGGCCCTGATCACGTCGACCGGGCCAACGCCATCTCTCAGCTTTCCCGACACACCCGAGACGATGTGCATCACATGGCTGTACCGCTCGATCACCATCAGGTCGTCAACGGTCACCGTGGCGAACTCTGCCACACGGCCGACGTCATTGCGGGCGAGGTCGATCAGCATCACGTGCTCGGCCCGTTCCTTCGGGTCGGCTAGCAATTCCTCTTCGAGCGCCCGATCTTCGTCCTCGGTCTTCCCACGGGGACGCGTCCCAGCGATCGGACGCGAATACACCACCCCGTCGCGCACCCGGGTCATCACCTCTGGAGACGCTCCAACGACGGTGACCTCGGGATCTCGAACGAAGAAGAGGAACGGGCTGGGGTTCACGACCCGCAACGCCCGATACATGGCAAAGGGGTCGCCGTCGAAGTCGGTCTCGAGACGCTGGCTGAGCACGATCTGGAAAGCGTCGCCGGCAACGATGTGATCCTTCGCCGTCTCGACCGCCGCCATGAAGCCCGAGCGATCGAATGTCGACGTGAAATCCGGAGCGCTTCCCGAGGAGTCGAACGCCCCGAGCTGATACGAACTCCCGGACCCGAGCCGGTCGAGATCGTCGATGACGGCCGCAGTCGCCGCCTCGTACTGGGCGGTTGGATCGTCGCCGATGAAGACGTTCCTGATCATCACGACCGACTGGCTGAAACGATCGATCGCCGCCATCGCTCCCACGAACTGCCACACCATGTCCGGGAGGCCACGGTCGTCCGGTGGCTTGTCGGGCAGGTGCTCGACATACCGCACAGCGTCGTAGGCCATGTATCCAACGATTCCCGTGTGGAGCGGAGGCAGGTCGGGCCGGTCCGGTGTCTCGAAGCGACCGATCAGCTCTTCGAGCACGGCCAGCGGATCGCCGTCCGCCAACTCGACCGAGGGGTCGTCAACGCTCGACACCCCCTCGGACGCCCTGAACGTGAACCGGGGATCCCATCCGACGAAGCTCCACCGCGCCCAATTCTCTCCGCCCTCGACGGATTCGAGGAGAAACCCGGGCTCGGAACCGACCAACTTCTCGAAGACCGTCACCGGCGTCTCGCGGTCGGCGAGCACCTCGACGGAGATCGGCACGACGGGATACCGCTCGGCGAGCTCGAGAAACGTCTCCAGATCGGGCGTGAACTGCATGAACGCGAGGGTACCGCCGCTGTCTGCCCAGCTCGACGCCGCGGTCAGATGGATGCGAGGTCTTCGAGGAAGGGGACCTTGAGGAAGATGTCGACGAAGAAACTCGAGAGGCGGGTCACGTTCCCGGTGAGGAGCAAGACGCCGAACGCAAACATCAGGGCGCCCGAGGCGATGTTGACGGGCCGCATCCACTTCCGGAACGACGTCATCACCGACAACGCCTTCGACAGGCCGAGTCCAGTGAGGATGAAGGGAACACCCAGCCCCATTGCGAACAGGAACAGCAGCAACATCCCTTGCCCCACCGTCTCGCGGGTTCCTGCGATGGTGAGCACGCCGGCGAGGATCGGGCCGATGCACGCCGACCAGCCGAACCCGAAGGCGACACCCATGATCGGTGGCGCCCAGCCACCCAGCTTCGACGGCCGGACATCCATCCGTCGTTCGCGAGCGAAGAACCCGAACGGGCCCCGGTTGGTGAACGCCGACCCGATCATGATGATTGAAAAGCCGATCACGACGGCGCCAGCGATCCGCCCGGTGACCGACTGGTTCGAGATCAAGAAACGGGAGATCTGGGTGGCACCAGCGCCAAGCGCAACGAACACCGATGTGAACCCCAGCACGAACAGGCTGGTGACCCGAAGCATGCGCCACCTACCGGCGTCGCCCGACTGGAGATCGGCGATCGAGTACCCCGACATCAGGCCGAGATAGCCGGGCACGAGCGGAAGGACGCACGGTGACAGGAAGGCGATGATCCCGCCGCCGAACGCAAAAAGGGCCTGAAGTGCGAAGCCGAGTTGTCCGAAGTCATCCATCAGAGTCTCCAACCCTCCGGGGCGGTGCCGTGTTCCCCAACGACACACAGACAGTTACGGAGCCACGACAGTCTTTGTCGTACCCTCGGGGGGTGCTCACCCGCCTGACCGCCAGCCTGTTTCCGGTCAAGCGCTTCCTGCCTGTAGAGCGCGCGGTCGTGTTCATCATGTGGGCCGTCGGGATAGGCCAAGGATATGCGGGATCCAATTTGTCGGCGACGATCCCGTTCACCCGGGTCGCCCTCGGCATGTCCGAAGCCGAGATCAGCCTGGTGCTGGGAGTGACCCGGCTCGCCGGGTTCGGGGCGCTGGCGTTTGCGGTGTGGGGAGACCGCAAAGGCCGCAAGATTCCGCTGATCGCTGCGTTCATGCTCGTCATGGTGGCGGACGCAGCGACTGGATTCGTCGATTCGGCCGCAGTGTTCACAATTCTGCAATCTCTGGTGCGAATCGGGGGAACCGCGCTCGGAACGCTGGCCGTCGTCCTCATCGCCGAGGAGGTCAGACCCCAACTGCGAGCCTTCGGTATCTCGTTGTACGGCGCCGGCGGAAGCTTCGGAGCCGGTCTCGGTCTCCTGGCGTTGCCGCTGGCCGACAGGAGCGACGGTTGGAGACTCATCTTCGGGCTGTCGGCGCTGGCGCTGCTGCTGATCCCGTTCCTGTTCAAGGATCTCCACGAGAGCCCGCTGTTCGAGGTGATCGAGAAGCCGGTGCGACGACCGCTCCTGGGGCTCATCCGCAGCCCCTTTGCTCGCGTCTTCTGGATCTCGGCGGTCGCCGTCTTGCTCGCCAGCGCGTTCACGTCGGTCGGCCTGGCGTTCTCGACGGAACGCCTCGTCGGCGATCTCGGCTATTCGACCGGACAGGCCGTCACCATCTCATTGGTCGGAGGGACCATCGGAGGGCTCGGGTTCTTCGTCGGCGGTCGATTGGCCGACGTCATCGGTCGTCGCACCACCAGCGTGATCTCCCTGCTCGCCGTCCTCGCCGGTGGAATCACCCTGTACTACATCGAGTTCCTGCCGGTCCTCGTGCTCGCCATCGTCGCCTCCACGTTCGGAACGTTTGCGTTCCTCCCGGCGTCCGCCAGCCATCGAGCCGAATTGTTCCCGACCGAGTTCCGGACGTCGGCGGGCACTGCTGGCGCCTATCTGGCGATGATCGGCAGCGCAATCGGACTGCTCGTCGGTGCGCTGACGATCGACCACATCGGACTGTCGGCAACAGTGCTCGCCCTCGGCGTCGGCGTCGTCGCCGCAGTGGTGCTGACCTTGCAGTTGCCCGAAACGATGGGTCAGGAGCTCGACCACGTCGAAGCCGACCGATAGAACCAGGCGAGGACCACGAGCCGGGCGACGATCATCGCGGTGATGGCCCACCACACACCGATCAGACCCCAGCCGAAGACGAGCGTTGCGGTCAGGACCGATGCGGCGGCCACGAACCCCGCTGCCGTTGATGCCACCAGCTTGCGGATCGCCAACACGGCGAGAAACACGCCGTCGAGAACGAACACCACGGCGGCCAGCGGCTGCATTCCCGCTGCGATCGGGATGACCGACCTGATCGCCGCCTGCACCCCTGCGTCGTCGGTGAAGGCCGAGGACAACATCGTCCCGGCCGCCAACAGCCCGACGAGCAGCACGACACCCGCAACCGCACCCCACCCCAGCAGCCGATTCGACAGCGCTCTGGCTCCCTCGGCGTCATCGCGCCCGGCGAGATCGGCGACCAGCGCCTGAGCCGCAATTGCCACGGCGTCGACGATCATGGCCAGCAGGAACCACAGCTGGCTGACGACCTGGTGAGCCGCCACGTCGACGGTGCCTGATCTGGCGGCCACGGCGGTGGCAAAGCTCAGCGACAGCACGAGCAGCGCCGTCCGGACGATCAGGATCGATCCGATGCCGAGGAACGCTCGTAACTCGGCCATCTGCACCCGTTCGACCGGCCACTGCTCTGCCCTGCCTCGTCGTACGAGCAGCCAGACGAAGATGCCGGCTCCGATCCATTGGGCGGTGAGCGTCGCCCAGGCGGCTCCTTCCAGCCCGAAGTCGAAGCCGAAGATCAAGACCGGATCCAGAACGATGTTGAGCGCGTTGACTGCGATCGTCACGTACAACGGCGTCCTGGTGTCCTGGAAGCCGCGATAGGCCCCGTTGGCCGCCAGGATCAGCAGCACCGCCGGCACCGCAAGCGATCGGATCCGCAGATATGACACGGCGGGATCGATCAACTCGGGACCGGCCTGCATGAGCCCGACGAGAAACCGGGACCCGACCAACAGCACCAACGTGGAGGCGGTCCCGACCAGGACGGCCAGCACCATCGCCCGCTGCACGACCCGCCCCGATTCCACGATCTGACCACGGCCCCGTGCCTGGGCCACGAGCGGCGTCGTCGCATAGGCCAGGAAGTTGAAGACAGCGAAGGCAAAGCCGAAGATCGCTGCATCGACGCCGAGCGCGCCGAGCGGAACCGCTCCGAGACGTCCGACGAAGGCGGTGTCGACGAGCGAGAGGACGGGGTCTGCGGCCAGCGATCCGAGTGCCGGGACGGCGAGCGCCAGGATCTGCCGGTTCGAGATCCGGGCAGTCACCTCACAGGTTCTTGTCTTCGAAGTCGCACAGCGGCACCATCTCACAGTCGAAGCACTTCGGCGATCGGGCGTCGCACACGTCACGGCCGAACTGGATGAACCGCATCGACAACCCGGCCCATGTGTCTTCGGGATACAGCGCCTTGAGGTCTCGCTCGATCTTGACCGGATCCTGCACGTCGACCAGGCCGATCCGATTGGTGGTCCGCTTCACATGCGTGTCGACTGCGATCGCCGGGATGTCGAACGCCTCGGCCAGCACGACGCTGGCGGTCTTCCGACCGACCCCTCGCAGCGTGACCAGGTCATCGAGGTTTGCGGGAACCTCGCCGTCGAAGCGTTCGACCAGGTCTTGCGCCAGTGACACCACCGAGGCTGCCTTCTGTCGATAGAACCCGGTCGAGAACACGATCTCCTCGACCGCGCTGAGCGAGGCACCGGCGAGGTCCTCGGGGCTCGGATAGGCCTCGAAGAGCACGGGCGCCACCTTGTTGACGTTCTCGTCGGTGGTCTGGGCGCTGAGCACCGTCGACACCAGGAGTTGCCAGGGGCTCTGGTAGTCGAGGGCAGTGGCGATCTCGGGATATCGGGCGAGCAGCCGGTTCCAGACGGCGCGAGCTTTGCCTTTCTCCTTGCGGGTCGGCACTGACCCGTCGGTTCGTTCCCTCGGCATCTGCGGCAGACTACGGGAGACAACCGGCGAGGCTCATGCCGGCGGCTCGAACTCACGGGTGGCGATGTAGAGGCCCTCCGCCTCGACCGCCACCCCGCGCTCGGTCTCGAGCGTGCCAGACAGACGGAGTCGGCGCCCGCGCCGTTCATCGACCCGGCCGGTGGCGGTGATCCGATCGGCCACATACAAGGGCCGACGGAACCTGAGATCGAGCGTGCCCGTCACTGTCAGCACCCGCTCGATCATGAGCCCGGCCCAGACCAGCGCTTCGTCGAGCGCCGTGGCTGCGAGCCCGCCGTGCAGCGTGTCGCCGGCTCCGATGTGATGCTCCTGCGGGTCGAAGACGGCGGTGACCGCGTCGTCGTCCAGGTCCCACTCGCTCAGATGGAGCCCTTGCGGGTTCTCACGGCCGCAAGCGAAGCACCCCTCGCCGAAGTCGGCCCTGATCTCTTCGACCCATCGCGTCATCGCTGCATCCACACCGCCAGCGTAGAAACCCAATGCCCCTCGCGCCGATTCCGAACCCAGGGTTGCAGTGAAGACATACCGTGCTGCGGGCCCGCAGAATGATCGGGCGGACGAGGCGCCGTGCCAACTGCGGGCTCCTGGCACGACATATCGCGCCTGCAACCCTGGGTTTGGGGACGGCTGCGGTGGGGGCGGTACCGTGCCGGGCCGGATGACAGTCACACGGACCGCGTACGCAGCACTCATCGCCGCCGCCTTCCTGTTCGGCACCACCTTCGTGGTGGTCAAGGACGCGGTGGAATCCTTCCCTCCGTTCGCGTTCGTCGGATGGCGGTTCCTGATCGGGGCCGGCATCCTGTTCGTACTGGCCGTACCACGGAACAAGGCGACCTGGCGCGACGGGACGATTGCCGGTCTGTGGCTCCTGACCGGGTTCTCGTTCCAGACCGCCGGCCTCGTCACGACCGAAGCATCCAACTCGGCGCTCATCACCGGGCTCTATGTGGTCTTCACCCCACTGTTGGCAGCGATGTGGGCGCGGCGCCCCCCGTCGTCGTGGGCGGTGATCGGTGGCGTCATCTCGGTGATCGGGCTGGCGTTCCTCACGGTCGACGAAACGCTCTCGGTCGCCTCCGGAGACTTCCTGACGTTGGCGTGCGCATTCGGGTTCGCCGGACACATCGTCTTCCTGTCACGCGCCGCACATCATCACCCGGTCGTCCCTTTCACTGCCGTCCAACTGCTCGTCACCGCGGTCGGCGGGCTCGCACTGTCCGCCGCCTTCGAAGGTCTGCCGGTGCCGGGAGAACGGGAGTGGCCGGCGCTCGTGATCACCGGGATCGGCGTCAGCGCAATCGCCTTCCTGCTCCAGGTGTGGGCGCAGTCGCGGATCGGATCGGAACGCACCGCATTGCTGCTGACCGCCGAGCCCGTGTTCGGCGTACTCGTCGCCGCCGTCCTTCTCGGCGAGCGATTGACGGTGTCGGGATGGGTGGGCGGCCTGCTCATCTTTGGAGCCATCCAGCTCGTCATCACCCGGTCAGAGGCTCCCCACGAAACCGAAGCCGAAGCGATCTCTCCGGCCCACTGAAATCTCGACTCGACCGGCCTACGGGCGAATCTGGTGCTTGGTGTCGAGGCGACGCTCGGCTCGGGTCGTGACTCGAATCCCGGCGAGCACCACGATCAACGCCACGGTGAGGATTGCCGACAGTTCGGGGGCCGCCGAATAGGGATTCCGGCACGAGCCGAGCCCCGACGGGCACAACCCGTAGCCGGTGCCTCCGTCAGAGAGATCGACGAGCACCATCAACGGAACCGCCGAGAGCAGGACTGCAGTCCCGTACAGGAGGATCCGGGCGAAACGGATGAAAGAGCGGGGATCCATGATGTTCGCGATTCTACCGCTGGAGCCGTCTGACGCTGGAACACGAGGATCCGGGAGGGGTCGTAGAATCGGCCGGGTGCACTACTTCCGAGAACCGTTCTCCCCACAGGAATCAGCCGTCCTCGAACAGTTCTTCACCAACACGGACCTCCCGGTGTTCGCCCTCATCAACCTCCCTGAGGTCGTCAAGGGCGCCCTGTTCGCCCGCTACTCGCGGACCTCCAAGTCGATCAGGCGCCTGTTCCTCGACGAATTCATCGACGATCCCGAAACCGGGATCGGCGCCATCGCCGACAGACTGACCGACTCCGACCCCCTCGTGAACATGCGGCGGGCCGAGGACCTCTATCAGCGGGTCTTCTTCGAGTACGGCGACGACTCGGTAGCCCAACTGGGCGGGACCCATCTCGCCTGCGAGCAGGCATCCAACCTCCTGACGAAGGTCCTCGAATGGGGCCGATTGGCCGCCTATCTCGAACAGTCCACCCGCTACATCTACTACGACAAGCCGCTCGGTGACCGTTACCGATACCAGACACCACCGGAGATCTCTTCCGTCCGAGCTGCACCGCGGAGTACCTCGAGCACACCGACGGGCTTGTTCACCACCTATGCCCGGATCGTCGCCGAGATGCGGGAGGTCTACGAGCGCCGCTTCCCCCGGTCCGGACGACGTCTCCCCCGGCGTGTACAACGCCACGATCAGAGCCAAGGCCTGCGATGCAGCCAGGGGCCTGCTCCCCGCTTCGACGATGTCCAATGTCGGCATCTACGCCAGCGGGCAGGCGTACGAGCAGTCGCTCACCCGAATGATGGCCAGCCCGCTGGGTGAGGTCCGCAGCTACGGCGAGATGATGCTCGCCGAACTGCGGAAGGTGATCCCGTCGTTCCTCACCAGAGTCGATCGGGAGGATCGGGGTGTCGTGTCCGCCGCCTATCTCGAGGACAACCGAACCGCCCTCGAGATGATCGCCGCCAACCTCGATGGTTCACCGACCGCATCGGAGTGGTCGGTCGAGCTCACCGATTGGGACCCCGACGCCGAGACCGATCTCGCTGCTGCGGCCCTCTACGCGGTCAGCGAGCTGAGCGACGCCGAGATCCAGCGTCAGGTCCGCTCGATGACGGACGTCGCAGCGGACCGAGATCATCTCAGCGCTGGTCGGAGATCGCCAGAACCGGCGACATCGCCCGACCAGGGCGATGGAACGACCTCGACTACCGCTTCGACATCGTGTGCGACTTCGCGGCGTTCCGGGATCTCCAACGGCATCGCATGTTGACGCTCGAATGGCAGAGACTCTCGACGCGGCTCGGTTTCGACATCCCCGACGACATCGTCGACGCCGGATTCGAGGCGGAATGGACCGAGGCGATGGACCGATCCGGCAGCCTGTTCGAGCGGGTCCACCACGATCTCGGCGCCGATGTCGCCCAGTACGTCGTGCCGTTCGCCGCGAACATCCGGTTCATGATGGAGATGAACGCCAGAGAGGCGTTCCATCTCATCGAGTTGCGGAGCCAACCGCAGGGACATCTCACCTACCGGAGGGTCGCCCAGGAGATGCACCGGTTGATCGGCGACGTCGCCGGCCACCGCTCCATCGCCGCCGCGATGAGCTTCGTCGACTATTCAACGACCGATCTCGAACGGCTCGAAGCAGAACGCCGCGCCGAACTGCGGCGACGCGGCAGCCGACTCAGTCTGAGGAGGGGCGGAGTGGGATCCTGAGCACCAGGTGTTCGTCCTCCACCGACCAGATGGCATTGCTGACCAGGGAATAGTCGAGATAGTCGGTTTCGGCCTGGGCGACGAACTTCTTGCGCTCCTCGCCGGCAACCGGCGGCAGGGGCCGATCCTTCACCGCTTCGGCACGGGTCTTGTACCGTTGGATCATCGCATCAACATCGAGTTCGGCCATTCAGAACCTCCAGGAATCGTCGGCAACCACTGTACGAGAAACGGACGACAGATCTGAGCCGAGCACGCCGCTCAATGCCCTCGACCGAGGGATCGATTGAGGTCGAGTTGGATCCGGGTCAGCCGCTCGAGCATCCGTTCGTAGAGCGGAAGTCGCCCCGGTGCACAGCATCCGATCTGGAGCGCTCCGACCTGGGCGCCGCCGACCTCGAGCAGTTCGAGGATCGACGTGACGCGGGCAGCGTCGGCATCATCGAGCCCGATCGTGTCGGCGGCCTCGAGCGTTCCACGGATCTCGGCCATTCGGGGGCTTCTCCCCGGTTCACAGCACAATCGTTCGAGCTTGTCGAGGGCAACGAATGCATCCGCCAGAGCAGCGGCGGCGGTCAGCGACCCGGACGCCGGAGCGATGCTACGGGCGAGACGATCGCCCTCGGCTCGGCCTGCACGGGTGATCGGACTGGTACGCAGGCCACAACGCTCTAGCCTCTCCATCGTGCACGACAAGCGTTTCGTCCTGGTGTCCGGCAAGGGCGGGGTCGGCAAGTCCGCTGTTGCTGCGGCCATCGCCAAAGCTGCAGCCGCCGAGGGGCGCAAGACACTCGCCCTCTCGATGATCGGCAGCGGCATGGGCCTCGGAGCTCATCTCGGCGCGACCCATCTCGAGTTCAAACCGACGATCACCCAACCCAACCTCTCAGCGCTGTCGCTCGACCGCGCCAAAGCCCTCGTCGAGTACCTCCAGATCCAGGTCGGACTGCCCACATACGCCACGTTCGGGCCCGCCGTCCGAGCATTCGATGTCCTTGCGTCGACCGCCCCGGCTATCCGGGAGATCGTGACGATGGGCAAAGTCCTGTGGGAGGTCAAGACCGGCCATTGGGACCTCGTCGTCGCCGACGGCCCGCCGACCGGCCAGATCGGGTCGTTCCTGCGCGCCGCCAACACCATGGCCGACCTGGTCAGCAGCGGGAGGATCGCCGACCAATCGAAATGGATGCGGGACATCCTCATGGACCCTGCCTCCACATCGTTCGTCCTCGTCTCGCTCGCAGAGGAACTCCCCACGAACGAGACCGTCGAGATGCTCGCATTGGCTCGACGACAACCCGGTCGTCGGGAGTACGTCGGTTATCGCCAATCGTGTCCTCACGCCCCTCGTTGCGGCGGCGACGCCCGCCGGCGCCATCGGCGAAGCGGCCATGCTCCACCGCAGCATCACCGGCGAGCAACGCATCTGGCTCGATCGCCTCCCCGCCGACCTCGAGTTGCCGTTCCTCTTCGGGGTCGACTCTCCCGATCAGGTTGCCGCGACGCTCGCAACGATGTTCGCCGAGCGTCATCCATGACCGCCGCCATCCTCGTGACCGGAGGAGGCGGCGTCGGGAAGACGACCGTGTCGGCGGCTGTGGCTGTCGCTGCGGCGAGACGCGGGATCAAGACGCTGGTGGTCACCGTCGACCCTGCGAGACGTCTCGCCGACGCGCTGGGCATCGCCTCGCTCGGAGCCGACCCGTCCGAAGTCCCCTCCGAGCCGAATCTGTGGGCGGCGATGCTGGATGCGACCGCATCGTGGGAGGCGATCGCCAGACGTCACGCCGACCCGGATGTGGCCGAGCGTCTCGTCTCGAACGACCTGTTCCAGGCAGCCACCGGCCAGTTCCCCGCCAGCCAGTCCTACGCCGCCTCCGAGGAAGCCACCCAGTTCGTCCGGGACGGCAGCTGGGACCTGGTGGTGGTCGACACCCCACCATCGAGTGGGGGCATCGAGTTCTTCACGGCCCCGGCGAACATGACCGAGTTGGTCGGTGGTCGGCTGTTGCGCTGGCTCACCGGTGGGCGCATACCCGGCCGACGAGTCCTCTTCGATGTCGCCGCACGCCCCGCCATCCGCATCGCCGACGCAGTGCTCGGCGCCGGACTGTTCGAGCGTGTCGCCCAGTTCCTCCTCGATCTCCGCACCATGTACGACGGAATCGCGGCACAGTCCAAAGAGATCGAGGCAGTGCTCTCGACCGCACAGACGCTGGTGGTGACGACCGCAGATCCCACCCCGATGCGGGAGGCGATTGCCTTCTTCCGCGACCTGCCGGCCGCCGCCCATCGCCCGACGACGGTGATCTTCAACCGCACGCTGCCCGACCATTGGCCAGACGCCGCGACCGAGCCCCCAACTGGCGAACTCGAAGAGAACCTCGCTCGCTGGGCGGCGGAATCCGAGCGCCAGTCGACCCTCCGGGCACAGTTCTCGGAGCGGTACTCGACCGAGATCACCACCATCGCCTGGCAGCCGACCGCGCCGACCGATCTGGACGCCCTCGAATCCCTTCTCACCACTGCGCAGGGATACTCGCTCGAGAACCTCTGGCACTGAGAGCACCTGGAATGGCCGACTGCCACAGCGGGCCAGTCCGACCTGGAGCCACTGATCAACGCCAGCGGCAGGTCATCCCTCACACCCTGACGGCGTTGGGCCCCAGCAGCTCGGAGAGCTCGGCGAACAGCGCGGAACGCGGCTCGACCCGGAACTCGTCAGATAACTTGATCACCTTGTGGCTGTTGCCGCTGCGCATTTCGAGGTGAACGCTCGCCGATCCCGGGTGATTGCCCAACACGCCCTTCATGCGGTTGACGAGATCGGCTGACATCCGATCGGCGGGAAGCGTGAGACGGACGATGTTCTCGTCGACGATCCGGGGCTGCACCACCTCCCGGACGGCGATGGTGACGTCGTCGCCGCGATGCTGGATGCGGCCCTTCAACAGGACGATGTTGTCCTCGTTGATCAGTTGGCCGTATTCGGCGACGGTACGGGTGAAACAGGCGACCTCGATCGTCCCTTCGAGGTCCTCGATCTGACAGAACATCATCAGATCGCCCTTCTTGGTGTACTTGCGGTTGACGGAGGTGATGATGCCGCCGATGACCACGCTCGACCCTTCGCTCATCTCGAGCAGCGTCGGGATCGACACGGCTCCGGCCGCCTTCAGCGACGACGCCACCGCCAGCAGCGGGTGGTCGGAGATGTAGAGGCCGAGCATCTCCTTCTCGAAGCCGAGCTTGATCTCCTTGGGCCATTCGTGCTCGCCGATGTCCCAATTGACTCCTGCGGTGGTCGTCTCCTCGCTCCCGAACAGCGAGAACTGGCCCGCCTCCTCGTTGCGGCGACGATTCCCGATCACCTCGACGATCTCCTCGAACGCCAGGAGCAACGCCTTCCGGCTGTACCCCATCGCATCGAATGCGCCGGCCTTGATCATCGACTCGAGTGTTCTGCGGTTGAGCACGTCGAGATCGACCCGTTCGCAGAAATCGATGAAGTCGGCGAAGTGCTCGTCGCCTCTGGCATCCACGATCCGCTCGACGACCGCCTCGCCGACGTTCCTGACCGCAGACAGCCCGAATCGGATCTTCCCGTCGACGACGATGAAGTCGACGTCGGACTCGTTCACGTCCGGAACCAGGACATCGACGCCCATGAGTCGGCATTCGTTGAGATACAGGGCCGTGCGGTCTTTGTCACGCTTGGTGGACGTGAGCAACGCCGCCATGTACTCGGCGGAATAGTGGGCCTTGAGATAGGCGGTCTGATAGGCGACATAGGCGTAGCAGGCCGAGTGGCTCAGGTTGAAGCCGTATCCGGCGAATGGCTCGACCGCGTCCCACAGGTCCTTGCCGAGTTGCTCGGGGTGGCCCTGCTCGATGGCGCCGGCGATGAACTTCTCCTTCTCGGCCGCCATCACGGACTTGATCTTCTTGCCCATCGCCTTGCGGAGATTGTCCGCTTCGCTCATCGAGTAGCCGGCCATGTCCCTGGCGAGCTGCATCACCTGCTCCTGATAGGTGATGATCCCGAACGTCTTCTCGAGGAACGGCTTGGTCGCAGGGTGGGGATACTCGACTGCGGCCCGGCCGTTCTTGCGGTCGGCGTAGGCGTAGTGCATGTTCATGCCCATCGGGCCCGGTCGGAAGAGGGCATTCACGGCGATGATGTGATCGAACGTCTCCGGCTGGAGCGCCCGGATCAGCGACCGCATGGAGGTTCCTTCGAGCTGGAAGACGCCGACGGTCTCGGCCGCCTGGATCAGTTCGAACGTCGCGGCGTCGTCGAGCGGCACCGAGTCGATGTCGATCCGCTCGCCGTGACTGATCTCGATCAGCTCGAGGCATCGCTCGATCGTCGCCAGGTTCCGCAGACCAAGGAAGTCCATCTTGAGCAGCCCGAGGTCCTCGATCCAGTGACCGTCGTACTGGGTGACGATCTCGGCGCCCTCACCCTTCTGCTGGATCGGGAGGATCTCGGTGAGCGGGTCGGGGGCGATGACGACCGCGGCGGCATGGATCGAGTCCTGTCGGCGGAGCCCCTCCAGCCCGATGGCGGCGTCGACCACCTCTTTGACGTCGGGATCCTCCTGGTAGGCCTGACGGAGCCCGGAGGCGTTGTTGTAGAAGTCGCGCAGCGTCTCGTCGGTGTCCTCACCGGGGGGATGGAGGCACTCGGTGATCGAGGCGTCGTTGCCGAGGATCGACGGGGGCAGCAGCTTGGCGATCTTGTCGCCGAGCGCGTAGGGGTGACCGAGCACTCGCGCCGAGTCACGGACCGCCTGTTTGCCCTTGATGGTCGAGAACGTGACGATCTGGGCGACGTGGTCGGAGCCGTATTTCTCGGCGGCGTACTTGATCACGTCTGCCCGGTAACGCTCGTCGAAGTCCATGTCGATGTCAGGCATCTGCTTGCGGCCCGGATTGAGGAACCGCTCGAAGATCATCCCGTACTCGAGCGGATCGAGGTTGGTGATGTTCAGGCAGTACGCCACGGCCGAACCGGCAGCCGACCCGCGACCGGGGCCGGTGCGGATCCCCTGCTCGTGGGCGAATCTGATCAGGTCCCACACGATGAGGAAGTAGGCGGGGAAGCCCATCTCGGAGATGATCTTCAGCTCGTGCTCGATCCGGTCGCGCGCCTCGTCGGGAAGCGGATCGCCGTACCGCTGGCGGGCACCCCGCTCGACCAGTTCCCGGAGATACGACTCCTCGGTGTGTCCCTGGGGAACGGGGAATCGGGGCAGGAGAATGTTCCCGAACTCGAGCTCGACCTTTGCCCGATCGGCGATCCACAACGTGTTGTCGCACGCCCCGGGGAGCAGATCGGTGTCGAAGAGGGACCGCATCTCCCTGGCCGTCTTCATGTACAGACCCGAGCCTTCGAACCGGAATCGGTTCTCGTCGTCCCGAGTCGAGCCGGTCTGGATGCACAGCAGGATGTCGTGGGCGGCGGCGTCTGCGGCGGCGATGTAGTGACTGTCGTTGGCCGCCAGCAGTGGCGCCCCGATCTGCTCGGAGATCCGAGCAAGGTCGGGGAGGATCCGCTGCTGGGCCGGGATCCCGTGATCGGCCACCTCGATGAAGAAGTTGTCGCGTCCGAAGATGTCCTGGTATCTGGCTGCGGTGGCCAGGGCGGCGTCGAAGTCTCGATCTTGACCGGAGTCACCCTCCTCCCGCGATGCGTCCGGAGCGAGCAGCTTGGCGACCTCTCCACCGAGACACCCGGACGTGGCGATGATCCCCTCCGAATAGGTGGCGAGCAGTTCGTCGTCCATCCGCGGCTTGTAGTAGTAGCCGTCGAGGTAGGAGTGACTGACCAGCTTCATCAGGTTGCGGTAGCCCGTCTGGTTCTCGGCCAGCAGTGTCATGTGGTAGCGCTTGTTGTCGCGACCCCTGGGGCGATCGAAGCGACTTCCGGGGGCGATGTAGGCCTCGACCCCGATGATCGGATTGACCCCGACGGCGGTAGCGGCCTTGTAGAAGTCGATCACGCCATACATGACGCCGTGATCGGTGATCGCGACAGCCGGTTGCCCGTCCTCGACCGCCGCCTTCACCAGCTGGTTGACCCGAGCGGCACCGTCCAACATCGAGAATTCGGTGTGGACATGGAGGTGTGCGAACGAGTCGGGCGACGTCACGGGTGGTCCTCGGAGTTACATCACTGTGATTCGCTTCGAATATAGGCGCGATCGTGGTCGGGCGCATGACCGCGAAAACACGACCTCAGATCACGAGAGCGGTACCGACCGAGACGATGGCGATCAACTGCGAGCACTGCCAGGTGCAGCGGCTGATTGCGCACACCCCTCGACCGGAAGTACACAGCGCCGAATGCCAGGCCGGCGACGAATCCCCCGAGGTGCGCCTCCCACGAGACCTGAGGCACGTACAGCGGTATCAACGCATTGATCAGGAGGTTGAGTCCGATCGTGTTCAGCTGGGCGCGCCCCATCCGGGTGTGACGATTGAGGAACGCTCCCGCAGCGAACACGCCGAAGAACCCGAACAGGGCACCGGATGCGCCGACCCCGACGTCGCCGGGACTGCCCAGCACGATCGCCAGGGCGCTGCCGGCAGCTGCGGTGGCCAGGAAGAGAGATGCGTAGCGGACCTTTCCGAGTTGCATCTCGAGTTGGGGCCCCAGAATGTAGAGCGCGTACATGTTGAACAGGATGTGGGTGATCCCGCCGTGCAGCAGCACCACGGTGAACATCCGGTACCACTCGCCATCGAACATGACGCGTCCGTTGAACAGCGCCAACTGGTCGGCCAGCGTCGACCACACCCCTGGGGCGATGAACTGCAGGAGTTGGATGGCCACGGCGACGCCGATGAAACCGAAGGTGAGCGGGGCTCCCGACCGACCGAGGTTGCCGACCTGCGGCATCCGCACGGTCTCCTGGCGACCCTGGCTGGCGACACACTGCGGACAGCGCTGCCCGACGGCGGCAGGGATGCTGCAGCTCGGACAGATCGGCTTGCCACACTCGGTACACGACAGGCCGGTCGGCCGGTCGGGGTGTCGGTAGCAGGTGGTCTCGATCTCGGAGGTCATGGCCGGGAACGGTACCCGGCCGGGCGAGAAACCTCTGCGGTCAGTCCGGGTCGCCCAGCGACTCGACCACGGTTGCGAGATCATCGGGAAGCGGATCGGTGAACGACATCGGCTCGCCCGAGACCGGGTGGTCGAATTCGAGCCGGACGGCGTGCAACGCCAGCCTCGGGACGGCAACCGGATCCTTGGATCCGTACACCCGGTCGCCGAGCACCGGGTGACCGATGGCGGCGAGATGGACCCGGATCTGGTGGGTCCTCCCCGTCTCGAGTGTGACATCGAGCATCGCCACTCCCGGTCCCGTCCATTGGCTGCTGCGCCGATAGTGGGTCACGGCCCGCTTTCCGATCGGAGACAGTGCCCGCCTGATCGGCCGGTTCGGGTCGGGGCCGATGGGAGCATCGATCGTCCCCCGTGGAATGGCCACCGCACCAGCCACCAGCGCGATGTAGGCGCGACTGACAGAGCGGGCGCGCATCATGGTGGACAGCGTTTCATACGATTCCGAGGTCCTGGCCACCACCATCAGGCCAGACGTCGCCCGATCCAGCCGGTGCACGATCCCCCACCGACCCGCCTGTCCGACACCTTCGAGCTCGGGATGGTCGAAGAGCAGGCCGGCGGCCAGCGTCTCGGCATCGGTGCCGGCGCCGGGATGGACGGTCAGGCCGGACGGTTTCGACACGACGATCACATCGTCGTCGATGTGGACGGTCCGATAGTCGACGGGGTGAGGCTCGAGCAGTGGCGCCGGATCAGGGACGTCGAAATCGAGCCAGTCACCGCTCGAGACACGATCCGACGGGTCGAGTCCCCCATCGCCGTCACCGGCGACGCCACCGGCGTCCATGATCTCGCGGGCCAGTGATCGGCTGATCCCCGCCAGCACGGCAACCGCCTTGTCGACCCGCTCGCCATCGAGCTCCTCGGGCACCTGATATCTCACGGCGTCTCCACCCGTGACTTCCGATCCGTCCTCCACGCCATGAACAACAGCATGACGACTGCGATCGTGATCGACGAGTCGGCGACGTTGAACACGGGGAAGTTCGGCACCTGGATCCAGTCGACGACGCCGCCATCGGTGAGCCCGTCGCCGCGGGTGACCCGGTCGATCAGGTTGCCGGCGGCGCCGCCGAGCACCAGCCCGAATGCGATGGTCTCGAGCGGCGGTCGCTCATCGGTGAGCGCGTAGACAACGATGCCGATCGCCACCACGGCTGCGATCGCCAGAAATGTTCCCTGCCTGCTGCAGCATCGAGAATGCCGCGCCGTAGTTCTCGGTGTAGGTGAACCAGAGAACACCGGGAATCACGGTGACGCGTTCGTCGACGAACGTCGTCGACGCGATGTGCTTGGTGACGAGATCGAAGGCCACGACACCGGAGCCGGTGCCGAGGGCGATCAAGGAACTGGCGTCGGATCACATCTTGCGCGCGCAGTTGACGCACGTCGTGGCGTAGGGCAGGACCTCGAGCCGCGCCACGGGAATGGGCTTCGCCGCACGACTCACAGATGCCGTAGCCGCCCGACTTCACCCGTTCGAGCGCATGCTCGACCTTGTGGAGGAGATCGGAGCTGTTTCGCTCGAGCGACATCTCCTTCATGTATTCGAACTTCATCGACGCTGCATCGGCGCTGTCGGGATCGGGATTGCGCTCCGAGGCGGTCTCGGTGGCCTTGGCCTCTTCCATCTCGCGCTCTCGCTCTTCGATCAGAGCCATGAGCCGCTCGCGCTCGTCCTCCAGTTCGGCCTGAAACTTCTTCAATGTCGACTTCGCCAACGAACGCGCCATCGCACCTCCTCGAGTGGCGCCCGATCGTAGCCCATGTCCGGGCATCGGCGCGAGAGGCACAAGTCCCGATCCATGCGTACGGCGAATCGGGGACGTCGCTCTACGCTCTGGCAGATGCCAGGAGTACGACGATGAGCGAACAGAGATCCGACTTCCAACGAGCTGACGCGAGCGTCGACATCCCCGCCCTCGAAACCGGAATTCTGGACCTCTGGGACGAGATCTCCGCCTTCGAGCGACAAGTCGACCTCCGACCGACCGACAACGAGTACATCTTCTACGACGGCCCCCCGTTCGCCAACGGCTCGCCGCATTACGGGCACATCCTCGCCGGCGTCATCAAGGACGTGGTTCCGCGGTACTGGGCGATGCGAGGATTCCGGGTCGAGCGCCGCTTCGGCTGGGACACCCACGGGCTGCCCGTCGAGATGGAGGTCGAGAAGCTCCTCGGCATCTCCGGCCCACGCCAGATCGCCGAGTACGGGGTCGATCGATTCAACGAGAAGTGTCGCGACCTGGTCAACGACACCGCCGACGAGTGGTCGACGATGGTGCGCCGCCTCGGGCGGTGGGTCGACATGGACGACGACTACAAGACCATGGACACCGACTTCATGGAGTCGGTGTGGTGGGTCTTCAAGCAGCTCTGGGACAAGGGCCTGATCTACCAGGACTTCAAGGTGCTCCCCTACTCCTTCGGGGCGACCACGCCGCTGTCCAACTTCGAGGCGAACCTCGACTACCGGATGACCGATGATCCGTCGATCACGGTCGGTTTGAGCGTCATCGACGGTCGCGGCGCGGTCGAATCCGGGGACCGCCTCCTCATCTGGACGACCACCCCGTGGACGCTCCCATCGAACCTCGCCGTGGCGATCGGGACCGACATCGAGTACGCCTGTGTCGAGATCGACGGCCACCGGAGTTGGCTGGCATCCGGCCGGGTCGACGACTACGCAGAGGGGTCTCCCGTCCTGGCCACCGCCTCGGGAGCCGATCTGGTCGGACTCGAATACGTGCCGCCCTTCGACTACTTCGGTGAGGAACGCGACCGAGGGGCTTTCCGCGTGATCGCCTCAGAGGACGTCACCACCGAGGAGGGGACCGGGTTGGTCCACATGGCCCCTGCCTACGGTGAGGCCGACTTCTTCGCCCTCCAGGCCGCCGGTCTCGACGTGCTGGTCGATCCGGTCGACTCCGAGGGCCGGTTCACCGACGCAGTTCCCGAGGTCGAAGGTCAGAACGTCAAGGAAGCCGACAAGACGCTCATCGCCCTTCTCAAGGATTCGGGAAGCCTCGTCACCCACAGCCAGATCCGCCACTCCTATCCCTTCTGCTATCGAACGGGCACACCGCTGATCTACAAAGCCATCCCCACCTGGTTCGTGAACGTCGAGTCGTTCCGCGACCGGATGGCCGAGCTGAACAACGAGATCCACTGGGTGCCCGAGTACGTCGGCGAGCGCCGATTCGGCAACTGGCTGAGTGACGCCCGGGATTGGGCGATCAGCCGAAACCGGTACTGGGGCTCGTGCCTGCCGATCTGGCAGTGCGACCGCGACGACCACTCGGTCTGCGTCGGATCGATCGACGAGCTCGAGGAGCTGTCCGGCGTCCGGCTCGACGACCTCCACAAGCACATCGTGGATCCGGTCACCTTCGGCTGCCCCGAGTGCGACGGCACGATGACCCGGGTCCCCGAGGTGCTCGACTGCTGGTTCGAGTCCGGCTCGATGCCGTATGCCCAGATCCACTACCCCTTCGAGAACCGAGAGCGATTCGAGGCCTCGTTCCCCGCTCAGTTCATCGCCGAGGGTCTCGACCAGACCCGCGGCTGGTTCTACACGCTCCATGTGCTGGCCACTGCACTCTTCGACGAGCCGTCGTTCCGCAACTGCGTCGTCAACGGGATGGTCCTGGCCGAGGACGGTCGCAAGATGTCCAAGTCCCTCAAGAACTACCCGGACGCCTCGACGGTGTTCGACGAGCACGGTGCCGACGCGCTGCGCGCCTTCCTCATCAACTCGCCGGTCCTCAGGGCCGAGCCCCTGCGGTTCTCCGAAGACGGGGTGCGCGACGTCGTCCGGACGGTGCTGCTCCCACTGTGGAACACCTACTCCTTCTTCACGACCTATGCCGAGGCAGACGGCATCACCGCCGCCGACCTCGCCGCAGCACCCCGACTCGAGGATCGCCCCGAGCTCGACCGCTGGATCGTGTCGGTGCTGCAGACGCTGATTTCGCGGGTGAACGCCAACATGGAGGGTTACTACCTCTACGACGTCGTGCCACCGACGCTGGAGTTCATCGACGACCTCACCAACTGGTATGTGCGGCGCTCCCGACGTCGTTTCTGGGCGGCACGCACCGGAGACACGAGCGGAGACGCCGACAAACTGGCGGCGTTCGCCACGCTCTACGAGGTGCTCACGACGTTCGTGACCACGTTGGCGCCGGTGTTGCCGTTCATGACCGAGCGGCTCTATCAGGAACTCGTGGTCGCCGTCGACCCCGACGCACCGAAGAGCGTCCACCATCGTGATTTCCCGGTCGCCGCCACCGCATGGATCGATGAGACTCTCGAGGCGCAGATGGCCGTCGTCCGGTCGGTGGTCCAGCTGGGACGTTCCATCCGAACGGTTCAGAAACTCAAGACCAGACAGCCGCTGGCGTCTGCCACGGTGCTCACCCACGACCCTGCGGTGATGCAGGCGGTTGCGGACCATGCCGACCTGATCGCCGATGAGCTCAACGTCAAGAGCGTGACCTCGAGTCGCGACGAGGGCGAGCTCGTCGAGTTGTCGTGCAAGGCCGACTTCAAGAAGCTCGGGCCCCGCTTCGGATCACGGGTGAAGGACATCGCCTCGGCGGTGGCTTCGCTGACATCCGAGCAGATCGCACCGTTGCTCGACGGAGCGACGATCGAGGTCGCGGGTGAGGAGTTGGCGCTCGACGACCTGGTGATCTCCAGAAACGCCAAGCCGGGAGTCGTCGTCGAGACTGCGGGATCGCTCGCAGTGGCGCTCGACACGACACTCGATGACACGCTGCGGTCCGAAGGCATGGCGAGGGAGATCGTCAGCCGGGTTCAACAGCTCCGGCGCGAGGCGGGCTTCGACGTGTCGGATCGGATCGTGCTCGCCTGGGAGAGCGATGACGAGCTGGCGGCGACGGCGATGCGAGACCACCGCGAATCGATCGCTGCCGAGGTGCTGGCTGTCGACATCACGACGGGCACCGATGCCGAGCCATCCGATCTGGACGGCCGATCAGTCACCCTCGAGGTGCGACGAGAAGGCTGACGAGCCTCAGGCCTCCCAGGGGCGGATCGGCATGTCATCGTCGTCGAGCGTCGTCGCTGCCGTAGTAGTCGGTCTCGGCCTCCCCGGCGTCCGAATCGGAGTCGTCGTCGTCGTCGTCGGATGGCTCGAAGCCGTCCGAGGGCTGATCGCCCTCTTCTTCTTGTCATCGTCTTCTTCGTCATCGAGGTCGCCGAACACCTCGTCGATCCTGTCGGTGATCGCATCGATGCTGGCCGATGCGTTCGACTCGTCGCCGTCGAACGATCCCTCCTCGTCGAGGTCCCAAGAATCGTCGTTGGCGTGATCGGCGGTGGCGTGATCGGCGCTGCCATCGATGACGATCTTCTCCGAGAGCGGCTCGTCGGCGGCCTCATCGTCATCCATCGAGTCCTCGACATCCATGGGTTCGGCGGCGTCGAAGGTGGCGGCCTTTGCCGGTCCGCCAGATTCCTCCGTCTCGCCGTCGACGAACGTCTCGACATCGTCCAGGCCCGAGGCCACAGAGGCGAGCATCGTCGCCACCCCCGACCGAAGCTGACCCAGCTGTGCGCGAATCGACTCGATCTCGTCGGTGAGCGCGCGACGCTCCTCGTCACGTCGACCCTCCAGCTCCGAGGCATGGGACTCTGCGTCTGCGAGGATGCCGCGCGCTTCTTCCCGGGCCTCATCGAGAAGGGCGTCTGCGGATCGCTGGGCGGCAACGAGAGCTCGCGAGATGGCGCTCTCCTGATCGCTCCGCTGCGACAGTTCGCTCTCGAGGGTCGCGTTCCGTTCCTGGGCGTCGCGGAGACGCTGCTCGTAGTCCTTCAACGAGATCACGACCTTGTCGAGGAAGTCGTCCACCTCGTCGAGGTCGTAGCCACGCATGGCGGTGGCGAATGTCTTCTGTTGGACGTCGATCGGAGTCAGAACCATGGGTGAACCTCAGTCACGGAGAGTGGCTTTGAGGATAGAAGTCTCGCCGTCCGGTTGGGCGTCATTCCCGACGACACGCAGAGAATCCCACCCATGCCGACCTCTCACGATGCGTGCAGCATTGTGAGCGTCGGGGTTCCGGACGGGTCAGCGAGCCGATCGATCCGCGACACCGACCATCAGCAGATGATGCGCTGGAGGATGTTGACGCCGATCAGCAGGACGATCGGCGAGAGGTCGAGCATGGCACCGCCGATTCGCGGTGATGGCATCACCCGGCGGAGGGGCAGGATCACCGGGTAGATGATCCTGTCCAGCAAGAGTTGGACCCTGGCCACCGGATGATCCGAGGGAACCTGGACCCATGAGAGGATGACCCAGGCGAAGATCGCGACGGTATAGAGCGACAGAGCGAGGCACACCAACTGCATCAGCGGTCAGATCCGGTCCTCGTAGGCGCCGAGCGCCGCGAGGCGCCGCTTCTCGGACTCGTCGATCGTCGTGTTGGGGGGAAGGACGAGCACGAGTCCGTCACCGACCTTGGTCATCGTGCCGTCGAGCGCGTAGATGAGGCCCGAGGAGAAGTCGACGACCCGGCGAACGAGTTCCTCTCCGACGGTGCGGAAGTCGAGGACAACGGGGACCAGTTCTCGGACCCGGTCGGCGAGGATCTTGGCGTCGGCGAACTCCTCGATCACGAGGATGTCGGCACGCGCCTCGGGGCGGATCGGGCGAACGCCGGCGACGCTGGGACCGGTCTCGCGACGGGCCGATGTTCGCGACGCCGATGCGGGCGGCTCGACTCGACGACCCTCGTCCGGTCCGATCGCCCGAACGTTCTCTTGGCTCGCGGGGGGAACCCGCATGGGGTTGCCCTCCTGCCGGTTCGAGCCCGCTTCGCCCTCCATCTCGCCTTCATCGACGAGCCCGAGGTAGACGAGCGCTTTTGAAAAGAGTGATGACATGTGAAACCTCAGTCCTGAAAGATAGCCCGGCCCACGCGAATCACCGTGGCACCCTCCGCGATCGCGACCTCGAAATCGTTCGACATCCCCATCGACAGCCCGGAGACTCCGGGGTGATCCGCTGACAGATCATCCCTCAGCTCGCGCAGCGCCGCAAAATGCGGCCGACTCTGCTCGGGGTCGTCTGCCAGCGGGGGAATCGCCATGAGCCCGATGATCGGCACCCCCATCGCCGCCAGGCGCTCGGCCGTCGACGCGGCATCTTCGGGCAGCACACCCGACTTCTGGTCCTCGCGGCCGATGTTGATCTGGAGATAGCAGGCGGGTGGACGGCCGGAGCCTTTCATCCACGCAGTCGCGAGACTCAGCCGGTCCATCGAATGGAGTGCCACCACCGCGGGCCTGACGATCCTCGCCTTGTTGGATTGCAGCGGCCCGACGAAGTGCCAGCGAATGTCATCCGGCAGCTCCGGCACCTTGTCCCGGAGCTCCTGCGCCCGATTCTCACCGAAGTCACGATGCCCGCGGTCGTAGAGCGCGGCGATCTCGGCCGTTTCGTGACCCTTCGACACTGCCAGGATCGTGAGCTCCTCGGCGGGGCGACCCGCAGACGACATCGCCTCCTGTGCCCGATCGGTGACCGACGCCAGACTCATGGGCGGTCCTCCTCCAGCCAGCCGACGGCCGCCATGCGGGACGGCGTCGCATCCCGTCGATGGGAGAAGCCGTCCTCGCCGCACATCGTGCACACCCCGAAGTCGGCCACGTCCAACCCGACGAGCCTCGACGTGAGGTAGCCAGCGAGATCGACCGACGGGGTCCCCCAGGTGGTCTCCCCAACGTGGTCCCCGAACTCACCTGCCACCTCTGGTCCGACCTCGAAGCAACACGACCGAATGTGGGGTCCGAGGGTCGCCGTCCGTGGTTCGACCCCGACCGACGTGAACCCGTCGACGAGACGGTCGACGACGCCGGCTCTGGCCCCGCGCCATCCGGCGTGTGCCACGCCAACCGCGCCATCGCCTTCGACGACCACCCCGATGCAGTCGGCAGTGAACACGGCCACCGGAAGACCAGGGGCGGTGGTCAGGATGGCGTCTGCTTCGCCTGCGGCCCCCGGATGATCCACGACCAGGAGTCGATCGCCGTGAACCTGACTGACCGTCGCCCAGCGCTCCGACATGCCCAGCGTCGATGACACCGACGCCCGGGCGACCGTGTCGACCCTGACGTCGCCGTCCGATGCCGTCGTGAATGCCACTCCCACCTGAGGCGTCACCCCTGGACGAACGAGGGAATGTCCATTCCTCCGCCATCGTCGGGACGACGAGGCCCCGATCCCGACGAGCCGCCACGTCGCTTCTCGAACCCTGCAGCGATCACCGTCACCCGCATCTCCTCACCGAGATCGTCGTCGATGATCGCGCCGAAGATGATGTCGGCCTCGGGATCGGCGCTCTCCGCGACCACCTTGGCGGCAGTGGTCGCCTCTTGCAGGGTCATGTCGGACGGACCCGATACCGAGAGCAGCACGCCCTTCGCCCCGTCCATCGAGGTCTCGAGCATCGGTGAGGAGATCGCTCGGGAGGCCGCCTGCATGGCGCGCTCGTCCCCGGACGCCCGTCCGATTCCCATGACGGCCGATCCGGCGTTCGACATGACGGTCTTGACGTCGGCGAAGTCGACGTTGATCAATCCGGGGGTCGTGATGAGGTCGGTGATTCCGGCGACCCCGTTCATGAGGATCTCGTCGGCGAGGCGGAAGGTCTCGATCATCGGCGCTTTGGGATCGCCGACTTCGAGCAGCCGATCGTTGGGGATGACGATCAAGGTGTCGACGGCATCCCTCAGTGACTGGATGCCCTGCTCGGCATGTACCGCCCTGCGCCGGCCCTCGAAGCCGAATGGGCGGGTGACGGTGCCGACGGTGAGGGCTCCGAGGCTCTTGGCGACCTCGGCAACGATCGGCGCTCCGCCGGTACCGGTGCCTCCGCCCTCCCCGGCGGTGATGAAGACCATGTCTGCCCCCTTGAGGACCTCCTCGAGTTCGGCGCGATGCGCTTCCGCTGCCGCCCGGCCGATCTCGGGGTTGGCTCCCGCTCCGAGGCCTCTGGTGATCTCGCGTCCGATGTCGAGTTTGACGTCGGCGTCAGACATGAGCAGCGCCTGGGCATCGGTGTTGAGCGCAATGAACTCGACCCCTCTGACCCCCGCCTCGATCATGCGGTTGATGGCGTTGACGCCACCGCCGCCGACACCCACGACCTTGATCACGGCCAGATATCCGCCTGATCCCATTTGCATTGCCATCGTTCCTGTCCTCTCGTCGCGCCCGCGACGGGACGTCGAATCACCATGTGTTCTCACCACTCTTACACATCGACGGCCCTCCCGTAAAGTCCGAAACCCTGTGGTTCGACTAGAGCTTCAGGGTCGTAGGGTGACACTCAGGTCGAGGGTTGCTCTCAACCCTCGACTTCGGGTTGAGAGTCGGTGGGAGTGGTTCCGGGTGGCAGAACCGCCGGACGTTGCGGGGCGAGCAACGTGATCTCGGAGCCCTCGGGCGGACTCTGGGCGAGGACGGAGATGAGCGCCCTCGCCTTCTGCGCCATGTCCACCGGACGACCGAGACGCACCCGATACCCACCGACCAGTGCCACCAACCCGTCCTCCCCCGGCCCGATCGCCGACCCGGCGCCGTCCGCACCGAGTGCCTCCAGGAACTCGAGAGCGCCGAGCACCTCCACCTCGGTGTAACGGCCGTCGACGGCACTGACGTCGAACACGATCGAGGGAAGATCCGGGTCGACGGCACCGGGGAGGATCACGCCATCCACCGACACCATGGCGCCATCGGCGATCGCAACCGGGCGCCGCTCCTCGATCGAGACCCGAACCGTGGTCGGCCAGGAACGCTGCAGATCGACCGACTGGACCCACGGGTCGTCGGCGATCGCCTGCCTCGCCTCGGCGATGTCGAGATAGGCGAGCGGCTCGCCAAGAGCGATACCGAAGCTCCCCAGGGTCGCCAGGGTGTCGCTGCGGGACACCCCGTCGACCTGGATCTCGTCCACCGACAGAACCGGTGACTGCACCAGATAGACGAGTCCGGCCACGACCGCGGCGATCAGCAGGACGCGGAGGGTTCGCCGGAGCGAGCGCCTGGCCCTCGCCTCGGCAACCGCCTCTCGTCGCTCTGCGAAACGGTCGTCCATCAGTCGAAGTCGCCGACGAACTGGATCTCGGGCACGAGCGCCACCCCGGTCTCTGCACGCACTCTGGAGCTGACAGCCGACACCAGCCGATAGAGGTCGGCAGCCGTGGCGTCCGGCGCGGCCACGAAGAAGTTGGCATGCTTCTCGGACACCCGCACACCGCCGATCGAGAAGCCCTTCAAACCGAGCGAGTCGATGATCCGACCGGCCGAGTCGTCAGGCGGGTTCCGGAAGACACTTCCCGCGTTGTAGACCGCCGGAGGCTGATGGTCCTTCCTCCATCTGATGATCGAGGCGATCAGTTGGCGGCCCTCCTCGACGTCGCCGCGGATCGTGCGGAACGTCGCTGAAACGACGAGATCGTCAGGGCCAACCGAACTGTGCCGATACGACATGTCGAGATCGTCTGGAGCGGCGGTCGACGTCTCTCCCGATCGCAGCGACATCAGCTCGGCTTCGATCAGCCATTCACGGGTCTCGCTGCCGTGACCACCGGCATTCTGACGAACCGCGCCGCCCACGGAGCCCGGGATACCCACGAAGAACTCGAGCCCCCTGAGACCGTGGGACACCGTCTCTCGCGCCAATGCGGGCAGCCAGACCGCCGCTCCGGCGATCACCCGCTGGCCGACGACGTCGATCTGCTCGAACTCTCCGGCCAATCGCACGACCAGACCCTCGAATCCCCGATCGGAGATGACGAGATTGCTTCCTCTCCCGAGGATCAGAATCGGCTCGCTGTCGACGGCATCGATCACCGCGTCGAGGGTGTCACGGTCGGTGATCTCGATGAAGTACCGGGCCGGTCCCCCCAGGCGATACGTCGTGAGCGAACCGATCGAGACGGACTCCGACACGATCCCCGAGGCTGCGAGAGCAGCGAGCGACGTCATGTCCGGGAGATCAGGGCGACGAGCTCACCGGCGAGCAAGGTGACATCGCCGGCCCCCATGGTCACGACGTCGTCGCCCGGCTCGACCAACTCGGCGACCGCAGCGGCCAGGTCGGCCCGGTGAGCGACATAGGTGACCGAGGGTGCGCCGGCCCGGGTGGCAGCGTCGGCAACCAGCGCCCCGGACACGCCAGGCAGAGGATCCTCCCGGGCTCCGTAGACATCGGCGACCACCACGACATCGGCCAGTGCGAGCGCCGATCCGAACTCGCGGTGCAACAGCTCGGTCCGGGAGTAGAGGTGGGGCTGGAACACCGCCACCAGCCGACCGGCACGCCTCGCCCTCGCAGCTCGCAGCGTTGCGGCGACCTCGGTCGGGTGGTGTGCGTAGTCGTCGATCAACGTGACACCTGCCACCTGACCGCGGTGCTCGAACCGGCGCCGCACACCCTCGAACCGCGCCAGTCCGGCGGATGCCGCACCGAGATCCACCCCGAGCGTCGAGAGCAGAGCCAGTGCTCCCGCCGCATTCCTGGCCATGTGAACGCCGGGCTTGCCGACCCTCACGTCAACCGATCCTTCGGGGCCCGACAACGAGAACGTCACCATCTCCGCACCCGACTCGACATCGGACATGTGCCAGTCCGCGCCGTCCGTCACGCCGTAGGTGATCGTCTCGGCCCGGTCGGCGATGCGCGCCGCACCGGGATCATCGAGACAGGCGACAACCGGACCGTCGACCGCCCGGACGACACGGGTGAATGCTTCCTCCATCGCTGCCGCCGTCTTGAAGTGATCGAGATGCTCCGGCTCGACGTTCGTGAGGACCAGACCGGTGGCATGGACCTGCTCGAAGGTCCCGAAGGCCTCGTCGATCTCCAGGACCAGCAGGTTCTCGGTCCCGGCGTGAGCATTGGTTCTGAGCTCGATCACCTCGCCGCCCACCACGAACGACGGATCGCGACCGGCCGCCCGGAGCGCATTGATCATCATCGCCGTGGTCGAGGTCTTCCCGTGTGTCCCCGTCACTCCAATGGTCGGGATCTCCGACGTGATCGCCTCGAGCAGTTCGGGACGACGCCATACCGGGACCCCTGCCGCCTCGGCGGCGCGGAGCTCGGCGTCCGCATCGGGAACGGCCGACGACGCAACGACCAGATCGACACCGGCGATCGCATCGCCACGATGACCGGGCCACGCGTCGATTCCGATCTCGGTGAGCCGGGTGAGCGCCTCGGACGGGCGGAGGTCGGAGCCCGAGACGGTTCGGCCGAGACCCGACAGCAGTTTGGCGAGGGCGTTCATCCCCGCTCCCCCTGCCCCGACCAGGTGGATCCGATCTACCTGTGCGAAATCAACCATGCATGGACCTCAACTCCCCGGCAATGATCGCAGCTGCGTCCGGTTTCGCCAGCGTCCCGGCTGCCTCCGCCATTCCTGCGAGACGGGCGGCGTCCTCCACCAGATCGACCACCGTCGCCGCGAGCCCGTCCAGACGCTCCTGGGCGACCACGACGGCGGCTCCCGCCTCTGCGAGATACCTGGCGTTGGCATCCTGATGACCACCGGACCCGAAAGCCCCCGGGACGAGGACTGACGGAGTGCCGGTCGCCAGCAGTTCGGCGACCGCGCCCCCCGAACGCGCCACGACCAGATCACACGCCGAGTAGAAATCCTGCATCCGGTCCTCGAAGGGAACCACGACCCAGTTGCGGTGCGCATCCGCCCGGGAAACCAGGTCCCGGTTTCGCTCACCGACGATGTGCAGCACCGAGATCGAGTGCTCGCCGAGCACCTCGACACTGGCCTCGATCGCCTCGTTGATCGCCCCGGCGCCGAGGGATCCACCGAAGGCGCCGACGACCAGGCCGGCATCGGCGAGACCGTACTTCGAGCGAGCGACGGAGCGGTCGACCCGGTCGAGGACGGAGGCGCGCACCGGATTGCCGACCCAGGTGGCTCCCGGCATCCCCGTGGTGTGTGGAAACGAGCCGAACGACTCGGCGGCGAGCCGCGACATCAGCCTGTTCGCCAGACCGGCGTGGGCATTCTGCTCCGACACGGCGAAGGGGATGCCCGTCCGTCTGGCGGCAAGACCTGCGGGAACGGTGACATACCCGCCGAGTCCGAGCAGGGCGCCAACCGCTCGTTCACGCAACGCCGTCGCGATCGAGGAGATCGCCCGCCCGACGACCAGCGGGATCCTGAGGTTCTCAACGGTCAGCCGGCGCTGCAAGCCGGCGAGTTCAACACCGACGAAGGGAAACCCGTTCGCTGGATAGACCTCCGACTCGAGGCGGGATCCGCCGATGAAGACCACATCGGACCGGTCGATACCGGCGTGCACCAGCGCTTCCCCGACGGCGAGCCCCGGGAAGACGTGCCCGCCGGTGCCGGCTGCGGCAATGGCGTAGCTCACGAGCGGGCGCGGGTCCTGGAACCACCGCTGTATGCGATGTTTGCCAGCACCCCGATGGCGCCCATCGACACGGCAACGGCGGTGCTCCCGTATGACACGAAGGGCAGGGTGATGCCGGTGATCGGCAGGACACCGAGGACACCGCCGATGTTGACCACCGCCTGGAAGCTGAGCCAGACCGTGATCCCGGTGGCGAGCATCCGGCCGAACGGATCGATCGCCCGATTGGCGATCGCCCAGCCGGCGGCGGCGAGCAGCAGAAACAGGAACATGACGACGATGCCGCCGATGAATCCGGTCTCCTCACCGATGATGGCGAAGATGAAGTCGGTGTGGGCGTTGGGGAGGTAGAACCATCGGGCCCGGCTCGCTCCGAGACCGACGCCGGTCACGCCACCCGATCCGAGAGCGAGATAGGACTGGACGAGTTGCCACCCGCTCCCCTGCACGTCTGCCCACGGGTTCCGGAACCCGGTGATGCGAGCGAGTCGATAGTCGGCGGTGAATGCGAACAGCGTCGCCAGACCCACCGCAGCGCCCCCGCTGTAGAGCACGAACCTGAACGGCGTTGACGACGCCATGATGACGCCGAGCGCCGCTGCGGCGATCACGATCGTCGTCCCGAGATCGGGTTGGAGCATGATCAGCAATCCGACCGTCCCGACGATGGCGAGTACCGGAGCGACGAAGTGCCCGAACTCTCCCAGCAGCCGGTGCTTCTTCTCGAGAACCGCGGCGAGCGCGACGATCACCGAGAACTTGGCGATCTCGGAGGGCTGAATGGTGATCGGGCCGATCGCGATCCAGCGGGTCGCGCCGTTGGCGCCCGTCCCGATGGCAAGCACTGCGACGAGCGACGCCAGCGTCCCCACGAACAGCGGAGCAGCGAACTTCCGGTAGAGGGTGTACGGGACGCGGGATGCCACGGCCATCGCCACGACACCGAGGCCGATCCCGACGAGTTGGCGTTTGAAGAAGAACAGTCGATCGGATTGCAGCTCGATCGCAACCGCCGACGACGCCGACATGGTTGCCGTCACGCCGATCACCAACAGCGCGGCCACGACGGCGAAGAGCGTGGTTGCGGCTCTCGTGTTGGCCACGGACTGCTCGGCGCGTTGTCTGGCCGCCGTTCGCTTGGCGGTGATCGATGTCACTTTCGCCGTGTTCGAGCTCATGGACGACTCCCCTTGGTATGTGCCACGACCGCCTCGGCGAACCTGTCGCCCCGCTCGCCGTACGACGAGAACATGTCGAAGCTGGCCCCTCCCGGCGACAACAGGACGACGTCACCCTCCCTGGCTACGGCAACAGCACGACGAACGGCATCGTCCATCGATCCAACGATCTCGGTGCGGTCCGGGGCGCTCGCCGCCAGCACCTCGGCCGACTCCCCCATGACGAATGCAGCCCGGATCGAGGGCCTTCGCACGATCTCGGCGATGTCGAGGCCTTTGGCGAGCCCGCCTGCGATCAGTATCACCGAGTCGTAGGAGTCGATCGCGGAGATTGCCGCGTGCGGATTCGTCGCCTTTGAGTCGTCGATGTAGTCGACTCCGGCGTGAGTGAGCACCCGGCGCCTGCGATGGGCGCCGGGCTCGAATGCGAGTGCCACGGTGGCCGCCGCTTCGGGCGATCCACCAACGGAGCCGGCGGCAGCCGCTGCCAGAGCGATGTCCATCAAGAACGGGGGCTCGGCGGTGCGCATGTCCTCGATCTCGACGGTCGCTCCCCCGAGATGGAGGCGCCCGGCATCGATGCCGAATCCGCTGTCGACTCCTCCGACCGGAACGGCGATCGATCGAGCGCTGCTGTGGGCCGCTGCCTCCTCCGCCGCCTGCTCGTCCTTCGGGTAGACGATCACGTCATGTTCGGTCTGGTTCATGCCGATCCGGGCTTTGGCCGATCGGTATGCGGTGACCGAGCCGTGCCAGTCGAGATGGTCGGCGGCGATGTTGGTGATCACCGCGGCATCGGGGCGGAAGGTGCGGCACAGTTGGAGTTGGAAGCTCGACACCTCGACTGCGACGACCTGGGTGGATGTGCCGTGGACGTCCGACAGTGGATGCCCGATGTTGCCGGCCTCGAGCGCGTCGAAGCCGCTCTCTCTGAGCATCTCGGCGACGAGTCCGGTGACGGTGGTCTTTCCGTTCGTTCCGGTCACCCCCACCGTTGGCAGTTCGAGGTGTCGCCACGCGAACTCGATCTCGCTCTCCACGGTCACTCCCGCCTCGTAGGCCTCGGTGATCGGCGCCGAGCGCTCGGGGAACCCCGGACTGGCAACCACCAGATCGACACCGTCGAGATAGCCGGTGTCCCACTCCCCGACCAGCGCGGCGATCCCGTTGGCGATCACCCCGGCTGCGGCACCGGGGTCACGGTCGTACACGGACACGCGATGGCCGAGCCGTGACGAGAGGCGGGCGGCGGCGATTCCCGAGACAGCAGCGCCGAGGACGAGCACCCTCATTCGAGGATCCCGGTGATGGCCAGGAAATCGGCGTAGAACAGCCCGAGACCCAGGGCGACGCCGACCCCGGCCAGGATCCAGAATCTGATGACGACGGTCGTCTCCGGCCATCCCGCCAATTCGAAGTGGTGGTGGAAGGGCGCCATCCGGAACACCCGGCGCCGCGTGTACCGGAAGACGACCACCTGGATGATCACCGACAGCGTCTCGGCGACATAGAGAGCGGCGATGATGGCGAGCAGCAGCGCCGAGTTCGTCAGCAGTGCCAGCGCCGCCAGCAGGCCTCCGATCGCGTTCGAGCCAACGTCTCCCATGAAGATCTTCGACGGCGGGGCGTTCCACCACAGGAACCCCGAGAGCGCCCCGAGCATTGCCGCCGACATGATGGCGAGTTCCCGCGGGTTCGTGGAGGCTCCGTAGACGTCGCCGTTGCGGGACTGCCAGAAAGCGATGATCGTGTAGGCGCCGAACATGAGAATGGCGGAGCCGGCTGCCAGACCGTCCATTCCGTCGGCCAGGTTGGCGCCATTGGCTGCCCCGGTCAGCAGGAAGAGCACCCAGACGACGAAAAAGACGCCGAGGTCGATGGTCATCGGACGGGTGAACGACAGTCGCGTCGAGACCCCAACGGCATCGGCGCCGACCGCGAATGCAGACGCGATCGCCAGCTGGCCGGCGAACTTCCATCGGGCGCTCAGCCCGAGCGATCGCTTCCGGCTGTACTTGACGAAGTCGTCGACGAATCCGATCGACGCCATCCCCACCAGGGCCAACAACGCCAGCAATCCCCCGCCGTCGACCGACTCGACGTCCCAGGTGACACCGGCGGACGGAGTCCACAGCCGAACATGGGCAAGCAGGAACGCCACGACGACCGACCCGACGATGACGACGCCGCCCATGGTGGGCGTCCCGTGTTTGTGCGCGTGACCCTCGACCTCTTCCTGGATGAACTGGCCGACATTGTGATCACGCAGGACCCTGATCGCCACCGGGGTGACCGTGATGGACAACAGGAGGGCAACCGAGGCGCCGATCAGGAGCGCAATCATCGGTTGATGCCCCGTCGCGTGTCGATGGCGGCCCGGGCCACCACCCGGTCGTCGAAGGGAAGAACCCGATCCCCGATCTCCTGGCTGCGCTCGTGACCTTTCCCGAGCACGAGAACGACATCGCCATCGTCGGCCTCGAGGATCGCCGCCTGGATCGCCTCACGCCGGTCCGGGATCCGCCTGACCTCGACGTCGTCCATGCCCGCGACGATGTCGGCGATGATGGCGTCGGGATCCTCCGATCTCGGGTTGTCCGATGTCACCACGACGATGTCGGCGGCCGACGCGGCCCGGCCCATCAGGGGACGCTTGGATCGATCGCGATCACCGCCGGCTCCGAAGATCGCCACCACTCTCCCGGGCGCCACTGTGCGGACGGTCTCGATCACGGTCGATATCCCGTCCGGAGTGTGCGCGTAGTCGACGATGACGCGCAGAGGGTCGTCGCCGGAGACGATCTCGAACCGGCCAGGCGCCGCAATGGCCGATTCCAGCCCCGAGACGATCTGGTCGGGACGGAGGCCCAACTCCCAGGCGCACCCAGCCGCGACGAGCGCGTTCTCGATGTTGAAGTCGCCGATGAGCGGCACGGACAGGTCCCTGACCTCGCCGCCTGGGAGATCGAGGCTGATGTCGGTGCCGGCGAGAGATCGGTGACGAATCGTCGCGGTGATGTCTGCATCTGACCCCATGCTGACAGTGACAACGCCGATTGACGTGTCATTCGCCAAACGGCGGCCGTACTCGTCGTCGATGCAGATGACGGCCCGCTCCGAGAAGGACCCGTCGAACAGGCTCGCCTTTGCCTCGAAGTAGGCATCCATGTCCCCGTGGAAGTCGAGATGGTCCTGGCTGAGGTTGGTGAATGCCACCACGGAGAATCGGGTGTGCCGAACCCGGCCGAGGTCGAGTGCGTGCGAGGACACCTCGGTGACGACCGTGTTGGCGCCACGATCGGCCATCACGCGCAGCAACCTCTGGAAGTCCGTCGCTTCGGGGGTGGTGCGCAACGTCGGGATCTGGTCGTCGCCCACCCGGGTGACGATGGTGCCGATCAGGCCGGTTGGCACCCCAGCCGATCGGAGGATGGATTCGAGGATGAATGCCACCGACGTCTTGCCGTTGGTGCCGGTGATCCCGACCACCGACAGGTCGTGGGATGGGTCCTGATGCACCGCTGCGGCCACGTCGGCCATGACGGCCCGGCTGTCGTCGACCAGGAGCACGGGAACATCGATGTCCCGCTCCTCCTCACTCACGATCGCAGATGCGCCGAGTTCGACTGCACGGTCGATGAACGCATGCCCATCACTCGTCATGCCGCGCACGGCGATGAAGACGGTGCCGGCGCCTACCTGTCGTGAGTCATGGGTCGCATCGACCACGATCGGATCACCCGTGCCGATGATCCGGCCACCGACACGGCGCGCGATGACACTGAGGCGCTCACCCCGGGACGACATCGGGAGCCACCCCCAGTCCCTGGAGCGCCGCCTCCATGACCTTCGAGAACGCAGGAGCTGCCGCCGCACCGCCGGTGCGGTATGCCCAGTCCGGGTTGTCGACGACCACGGCCACGACGACCTTGGGATCCTGGATGGGGGCGATTCCGACGAAACTCGCCATCGTCGCTTCGACGTACTGACCGTTCTCGTCGATCTTGTCCGAGGTGCCGGTCTTGCCGCCGACCTCGTACCCGGGCACCGTCGCCGCCTTCCCGGTTCCCTCGACGACCACGTTCTTGAGCATCTGGCGGATCGCCCAAGCAGTGTCGCTCGAGACGACCCGACGGGTGCTGGGCGTCAACGCGGACTCGACCCCGTTGACGTCGATGACGCTGCGAACCAGTGACGGTTCGATCCAGACACCGTCGTTGCCGATCGCCGCGTATGCGGCTGCCATCTGGAGGGGGCTGGCGCCGACCGAATAGCCGATCGCCAGCGAGGCAAGGCACGAACTGCATCCGGGATCGGTCCTGATGGCCCCCGGGGTCTCCCCGGAAAAGTCGATGCCGGTCTTACCCGCCTCGCCGAAGCGCTCCATGTAATCCAGCAGGGTTCCCTCGGGGAGCATCTGTGATGCCTTGATCGTCCCCACGTTCGACGAGACCGTGAAGATCTCCTTGATCGACATGTCACGGGTCTCGTGGGCCGAGAAGTCGCTGTAACACCCGTACAGGTCGTCGTTGTCGGATCGACAGGCACCGGGAGTGATCTCGATGGTGTCGCCCACAGAGCCGATCACGGTCGAGGTCGAGAAGACCCCGGTGTCGAGGCCGGCTGCGAACGTGATCAGCTTCTGGGTCGACCCCGGCTCGTACATGCCGCGAACGGCGAAGTTCTCGAACGTGCCCCCATTCAGCCCCACCCGGGCTTCCGGATCGAAGCCCGGATACCCGGCCATCGCCAGAACCTCGCCCGTCTCGACTTCGAGCGCCACGATCCAGCAGCCGGTTGCCCCGGTCCGCTCGACGGTCTCCTGACATGCCCCGTAGGCGGCGTTCTGGAGAGAGAGATCCATGGTTGCGACGAGGTCGTTGCCGGGAATCGCCGGGATCGTGATGATCTCTGCTTGCGGAATCGCCACCGGCCCGTCACTCTCGCCCACTGCGAGGGGTTTCTCGAAGACGACTTCCCCACCGGTTCCGGACAGGGCTTCGTCGTAGTAGGCCTCGAGCCCCTCGATGCCCTTGCCATCGATGTCGACCATCCCGACGACGTGAGCGGCGATCGGACCGTGCGGGAACACCCGCTTCGGCTCGTTGATCGCACTGACGCCGGGGAGCCCGAGATCGAGCACGGCCTGGGCCTGCGCCGGCTCGAGCTGACGAGCCAGGTACCGGAAGCTCCCGCCCTTCTCGATCTCCTCCAGCATCCGCTCCCACGGTCGTCCCGAGCTGGCGGACACCTGCTGGGCGGTGTACACGGCATTCTCGACGAGCCGCGGATCCACGATGATCGACTGTGCTTCGACCGTGATGGCCAGTGGATCGCCGTTGCGGTCGAAGATGGTCCCGCGGTCGGGAGGGGTCTCGATCGAGGTGAGTCGCTGATCGAGCCCCAGCTCACGGAGTTCGGACGCCTGGACCACCTGGACCTGGAAGAGACGATATCCGAGACCGACCCAGGTCAACGCGAAGACGACAGCCAGTGCGATCAGTCGGATCCGCTGAGGATCCCTCGGTCGGGCCGCCTTTCGGGCGGCCACCGCTCAGGCCACCGGGCGCCGGGCCAGCAAACCCTGAGGTTCACGGATCCTCGCGACGCCAGCAGTCGGAAGTGTGACTTTCGGTTGACCCGGACCGGAGAGGTCCGGCAGGGACCGCCTGACCTCGAACTCGGTCGGATCGAACCTCACCGGGGACAGGAAGCGCGTGTGGATGCCTCCCGTCCGGAGCCTGCCACCTGACAGGCTCGGCGCAGTCCGCCTGAAGGCCCTGAGCCCTCTGGCCTTTCCCACGTGGTCGACCGAGCAGGCGAGCGTCAGACGCTGCAGGCGATCGGCGGTCATCTGGCTGCGGTTCACGGGGACACCCCCGTCTGCTCGGATGCGAACTCGCTGATCGAAGACCACCGCTGGTCGCCGCCGACTGTCTGCTCGACGACGCCCTGGACGAGCAACGGCTGACGTTCCTCCGGGTACACCAGGCCCATCTCATCGGCCAGCGGAGCCACGCGTACGGGGCTCTCGAGCCTGGCAATGTCGAGGCGGAGATGCTGATTCTCGGTCTTGGCCTCTGCGATCGAGCGGTTGAGGCTTCCGAGCTCGAACGCTCCGCGATCGAGCGAGGTCTGAGCCAACACCACGCCGATGAGGGCGACGACGACGACGACCGTGAACGCCAGCCAGGGGGTGACGTGGTGCCGTTGCTGGCGTCGGCGCCCCGCGATCACTCGGAGGCCGGCGACGGCCGCGGTCGTTTGGCGACGAATCGGGCGGGCGGTCATGCTGCCCTCGCCCGCTCTGCGACCCGCATTCGCGCTGACCGCGATCTCGGGTTGGAGGTCACCTCGTCCTCGCCGGGAGTGATCGGCTTCCTGGTGACCAGTGTCAGCTCGGGATCGGCCCCGCACGCACACACCGGCAAACCGGGCGGACAGGTGCACCCTTCGGCGCCCTCGGCGAACCGCCGCTTGACGATGCGATCTTCTAGCGAGTGGTAGGAGATGACGACACAGCGGCCACCGACGATCAGCCGGGCGAGCGCCGCGTCGACTCCTGAGCGCACGGACTCGAGCTCCCCATTGACCTCGATCCGCAGTGCCTGGAACGTCTTTCGTGCCGGGTGGCCGCGTCTCCGAACGGCGGCGGGGACGGCAGAGGCGATCACATCGACCAGCTCCGAGGTGCGCTCGAGCGGCCGGGCGGCGACGATCGCTCGGGCGATCCGCCTCGCCTGCTGATCCTCTCCGTAGGTTCGGATGATCCTGGCGAGCTCGTCCTCGTTCGAAGTGTTGACGATGTCCGCAGCGGATGCCCCTTTGGTGGGGTCCATCCTCATGTCGAGCGGGCCCGTCTTCGTGAAAGCTGAACCCCCGCTCGGCGACGTCGACCTGATGCGAGGAGATACCGAGGTCGAACAAGACGCCGGCGATCTGGTCGATCCCGGCTTCGTCGAGCAGCGAGTCGAGATGACCGAAGTCGCCGTCGAGGACTTCGATCTCGCCCGCATTCCGTCGTGCGTCAGGGTCGCGATCGATCCCGATGACGGTGTTGTCGTCGAATCGGGCGTCGATGGCGCGGGCGTGGCCTCCCCCACCGAAGGTGGCGTCGACGATCACACCTGGTGGAATCGGGTCGAACGCCTTCAGGACTTCCTGGAGGAGGACTGGCTGGTGATATCCGGACATTGCTCTTCGAACCCGCAGAGCGCTTCGAGTGTCTCGGACTGTCGCATGGCCAGCCCCCCGGGCGCTGGCACCAAATGAGAAGCGGGCGGAGTCAGGGGCCTTCCATCTGGTATCCGGGGGGCTGGCGATGCGCCAGCCACGGTGACGATTCAATCGAAAGCGGGGTCATCCTCCTCGTCAGCCAGATAGCGTGCCTCTCCCAGCTCCTTCGCCCGTTCGTACCGATCGGGATTCCAGAGCTCCACCGTGTCGAAGTTTCCGACCACGACGACCTGGCCGCCGGAATCGAGCCCGGCGAAGTCCCGCAACGACTCTTTGAGGAGGACGCGTCCGGTCTTGGCATCCACCGACTGCATGTCGGCCGACGAGAAGAAGGTCCGTGCATAGGCACGTCCCTTCTTGTCGGCGCCGGCAGTGGCCTTGACCGAACGGCCGGCCTCCTCGTAATCCTCGGATCGGAAGACGATCAGGTTCTCGTCGCGGCCTTTGGTGATCACGATGTCGCCCTCGAGCTCGACGCGGTAGGCGCGGGGCATGACGATGCGACCCTTGCTATCCACGCTGTGTTCGTATTCCCCGAGAAACACACTGACCGTTCCTGTCGCTGTTCGCGGGTCGAGATGACCCATTCCTTCTCCGTCTGTGCCACTATGCCCCACATCGTGACACCTGTCAACCTTTTGCGACACTTTCTTGCCTTCTGCTGCCCCTGAAGGGGGTGAATGGGTCGATCGACCCATGCCATGTGGTGAATGGCGGCGTCCCCCTCCCCCGGACCGGCGCACACCGATGACCTTGGCCCCTGGACGGTCGGGGCCGGAGAAACGAGGATGAGTCCGATGAGTACCCGTCCTGGCGCGCCACCCCCGGCAACGACATCCATCAGCGTCCGCCAACTCACCAAGCGATACGGCGACGTGCTGGCCGTCGACGCCATCTCCTTCGAGGTCGCTGCCGGAGAGGTCTTCGGCCTGTTGGGGCCCAACGGATCGGGAAAGACGACCACCCTCGAGTGCGTCGAGGGCCTCCGCACCGCCACGGCAGGGAGTATCTCGGTGTGCGGGGCCGACCCCGGACGGGATCCAGGACGTGTCGCCTCTCTCATCGGAGTCCAGCTCCAGGCTGCCGGGCTCCCCCCAACGATGACCCCCCTCGAGGCGATGCGATTCTTCGCGGCATATCACGGGGTGACACCCCGTCCAGACCTACTGGACCGGTTCGGGCTCGCCGACCGTCGCGATGTTCGGTACGAGAATCTGTCGACCGGCCTCCAGCGGCGTCTCAGCCTGGCCCTGGCCGTCGCACACGATCCTCCGGTGGTGATCCTCGACGAACCGACGGCGGGTCTCGACGTCGCGTCCCGGACCGACCTCCACGGAGCGATCGTGGAGCTGAGCCGGGACGGGCACACCGTCGTCCTGGCCACCCACGACATGGCCGAAGCCGAGAAGCTCGCCGACCGGGTGGCAATCCTCCTCCGCGGGCGCATCGTCGCCACCGGGAGCCCTCGGGAGCTCACCGGAACCGGAGATGGACTGACCAAGGTATCGGTTCGCACCGAACGGATGACCGTCGTCGACGCGATCCGCACGCTGCCTGGCATCGAAGCAACGCTCGATGAGGGCTACGTGATCGCCTTCACCGACGAGCCGGCCGTGCTCGTCTCCTCGATTCTCGAGCACGTGACGTCGAGTCACGACCCGCTGATCGATCTGCGAGTCGAGCGGCCCTCACTCGAGGAGCGTTTCCTAGAACTGACGGAGTCGGGCCCATGAAGCCGTTCGCCATCCACTTCGGCTTCGAGTTCAGGACGGGTCTCCGCAACCCGGCCGCGATGCTGCTGTTCTACCTGTTCCCCCTCGGCTTCTATCTCCTGATGGGGCTCGTGATGGTCGAGATCAACCCGGATTTCGCAGAAGAGCCTCATCCCGGCGCTCGTGGTCGTGACGGTCATGGCCGGGACCATCCTCGGATTCCCGTCACAGCTCGTGGAAGCCCGCGACGCCGGAATCCATCGCAGCTTCACGGTGAACGGCGTCGGAGCCGACTCCATCCTGGCGATCCCCCTCCTGGCTGCCTGCGTGCACATCTCCATCGCCTCGTCCGCCATCGCCGTGACGGCTGGGCCTCTGTTCGGCGCCACGATCCCGACGAACTGGCTCGGCTTCGGTACGACGCTGCTGATCACGACCGCAACATTCGGTGCCATTGCCGCACTCATCGGAGTCGTGTCGGCGAACAGCCGCGCCACGGTGCTGTGGTCACAGCTTGTGTTCCTCCCGTCGATGCTCATCGGCGGCGTGATGATCGACGTGTCGCTGCTGCCGGCGTCGGTGCTCCCGACGGCAAAGCTCCTGCCGTCGACCTATGCCATGGCTGCGTTTGGCGGAATCGGCTTCGACACCGACACGCTGATCGATCCGGTCGCCGCCCTCGTGGTGCTGCTGGTCGGTGGCGTGTGCTCGGCGCTGCTCGCCCGAGCGCTGTACACCTGGGACCCCCACGGTGCCACGCAGCAGCGACCTCGCTGGCTCGCCCTGCTTGCCCTGCTTCCGTTCGGGGTTGCGGCGTTGGTGCTCTGACGCAATCCCGGTTGCCGCTCAGCGATCGTTCTCGGCGTCGAGGACCGCAACCGGGATGGCGACGACCCTGGCCCGCAACCACTCCCCGAGGCTCTTGGCCTGCGGATCGCGCCGCGTCGACGCCGCCACCCCCTCTCCGAGGAGACCGGTGACCACGAAGTTGATCGCCCGGAGATTCGGCAGCGCATGCCGGTCCACCGCCAACTCCGATGTCTCCGGCAGCAACATCTTCAGACGGGCCGTGTCGAGGAAGGAATCGAGCCACGCCCATGCGATATCGGTCCTTACGAACACCCCGAGGTTGGCGTCGCCGCCCTTGTCCCCCGACCGTGCTCCCATCACCCGACCCAGTGGAGCCTCGACTGTCTCACCACTCGGGACGGGTGCCACGGCAGGCGAGCTCGGCGTGATCTCGACATCGGCGGCCGGGGCGATCGAACCCACTTCGACCTCGGTCCCATCTGACAGATGGACGGTCTGCGACACCAACCCGGCATCGATCAACGCCGGTCGGAACACCCCGTACGGCTCGCCTGCCGACGGCCCCCCGCTGACTGCGTACATGCCCGGGATCGAGGCCAGCGCAGTCTCGACCATCGCATTCGAGAACGCTCTGCCGACCGTGTCCACATCCGGGTCCTTGACCGTCAACCTCCAGACCGCCGTCGCCTGTTCGTTCGATTCCGGATCCGCTCGATCGGTCCGGAGCACCTGGGAGTCGACCGAGGCGAAGCCCTCCGGCGGCGTTGGACACTGCGCCCAGAACGCGGCCTGGGCGAACGCGGCCTTCTCGTCGATGTCGAGGCCGGTCAGGGCCACTTCGAACGAATTCCGGAAGCCGCGCAGCTCACTGATGCCGACCTTGAGCGTGCGGGGCGGCGGCACGCCCCGCACCCCTGAGATCCGCACTCGATCCGGCTCCACCTGTTCCAACTGGATCGTGTCGAATCGGGCGGTGACATCCGGCCCCAGGTAGGACGGGCCGCCGATCTCGTAGAGCAGCTGCGACGTCACGGTTCCCACCGACACCAATCCGCCGGTTCCGTCGTGCTTGCCGATGACAGCCGAGCCGTCAGCGGCGACCTCCGCCCAGGGATACCCCAGACGGGCACCGCCTTCGGGGTCGGCGAAACCCGGGATCTCGGTGAAGAACGAGTAGTTGCCACCGGTCGCCTGCGCAGAGCATTCGATCACATGGCCGGCGACCACCGCACCGGCCAACGGATCCCAGTCGTCGCGACGCCATCGGTGATGCCATGCCGCCGGTCCGCAGGCGACGGCGGCGTCGGTGACCCGGCCGGTGATCACGATGTCGGCGCCTCGCTCGAGGGCCTCGACGATGCCCCAGCATCCCAGGTAGGCATTGGCCGTCAGATATGTCTCGGGATCGCTCAACCCCGGATCGTCACCGAACGGTGCCAGCGACCCATCGGCGAGGATCTCGCTCAGGCGGGGCATCAGGTCGTCGCCATCGACGAACGCAATGGACACGGCGAGGCCGAGGCGATCGGCGACCGCAGCAACCGCCTCGGCGCAGCCGGCAGGATCGAGGCCACCGGCGTTCGACACGATCTTGATCCCGCGATCCAGACAGGTTCCCATCACCTGCTCCATCTGCGTCACGAAGGTGCGGGCGTATCCGGAGCCGGGGCGCCTCATTCGAGCCCGGGCGAGGATGAGCATCGTCAGTTCGGCCAGCCAGTCGCCGGTGAGCACGTCGATCGGACCGCCCTCGACCATCTCGGAGGCCGCCGACAGCCGATCCCCATAGAACCCCGAGCAATTGGCAATCCGGATCGGCGCCCTCATCGCACCATCACAACCCCTCGCACCGTCACAACCCAGGGTTGCAGAGCAGACATACCGTGCCAGGGGCCCACGGTTGGCGACCGATCCGGCTCGAGCGGTGCGACCCGATCACCCCGCGAGGAGGTATCGGTCCCACACGGGATCGAGTCGAAACCCGGCGCTGGCATAGATCCAGCCGTAGCGATGGGGCGGTCCGGGACGTTTCAGCAGCGTGAGATTCGCCTCTGACGGCAGGCGGCTCCCTTTGCGAACGTTGCATCGGCGACATGCCGCCACCACGTTGTCCCAGGTGTGCTTGCCGCCACGCGATCGTGGGATCACATGATCGATGCTCTCGGCGGGCCCCCGGCAGTACTGGCACATGTGATCGTCGCGTCCGAACACCGCCCGACGGGTGACCGGAACCGACCGCTGGTACGGGACACGCACGAACGACGTCAGCTTGATCACGGAGGGAACCGGGAAGGTGCGAGCCTCCGACGCCCACTCCTCGTCGCGACGCTCCAGCACGACAGCCTTGCCGTGAATCACGAGCACGACGGCGCGGCGATTGCTGACCACCGTCAGCGGTTCGTACGTCGCATTCAAGATCAGGGCACCAGACACTCGATCCTCCGCGAACGAGATTACCCAGCCCGTCACCGGGTTCGAGGCGGTTTCGAGGGTTTTGGCCTGGTAGGTCAGTCGTCGAGGAGATCCAGTATCGAAGAGGCCGCGTCGGCGAGCGCGCCGGCCAGATCGTCCGACACGACGCTCGCTGCGGACACGACCGTGTCATCGCGGCGGGCGACCAGGACGACGACGTCCGCATCGTCGATGTCGAGTCGATCCACGGCGATCCGGCTCGGAATCCTCGATCCTCGCCACTCCGCCAACGCCCGGATCATCGCTTCGGATGCGCCGAGTGGGGTCGCCTCGGCGGTTGCTTCGACGGTGCGATACCCGTCGGTCAGCTTGGCTACCAGCCGTCCGTTGATCGGCGCGATGACCGCCGTCGGTCGTGGTTGGTGGGTTCTGCCGGGCTCGTCGGGAGGCCGCACCACCGCATGAACGGATGACTCCGGTTCGCTAGAACTCGAGTCCGCACCCAACTCGAGCGATGGGATCGACGATGCGTTGTGCCCGCGACGTCCAGTCGCCTTGAGACCGTACGCGACGAGAATTCGCCTGATCTCTTCGAGCACGTCACCTTCCTGTGCGCCCTCGGTCAACCGTACTCGGATACCCCGAGGACCCTCGTCCCCGAGCTCGACGATGATCTCGGTGACACCGGCGACCTTCCTCAGCCTGTCTTCCAATCCAGTCATCACCGCCACGTCGATGCCCGTGCCAGTCGCTGTCTTCTCCGCCAGGCGACGAAGTCGATGACGTCTGAGACATTCGGCTGTGCCTCGGGTGCCCCGTAGGCCGTTTCCATTCTCCATCTCACATGAGCGCTCGACAGTCGCGGCAGTCTGTTTCCGGACCGCCACCATCCCCGTCTCACATGGGAGATTGCGGTCCGCGCCAATTCCAGCACGAGCACGATCGTTCTCCCAGCCACACGTCCACCCACTTCCTTCGAGTTGCGGCAGCCAAACTCGGCGCCGCAACGACGCCTCCGACATACAGGGTACCCATCGGACATCTATTGGCTAGGGGTAGTATCGCCGCAATCCAGCACGAGGGCAGCCACATGAACACGGCCACGACCGAGCAGATCGAGCATTTCGCGTCCCGTTTCGATGCCGTCGCGTCAAATGTGGAGACCGTCATCCAGGGAAAGCGGGAAGCCGTGGAGCTCGTGCTGATGTGCCTCCTGGCCGAAGGGCATGTGCTGATCGAGGACGTCCCCGGAGTCGGAAAGACGCTCATGGCGAAGTCTCTCGCCCGATCGATCGACTGCACCTTCACCCGCATTCAGTTCACACCCGATCTCCTCCCGTCCGATGTGACCGGCGTGTCGATCTGGGATCGCCAGTCATCCGAATTCGTCTTCAAAGAGGGCGCAATCTTTGCGAATGTCGTCGTCGGCGACGAGATCAACCGGGCCAGCCCCAAGACCCAGGCCGCACTCCTCGAAGCGATGGAGGAGCGCCAGGTCACCAGCGACGGCGTCACCCGCGTCCTGAGCCCGCCATTCATCGTCGTCGCCACGCAGAACCCGCTCGAGCACGAAGGGACGTATCCGCTCCCCGAGGCACAGCTCGACCGGTTCATGATGCGGGTAAAGATCGGATATCCCTCACGCGAAAAGGGACTCGAGATCCTCGACACGCACGGAATCCGCTCGACCTTCCTGGACCTCGAGCCGGTGATCACCGCCGACGAGGTCGTCGAACTGATCGAGCTGGCCCGAGGCGTGCATGTCTCCGAGCCGGTGAAGGAATATGTCATCGATCTCATCGAAGCCACCCGCAGCCACGACGAGATCCTGCTGGGCGCCTCGCCGCGCTCGGCGCTCTTCCTCCAGCGGGTGGCGAGGGTGATGGCAGCTGCGGACAGTCGCGAGTACGTGACGCCGGACGACATCAAGGCCCTCGCTCATCCGGTGCTCGAGCATCGGATGGCGCTGAGGCCCGAAGCCCAGATGCGGGGCACGAGCGTCACGTCTGCCATCGACTCGGTCATGCGGTCCCTCTCGGTGCCGGCGTCCACCCGGATCGCCAGTAGATGATCACCCAGCGCGGGTGGACGGCGATCGGCATGGCCGCCGCCCTCGCGCTGTTGTGGGTCACACTCGGTGAAATCGAGTTCCTGGCGGGATCGGCCGTGATCGCCGTCGGGATCGTCTTCGCACTCGTCCAGACACGGCTCGGCGCGCCCGATGTCGACATCATCCGCCACTTGTCACCGACCCATGTCCATGAAGGCGACGAGGCGGCCGTCGAGAGCCGGATCACGAATCAGCGCCGTCGAGTGCTCGCCTCCGCCGAGATGACCGACGACGTCGGGGCGCTGGGATCGGCCACGTTTCAGATCGGAAAGCTCCCCGGAAAGGCAACCGGCGACGCCGGCTATCGGATCGTATGTCGGCCGCGAGGCGTGTATCGGGTCGGCCCTGCGACGGTCACGGTCACCGATCCACTCGGCATCTCGTTCACGCAACAGACCGTCGACAGCGTCGATCGCTTGGTCGTCTACCCAGAGGTCGAAGATCTCACTGGATTCCCGATCACTCGAGGAAGAGATCCCGCCATGCAGGCATCCCGGCCTGAGTTCTCCCAGAACGGCGGTGAGGACTTCTTCACGCTCCGCGAGTACCAACGCGGCGACGATCTGCGTTTCGTGCATTGGCCGTCATCCGCTCGGACCGACACGCTGATGATCAAGCAGTTGGAGACGCCCTGGCAGTCCAGAGCGCTGGTCCTGTTCGACCTACGCCTCTCGTCCTACGAGTCGCCGCTCCACTTCGAGAAGGCGGTCAAGGGAGCCGCATCCGTGGTCAGGCATCTCTCCCGTTCGGGATTCGATGCCGACCTGTGGGCAGGCGGTTCGTCGACGATCAGTGTGAACTCGTACGCAGCGGTGATGGAACGCCTGGCGATCGTCGGCACGGAGGATCGACTCGACCTGCGGACGGTGGCGAGCCGGATACGGCAGACCGGGCGTGGCGGCGCCCTCGTCCTCGTGACCGGCGTCGCCGATCACGAGTTGCTCGAGGTGCATCGTCTCCTGTCACGCGACTACCGGACCACGATCGTCATGGCTGCGACCGGATCCAGCGCGACGGCAGAGCATGCGCTGCAACGCGCCGGCGCCCTGACCATGTCCACTCCCCCGTCCGGCTCCTGGGCACAGGAGTGGACTCGACTGACGAACAGGCAATGGCAAACAAGCTCCGCTGGCTGACAGGCGTCGCAGCCCTGGCTTTGGTGTTCGCTCGGCTGACGCGTCTGCTCCAGCCGACCATCGATGGGCCGCCGTGGATACTGGTCCTCTCGGCGATGGCCGCCCTCGGTGGTGTCGTCACGTGGATCACCCGTTCGTACCGGGTCTCATGGGCGTCGATCGCATCGATCGGCCTGGTGGCCGCGACCCTCGCCGCATTCCGGATCATCGGGCCGTCGACCCTGGTGTGGGGGATCCTGCCGACCGGAGAGACGTTCACGGCGCTGAACTCCGAGCTCGACTTCGCCATCGAAGTGTTCCGGTTCGGCTCGGCGCCGGTCATCGCGATCCCGGGGTTGGTGGCGGTCCTCGGGCTCCTCGCCTGGCTGTTCGGATCCCTCATCGCCGTCGCCGTCGTGACGAATCGACCGTGGGTCGGCTCGGTCGGACCGCTGGTGTTCTACCTGCAACTGGCGACACTCGACCGACGCTCCTCGACCGTCGCCTGGATCTCGGCATTCGCCGTCGTCGCTGCGACCGCGGTGATCGCGTCTGGTCCCGGGCCCGATGGGCGAACCGGCCGCCTGCGTGATCGCGGCGGGGTGATGATCCCCAGACGGACCGCAACGATGCCGGTCGTCCTCGCAGGGGTGATGGTGCTGGGAGCGGTGTTGGCAACCGACCGGCTCGCGTCGGCGGTGCCCGAGGCCGGCGCGGTGGACTGGCGGACCCAGAACGGTGTGGGTGCTGGACTGTATGGGCAGGGATCTTCGTTCAACCTGTTTGCCGGCCTGCAGCAGAGCTTGCTCTCGCTTGGTGACCAGCCGATGTTCTTCGCTCGGATGAATGACGCGGCGCCGCCGAACGAAGAGCTCTATTGGCGACTCATCACCCTCGACGTCTTCGACGGGACCAATTGGATTCCCGGAAGTCAGCCGTACGCCAAGCAGGGAGAGGGCCGCTACGAACTCGAGGACTGGATGTTCCAGGGGCCGACTACCACCGTGTCGGCGAGAGTCCGGATCGCCGACCTCGCACAGCAACTCCTTCCCGTGCTCTACTCGACCACGGACCTCCAGAGCACGAACCCGCTCATCACCGAGAGCTTCCGGGTGAGGACGGACGGCTCGATCGGCATCGATCTCCGGACTCGCGAGGGGTGGGAATACGAGCTTCGGGCGGACGTGCCCGATCCAGACATCGCTCAGCTCGCGTCCCTCGGCGGCGAACTGAGCCCCATATTCCAGGAGGCGGCCGACGCGGGAAGATTCGATCTCGCGCCGAAAGCCACCCGGTTCGTCGATCGGCCCGAGGTCGTCGATGAGTACCTGGAGCTTCCAGACGATGTCTCGCTCGCCGTCCGGCAGGCAGCCCGCGAGATCACCGACCCGGGCGTGACGCGATTCGAAAAGGCGCTGATCCTCGAGGCGTGGTTCCGGGACTCGGACAACTTCATCTACTCGACCGATGTGTCGACCGGCCACTCGTCGCTCGACCTCGAGACCTGGCTACTCAACCCCGAAGTCTCCGGTTTCCGGACCGGCTACTGCGAGCAGTTCGCCACTGCGATGGCGGTCATGGCGAGATCGCTGGGCCTCCCGAGCCGTGTCGTGTTGGGATTCACGCCGGGTGACATCCAGATCCAGGAGGACGGGTCGGAGGTCGTCGTCGTCAGGGAGAACAACGCCCACGCCTGGGTGGAGTTGTGGATGGATGGACAGGGCTGGATCAGGTTCGATCCGACACCGAGAGGCGACGGCGTCAACCCGTCGCTGGCGGACACCGAAATCGGCTTCGATGCCAGGGCATTCGTTCCGGCACCCGACGAAGTCGACGAGGGTGGCTCGACCTCCGGTCGGCTCCCCGGTGAGCGCGACCCAGCGCTGCCCGACTTCGACGAAGGCACCGGCGACGCAACCCCCGATCTCCGTGGGCAGTTCAGCCCGAGCTCGATACCGATCTGGGTCCGATGGCTGGCACTCGCCGTCGTGATCGGCTCCAGCCTTCCGCTCTACAAGATCATGCGACGTCGGCGTCGCCTAAAGGCAATCGCCACCGGAAACATCGAGATGGCCTGGGTCGAAATCACCGACCGGCTGAAGGACCTCGGGAACGAGATCGGCCACGACCTCACACCAATCGAGATCGCCCAGCAGCACAATCACGCCATCGTTCCGCTCGCCCGCATGTACAGCGCGCAGGCCTACGGAGGAGAGCCAATCGGTGACAGTCGACACGCCTTCAAAGTGGCCGACGACCAGGTGACGGTGTCGCTGTCCCGCTCCGATCGGATTCGCGAGCATCTCTCGATCGCCTCGCTGCGGTAGGCGACTGCCGGGTCCTGACCCCGTCGGTCGAGTTCAACGGTCCTGCGCCAGGCTGAAGAGCGTTCACATTGATGGGGTGATGTGGTCGATGGGGCGGAGCGCGAGCCGTCCGCCGCGACGTCAGCCTTCGGCGGTGCGCTGCTCGTCGCGGACGTCGTCCTCGACCCGGTTGAGCATCGTCAGGAATTGCTGACGGTCGAGTTCGAAGCGGGTGACGTCGTCCTCGACCGTCCGGGTGATCTCGTCGATCGCAACGAAGAAGGACAGCTGCCCTTCACGCAATGCGTCGAGCACTTCTGAGTCGTCCTTGGCGATCTTGAAGATCGTCCGCCCGTCGGTCACGAGCTTGACGCTCGCCAGATGGTCGTCCATGTCGGCATTGCGGCGCAGGTAGTCCCAGGCGCGACGGACGCGCTGAAGCGACATTCCATTGTCGAGCAGGCTCTTGACGACGCGAAGGGCGACCAGATCCCGGAACGAGTACAGGCGACGCACGCCCGGGCGTCCGTTGGTGCTCTGGACGGAGGGCTTCACGAGATTGACTCGATCCCAGTACCGCAGCTGATGATGGGTGGCCGACGTCAGCTTCGAGGCCTGTTGGGCCGTGAATCCCTCTTGCAAAACAGCACTCCGAACAACTCAGGATCGGACGTGACAGGCGCCCGATCGAACCTCCAATTTCGCCCGCGGGACGTAGATCAGAATCGCACCGCCGGGGGTGAGGTACCTTAGCGAGAGATCAGCGTCGGCCGAACCGACGTGGCCAGGGAGATTTTCCCGATCCGCCGTTTTTTTCGCCCGAGTCGCGCTGCCGGTCGGACAACTCGTACACGAGAGCTGACGCCGACACGACCATCACGAGGAAGCCGCCGAGTGCGACAAAGGTGTTGATCGTAAAGAACACGATGACGGCGATGACGCCGACCGCCAGACCGACGATGGGGACCCGGACACCGAATCGGCGCGGCCGGTCGATGTTTCGGACGGCTTTGGCAAGACTCGGATCTTCCTCGTAGAACTGGCGTTCTATTTCGGCGAGTATCTGCTGTTCACGGTCATCGAGCGACATCGTCGTGGCCCCGGGGTCAATATTCGGCTTCCTGCGGTGATGTTACCTGACTCATGTCGGTATATGACCCACGAACTTGAGGTTCGGTCTGGTCGAACGGCCTCGATCCGACGGTGGCTAGCCTCCCGGCGGATGGCAATCCACGTCCACCTCGTCCGGCACGGCGAGGTCCACAACCCCGACCACCTCGTATACGCCGACCTCCCCGGATTCGGGCTGTCCGACCTCGGCCGCGTCCAGGCGCGTGAAACTGCCCGCTATCTCGGATCGAGCCCGATCGTCGCCGTGTGGTCGTCGCCGCTCCAACGCGCCCTCGAAACGGCAACGCCGATCGCCGCGAGAGCTGGCGTCTCGATCACCGTCGACGACCGGTTGACCGAATGGGCATTGCTCCGGGAATGGGCCGGACTCGGATGGGACGAGTTGGGCGACATCAGACCGGGCGAAGTCGATGCCTATCTCGAGCGCCCGCTCGAGTCGGGCATCGGCGCCGAGTCCCTGTCGGAGCTCGCTCGTCGCATCTCCGAAGCGGTTCGGGACATCAACACCCGCCATCGAGATGGCGACGTGGTCATCGTGAGCCACCAGGACCCCGTGCAGGCCGGCAGGCTCGCCCTGACCGGTCGTGATCTGTCCACGCTCCACACCGACAAGCCGACGCATGGCTCCGTCATCACGTTCACACCGGCCGCGTCCTGGCGTGAGGACTCCTCCTGGGAACCCGCTCAGGAGACCTGACGCCTCTCTGCCAGCGTCTCGAGCAGCCGACGATCCGTCTCGAACGCCAATTCGGGAAGCTGATCGAGCGGAAACCAGCGGGCGTCCGCGGCGTCATCTCCGGCGAGCAGGTCGCCTCCGATCACCTCGCACTCGAACCAGATGCCGACTGTGAGCTTGGCGGGGTCGTGGAAATTGGACGCCACCCAGATCACCTCTCCGACGTCGACAACGAGGCCCGTCTCCTCCTGCACCTCACGCGCCGCCCCGTGACGAACCTCCTCGCCGTAATCGAGGTATCCGCATGGAATACACCATGTGCCGGCTCTCGTGGACGACGGGCCCCGCTCGACCATCAGGATGCGTCCGCCCTCGATCGCAACACCCGCCACTCCGACCCCTGGGTTACGGAAGTGAACGAAGCCGCATCCACTGCACACCATCCGCACAAGACCGCCCACCTGGTCAGGAGCGAGCCGGAACCGACAATGGGGGCACCAGGTGAATTCACCCGGCCAGAAATCGTGGTCTCCACCAGACATGGATCGCAGTTTTGCGTTCCCCGGCGCCATCGCCAAGACTCAGCCCTGATGTCCATGCTCGGCGCCCTCTTCTCGAGTTTCATGTTGCTCTCTGCCTCGATCGCCTGGGCAGTGGCCATCGCACGCTCGCCCGAGTGGGCTTCCTCGTCTGCAGTCGTGTTCGGCATCGGCGTCATCGCCATGGCCACGGTTGCCATCGTCGGGATGGTGGTTGGCGCATCGCGCTGGGCGCTTCGTCTCGGCATCGCCACCTCGGTCGCCCTCATCGTCCTCGGTCTGGTGGTCCCGCTGGATGTCGGCGCAGTCGCCGGCATCGGCCTCGCCTCCGTCGCCTTGGCCGGCTTGGCGGGCACGGCGATGCGCGGGATGATCCGCCAGCGACCCTCCGCAGACGGCCCCCCTTCCCGGGCAGTGCTGCTCGGCATCGTCCTGCTGGTGTCACCGCCTGTCTGGGCGTTCGTGACCCGCGACGGCCTCGATGCCACGGCAGTGGCCGCCGTCGTCGCCACCTGGTCGGCGATGATCGTCTATCTCAAGGCCACGTCGATCTCGCTCGTCACCGCCCGGTTCGGCGTTCCGGTCGTTCTGGGCACGCTGGCCGTGTTCTCCAGCGTTCCGGCCGGCGCGCTGATCGCGCTCACAGCCGTGACGGCGGCCTCACTCGCATGGACGGTCGACGCCCGGATTGCCGTCCAACCGCTCGCTCAGCCCGGCTCCACGGTCCCGATCCCGCCCGAGCTCGTTCCCCGAGAGATCCTCGACGCAGCCGGCATCGATGATCGCGGTCGACGAAGCGGAGGCGACGTTCGATGAGGTACCCGAATCCGTGGATCACCATTCCGTCGCTGGTGCTCGGAGCGATTGCCGCGTGGGTCGGATACGTCGTCACAGATGTCTCGTGCCGGACGGAGGTCGAGCCCGGCGTGATCAGCTCGTGCCCGGGCTGGGCGATCGCCATCTCGATCATCGCGTTCGTGATCGTGACCGGTGGCATGCTGGTGGTGATGGTTCTGGTGTCCCGCTCGATCGCCGAATCGCGCACGAGCTGACCATAACGGTCAGAGCGCGGCTGAGATCAGGCCTTGCTGAAGATCAGCGTGACGTTGTGTCCGCCGAATCCGAACGAATTGCTCATGGCGTGGCGGATGCCGTCGGTCTGTCGTGCCTCGTTCGGCACGTAGTCGAGATCACACTCGGGGTCGGGCGTCTCGTAGTTGATCGTCGGCGGGAGGATGCCCGTTTGGAGTGAGCGCACCGCCACCAGTCCCTCCATGGCTCCGGCAGCGCCGAGGAGATGGCCCGTCATCGACTTCGTCGAAGAGATCGGGACGGTGGATGCCGCTTCCCCGAACGCCAGCTTGATCGCGGCCGTCTCGGTGGCGTCGTTGGCCTCGGTCGAGGTCCCATGGGCGTTGATGTATCCCACATCCTCGGCAGCGATGCCCGCATCGGCGAGGGCAGCTGTCATGGCACGGGACGCCCCCACCCCTCCGGGACGCGGGAGCGTGATGTGATAGGCATCCGCCGACATGCCATATCCAGTGATCTCGGCGAGGATGTCCGCGCCTCGGGCGATCGCCATCTCGCGCTCTTCGAGCACCAGAGACGCTCCTCCTTCGCCCATCACGAAGCCGTCGCGATCGAGATCGAACGGTCGGGACGCGGCCTTGTGGATCGTCGTTGCGCGTCGACAGCGCCGCGAGACTGAGCAAACGAGGCGATCCCGAAATCGGTGATCGCGGCCTCTGCCCCACCGGCGACCATCACGTCGGCGGCGCCGCGACGGATGATCTCGGCTGCGTCGCCGATCGCATTCGCCGACGCAGAACAGGCGGTGACCGTGCATGACACCGGCCCCATCAGGTTGTGCTCGATCGACACGGTTCCCGACGCCATGTTGGCGATGATCTTGGGGATGCCGATCGGGCTCACCCGTCCGGGCCCGCGCTCGTTGAGTGTCGTGATCTCCTCGACGAACGTCTCCATGCCACCGAACCCGACCCCGATCAGCGCTCCGGCCCGGGGTGCGAGCGGCCCATCTGGATCGATCGCCAGACCGGCATCGGCCATCGCCTCATTGGCCGATACGAGTGCGAACTGGACGATTCGGTCCATTCGCCGGGCGTCCTTGCGATCGAAATACGCGTCGGGATCGAAATCGGAGACCTCGGCGGCGATCGTCGCCTTGAACCCGGTCGTGTCGAACAGACTGATCTGACTGACACCGGACCGACCGGCGACCAGCGCCTGCCAGGTGGATGCTGCGTCGAGGCCCACCGGTGAGACAGCGCCCAGCCCGGTGACGACGACCCGTCTGCGATCAGACATCAAAGCTTGCTATGCACCATGTCGATGGCCTGGCCGACGGTCCCGATGCTCTCGGCTTCCTCGTCGGGGATCTTCACGTCGAACTCGTCCTCGAGCGCCATCAACAACTCGACCACACCCAGTGAATCGACTTCGAGGTCCTCCTCGAAGGATGCGTCCTCGGCGAGCTTCGATGCGTCGAGCCCGAGCTCACTCACGAGCGTTGCCTTCAACCGCTCGGCTACGTCGCTGCGTTCCATGTCTCTCTCTCCTTCGTCTCTCTGCGTTTCCGTCACCCTAGAGGGCGATACCGCCGTCCACCGCTATGACCTGGCCTGTCACATAGGACGAGGCGTTCGATGCCAGAAAAGCCACAACCGCCGCCACCTCTGCAGGTTCTCCGAGGCGACCGAGTGAGGTCGACCCGGCTGCTGCGTCCCTGACGTCGTCGGCGAGCTCGTCTGTCATGTCGGTTGCGATGAATCCCGGGGCAACGACGTTCGAGGTGATGTTTCGCGCCCCCATCTCCTTTGCGACCGACTTGGAGAATCCGATCAACCCGGCCTTCGACGCCGCATAGTTCGCCTGGCCGGGGTTTCCCGAGATGCCGGACACCGAGCCGATCGAGATGATCCGACCCCATTTCGCTCGCACCATCCCTCGCAGTGACGCCTTGGTGACCAGGAACGCCGATCGGAGATTGGTGTTGATCACCGAGTCGAAGTCGTCGACCGCCATCCGCATGAGCAGATTGTCACGGGTGATCCCGGCGTTGTTGACAACGATGGTCGGTGCATCGTTGGCTTCGGTGATCGCAGCGAACATCGCGTCGACCTGCTCAGCGTCTGACACGTCTGCCTTGATTGCCATCGCAGTTCCTCCGGCTGCCTCGATGGCAGCGACGACCTCGTCGGCAGCGTCCGAACGGGAGGCAAAGTTGACGATGACGGTGTTGCCTGCCGCGGCCAGCTCGAGAGCGATCGCACGACCGATTCCTCTCGATCCGCCTGTTACGAGAGCAACGCGACTCACGACCGGGTTCCGAAGAACTCGAGGTTCGGGGCGAGAAGGTCGAAAACGTCGCCGTCGTAGTCGGGGATGACCGCATCCGACTCGGCGATCGGCTCGACCCGGGACCCCCATCTGACTGCGGTGGCGGCCCACGACAACCCGCCGCCGAACGCGACGAACACCATGTTGGCCCCCGGCCTCACCATCCCCTGCTCGATCGCCTCGGTGAGCGCAACGGGGATCGTGGCCGACGACGTGTTGCCGTATGCATGGATGTTGCTGTACACCTTCGAGCTGTCCAGTTTGAGTCGTCGCGCCGTCGCATCGATGATCCGCTGATTCGCCTGGTGCGGGATCAGGAGATCGACGTCTGCGAGCTCCCACCCGGCAGCGTTCACGACGTCGACGGAGGCCTCGCCCATCATCGTGACCGCTCGCCGGAAGATCTCGGGGCCATTCATGCGAACTCCAGCCGTTCGCGGATCGAGGGGGCCGACCGCCCCGGCGGTGCCCCGTCCGGGAAGGCACAGATGCTCGGCTGCCGAGCCGTCGTTGCCGAGTTCACTGGCGAGGAGACCGATCGGTTCGTCGGTGGCCTGGAGGATGACGGCACCGGCGCCGTCACCGAACAAGACGCAGGTCGAGCGGTCGGTCCAATCGATGATGTAGGAGAACTTCTCGGCGCCGATCAACAGCACCGTGTCGGCTGCTCCTGAACGGATGAGCGAATCAGCCACGACATGGCCGTAGACGAAGCCGGAGCAGTTGGCGTTCAAATCCATCGCTCCCGCACCGGTCGCACCGATCCGGTCCTGAATCAGGCCGGCAGTGGCGGGAAGCAGGTTCTCGGGCGTCGACGTGGCGTTGATGACGACGTCGACCTGTGGCGCCTCCAGACCGGCGCAGGCGAGTGCCCGCAACCCGGCAACGCGGCCGAGTTCACTGACGTCGACATGGGAGATGCGGCGTTCCTTGATGCCCGTTCGGCTGGTGATCCATTCGTCCGATGTCTCGACGATGCGGCTCAGGTCGTCGTTGGTCAGGACGGTCGGAGGCATCGCTGCGCCCCAGCCGGTGATCTCTGCGTGTCGTTCGGTCATCCGAAGGTCATGGTAGAGAGCTGATCCACGCCGGCGGCGTCGTTCACGACCACGATCGTCGCGCCATCGACGGTTCGCTTCGCCATGCCGGCCGTGACGTCACCGGGACCGACGTGGATGAACGTATCGACACCGAGCGCCGCCATGGCCTGCAACGTCTCTTGAAACCGAACCGGAGCTTCGACCTGTCGTTCCAGCAGACTGGTGACCTCCGACGGCGAGGCCGGGGCTGCCGTCACGTTGCTGTAGACGGGGAACCGGGCTGGTTGAACCTCGACATCGCGGAGACGCGCTCGCCAATCGAGCAGTGGCAGCCGACATGAACGGTGAGTGGAATGCGCCTGCAACGTTCAGCCGGATCGCCCTCCGGATGCCGAAGCTTCGGGCGTTCTCCTCCAGCCAGTCGAGATCATCGGCCCCGCCGGCGACGACCACCTGCCCGGGAGCGTTGAGGTTGGCGACGCTCAACCGACCTCCAGCGGCGCGGCGCGCCGCCGCGACCTCCTCGGCCACCTCCGGAGTCGCTCCGATCAACGCTGCCATCCCCGACGGCTCAGCATCTGCGGCATCTGACATCGCCGCGCCCCGCTCGGCCACCACCGCCAATGCCGCCTCGTAGCCGATCATCCCCGCGGCGGCGAGCGCCGTGTATTCACCCAGCGAATGACCGGCTGCGGCGGAGACATGATCGGCCAGGTGCGCTTCTACGTCGAGCCACCGTGCATACGAGAGCGCAAACAAGGCCGGCTGTGCGAACTCGGTTCGGGTGAGCCGCTCCTCGGGCCCGTCGAGGCAGACATCTCTCAGCGACCAGCCGAGGATCCTGTCCGCATCTTCGCCCAGACGATCGGCGTGACGCTCGAACAGGTCTTCCCCCATCCCGACATGCTGGCTCCCCTGCCCGGGGAATAGGACTGCTGAACTCATTGTCACCTCTGACGTCGCATACAGCCGGGACGTTACGTGCCTCGGCAGCCGATTCAGGTTGTGACGATGTCCACCAGGCGCCGGACGTCATCCTGGTCCACGTCCCGATGTGTCACGAGGCGGAACCTCCGCTTGAACGGGGCGTTCACCAGGATGCCGGCATCCTCGAGATCGGATCGGATCTCCCCGAACGGGCGAGGAAGGGCGTGGGCGTCACAATTCACCAGGTTGGATTCGACCGTGTCGAGATCCACGAGTTCGGGGCGACGCTCGATGATCATCGTGGCGAGCATGGTGGCGAGCCGGTGATCTTCGACGAGCCGCTCGCGGTCTCGCAGCGCAATCGACGCCGCAGCCGCCAGAATCCCGACCTGACGCATTCCCCCACCGACCCGACCCCGCAGGTACCGGATCTCGGCGATCATCTCGCTGCTCCCGACGACAACCGACCCAACCGGAGCGCCGAGGCCCTTGGACAGACAGTACGAGACCGTGTCCGCCCCCTCCACGAGCTGTGCAGCGGGAACGTCCAGGGCGATAGCCGCATTCCAGATCCTGGCACCGTCGACATGGATCGACAACCCGTGCCGCCGTGCCGCCGCGAATCCGGCAGCCATCACGTCGGTAGGCACGACCCGGCCGCCAGACAGATTGTGGGTGTTCTCCCAACATGCCAGTCGCACCCGCGGATAGAACCGCCCGGCGAGCTCCATGACGTCGTCGATGTGCTCGGGGAGGATCATGCCGGCCTCCGACTCCACCGGCCGGTACGCCACCTGCGACAGCGCCGAGGACGCACCCCGCTCGATGTTCCTGACATGGGCGAGCGGATCACAGATGACTTCTTCACCGGGACGCGTCTGGGCCATGATGGCGAGCTGGTTGGCCATGATGCCGGAGGGAACGAAGACCGCCGCCGGGAAGCCGATCGCGTCGGCCGCCTCCTCCTCGAAGCGATTCGTGGTCGGATCGTCTGAGTAGACGTCATCGCCGACCTCCGCCGTCGCCATCGCCCGTCGCATCTCATCGGTCGGTTGTGTGACTGTGTCGGACCGGAAGTCCGCTATCCCGTTGCTGAACGCCATACCCGCAAGCGTATCGGGCGGTCTGGCTCGCTCGGCGTTCCGGCTCGGTGTCTCGTCCGGCGCCCAGGGGGCGCCTCCCTCGACGCTCGGTATCGCTCACTCGGCCTGGCGGCCTCGCTCCGACGCGCGGCCTCGCTCGGACGCTCGGTGCACTTCGTGCGCTGGGTGTGCTTCGCACGCCCTGGATGTGTCTCACTCCGTTCGACACTCATTTCTTCTTTGGGCGGCCGAAGGCCACCGAGCAGCGGAGCTACCGAGCGGCGTAGCCACCGAGCGCGATGCGCAGCGAGCACCGAGCTCTAGAGCCTGTCGAGGGCCTTGCGGATGCCCCTCACCGCCTGGTTGATGCGATGTTCGTTCTCGACCAGGGCGAACCGGACGAAGCCCTCACCATTCGGTCCGAAACCGACACCGGGGCTGACCGCCACCTTCGCCTCTTCGATGAGGTGGATGGCAAAGTCGAGCGAGCCCATCTCGGCGTACGCATCCGGGATCCGCGCCCACACGAACATCGTGCCTTTGGGCTTCTCGATCGTCCATCCGGTTCGGTTCAACCCGTCGATCAAGCGTGTCACGGCGACCGAGATAGATCTCGTTCACTTCCGAGACGTAGTCGTCTCCCTCGTTGAGGGCGATGATCGAAGCGATCTGAATCGGCTGGAAAGTGCCGTAGTCGAGATACGACTTGAGCTTGGCGAGCGCCGCGACGATCTCGGCATTGCCGACGGTGAACCCCATCCGCCAGCCTGCCATCGAATGACCCTTGGTCAGCGTGTAGAGCTCGACGCCGACCTCCTTCGCCCCTGGCACCTGGAGCATCGAGGGGGGTGTGTATCCGTCGAAGGAGATGTCGGCGTAGGCGAAGTCGTGGACGAGGATCACGCCATGGTGCTGGGCGAACCGCACCAGCCGCTCGAAGAAGTCCAGATCGACGCACGTCGTCGTGGGATTGTGCGGGAACGAGACGATGATCACCCGGGGCCGCGGCCACGAGTTCCGGAACATCCGCTCGAGCACCTCGAAGTAGTCCTTCTCGGAGTCGATCGGCGCACGCCTCACTTCTGCTCCGGCGAGCGCAGGCGCATAGATGTGGATCGGGTAGGACGGCTCTGGCACGATCGCCGCATCTCCCGGCTGGACGAGCGTCCACATCAGATGGGACAGCCCCTCTTTCGACCCGATCGTCGAGATCGCCTCGGTCTCGGGGTCGATCGTCACGCCGAATCTGCGCTGGTACCGGTCGGCGACCGCCTTGCGGAGGTTGGGGAGCCCCCGCGACATCGAGTACCGGTGGTTCTTCTCGAGCCTGGCGGCCTCGACGAGCTTCTCGACGACGAACGGCGCAGACGGGATGTCGGGGTTGCCGAAGCCGAGATCGACCACGTCGTCGCCGGCGCGCCGGGCGGCGATCTTGCGCTGGTTCACCTCGGCGAAGACGTAGGGAGGGAGATTGTCGATCCGACGGAAGTCCATGACCGCGATGGTAGGCAATGTGGACGGCGCTCAGGTTGAACGGGCCGGACCAGTGGTACGACGTCTCCCTGAGCGACTCGAATCGATACATTCGGTCACCATGAAGCTCCTCGAACGTGACTCCCACCTTGCTCAGCTGGAGTCTGCGCTCGAGGATGCGGTGGCCGGCCGGGGGACGCTGGCGCTGATCCGGGGCGAGGCGGGGATCGGCAAGACGAGCCTGGTTGCGGAGTTCCTGAGTCGGGTCGGCGACAACGCTCACGTCATGGTCGGCGCATGCGACGATCTCCTGACCAGCCGCCCGCTCGGTCCGATCCACGACATGGCCCGTGACGAGCCGACGCTGGCAGAGCGCACTCTCCACGGGTGAGCGCGAACCTGTCTACCGCGCCCTCCTCGATCTCGTGACTCGGGCTCTGAGGCCAACCGTGATGATGATCGAGGACGCCCACTGGGCCGACGATGCAACGCTTGACTGCATCCGGCATCTCGGTCGACGGATCGACCGCACCCGCGGGTTGATGATCGTGACGTACCGAGACGAGGATGTGAACTCGGATCACCCGCTGCGGTTCGTCCTGGGTGATCTCCCTCCCCACGCCGTCCGTCGGCTCCAGCTCGGCCCGCTCAGCGAATCGGCGGTCAGAGAGCTCGCGGGAGAGAGGGCGACACGAGTCTTCAGCGAGACTCACGGCAACCCGTTCTATGTGACCGAGTTGCTCGACACGCATGGAGATGCGCTACCCGACTCGATCGTCGACTCGATGCGATCACGCGTCGCCCGCCTGTCCCCCGCAGCCGCCGACCTGGTGGAGCTGGTCAGTGTCGTCCCCGGTCGGATCGAACCGGCCGTCCTCGGGGTGGACCCGTCATCGGCAGCACTTCAAGAAGCGGAGTCGGCCGGACTGCTAGTTGCGACCGGAACCGCTATCTCGTTCAGACACGAACTGGCCAGGCGAGCCGTCGAGCGTTCGATCCCGTCGGCACGCCAGAAGAGCGTTCAACCGCCGCATTCTGCAGTCGCTGGTCTCGGCCGGGGAAGACTCTTCCCGGATCGTTCATCATGCGATCGCCGCAGGAGACGAGACCGCAGTTCTGGATCATGCTCCGATCGCCGCCCGCGCTGCTCTCGCGGTCGCCTCGTACCGCGAGGCCCACCGCCACTTCCAGAGTTTGAGAGATGTGTATCGACGGCTTCCTTCCCGCGGAGCGGGCACTGCTCCTCCGCGACTGGTCGTATGCGGCGCAGGCCGCCAACGAGCTCGGCGAGGCGAAGCTCCGCATCGATGAGGCGATCGACATCTGGCGCGAAGCCGAAGACGCCCTCGGGCTCGGCGAGGCGCTCCGCATTCGATCACGCATCGCCTGGTACATGGGCGACCGTGTCGAGGCAGAGTCCAATGCACAGGAAGCCGTTTCGGTACTCGAGGATCTCGGCATCACCCCCGAGCTCGCAGCTGCCCAGAGCACGCTGTCTCAGCTGGCGATGCTCGCGAAGAACCGCGACGAAGCGGTGCGGATCGCGGACATGGCCGTCGAGACGGCCCGAGCGCTCGACCGCCCCGACATCGTCGCTCACGCCCTCGTGAACAAGGGCACTGCGCTTGCGCAAGGACGGTTTCCCGAGGACACCGAGACGCTGGAGTCTGCGATCGAGCTGGCGCAAGAAGTCGGCGCCCACGAAGAGATCGTGCGAGGAAGCCTCAACCTCGCCTGGTCGGCATTGGATGCCCGAGAGCTCCGAGCAGCACTGACGCTCTCCGACCGGGCGATCGAGGTCGCCGAAGCCGCCGAGTGGCAACCGCTGCTCCACTACTCGATCGGAATCCAGGCCTCGGCGATGGCGCTCCTCGGACGATGGTTCGAGGCAGAGGATCTCGTCGGACCGATTCTCGCACTTCCCAACATCACGACAGTCAACGCGATCATGCTCGCACGGGGCTCGCGATCGTCCAGATCCGGCGCGGCCACGACGACGCCGGACCGCTCCTGGAGAGAGCCGAGCAGATGGCGCTGACCACCAAAGAAGTCCAGCGAATCGGGCCTCTCGCCGCACTTCGTGCCGAGTACGACTGGATCCGGGGCGATCTCGACTCGCTCCAGTCGACCGATCGACTCCCACCTGGCCGAGCTGGATGCAGTGGACGCCTGTGGCCTGAAGGTGACCTGGCGTTCTGGGGATGGCACAGCGGTGTCGACGTTCGCTCTCCCGAGTGCTCTCCCGTCGCCATATCGTCTCGTCAATCGATGGTGACTGGCGTGCGGCAGCGGCCGCGTTCGAAGAACGATCGATGCCGTACGAGCGTGCCATGGCGCTCACCCACGGTGACGATGCTTCGATCATCGAAGCGATTTCGGTGCTCGACACCCTCGGGGCCACGCCCGTGGCCAACCGCTACCGAGCCGAGCTCAGAGACAGGACGTTCCGGCGTCCCGAAGGCGCCAACCCGTGAGACACGCGCCAACCGAGCCGGTCTGACCTCGCGGCAGTCGGAGGTGCTCGAGCTGTTGGGAGCGGGTCTCAGCAACCCGGAGATCGCCGACCGCCTCTTCATCTCCCCACGGACCGTCGACCACCACGTGTCGGCGATCCTGACGAAGCTGAGCGTCGAGACACGCCATGACGCCGTCGAGGCTGCGATCGATATAGGTGTCCTGAAACACACCTAGGTGGGTGCCCGCGGCCGAATTGGGTGAGTGGCACCGATTCGCCGCGATGCTCGCAGACATACGTTCTTCTCGTATCCCGAGGAGGAAACAATGTTCGTAACGAGTCCCGGAGTCATCCGAGTCATCGAAAACAACCGACAGGCGCCGGCGCGACCTGCTCGGGCCAGCCGTGTGGGGAGCCTGACACGACTTCGCCGGTTCGTCCAAGCCGGACGAGAGATCGCAGCGACGTCGAGCGACCGAGGGTTGACGAAACCCGTTTCGTGACATCAACCGTTCGAGAGTCGGCCGATCAGACGCTTGAGTTGAGCAGGGACGAGATCGCCGGCGAGTTCGAGGATCGATCGAACAAGTTCGAGCATGTCCCGCGGGCCGTCCCAGTGCTCGAGCACGACGTCCTCGCCCGCCACCTCGATGAGGTGATTCACCGCGTAGGAGGCGAGCAGGATGTCGTCGGCGAATCCGACCACCGGGATGAACTCGGGAATGAGATCGACCGGAGAGACGAGATAGGCAACCGCGGCGCCGATCACCAGCTTGGATCTGCGGGGCACGCGCGGATCGCGCAACAGACGGCTCAGCAACTTGATCACGTTCGGCAGCACGAGGAGACCGTCGGCGGCGAGACGCTTGATCTGCGCCGACGTGCTGCCGGCGGGTGCAATCACCTCGTCCGGTCGGAGTGGGTCTGTCATACGCTGTCCTCGTTCGTGCGGTTGGATTCGATCAGGCTGGCAGCCGCCAGCGCCGCCCCTGTGGCAGCAGCCCAGCGACCGTACTGCGACCGAACCACGTCGACCGCCGGCCGGTGGCCCGTGCCGGGCAGGTCAGATGCTATCCAGTCCCGGGCCGGACCGAGGATCCACTCGCCGGCGGCCGCCTCGACTCCCCCGGCGACCACGATGGCCGTCGGGTCGTGGGCCAGTATCAGATTGGCGATGCCGACGCCCAGCCAACGACCGGCGTCGGTCAGGATTGTCCGGGCGCGTTCATCGCCGCTTTCGGCCGCGTCAGCGAGCGATCCTGCATCGACACCGAGCCCCAGGCGCCGGGCGTGAGCGTCGAGGACCCGGCCGGACACCAGCGTCTCCCAGCAGGCGACACGCCCGCACGGGCACGGGTCCCCATCGAGGGCCATCCGCATGTGACCGACCTCTCCGGCGAATCCCGCACCTCGCTGGATGGCCCCGTGAGCGACCAGCCCGACACCGATCCCCGTGCCCACCGACACCACCAACACCACCCGGTGATCCATTGCTGAACCGGCGATCGCTTCGGCATAGGCGGCGAGGTTGGCATCGTTGTCGACGTAGACCGCATGGCGTCCGAGCGCCGAGCGGACATCGACCGGCCCACCGGAGACGTGTGGCCCCCAGACGAAACGCCCCGAGGCGTGATCGACCAGTCCAGCGATCCCGATGCCGACCGAGCCGATCTCGATGTCGCGAGCGATACGGTCGACGAGCCGTTTGAGACCCGAGCCGAGCGGCTGCTCACGTGGCTCGACGAACCTGTCGACGACACCAGACCGACTGATCAGCACGACTTTGACGCTGCCGCCGCCGACATCGATTCCGAGAGACGCCGGATCGCTCAATCGACGTCGATCCTGACGCGACCCTGTTGCTCGGGCGGTGGAGCTTCATCGTGCTTGCCGACCTTGCCGAGTTCGTCGACCAGCACTTCGACAGCCTTCAAGCTCTCGACACCGGCGCGCAGCAGGTGATAGACAACGCGCGAGCTCGCCCGCTTGAAGGCGTTGACCGTCTCGGATTCGGACATCAGTGCCTCGAGCTCGTCTCGGTCATTCAGGATCCCCTGCGAAGACCACCTGGAGCACGTCACCGTCGAGTGTTGCTCGGGTGACGTCCCGACGCTGGAGAGAATCAGGGAGGACGAACGATCTCCGGTACGGGCCGACCTCCACGTACAACTCTGCTCCCCGCCTGAAGACGTCGAGCTCCGACTTGTCGATGAACGGGACCTTCATCTCGAGGACGATATCGGTGTCGTGGTCGACGACGCGAAATGGGCTCGAAGCCGTGTATCCCTTGATGGGATCGATCCCCCCGTACAGCTCATCCGCCATCGTCCGGAGTTGGTCGATCCCGACCATTTCATCGTCGAACAAGCGGAGTCGGAGCCGAGGAACCTCACGGAAGGCGCTGTCGACCGAGGCAAGGTGTCTGTTCTGAATCGTGTGCCACTTGGCAAAGTATGGATCGCTCACCTCATCCGGCAGCACCCGATTCACCACCACCCCGTCGACCCCGTACCCGAACAGACCGAGATACGTGTAGGTACGGCGAGCTTCGTCGATCACCATCTTCTCGGGATTCATGACCAACCTGGCCGACGTGATCTCGGGGTTGCCGAGGAGTTCCTTCACCTGCTCCACCCCGAAGAACACCGCCTGGGCTGCCGCAAACACTTCGTCGCCCGGCATCGGCATCTCGGTGATCATACTCAACACCGGTCGCGCCGCTCTCATCACTTTGCGCTGCCCCGGCAACACACGCTCGAAGTACCAACTCAGCACTTCGGGAAGACTGAGAAGTCGCAGGGTCTCGGCGGTCGGAGCGCAATCGACGATGATCACGTCGTAGTTGCCGGACCTGGCGTGCTCGTTGACACCGAGCAACGCGAACAGCTCATCCATGCCGGGGAACACCAGGAACTCTTCGGCCTCGAGCCCTTCGACTCCGCCCCATCCGAACACGCTCATGAGGTGTTCGCGAATTGTGCTCCAGTGTCGCTCGAGCTGCTTCTGGGTGTCGATCTGCTGGGCTCGCAGGTTCGGGACGACCTCGATCGGATCGTCCTCGAGCGGGACCCCGAGGGCGTCGGCCAACGAATGGGCCGGGTCCGTCGAGGTCACGAGAGTCCGATATCCGGCGTCGGCAGCAGCGATGGCAGTCGATGCGGCCACGGTGGTCTTGCCGACGCCACCCTTTCCGGTGACGAGGACAATTCGCATCAGTCGTCCGATTCGACGCGCGCCCGCAACCCGCGAAGCGCTGTGGTCACGATCTGCTTCTCGACCTGTCGACGAAGAAACCCGGGAATGGAGAACGCGGGCTCGGCACGGAGCGCATAGGTGACCCTCGTGCGGCCATCGTCCATCTGATCGAAGGCATAGGAGCCCTCGAGCTCTTTGATGTCGGGGCCGGCGTCGGCCCACCACCGCATCTCATGGGGATGCTCGTAGGAGTAGGTCAGGGTGTACCCGATCTCCTTGACCATGCCATCGATGACGAAGCTCGCCCGATGGACTCGGCCGTCGTCGGTCGTTTCGAGTACCTCTGTGGAGCGGACACCGGTGGCCCAGTCGGGGTACTGAGCGATGTCCGCGGCGACGTCGAAACATGCTTCGGGTGTCGCCTTGACATCGATGCTCTGGACCGTGCTCTCGGCCATACCTGTCCTTCTCGCGGTTGCTTGCAAAGGTTAGCGGTCACCTTCCTGTACGACGACACAGAACTCCCACAGCCTCCCCGCCCAGGGTCGATTGCGGAGCGGGTGCCGGTGTGGGATGATCTCATGACGAGCCCCGGCAGCCGTGAAGCAATGCGATCAGATCCCTACAGACGAATCTCCGCCGTGTACGAGCGGCTTCTCGATCCGCTCAACCGCCCACTCCACTCGCTGATCCGCAGGCACCACCCCGCCTCGGACGGCGCTCGAATCCTCGACATCGGGTGCGGAACCGGTGAACAACTCGCCGGCTACGTGGGCAAGGATCGGACGCTCGCAGGAATCGACCTCTCCCCCTCGATGCTCGAGCGCGCTCGGCGCCGTCTCGGTCCCGAAGCCGATCTGCGGCTCGTGTCCGCTACCGAGCTCCCATTCGAGACTGATTCGTTCGATCAGGTGTTGTGTTCGATGGTCCTCCACGAGATGCCCGCTGACTCCCGGCTCGACGTGCTCATGCAGGTCAGAATGGTTCTGGCTCCCGGTGGATGCTTGATCGTGGCGGATTTCACCGCGCACCCCGCCTCCGTGAAAGGCCGGCTGCTCCGAGCGGCCAACTGGCCGATCGAGCGAATCGCAGGAGCCGACCACTTCCGCGAATTCCGGGATTTCGTCGGCACCGGCGGCTTCCCGACGCTCGCCGACCACTGTGGTTTCCGACTCGAGTCATCCCGCAATATCTCGGGTGGGCAACATCGGAATCTACTCGGCGTCGGTTCCCGATTGACAGCTGGCCATCGCTCAGCGGTGGATCTCGCCTGTGGCAGGGTCGAGCCTGATCGCCCGCTTCGTCGCTCGGAAGTAGCCGACGTTCTGACATCGAGTCGTCCCCACCCGCCAGGTCGAGGCTTGCGGCTGATGGACGTCTCCAAAGAAGTGCCACCGTGGCTGAAACTGCTCGAGGTATTCGAGGATCGGTAGGGAGCTGCGCTCGAGACGACCGGTGACCGTGTCCATGTGCAATGGTTCGATCGACGGCGGGAGGTGGGAGCAGAGCACGTCAACCGCTCCGATCCCGGCCAGTTTCGATCGCATGGCTTCATCGGTGACCTCGCCCTGGGCACCCATCGGCGTGGCAGTGCCACCGCCGACGAACCCGATCCGGAGGCCCTCGATCTCGACGGCCACACCGTCGACGAACGTCGACCGCTCAGGCAGATACTCCCGCATCATGTTCGGGCGATCGACATTGCCGAACGTCACCCAGCTCTGCATGCCCTCGAGTGCGCGGCTGGCCGCCTCGTATTGCGCCACCGCAGCTGCACGCAGCGTGTCCCGAAACGCCTCCGGATCCGTCACGGCCTCGGTCCACAGCGCTCGCATCCCTGAGTAATCGCCCCTGGCGCGTGCGGCGGCCACCTCGAGTGCGAAGTCCCGCCCGAGGACGTCGGCGGTCATCCCCTCGCCGGTTCGATAGTCCAACAAGTTCAGGAGATCACCGAGCACGAGGACGGGCTCGCCGAACTCCTCGAGCGCCGCCATGGCGTCGAACGCGCCATGGATGTCAGAGATCAGCAGCATCAGTCGGATAGCACCGGAGGGAATCATCAGAATCTCCGTCGGCGGAACCGGAGTCGACCCATCCGGCGTACCACGCCAGCACCCCCGAACCGATGGCGGCGAGGACGAGCGCGATCGGCCAGCTCAGATCCCGGGGGCTGAACTCCGCTGACATGCCGGCCATCCCGAATCCGACCATGCCCGCAACGACCCGCCGACCTGAGATCCCGAAGCGGTCTTCGGGATCGAAGCGCTCAACGGAGCTGTTCTGGGCGAACGCATGGATGAAGATCCAGCCGATCAGCGCGATGATCCCGAGGACCAGGACGACGGCATAGACCTTGACCATTGGTCAGTTCGTGACTGCGCCGTGGTCCGCTGACCCGACCAGCCGCGCGTACTTGGCCAGCACACCCGAGGTGTATCTCGGTGGGTTCGGCTTCCAGTTCGCTCGGCGCTCCTCGAGCGTCTCGGCATCGAGATGCACGTCGATCGATCGACGTGCGACGTCGATTCGGATCGTGTCGCCGTCCTCGACCAGCCCGATTGGCCCGCCGGTCTCCGACTCGGGGGCCACGTGGCCGATGCACAGGCCGGTCGTGCCACCCGAGAACCGACCATCGGTGATCAGGAGCACGTCCTTCCCGAGTCCGGCGCCCTTGATGGCCGCCGTGATCTGAAGCATCTCGCGCATTCCCGGGCCGCCGGCCGGCCCCTCGGTGCGAATCACCACCACGTCACCCTTCTCGATTCGGTGAGCAAAGAGCGCCTCGAGCGCCGGTTGCTCACCATCGAAGACCTTCGCCGGCCCCTCGAACACGTCCAACTCGATCCCGGCGACCTTGACCACCGCGCCATCGGGGGCGAGCGACCCACGGAGCACGGCGATTCCACCTTCACGAGCGAGCGGATCGTCGATGGGCCGGATCACGTCCTGATCGGTCGGGAACGTCACACCCTCGAGATTCTCCGCCATTGTCTTGCCGGTGACCGTCATGACGTCACCGTGGAGGAGACCGGCATCGAGCAACGCGCGCAGCACCACGGGAACGCCGCCAATCCGGTCGAGGTCCACCATGTGATAGCGGCCGAATGGCTTGAGGTCCCCGAGATGAGGAGTGCGTCGGCTGATGCGATCGAAGTCCTCCAGCTCGAGCTCGACCCCCGCCTCGTGGGCGATGGCCAGGAGGTGGAGGACGGCGTTGGTCGATCCGCCGAGGGCCATGACGGTGGTGATGGCGTTTTCGAACGCTTCCCGCGTCATGATCTGGCGGGGCCGAATCCGATTCCGAAGCAGGTCCATGACCGCCACGCCCGATCGCTCGGCAAACTCGCGCAACCGGTCGTCCACCGCCGGGACGCTGGCAGAGCCCGGGAGGGACATGCCGATCGCCTCGCCAACCGACGCCATCGTGTTCGCGGTGAACATCCCCGCACACGACCCGGCGCCCGGACATGCACTCTTCTCGATCTCGCACAACTCGTCTTCGGTGATCCTGCCCTCGGACAGGGCGCCGATCCCCTCGAACACGTCGACGATCGAGATGTCGCGACCCTGATATCGGCCCGGGAGGCTCGAGCCCCCGTACAGGAACACCGACGGGAGGTTGGTACGCGCTGCAGCCATGAGCATCCCCGGCAATGACTTGTCGCAGCCGGCAATCGTCACCATCCCGTCGAATCGCTCACCGTGCATGACCAACTCGACCGAGTCGGCGATCACTTCGCGAGACACCAGTGATGCCCGCATCCCTTCGTGCCCCATCGAGATCCCGTCGGACACGGCGATCGTCGTGAAGACCAGGCCCGCTCCCCCTGATCCATTGACGCCGATCTTGGCCGTGCGGGCAAGCTCGGGTCCGGTGACATTGCAGGGAGTGACCTCGTTCCCCGCCGACACGAGGCCGATCTGCGGCTTCTCGAAATCCTCGTCGTCGAGGCCGACGGCTCGGAGCATCGCTCTCGCTCCTGCCTTGGCGGCGCCTTCGGTCACGTCCTGGGAGTGGATCTTCAGGTTCATGGCCAGGAGGTTAGAGACTCACGGGAGCTCGGAGTCCCCTCAATGGCGGGAGCCGGCAGCGGTTGGCCCATCCGGCTGGCAACTAAGGTCGTGCCCTCTAGCCACACGTTTCCAGAAAGCCGCCCGATGTCCCGCATTCCCGCCCTCCCAAATGCCGAGTTCCCCGTCCCTCACAGTCTCTCGAAGGTGGTGGAGCTCGCCCACAATCTCTGGTGGGCGTGGCACCCGGAGGGCCGCAACCTCTGGACTGCGCTCAGCCCGACCGGATGGGAGCGCTACCACAACCCGATCGACCTGCTCGCGACCATCGACCGGATGCAATGGCGAGCACTGGAGCAGATCGAGGCGGTCCATGACGCATATCAGGCGGCCGTCGACACCTTCGACAAGTACATGGGCGGACGCGAGACCTGGATGGACCGCCAAACCGCCACCCTCGACGGTCCGATCGCCTATTTCTGCACCGAGTACGGGGTCCATCCGTCGATGCCCCTCTACTCCGGAGGGCTCGGCATCCTCGCGGGAGATCACGCCAAGGCGGCCTCCGATCTCGGGCTCCCGTTCGTCGGAGTCGGCCTGATGTACCGCCGTGGTTACTTCCGACAGGAGGTCGACCCCAACGGCGACCAGCAGCACATCTATCCCAACCTCGATCTCTCGAGGCTGCCGATCCGCCCCGTCGCCGGGCCGGGGGGAGGTCAGCTGAAGGTGTCTGTCGAGATGCCGGGTCGCGAGGTGATCGGCAGCGATCTGGAAGCTGGATGTCGGAAGAACCGAGTTGCTGCTCCTCGACACCGACGTCCCTGAGAACGCCGAGTCGGATCGGCCGATCACCCATCAGCTGTACGTGTCCGGGCGCGAGATGCGGTTCTGTCAAGAGACTGATTCTCGGCGTCGGCGGCGTCAGGGCACTGGCAGCCCTCGGCATCGAGCCGAGCGTGTATCACGTCAACGAGGGCCACGCGGCGATGTCGAATCTCGAGAGAGCGGCACAGGCCGTCGAGGCCGGCATGTCGGTCGATGTCGTCGTCGATCAACTCAGGGCCAACACACTCTTCACGCTGCACACCCCGGTCCCCGCAGGCAACGAGACCTTCAGCCGGGAGATCGCAGAGAAATACTCTGGGACCGTGGGCGTCCCGACTCGGGTTGACCATGGGGGAACTGCTCGAGTTGGCGTCGGCCCACGAGGGAGAGCACACGACGTTCGACCTCGGAGCCCTGGCGATCCGGTTCGCCTCGATCACCAACGGTGTCTCCAAGAAGCATGCCGAGGTCTCGACCGAGAGCTGGCACCATCTCATCGGCGGACCGGCTGCGGCAGTCACGAACGGCGTCCACACGCCGACCTGGATCGGGCGGGACGGAGGAGCGACGCTCGTCCGGACCTTCGGCAAATCGTGGCCTACCAAGATCCTCGAGAATCCGTCTGTGCTGGATCAGGGGTACGAGATTGCAGACTCCGTGTACTGGAAGGCGCACCAGAGCCGCAAAGAGATATTCGCCCGGTTCGCGCGCGGGCGACTCAGGGGACAATTCGCACGCCACGGGGCTTCTCCCGACGAACTGCGCTCCGTCGATGCCATGCTCCCGACTGACCGGCTGACCCTCGGCTTCGCACGCCGCTTCGCCACCTACAAGCGGGCGACATTGATGTTCCGCGATCGTCATCGACTCAGAGACATCCTCACCAACCCCGAGCGACCGGTCCAGGTCGTGTTCGCGGGCAAGGCCCACCCCGCCGACAAGCTCGGACAGGCCTTCATCCGGGAGTTGGCGGAGCTTTCACAGTCCGACGAGTTCCGTGGCCACATCTACCTGCTCGAGGACTACGACGCCCGGGTCGCCCGGTTCATGGTCCAAGGCGTGGATGTCTGGGTGAACAACCCGCGCCCACCGATGGAAGCGTCGGGCACCTCGGGGATGAAGGCCGCCATCAACGGGGTGCCGAACCTCTCGGTCCTCGACGGATGGTGGATCGAGGGATACAACGGCAAGAACGGCTGGGTGTTCGGATCGGACCATCCACAGAGCGACTACGAGGCGGCCGACCACCACGACGCCTACGACTTCTACGACGTGCTCGAGCACGAGGTCGCTCCGCTGTTCTACGACGTCGACCCGGACGACGGACTTCCTCACGGGTGGATCGGTGTCATGAAGGAAGCAACGCTCTCGTCGATCAACACGTTCTCGACCCACCGGATGGTCGCCGATTACTGCGACCTGGCCTATTTCCCGATGGGCGCCTCGAATCTCATCAGCGCCGACTGAAGCTCGACCGACTCCTCTCGGCTGAGTGCGCCCGGGTCGAGAGCCGCGAGCATCGACCGGGCAGGCGCACCGCCGATCTTGCCGACCGCCCAGATGGCGTGCGACGACAGCAGCGGATCCCCGCAGCCGAGCAGCGGCTCGAGGAACGCGAGACTGGTCGCATCCCCGGTGTTGCCGAGCGCGACGATGAGGTTGCGTCTGAGGAACCGCATCTTGCGACCGGGCACGTAGAACCGATCGAAGCGCCGATCCAGTTCCTCGTCCGACAACGCCATGAGCTCGTGAAGGTCGACCCGCCCTGCCGTGACCTCGGTGCGCTCGGTCGCTCGCACTCCCGGCGGGCACGAATCGAGACAGTCGTCGCATCCGTACACCCGATCGCCGATCACGTCCCGGAACTCCGGGTGGATCGGCCCGCGTTGTTGCAGGATCGCGGCGATGCACGAACGCGGATCGAGCACTCCGGGAGCGACGAGCGCCCCGGTCGGGCACGCCGGCAGACAGGCCGAGCAGGTTCCACAGGAGCGCAGGCTGGCACCGGTCACATCCACCACGGCGTCGGTGGCGATCGATCCGAGCAGCATCCACGGTCCCTGGCCCGGAGCGAGCACCATGGTGTTCTTCCCCCACCACCCGACCCCTGCCCTGACCGCGGCGGCCCGATCGACGAGCCGATTGTCGTCGACCAGCACCTCTGCACGTCGACCCGACTCCCGAAGTCGCCGTGCGATCGCCTCGAGCGCGTCGGTGAGCGGGCGATAGTGATCGTCTGTGGAAAATCGTGCGATCCTGCCGGTACCGGGTCGGCCAGGACCGGGATTTCCTGCTTCGGGCAGATAGGAGCGTCCTGCAACGATCAGCCGTTCCGCCCACGGAAACGTCTGGCGGATGTCGGTCGAGCGGTCGGGTTCGGTGAAGGTGAACCCGAGGCGGTCCGACATCCCCCGCTCCTTCCGGTCGACCAGCGCGTTGCGGGTCTCGGCGAACGGCTCGACCGTACATACGCCGACGCGGTCGAGTCCGAGAGACTCACCCAGAGAGATGATCGAAGCAGTGTCCACGATCAGGAGACTACGGACGGTCGCTTCCGATCCCTCCGCTCGAGGGTCACGCGGACCGCTCCTCCGGTCTCCGGACGGCTCCGAGCGAACGAAACAAGCGCTCAGACGGAGTGTTGCCGTCGGTGATGAAGAGCTCAACCGCCTGATGGCCGTCGGAGGCGAGCAGCTCCAGTGCGGAATCCACCACCAATCGCCCCAGACCCCGACTCGTGTGCCCTGCCCGGGTCATCACATACGCGATGAGCGGGAGGTCATCTGTCTCGGCGACCAGGGCTGCAGACACCACCTCATCGCAGATCTGTGCGATCACCGAGTGGCGCAGAGACGGGGCTGCGCTCAAGAAGGACGTGACTTCGGCCATGGCATCGTCGAGATCCTCCCCGTCGTAGTCGATCGTCCCGATGTAGGCGGCCAGCATGAGTTCGGCGAGTGCCTCATGATCGGATGCTGACACCAACCGGACCACGACGCCGGGCAGCTCGGTCGGCGTCGGGGGCTCGGCGAGATCGATCTCGTAACGGATCTTGGTTCGATCGCCCATGTCCGCAACGATACGGACACCTCCGAGGTCCTGCCGGCGAATATTCGGTCGCAACGGGATGACTCAATCCGGGCTGGCAGGATGGTGCCTGCTCGGTGGGACCGCCCCCGGACCGGTGGCACCGCCCGTGCCCCTGCCACCGGCTCCGCCCGGGGATCTCAGAGTCCGACGGCGGTCGGACCCTCGTCGCCATCGCCGTCGTCGGTCACCAACCGCAACCGGGGCACGAGGCCGGCGTCTGCCAACGTGTCGATGGCGGCACGTTCGGTGTCGTCCAGCTCCAATGGGCCGTCCGAGAAGAGCACCATGACCACACACTCCCGGCAGGCGGTCGTCTCGCGCATCAAGCACGTATCGCAATCGATCAACATGCGGTCAACGTATCCGGTGGGTATGACAGAAATGGATTCTACCATCACTGATTGCGACCGGTGGACCGCCCGGTGGCGAATGCGCAGTCGGCGGTCGGTCGTCAGACTGCGACCGGCGACGAACTCAGACGTCGGGGCCGAGATCCGAGCTCGGGAGCCAAGCGACATCGGGAGGGAACACCAGGTCGAGGGTCCAATCGAGGGCGATCCGCGCCTTGCGGAACATCGATGGCACCTGCAGCAGGTAATACGAGCGCCACAAGAACCAAGCCGGCAATCCCGAGACCGGAATCCCCAGGACACGCCCGACCGCATTCTGATGCCCGAGCGAGACGAGCTCGCCTCGCGTCGAATATCGGAAACGGGCCACCTCATCCCCATCGAGGATCGCAGGGAGGTTGGCACCGAGATACTTGGCCTGACGAACCGCGAACTGCGCGGTAGGCGGGGACATTGCACCGGATCCGTTGGGAACTGCCGCGGCATCCCCCAGACCGAACACTCGCTCAGATGCCCGCATACGGCCGTCGACGACCAGACGTCCCCGCTCGGTGGGGAGACCGATCTGTTCGATCATGGGGTTCGGGCGGACCCCGGCAGCCCAGACCACGGTTCCTGCGTCCACCCGCTCGCCGTCCTCGAGCTCGACACCCCGCCCGTCGATCTGTGCGACCTTCCGGCCGAGCATCAAGTCGACATGTCGCTCACGGAGCTGCCGGGCGGCCGCCTCGGATAGCCGCTCGCTGAGTGTCGGGGTCACCCGATCCACCGCATCGATCAACGTCACCTGCGGTGGCGGCGCCGCCGGGAAGAATCGGGCGGCGGCGTCCCTCACGAAATCCGACACGGCTGCCGCCAACTCGGCACCCGAGTAGCCGGCGCCGATCACCGCGATCCTGGTGAGATTGTCGTCGTCGCAGACCGCCGACGCCTCGAGCAGCGCCAACGCCCGGTTGCGGATCCGGAGGGCGTCATTGATGGTCTTGAACCCGAGCGCGAACTCGGGGACCCCGCGGACCCCGAAATCGGCGGGAACGGACCCCAGAGCCACCACCAGGGCGTCGCCCTCCAGCGTGACATCGGGGATCCCCATCGGCGGGTGGACGGTGACCGAGCCCGACCGGTGATCGATGTCGGTGACGGTGCCCTGGACGACCTCGGCGTGCGGGCACAACTGGCGGATCGGCGTCACGATGTGGCGGGGATCGAGATACCCCGCAGCGACTTCGGCGAGCATCGGGGTCGAGAGCAGGAAGTTGTCGTCGGACACCACCGTCACCTCGGCTGACCTTCCGAGATGGCGTGCAACGTTGGCGCCGGCATAGCCGCCACCGAGAACGATCACACGCTTCGCGATCACCCATGTCCGCTGCTCCTTCCAACCCCATGTTGACTCCGTTCGAGGCTGCCGCCATAATCGACCCCACACATGTTTCCAGCCATTCTCGTACTTCCGTAGCGCTCACGCCCCCGAACCCGGCGTGTGCGCTCCCCTGCCCTCCCCACCGGGAGGGTTTGTTTTTGCCCGATCACCACGACCCGATCACCACCAAGCGACCAGGACCAACCAGACAATCCAAAGATCATGACACACCTCGCCACCACGAACGCACAACCGACCCGTCGGAGAACCACATGAGCACCATCAGCGGAGCAGAAGCACTGATCAGGGCCCTCGAGGCCGAAGACGTGGAGATTGCGTTCGGAGTACCCGGTGGTGCAATCCTGCCCGCCTACGACCCATTGCTTGACTCCTCGATCCGCCACATCCTGGCCCGCCACGAACAGGGAGCCGGCCACATGGCGGAGGGGTATGCGTGGGCAACCGGAAAGGTCGGCGTCTGCATCGCGACGTCGGGGCCGGGGGCGACCAATCTGGTCACCCCGCTCGCCGACGCGCTGATGGATTCGGTGCCGATCGTGGCGATCACCGGTCAGGTTGCGACGACGTGCGGTCGGCAACGATGCATTCCAGGAGGCCTACACGACCGGCATCACCATGCCGGCAACCAAGCACAACTACTTCGTCACGAACCCCGAAGACATCCCCGACATCGTCCATGAGGCATTTCACATCGCTGCGACCGGCCGGCCCGGCCCGGTCCTGATCGATGTCCCCAAGGACGTGCTGAATGCCGCGATGTCGTGGCACCAGGCAGCAACCGAGCTGGATCTCCCGGGATACAAGCCAACCCGCGATGGCCACCCTCGCCGGGTGAAGGAAGCCGTCGAGCTCATGGCCAATGCCCGCCGACCGGTGCTGTACGTCGGCGGCGGAGTGATCAAGGCCAACGGGTCCGACGCGCTGCTCGAACTCGCGAACAAGACCGGGATTCCCGTCACGACGACGCTGATGGGGCGCGGGGCGTTCCCTGACAGCCATCCGCTGGCGATGGGGATGCCAGGCATGCACGGCACCTACACGGCGATCACCGCCATCCAGAAAGCCGACCTGTTGATCGGGATCGGGGTTCGCTTCGACGACCGAGTGACCGGCGACCCAACCAAGTTCGCCCCATCCGCCCAGGTCATCCATGTCGATGTCGACCCGGCCGAGATCGGGAAGGTGAGGGTTCCCGAGGTGCCCATCGTCGGGGACGCCGGACGGGTCCTCGAGCAGATGGTCGAGGCATGGGGTTCCCGCGCCGTACCCGGACCGGACCGAGTGGATCGACCAGATCCGGGCGTGGCAGCGAGAGTTTCCCCTCACCTACGACCAGCAGCCGGACGGGCCGATCAAGCAGCAGTACGTCGTCCAGGAGATCCACCGGATCACCGGCGGTGACGCCATCGTCGTCTCCGGCGTCGGCCAGCACCAGATGTGGGCGTCGCAGTTCTGGCAGTTCGAGGATCCCAGGCGGTGGATCAACTCCGGCGGCCTCGGCACGATGGGTTTCGCCGTTCCCGCAGCCGTCGGCGCCGCCGCAGGCATGCCGGACGAGCTGGTGTATGCCATCGACGGCGACGGATGCTTTCAGATGACCAGCCAGGAGCTCATCACGGCAGCCGAGGAGAACATCCCGGTGAAGATCGCCGTGATGAACAACGGTGTCTACGGCATGGTCACCCAATGGCAGCGCCTCTTCTACGAGGAGCGCTATTCGGCATCGAAGCTCGGATCGAAGGTCGATTACGTCAAGCTGGCAGAGGCGATGGGATGTGCCGGTCTCCGGGCGTCCACTCCAGACGAGGTCGCTCCCGCCATCGAGAAGTCGCTGGAGATCAACGATCGGCCCGTCGTCGTCGAGTTCGTGGTCGACCCCGAGGAGATGGTCTTCCCGATGGTCCCCAGCGGTGGCAGCAACGACGAGGTGATCGTCTCCCCAGGCAGGACGGTGGTGGCACCATGAACGCTCACCTGCTCACCGGCAACCGTCCATCGCTCGTCTGTCACCCATCGGAGGCATCATGTATCGCACGCTGAGTGTGTTCGTCGAGGACCGGCCGGGCGTGCTCGCCAGGGTCTCGTCGCTGCTCGCCAGACGCGGATTCAACATCCGGTCCCTGGCCGTCGGCCCGTCGCACGACGAGGGCATGTCGAAGATGACCATCGTCGTCGAGGCACCCGAACTCGAACAGGTCAAGAAGCAGCTGCACAAGCTGATCAACGTCGTCAAGATCACCGAGCTCGAGCCGGATCGCAGCCTCGAGCGCGAGATCATGTTGGTGAGAGTGTCGGCTCCGCCCTGGCAAACGCTCGGACGTGCTGGAGATCGCCAACATCTTCAAGGCGATTCCCGTCGATGTGGGACACAACACCATGTGTTTCCAGGTCGCCGGCGATCCTGGCAAGATCAACGACTTCCTGGAACTGCTTCGGCCGTTCGGCGTGACCGACCTGGCAAAATCAGGTCGGATCGCCCTGGCACGTGAGACAAAGGGCAAAGAAGCGCGCCTGCGCTCCGTCAACTGACACACAACTACGAGAGGACCCATGACCACCATCTACCACGAGCAAGACGCTGATCCTTCGATCATCAAGGGCCGGAAGGTCGCCATCATCGGATACGGCAGCCAGGGCCACGCCCATGCCCGCAATCTCCATGAATCGGGCGTCGACGTGACCGTCGGCCTCCGCGAGGGATCCTCGAGCCGCGCTGCTGCTGAGGAGGCGGGCCTCACCGTGATGACCGTGCCGGAGGCTGCAGCATGGGCCGACGTCGTGATGGTCTTGCTTCCCGACCAGCTGATGGCCGATGTCTACGAATCGGACATCGCCCCGAACCTCGATGCGGGCAACGCACTCATGTTCGCTCACGGGTTCAACGTCCACTTCGGCGCCATCACGCCACCCGAGGACGTCGACGTCGTCATGGTCGCACCGAAGGGGCCGGGCCACCTCGTCAGACGCACCTACACCGAAGGCTCCGGCGTGCCCTGCCTGCTGGCCGTCCACCAGGATGCCAGCGGCACCGCCCAGGCGCTCGGGCTGTCGTACGCCTGGGGTATCGGCGGCGCCCGAGCCGGCGTGCTGACAACGACGTTCCAGGAAGAGACCGAGACCGATCTCTTCGGCGAGCAGGTGATTCTCTGCGGAGGCGTGTCCGAGCTCATCAAGGCGTCCTTCGAGACACTGGTCGAGGCCGGGTACCAGCCCGAGTCCGCCTACTTCGAGACACTGCACGAGCTGAAGCTGATCGTCGACCTGCTCTACGAAGGCGGCCTCTCCTACATGCGCTACTCGATCTCGGACACCGCCGAGTACGGCGACTACACCCGGGGGCCGCGGATCGTCACGGATGAGACCAAAGCCGAGATGAAGCGGGTCCTCGGCGAGATCCAGAGTGGTGCGTTCGCCAACGAGTGGCTCGCCCAAGCCCGGGAAGGTGCCCCGTACCTTCTCGAGCAGCGCGAAGCGAACAAGGGGCACCAGATCGAGAAGGTCGGTGCTGAACTGCGCAAGATGATGCCGTTCATGGACCCCAAGTCGGCTCCATGAGCTGGCGTCGGTATTCGGTCTTCGCTCCGGCTGGGAGCGCCCACTCGCTCCTTCGATAGCCGGGCGCGGCACTCCTGCTGCGACCCGGCCTTCCCGCAGCCCCCGGACGGGGCCCGAGAATCCGAGAACCGAGAACCGAGAACCGAACACGGAGTACACCATGAATGACGACAGACTGATCATCTTCGACACGACACTGCGAGACGGAGAGCAGGCACCTGGGATCGCACTGACCCCGGACGAGAAGGTCGTGATCGCGCACCAGCTCGCGAAGCTCAAGGTCGACGTGCTGGAGGCGGGTTTCGCCGCCTCCTCACCCGGAGACTTCGAAGCCGTAGCCAAGATCGCCTCGGCCGTGCGCGGCCCGGTCATCGCCTCGCTCGCCAGGGCGCATCCCGACGACATCGACAAGGCCTACGAAGCGCTCAAGGCAGCCGAGCAGTTCCGAATCCATGTCTTCATGTCGACGTCGCCGATCCACATGGAGAAGATGCTGCGGATGACCCCTGCAGAGGTCCTCACGGCGTCGGTAGAGGGAGTCAAGCGGGCACGTGGCTACACCGACAACGTCGAGTTCTCACCCCAGGACGCAACACGCACCGACCACGACTTCCTGATCGAGGTGTGCAAAGCCGCGGTGGATGCGGGCGCCACCACGATCAACATCCCCGACACGGTCGGCTACGCAACGCCGGCCGACTTCGTCGAACTGATGAAGGAGATGTTCAGAGAGGTGAAGGGCGACCGTGACGACGTGATCATGTCGGTCCATTGTCACAACGACCTCGGGCTGGCGGTGGCGAACTCGCTGTCATCGATTTCCGCCGGCGCCCGTCAGATCGAGGGAGCGATCAACGGCATCGGAGAGCGCGCCGGGAACACGTCGATCGAAGAGATCATCATGGCGATCAAGACACGTCAGGACGCATACGGCGTAGACATCGGAGCAGACACGACCCAGATCTTCGAGACGTCACGGCTCGTGTCCCGCCTCACCGGCTACCCCGTCCAGTACAACAAGGCCGTCGTCGGCCGCAACGCCTTCGCCCACGAGTCGGGAATCCACCAGCACGGAGTGCTGAGAGCCAAGGAGACCTACGAGATCATGGACGCGGCATCGGTCGGCCAGATCGCCGGACAGATCATCCTTGGAAAGCACTCCGGTCGTGCCGGGTTCGCCGACGCACTCGACAAGCTGGGCATCGTGCTCGAAGACGAGGCGTTCAAGCGGGCTTTCGACAAGTTCAAGCAACTCGCCGACCGAAAGATCCAGATCGGCGAAGACGAGATCAGAGCCATCGTCGACGAGGAATCCGACGACTTCCAGGGTGACGTGATCCTCGTCGGCCTCCATGTCGCCGGTGGCAACGACATCACTCCCAACGCAGTCGCGACGTTGAACATCGGCGGGACCGAGAAGAAGTTCGACGGCGAAGGCGATGGCATGGTCCATGCGGCCTTCGCTGCGATCAGGAAGGGATTCGGGAGCGATGCTCGGCTCGTCGACTACCGGGTCGTTCCGGTCACGTCGGGAGCCGACGCAATGGCTGAGATCAACGTCGTGGTTCGGGTCGACGACAACACCTACTCGGGTCGATCGCTCAACACCGACGTTGTCGAAGGCTCGGCCGAGGCGTTCGTCGAGGCGCTCAACAAAGCAGGCACGAGCTGATCGGGTGACCTTCGGGCGGTGGAATCGGGTCCCATCGCGCGCTCTAGGCTCTCGGCCATGTCGAACAATCAACATCGCATCGCGCTCATTCCCGGCGACGGAGTAGGGATCGAGGTCACCGCAGAAGCCGTCAAGGCGATCGAGGCCGCCTCTGCCAAGCACGGCTTCTCGTTGGAGACCACCGAGTACGACCTCGGCGGCCGGAGGTACCTCGCAACCGGCGAGGTGCTCCCCGAGTCGGTCCAGAGCGAACTCGACGGGCACGATGCCATCCTTCTCGGAGCGGTCGGGACGCCCGACGTGCCCCCGGGAGTGCTCGAGCGCGGGCTGCTGCTGAAGCTGCGGTTCGACTTCGACCAGTACATCAACCTTCGTCCGGTGAAGCTGTACGACGGCGTGCCCACTCCGATCGCCGGCCTGACGCCAGATCAGTGCGACATGCTGGTGATCCGGGAGAACACCGAGGGGATGTACACGGGCGTCGGAGGCGAGTTCAAGAAGGGAACCAAGGACGAGATCGCCGTCCAGGAGTCGGTCAACACTCGGTTGGGAGTCGAGCGGGCGGTCCGATTCGCCTTCGCCCGGGCGGAGCAGCGGCGCAACCACCTGACGTTGTGCCACAAGACGAATGTCCTCACCTTTGCAGGGGACCTGTGGCAGCGAACAGTCAACGAAGTCGCCGCCGACTTCCCCGACGTCGCCACTGACTACGTCCACGTCGACGCCGCATGCCTCTACCTGGTCAACTCGCCCGACCGCTTCGATGTGATCGTGACGGACAACCTGTTCGGCGACATCATCACCGACCTCGGTGCCGCGGTGCAGGGAGGGCTGGGACTGGCAGCCTCGGGCAACCTGAATCCGACCGGCGCCCATCCGTCCATGTTCGAGCCGGTGCATGGATCGGCCCCGGACATTGCAGGAAACGGGTGGGCGAATCCGGTGGCCGCCGTCATCTCCGCCGCACTCTGTCTCGACCATCTGGGTGAGACGGACGCCGCGGCTGACCTCGAGCGCGCCGCAGCCTCGGTGCTGCCTGACCTCGCGACAATGGGCGGCCCCGACATGGGAATGAGCACGGCGCAGATCGGCGACCTCATCGCAGAGCGCATCTGAGACGAATGCATGTTCAGGAGCGCACGCTCCCTGCCGGAACGATCAGAACCCGAGGGCGTTGGCCAGGAAACCGGCCATCTGCTCTCGCGTGACCGACCAGGTCGGGCAGAACGATCCGGCTGCACATCCGGAAGCGATTCCAGCCGATGCGATCGAGTTGATGGCCGGCTCATGGACGGAGCCATTGTCATCTGAGAAGTAATCGCGGCTCGTGGCGGGAAGTCGCAGTGCTCTGGCGATGAAGGTGGAGAGCTCCCCTCTGCTCACCGTCATGGACGGGCAATACGAGCCGGTCGCACAGCCTCTCGTCACTCCTGCCGCCGCGAGCGCGTTGATCGACGACTCGTGGACTGAGCCATTGTCGTCGGAGAAGAAGTCTCTGGAGCTCGACGGGATCGCGAAGGCACGCACCAGGAACGTCGCCATTTCGGCCCGTGTCACGGAGGCGTACGGGCAATACAGATCGGCGGCGCACCCCGCAGTGATTCCCAACTCGGCGATCTTGATGATCGAACTCTCGTAGGGCGATCCATCGTCGTCGACGAAGGGCGGTGACATAGGCGGTGTGGAGTGGGGCGGTCATGAAGACTTCCGCCACCCAGATCGTGCCTCCCTCGACGACCACGCCGATACCCACATGGGTAGCGCCGGCTTTGAGGATGTTGGCGCGATGACCCGACGAGGCCATGAATGCGTCATGCAGGCCATCGACGGAGAAGCCGTATCCGACGTTCTCACCCAACCACGACCAACCGGTCGTCACGGAACCGAGGTCGGGATTGTGGAACAAGCGCCCGGCGTCGCGGATGGCGCCGGCCTGAGCCCTCGCTCCGGCCACGAGATCCGAGTCGACGGAGAGGGGTTGCAGTCCCCGGGACGTGCGCTCGGTGTTGATGAGTTGGACGAAACGGGCCTCAGCCTGGCCGGGATCGGTAGCGGCCAGCGCGGGTGATGTGCCGACTCCGACCATCCCGATGAGAACGGCCAGCGCGACCATGATTCGACAAACTCTCTCGCAGTGCATCCCACTCCCTGATCGGCACGGCGCAGACCCGACTGTAGAGGAAAGTGACTATATCGGTGAATCACGATGTGACTAGTGCGCGTCCCAGGAGTGGATCGAGACAGCCAGGAACGGTCACCGATCCGGCAGCGTCGGCGGGCGGGTCGACGGTCGATCCGAGAACGGCGGTGGCGCGACCCCGTCGCGGTCGACGATGGCCAACAGCTCATCGATCCCTCGCTGCAGCTGTGGATCACGGCCGGCTCCCTGATCGTGGGGACTCATGACGACCTCGATATCGGGATCGGTCCCGTAGTTCTCCACCGCGAACTCGGCGTCGTTGAACCAGGTCCCGAACTCAGGCTGCGTCGTGATGGTGCCGTCAACGAGAGACTGTTGCGGCCAGATCCCGACGACTCCGCCCCAGGTCCTCGTGCCGATCAGCGGGCCGAGGCCGTGCATCTTGAACGTGTGCGAGAAGATGTCGCCATCCGAGCCGGCGTATTCGTTGGCAAGACACACCATCGCTCCCGACGGGGCATCGGTCGGAAAGACCCGAGGCTCGCGCCAGCGAGTCACCCGATACCCGAGTCGCTCGCGCAACAGCTTCTGCAGCAGCAACTGGCTGACGTTGCCGCCCCGGTTGAAGCGAACGTCAACCACCAGTCCGTCCGAACCAACCTCCTGACGCCAACTCCGATGGAACTCGGCGAACCCCGGCGCCCCCATGTCGGGGATGTGGATGTAGCCACAGCGACCATCGGTTGCCTCCTTCACCGTGCGGCGATTGGTGGTCACCCAGTCCCGGTATCGAAGAGCAGTCTCTGATTTCAAGGGCTCGACCACGATCGTTCTCGGCTTTCGGCGACCCCGACGAACCGTCAGATTGACCGTGCGTCCACCTCGATCCACCAGCGCCCGACCTGGAGGTGTGGTCCGGTCCAGCGTCACCCCGTCGACCGCCACGATCCGATCGCCGACGGCAACATCGACGCCCGATCTCGTCAGCGGCGAGCGCGCAGTCGGGTCCCAACTGTCACCCGCCGGTATCGACGTCACCCGCCACCCGCCACGCGACCACTACGATGTCGGCGCCGAGCGACCCAAGGGTGTACGTGGGCTCGGGGCGGTAGTCGCCTCCGAGCTCATAGGCGTGGGAGGTTCCGAGCTCACCCTGCATTTCCCACAGCAAGTCACTGAATTCTGACCGGCTCGCCACCCGATCGACCAGCGGTAGGTAGCGATCGTGAATCTCGAGCCAGTCGACCCCGGTCATGTCCGCCGACCAGAAGTAGTCGCGCTGCAGACGCCATGCCTCGGTGAACATCTGACGCCATTCGGCTCCCGGTTCGACCTCGACCCTGACTCGATCGAGGTCGATGACACCCGTCTCCCGCCCGACCGCATCCTTCCCGGACTTGTCGTCCTTCCACGCCACCGGAACCACGCGGAGTTTCCGTCCACTCCAGATCGCAAGGGTCTTGCGATCCATCGACAACCCGAACGCGGTCACGCCTTCAGCAACGGTCTCGTGCTTGTCGGTGGAATGAGTCGAACACCGAGAGCGTGCCCTTCGCCCGCCCACCGCCGATGCTCGGTGACCCCAGCGCTCCGCGGATCGGATACGAGAGCACGAACAGCCGACCGTCTGCCGCGCCGACACGGAGATGACGCCCCGCCGGTATCGGGACGGCCTCAGCCCTGTCATTCAGGCCATCCAGATCGATGGACACAGCCACCTCGTCGTTCTCGGGCGCACCGCCTGCCCCACCGTTGCCAGGAGCTTTTGGCTCCTTCGTCGCGAGCCGGAAGGGAACCGGGGTCCCCGCCTCGAGCGGCACGATCATGACCAGGGTCGACGACGGAAATCCGTAGTCGTGGAACACGGAGTCGGCGACCGGGTCGAAGACCCTCGACGACAGGTAGTAGAGGAACTTGCCAGATGGGTCGAAGCACGGACGGCGATCGACGAACTCCCCTGATCCGACGCGATGCGTCGTGGCGGATTCTGTGTCGTGCAGATAGATGTCGCTGGAGGTTTCACTCGACCCGGCGGAGAAAGCGATCCATCTCCCATCGGGAGACCAAGCCGTGCCCGAGATCCAGGTGTAGGGGCTGCGATGGATCACATCCGACCGACCCGCGTCCACATCGACGATCACCATCTCGTGGCGATGGTTGGTGATTGCCACCCTCGCCGGTGAGGCGTCCCGGCCCGGGGCCGGATCGATCGACCGGATCCGCCCGAGATCGAGATCGAGGATGTCCGCACTCGCATCATCCTCGACCGACCGCACCACGAGATGCTCCTCGCCAGGCTCATCGGTCACCGCAATGATCCGCTTCCCGTCGGCGAGCCAGGTGGCGAGCCGGTCCCGGACCGCCGAGCCCGCACCGTGACGTTGTGGCGAGCCTTCCCAGAGAGGCATCGTGTAGATCGATCCGCGCACGTCGAGCGGCGAGCGAGTGCCCATCGGGGTGGAGATCGAACGACCCGACGTACTTTCCTGGGCTGATGAAGCGACGGTTGCGCTGCGGGCGAGAGGACGGCACCTCGATCGGGGATGCGTCCGCGACTCGCCCGAGCGAGGATCGGCCAGGAAGATGTCACCGCCCGAGTGGTAGACGACACGGCGGCCGTCGCTGGAGGGAAACCTGGCATAGAAGTCGACGTGATCGGTGTGGCGTTTGATGTTCCGCCCTGTCGGAGTCACCGAATAGAGATTCCCGACCCCTTCATGATCCGACAGGAACCAGATGCGAGAGCCGATCGCCATCGGATCGGCCAGATTGCCCGGGAGATCGACCAGCGGAACGAAGCGACCGGCACCATCCCTGTCGATCCAGAGGTTGCCGGCTCGTCCCCCGCGATACCGCTTCCACCTGGCCGGATCGAATGCATTCCGCCCGATCGCCATACCGCCGTTGGAGAAGAACGTCGCCGACCATGCATGTCCGACGGGGAGCCGCTCCGGCGGTGTGCCGTCGATCGGCACCGACCAGAGATGGGTGTATCCCGAAAACGGCTGGTCGTGATCCGAGACGACGATGACGGCGTCTCCGTCGAGCGACCAGCCGGCAATCGCGACTCACCGACCCGAAATAGGTGAGTCGCTGTGACGGCCCGCCTGCTGCGTCCATCACGTACGCATCTCGCACGCCTTCGTCACGGCTGACGAACGCCACCCTGGATCCGTCCGGAGCGAGCCGAGGACGGCTGTGACTACCCGGATTCGCTGTCAGTCGATGCGCCACTCCCCCATCCGCCGGAACCGACCACAGGTCGTCTTCGGCGACGAAGACGACGAGCTCTCCGGCCAGAGTCGGATGGCGAAGATACGCGCTGGTTGGCACCGTCAGTTGGCCAGGAAGTCGATGACAGCCTGTTCGTACGTGCCGGAGTCGGTCTCGAGCGAGCCGACATGGCCTGCGCCTTCTGTGATGACGATTCTGACGAGATCGGGGCGAACCTCGCTGAGCGCCACGCTGGTGGCCAGCGGGACGACCTCATCGTCGGATCCGTGGAGCAACAAGACCGGCATCGAGAGCGACCTCGCCCTGCCGATGTAGTCGAAGTTGTCCCAGTTGACATCCGCTCGCAGAGACGTGAAGAACTTGGCGGTCTCCACCACGGTCACCAGCGGAGCGAATCCGAAGAGACTCCGATCCTGCGCCCAGCGCGACACCGTCGCATCGAGATCGAGATTCCCCGAATCGAAGATCATGGAGTCGACGGTCCCGATCGGCTGACGGTTCGCATACGCCTGAGCGATCGACGCGCCGGCGCCGTAGCCGAACAGGACGATCTGATCGGCCCCTTCCCCAACTGCGTATTCCACGGCACCGGCCAGATCCAGGTATTCGGTGACGCCGTAGCGGTACAGACCCGAGGGATCCGATGGCTGGCCGTCGTCGTTGCGATAGGTGATGGCCATCTGGTGGTATCCCGAGTCGTCGAGAAATGCCATCGCCCCGAGCGCCTCGGATCGTGTCGCTCCGGCCCCGTGGATGTGGATGATCCATTCCGAGCGGCTGCCGTTGGTGACCCATGCATCCATCGGCCCGAGCGGTGACGGGTAGGTGACGTCGTCGACATCGAGTCCCACATCGGACGGGGTGCGAGACAGCGATCGAGGCATCGATCGCGAGGCTCTCCAGCGCCTCGGGGGGCGTGAACACATCGGCGACGATGTCAGACGACAGCAGCCATCCCCCGACGACGTGATACAGCAAGGCGGCGACGGCGAGCGCCAGGAGCAGCCCGCGCCAAATTCGGGAAGGAAGGGATCGGTCGTTCACGAACGTCATTGTGCCCGATCAGGGCCGTCGAATCCACATTCGGCCCATCCGGGCAACGCCTTACGCGCCTGCCGGGTCCTGCGGCATCACCAGACCGCCGACGAGATATCCAGCTTCGTTCGTCACAGGGATCGCCTCCCCATCGAATCGAACAGCGAGGGCTCGCGCCTCGGACAGCGGAGCATCGAGCGGCACACTCACCGGCTCGGACATGACTTCGTGGACCATTGTTCCCGGGTCCGAGTGCTCGAGCGTCTCCCGGTCGACGACTCCGACCAGCACCGCTCGGTCGGCGACCGCCAGGATTCGCTCGCCGTGGATGCGAAGGATGTCCCCCACCTCCCGGAGTGATCCGACGAACACGGGATCGCCCATCGCCTGATACACCCGCTCCGGGGCAGCCATGGCCACCAACGCACCGGCAGGAGCGTTCTGCCGCAATCGGGCGCCCTGGCCGAAGAACGTGCGCTGCAGCCACGAACCGCCAGGAGCACCGACAACAAGGGCGCTCTGCTCGGGAAGCTGCGCGACCAGACCGGCCGCGTCGTCCGCCTCCACCGTCCGATACTCGAGTCCGGGCACCTCTGAATAGAGCCGCTCGATCAGCCCGAGAGCTTCGGCGTGGGTCTCGTCGTCGCGATAGGCACACACCATCAGGCTCTTGGCATCCATCGCCTCGCCAAGCCGTCTGGCGATGCGAGCAGCGAGCGGCGAGTGGGGTCCGCCGGACACGGCGGCGACGATGTGCTTGGTGCTCGCCGGATCAAAGCCGTCCGGTACGACCTGAGAGACGACGTCGAGACTCGACGAGAGCCGCTTCGCGACGAGGAGATCAGAACGGGCCTCGACGCAGGCGTCATGAACACTGCCCTTGACCCTCACTGGCGGCACCAGACGACAGGAGCTCGGCGAGCTCGGAACATCCGGCTCCGCGGGTGTGGAGAACCGGCGATGGCCGCATTTGGTTGTCGAACCTACGCACACCAAGACCGTAGCTCACCGCTGTTGCTGTTTGGTGAAGCGGTCTTTTCGGAACGGGCCTCTATCGTTACCACTCGATGCACATCGGAGTCCCCCGACAATCGAACCCGCTCGAGTCCCGTGTCCCGATCACACCCCCGGTGGTACAGCGGTTGATCAAGAGCGGACACACCGTGACCGTCGAACGCGACGCAGGGATGCGCGCCGGACATCCAGATGCGGAGTACACGGCGGCAGGAGCCGACATCGCCGACGGAGCATCCGTGTGGAATGCCGAGTTCGTGGCAACGATCGAGTGTCCGGAGCCGAACCTGCTCCATCCCGGAACCGCACTCATCGGCTTGATCTCCCCCTTCGACGACCCGGATGCCATGGACGAACTGGCCGCCACCGGGGCGACCGTCTTCGCGTTCGAGGCCGTTCCGAGGACGTCGCGTGCCCAGGTGGTCGACGCCCTCTCCTCGCAGGCCTCGGCAGCCGGGTACCAGGCCGCGCTCGAGGCCGCCTCGCTGAGTGATCGCTTCTTCCCGATGCTCACGACGGCAGCCGGCACGCTTCGTCCCGCCAAGGTGATCGTGCTCGGCGCCGGAGTTGCAGGACTCCAGGCTGTGGCGACCGCCCGCAGACTCGGGGCCGTCGTGTCGGCGTTCGACGTGAGGGCGGAGGCCCGCGAACAGGTCGAGAGCCTCGGAGCATCCTTCATCGAACTCGACCTCGAACCCCAGGATGCCTCCACCAGCGGCGGGTACGCCAAGGAGGTCGCGCAGGATCAGCAACAACGGATCATCGAAGGCCTCCAATCGCACATCTCGGAGGCGGACGCCGTGATCACGACCGCCGCGATTCCGGGACGCCCCGCTCCACTCCTCATCTCGGAAGCAGGCGTCTCAGCGATGCGGCCCGGCGCAGTCATCATCGACGTCGCCGCCTCGACCGGCGGCAACTGCGCGTTGACAAAGAAAGGCGAGACAGTCGTGGTCGACCACGTCACGATCGTCGGCGATATCGACCTCGTCTCACGGGTGGCGAACCACTCCTCGCAGATGTACGCCCGAAACGTGATGTCGTTCGTCGCATTGATCGCCGACCCCGACACGGGGGAGCTCCATCTGGACTTCGATGACGACATCGTCGAAGGCGCGTGCATCGCACGGGATGGAGCCGTCGTCCACGCCCGCCTCACGGCGAACAAGGAGGCCTGACCATGGAGCCGCTCCTGGTTCCCATCACCGTGTTCCTGCTCGCAGCGTTCGTGGGTTTCGAGCTGATCACCAAAGTCCCGCCCACACTGCACACTCCATTGATGTCGGGCTCGAACGCCATCTCGGGCGTGACGATCATCGGAGCGATCGTTGCCTCCGGCTCCTCCGACGCCACCCTCGCCACCGTGCTCGGCTTTGTCGCAGTGACGTTCGCCACGATCAACGTGGTCGGTGGATTCCTGGTCACCGATCGCATGCTCGAGATGTTCAAGCGGGACGACCGATGAATCCGACGCTCGCCGGCTTTCTCTATCTCGGCGCAGCCATTGCTTTCATCGTCGGGATCAAACGGCTCGCTTCTCCCGCCACCGCGCGCCAGGGAAACCAGCTGTCGGCTGCCGGGATGCTCCTCGCTGTCATCGTGACGCTGCTCGATCGAGACATCGTCGGGTACGGCGCGATCGCATCCGGCCTCATCGTCGGAACGGGTGTCGGCGTCTACTTCGCGAAGTCGGTCGAGATGACTGCCATGCCTCAGCTCGTCGCAGCATTCAACGGCTTCGGAGGAATCTCGTCGGCGTTGGTCGCGCTGTCCGAACTGGTCATCTCGGACGGACCGCCGAACCGGACGCTCATCACCATCGCCCTCTCGATCTTCATCGGTTCGCTCACGTTCTCGGGAAGCTTCGTCGCATTCGGAAAGCTCCAGGGAATCCTCGGCGGTGGGGCGATCGTCACGCCCGGACAGAAGATTCTGGATCCACTGCTCGTGATCGCCGGCATCGCCGCCGGGGTCGCGGTGGTGGTGACCGACAGCCTTGCACCCGCCTGGATCCTCGTGGCGATCAGCCTGGTCCTGGGAGTGACACGGACACTGCCGATCGGTGGCGCCGACATGCCGGTGGTGATCGCGTTCCTCAACTCCGCCTCTGGCGTGGCTGCGTCGGCTGCCGGTTTCGTGATCGAGTCGAACGCCCTCATCATTTCCGGAGCCCTGGTGGGAGCATCGGGGCTGATCCTCACGAACATCATGGTCAAGGCGATGAATCGAACCCTCGGCGGTGTCCTGTTCTCGACATTCGGGGCGACCGAAGGCGGCGTCTCCGACGAGAGCGGTGGCAAGGTCGCCCGTCGCGCCGACCCCGAGGACGTGGCCGTCACGCTGGCATATGCGCAGCGGGTCGTGATCGTGCCCGGCTATGGGCTCGCCGTCGCCCAGGCCCAGCACACCATCCGTGAGCTGGCGACCCAACTCGAGAACCGCGGCGTCGAAGTCCGCTATGCCATCCACCCGGTGGCCGGACGGATGCCCGGCCACATGAACGTCCTGCTCGCCGAGGCAGACGTTCCGTACGACGCTCTCTACGACCTCGAAGACATCAACCCCGACATGCCCCGGACCGATGTTGCGCTCGTGGTGGGCGCCAACGACGTCGTCAACCCGCTGGCGCGCACCGATACGTCGAGCCCGATCTACGGCATGCCGATCCTCGACGTCGACAAGGCAAAGACCGTCATCGTCGTCAAGCGATCACTCTCCCCTGGATACGCCGGCATCGACAACCCGCTCTTCTACGCCGACAACACGCTGATGCTGTTCGCCGACGCCAAGAAGGGCCTGTCGGAGGTCGTGACCGCCATCAAGGAACTGTGACCGGAGACCGCCCGACACCCCGGAGTCTCACTCGCGATCGGGCTCGATTCGCTCGAGAGCTCGCTGCCGGCATCGGCACCGTCGCCTTCCTCCTCTGGATCACGTTCTTCAGTGCCGCTGGAGCAGTCGACATCGCCACTCTGGCCGTGGCCGTCGTGATGCTGATCTGGTTTGCCACGGTCGATCCGGCGCGACTGATGGACGGGGCGCGCACCCCCAGCCTCATGCTGTTCTTGTTGGCTCTGATGGCATGTGCGTTCGTGCTCACTGCGGCGCTGATCATCGGGACCGCCACGCTCTTCTTGGTCACCTTCCTGACGTTCTCGGCGGTCATCGTCGGCCTGGTCCGGGCGCTCGGACATCGATATCGACAGAAACCGGAGACGGACGATGGAATTCTCTGAGGTGGTCCGGCGACGCCGGATGGTGAGGAACTACACCGGGGAACCGGTGAGCCGCGAGTCACTCGAACGGATGCTGGGAGCCGCACGGCGCGCCCCAAGCGCAGGCAACACGCAGGGACAATCCTTCGTCGTCATCACCGATCCGGAGCTGCGAGGCCGAGTCGCCGAGCTGGCGGGTGAGTCGACATACGTGGAGATGGGTTTCGACCCGTGGATCAGCCGCTCCGGGGCACTCGTGGTGGTGTGCGTGTCCGAACGCGCCTATCACGACCGATATCGGGAGCCCGACAAGACCGACGACGCGGGAGACGAGATCGAGTGGCCCATCCCGTTCTGGTGGGTCGATGCCGGCGCGGCGATGATGGCGCTTCTGTACGCCGCGGTGGATGAGGGCCTCGCCGCCGGTTTTCTTGGAGTCCACTCGATCCCGGACCTTCGCTCGGAGTTGGGGATTCCCGATGATGTCTCACCGATCGGCGTTCTCACGATCGGTCATCCGGCTCCCGATCGACGGTCGGGGTCACTCGATCGGGGAAGACGCCCCGTCGCAGAGACCGTGCACTGGCAGCGCTGGTGATGCTCAGTCTCCGTCGTCGATGTCGCGGGCGAAGCTGACGATCGGCAGATACAGCCACGCCCACCCGCCGACCGCCACCATCACCCCGACGGCGACGGCTGCCCAGGTGGTGCGGAGGACGAGCTCGGTGACCAGATAGACAGACGAGGCCATCGAGATCAGGAATGCAATCGAGCCGACGACCGTGAGCCGGACAGCAGCGTGAACGTGCTCCATGTGTCGGCGCGGGATGCCACTTCTCAAGGACCGGATCCGCTGATGTACCGACGGAGCGATCAGCAGCAGCGAGGAGAGCGCCGCCGTCGCGAACGCCACGTAATAGGCCCAGATCTGTGACGTTTCGAGACTCCCGAAGGACGCCTGCAGCGGCAGTGCAAGAAGAAAACCGAACAGCACCTGAACGCCGGGGAGCGTGGTACGGAGCCCCTCCATGAGCGATCGGAATTGGTCGTCGACGTCGTGGTGCTCGTCCATGCGAGAGACTCTACCGGTGAGGCTTCGCCTGGCCGGGCCCGATGGATCGGTCGACGCCGACGCGGCTGCTGCGCCTCCGGTAGCGCCTATCCGATCACCCGATGCGGTCGAGGCGCCGACCGAGGTGCGGCGGCAGCTCACGTTGTCGCAGGAGCTCGCGTTCATCTCGGGTGAGTCCCCGCTCGATCAGATCGCCAACGATCCATCCCCGATCCACTCGACTGGCGAGCGTGTCACCCAACTCGAGGGCCGCCGGGACATCGACCTCGCCGCTTCGAATCGCTGCGCTCAGCATCCTGCGCCGCTTCCATCCATCCGGCGTCCGTGCGAGCCTGCCGGCGAGGTCACCTCCTGCATGAGACACCCGCACAGTGCGGAGATCGGCATCCGGCGGGGGTGACTCTGTGGCGGCTCTGAGGCGGCGTCGACGGGCTCCGTCGCCGGCGTTGCCTCGGCTTCGAGGCGTTCGGCGTCTTCCTCCAGGTCCCGCAACCGCCCCTGGGCGAGGTCGAATGCCGACGGAACCGGTGACGTGTCAGGAAGCTGTTCGAGCGCCGCACCGCCTGATCGAGCGCATCGGGATCGACCTCGCCCTGATCCAACCCGTCGCCAGAGGCCGGATCGGCGGCAGCGGAGATCTCGTCGAAGATGACATTCAGCAGGTCGTCCCTGGCCTCCGCAAACCCCTCTTCGTCACCGGTCACCGGCTCGGTCGGAACCTCGATATCTGCAGAGATACCACTCAGATCGGCGATGACGGACCGAATGTCCTCGCCATCGAGGTCGATGAGATCACGTACCAGTTTGATGAACTCGGGGCCATCGACCCCCGCCACCGACTCGAATCGCTCCACCAGGGCCGGCGCGAATCGGTCGGCGAGAGCGTGGGCGAGGATGCGCCGCTCATCGGTGGAGGCCTGACGCACCTCATGCCACAGCTGCGCCATGGCCCGAGATCTGCGCAGACCGCTCTCCGCGTCGGCGAGCTCGCTCAAGCGCTCCGAGACGGATTCGAGCGTCATTCAGTCCGACTTCTCGGCGGAACCGACGATGCGGCCCGGGACCTTCGCCACGTCCTGGAGGAACGAGTCGAGATCGACACCGGCGAGTTGTTTCAGGATCGGTCCGAGCTGCGACAACGACTGGACGACGTCCTCGGTCAACCGCGAGGCTCCGGTGCCCGAGCCCGGTGCTCCCCCGTTGGAGATGATCGTCGTCTCACCCGCCCGCGACAGTGGCTCCGACACGGCGGCAGCGATCTCGGGTAGGACCTTGAGCGCTTCGATGGACAGGCCGGCCTCGTTGTACAGCTTCAGGGCCTCGGCGAGCAGACGCCTGGCCTCGGCCTCGGCCTCGCCCTTCGCCAGGATCGTTTCCGCCTCGGCGAGCCCAATGTCTCTGGCCCGTGCCGCACCCGCCGCTGCCTCGGCTTCACCTTCGGAGCGAAGCGCGGCGGCGGCTTCCTCGCGAGCTCGTCGATCGGCCTCAGCGCGACGCTGCACCTCGAACGCGGCCGCCTCGGCGCCACGTTCCCGCTGGTACTTGTCGGCGTCCGCCTTCTCCCGGATCTCGGCGTTGAGCTGGAGTTGCCGTCGCTCGACCTCGGACCCGGCAATCTGGATGTCCTGCTTCTTCATCTCGAACTCGCCGGCCTTCGAGGCCTGGGCGGCGGCGACGTCGACCTCTTCCTGGATCGCGGCCTGTTTGAGGGAGAGATCCTTGTTCGATTCGGCGATGAACTGCTCGACGACGATCCGCTTCTGCTCTTTGGTCTGGCGGGCCACTTCTTCCTCGACCTTGGCGTCTCGATCGGCATTGGCGGTGGCGATTCTGGCGTTCTTGAGGGCTTCCTGGATCTTTGGCTGGCCCAGCGCGTCGAGGTAGCCCTGGTCGTCCTGGATCTCCTGGAACACGAGCGACTTGAACTCGAAGCCCATCCCGTCGAGATCCTCCTCGGCCTCCTGCCGGACTGCACCCTGGAACTGCGCTCGGTCGCGGTAGAGCTCCTCGACGGTCAGGGTGCCGATGATGCCCCGAAGGTGGCCGGCAACGGTCTCCTTGATCGTCGACCGGATCTGCTCGCTCTCGAGACCGAGAAAGCCCTCAGCGGCCCGGGAGATCGCCGCGCTGTCTGATTTGACCTTGCATTGGGCAACGGCCCGCACCCTGATCGGGATCCCCTGGACGGTGTAGACATCCGCCAGGTTGATGTCGAGCGTCATCACCTTGAGGGAGAGCCGCTCGAATCCTTCCCAGGCGGGCACGACGAAGGTGCCCCCGCCACGCACGATCCGGAACCCTTGCGCCTCGCCCGAAGCGTCAACGACCTTGCTCCCGATCCGCTTCTTCCGCCCGTAGACGATCAGCGCCTCGTCGGGACCGGCCTTCTTGTAGAACGACCGCACCCCGACGTACAGCACCACGATGACGATCAGGATGGCGACCGCGATGCTCACGCCGCTCACCAGGTTCTCGAACATGATCTCCCCTCAGCACAGCCGATGTCGTGTCCGACGCTAGCCGGGGCCGCATCGCTCGGCCCCTGGCAACTGGTCGAAGTTTCGATCCACCCAGACGTGGAAGAACCGGATTTCAGCCGAGACCGGCGACGATCACGGTGAGCCCGACCAGGACGAGGCCAGACACGATGATCCCGGCGGTGACGTACGCCCATGTCGGATAGGCAGGCGGCGCACCCTCCGCCAGGTGGGCCGCCACTCCCAGGATCTCGATCGCATCATCGGCGTCGATCTCGTCGACCACCACCCTGACCCCCCTGATGGCGTCGAGTTGCGGCTCCCATCCCCCGGCGCTGTCGGTCACGACCATCGCATCGATTCCCTCCGATGCCAGACGGGCCTTGGCGATATCGGCCTCGGTGCGGGAAGAAAAGACGGCAACAGGACGCTTCATCGGTCGATGATACGGCACCAAAGAACCATGGACCGCGGGCGCCGATCGTGTAACACTCACCCCGAAGCACCTACTTGTCTGGCGACATGAAGCACGAACCGATTTCCGAGCTCAGGCGATACGCCGCTGATCTCGAGGCCTCAGTCTCGATCGATCGCTCGCGTGCTGCCGCCCGCCAGGCTCTTCTCACGTCGTCGACGTCCGCACGGCGCCCCCGTCGGGCGATCGTCGCGATCCTCGCAACCACCCTGATGGGCGTGTCCAACGTGGCGTTTGCCGCAGTCGCCAACCCCGCCGCCCCCGGCGACACCCTCTACGGCGTCGACCGTGCCTACGAATCGCTCACGTCGGTAGTCGGCCTGGGTGGAACCCACGCCACCGAGCGGGCACTCGAGGTCCAGACCCTCCTCGATCGCGGCAAGTCGAGCGAGGCGCTCCAGCACGTCATCGAGACACTTACGCAACTGGTCGAAACCGATGACCCGGTCGCCGCCGTCGAAGAATTCACCGCGGGACTCGGCAGGGACGGCCGAGCGCTCGCACTGGCACTCGCAGTTGCCAGGGAGGGCACCTACAGCGGACCCGACATCGCAGCCATCGCCACCGAGTTCGCTCGACTCAACCTCCCCGACCAAGCCCAGGGCAACCCTGGCGGTCCGAGTGAGCGCCCCCCAGCCGATCCCGGCAACCCCAATCCCGGCAACCCCAATTCCGGCGCGGGCACGCCGGGCCAACCACCAAGGCAGGGCGGCGGTTGATCTAATCTCGGCCAGGATGCATGCCCCACGATCGCAAACCCGAACCGGTGGTTCGGGTTTGGCTCGTTCGTGGCCTCCCTCGATCGAGCGAGTCACCGCCGCCCGTGACGGCGATCGGATCGAACTCGGGGAGATCCTGGCCGAGGGCTTCCCCAAGCTCGTGGCGTTCTACCGCGGATCGGGGCTGCGAAACGCCGACGCCGAAGAACTGGCGTCTGAAGCACTCGAGGGGATGGTCAAGAACCTCCCGAAGCTCCGCGAGCCGGTCGCCTTCGAGGCGTGGTTCTGGTCCGTCGCCAGAAATCGGTTCCGGAGCAAACTCCGAACCAAGGGACGCATCGAACGTGAGCTCGAGTACCCGCCGGTCGACGACCCAGGAGACCTCGCCGTCGCCGGCGAGGAGTACTCGGTGATCCGAGAAGCAATCAAGGACCTCTCGATCCGTGACCGTCAGATCCTCTGGCTCAGGGAGGTCGAGGGTCTGAGCCATGCTGAGATAGCCGGCCGAATGAAGCTCGCGACCGGAGCGGTACGGGTCGCAGCCCTGCGCGCCCGGCGCAGACTTGCCGAGAGCTACGAGGAACTGCATCCTGAGTCGAGCTGATGTCCGACCCGATCACCTCGCTCACCAATCCACGGATCAAGGACCTCGTCCGATTGCGGGAACGCCGCCATCGGGATCGAACGTCGACGTTCCTCATCGAAGGCTTCCGGGAGGTGACGAGGGCCCACGCCGCGGGAACCGAGATGCGCACCCTGTACATCTGTCCCGACCTCTATCTCGGCTCCAACGAACCCGAGATCGTCTCAGCCATCGCCGGGACCGGCACCGAGATCGTCGAGCTCGCCGCACCGCCCTTTCGCAAGGCCTCCTACCGCGATCGCCCCGAGGGCTTGTTGGCGGTTGCGCACCAGTTCGACACGTCGCTCGGATCGCTCGAACTCTCTGGCGACCCTCTGATCCTGGTGGTAGAGGCAATCGAGAAGCCAGGCAACCTCGGCACGATGCTGCGAACCGCCGACGCCGCCGGTTGCGATGCGGTGATCGTGTGCGATCCGACGACCGACCCGTTCAACCCCAACGTGGTTCGCGCCTCAACGGGCACCCTCTTCATTGTTCCGCTGGCGATCGCCGGCTCGGCTGAAACGCTCGACTTTCTCGGCGAGCGCGGGGTCAGGACAGTTGCCACCACGCCCGACACGTCCCTCCTGCATTCGGACGTCGACCTGACCGGCCCGCTCGCGATCGCCATCGGCACCGAGCAGTACGGGCTGACCGACACCTGGCTGAATGGGGCCGACGAGCGGGTGAGGATCCCGATGGCCGGTCGAGCCGACTCGCTGAACGCGGCCATGGCGGCCGGCATCACGCTGTTCGAGGCCGTCCGTCAGCGCTCCCGGTCCACCGACTGACAGCAGTCCGGAAACGGTTCGATCGATCAGCCCGGCGATCCCGACCGGTGAACTCGCCTGGTTCGCACCCGCAGTGTCGTCGCTGACAGCTCCGCGATGTGATCCAACTCATCGAACATGTGTTCGACTAGGGTGAACGTGCGCTGGTGAATCGACATCACAGGGAGCGAACATCCGATGACACTCGCCTACCAGCCGAGCTTCGAGGAGATGGGGACGCCGCTCTTCGACGTGACCTTCTGCGTGGTCGATCTCGAGACGACCGGTGGCTCGGCCTCCGGTGACGCCATCACCGAGATCGGAGCGGTCAAGGTGCGGGGAGGCGAGGTCATTGGTGAATTCCAGACGCTCGTGAACCCGGGGGCACCGATTCCGGCCTCGATCGTCGTCCTCACCGGCATCACCCAGGCGATGGTGATCTCGGCGCCGCCTGTCGAAGAGGTCCTCCCCTCGTTCCTCGAATTCCTCGGGGATGCGGTGTTCGTCGCCCACAACTCACACTTCGATCTCGGTTTCCTCAATGCAGCGGCGGTCGGCCTCGACTACGGAAAGCTCCCGAACCGAACCCTCGACACGGTTGCATTGGCGACGGCGGCTGGTTCGATCAGAGGTTCGCAACCTCAAGCTCCGGTCCCTCGCCGCCTACTTTCGGTCACCGGTGACTCCGTCGCACCGAGCGCTGGACGACGCTCGCGCAACGGTGCACGTCCTCCATGGGTTGCTCGAGCGGGCGGGAACGCTCCATGTCACCCACCTCGAGGACCTCCTGCAACTGCCGACCGCCAAGGGCTCACCTCACTACGACAAGATCGAATTGACGCGTGACCTCCCGAGGCGACCGGGCGTGTATCTGTTCGAAGACCGGCACGGAACGGTGATCTACGTCGGGAAGGCCAAGAACCTCAGGACGAGAGTGAGCTCATACTTCTACGGCGACCAGCGTCGGTCGATCTTCAACCTGCTCCGAGAACTCAAGTCGGTGAACCACATCGTGTGCCCCGGCGAGCTCGAGGCGTCGATCACCGAACTCCGGCTGATCCATCACCATCTCCCCCGATACAACCGTGCGTCCAAACCAGCCAAGGCAAACCACTTCGTCACCCTGACGAACGAAGAGTTCCCTCGACTGTCGATGACGCGGACGATCCACGAAGACTCCTCGTTCGTTCTCGGTCCGTTTCGCAGTCGCAAGACCGCCGAGCTCGTCATGCACGCCATCTGGGACGCCACCCGGATACGGAGGTGCACCGGCAAGCCAGGCCGGAGATCGGGGCCGTGCGCCATGGCACAGCTCGGCGTTGCCATGTGCCCGTGCGACGGCTCGCTCACAGCAGACGAATACGCACCCGAGCTCACTCCGCTGACGGAGGCGATCTCCGGTAGACCGCATGCCCTGCTCGATCCGCTGGTCGATCGTATGCGCCAGCAGATGATCGAGCTTCGCTACGAAGAGGCCGCCTGGACGCGAGATCGCTATCGGGCACTCGGCCGCGCACTGCAGCGCCGCCGACAATGGACTGAGCTCCAGGAGGCCGGACGGCTCGAGGCAGTCGCAGCGGGCGGAGAGCAGGCGGAGATCCTGATGGGTCGCTTCGTACGCTCGTGGAGGGCAAAGGACGGACGACCGCTGTCTGCGGTCGGCGATCCGGAGCCGCCGACGTGCGTGCCCTCGACGGTGGGTGTCGCTGAAGAAGCCCGGCTCATCTGGAGATGGCTCGAACGACCGGACACCCAGATCATCGAATGCAGCGGTGCCACCCCTGAGCCGAGCGTCTCGATCGGGATGGTCGACGCCCTCTGAGCGTGCACGACCGCCACCTAACATCGCAACGATGCTGTTCACCATCCGCGATGGATCCGACCCGGTCGCCCGGGCAGATGCGACGCTGCTGAGAGCGCTCGGGTTGCCGAGCGGTGGCGTGCTGAAGGTGGGCGATACCCATGTGCTCGTCACGGGGAGCGACATGGCGGAGCCGAGCGCGATCGCCATCGGGGAACAGAGTCGGGTGAACGCCGGGATCAGGCTGGGTAACAGTGTCGATGCGACACGTGCGGTGCTGTCCCCGGCGTCGGTCGTCACCGTGCAGGGCGACACCCTTCCCGGAACCCCGACCCAGCTCGTCAACGCGCTGAAGGGTCGACCGGTGACCCGGGGAGACACGGTGCTGATCGATTCTGCGTACCTCGACCACCGCGGTGATGACCCGATCTCGATCAGTATCACCGCAGTCACTCCGGGCGACGCCGGACTGATCGCTGCATCGACCCGGTTCACCACCACATCCGCTCAGAGCCCGATTCCGAACCCTGACCTGCCGACGAGGCCGACGGCGCCGCGTCACATCCGGCCAAGAGAATCGTCTCCACCAGCGAGGCGCTCCTCGCCGGACTCGACGACCAACTCGACCTGCTCTCGGGTTGGCTGACCCTGCTCACATCACCCCGGGACCTCCCCGCGGCGTGGGGGTTGCCTGCCGTCGCCGGAGTCCTGTTGGAAGGCCCACCGGGCTGCGGCAAGGCAGAGTTGGTCGAGGCTGCTGCGGCGGCAGCGGGCACCAGGGTCCACACCGTGGATGTCGACATGGTGTTCAAACCCGATCGCCTACTCGATCTGCTCGAACAGGCGGCCAGACAGCAGGCGACGCCCGTCGTCGTGTTCGTCGATCGGCTCGAAGCGGTGGCAGGCGACGAGGGCATGACCTCGCTCCGCACCCAGATCACCGCCATCCTCCGCTGGTTCCTCGATGCAGTGGCGGACACGGCCGGGATGGCGTGTGTGCTCGGCATCGACGGTCAGTCGTATCTCGACAAGGCGATCGCCCGATCGCCGCTGCTCCCCCGATCCCTCACGATCCCACCACCCGACCTGAACCGACGGGCGCTGTTGTTCGAGTCGGCGCTCGCCAAGGTGCCCTCCGATGACCTCGACCACGACCTGTTCGCATCGAGATCTGCCGGTTTCTCGGGAGCCGACGTCCTCGCCTGCGTCGTACATGTCTCCGCACGTGTGGCCGTCTCGAGTCGCAACGTCACGAATGCCGACGTTCTCGACGCGATCGAGGAGACCGCACCGTCGCTCGGATCGATGTCGATGGGCGACGTCCCGTCGTTCGGGTTCGAAGCGGTCGCCAACCTGATCGACACCAAGCGACGGCTCACCGAAGCCGTGATCTGGCCGGTCACCGACCCCGAGCGCTTCCGAGCGATCGGGATCGAACCACCCAGGGGGATCCTGCTCTACGGCCCTCCCGGGACCGGCAAGACCTACGTCGTGAGGGCACTCGCCCACGAGGCGGGGGCGGCGTTCTTCTCGGTGAAAGGCGCCGAACTCCTCGACAAGTACGTGGGAGAGAGCGAGCGCGGTGTGCGAGAGGTCTTCTCACGCGCACGTGCCGCCGCCCCGTCGATCATCTTCTTCGATGAGTTCGATGCGCTCGCGCCGGTTCGGGGGCGATCGTCCACGAGCGTCACCGACTCGGTGGTGGCAGCGCTGCTGACCGAGATCGACGGTGTGGGCGAGCGTGGCGACGTGGCAGTCATCGCCGCCACCAACCGACGCGACCTGATCGACCCTGCACTGTTGCGGGCTGGCCGCTTCGAGATCCAGATCGAGCTCGGGCTCCCGGCGCAGGAGTCCCGGCGGGCCCTGCTCGACATCTCGGACGTCCCCTTTGCCGATGATGTCGATCTCGACCGCCTCGCCGCCGACAGTCAGGGGATGTCGTTCGCCGATCTGGCCGGCGTCCTGCGGGAGGCGGCGCTCGAGGCATTGCGCTCGAACAACGCTGCCACGACCGTCACCTGGCAGCATCTCCACATCGCCATCACCCGCTGGCAGGCGACCAACGGAGCTTGAGTCAGCTCGCTGCCCGCGGCTCCTTGGGGAGGCCGAGGATCATCTCGCCGACGATGTTGCGCTGGATCTGGCTGGTCCCCGCGTAGATCGTCCCCGCCCTGGCGTTGAGGAATATCGTCTGCCACGACGCGGGAGAGTTCGGCGCACCGGGGTCGTCGGTGCGGAACGACGACATCGGCTTCCGGCCCTCGGTGACCAGGCCCTCGATCCCGAGGATGTCCATCGCCAGCTCAGTCAGGTCGCGGTGGTACTCGGACCACCACAGCTTGGTGATGGCGGCGTCGGGGCCGGGCGAATGTCCTTTCGAGAACTTCGTGAGGGCCGAATAGCCCATGTAGCGCATGATCTCGACCTTCTCGTACGCCTTGACGAGCCGCTCGCGGATCACGGGGTCGTCGTTCCGTCCGAGCTCCTTGGTGTACCGGATCAGCCGGTCGAGCTCGTTCCTGAACTGGATCGGGAGCACGGCGGCGTCCTCGCCGCGCTCGAAGCCGAGCAGAGCCATCGCCACCCGCCAACCGTCGTTGACCTCGCCGATCACGTGATCCCGTGGTGCTCGGGCGTCGGTGAAGAAGACCTCGTTGAACTCCGACTCGCCCGAGAGCATCTTGATCGGGCGCACCTCGATACCAGGTTGATCCATCGGGACGAGCAGGAAGGTGATGCCGCGGTGTTTGCGAGCTTCGGGGTCGGTTCGGGCAACGACGAAGATCCAATTGGCCAGTTGGCCGGCGGAGGTCCAGATCTTCTGACCGTTGATCACCCACTCATCGCCGTCGAGAATCGCGCGGGTCTTGACGTTTGCCAGGTCGGAGCCGGCGTCCGGCTCGGAGTATCCCTGGCACCACACGTCCTGACCGGACAGGATGCGAGGCAAGAAATGCTGCTTCTGCTCCTCGGTGCCGATGTGGAGGATGGTGTTGCCGAGCATCGCGATCGAAAACGCATCGTTGGTTCCCCCGGCTGGGACGCCTGCCCGGGCGAACTCCTCGACGACTGCGACCGACTCGATGTCGCTCAGGCCACGACCTCCGTACTGCTCGGGCCACTTGAGCCCCAGCCAGCCGCCGTCAGACAGCTTGGCTCTCCAGTCGATCATGAAGTCTCGGTACTCGTCACGCTCCAGCGTGCCGGTTCCTCCCCAACCCGCGGGGAGGTTGCTGTCGAGCCAGGCACGCACCTCGGCCCGGACCGCTTGGGCCGACTCGGGGTATTCGAAGTCCATGATGCTCCTCGACGATGTTGATGGCTCACTCCAAATCTAGATGATCCCGTTCTTGTCAGCCTCAGTCGTCTATATCGCGGTCAACCCTGACAAGAACGAAATCGCCTCCGATACGGAGAAGCGGTGTTCGTAGAGGGCGCGGCCAACGATCACGGACTCGCAGCCGAGGGCATTGATCGCCTGGAGATCTTCGAGCCGACCGACACCACCGCTGGCGATGATCGAGAACCGGTCTCCGTCCATCGCCCGTTCGAGCAGCGCGGTCGCCGGACCCTGCATCGTCCCGTCCCGTTCGATCCCCGTCACCAGCAGTCGGGACACACCAACCTGCTCGAGGTCGTCGAGAACGTCGGTGAGATCCCGCCCTTTGTCGAGCCATCCGGCGCCGGTCGCCCGCCCATCCCGAACGTCGATTGCAGCCACGACCCGCGCAGGCTCCGACACCGAGCCGAGAACTCCGGGATCCCACACGGCCGCAGTCCCCATCACCACCCGGCTGGCACCGGCCGCCAGCGCTCGATCAGCCGTGGCGGCGGTACGGATTCCGCCACCGACCTGGAAGCTGATGCCGGCATCGGCCAACCTGGCCCACAGCAACCCGTCCGGTTCCCCGCTCTTCGCCCCAGCCAGATCGACTACGTGGACGAGTCCGGCCCCCTGGTCCATCCATTCCCGGCACTGTCCGACGGGATCGTCCGAGTAGACCGTCACCCGGTCGTAGTCGCCGTGCATCAACCGAACGACGTTGCCGTCGAGGACGTCGACCGCGGGGATGATTTCGAGCATCTGGTTCTCTCCGATGGTGCAAACCGCGCCAAGGATGTTGCAACGCGCTAAAACAGTACTACAGTTCTGTGTCAGCGTATCAGCGTATTACAACAGACGACCCATCCGGAGCGAACGTGACCATCCCCGGCGACAACTGGAAGACGACGACGAGCGACGAACTGCTCGCCGCGATCGTGTCACTCGACACCGTCGACGAAGCCGCGCAGTTCATGCGCGACCTGTGTACGCGCAGGGAACTCGAGGAGATGTCGAATCGCTGGGAAGCCGTGAAGCTGCTCGACCAGGGAATCCCGTATCGGGACATCTCCGACCGGACCGGCCTGTCCACCGCCACGATCACCCGCATCAATCAGTGGCTCCAACACGGCACGGGCGGCTATCGCTCGATGCTCGCCAAACTCGAGGACACACCATGACACTCTCACTCGCAGTACCGAACAAGGGCCGGCTCAAAGATCCGTCCGTCAGCCTGCTTCGCGACGCCGGCCTCAGATTCGAAACCACCGACCGAGCCCTCTCGGTCCCGGTCCGCAACGTCGACGTCGAGTTGCTGTTCGTGCGGACCGACGACATCCCCGAACTCGTGGTCGACGGAGTCGCCGACGTCGGAATCACCGGCATCGACCTGGTCGCCGAGCACGGCAACGGGCTGCAATCACTGGTGGAGCTCGGCTACGGCCACTGCCGGCTCGTCGCTGCAGTGCCGAACGACTCCCCGATCGAAAAGGTCGACGAGTTCTCCGGGCTCCGGGTCGCCACCGCCCACCCCGGCGCAACCACCCGATTCTTCGCAGAGCGAGGCATCGAGGTCGACATCATCGCACTCAAGGGGTCGGTTGAAGTCTCCACCAAGATCGGCGTGGCAGACGCCATCGTCGACCTGGTCTCGACCGGATCGACACTGCGGGTGAACGGGCTGCGCCCGGTCGGAACACTCATCGACTCCCAGGCCATCCTGATCGCCACCACCGAACAAGCGAAGACCCCAGAGGTCGTCCAGGTCGAGACCGCGATTCGGGCGGTCGTTGCGGGACGCAGCAAGCGCTACCTGCTCCTCAACGCCCCCCGGTCGGCGCTGGAGCTGATCGTCGACCTGATCCCAGGACTGAACTCCCCCACCATCATCCCCCTCGCTGAAGACGACATGGTGGCGATCCACTCGGTGGTGGATGCCGCCCACATCTGGACCCTGCTCCCCCAACTCGAACAGGCAGGCGCGTCCGGCGTCCTCGTCCTCCCGATCGAACAGCTCGTGCCATGACATCGCGACTCACCAGGATCGAGCTCGACGCCCTCACCCGACGCGAGCGAACGCTGCTGCTCAGACGATCGGCCGTTCCCGACCCGGCGGTCAAACGCGGGGCGACGGCCATCTGCGACGACGTCGCCGAGCGAGGCGACGCTGCCGTCATCGAATACGGGAGTCGCTACGGCGGCGGGTTCCGACGGGTCAGCACTGCCGAACTCGAGGCAGCCGTTGCCGCCACGCCGCCGGACGTCATCACTGCAATCGAGCGAGCCGTCGAGAACGTGACCGCCTACCACCGGGCACAACTCCCGGACGACCTCGTGTTCGAGAACGTCCCGGGGGTTCGCATCACGAGAACCTGGACTGCGATGAACCGGGTCGGGTGCTATGTGCCGGGCGGCAAGGCGGCGTATCCATCCACCGCGATCATGACCGTCGTCCCGGCGCGGGTCGCCGGTGTCGACGAGATCGTCGTCTGCTCGCCCGAAGGACCGGACGGCGATCTCAACCAGACGATGCTGGCAGCCTGCTCGATCGCAGGAGCCACCGAGATATGGGCGATGGGAGGTGCCCAGGCCATCGCCGCACTCGCCTACGGAACCGAGTCGGTCGACCCCGTCGAGACGATCGTCGGGCCCGGAAGCTCATGGGTCACGGCGGCCAAACTGGCCGTATACGGAGTGTGCTCCATCGACCTCCCCGCCGGCCCGTCCGAGGTCCTGGTTCTCGCCGACCGCACCTCCGAGCCTCGTCTCGTCGCGGTCGACCTGTTGTGTCAGGCGGAGCACGGACCGGACTCCCCCGCGGTGCTCGTCACCACCGACCCGGACCTCCCCGAGCGGGTGGAGGCCGAACTCGAGCGACTGCTGCCAGACCTCGATCGCAGTGGGATTCTCGAGCAGGCGCTCCGCGATCACGGCTGGGCAGTCGTGGCTGGCGACATGGCAGACGCCATCGACTTCGCCAACGACTACGCCGGGGAACACGTGTCGATCATGACCTCGGATCCCGATGATGTCGCCAAACACATCACCGCGGCCGGCTCCGTCTACGTGGGCCGATGGTCCCCCGAATCGGCCGGCGACTACGCCACCGGGGCCAACCACGTCCTCCCGACAGGGGGCCTCGCCGCTGCCTGCGGGCCACTCTCGGTCGACGACTTCGGCTCGTGGCGCCAGGTTCAGCGACTCACCGCCGAGGGGCTGGCGAGCATCACCGACACCATCACCACACTGGCGGGCGCCGAGGGCTTGACCGCCCACCGACTCTCAGCCCAGATCAGATTCGAGCGAACAGAGGACAACGAATGACCCGTACGGCCACCGTGACCCGCACAACCAAAGAGACGGCTGTCGAGATCACCGTCGATCTCGACGGCTCCGGCTCGGCCGATATCCAGACCGGCGTCGGGTTCCTCGACCACCTGCTCACCTCGCTCGGACACCACTCGCTCATCGACCTCCGCATCGCCACGCGCGGCGACCTCGAGATCGACGATCATCACACGGTCGAGGACACCGCGATGGTGCTCGGCCAGGCACTCGGGGAGGCACTCGGCGACCGAGCCGGCATCCAGCGGTTCGGTGATGCCACCGTGCCGATGGACGAGGCGATCGCGACGTGCGCCCTCGACGTCGGTGGCCGGCCGTACGCGGTGATCGACATCGATCTGTCCCAACCCTCGATCGGGAACCTGTCGACCCAGAACGTGGCGCACGCCCTGGAGGCATTTGCTCGCGCCGCCGGGTTCACGCTGCACCTGAGCTCGCGTGGAGTCAACGACCACCACATCGCCGAGGCGGCATTCAAAGCGCTGGCTCGGGCTCTCAGAGCAGCCGTCGCCGCCGACCCCCGACGCGACGGTGTCGCCTCGACCAAGGGCTCGACGTGAGACCGACCGTTGCCGTTGTCGACCATGGTGCCGGCAACCTCGTCTCGATCGCGCAGGGCCTCGAACGGGCGGGCGCCGACGTCACGCTGGCGACAGGGCCAGACGGCCTGCTCGGCGCCCACTCGGTGGTCCTGCCTGGCGTGGGAGCCACCAAGACCGTGATGGATGGGATAGATGCCGCCGGTCTCCGCCAGCCGCTGAGAGAGCTCGGCGTGCCGTTGTTCGGCATCTGTGTCGGCATGCAGGTCCTGTTCGACACGTCGGAGGAGGACGGCGCCGACTGCCTCGGATTGATTCCGGGGGTCGTCCGCCGGCTCAGCGACGCCCCGCGACTCCCCCATATCGGATGGAACGACCTCGAACGACGCGACGATCCGATCTTCGACGAGGTGCCGCACGAGCCGGTGTATTTCGTCCATTCGTATGCACCGGTTCCCGACGACGACGAGGTCGTGATCGCAACCTCGTCGTACGGCACGAGCTTCGTCGCCGCCGTCCGCTCGGGGCAGATCGCCGGGACCCAGTTCCATCCCGAGCGGTCGGGCCTCGTCGGCCTCAGGATCCTGGCCAACGTCGTCGGCTCCGCCCGATTGGTCGCGCTGTGACGCTGCGCACGCGGATCATCCCGTGCCTCGACGTTCGTGATGGGCGAGTGGTCAAGGGCGTGAACTTCGTGAACCTGACCGATGAAGGCGACCCGGTCGAACTGGCAGGGCGATATGCCGACGAGGGAGCGGACGAGATCTGCTATCTCGACATCTCTGCTGCTCCCGAGGGTCGATCGACCCTGCTCGACGTCGTTCGCCGCACCGCTCAAAACGTGTTCGTCCCGCTGACCGTCGGGGGCGGGGTTCGCTCGGCCGACGACATGAAGGCGGTCCTGCGCGCCGGTGCCGACAAGGTCGGCGTCAACACTGCCGCAGTCCAGCGTCCCGAGCTGATCTCCGAATGCGCCGCCCGTTTTGGCAACCAATGTGTCGTCCTGGCGATCGACGCACGTCGCAACGACTCGGGCGAATTCGAGGTCGTGATCAAGGGCGGCCGCGAGCCAACCGGGATCGATGCGGTGGCGTGGGCGCAACGCGGTGTCGAGATGGGCGCAGGTGAGATCCTGCTCACGTCGATGGACAGGGACGGCACGAAGGATGGCTTCGACCTGCCATTGACCAGAGCGATCGCCGACGCCGTCAGTGTGCCGGTCATCGCCTCGGGCGGTGCCGGTACCACGGCGCACTGTGTCGATGCCGTGATCGAAGGTCACGCCAACGCAGTGCTCGCCGCGTCGATCTTCCACCGAAGGGAAATCGACATCTCAACGGTCAAATCCGACATGGCAGCGGCCGGTATCCCGGTCCGGAGCGTCGCATGAGGCCCGTCGACCCCGCAACGATCGTGTTCGGCGATGATGGCCTGATTCCGGCGATCGTCCAGGATCGACTCACCAGACGCGTCCTGATGATGGGATGGATGGATTCGGAAGCGATCGAGGCCACGACAACGTCGGGGTTCGTCCATTTCCACAGCCGCAGTCGGGATGAACTGTGGAAGAAGGGCGAGACGAGCGGAAACACGCTCACGGTCGTCGAGATCGCCCAGGACTGCGACGGGGATGCTCTGCTGGTCCTCGCCGACCCGGCAGGTCCCACGTGCCACACCGGCGCTCGGAGTTGCTGGGAGGACGAAGCCGCCGTCCGCGAACCGGGGTTCGCCGACCTGGAGACACTGTGGGCGACGATCCGCGATCGGGCCGAGCGACGACCCGAGGGCTCGTACACGACCACACTGCTCGACGATGGAGACCTGGCTGCGCGCAAGGTCACCGAGGAGGCAGTCGAGGTGTTGATGGCGGCCCGCGACCATGCCCGCTCCGAGGCAACTGATGCCCGGCTGGCAGAAGAGATGGCCGACCTGCTGTATCACACTCTCGTTCTGTGCGCAGAGCGGGGCCTCTCGCCCCGCCTGGTCCTCGACGAACTGGCATCCCGGCGTTCCTGAGAAGCAGATCGCAGGCTTGATGCGATCACGCCGTTCAGGGGTTGTCGGTTCCCACCAGGTCGACCAATTCGGCGAGTGAGGCCTCATCGACCTCGACGACACCACTGGCGAGTGCTCGGTCTCTGGCCACGAGACTCCGGTGCCCCGGGATCCGTGGAGGAACGCCGTCGACCGTCGGCGTCGCGACGATCCGGTCGATGACCTCCTGAGCACGCGCCCTGACCTGATCCGGATCCCCGATCATCCCAAGGGAGAACGCAACGAACACGTGACCCCACACGTCGTCGACACCCACGTCGCCGGCATCGGAGCCGGCGATCGCCCCCGACAGCAGCTCGACGGCCATCGACAAGCCCAGACCCTTGTGGCCACCGAACGTGAGCAGCGCTCCCCCATCGAGCACCGCCGAGGGATCGCGAGTCGGCTGGCCGCCGGCATCGACTGCCAGACCCGGAGCAATGTTCGAGCCGCTGTCTCGCGCCTCCACGATGTCACCAAAGGTCGTCGCAGAGGTCGCCATGTCGATGATGAAGGGATAGGGGTCCGCCGGGATGCCAATTCCCATCGGGTTGGTGCCCAGCGTTCGGGCGAGTCCCCCAGGAGGTGTCACGAACGACAGCGTGTTCGCGGCAACGAGGCCGACCAGATCGGCGCTCGTCAATCGATCGAGGTAGTACGAGAGGCTCCCCGAGGTGGACCGACTCCCCCGGCTGGTCACCACTGCGAATCCATGCTCGTGTGCCAATTCGATGGCGAGATCGGTCGCCATCGAAGCGACGAGCATCCCTGGTCGCCCCTCGATGCTCGCGGCAGCCGGTGCGGTCTTTCGGATGGTCGGCGTCGATCCCGGCTCCTCGTCAACGGCCCCCTTCCGGCCCGGTAGGACCCGGATGATCCCGTGGGTCGACCTTCCGATCAGTTCACCGAACAGCACGGCATCCGCCATCTGCTCCGCCTGGTCGGATCCGAAGACCTGGGCGAGCCGGGCCACGATCAGGGCTCGCAGGCGTGGGATCTCTACGGTGACACTCATCGGCCGATCCTACGGCCCGGTCTCGGACCTGGCTCGTTGCAGGCCCGCGAGATTTCCCATACCCGCCCGGTCTGGCACAATCCCACCGTGCGTCTCCGATCCATCATCGTGCTCATCTCTGTGGTTTCGCTCGTCGCCGGATGCTCCGATGACGCCCGACCTGCCTCGGGGACCCTTCCGGAGATGTCGGAGAGCCAGTTCGTCGAGATGATCGAGACATCCGAAACGCCGATCGTCGTCAACCTCTGGGCCTCGTGGTGTGTGCCGTGCAGATCAGAGGCGCCGCTCCTGGCCGAAGCGCACAGGACATTCGGGTCGGATGTGCGCTTCGTCGGAATCGCCACCGAGGACAACCAGGTCGATGCCGAGGCTTTTGCCGCCGAGTTCTCGCTGACGTTCGAGAACTACTTCGACCCTGATGCAGAGATCCGGGCGTGGATCGGAAGCGCCGGGCTCCCAACCACGTTCTTCGTCGCTCCTGGAGGCGATGTCGTGTCGACGGTGTTCGGCGTCATCGACGATCGCAGGCTGGCGCTCGAGATCGACGATCTGCTCCGGCGCTGAGATGGAGTTCACGCTTCTCTTCGCTGCGCTGACCGGAGTCGGATGCGCGTGGATCGGCGTCCGGATCCAGCGGTCCCGCGGTCTCCTGACCGACATCGACAAACCGACGGACATCCTGATCGGCGGGATCGGCGTCGGCATCATCGTCGGACGGCTCGCGTCGATGGTTCTGACGGGCGTCAACCCACTGACCAGCCCCGCAGACATCCTGCTGGTTCGCGGAGGAGTCGACACAGGTTTCGCTTCGGTAGCGGCGCTCACCCTGGTGGCCTGGACGTTGCGACACGACATCACCGCCCTCGATGCGCTTGCACCTGCCGCACTGGCCGGTCTGTCCGGCTGGCACGCAGGGTGCATCTGGACCGGCTCGTGCCTGGGTGCTGCCACCGGAGGCGATTGGGGGTTCCAGCTCTCCGGCAGCGACGTGGCCCGCCATCCGACCGAGATCTACGCTGCGGTGATCCTGCTGATCGGGGCACTGGCGATCAGCCGGCTCCGGCAACCGCTCGCGGCGACGGGAGCTGCCATCGCCATCGCAGGCTTCGCCCGGCTCGTGACCGAACCGATCCGACCCTCCATCACCGGGGGTCCGGTGCTCTGGTATGCCCTGGCGATCGGCGCAGGTTTGATCGTCGCCACCACCGGACCCCGTCTGCTCGATCGCACCGGGCTCAGCCGGGGACCCTGACCGCCACCCGGCCTCCGGGTCCGTCTTCGATGGCGATCGAACCGCCGTGCGCCTCGACGATGCCTCTGGCGATCGCCAGTCCGAGACCGGTGCCACCGGACCGGGAGGGGTCGGCAGTGACGAATCGATCGAATGCAGCGTCCCGAATGGCCGGATCGAACCCGGCACCCTGATCACTGACTCGCACGGTTGCGCCACCCCCGGAGTCGGAGACCACCTCGACCGTGACTTCCGATCCGGGCGGAGAATGGCGGACGGCGTTGTCGATCAGGTTGCGGACGACACGGGTGAGCGCCATTTCGTCTGCCGTCACCGGCGTCGATCGGTTCGATGTCGTCGTCACCGTCACACCATGACGTTCGGCGAGCGCAGCGACGGCTTCGACCGCACCGTCGGCGACCTCGGTGAGATCGATCTGCTCTTTGGCCAGATCCAAGCGGCCGGCCTCGAGCCGCGAGAGAAGGAACAGATCGTCGACGAGTCTGGCCAAATGATCTGCATCTCGTGCGATACCCCGCAGATAGGCAGCAGGGTCGGCGGCCAGTCCATCCTCGAGCGCCTCCACCGATGCCTGGATCGAAGCCAGCGGCGAGCGGAGGTCATGGCCGACCGATGCGAGGAAGATCCTCCGCTCCTCCTCGGTGGCCTGCAGCCGCGTCGCCATGGCGTCGACGGCATCTGCCGCCGCGCCGAGCTCATCGTCCCTGTCGACGCCGGTTCGCGCCGTGAGAATGCCGTCGGCAATCCGGTCGGCGGTGGAGCGCAACCGGTTGAGATCATCCCCCATCGATCGACCGATCGCCACCGCGAGCGACACACCGAGCGCGGTTCCGAGGGCCAACGCGAGCAGAACCAGGTTCCGATCATGATCCGACAGAAACATCGTTTGGGCCGCCAGGAGGACGGCTACAGCTGTCACCAGACCGACGCCGATGCTCGCCACCTGGACGGCGACCTGGAGCGATCCATATCTCAGGTTCCGCCCGACCACGAAGATCAGGATCGTGATCGCTGCCGTACCCAGATAGATCGAGCCGAGCACGAGCCGCTCCTGGGCGGTCGGTTGCATTGCAGTCTCGGTCACGATCAGCCCGATTCCGACCAGTGTCACGGCGGCGATGATCAGTCGTCTCATGGCTCGAACCGGTATCCGACGCCCCAGACGGTGGTGACCCAACGGGGCTCGCGTGGGTCTGGCTCGATCTTGGCTCTGATCCGTCTGATGTGAACGGTCACGGTGGCCGGATCCTGCCATTCCGCCGACGAGTCCCACACGTGCTCGAGTAACTGGTTTCTGCTGAACACCTGCCGAGGGTTGGCTGCGAGATAGTGGAGGAGGTCGAATTCCTTCGCCGTGAGCTCCGCCTCCCGCCCATGCGCCACGACCTCTCGCGTTCCGGGGTCGATGGTGAGGTCGTCGTATTCGATGCGCTCGACGTCGAGCTGCTGCTGGGGATCGGATCGGCGTAGCACGGAACGGACCCGGGCCACGAGCTCTCGGGGCGAGAACGGCTTCGTCACGTAGTCATCGGCTCCGAGCTCGAGGCCGAGGATGCGATCGGTCTCCTCGGCCCGCGACGTCAGCATGATCACCGGTGTCGTGCCATGCGTTCTGAGATGTGCGAGCAGATCGAGCCCCGACTCGGCCGGGAGCATCACATCGAGGATCACGAGATCGTGGTCACTCTCGTCGAGCAGGCGTCTGGCGTCCTCAACGCTGGCGACATCGTTGACCCGGTATCCCTCGTTGGTCAGATACGCAACAACGACCTCTCTGACAGTTGGCTCATCATCGACGACGAGCACGCGTTGGGACCTCATAGAGAACAATGTACGGCAGACAGAGCTCGTGGCCGGTCGTCCGCTTCGAGAGTTTCCCGAATTGTTCCAACCGTGCCATTCAGGACTCCGCGCCGCGCAGTCGTACACTCTCGAACCTCGTGTCCTCCCCCATCGTCTCGCTCCGTGGCATCGGTGTCAGGTTCGGCACCACGAGGGTGCTCACCGGTATCGACATCGACATCGACCCTGGGACAGCTCTCGGAGTCACAGGTCCGAACGGAGCCGGCAAGACGACTTTGCTGGACATCGTCGCAACCGTCCTCCGGCCGTCCGAGGGATCGGGAACCGTGTTCGGGATGCCCTTGGGTAGTCGGGACATCAGGCTGGTCCGGCCACGCATCGGGATGGCCGGCCACGATCCGGGCCTCTACCAGGAGCTGACGCTCGCCGAGAACCTGGACCTGGTTGAACGGCTCGCTGGCTCGGTCACGATGTCATCGCGACAGGTGCTCGAGGTCGTCGGACTCGGCGGGGCGGCGAACCGGAAGGCCTCCGAAGCGTCGAACGGCATGCTGCGACGAACCGATCTCGCCCGGCTGTTGATGACGAGACCCGATCTGATCCTGCTCGACGAGGCACACGCCGGCCTCGACCGTAGCGCTCGTGACATCGTGGGTCGCCTCATCGATCTGACCTGCAATGCCGGCGGAGCGGCAGTCGTCGTGTCGCACGACGCCGCCGTTCTCACCGACCGGGTCGACCGGATCGTCACGGTCACCGATGGGCGCATCCAATGAGCAGGTTCTGGGCACAGGCGTGGGCCATCGCCCGTCGTGATCTCATGATCGAGTCCCGCGGCGCCGAGGTGCTCGGCGTCGTTCTCCCATTCGCGGCGGTTGCAGTGTTCGTCGTCCCGCTGGCGACCGACGCTCTGGCAACGAGGCTCGACCAACTCGCATATCCGGTGTTCTGGTTGGTCGGGTTGCTCTTCGGCATGCAGGTCTCGCTCCGTCAGACCGCCACCGAGACGACATCCCAGCGCCGCACCCTCGCACTCCTCGGCGTTGACCCGGCCGCCAGATTTGCCGGCCGCGCGTTCGCTGCATCCCTCCTGATGACGGCAGTCCTCGTCGTGATGGCACCTCTGATCGTGTTGTTCTACGACCCCGAGAACCTGCCGGGCGTCGTACCGGCCCTCGCCACGATCGTGGCCTTCTCGGCCGGGATCTCGATGCTCGCCACGCTCGCGGGGGACGTCACAGTCGGGTTGCGGACCCGCTCCACACTCGCTCCCCTCCTGGTGGCGCCCCTGTCTGTCCCCCTACTGATCGGTGCCAGCCAGGCGGTTGAATCGGTAATCGGAGGCCGAAGTACCATGCAGTGGACACTGTTGCTGACCGTGACGATTCTCTCGTTGGCGGTCACCGGCGTACTGACCGCTCCCGCACTCGAAGAGGCCACCACATGACCAAACGAGCGATCCTTCCCACGCTCTCGGTGATTGCTGTCGGCACTGCCCTCTATCTGGCGCTCGTCTCCTCCCCGGACGTCTTCCAGGGTGATTTCGTCCGGATCATGTACGTGCACGTTCCGTCCTCATGGCTCGCGTTCCTGGCGTTCGGCGTCACCGCACTCGGCTCGGCGATCTGGTTGTGGCGACGGACCATCGTCTGGGATCGAATCGCCGAGGCCTCAGCCGAGATCGGCGTGCTGTTCACCGCGTTGGCGATCCTCACCGGGGCGATCTGGGGTGAGCCGGTGTGGGGAACGTATTGGGATTGGGGCGACGCCCGAATGGCATCCACCGCCCTGATGCTCTTCGTCTATCTCGGATATCTGGCACTGCGGCGCGCAACCCCCGATCCGGTGACGAGAGCGCGCCGGTCTGCGATCCTCGGTTTGATCGCCGTCGTGCAGGTGCCGCTCGTCTACTTCTCGGTGACCCTGTGGCGGACGCTCCATCAAGGGCTCACCGTCCGCCCTGACGGGATCAACATGGACGGCTCGATGGTGGCAGCGCTCCTCGGCGGAATCGCCGCCTTCACCGTCATGTACGTCGCGATGTTGGTCGAACGGGTTCGCTTGTCTCAGCTTCAAGATGAGAACACCATCGCAGAGGGACTCACCGCCGGCGCAGCGATCACCGAACCGAAACTGGATGAGATCACATGAGCGATCCCTTCGTGCTCGGCTCCTACATCGCCACCTACGGCCTCATCATCGGCTACGCCGTATCCCTCGTGATTCGGATCCGTCGCGCCAGGCGCGGGGCTTGACATGCGCAACCTGAAGTTCGTGATCCCCGCCGTGCTCGGCATCGCTGTCGCAACATTCTTTCTGGTGCGGTCGGCCTCGGCCGACTTCGAGTACTACCGATACACCTCCGAGGTGGACCACACCGAGATCGCCGACGGCGTCCGGTTTCGCCTCGCCGGAACGGTGATCCATGGAACGCTCGAGAACACCCTCGAGGCATCGACCTTCCAGATCTCCGATGGAATCGAGACCGTCGATGTCCGGCTGACCGGCACTCCTCCACCGCTGTTTCAGGAGGACGTCGAGGTGCTCCTGGAGGGCGCTTTCGAGGGGCCGGTGTTCGTCGCCGACGATGCGGTGATCCGACACGAAGCCGAGTACGAGGCACCGGAGACCGGCTCCGACGTGGAGCGCTGAGGTGTTCTCCCTCCTGGGGACTCTCGCCATCATCGGCGGTGTCGTCGCTTCCGCAACACTTGCGGTCAAGGCGATCCGGGCAACCGCCGACGACGCCACAGCCACAACCGCCGATCTCCGGCCTGCCGCGGTCGGGGTTCTCGGTGCCGGCCTCGCGGGTATGGCGGTCCTCGAGGCGGCCATCCTGTTCAACGACTTCAGTGTCTCGTACGTCGCCAACCACCATTCGGTCACCACCCCGTTCCCGTTCAACGTGGCGTCGGCATGGGCGGCACTCGAAGGCTCGATCGTCCTGTGGTGTCTGATCTTGTCAGTGTTCACCTGGTTCGTCTTCCGAGCCCACGAGCGGACCCGAGACCGGCTCGGCACGGGAGCGCTTGCGGTGATGGCGATCGTCGCCCTGTTCTTCTTCTCGATGATGCTCACGGTGTCGAACCCGTTCGAGACATGCACGGCGCTCGGCGGACCCGGTCAACAAGTGTGCTCGGCATCGAGTCCGATCCCACTGTTGGGCGCCGTCGCTCCCGCAGACGGCAACGGCCCGAACGCCCTTCTCCAGAACCACATCCTCATGGCCGTGCATCCCCCGATGCTCTACATCGGCTACATCGGGCTGACGGTTCCCTTCGCATTCGCCATGTCTGCGCTTGGGATCAGTCTCCCGGGATCGGAATGGCTCCGCCGCTCGAAGCGGTGGACTCTCGTCGCCTGGTCCTTCCTCACACTCGGCATCGTCCTCGGCGGATGGTGGGCGTACGCCGTGCTCTCGTGGGGCGGATACTGGGCATGGGACCCCGTCGAGAACGCATCCCTGTTGCCGTGGCTCCTCGCTACCGCATTCCTCCACTCGGCGATCGTGCAACAGCGCAGAAGCATGCTCCAGGCGTGGAACTTCGTCCTCGTGATCGGGATGTTCGCCCTCACGATCCTCGGAACGTTCCTGACCAGGTCCGGAACGATTGCCTCGGTGCACTCCTTCACCCAGTCGGCGATCGGACCGGTGCTCCTCGGATTCCTGGTCGCCGTGCTGGTGGGCTCGTTCACGTTGTTTGCGATCCGTGCGCCGGCCGTCGCCCAGCCATCGAGGATGGAGTCCCTCTCGAGCCGCGAAGGCGCCTTCCTCTACAACAACCTCGTCCTCACCGTGTACGCCTTCGTGGTCCTGGTCGGAACCGTCTATCCGCTGATCCTCGAGGCGTTCACCGGGGACGTCGTTCGGGTCGGCGAGCCCTTCTACAACCGCCTGGCGGTCCCACTGTCATTTGCCCTGCTCCTCGGTATGGGGATCGGCCCAGTGATGCCGTGGCGGGTCGCACGGCCCGAATTGGTGTGGAAACGGATCCACCTCCCGCTTCAGATCGCGCTCGCCGCGGGGGCCATCGTCATCCTCACGACAACCAGAGTGAGCCTCGTCGTGCTCACCGTGATGCTCGCGGTGTTCGTGATCGCTGTCATCGTCCGCCACCTCGTCGCCCAGGGAATGCAGGCGGCCCGGGTGAAGGATTCGACCCTGTGGGGCGAGATCCGCGGGCTCGTGGCACGCGACCAGGGATATTGGGGGGGCCAGGTGAGCCATGCCGGAGTCGCGGTGCTGGCAATCGGGATCGCAAGTGCAACGCTCCTCTCCGTCCACAACGAGGTCACGCTGGCGCCAGGCGACTCGGTGAGCTTCGATGGCTATGACGTGACCTATCTGACCCCCTTCGTGTATTCCGAGCCGAATCGCCGGGTCCAGGGCGCCACCATCGAACTCTCCTCCGATGGGCAGTTCGTCACCGAGCTGCGGCCGCGCTTCAACGAGTACCCGAACTTCGGCCAACTCGTGGGCACGCCCGAGGTGTACAGCGATCTCTCCGGAGATGTCTACCTGACGCTCCGTCGACTCGATCCAACCGGGATCGTGCTTCAACTCGACTCCTCCCCGCTGCAGTGGCTGGTCTGGCTCGGTGGGTTGATCACGGTGGGCGGAGGCTTCATGTCGATGAGATCACGGCGAGCTGCCGGAGCGAGACGGCCGGAGGCGGTCGGTGTCTGACCGGATTCGCCAGCGCCTGTCGCTGGCCGCGACGGTTCTGCTCGCCGGGTTCGTCACGGTGGCGCTCGTCACCGCCGATCCCCCGCTGCAGGATCGAGCCGAGCGAATCGGCTCGCTGGTGAGATGCCCGGTCTGCAACGGCGAATCCATTGCAGACTCCCCGGCGCCGCTCGCTCAGGACATGATGAGCGTCGTCGATGAGCAGATCGACGCCGGACTCAGCGACGAGCAGATCATCAGCAATCTCCTGGCCTCCTACACCGACTCCCAGCGCCTCGATCCGGAGCTCAACGGCGAGACGCTCGCTCTCTGGCTCGTCCCGACGACGGTCCTCGTCGGCGGCATCGTCCTCGCCGTCAAGGAATTGCGCCGCAGCTCTCCCGAAGAGCCGAAGCCGGCTCCGAGCGGAGGCCCAGAGCGATGAACCCCACGCTGGAACAACACCGCCTCGCCGAGACAGCCGAACAGGCACGACGCGACCTCGATGAGCTCGACGCACAACTGGCTGCGGGCGAGATCGACGAGGAGACCGGTCGGAGACTCCGATCGATGTATGCGAAGGATCTGACGGAAGCCGAATCCGGGCTTGCGAACCTCATCGCGGCCGAGCCCGATGCGACGAGCCGATCTCGGCCGAGATTGCTGATCGGCGCTGCGATCCTGGCCGTGGGACTCGCCGCAGCGGTGGGCCTCGTCGGATCCTTCGTCCAGGAACGCGACGATGGCGTACTGCAGGGCATTGCCAACAGCGGCGACGTGGATCTCGACGCGATATCGAACGAGACGATGGAGGCGGTGATCGCCCAGACGTCATCCGACCCCCAGCTCGCTGACCAGGTCCAGAGAATGCGGTTCGCCCTCGCTGAGCGATACTTCGAGGCGCAGGAGTTCAACGACGCGTTCTCCCATTACGAGCAGATCATCGAGAGCGACCCGCCGCCGGGGCTGGCATCGGCCGCTCTGACCAGGGTCGCCTGGATCGTCTGGGTCGGCAATGGGTTGACCGAGCTGGCACTGCAGACGATCGACCAGGCCATCGACACCGACCCCGGCAACATCGAGGCGGTCTACGTCAAGGCTCAGGTCCTGTGGTGCGGAGTCGGCGATCCCGATGGTGCGGTTCCGCTGCTGGAGTCCGTCCTCGCCTCCGACGGGATCGACGCCGACGTGAGGTCGCAGGTCGAGGCCGATCTGGCCCTGGCATCGGTGGAAGCGGCTGCGGCTGATGGGTCGATCGCTGAGAATCGCTGCGATCGTGATCGTGATCGTGTCGGCAGGACTCGCCGCAGTGTTCTCCTCGCGGTTCGGGCGCGACCCGAATCTGGTCGAGTCGCCACTGGTGGGCGAGCCTGCACCTGGGTTCGAGCTTCCGCTACTGGACGGGTCGGGCACGGCGTCGCTGACCGATTTCGAGGGTGAGATCGTGGTCGTCAACTTCTTCGCTTCGTGGTGCCCCGGGTGCCGATCCGAGCACGGCGACCTGGTGAGTACTGCGAATGCATTCGCCGGGTCGGGTGTGCGGTTTGTGCAGGTCTCGTATCAGGATCAGCCGGAGGACACCCTCGACTTCCTCGACGAGCTCGGTGTGAGCCCGTCGACCACGTATCTGATCGACGAGGGAAGTCGCGCCGCGATCGCCTTCGGGCTCTTTGGTGTGCCGGAGACCTACTTCATCGACCGAGACGGGATCGTCAGGGGGAAGATCCAGGGAGAGACGAACGCTCTCCTCCTCGGCAAGACCATCGACGCCTTGCGGAGGGGCGAGTCGGTCGGGTCGCAGGTCGTGGGCGATGTGCAAACCCGCCCGGAGGGTTGAGCCGCCGACTCCGGGCCAAACCACCACCCACGTCCAGCCGCACAGGGACAAAAGACGGTCGGCTTGTGACCAAAGACCGGTACCACTTCTGCCGGCCATCCGAGATGCTGGCGGTGTCAACCACACAGTGATCAGGAGGTCGCTCGCATGACAGGCAGGTTCAAGATCCTCGGCTACGTGCTGATGGTGATCGGCGTCGGGTTCATAGCCGGCGGCGGCGTCGCCTATGTGATGACCCAGGACGGATACGACTCGCTCCAGGCGTTCTCAGAAGCCCAAGGCGTCGAACTCTCCTACAACGACAGCGGCCAGTTGGTCGACCGTGGCACCACCGAAGGCGCAGACGCCATCATGACGCTGCTCGTCGACGACTGGGCATACCCCGTCGACATGGGCGAACTCGACCCCAACGACCCGCTGGTCAACACCGACACCGAATACATGTACCAGATGGCCACCGTCGCCTTCCACACCCTCCACGGCACCCAGACCAGTCGTGTTGGACGAGCCCGTCGAATACAACGGTGAGACCTTCGAAGCCGGCAGCTACGACTTCGCCGTCGACGGCCGCTACTGGACCGACTTCGACCGGATGCATCCCCTCGAGGGACCCGCACGCGGAATGGCGTGGACCGGGACCGCACACGGACTGATCGGTGAGCTGGGTGTCGGAACCGTCACCCACTCCGCCCTCCAGCTCGCTCTGGCACTGGCAGCGATCCTGGCAGGCCTCGGCGGAACGTTCCTGCTGACCGGCGCCGGCCTCGTCTGGGCCACAGCAGGCAAGGACGACTACCAGAAGCTCATGGAGACCAAGCCCGCACAACGCGGGAAGGTCGAGGTCTAGACCTCGACGAGACGACAGGGTCTCAGAGAGACGGAAGCCCCGGCACGTGCCGGGGCTTCCGCTCGTGTGCAGCCCTTAGAGTCGCCAGGATGACCGAGATCTTCGAAGCTCCTGATTCGTCGCCCGCCCGGCTCAGGGTCTCCGGGATTCTCACTGGCGTGTCCTCAACCCAGACCTACACGGCGTTCACGAGCGCATCGCTCATCACAATGTGGTGGTCCGAGACGGCGACTGTCGACGCCCGAGTGGGTGGTCACATCGAGCTTGGCTGGCCAGAGATGGACTGGACGCTCCGCGGTCGATATCTGGAGCTGACGCCCGACCGAGCGGTGAGCTTCACCTGGAAGTGGGATCACGCGCCCGAATTGGCGGACCGCATCGTCACCATTCAGCTCACCCAGGATGGCGATGACACGCAGATCGTGCTGGACCATGGCGACTACGGCCCCGATGACGACGAGGAACGGTCGGGGCATCTCGCCGGCTGGCAACACTTCCTCCCGAGGATTCCCGTCGCGTTTCCCGGCTGAGATTCACTCCTCGGGCGCCGGTTCTGGATCCGCCTCGAACACCTCGATGATGATGTCGCTTCGCGGCGCCTCATCCAGTACGGCGCCTCCCACACCGAGCAGGTGTCGATCGAAGAAACCGACCAGATAGTCGTCAACGATCCGCTGCATACGGTCCGATGGGATCGGGCCCTTCAACCCGAGGACGTCGGTGTACGGAGAGAAACTCGGAGGCAGCACGAAGTCGTAATGGTCCGCACCGATGACGCCGATCCAGTAGGAGCGCGCAGGGCTGCGCTCGGCCATGCCCCCGAGACGCCGGTCGTTGGGCAACTCCCGCCATTCGTCGGACCGCAGGAACATCGACGGGATCTGCAGTTCGCGTGCCACGAGTCGGTCGGGGATGGGCTCGACCCACGCGTCGAAGCCGGCCACGGCATCGCACCGCTCATCCTCGAGACACGCTCGAACTGCGGCGCCCCCACCGGTCGAGTGGCCAAAGATCCCGATCTTGTCGAGATCAGCCGTGTCGGCCAAAGCCCCGAACGCGCCCTCGCCACCGGCGGCGAGCTGATCGATGATCATCAGCAGGTCATCTGTGAAGGTCTCCACAAGGTCCTCAGACGCGACCTGGTAGTCCTCGGGATCGGTCGTCTCTTCGTCTGGCAGTGCCCGTTCGTCGAGATAGACGACCGAACCGTCGTCCGGGAACCTCGTCGCAATCGCTCCATAGGTGTGGTCGGCTGCCAGTACCAGGTATCCGTGGCTGGCGAGCGACTCCAATTGGTCGATCGCGACCGTCCGAAAACCGCTCCAACCATGGGAGTAGATGACGACCGGCAACCGTCCCTCGAGTGGCGTGAGGCCCGGATACGAGTGCGATGGCACGTCGGTCACGTGGTCGAGCACGAAGCCCGGGAACCCGAGGTATCTGGCCAACGCCGGGCCCTGCACGTCGAGATCCGGCGCCCAGACCTGTGGTTTCGCATCGTCGGGAACAGTGGCCGGGTACCAGGCCTGCACCACGATTCGGCGCGGCTCACCCACATCTCCGTCGCTCCCATCGCCCTCGGCCGCATCAGTCGACTCAGCGGCATCCGGATCCGGTTCTGGAATCCCGTAGGTCTCGATCCGCTCGGGGTCCGAGAGCACGAAGGTCATGGTCCCCACCTCGAAGGGACCGCTCGGCGTGGGTATTTCGGGGATCGGCATCACGATCGGCAACAGAAGTGCCAGAGCAATTCCGGGGACGCCGAGGACACCGCGCCGCAACCGACGCCAACCTCGGAGGCGACGGTCGTCCCAGACGAGGTCACCGATTGCGAGACCGAGGGCAGCGAGATGGAGCGGAATCAGCTGCCACCTGAACCCTTCGAGTACCCATTGTGATACCACCATCACGACGAGAGCGACGCTCATCCACCCGCGCTTGAGCCTGGATCCGGTCAGGACAGGGAGGAACACAGCAAGCGCGATGACGGCAGCTTCGACGGTCTCGAGGTTTCGCATCAGAGTGGAGGGCGCCTTCGCCGAGCGAGGCGCAAGCTTAGGAGCGTGCGGAGGGTTCGTCGGGTCCTGAAGCCCTCCCGGTCCTCCCCGTCACCGACGCCGGATCGAATCCATACGGGAGTTCGAGGCGATGGGAGGCGAGGAGCACTGCGTCCGAGAGGATCTGCCCGGTCGGCCCGTCAGCAACAACGGCTCCCCCGTCGATGATCAGGGAACGTTCGCACAGTTCGAGCGCATACGGGAGGTCATGGGTGACCATGATCAGTGTCGTGTCGAGTCCTTTCAGCACCTCGGCGAGCTCCCTCCGACCGGCGGGATCGAGGTTCGAAGACGGTTCGTCGAGGACCAGAACGGATGGATCCATGGCCAGGACGGTGGCGAGGGCGACTCGACGGCGCTCGCCTCCCGAGAGGTGATGGGGCGCCCTCGACTTGACGGCCGTCATGCCGACCATCGCCAACGATCGATCGACGATCGACTCGAGCTCCTCGCCCCGCGCTCCGAAATTCGCCGGACCGAATGCCACGTCTTCTCTGACTGTGGGCATGAACAGTTGATCGTCGGGATCCTGGAAGACCATTCCGATTCGCCTGCGGACCTCCCGAGCCGAATCGGCGGTGAGCTCGATGCCGTCGACGACGATCGAGCCGGAGTCCGGCGACAGAATCCGGATGAGCTGGAGCAGGAGCGTCGTCTTCCCGGCGCCGTTCGGCCCGAGAATCGCGACGTGCTCCCCCGCGTCGATCGAGAGGTCGAGTCCGCGCAGCACCGAGGTCCCGTCCGGGTACGAGAACGAGACATCGTCGACGGTCAACAGGCTCATCCCACCACCACCGACGACAGGTACACAGCCCACATCGCCACGATGAAGACGGCGGCGAGCCCCCATTGGGGGCGGCCGGTCCGCGCAGCAGCGACCATCGGCATGGTCCCGGTGAAGCCACGGGCCAACATCGCCTGGTGGATGCGCTCACCGCGCTCGTACGACCGGATGAACATAGCGCCCGCAGAGGTGGCGAGGGGCCGCGCCTGCCAGAACCACCGGGCATCATGCCCCCTGGCGACCATCGCCACCCGAGCACGCTGCAACTCGGAGGTGACGACGTCGAGATAGCGGATCATGAATCCGGCGATGGCGATCATCATGGCGGGGACCTTGAGGCGCTCCATGCCCCGGAGGATGTCCGGTATCTCCGTTGTGGCTGCCAGCACCATAGACAGCGAGACACCGAGGGTGGCCTTCGCCAGGATGTTCCAGGCTGCCCAGGAGCCCTCGATCGACAACTCGAGCGGACCGAGGACCGTCGTCGGCTCGCTGCCGAAGAACGGCAGGAACACCGCAAAGGCCACGAACGGGGCTTCGAGCACGATGCGACGGAGATAGAAGCCCAGTGGGATCTCTCCAATCCCGAGCAATGCGATGATCGCGAGCGCGTACACGCCGAATGCCCAGAACTGCTCGCGTGGTGTGAGGACGATCGCGATCAGCCCGCCGAGCATGGCGGCAAGCTTCACTTCGGGCGCGAGATGATGGAGCGGGCTGTGCCCATGAAGATGTAGAGCATGGGCGTGGCCACCGCTCATGTGCTCGCACGCCTCCGCTGGAGCAGCGCAAGGCCTCCGAGCCCGACCGCGAAGGTCGCAGCCACGCCGATGACACCGGCGAGGGCGGTCCCGGCGGCTTCGCTCTCGACCCCGGCGACCTGATAGTCGGCGAGCGGACCGCTGACCGGGTTGTCCTGTGCGGCCCCGGCGATGCCGGTCTGCTGGGCCACAAACTCGAGCCCGTCGGGTGCCGAGCTCGCCAGCGGCGCGACGAATACGACGAGGGCGATCGCCACTGCGACACCGGCGACGACGAAGGCGCCTGCCGCAGAACGGGTCGGCGTGGCAACCGTCGATCGCAGGCGGAGATCCTCAACACCGGTCACGAGGTCTGGTCTCGCTGCGAGAACTGCCCCGACCGCGGTCGCCGTGATCAGGCCCTCACCGATTCCGATGAGTGCGTGTACCCCGACCATGGCGCCGAAGACAGTGCCGATGTCTGCGCCGCCCTGACCGCCGATCGCATACATGAGCGTGAAGCCAATCGACGATGCAACCACCGAGGCCCACGACGCGATGGCAGCGGCGCCGATCGCGCTCCCTGTGGACTTTGGCAGGATCCGGACGAGTCCCCGAAAGATCGGCCAGGCGACCACAGCGGTGATGATGGCCATGTTGAGCACGTTGACGCCGAGCGCAGTGACTCCACCGTCGGCGAACAGGAGGGCCTGCATGATCACGACGACGGACACGACGACGACGCCCATCGAAGGGCCAAGCAGAATCGCCGCGAGCGCACCGCCGAGCAAGTGGCCGCTCGTGCCGGCCGCCACAGGGAAATTGAGCATCTGAAGTGCGAAGATCGCAGCAGCGGCAAGACCGGCGAACGGGATCTGCTTCTCACGCAGTTTGGCGCTCCCCACCTTGAGGGAGGTCGCCAGGCCGCCACCTGCCACGACAGCTGCTCCCGCGGACGTGGCTGCGTTGATGAATCCGTCGGGTACGTGCATGTCGATCCTTCTTGCGAGCTGCTCGCAACAACGACTGTACACCGGATGTCGGAACAACGGTATCCGGCCCCCTGGCCGGCACTCAGCTGTCGAGCAGCGCCTCGATGGAGTCGCGGATCTGCTGTTCTCCCCGACCGCCCAGCCACGACTCGACGACCGTTCCATCCGCCCCGATCAGCACGCTGGCAGGCTGATACGGCACGCCGTACAGGCTGAACACCCGCTCGGAGTCGTCCAGGGCCCAGTCAACGTTGCCAGACGGAAGCAGCGTCGCAGCCTGCTCGGTCGTTGCGGCGAGGGTTCCCTTCCACGCCGGAGCGATGAACCTCACCCTGTCGGAGTATTCGATGGAGAGCCGATCAACGACGGGCAACTCCCGTCGACAGGTCGGTCACCACTCGGCCCAGAACACCATGAACACCGGACGCGTCTCCTCGGAGAGCACGAACGTCGATCCGCCGGCGAGCTGGAGCGAGAAGTCCGGGGCGATCTCGCGGCTCGGATCGGGCGCAGGGCGCTCAGACGCACGCTCCGCGTTCGTTCCCTCCGGTGCAGGCGTCGTTGTCGGGACAGTCGATGCGTCATCCGCGCTGGTCGCTGGGGCCGTAGTGCCCGGTGCCGACTCGTCGATCGCGGGCTGATCAGCGGCACCGCAGGCGACACCGAGAAGTGCGAGCGTCGTCAATGCGACGAGAAAGGTCCGGCGAGCCATGACCGAGACGGTACGCGGATCGGCCCGCTAGTGGTAGCCCGATTGATGCGAGTTCAGACCTTGTTCATGAATTGTGGACCGTGCACCTGCCGATCAGGGCGAAGTGCGCCGAATCGATCTCGAAACCGTGACGGCGACCGAGCTCGTCGGTCAGGCCGCGCACGTCGTCCAATGGCAGGTCGACCGTCCGACCGCAGACGTGGCAGGTGAGATGATGGTGCTCAGAGTGCTCGGACAGGTGCAGGACCGCGGGCCCGTGCCCGAGATGGACATGGTGCAGCAGCCCCTGCTGTTCAAGAGCGTCCACCGTTCGATAGATCGTGGAGATGTCGATGCTCGACCCGAGCTCCTCTTCGGCGAGCTGGTGGAGAGCTGCGGCGGTCAGGTGACGGTCGTGGGCATTCGCAAGCGCCTCGCAAACCGCACGTCTCGGCGCTGTGACCCTGAGCCCGCCGGCTCGAAGAGCGCCGACGAGATCCTCGGGAGCGACCGATGTCATCGACCGGGCCGTCCGATCATTTCGCTGCCATCTCTCGGCTTCGCTCAACGACACGCTCGAGCACACGTCGCGCGGCACCAGAGTCGATGGCGTCTCTGGCGAGGGTCACGCCCTCCAGGAAGCCATCTGCGAGCCCGGCGGCAACCAGGCCCGGAGAGGCGTTGACCAGCGCCGCATCGCGACGCGGGCCGACCTCCCCATCCAGGATCTGCCGCAGAATCTTCGCGTTGACGGTCACATCCCCGCCCAGGAGGTCCTCGCGCACAGCGCGTTTCACGCCAAAGTCCTCGGGTGTGAACTCGGCGGTGGTCGTTTCGCCGTGGAGCAAACGGTCGATGTACGTGGGACCGGTGGTCGTCACCTCATCGAGTCCATCGGAGCCGTGATAGACGAAGGCGTACTCCGAACCCAGACGGTCCAGAACTCCGATCATACGGTCGGCCATCTTCCGGTCAGACACGCCGATCGCCTGATGTTTGGCACCTGCGGGATTGGCAAGCGGACCGAGGAAGTTGAACACCGTCGGTATGCCCATCTCGCGTCGGACCGGTCCCGCGTGGCGCATGGCCGGGTGGTACAGCGGCGCATAGAAGAAGCCGAACCCCTCCTCGCGAACGAGCGACGCCATCTGTTCAGGCTCGAGCTCGATATTCATCCCCAACGCCTCGAGCACATCAGCCGAACCGCACTTCGACGACGCACTCCGGTTCCCGTGCTTTGCAACCTTTGCTCCGGCTCCGGCGGCGATCAGACTCGCGGTCGTCGAGATGTTGAAGGTTCCCGATCTGTCTCCGCCGGTTCCCACGATGTCCACGATCGGGACTCCGATGTCGACGGTGACCGCGGCGGCTCGCATCGCCTCCACCAGGCCAGTCATCTCCTCGACCGTCTCGCCCTTGATGCGGAGCGCGACGATGAAGGCGGCGATCTGAGCGGGAGTCGCCGCTCCCGCCATGATCTCGGCCATCGTGGTTCGAGCGTCCCCACGGGAGAGATCCTCCCCGGCGGACAAGGTTCCGAGAATGGTGGGCCAATGCATGGCTTCGATGTTACGTCCAAGTCGAAGTCGTCCTGGCGGGCGAGTTCCCTAGAGTGCAACACCTCCAACCCGGAACCCATCGATGCTGGCTTCTCTCCGAATCTTCTCGGTTTTGCTCGGTGTGGGAATCGGGGGGCTGACGACCACCCTTCTGGCACTCGTGTTCTGGGGAATGCTCGCCGCCACAGGCTTCGCCGATGCGCCACTCGCCGGTCTGACTGCAGCAATCCTCGTCGGCTTCATCGTCACCGGGTATGCAGCCGGACGGTCCGCCCCCCACACCCACCGATTCCATGGGGCTGTGGCCGGGTTGGCAATGTCCACACTCGTCTTTTTCATCGCCCGCCTGGGCGGAAGCAACGCCCCACTCGGGCCTGTCCTGCTCCTCTTCGGGCTCGCTATCGCTCTGGGCGGATTCGGAGGAATCGTCGGAGGCCGGAGGCGCCCGAGGTCCTGAGTGCGTAGGGTCGGTGTGCAACCACCTCGACAGACATGCTCCCCGCCGACCAGGAGGCGACTATTGGATATCTACGCCCGCATCAACATCCTGGACGGACGCGCCGTTCGTTTACCCCGTGGCAACCTCGCTGACGCCATCGCTCTCGATGCCGATCCCGTGGCCCGGGCGCAGAGCTGGGCCGAGCAGGGAGCCGACCGGCTCCACGTGGTCGACCTCGACGCAGCCGCATACGGCGACATGCGAAACCGAGAGCTCGTGGACCGCCTGATCGAACAGGCGGGGATCGATGTCCAAGTGGCGGGCGGCATCCGCTCTCACATCGAGGCAAAGCGGCTCCTCGACAACGGCGCATGGAGAATCGTGATGGGCACCGCGGCCATCGAGGATCAGAACATGGTGTGGGATCTCTGCCGCGATCATCCCGGCCAGATCGTGGTCTCGCTCGACGTCCGACCCGACGAAGAGATCGCCACCCAGGGCTGGACCAAGAACAGCGGTCGGTATCTCGAGGAGGTACTGATCGAGATGTCGTCGGCAGGGGTGGCTGCGTTCCTGATCGCCGAGGCCGGTCGGGACGCCTTGAGCTCCCCTCCCGACTACCGCATTCTCCTGGAGGCGCTCGCGACCGTCGACGATCCGATCATCGCTTCGGGCGGTGTCGGCGACATCGAGCAACTCGAGACACTGCTCTCACTCGGCTCGAACGACCGACGACTCAGTGGAGTGATCGTCGGGCGAGAGGTGACCGCTGGACGGTTCTCCATCGCTGATGCGAAGGCGCTGATCGCACGAGGGCCCACGGTCGTTGCTGCACCGGAGATCGAAGCCGAGACCGCTCCACCTGCACTAGCTCCACTCGCCAAGACGTTCCAGGAGCTCGCCTACGAGTGCGAGCGTGCGGCCGCCCATGCCCGGACCGGAGCCGACAAGATGCTCGCCGACAACCTCGACGCCGGCCTGGCGCAGGGGTTCGCCGCAGAGGGCCACCTCCGTCGCGCACAGGAGCTTCTCACCGATCTCTCAAAGCGGCACTCCGACTTCGCCGGGCGACGGGAGTAGGCCCGCGCAGTACACTGGAGGCCGAGTCGGTCGGGCGATCGTGGGCCTTCGGGTCCGAGGAAAGTCCGGACTCCACATGGTGCTGTGCTGGCTAACGGCCAGGCGGAGCAATCCGACGGACAGTGCAACAGAGAGCAGACCGCCGATGGCCTTCGGGCACAGGCAAGGGTGAAACGGTGAGGTAAGAGCTCACCAGCATCTCCGGTGACGGGGGTGGCTCGGCAAACCCCATAGGGAGCAAGACCAGACAGGGACACCGACGACCAGTCGATTGAGTCCCGGGTGGGTCGCACCGAGGTCGACAGCAATGTCGATCCCAGATGGATGATCGCCACGGGGTTGCTAGCCCCGGACAGAATCCGGCTTATAGACCGACTCGAACGTGAAGCGGCCCTCCCACAAGGGCCGCTTCACCCTTGTCAGACCGGTTTCAAGCTGCAGTCACCGACTGGTCGCCGTCTGTTGTCATGTGATTCGTCGGGACGTGGAACGGGAACGGCCACGCCCGGCCCCACTCGTACATTCGTGCGCTCACTTGTGAGAGGCGGCCGGTCGCGTCGCAGCGATCTGGCTGCCGACTACTTCGTTGTCCGGAGCGTGGACGTCGGGCTGTTCGGGCGTTGACACGGCTTGAGGGAGGCTGAGCGTGAACCGGGTCACTCCCCCGTCTTGGGTGTAGGTGAGGTCGCCGTCCATGAGTTGCGCGAGACGCCTGGACACATACAGGCCGAGACCGACCGAGTCGGGCTGTCCGTGTCCAGTGGAAGCATTGGAGTAGGGCTGGAACAGATCGCCGACCGATTCGAAAGGAACGCCCGCCCCGTGATCGGCTACGTCGATCCGCACTACCGGACCGGCCGGCTCGGTGTGGGCGGATGCGGTGACAGCGATCGGCCCGCCACCGTGGCGGACAGCGTTGCCGACGAGGTTACGAAGGATCTGCCGTGTGCGGAGCGGGTCGGCTGTCACCGAGAGCGGCTCGGATCCCAGGTCCACGGTGATGCCCGCGTTGCCCTTCCATGGTCTGACGACAAACTCGACGGCGACAGCGACCGGAAGCGTTTCGGGACGGATCGTGAGCGTATTGCTGTTGATACGGCCGGAGATGATGATGTCTTCGACAATGTCGGACACCTCCGACGCCTGTTCGGCGACGAGTTTCGAGAGGTCTCCTATCTCGGGGCCAGTCAGTGTCTTGGCGTCTCGATGGAGGATCTCGGCGAATCCGACGACCGCTGTGAGGGGCGTGCGCAATTCGTGGGAGACGGCTGCAAGGAAACGGTCTTTGTCGTCGACGAGCTGTTCGAGGCCGTCGCGGATGCGGTGTTCTTCGGTGATGTCGATGGACACTCCCACGATGCCCTGCAGTCGTCCCGTCCTGTCCCGGAGCGCACGATCGGACACCCTCGCTGGGAAGACGCTGCCGTCGCGACGGACGACGTCGAACTCGCCCTCCCATGACCCTTCCACGTTGATCGTCTCGAAGATCGTTTCGGCGTTCGCCTGGCCATCGGCAGGGACCGTGAGGTCGGTGATTGGGCGACCGACCGCTTCGGCTTTGGTCCAGCCGTAGAGCGTTTCAGCGGTTCGGTTCCAGTATGAGACGGTCCCGTCGAGGTCGGTGAGGATGACTGCGGCACCGACCTGGTCGAGGATTTCGTCTGACCATGTGACCCGGGTTTCGGCTTGCTGCCGGCGGGTCACCAATGATCGCGCATACCAGGCCGCCCAGACGGTGAGAACCAACCCGATGACGCCGAGAAGGAACAGGTTCGAGGAGTTGGCCAACTCGAAACCTGATCCGGGTTCGGGCCAGACCTGCAGGCGGTACGTTTGGCCGCCGACAACCAGCAGCTCGTAGTGTACGACACCGTCATGGTCCATCGCGGGCTGGTCGATCGATGCCAGATTCCAGCCGACCTTTTCGGCTCCCGTCTCCCGGAGAGCCTGCCCGACGAGCACTTCGAGGTCGACGGTGGCACGGACATGTACGCCTGACGCGGGTTCTACGTTGATTGTCAGGTAGTTGGTGGTGCCCACGGCGGTCACGATCGATGAAGTCACTCGTTCCTGGGCAGAATCGCCAGCGGCCGGCATGGAGACCGTGACAGACTCGACCGCATCCCAGCGATCCAGCGCCTGGAAGTCGTTGAGGATCGCAGTTGTGTCGAGGCTTGCCGTGTTTGCGAACATCATCGAGAGCAGCGTCATCTCTCCGAGGTGGGTATGCACCCTTTCGACAGCGGTCTGGGCGGCGATGTCGAGTTCGTCTTCCAGAGCGTTGCGAGCGTCGGTCCTGTCGAGATGAATCAGCGCAAACGTGAGGGCAGCGCCGACCACGATGACAAGCGTCGCGACGAGTCTTGGGGTGAGGCGTTCCAGCCAACGTCTGGCAGTGTTCATACGGACTCGCAGAACAGGGGTAGGCCATCTCGCTGTGATGCCAGGCCGGTCATCTCGCTCGAATCGTGAAAATGCTGTGACACTTCCTATCGGCGCTTGCCACACTTTCATAACAGATGCTGACATCACCGGAAGGTGACGCTTCCGATCCAGCCACCGGTCGGTGACGTCCCACGTATCTGCTGACGGAGGCTGCGGACTCGTTCGGAGAGTTCCGAACACCGCAGGTAGGTCAATCTCAGGGTTAGGTGTAGAGTGCGTCGGTCCTCCCGGAGCTGTCACGATGGAGCCACCGCTCTCTGCAGGCGACCCGGCTGGTCCGAGTAGCCTTCCAGGCTGAAGTCAGTTCAGAGGTCCGGGACGCCGACTCACATGGTGAACCGAGGAAGGGCTGAACCCAGAACACCGGACGGGACCTCCCGGGCCCCAGCAGATGAGCGGCTTGATCCGTCCGTGCGGGGAGCTTCAGTTGGCTCCGGTTGGGGTCGATACAGTGGTCAACAATGACCTCTGGTCATGTTGGGTCATGCGGACACTCAGAGGGTCGAGTCCGATAGCATCTCCATTGTCCGGTTGATGCGGGAAAGAGGGTTGTCGTGATACGAGGCCCCACTCGTGCTCGTGCACTTCTGCGCTCATTTTCGGGGTTCGGCCGGTCGCCTCGCAACGATCTGGCAGCCATCTACTTCGTTGTGGGAGCGTGGACGGCGGCGCTGGTGATCGTGTCCGGCGCAGCTTGGCGGCGGTGGTGTTCAGTGTCCCTGGGATGTGGCTGATCGCCATCTTGCCTGTCCCGGACCTGATCGACAAGCTGCTCCGAATAGCAAAACGATCTTCGGGATCGCTGACTGTTCCGCTGCTCCTCGACTCCACGATCATCGGCATCGGTGGCGTCATCCTCGGGCTGGCTCCGCTGGTGGTCGGATACGGTCTGCTGATGCTGGCAATCGTGGCGATGCTCACCGCCCAGGAGTCGTACCGCGTTCTCTTCCCCTATGTCGGGGTGTGGATGGGTGTTGGATTGTATGTCTCCGAGTTTTCGGAACCGATAGTGAGGCTTGATCCGGCCGTAGAGCTCGCATTCATCAACATTCATGTGCGCTTGCTGCGGCAGGAACGATGATCATCCTCTCGCAGATGATGGGCCAACTCCGCCAGAGCGAGGCCGTCAGGAGCCGCATCGTGGGAGGTCTCGTGCATGACATGAGAAACGCGATGACCGGCGCGGTGGGGATGGCAGAACTCCTGTCAGACCACCTCGAGGACCTCGACCCTGCCGAGATCAAAGAGTACGCAGCGGTGGTCCTTTCTGAGGGACGATAGGTCGTGGCGATGACCGAAGACCTCCTCACGATGGAGCGGGCGAACGCAGGGCGCCTCGAGATCTCCACACAACGTGTAGACGTCCAGCAAGAGATCCGCGCCGTCCTTGTCTCGTCAGGTCACGACGCCGATATCGCGACCGAGTGTCCGAATCTTCCGGTCACCTTGTCGCTCTTGGCGACCCCGGGAAGGTTCGACAGATCGTTCGTAACCTCGTATCCAATGCGGATAGGCACGGAGGAGAGGATGTCCGAATCTCGATCGGAACCACCGACTCGCACATCTCTATCCGGGTCAGCGACAACGGCGTCGCCATCCCCAAGTCCGAACGGACTCGAATCTTCCAGCCCTATCAGAGCGCTCGCCACGTGCCGAGTCACGGGGATTCCATCGGACTCGGGTTGAGCATGTCTCGCGAAATGGCCCGGTTGATGGGAGGCGATCTCACCTATGAACACACACTTGGCTGGAGTGTGTTCGAGTTGACCTTGCCGGCTGCGCGCTCGGCCGTGAGTGATGATGTCGTCGGAGACGTTGAAGTCACCCGAGCGGAACAGATCTGGCTGGGAAGCGACGGGATCTTGCACAGTACGGTGCACCCTGGCCGCTCGCTGACTCTCGATGACGCCCGCGCCGGCGTCGATGCGTACGTGCGGGTAGCCGGCGGCGTTCGGAGGCCGGTCCTCATCAACCTCGAGAACATGGCTCATGCCTCACTGGAAGCACGCTCCTACTACGTGAACAGTCCGGCAACAGCAGAGTGGTTCAGCGCGGTCGCCCTCGTCGTCCAGCATACACCGATCGCCCGTTTCCTCGCAGACCATTTTGCGACGCTGATGAAACCACCGTTTCCAGTCCGGCTCTTCGAAGACGAGACCACCGCACTCGCATGGCTCGGACAGTACCTGCCATCCAACCAATCCCCCTGACTCCGGAAGAGGTCGACAGTTGTCGCGTGCGAGCGATTCAGGCGCCAACGAGACCGAGACACGCGAGGTGCAGGTCCACACGTATCGTCGACATCCGATCGATTCTCTCAGCGACCTCGCTGACCAACTCGGCGTGGCCCGTTCCGCGGCGGGCCGGCACGCCGCACACCTCGAGGGGCGTGGCCTTGTCATCCGCTCCATTGATCCCGCGACCGGCGAGCGGTGTCAGTGGCGGCCACCGATCGAGGAGAGGCGCTGGTGGGCGGCTGGCCGATGGGTGTCGTCTTGATGGGGACTTTCATGGTCATCCTCGACGCAACCATCGTAGACGTTGCCGTCCCCAGATCGGGATAACCCTCAACAGCCAGTCCGGGATCGAGTGGGTCGTCACCGCCTACCTTCTGGCGGTCGGCATCGCTCAGCCCGCTACGGAATGGCTGGCCGATCGATACGGGAGAAAGCGTCCGGGATCAGGGAAGGTGGCAGTGAGTAACTAGTCATTTTCGCGGCTAACGGAATAGCTCTTCACCATGCCTCCGCCATGCCGACAGGACCACCATGAGAACGACACTCACACTTCCGACACTTCCGAAGCGGACTCCTCGGTGCAACCACCACGAGACCGCGAGCCTGGTCATTGCCGGAATGAGATGTGAGCTCTGCGTGTCCTGTCGTCAGATGACGCTGATCCCGGTCGAATAGGAAATCTGAATTAAAGCTTGCGCCGGCGATTCCGAGCCTCAGGCCCGAGCGGTCTGACGTTCCGGCTCCACGTGACTCGCCGTGCCCCACAAGTCGCCAGCTACACGCCGTTTCAGACCTGTCGGCCCTGGTTCCTCACTCCGCAGACCGATTCGCTCGAAGACGTGCAGACGGCAAACCACCTCGACCTGACGCTGCTGGAAGCCGACACCGTCGAGATGAACGCCCAGTCGACCAGCGTGAAGACACCGACCCCGCAGACTCGGATCCTGGTGATCGACGGCCAGCAGACCATAGGTTGTGGGCGGCATGGCAGCACTTCTTCGGGACCATCCGAAACCCGGCCTCGGTGTGGAAGTGGCCCACGGTCGGGACGAGGCAGTCCGCATGATTTCCGAACACACCTATGAAGCCTGCGTCGTCGAAGCGGGCGCCATCGGAATTGAGATCCCCAGCTCCGACGGAGCTCGCCGTCCACCCACTCGGGTCCACTGATGGTGGCGACTTGCCACGAGGCGCCGGGCGCCGCGTCCTTGGACGGCATGGCCGGACGACGTCGGATCGGTTGCCAGAGTCGAACGGGCGGAGCGGAAGGGTCTGCGAACCTGGAGCGATCGGCTCATCGGTGGAGTCGACACTGCCGCCGCAGCATCCTGTGATCCCCCTGACAGGGTTCGTGGACGCCGAGACCTGTCCCGTTCTCCTCCGTCGGGTGACCTAATCCCCCCACGGTCGGGACCATCGGCGGACGGACTTCGGGAGGTGACGTGAGATCATGGGGAGGCACAACAGAGGGCCTGCCATGGTCGACACCAACCCCATACCCACCGACCACTTGCGAGCCACGTCGCACCGCGGTCCATCGCCCCGAGGGCACGACCCCACTTCTCCGCCGAACCCGACTCATGACAACCGAGGCGAAGGACGAATCCATACGCATCCTGTGGTCGAAGACGACGAGGCTATCAGGCGCTCATCGCGCGGCCCTCACCGAGAGCCGCGACAAGTTCCAGACCCTGACGATCAACAATCCCGACGCAGCGCGGCGGGCCATCATCTCTGGGGATCACGACGCCTTTCTCATCGACTGGAACCTCGGCGGCTGTGCCGGTATCGACATCATCAGCGACCTGAGCGCCAGCGCGCCCGGACCGATAATCCCAATCACGCGCTCGGATTCAGTGCTGATCGATCGCGCTGCGCTGAAGGTGCGCGTTCGACTTCTCCCTAAAGACGAGATCACACCGGAACTGCTGTCGCGCACGATTCGGTACGGAGTGCAAGCGTGGAGGGGATGGGAAACGGCCCCAGGAGACGTTCGATCGAGTCCCCGTCGGTCTCTTCCGATCCACCCCGGATGGAACGATCACGGAAGCAAACCCGGTGCTCATAGCGATGCTGGGCGTCTCAAGTCTCGAAGAGTTGTTCACGACATAAGGCTTCCCAGTCCGAATGCTCCGAACCCGGCCACGCCCGTCCAGCTCATCGGAGCGTTGGTAGACAACCAGTTTTGCGGCGACACCGAAATCGACATGCTCTCGGCCACGGGCTCGACCTTCGGGCCGAACCTGCCACCTTGGCTAGTTGTGCAGGGGACGGCTACGTCCTACACTGACGGGTCGATCACCGACATCACCGAGCGCAGACAACGCGACCAACAGCTACGCCTCCGCTCTGATGCCCGACCAGGCGCAACACATGGCGTTCTGCAACAGACATGGATGGGACCGCCATCTCCTCAAACCAGTTCGCCCAGCTGGTCGGATGGGCAGCTGAGGAGGCTATCGGCGCCCATATCGGCGATCTCGGACTGGCGGGGGTCGGTCCCGAACTCGATGCTATGACCCCATTGAGGACCTGGGAGGGCGAATCGTTGTGCAGAGGAAGAGACGATCCACGCTCCCCGCTGTCGTGGCGGGATCGTTGGTCAACGACTCCGATGGGATCCCTGCAGTGCGTGACAGTCGTCGTCATCTCGCTGACTTGCGCGACGCCGAGGCACTTGCCGCCCGCGAACAGATCATGGCCGACCCGGCTCCGACTCGATCGACTCCTCTGCAGCGGTCATCGACCAACACGGCGAGATCGTCGCAGTCAACCTCGCGTGGAATTCGTTCGGCTCGACGGGCAGGAGTCGACCCCCGGCAGGTGGGCCAGGCGTGAACTATCTCACGTGTGTGACCGCTCCGCAACGACAGACGCCGCACGGATTGGAGCAGGGGTCAGGTCGATTCTGTCTCAGCCCGCGCCTACTTCTCCCGCGGATACTTGATGGACACCCCCGAGGGGACGATGTGGTTCCCGGCGGATGTGAGCCCTGTGGATTAGCCGGTTTGGCGGTGCAGTGATCATGCACATGACATCACTGCGCTCCGCTCCGCCACCAAGCAGGCGGAGGACCTCGCCGAATCCCGAATCCGCCTGCTCGCCTCCGTGAGTCACCAACTCCGGACGCCACTGACTGCGATTGTCGGATTCTCCCACCTGTGGCGAACCTCCGATCCCAGGGAGAGCTTCGAGTACGCCGACATCGTGACCCAGCAGGCAACTACATGGCGGCCATCATCGACGACCTCCTGGTCATGTCGGCGTGCGGAGATCCACCAACTCGTCATCGTTCCCGAGTCGATGCGCATCACAACCGAGGTGGAACGGACGCTCAGCACCATCGCCCCCGACCATGGCAAATCCATCGTTGTCGAGACCGGCGAGACCCGAGCCTGGGGAGCCCCGCTCCGCACTCGCCAGATCATCAGAACCTGATCCCGAACGCCATTCGGCACGGAGGCGACAACATCAGGATCACGGCTTCAAATGGCGGCGCGACGATGACGTTGGGCGTTCACTATCACGGAGACGGCATCCCGGCTGATCGCCTCGTGACGTGCGTTGCACCCTTCCAACCGCCTACCCGCTTTCCGGAACGCCTGGGTCACTCGGCATCGGGCTCCCCGGCGCCGAACTCTCTCGCAGGTCATGGGCGGCGACGTCGTCTACGACGATCACCTAGCCACCACATTCGAGCTTCATCTCCCGGCCCACCAGCCCACCTGATCAGCTCGACCAGAATCCTGCCCCTTGCGGCCGGCTCCTCGATACCGCACTGTGCGCTCGTGAGCAGATTCTCGGTCGACACTCGAGCCCTCGACAGTCAGGTGCCCGCGTCGCCGCTCCTGGTGGGGGCCGCCGAAGCCGCTCGCCTGATCTCGCTCCATCAGCCGCCCCAGACCGCTGACGCACTGACGTCGCTGTGCAAACGCCTCGTTCGCGGAGCTCGTGCAAGTCGCAGCCCAATTCGAGGACATCGCTGCTTCGACTCATCTCGCGGCACGCTCATATGGTTTGACGGAAACCGCTCTGTTGGATCGGATCACGGTCCTCGACCAGGGATGAGCCTCCTTGCGAGGCCGAACGCGCACAGAGGGGAGGCCACAGAGCAAGCCAGGGCCATCGCCCGGTTCGCAGACAGCCTCGAGAACGAACTCGAGCGGTGGCGCCCGTATCCGCCCCACGAGATCTGGGCCGGGGTTGCCTCCGATCGGCAGCGGGCTGCGCTCCATACCACCGTCGCGGCCGCATGGTCGATCATCAACCGACTGAGACACCTCCTGACCCCGCTCATGGCGCTCGAGCAGGCACTGGACCTAGCCCTGGCAGAGCTGATGCGGCTGCAGCGGGAGCTGGACGACGCGACGGCGGCGGCAGTCTCGAGCCTCACGACCGCAGAGTCGGATGCTCGCGCCGCCCAGTATTGGGCCCGAAGCGCTGACGCTACGAGCCTTCAAGCAATCGAAGCCACCGCCCTCGCCGCGCAATCTGCCGCGCTTGCGGCCCGGGCCGCGAACGAGGCGCGGCAAACGGAGATCGAATGCGTCCGTCGGTCACACGAGGTCTGTGCCGAGTTCGCAGCTGCCGACCTCGGTACCGCACTCCGCCTCGATGCATCGTTCGGAGCCGACCCGGCGTCTCTTCGATCTCGTCTTCGTCAGGCGCCGCCGCGGATCACTCAGACCGCCCTCGAGGACCTCCGCCCCGGCGCGGCGTCCGCGGTCATCTCGGCGGCGCCGGGGGCAATCGCCACGCTGCCTGCCGCCCCGCTTCCCCTGCGGTACGAGGCCAATCGAGCCCTAGTACGCAAGCACGTCGCCACGCTCATGGATCAGAGAGCCAGAATCCTCTCGACTCCTCCCGACCGACGCATCGGGGCAGACCAGATGCGACTCGAGTGGCTCGATCAGCAATTGGCGGTTCACAGCCCCTTCCTCGAGCGCCATCGTCAATTGCTCGAGTGGGATCCTCACGACGACGGCCGCATCGTCGAAGTTCTGGGAGACGCTGCCACAGCAACCCACATTGCAGTCGTCGTGCCGGGCATCACGAACACAATCGCCAACTTCGACCAGCGACTCAGGATGAGATCACGCAACATATACACCTCGGCGACCGCGCTCGATCCAGACACGGCGGTCATCGCGTGGCTGGGATATGACACACCGGGTTTGATCGGCTCGGTGTCGAGCGGACGGGCCCTCGACGCCTCCCGCTCACTCACTGACTTCATCGACACCCTCCCAGCGGATCGGCATGTCAGTCTGATCGCACACTCCTATGGAACAGTCGTCGCCGGCTTCTCTGCTCGGACCCGACTCGGCGTGGACGAACTGGTCCTCGTCGGGAGTCCGGGAACCCCCCTCGACCAGGCTGGGGATGCCAGGCTCTCCCCCGGCGGGTCCATCTGGGCGGCGTCGACCGACAGCGACCTCGTAGGACGAATCGGTCCGGGGACCCACCGCTGCCCGCAGGTGGTGTTCGGAGGACGCCCAACCGACCCGTGGTCAGCGCTGTGGCCTGCATGCCGGTTGGACGAGGATGGAGACGTTCTCGGCTTGGTACACGGACGCAACCCATCACATACATCGTTCGGCGCGACCGAGATCGCCACGAACGGAGCCCGCGGGCATTCTGAGTATTTCGATCCCGGAACCGGGTCGCTGGACGCCATCTCACGAATTGTTGTCGGACACCCGCTCAGGGAGGGCTGATACCCTCGCAGCATGTGTGGGAGGTATGTGCTCGCAGCCGATCCCGGTGACTACGCGCGGTTTCTCGGAGCAGACCGGGTGGTCACCGAATCCCTCGAGTCCAACTACAACGTCGCTCCCACGGACCCCGTCTATGCGGCCGCCGAGTGGGACGGAGAACGGCTGCTGGGAACGATGCGATGGGGACTCGTGCCCCACTGGGCCGAAGATCGCAAGACCATCCACATCAACGCCCGTGCCGAGACAGTCGACTCGAAGCCGGTTTTCAGAGACTCCTTCAGCCGCAAGCGATGCTTGATTCCCGCAGACGGCTTCTACGAATGGGAACCGAAGGAAGATGGACGGACTCCGCACTGGGTCTATCGATCGGACGGATTCCCGATGGCGTTCGCGGGTCTCTGGTCGACATGGAAGGATGACTCGTCGGGTGAGTTCATCCGCACAACGACCATCCTCACCCGAAGCGCGCAGGGGTCGATCGCCGGGATCCACGAGCGGATGCCATTGATTCTGCCACCCGACGTGTGGGATCCGTGGCTCGATCGGGATCTCACCGACCCGGAAACCGTCAGGGGTCTACTTCAATCGATCGACACCGACCTGATCACCGAGCACGCGGTCAGCTCAGAAGTGAACAGTGTCCGCAACAACCACCCGGGACTGACATCGCCAGGGGGCCAAGAGCGATTGATCTGATCGGGGTCAGTTGCCCGCGATGACCTGCAGCCTGGTCGGGGCCTGCGGAACATCCATGAGTTCGACCAGTTGCTCGATCGGGAGGGGCCGGCTGATTCCGAAGCCCTGTCCGTATCGACACCCGAGATCCTTGAGGATTTGACGCTGCTCGAGGACTTCGACGCCCTCGGCGATGACGTCGAGCGACAACGTCTCACCGATCTGCAGCATCATGGCGACCAGCGAGTTGATTCGCGCCCTCCCGAGCCGAAGGGTGAAGCTGCGATCGATCTTGATCATGTCAACGGGCAATTCATCGAGGTACGCCAACGACGAGTACCCGGTGCCGAAGTCGTCGAGTGCCACCCGCACCCCCTCGCGTCGGAGCCGTGCCAATGTGGTCGCTCCGTGGTCGACGATCGCAGACTCGGTGACCTCGAGCTGGAGCAACGGGGCAGGAAAGCCGCGGCGTTCGAGCTGAGCCAGCAAACGGTCTCCAAACTCGGCGTCGTTCAGATCCACCGCAGATGCGTTGAGCGAGAGTCTCGGAAGATCCACACCGCGCTCGCCTAGTTTCGACGTGAGCTCGGTGATCGAGGCATCGAGCACCCAACGGTCGATCTGCCCGATGACACCCAGGCGCTCGGCGATCGGAATGAACTCCGAAGGCTCGAGGCGTCCTCGAACCGGATGGTTCCACCGCACCAACGACTCGACGGCAACGATGTTCCCCGTGTGGAGTTCGACGATCGGCTGATACTCGACGACGAACTCGGAGTCCCGGATCGCTCTGGCGACCTCGGATCTGAAGCTACGTTCGTGAAACGGCAGGCGGTTCGACACCTGGGCGTACACCCGATAGGACCCGAGGCCCTCTCGCTTCGCTTCGTACATGGCTCGGTCGGCAGCATTGATGATCTCCTCGGTGGTGCCCGCCTCGTCGAGCATCGCAAGGCCAACGCTGGCGGTCGGGGTCAGCTCCACGCCGACTGCATGGAACGGCTGCTGGAGGAGCGAGACGATTCGATCGGCGACGACCTCGGCGTCGGACGGCTCGCGCAGGTCCCCCAGGAGGATGGCGAACTCGTCACCTCCGAGCCGCGCCACCACGTCTTCTCCCCTGCAGCTCGCGAGCAGGACGGAGGCGACATGGATGAGCATCTGATCACCGATGTTGTGTCCGTACGTGTCGTTGACTTGCTTGAACCCGTCGAGATCCACATAGATCAAGGCGGATGTGTGCGACCGACCGTCGGCAGTCGCTGCTTCGATCGCTTCGATCAGCCGCGATCGGTTCGACAGGCCGGTCAGCGTATCGTGGGAGGCTTGATATCGGAGCCGGTCCCGCATCTCGGTGAGATGGGCCACCGATGCGCCGAGACGCTCATTCTCGATGGAAACGCTGAGATGACTCGCAAGCGTCTCCAGAAGGCGGAGGTCGGGCGGGCCGAACACACCGACATCGTCGAGTGGCTCCTTGACGACGAACGCAGCGAAGGCGCCGTGGTTGCACGGTATGCGGGCGAACATCGCCGGTTGCACCCCGCGGGATGAAGTCTTGAGCCGTCCACCGGAGACGATGATCGACGTTTGATCCTCCGCGAGCGTGCTCAGGACGGTGCCCTCGGCGAGGGCGGTGTCGGGAGGAGAGACTCTGAGAAGCCGTCGTTCGAGCGGATGCTGACCATCCCGGATGCATGCGGTCCATCGGGATAGAAATGGATCTCGGCTCGATCCACGTTGAACGTCTCCAATGCATGCCCGAGCGCCGCGTCGAACGCATCCTGCATCCGAGGAAGGCGATGCAGCTCCCGGCTCATCGCGTACAAGCCTTGGAGTCGCTCACGTTCCTGCCGCTGGCTGATGTACGCCCGATAGGCGAAGTACAGGATCATCGGCGGAACCACCGCCAACCAAGCGTTCGTCGGTCTGGACACCAGGATCGTCGTGACCGCAAGCCCGAGCGCCACATTCATCAGGCCGGCGAGGCTGCTGAGAGACATCATCGCCACACGCTCCCGCTCCTCGACCCTGCCTCCGGAGAGCCGGATTGCTGCCCCGATCAGCAGTGTGGAGATGACGTATGTCGCAAATGCCACCGACGCCGCACCGAGCCAACCGCGCGGACCGAGAGGATCACCGCTCCCGACGATCGAGTTGAACAAGAGCGTCGCAACGCTCACCTGGAGAGCGATCTGACTCACGTTGAATGCCAATTTCACGAGTGACTGGCGCCGTGCGATCGCCAATGCGAGCGCCGAGCCGATGATGTGCACGGCATGCAGTTGAACCGGGCTGAGCAAGACGATCCCGATGATGAGCGGCACCTCGCTCATCGAGAAGGAATGGACGTGGCGTCGAAAGCGGAAGTGGAGGACGGTGACTTCCGCCAGATAGAACAGCCCGACGAACACCCACCACGGGACCAGGTGCGACAGGTTCCGAGGAGCCTGCCCCACCTGGGCCCAGATCAAGACCGCAGCTGTCGACGCCACGGCGATCGAGAGAGCCCACACCCTGGCCGTCGGGCCGGGTTTGTGGATCATCCCCATCTCAAGCCCTGCCACATCTGACCGGACCACGTGCCACCAGACCATGTGCCACCAGACCACGTGCCACCAGACCACGTACCGCCAGACCACGTACCACCAGACCACGTACCACCAGACCACGTACCACCAGACCACGTACCACCAGACCACGTACCACCAGACCACGTACCACCAGACCACGTACCACCAGACCACGTACCACCAGACCACGTACCACCAGACCACGTACCGCCAGACCAGCTACGACCGGTCACGTCCATCTCCCCAACGAGTGGGACGCCGTCGTTGAAGACCCGGAACGATCCCCGAGCCGCATCGAGGGAACCATCACCGGTCGAAGGTTCGAAGGTCTGCTCAGCATCGTCGGGCACCGATGCCCGCGAGATCGAGTGGAGGTCGAGCATGGATGCCCCACACTCGGCGGAGAACCCGCTGTCACGACCCGACTCGACCAGGAGCGCTTTCACCTCGTCGGGCGACAGTTCCGGGCGCTGATCGAGCACCAGAGCCACCGCTCCAGAGACCACCGCGGCAGCCTGAGAGGTGCCCGTGCCCCGGAAGAAGCGCTCACCCGTTGCTGCTGCGGGGAAGTTCGTGTCTGCGAACGATCCGGGAACCCGGAGACTCTCCACCGACAGCCCCGGAGCGACGAGGTCGATAGGCCGGGCTGCCGTGCCGCAGTTCGAGAATTCGAGCAGTTCGTCGTCACCGGTGCCATAGGTACCGTTTGCGTCGGCCGCGCCGACTGCGATGACGAACGGGTCGATGGCCGGATCACGCAACTGACCGTCGAATCCGTCGTTGCCGGCGGACGCGACCACCACGATTCCCGCACGCCATGCCTCCTCTGCAGCGTGAGCGAGGGGATCGATCACATAGCTCTGAACCGAATCAGTGCCGAAGGACAGGTTCAAGACACGGATGTTGACGCCGTCGTCGTTCTGGTGTTCGATCACCCACTGGATCCCGGCGATCACCTGGGAGATGTCTGCCGTCCCCGCACCGTCTGCCACCTTGACGTTCACGATGTGCGCACCCGGAGCTACTCCGGCGAACGACTTCGCAACGTCCTTCTGCTTCGGATTCTCCGGCAGATCCGGATCGGCGCCGGCGATGATTCCGGCCATGTGGGTTCCGTGGCCGTAGCTGTCGAGCGAGGCGAGATGCATCTCGCGTTGGCTGAATCAAATGAGAGGTCGGGACCGTTGAGGACCTTTCCTTCGGCTTCGAGTCCGCCAACGGGGGTGACACCTGAGTCGATGACCGCCACACCGATGCCTTGCCCGGTGAACCCGAGTTGCCACATGCGATCGGCACCGATCACCTTGGTGGTGATCCGATGCATCGCTCCACCGGCATTCGGTGCGCCGGTGTCCCACGATGCGAGCGCCACCGAAGCATCCGCAGAGATCTCTCGCACGAACGGCGATGACGAGAGCACCGCGAGTCGCTCGGACGGAACGGAAGCGGCGAAGCCATCGATGATCTCGAGCGACTGCGTCACGACGCCGCCGCGAGCCTCGACTGCATCGATTGCCTGTTGGACAGAACCAGGGATGGCCTGGACGATGACATCGACCTCGCCGGTAGATGCCGTGGCTTGCGATGTCGAACCGAGCATCGCGAACACCATCGCGAAGCCGACGACAATGCCTACCCAGCGCCTGGCTCTTCCTGAATGGACATTGGCTCCTGAAGTTTCTGCGGAAACGGGGTAACTGGTCATTTTGGTATCGTCGGCGAGTAGTCACTCCGGATAAGGACTCCCACCTGCACCGATCCATCGGGCTCACGCGATGCGGACGAGCCGGCCGGGTTGCAAACGTGATCCTCTACCCTCGCGCTCCGATGGCACGCCTTCTCCTCATTCGACATGCACCCACGCCCGAGACCGGCACGAAGCTGACCGGACGGCTCCCTGGTGTGTCGCTGGACGACACGGGCGTCGCCATCGCCGAGGCCACTGCCGAACGGTTGGCCGGCGTGAAGTTGCACGCGGTCCACGCCTCACCGATCGAGCGAACCTGGGAGACCGCAGCGGCCATCGCCCGACCACACGGGCTCGAGCCGATCCGCAACGACGGGTTCCTCGAGGTCGACTACGGCTCCTGGTCCGGGAGGACGCTCAAGAGCCTGTACAAGCTCAAGGCATGGAAGACAGTCCAGATGACCCCGAGCCGGATGGTGTTCCCCGAAGGAGAAGCGATCTCGGCGGCACAAGCTCGAGCCGTGGCAGCGTGCGAAGCGCTCGCCCGCAGCCACTCGAAGCACACCGTCGCAGTCGTCAGCCATTCGGACATCATCAAGGCGATCGTGGCTCATTACCTGGGATCGCCGCTCGATCAGTTCCAGCGGATCGGAGTCTCGCCCGCCTCTGTCACCGTGGTGGACTTGCCGACCGGTGGTGTCCCGAGGGTGACTGCAGTGAACACGAATGGAGACCCGTTGACATGGAAATAGAAGATCTCGGCCCGGCCGAGCGAATCGTGGCAGGCGCCGTCGGCGAACCAGGGAGCCGCCGGTTCTATCTCCAGGTGACCGCTGGCGGCGAACGTGTGACGATGCTCGCCGAGAAGGCCCAGATCGCGGCGCTCGCCACCCAGGGGGTGGCGATTCTCGACGAGAGCGGGATCTCTTCAGACGAGGGAGCCGTCGATCGACTGGTTGCCGCCGGCATGTTCGTCGAGGACCCCGGCTACGACGGGGAGCGCTTCCGGGTCGGAGAGATCGCCATCGCGCTCGCCCAATCGGAGCTCCTCACGGTGACGGTCGAATCGATCGACGAGGACGACGCCGTCACATTCGTCATTGCTCCCGAGCAGTTCCGCGCCATGGCCAGGGTGGCCATCGAGGTCGTCGAATCTGGCCGACCGACATGTCCGTGGTGCCGTCTCCCGATGGATCCCGACGGGCACGCGTGTCCCGCCCGAAACGGCAACCACCGGCCTTGACGTGATCGAGCCACCGGTCGAGATCACCAAGGTGCTCGGCAGGATGCCGTACGCGTCGAACGCGACGTTGCTCGGCCAGGACGCCGGCGACCGCCTGTGGGTGTACAAGCCGGACCAGGGCGAGTCGCCGCTGTGGGATTTCACCCTGGGAACCCTGGCAACCCGCGAGATCCTCGCCTTCGAAGTCAACCGGGCGATGGGGCTCGACCTGATCCCGCCGACCTTCGAAGCGACCGGCGTCTACGGGCCGGGATCGGCCCAGGCCTTCCTGGAGGAGGACACCGACTTCGACCCGAGGCCGTGGTTCGAGGATCCGTTGGAGCCGATGTTGTGGCCGTTCGCCGTCTTCGACGTCATCGCCAACAACGCCGATCGCAAGGTCGGCCATCTGCTGCGAGAAGTCGGCTCCGAACGGGTGTGGGGAATCGACAACGGACTGACGTTTCATCCGACCGACAAGCTCCGAACCGTGCTGTGGGGCTTCGCCGGCCAGCGGATCCCCGACGAGCTCATCGAGGCTGCCGAGCGCCTTCTCATCGCGATTCAAGGAGATCTCGAGGATCGGATCTGCCGGCTCCTGGGAAACATGGAACTCGAAGCCCTGGCGATGCGAACCGAGCTCCTGATCGAGACGAAGACCCACCCGCTCCCCCCGCTCGACCGCCCCGCCGTCCCCTGGCCCATGTGGTGATGACTTCCTTCTTGTCAAGATAGTCGGCCATATCACCGCGAACCTTGACAAGAACGGGATCAACCCCGCCTGACGTAGTCGCTGACGATCAGGTCGCCGAGTTCCTCGCCGGTCGCGTTGAAGACGCGGCCGTGGACGATTTTGGCCAGACGGTCGATGAACCCGACCAACCCAGGTGATTGCTCGAGCATGAAGATGTTCATGGTCACACCCGACTTGGACAGCCGCATCGCCTCCGCATAGGTCTTCTCGAGCGTCTCGCGGACCGGCGGCCACTGGAAGAACACATACTCGCCCTCGAGATGCGCCGTCGGCTCCCCGTCGGTGACCAGCAACACCTGTTTGGTGGCATCGCGGTGCTTGGCGAGGCTGCGGCTCGCCAAGTTGAAGGCATGTTCCATGTTGGTCCCGTACACCGGCTCCCAGTCCACCTGAGCGAGGTCGGCGGGTGTCATCGGCCTGGCGTAATCGCTGAACCCGATGATCTCGAGGTGATCTTCGGGGAACGAGGTCGAGATCAGCGTGTGCAGCGCGAGCGCCATCCGTTTGGCCGGCAGCCAGTGTCCACGCAACGGCATCGAACGGCTCATGTCGAGCAACAGAACGGTGGCAGCCCGGGTGCGTGTCTCCGCTTCTTCGATCTCGAAGTCGCCGGGTTCGAGAGAAACCGGTCCGTTGGTCGGCCCCTGCCTGAGGACCGCGTTGTGAATGGTCCGCTTCAGGTCGATTCGGAACGGGTCACCGAACCTCCAGGGCCTCGATGAACCGGTTGGCTCCTCGGCGCCACCGGCCGTGGCCACATCGTGACTGCCGACCTGATCAACGGTCAGCCGTTCGAACACCCGAGACAACGCCTGCTGACCGAGCTTGCGAACGCCTCTCGGTGTGAGCTCGAGCTTTCCCTCGCTCCGCGAGATCACACCGGCGTCCTCCAGCATCTTCTCGATTGCCCGCAGCCGGTTGAGGTCTCTCACACCCTCCTCGCCGAGAGCCTCGCGAAGTGCCTCGGCGTCGATGTCCTCGAGGGTGGCGCCCGGATAGTCCTGACCGAGTGACTGTTCCAGTTCTTCGAGTCGAGACGCCTGGTCGATCATGTCGAGGCCCTCTCCCAGGCCGGTCGGCTCGCCGCCCATCTCCATCGACTGATCCCACGGAAGGTCGGCAGCGATCTGCCGCAGGTGCTGGTTGAACTGGCTCATCTGGAAGGCGAGGTCCATGTCGCCCATCAGGTCCTCGGTCAACGCCTGGAGCTCGGCACGCTGCTCGGGGGTGAGCGACGCCATGTATCGAGACATCGCCATTGCTCGACGGGCCAACGCCTCGAGTAGCTCATCGAAGGTCTGGGGGTTCTCCGGGAAGTACTGGCCGTGGGTGGCCATGAACTCGTCGAACTGCTCTTGGCTCGGGCCCAACCCGTTGGCGCGCTGCTCCATCATCGCGTTGAGGTCGGCGAGCATGTCCTTGAGCGCAGCCATCTCCTCCTCACTCATGTTCTGCAGGCCGTCGGACAGCTGTCTGAAGCTGGCGTCGAGCATGTCACGTCGAAGATCCTCGAGCAGTTCCTCGAACTGCTCGCGTGCATCACCCGAGGACCAGTCGTACTCCCGAAGTTCGCGGATCTGGGCGGCAGCGTTCCGTGGGAGTGCATCGAGGCTCAGCTCGGCGAACCTGGCATCGTCGGATTGGTCCGCTGCGAGAGCTGCCCGCTCGGTTTCGGTGATCTGATCCAACCGTTCGCGGTACTCCGAGAGGGGGTCGGGGCGTCCGGTCTTGGCCTGCTGGTGCTCGCGCAGGCGTCGGATCCGCTCACGCATCTCACGAAGGCCGTCGAAGCGTCCATCCATTCCCTCCTGGAGCATCCGTCGGAGAGCGTTGTCGACTCCCCAGCCTTCGAGGACGTCTTCTGCGAGTTGGGCAGCGAGGTCGTCCACTGGCAGGTCGGCGCCGAAGGGGTTCTGACTCCCGTCCCACCGCGAGTACCGCGAGACGCTCACGGCCGACCCGGCGCAGCGGTGTCAGGCTGCATATCGGTGCGAAGACTTGTTGAGGCGACGAGTCAGGTGGAGGCCCTCCAACGCGAACTCCAGGGCCGCCGCGGCGTCACCCGGCGACTCGCCTCTCAGTCCGAGCCTCATCAGCAGATCCGTCGTGTCGAAGTCGGACATCTGCCCGACCAGGTCCTCGGCTGCCACCAGATCGCCTGACTGGATCTCCACGCCGTCGTCGAACCGACCGAGGAGATCCGACAGGTCGAAACCCATCAGCCGTTCCCGGAAGATGGCGAGTACCGCCTGGGCGAGCAGACGAGTGAGGATCTCCTCTTCCCGTCCCTCCTCGAATCCTTCGAACTCGACCCGACCCATGGTCGACTGGATCAACGAGCCGAGGTCGCACACCCGAGGGACCGCCTCGGTCTCCCCACTGCGGATCGCCCGACGCACCGCCGAAGCGACCAGCGTCTCGAGGTTGGCGATCGACAACCGGACAGACACGCCGGAGCGTTGATTGACATGACCCGAAGCCCGCACCTGATGGGTGTACTCGGCCACGATGTCTTCGATGAAATCGGGGACCGAGACCGCGACGCCGGCCGAGGGCCGCGACTCCTGGTGCATGATCGTGATCTCGTCGTCCCGGTCGAGGGGGTAGTGCGTTCGGATCTCTGAGCCGAACCGATCCTTGAGGGGGGTGATGATCCGGCCGCGATTGGTGTAGTCCTCGGGGTTGGCAGTCGCAACCAGCAGGAGGTCGAGCGGAAGGCGCACCGTGAATCCACGGATCTGCACGTCTCGCTCCTCCAACACGTTGAGGAGAGACACTTGAATTCGCGGCGGCAGATCTGGAAGCTCGTTGATCGAGAAGATCCCCCTGTGCGTTCGCGGTACCAGCCCGTAGTGGATGACGAGCTCGTCGGAGAGGTAGCGACCTTCGGCAACACGAATCGGGTCGACGTCGCCGATCAGATCCGCGACAGCGGTGTCGGGGGTCGCCAACTTCTCGGCGAAACGACGGTCGGCCGGCAACCACGCCACCTCGACGTCATCGCCGTGTTCGGAGATTCGGTCCCGACAATGACGACAGACGGGGCGATACGGCGAGTCGTTGATCTCGCACCCGAGGATCACCGGCGTCTCGGGGTCGAGCAATTCGACCAGACGGCGAATCAGACGGGTCTTGCCTTGCCCACGTTCGCCCAGAAGGATGATGTCGTGACCTGCGAGGATGGCGCGTTCCAGAGCAGGAATGACCGTGTCGTCGTACCCGACGATTCCGGGGAAGAGGTCTTCCCCGGTCCGCATACGTTCGATGAGGTTCTCGCGCAGCTCGTCCTTGACGGAACGATCGCGCCACCCCGAGGACTTCAATTCGGCGATTGTGGCGGGCTTCGAATTCATTCTGCAACCCTAGAGACACCTCTTCGCTACTGGCGCGCCGGTCGCAGCCGGAGAGCACGAGAAACGCGCATGATGCGGCCAGACGGGTGCCGACCATCTCGTCGGGCCAACCAGGTCGGCTGGATCGCACCCGGCTAGTCAGATGACTCGGGAATCGGGAACGCATCCGACGCGTCGAAATCGGTCGGCATCGACGGGTCGGCGTGATGGTCGAACATGCGCTTGACCTGCATCTCTGTCGCGCGGTTGACCGACAACTCGGGAAGACTGCCCGGGTCGAACCACCCGACCTCGGAAGTCTCGACGCTTCCCCGTGGCTCACCACCGACCAGCTCGCATAGGAAGAACAACAGATATGCATGGTGCGGAACCGGAGGATGGTCGTGTCTGAGTTTGTCGTACACCGCCGCCAGCTTTCGGACCCGGACGTGATACCCGGACTCCTCGAATACCTCCCGCTCCGCTGCAGTGGCCGGTGACTCACCAATGTCGATCCAACCGCCGGGGAGCGTCCATTTGCCGTCGGCGGTCTCCTTCACCATCAGGATCTGACCATCCTGGATCACGGCTGCGCGACAGATCACCTTGGGCGTGGCGTAGCCGGACGCCGAGGAGAAGACGGCCTCCACCGATTCGATGTCACCATCCGGCCAAGCCGCCATCTCGGCCGCAATCGAGCGGATCTGGTCATAGCGCTGGCGGTCGAACTCGTTGGGGCTGAACGCCAAGCCTGATTGGGCGATCGCTGCGAGACGGTTGATCCAGGAGAGCAAGGGCGAGTCGGTCACAGGTCGAACGTACCCGATGTCCTCGAGCGACCGCGCCGGCCTAGGGTTTGCGAATATCGACGCCGGAGGCCCGACAATGACCAAGTTCGCTTACTTCTGTGGCCACGAGCAGTGGCAACCCGAGACATTGGTACGCCACGCCGTACTGGCCGAAGAAGCCGGCTTCGACATGGTCGTCGTCTCCGAACACTTCCACCCCTGGGTCGATGACCAATCCGCCGCCGGGTTCGCGTTCTCCACCATCGGGGCCATGGCCAACGCCACCACCAACCTCTCCTTCGCCACCGGTGTCACCACCCCCCTCTTCCGGTTCCATCCCGCCGTCGTCGCCCAAGCAGCCGCCACCCTCGACCGACTCTCAGGTGGACGGTTCAACCTCGGGGTCGGCACCGGCGAAAACATCAACGAAGGCCCCCTCGGCTACAACTTCCCCGCCTACGCCGAACGCAACGCCCGTATGACCGAAGCACTCGAAATCATGCGTGCCCTCCTCGACGGCGAGAAACTCACCTACGAAGGCGACTACTACACAACCGACCGCGCCAAGCTCTACTCGCCGCCACTCGGACCCGTCCCGATCTGGATGGCAGCCGGCGGACCCAAATCCGCGACACTCGCCGCCCAAAAAGCCGAAGGCATCATCACCTCGGTCAAAGACCCAGCCGACACCATCGAACGAGTCGTCGAACCCTCCAAGGCGGCTGCAGCAGAAGCGGGACGTCCCGCACCAAAGATCCTCGCCACCCGCTGGACCGTCAAAGCCGACACCGACGACGAGGCATGGGAAGCCCTCTACTCGTGGCGAGGACTCCGCGCCCCCGGACGGCTCGAAGCCGTCGACCCCAAGACACTCAGAGAACGCGCCGACGAACTCCCCCGTGAGGAGGTGCTGGGCCGATACACACTCGTCAGCGACGCCGACGACATCGTCACCGCATACACCCCCCTCGTCACCGACCTCGACGCCGACATCGTCACCCTCCAAATGGCAAGCCTCGACCAAGAAGGCCTCATCGAACTCCTCGGAGCCGAAGTCCTCCCACGATTGCGTGCACTCGCCAACGACAGTTGAGATGCGAACGGTGATCCCGTAGGCGGTGCCTTCACCGTCTCGAGGAGATCGCCTCACGGGCTGAGACGAGCGCATCGGCCAGTTCAGCCGGCACACCAATGACATCCAGTGCATCCAGACTCGTCGATTGATCGAGAATCGCCTCGGTGACCGCCGGGCCCGCGCCTGGTGACGATGCCCGCTCGAGCGCCACATCGATGCTCGGCAGAAACGCGCCAGGAAAACTCGCAATGAGATCGACCCGCCATCCGTTGCGATCGGTGACAACGAAGGAACGGTCAGCGCTATCGAGGGGGAACATCACCTCGACACGTGCATACCTGGCACCCGGCACGTCGACGGTCACCACCTCGCCGATCCGGATGCGGTCGACGTTGGCGCCCAGGAAATCTTCGACCCCGGACGCGAAACTACTCCAGAACTGGGCCGCCACCTGCTCCGACGCAAAACCCAGGGCAGCTTCTGCCTCCGACGCGGTCGCGCCCTCCACCAGTGCAACGAGAGCCAGTTGCTCGGTGAGGGTCATCGATTCGAGGAGGGCGGCATCGGACTCGCCGATCCCCTTCAGGACCGAGGTCACCGCCAACTCCGGAGAGTCCGCTCCACCGGCTGAAGGCTCGGGCGTCGCCACCTGTTGCTCCGGCGACCCGCCGCACCCGGCGAGCAGGACCAACGCAACGATGAACCCCCGGCGCATCATGGGCGCACTCCACGATCGCCGGTGTCCGGCAGTCGTCCTGTCTCCACCAACGTCTGGCGGTGGTGCGGCGAGCTCAGTTCGGTGGCGAGCCACAACCACACCAGATACGCAACCCCTGCAGCCTCCGCCAGCCAGCGCCAGGGATCACTCAGCGCTCGCTCCACCAGCCCGCCCCAGAACGGCTGAGGTCCGAGCGGGAAGTCTGTCCCGAAGAACGGCCAGAAGAAGACCTCCGTCGACGTCCACATCCCGTCGAGCAGCAGGTGAAGGAACCAGGCAACCACCAACGCCATCCACGCCCGGCGGCGGCGCCCCCGCCGCGTGGCGAAGAGAACGGCCACCGCAAACACTGTGGGAGCGGCCAGTGTGTGCGCGTACACCTCTGACGCTCCGAGTGAACCAGGGAACAGCACGGTGCCGACCGTGATGTCGATCAGATCGGGAAGCACGGCTCCCAGTGCGAGGAAGCGGACATCGACCTTGGGGTCCTGGAAGATCCACCGGAACAGGAAGACGATCGCACCGATGTGCCAGGCGATCACCGGCGATCAGAGAACCAGCATCCGGCGGCAATGGACGCACAGTGCCGGATCTGTCTGCCGCGCCTCCTTCTGCTCCGTCGCTGACAACGAGAGATGACAGCCGCCACATTGTCCGTGGTCGAGACGGGCGATCGCAACGCCCTCCTTCGTCCTCCGGAGCCGCTCGTAACGATCGAGGAGCTCCTCGGGGATACCACCGGCGATCTCGGACTTCCGGTTCTCCCGTCTGCCGATCTGCAGGTCGATCTCTTTCCACGCCGCGGCGATCTGCTGCTCGAGTTGGCCCTCAGATTCGCGGAGTCGCGCTGCGTCCTGTTCGGCAGCCTCCACTTCAGCCTGCAGTCCTTCTCGAACGTCGAGGAGCTCGAGCACGTGCTCCTCCATGGTGCCTCGACGCTCACCGAGATGCTTCACCTCGAGCCGCATGTTCTCCGTTTCACGGGCGTTCATCCCTCCCGAATACAGACGGGTCTCGGTCTCCGACAGCTTGATCTCGGTCAGCTCGAGCTCACCTTCGGACTTGTCGAGTTGCAGGTCCGTCTCCCGCAATCGGTCCTCCAGCCCCTGGAGTTTCTCGTCGGCGGCAAGACGGTCGCTGTGAGCCTGCTTGTACTGCTCGAGTTCGGGAAGGTTCTGACGCTGATCGAGAAGTCGATCGATCTCGATGTCCATGTCCTGGAGGTCGAGCAGATCAGCCAGCGCCGGAATCTCCACATGTTCTCCTCAGGTCGGGGAATGCGAGGCTACCGCCATGGAGTGGGATCCGCGTCAGTCAGGTCCGAGACCGAGATCTTCGGACCCGCCGCCTCGCGCACCGTCGCCAGCAGAGCGGCCATCCCCGGACGCTCGGTCGGAGCGTGGCCCGGATCGATGACGGCGAGGCCTCGATCCAGCGCCGACACCGCCCGATGGTGCGACACGTCACCGGTGACGATCACGTCGGCGCCGACCGCTCTCGCCGAGCCGATGAAGTCGCTCCCGGAACCCGGAACCACTGCCACCCGCTTCACGGCATGCTCGTCACGCCCCGACACCCGGAGGCCGCCAGTTCCGAGCACATCACCGACCAACTGTGCGAATTGGCGGAGGATGGCGTGATCGGTCGAACCGATGCGTCCGATGAACCCCGTATTGGAAACGACGTCGTACACGTCGAATGCCGGCTGCTCGTAGGGATGCACCGCGGCGAGGGCGGCGACGACGGCATCCCTCCTCGATGCCGGAGCGACCATCTCCAGCCGGGTTTCGGACTCGTGATTGAGTCGTCCGGAGACTCCCACCGCAGGGCGGCTCCTGTCGCCGGGCAGGAAGGTGCCGGTCCCGTCCGTTCGGAAGCTGCATGCTGCGTAGTTGCCGATCCTGCCGGCGCCCACCCCTCCGAGAGCATCGGCGATCCGATCGATCGCATCTGCCGGTGCGAACGTGACGATCTTCACCTGATCGACAGGTTCAGCCGGCCCGAACCCGACCACGTCCGCCAGTCCCAGTGACTGGCTGAGCGAGTCCGCCGTGCCCCCGGCGGCGACGTCGAAGCTGGTGTGCGCCACGCTGACAGCGACGCCTGCCCGGAGAAGCCGGAACGCTCTCCCCGATGGCCCGGAACCGTTCACGATGGCCGTCGTCGGACGGAACAGCAGCGGGTGATACGTGATCAAGAGGTCGACCGGTTCGGCTTCGACCCGCTCGACGATGTCTTCGGTGACCTCGTGACATACGCCCACCGTCCGGACCGGCGCATCGAGATCGCCCAGCTGCAGACCCGACTGGTCCCATCCGGCGGCTCCCGACGGCGGGATGTGCTCGTCGAGCACGGCATGGAGTTGGCGGATCGTGGGCATCGAGATCCGATCGTACCGAGAGCGTCGTATCGTGACCACGTGCGTTCCCGCCCCAGCCTCAGCGACCGCCCGCTGGTGCGGGTGGTCTCGATGGTCGCCATAACCGCTGTAGTCGTCGCGTTGGCCTGGTTCGTCTACGACGGACAACAGAACCCGATCACGTTCGGATATGACCGCGACGGAATGCTCGAACAGTGGAATGCAGCAGTCGCGGCAGCAGACCAACCTGCGCTCTTGGTCGGCGAATTCCAGTGGACCGACGAGGACGCCGGCGTCTTCGGCTTCGCCTTCTCAGAGACGATGTCGCTGCTGGGTCGCGTCGACGGCACTCCGCTCGAGGATGTCGAGGAGATCGCCCTGGTCGGCTCCCGGTCGGAGGATGGGATCGAGGCGATCGTGGCGGGAATGCGCCTGGTTGTGGAGATCACCGAGTCCGGGCTGAACGACGACCAACGGACCGAGCTCCTCTCGGATCTGACCGTGATCGGCATCGTCCCCGCGGATCCCGATCGGCGGGTCACTGTCGGGACCACCCGGTACCGGGTCGCGGCCGATCCGGCCAATGGCATCCTCGGTATCGGGGCCGTTCCGGCGGCAGTCGGCGACTGATGTCGGCATCACCTCGAGCCGTATCACCCGGCCGCGGGTCAGAGCTTTGCGGTGACGGTCGGAATCTCGTGTGGAAACGGGCCAAACAGTCCGATCAGCGTGATCACACCGGCGACTGATGACCCGACGACGAGCGTCGTGGAGGCGCCGAGCAGGCCGATGCCAACTCCTCCGAGGACAGCCCCCGTGGTCTGTCCCGAACCGAGCGGCACCCACCCACATCGCGACCACTGCGCCACGCTGGCCGTCAGGGGCCGCAGCGACATTGATGTCCTGCAGCGTGGGGACCAGGCCGCCCTCCGACGCTCCGTACAGCAGCGCGCCAGCAATCACCACCCCGATTCCCTCCTGCGAGGCCCATCGTCACGAACGCGACGAGAAATCCGAGCGAGGTGGCCACGATCACGCGATTGGCCGGGACGACCGCTCTGATCCGCCCGAGGTTGAATGCGACCAGGGTCGACGTGATCGCCGGAACCGAAATCACCAGGCCCCTGGCCGCCGCACCGAGGCCGAAGGTCTCTGCGAGATACACGGGCAGCACCGTCAGCATCAACCCGAAGATCATCAGGAAGACGATCGAGCCGGACACGATCGTCATGGCGACGAGCGGGATCCGGACCACGTCACCCGCTCCCGCCAACTGGTTCCTGATCGACGGCGGCTCGGCCGGGCGTTCGGCGTCGAGTGACAGCCACGCCCATCCGGCAGTTGCGAATGCCACGGTGTAGAGCGTGAACGTCGTCCTCCACCCGAACGCCTCGGTCACTGTTCCCGACACGAGGGGAAGCGCAGCGAGACCGACGGTCAGGATCGCCGAGTTACGGCCGATGATCTTCGTTCGCTCGGTTCCGCTCCAATGGTCACCGATCAGCACCACGCCCAGGTTGATCAACCCCGCCGAACCGGCACCTTGGAAGAATCGAGATGTCAGCAGGAGTTCGAAGCTGGGAGCCAGGGCCGCCGAGAAGCCGAACACACCAAAGGTGACCAGGCAGGTGGTCAGCACGATCCTCCGACCGAACCGATCGGCGAGGAATCCGATCATCGGCGCCAACACGATGCCGGCCAGCGAGCCGACACCGACCAGGATCCCAGAACGATCCGCCGGAACATCGAGATCGGCCAGGATGTCTGGGATGGCCGGAGTGACCAGCGTGTTGTTGAGGATGCCGGTGAGCGTGACCGCGAAGATCAGCTGCAGCGGCGGGCGTTTGGACATCGAGACAGGATATGGGCCGTGAACTCACAGGTTCTCGACCGGAGTCGGCGTGAGCCCGCTACGTGGCAGCGTCCGCCTGACGATCGATCAACGGGGCCGCGACGCGACGAAGAATGCGCATGACCCCACGACGTCGATGTCGACAGAGTCGAAGGACCGGTCGAAGATCTGGTGCAGTCCGTCGACGGTGTCACCTAGGTTGTCGAATCCCCCCTGTCGGTTGAACGCACGCAGGACTGACCCGTGCCTGCGGAGTGTGGGGTTCATCCACGCCCAGGACGGTTCCCCCGAACAGGACACCGTCGGGTTCGAGAACCGACGCAATGTTCCGGATCGCTGCCTCCTTGCGCTCTTGCGGTCCTGGCAGGCAGTGGAGGACGAAACTCAGGGCAGCCGAGTCGAAGGTGCCATCCAACGGCAGTGGCTTCAAGACATCGGCCTCGACCGCCGAAACCTCCATCGTCGGCGACAGGCGACGCGTCACGTGACGGAGGACGTGAGGATTCGGGTCGAGGATCGTCACGGCGCTGCCCGGGGCTGCCGCCTTCTCCAGAAAGTATCCGGTACCGGGTCCGACATCGAGGTGCTTGCGCCCCATGTGTGTCCGATAGGTGTCGACGAATGGTCCGGTCGGGCTCCGCCACACCGCTCGCGCCATGAACCCAAGCACCCACGGGTCGTAGATGGCGAGGAGCCACGGCTTGTACTCGGCCTGTCCCGGATACGCCGGATCGTCGGGATCCACGGCCCACCTTCGATCGGTTGCCGAACCGTACCACTCTCCACGAGCGTGGAGGGCTGGTTTGCGAACGCAGGGTGACAGCCGAGGTCGGGCCGGCTCAGGGGGCTAACGCCGACCCGACCTGGCTGTCTGCGGAGGTGGCTCTCATCGACGAACCGGCGGATGACGCATGCCGGGTTCGAGGACCCTCCCTCCACCCGGCTGGGGGAACCGGGCCGTTTGCAACGTAGCCCCGATTGTTGCAACGCACAATAACTGCACCGACACCATTCAGAAGGCCCGACGCGACAACACCCCAGTTGCTCGGCAAGGGGATACCGAGCAGCTGGGGCGTCACGGAGAACCGAAGTCCCCTGTCCGTTGCCGCATCCCCCTCGCACGTGAGTCACACCGCAATCCCAGGCGTTACATGACGCCCTGGGGAGCCGAGAACTCCGGGGTGAGCAACGGTGTCGAGAACCAGCCGATACGAGACAGACTCGTCGACCGGAATCGAGTGGTTCTTCCGGACGACGGCCCAAGCCGCAAGAATGCGGTCCGTGACTCAGACCAACTCGCTGCCTCAGCACATCCGGCTCGCGTCCGAGCCGATCGCCAACCCCGACAACGTCATCACCGGAGATCGATGGCGCATCTCGGTGCTCGAAGCCGGTCTGCTTCGTCTCGAATGGAGCCCATCAGGATCCTTTGAGGACCGGCCGTCGCAAACGGTCCTCAATCGAGCAGGCGATCGAGTTGGCATGAAGGTGAGGGAGTCCGACGACACGATCGAAGTCATCACCGACCGCGCCCACCTGACCTATGACCGTCAACCATTCTCGACGCAAGGACTGTCGGTGCAGGCAGTCGGTGGAGTCAGCAACTACCACAGCGTGTGGAGATACGGCGTACCGGCGGAAGGGAACCTCGGCGGCACGGCGCGGACGCTCGACGGCGTCGACGGGCGGGTGGCCCTCGAGCCGGGTGTGCTCTCCAGGTTCGGGGTCGCGACCCACGACGATTCGTCCTCTGTCCTCCTGACCGACGAGGGGTGGGTGGCGCCACGCGAACCAGGGAGCATCGATGTCTACGTCTTTTCCTACGGCCGGGACTACCGAGACGCACTGTCGGCCCTGTATCGGCTGACCGGCTCCCAACCGATCGTCCCGCGATTCGCCCTCGGAAACTGGTGGAGCCGATATCACGCCTACTCCGCCGACGAGTACTTGACCCTGATGGACACCTTTGCCCGCCGCGACGTTCCGCTGTCGGTTGCCGTGTTGGACATGGACTGGCATCGAGTGGACGTCGACGCCAGATATGGGAGCGGCTGGACCGGATACTCCTGGAACCGTGACCTCTTCCCTGATCCCGAGGCCTTCCTCGCCGACCTGCACTCCCGCGACCTCAGAGTGACCGTCAACGTGCATCCCGCCGACGGCATCCAGGGTCACGAGGACTGCTACCCGACGGTTGCCCGCGCCATGGGCCAGGACCCCGAGATGGACCTGCCGGTCGTCTTCGATCCGACCGACCCCAGATTCCTTCGGGTCTATCTGGAAGATGTGCACCATCCACTCGAGGCCCAGGGAGTCGACTTCTTCTGGCTCGACTGGCAGTCCGGCCGTATCTCGCGCATGCCAGGGCTCGACCCGCTGTGGCTGCTCAACCACATCCACTTCCTGGACTCCGGTTGCGACGACGGCCCACTGGGATCACGACCGATGACGTTCTCCCGATACGCCGGCGTCGGAAGCCATCGGTACCCGGTCGGCTTCAGCGGTGACACCGTCATCTCATGGGACTCCCTCGCGTTTCAACCAGAGTTCACCGCGACCGCCTCGAATGTCGGCTACGGGTGGTGGAGTCACGACATTGGGGGCCACATGCACGGGGTGAAAGACGACGAGCTCGCAACCCGATGGGTGCAACTCGGGGTGTTCTCGCCGATTCTCAGGCTCCATTCGACATCCCATCCCTTCAACCGCAAGGAACCGTGGACGTTCGGCGACGAGGCCGACCACGTCATGTCCCGGTATCTGCGACTTCGACACCAGCTTCTGCCGTACCTCGCGACCATGGCGTATCGCGCCCACTTCGACGACCGACCGGTCGTCGAACCGATGTATCACGAGTATCCGATGCAGGAGGCCGCCTACACGGTGCCCAATCAGTTCCTGTTCGGGAGCTCGCTGCTCGCGGCCCCCGTCACTCAACCGAGGGACCGGGCCACACGCAGGGCGCGGACAACGGTGTGGCTACCAGATGGCGACTGGGTCGATGTCCTCACGGGGCTCTCGTACCGCGGGAGCCGCACGGTTGCGTGCTTCCGGGACATCGACACGATGCCCCTCTTCGCTCAGGCCGGATCCGTCTTCCCGCTCATCCCCGAAGGAGCGGTGTCGAACGCCACCGATCCGCCGGCTGTGATCGACGTGTGGGTGATCGCCGGCGCCGACGGGAGCTTCACGATCACCGAGGACAACGACGACGATCAGTGGGCGTTCACCGACATCGCCTACTCCTCGACGTCGGGCGAGGTGCGGATCGAACCGGGCACGGCGACCTGACGAGCGTGCCAGAAGAACGAGAGATCTCCCTGGTTCTCCTCGGTTTCGCCGGCATCGACGGTGTCACGGTCGCCGGTAGATCGGTCGATATCGAGCCGGGACCCGTACGTGGGAGCATGCGCGCCAAACTGGGAATCGTCGAGGCCGCAGTCGGGGTGACGGCCAGCATTGCCGGGGATCGCACCTTCGGCCGCAACGATGTGCAGGGCCGGGCATTCGATCTCCTCGACGAAGCTCAACTCGAATACGGCTTGAAAGCGGCCATCTGGGACGCAGTTGGGGATCGCCGGCCATCGGAGGCCGCGCTCACCCTCGAGCGGTCTCGGAGCGCCGCCTGCGCTGATTGGCGCTCTGAGCGAGATCCTCCTGGCTCGACCATGAGGGTCTCACCTCCCAGGGCGATCAGGCTCGCAGCCGACGCGGCGTCATCTGTGAGACCAGCCACTCAGCGATCGCAACGACGCTGAAGGCCCCGAGAATCGAGATGATCAACAGCGGGTAGAGGTTGCCGTCGGCGCGACCCGTCACGGACCCATTGGCCAGATCCGAACCGACCGCCAGGCCGAACACACCGAACCAGAGCTGCGACCGCCAGTCCCGCGGATTCATGAGGATCCACGTGAGCGGGATGTAGATCAGCCCGACCACCAGCCCCGCCAACAGCGGGAGGAACAGCACGAGGATGATCGAGCGCAGACCGAACCGATGCGGCCCGTAGTGGATCAACAGTTCGGTGTAGGTGACGAGCACCAACACGGGCAGTGCGGCGTGGAGCCTCTGCACCCTGAGCCGTTCCCGGGCCGCATCGCGCTCGCCGAAAGCGTCGTCCGCCGTCGGTGTCCACCGTCCTGCCTTTGAACACAAGCCTACGGAACGGCGCAGACTGTGGGAGACAGGCTGCACTAGGTTCGGCAACACCCCGGCCGGAGGGCAGGCGATTCGCATTCAGACCGGCGGTAGCCGACGATGAGGAGACCCTCCGTCGTTGCGAGTCTCCGAACGGGAACTGACCGGCGCCCTCGACTTCGCGGCGATCGTAGATGAAGGACCGCCACCCGGCCTGCTTCTCAATAACAACGAGGCGCCTGTGGCCTGGTGCAGAGTGATGCCCCGATCGGAGCTACCAGGCCTGGCAAATTCCTAGTTCTTCAAAACCGAGCTCGACACGAAGGGAGTGAGTCGTTGTCCTGTTCGCCGTCCGTCGGGAGCATCGGGGCCGGGGGCTCACGTCGGTGCTGACCCCGGGCAGCCATCGAATACGCCCGGTCACGGGGTGGAACGTGGTCGAGGTCTACCCATCCAATTCTGACGAGCCTCGGGCCGACGCAGCGGTCTACGCAGGGCGTCGCCTCGACATTCACTCGCTTGGAGTTCGATGTGGTGCAACGCACTTGGTCACACAAACTCATGACGCGGGAAGACGACTTGACTGCGCCGGGACCGGTGCGCATCTCGATCACGTGTGCCGGCCGATAGGCGAGACACACCCTCTGGCCGGTTAGTTCCTGGACGAACGCTTCGACCCTCACCCGTTCACGGCTCTCTCCGACCGCTTCGACCAGATCGACCCTCTTCGCATTCGACGTCGTGGGATACGACCACGACAAATCGGTCGTCGCCGAAGTTGTCGAGGCCGGTCTGGCCCGGACGAACGCTGATCAGGCTTCCTGCGCTTCGATCCAGGAAAGAAAGTTCTCGACATCTCCTTGTTGGCCCCGAGCCAGATACGTATCGGCCCATTCAAAGATCTGGTCGGCACTGAATCCACGCCGTTCCAGTCTCGGTCGGGCCTGGGCAGCGAGTTGGTGCGCCGCCTCCTCTTGGGCCGGCCGGGGATGCTCTTCTCGTATCCCCCGTGTCGCTCGGATCTTCAGGTTCTAGGTGTTCATGCTCGCGTCCCATGAGAGTGGATTACCCGGCTGGGCCGGAGATCATTCTTGTTACTGTCGAGCCCGAAACGCTTGAGGGGACCGGACTGGCCCGAGATTCATCGTTGCTACACCGGGCATTCCGTCGGTGGGCGTTGACGGGCTCGAACCGCCGACCTCTTCCTGGTAAGGGAGAAGGGGCCCGTTCCCTCACCTGGGGTTTCGTCCTGAAATGCCCTTGTTTGTCCGGCTTTTGACTATGGCTTACGAGTGACCACGTACTGTTTCTGGACAGATCGTGTCCTAGACGCCGTCCGTACGAAGGTCACACTCGGCTGCACCAGGGCTCACACATGTTCCTTCAGGACCGCGTCGATAACGAGCGCAGACGCGCCGATATGCGCTAGTCGATTATGTACTCTCAAGGCATGGTCTCAGAGGGTCCACACGGAGTTTGTGGCAACGTGCTGCACACTCTTCGTTGTGTTGGCGTGGTTGGCGCCGCCAGACTGGCGACTGCGTCGGGAGTGGCCACTGGTGATACGCAAGAATGTCTGAACCAGCTCGCGGACATGGGCCTGGCCGTCCTTGCTCCTGGCCCGTTTGGTGGTTGGGGCATAACCGATGCCGGAGGTCAGCAGACGATGATTGGCTGGCTGGGCAGCTTGAGGTGTTGGAAACCCGCGAGCGGATTGAACGCTATTACGGCCAATTCCTTGGCCTAAACCCCAACCTGCTTCAGGTGTGTAGTTACTGGCAAATGCGAACGATCGGCAATAGTCCCGCGCTCAACGACCACTCTGACGCCGACTATGACGCCAAAGTGCTGACTCGACTCATGAGGATCGATGATTCGGCGCAGACGTTGTGTGGGTATCTGGCTGACACACTGGATAGATTCTCGTTGTATCAAGAGAGGATGTCATCTGCCCTTAGTCGGGCACTGGCAGGTGATCCCTCCTACGTGGCAGATGGTCTCGAGTCCTATCACACGGTGTGGTTCCAGCTCCACGAGGACCTACTTACGACGTTGGGGATCTCCCGAGATGAGGAGCGGAGAGCTGCGGGAGAGTCGAGCTGACCGCAGCGCGTATCCGGCAATGTGCGCTACTCAAACCCGACCGGTGGGCGAGTGTTGAATTAGTAACACAAGATGAGAAGGGGTCTGATCCGTGGCGGTTCTCCGCCCGGAACCGAATCGCCTATGACCGCCTAACTCCAAGGCTGCATGTCACCGAGCAACCCGTCTTCTGGGGGCGGCAGAGACACAACACGCCTGGCGCAGGCTCGGCTCAGATCATCGTTGGCAATTTCTGCGATCGCGTCACGCACGTCACGCATGACTCCAGGATGTAGTACACACACGCTTACGCCATTTGGAGTCTGCAATACATTGCATGGGCACCCGTGACACCGAGTGACAGGTCTCCCGGTACACCTCGCCACGTCGAGGGCGCTTGCCCGCAGGCCACCGGACACGACGAGATCGATTGGGTAGTTTCGAGGGGAGGCTCTCGGGAGGTCCCGTCATGCCAGAGATCCCAATGATGACTGTCGACGTAAGGCGGCCTATCGAAGAGGTGTTTGGCTTCGTGATGGACATCGAGCAAACACCCAGATGGCGACCACGCATGTCAGAAGTGAGGTGGATGACCGACGACACCCCCGCTGTCGGCAGTCGGTTCGGAGTCACCGTTAAGTCGCTCGGACTCACGTTTCACTTCGACCCCGTCATCACCGTGTGGGACGCTCCCCACCGGGTGAGCTATCGACAGGAGACGGGACCCGTCCTCACCGACTCGCACATGGAGTGGGTCACCGAGGACGGCGCAACTCGCTTTCGGATGGGTGGCGTCCCACAGGCAAACACATGGTGGATGCGAACCGCCGAGAGACGCTTCTACGGACCCCTACTGAAGGCCAACTACTTCGATCTCATCCGTTTGAAGGCCATCCTCGAATCCGATCGGCAGAATTGACAATGCACAATCACCCATGACAGCAAGTGACAGCCCTTTCTCCTCCCCCACCTGCGATCGCGTTCAATACCGTGGACGACATGGCTGAGCGTCCGAGCGGAACGGTGACCTTCCTGTTCACCGACATCGAGGGGTCGACCCAAGCCTGGGAGAACGACCCCACGGCGATGGCGGCCGACCTGGAGATCCACGACCGGATCCTCGGGGAGACGATCGAATCGAATGGCGGGTTCGTGTTCGCCACAGGGGGCGATTCGTTCTCCGCAGCGTTCGGATCCTCCACCGAGGCCCTTACCGCAGCCGCAGAAGCGCAGAGACAATTGGACTCGTCCGAGTGTGGCCTGCGGGTACGGATGGGAGTGCATTCGGGGGAGGCGGTGGAGCGGGACGGCAACTACTTCGGCCCGGCACTGAACCGGACGGCTCGGCTGATGTCGATCGGCCATGGCGGCCAGGTCCTCGTCTCCGCCACCACCCGGGAACTGGTCACGATTGGAGACTTCGAGTTCGAAGATCTTGGTGAGCATCGCCTTGCCGACCTCTCGACGCCAACACGTGTTGTCCAGCTCGTCGCCGACAACTTGGGGCTGCACTTCCCGCCGCTCCGGTCGGTGGTGGCGACCGACAACCTCCCGAGATTGGGTGCGGTCTTCGGTCGGGAGAGCGCTATCGAGAATTTGAGGGAGATGCTCGGGGATCACCGGTTGGTGACGCTGACTGGGGCCGGAGGCATCGGCAAGACGACCCTCGCCACCAGCGTCGCCGCCCAGATAATCGAACCGTTTCCCGACGGACGTTGGCTGGTCGACCTCACCGACCTCCCACCCGGCTCTGAGTACACGGCCATCTTGGGTGCGGTTGCGGGTGTCGACGACCGGTTCGGCAGCATTGAGGCACTGGCCCCCAGACAGATGCTGCTGGTCCTGGACAACTGCGAACACGTTCTTGATGGGGTGAGCAGCTATCTCTCAGGCCTGTTGGACACAGCACCTGACGTGACGGTACTGGTCACCAGCCGAGAACCGATCGGGATCCGTGGTGAACGAGTTCTCCCGATCGAACCCTTATCCGTCGACGACGACTCCGAGCACGCCTCGGCAGTCAACCTATTCATCACCCGAGCCACCGAAGCTGGAGTGACTCTCGACCTTGACGCCGAGCGTGACACTATCGCCGCCATTTGCACCGAGGTAGGTGGTCTCCCGCTAGCTATCGAACTCGCCGCCGCCCGCACCGCCGTCATGACACCCGGCCAAGTCCTTGACCGGCTCGGAGACCGACTCTCGGTCCTCCGTGGCGGACGTGGCGGTCCTGAACATCACCGCACTATCGAAGCCACCATCGCCTGGTCCTACGACCTCCTCGACGAGGACACCCAGAAGCTGTTGCGGTTCCTGCCTGTGTTCGAAGGCGGATTCGACCTGGAACAGGCGGAAGCCATCGGAGGCGACCGGGCCGTTGACCGACTGACCGACCTGGTCAGGAAGTCCCTCGTCCATCGAGATTACGACCGGTTCGACATGCTGGAAGCTGTCCGTCAATACGCCACCGCCAGACTCCGAGAGGTTGGTGACGAAGGCGAGGCTCAGAGACGGCATTTCGAATTCTTCGCCGACTGGGCACACGGTCTTTATCACCGAGACCGGTTCATCGATCTCACGTCCGACGAGTTGACGTGGACGACAGCCAATCTCCAGTCTCTCCGCAGTGCCATCATCTGGGGTGCAGCAAACGAGCGTCGGACCCTTGCTGCGGAGATAGCGGCCGTGCTTTGGCGGCACCAAATCGTCGTGTTGCTCGGCAAACCGACTCCTCCTGACTACTTCGAACCGCTGCTCACTGATCTCGACGCCCTCGACCCTGCGCTTCAAATGGCAATGCTGTATGGCTCTGGAGCGATCGCCCACTGGAGCGACCGACCACAAGAGAGCAAACAGCGCACCGCAGCCGCCTACGAGATCCACCGTCAGTTTGGTCTCATCCCCCGTACAGCTTCACAACCTCAAGTTGCGCTAGGCATCGAGGCATATTTGGAGGGTGAATGGGACATGGCCGAGCGATGGTTCAGAGAGGCCATCGCCTTCGCCCAGGAAAACGACCTCCCGCACTACAGCGCCTCCGACAATCTCGCTGAACTGCTGATGGACATCCGCAGGGATCCCAAGGAGGCTCTCACCGTCGTACAAGAAGCGTGGAGCCGGAACGAAGAGGCTCCGATGTCGGTCCGCTACGCAGGCATGCTCTCCGAGGCGGACGCCAGGATCCGCCTGGGCGAGACCGAGGAACCACGCCGACTCGTCGCCGAGGCCCTCCAAAATCTTCGTCAGTACGGAGTCATGGTCTACCAGCAAGGGTGGTCACTCGTGCTTCTCTCGATCCTCGAATACAGGGAACGCAACATCGATGCGGCCATCACCCTTCTGCTGGAGTGTCTCGAACTCGAAGAAGCCGAGGGGACGTGGCCTGTCTGGCAGCACCATGAGGCGCTCTACGTTGCAGAACTCCTGATCGAACTCGGCCATTACGACACGGCCGACAGGGTTCTCGACGCATACCAGGCGTCATCCTTGGGTGCGATGCAGGCGCCGGCTCACACCCCAACACTTACCGCACTCCGAGAGCGCATCCATGATCATCTTCAACCTGAGCAGAGGGTGGATAATCGAAGTGACACCGTGCCGCTCGTTATGGCGATTCGCCACGCCCTCGAAACTGCAACCCGCTGAGCCTCAGACCGTCCACTCCCGCCGTTGCATCACCTCTACCACATCCTTCGGTGCCAGATGCGACAAGTACCGGTCCGTCGTCGCCGGCGAAGCATGCCCCAACTGCCGCTGGATCACCGGCACCGGCACACCCTCCATCATCAACTCGAACGCCATCGTGTGCCTGAGTCCATGAGGATGAACCCGCTTCTCGATTCCGACCTTGTCGGCCAGCCGAGGAAGGAGGGTGCGGACGTAAGACGGCTTCAGCGACTTGCCCTTCAAGGTGCAGAACAGCGGTGCCCGAGTCGACACGCCTAACTCCTTACGCCGGTCGGCCCACCGCTGAACGATCGCCATCGCTCCCGGGTCGAACCCCACAGTCCTGCGCTGATCGCCCTTCCCGTGGAGGACTGTGATGGTTCCCTGGTCGCCGTCGATGTCCTTCGACTTCAAGGCGAGCGACTCCCCGAGCCGGAGACCACCCCGGTATAGGACGGTGATGAGTGCTCGGTTACGGATACCGGTTGGGGCGGTGTTCGAGCAGGCCCTGATCAGTGACTTGACCTCGTCGGAGTCAGGATCTCGGCGGGGTAACTCTGGCCCTTGTTAGTGCTCTGCGACCGGTGTGGTAACCGGGGTCAGTAACAGGCGATGACATGGGGTTAAGTGATGCTTTCTCTGAATAGCATCACTTCATTACGACCGGTAGAGGCGTTGCTCGTAAGAGCATCACTAATCGGATTGACGGAGGAGTCCCGGGTTGTCAGTCAAGAAGGGGCAAGAATCGTGGAAGTAGATCATGTTCCACGAAGTACTCAGCCTTGCCCAAGCTGTCGCCGACGATCGGCGCACGTCGGCCGCCAAGGTGGCGAGCCCGACGACCAGCCACGCCAGCACACCGACGCCGGTTGCGATCTCCGTTGGTGCCAACCCTGTCGTCGGATCGGCCAACGTGACACCACCCACACGCCGCGGGCCAGACGAGGCATCGTTCGATGGCTCATCACGGGTTGGCGACTCCGTGGCGTTCTGCGAGCTGGCCGGCGAGCTGTGGAGCTGGGATGCGTCGTGCGGCGGCGGCTCGAATCAGCCCCACGGCGGCGAACAGTGCGTAGCGCCAGTAGTCGTCGGTGCGCCACCACACCACCTCATCGAGCAGGTCAGGTTCCAGACCGGCACGCAAGGCTGCGCTCGTGAGATCGCTATTGGATCTTGCGTTTCTCGCGGCCGCGGAATTGACCACTCCGGGAGATGGGCGTCGAGCAGACCCTCGTACGGGATCGCGGTGTCACGATTGATGCCTGCGAGGTCAAGAGCGTCGGCCGCGAGCTCCATGAACAGCTCACCGGGGAAGGTGTTGTTCTTCGGATGGAGATCGGCGACTGCCGCTGCCAGCTCGTGCGCGTCAGCACCGTTCTCCAGACCGGACAGCAGCCGGCGGATCGCTTCGACCGTCGTCCTCGGTTCGTCGGCGAGCGACGTCCAAGTGTCGGGAGAGCCGCGGTTCGTCAGCTGGCGTGTTCAGCCGACCACGCCGCCACGGCGGCGGCGAGTTCCCTATCCGGACTGATGTGGCGCTTGTAGAGCGGACCGCACCGTCTGTGCCAGCCCAATGCCAACTCGATCGGGTCGGCGTCTCCACGGCGCCGTCGTGCTTCGGTGGCGAGGAAGCTGAACTCGTTCATGACTCCGATCACGCTCCGGCTGGCCGTCTTCGCCCACCGGCCCTCAACCATCTCCGCCAGTTCGGCGTCGATGAACCGTTGCTCCACTCCGGCCGTCGCCAACATCTCGCCAAGCGCGGCTGGAAATCGATCCAGCAGCGAAGCAGCCGGCGCCAGCGGCACCAGGACTGGGAACAGTGTCTGCTCGTTCACCAATAGCGCCAGCTGCGGGCGCCAGAACAGCACCGTGCCGTACCAGTTGCCAAGCCACGTCGTCGGCTCCGCTTCTGCAGCCACCATTGGCTGCTTCGCCCGGTCCCGGAGCTTCTTCGTTCCATGCCAGCTGTACACAGCACCAGTCTCGCAGCGCCGCCGCACCCCATCGGTCACCATCAGTGTTCGGCGCAGCGTCGGAGAGCCGCACGCCGAGGTGCCGATCCGGTACACCTGGTTCCGAGGTGCGATAGGGCGCATATCTGGCGATGTGGGCGAGCGACTCAGCGTCCGTTCGCATCTGCTGCCGCTGGCTCGATCCGGGGTTCAGAGCCGACAAATGATGACGAGATCAGCTGAAGGCGAACAGTGGTGGGAGGATGACCACGACGGTGGCGGCCCAGACCGCGACGATGGGAAGGTAGGTGGTCTGCGAGAGTTCGAGCTGGTGGAAAAGTGCCTTGTCCGGTGAGGGACCGGGCGGATTGCCCGGCGGTCCCGCCCAAGTTCACGAGGGAGCAGGATGTTCAGGCCGAGCGCCGCGGTTCGGTTGGGTGTGAACCCGAGTTCGCCGATCCGGGTGCTCATCGCGCCGAGCACGATCACGTCTAGTACGAGGGCGCTGATCACGGCGATGAGTTGGATACGGTCCATCCATCCAGCCGGCGTGGAGGGGTGTTGCAGGTTCCCGACCGAGGATAAAGTTGCACCTTATCGAGGCCGGGGCCTGCTTGTTTGAAGGGAGAACCCCTCGATGCAAGTGAACACCAGAACTGGCCAGGTGTCGATCGGGGACCGGCATGAGGCCGAGACACCATCTGTACCAAGCCCGAACCAGCCCACGAACAACGCCATCCGCTCAACCCGACCACTGAATAGTCAAAATCGGACAATGTAGCTCATCAGCAATGTCGCCAATGCTCCTGAAGACCTTAGCCGATCCATCCGGGGGAAGACTTCACCCGAGGCGAGTTAGACGGCAACGGTAGTGGCATCCGTCGACATGGGGTGCATGTCCGGCTTCTCGGCGGGTTCGGGGTGGTTGTCGATGGACACCCGATCGCCGATGAGTCCTGGCGACGTCGGCGAGCCGCCGGGTTGGTCAAGCTTCTGGCGCTGGCCCCGAACCACCGCCTTGTACTCAAGCAGGCCATGGAGGCGCTATGGCCGGACATCGACGACACTGCCGGTGGACGCAATCTACGCAAGGCTGCGCACTACGCCCGACGCGCACTCGGCCTGCCAGACGCCATAGTCCTCGACGGCACGACCGTCGCCTTGCTCCCGTCGGGACGGGTGGAGACTGACGTCGAGGAGTTCTCTGGAGATGCACTCCGTGCTCTAGAGGACGGTGACGAGGCGGCTTGCCGCGTCGCCAGTTAGCGGAGCGCTACGCCGGCGATCTACTGCCTGACGATCGCTACGAGCCGTGGAGTCAGGGTCCCCGCGAGCAACTCAACGCTCGGTATTTGCAGGTACTCAAGGGCGGCAGGCTTTGGGGCCGTCTGTTGAGCGTCGACCCTACTAGCGAGATCGCCCACCGCGGTATCATCCGTGAGCGGAGGGAGGCCGGCGACCGTGCCGGCGCTATCCGCCAGTTCGACCGTCTCCGCACCGTCCTCCATGACGAGCTGGGGGTATCGCCCGATCCGGTGTCGGTTGCGCTGTACGAGGAGGTCCTGGAGACCGAGGGTGGGGATGTCGCTACCCCTGCCGAGCGGGCCCGTGCCTTGCTGGCGTGGGCGGTGGTGCACTGGGAGCGAGACGACCTGGCCGAGGCCGAGCGAACCGCCCGTAAGGCTCGGGCGCTGGCGATCGACGCGGGCCTCGGACGCGGAACTGGCCGAATCCAGCGAGCTCCTCGGCCTGGTCAGGTTCGCAAAGGCGCGCTCGGGTGAGGTATTCGCCGAGGGCTTCCTCGACACCGTCGAACGGTCCCCTGACCTCGCTCCGTTCGTGTACGACGTCAACCTGTGCATGAGCGAGTTCGCACTGCATCAGCCGGACGGCCTCGCCGATCTGAACGCCTTCGCAGATGAGCTGCTCGAGCGTGCCGGCCAGGACAGTCGACCGGCCCGAGCGGTATCACTGCTGCTGCGTGGGGAGGTTGGCCTGCTCGGCATCCGCGACCCGGTGCAGTGGAGGCAGACTTGACCGAGGCGATCCGCCTGTACCAGGAGGTGCAGACACCCAGTGGCGCAGCCCTCGCAGTCGTGCGTCTGGCGGAACTTAGAGCGCACCAAGCAACGCTGGACACGTCCCCCGACCTGTACGCTCAGGCGCGTCGGCTCGCCGCCCAGACACCACTGGCGGGCCATCTCCTCCCGCTTCTCTTCGGCGTGATGATCGACCTCGATGACGCAGCGAGCGGAATCGCCATCCTCGACGAGGCCGAGGACGAGCTCGCTGCGCTCCGCACCTGCGAACCGTGCTCGATGACGCTATGGGTGCGAGGAGCCGTCGCCTGTGCCGTGGCGGGCCAGCACGAGCGCGCCCAGACCATCCTGGATCGGGCCGGCCACACCGCCGAGCGGTGGAGGGGCGGGCCTTGGCAGGCAGCGCTGGCGGAGGCACGGGGTGTGCTTGGCCGGGAGCGGGGCGAGGAAGTGGGGGCTGTCACTGCGCTGTTCGAACAGGCCGCGGTCGGCTTCGCGGCCGCCGGTCGGCCGCGAGACGCCGCTCGCTGCGCACAATTGGCCGCCACCGGCTAGGCACGCCGTCGTCGGGGGAACACTCAAGGAACGCCCCGTTCTATACGATCGCCGATGTCAGACGACACGACGACCTGGAGGTGACCGAGATGGCGCTCTACATGGATGTTCACGAGCTCCCCGATGGCACGGATGAGGACAGCGGTGGCAGCCGCACACGCAGCAGACCTGCGTGTGCAGGACAAATACCGAACCCGCTATCTGAACTACTGGGTTGACGCCGGGCACCGCCGCGCTTTCTGTCTCGTCGAGGCACCGGACGCCGCCAGCGCACAAGCAGTGCACCGAGAAGCGCACGGTCTGGTGGCCGAGGAGATCTACGAGGTTGCTGAGGTTACGCCACCACCGGCAGGCGGAGAGGTGAGCGCTATGGGGTGCCGCGGCCCACGGCCCGGAGAGCCAGGGGCGCGAACCGAGCGTGGTCAGATTCGTGGGCCGCGCCACCGTCGACACGCCGGTCGGGGACGTCTTCGAACGATTGATCGACCTACCCGGCTACCGCAAGTGGATGCACCACACGGGTCTGTTTCGCAGATGTGCGTGGACGGTGGATGGACCACCAGCCGTAGGTGCACAATACGCCGACTCCACGCGGATGGGAACGTTCCGCGGCGAGGTCGCTGAACTCGACCCCCCTTCGCGTGTGGAGTTCCGAGAGACTCTCCGGTGGCCTGGCGGCGCCAGGGCCGACGCCCGCATGGAGTATGTCCTCGAGGCGAACCACGGTGGGACCGCCGTACACCACGTCGCGCAGACCGAGCTGACCGGTGGATGCGTCCTGAGACCGGTCGCAGGCGTGATGGTGCGCAGCGAGCGCAAGCGCACCCTGCGATCGCTGTCGCGCTCGTTCGGGTGAACCCATATCCGGAAGATCGCGGGTTCAATTCCCGCTCCCGATACCGGGAGCCCTGGTCTGAGCGCTTTCAGACCGGGCGCCGTCGGGTCACAGCCCGTACTTGCGAGTCTCGACCTGTCGCCACCGGGTGAATAGTAGGGACTGCTTAGAAAATCCGATCGGCGCCATCCCGGTCACACTCCCGCTCGCTGCGCTCGCCGGTCCTCCGCCGTCGCTCGCTCCGGTCGCTAGCCAGGCACTTTCGTACGGTCCGCCCCACGGGCACCCGAGGAGATCCCACGACGGTTCCTCGGTACGCATCTGCACCGACGGTAGGCGCCGGGCGTGACCGTCAGAAAGGCCTACCAGATCGTCTCCCGAGCCTTCCGGATCGCTGTCACCGACGGAATCATCACCCGCTCCCCATGCCGCGAGGTCAAACTTCCCAAGATCGAGAATCCGGAGCGGCGGTTCCTCTCCCCCGGCGAGGTCGAGGAACTCGCCGACACCATCCAAGCCCGTTACCGGGCGCTGGTGCTCACCGGTGCCTACACCGGTCTCCGCTTCGGAGAACTGGCGGCACTCCGCACCGACGACCTCGATCCCCTTCGCCGCACCCTGCGTATCGACGAGCAGCTCTACGCGTCAAGGATCAGGCCGAATGGTTTCCGGCCCGCTCAAAACCCGCAAAGCCCGACGCACGATCGGGATCCCCCAATTCCTCGCCGACGAACTCGTCACCCAGCTCTCCACCTATCCCTCGTCGTCCGACCTGATCTTCTCGATGCCCCACCGAGGCCACCTCGACTACAACCGATTCCGCACCCGATATTGGAACCCGGCAGTCAACGCTTCGGTGGGTCCACCATGCACACCCCACGACCTCCGCCACACCCACGTAGCGATGCTGATCGCCCACGGAGAGTCCCCCAAATACATCGCAGATCGCCTCGGCCACGAAAGCACCCGAACCGTTTTCGACGTCTACGGCCACCTCTACGAAGGACTCGACCAAGCCGCCACAGACCGCCTCGAACAGACACGAACCGCCTCACACGCGGACCAGGCGCGGACCAAACACGATCCAACGGTGATCGAACTCCCCGCCCGAACACCGAAATCCCCTGCTGGATAAAGGGATTTCGGGGGTGGGCGTTGACGGGCTCGAACCGCCGACCTCTTCCTTGTAAGGGAAGCGCTCTCCCAACTGAGCTAAACGCCCTGGATCCCGAACACGCCTATGTTTGCTGGCGATTCTGGGTGGTGCGGATGTTCCGGTCTTCCTTCCGACCCGTTGACCGGCCTCGAATAGACCAGCTCCGCAACAACAGGCTACGAGAGCAGTTTACCGGTATCAGACTGGGCCGGAGCTGCGGGACAAGGCGAGTCACATCGGACTGGACGGCGGTCGCCACCGTCGACGTGCGTTTGGTGTCGGAGAAGAGACCCTCCCCCAGTTCTGGGAGAATTCCCAACACAGTCGTCGTCGACCATGCGGCACCTCCCGACACCGTGACCGACCCCTCTTGCATGGGCACGGTACCGGCGTGTTCCATCATCGTGCCGAGACCGGTGAGACACTGGGATAATCTTCACGGCGATTGGGTAGCCTTGGCGACGATGGGAGAACGAGCGTGTTTCCTGGATGCGACCTGCCTGTCGTGCGGCATGTTCCTCGAGGGAGCGGACGCCAATGCAGTTGAGTGTCCCCGATGTGGCGCCGCTCGCGAGCCGGTTGTTACTGGGATGGGTGTGCGGGCAACGAACTTCATCCTCTACTGCGATCGCTGGGACGAGACCGTCGATTTCTATCGCATTCTGCTGGGTCTGACCGAGACATTCTCGAATCCGTGGTTTGTGGAGTTTCGACTTTGCGGCGGTGCCTCAGTGAGTATCGCCGACGCCCGTCGGGCCAGCATCCAGCCCGTGCAGGGACAGGGGATGACGCTCAGCCTCGAGGTTCCGGATCTCGACGCAACCCGCAGATGGCTGGAACGCCGAGGCGGCCAGCCGTCTCCTGTCAGCATTCGCTTCGGTAGTCGCGTCTTCGACATCTACGACCCTGAGGGGCACCGCATCGAGTTCTGGATCGATCAGCGGAGCCAGACCCGAGCCTGAGCGGGGCCGGCGGCGCTGGAGTGACCGACCGCTCAGGGTCCCCTTACTCGTGCCAACGAAGTGCCGACAGGAGATTCGTGGCACACACCCACCTCAAGATGCAGCTGGAACGCTTATGGCTGGACTGGCCGACAATCGCGGTCCTCACCGCCTTTGTGGTCATCGGGATCGCCGATATCGCCAATCCGGGGATGTTCGATGATGCCGTCACCGTCGCCACTGGTGGTGGATTCCTCTTCGCCGGTGTGCGGTTGCTCCGGTACGGGCGGAAGGATTCCCACCCAGATCGACGCGGCTTCGGGCTGATCGGCGTCACCCTCCTCCTGGGTGCATTGGGAATGGTGCTGTTCGGCGTGGTCTCCCAGTTCGCGCCGCTTCCAGCGTTCGGGCCGCTCGACGGCATCTTCATCGCCATGTATCTGACTGCATTGACCGGCCTGGCGTTGATGCCATCGGTCACCCGCGGGTGGCGGTCCCGGGTCCGCATCATCGTCGACGGAGTCGCCGGCGCCGTATCGATCGGTGTCCTGACGTGGCATCTGGTGGGAACGGACATCGTGAGCGGGCTCAGTTCGCTGTCAACACCCCAGCGACTGATCGGACTGACCTATCCGGTCCTCGACGTGGCACTAGTCATCGGCGTCATGGTGTTGCTGTTGAGGCAGGATCGGTATCGCTTCGACGTCAGGTTGGTGGCGTTGTCGATCGCCTTCGCCTTCCAGGCGGCAGCCGACCTCAGCTATGTGACCTCTGTCACGACAGGCCTATTCGTCGACACCGACTCGAACCTGCTGCTCTTCATGGCCTCAGCGGCATCCTTCGTCGTGGTGGCCGGACTGGTCGAGCGGGTGTCTGCTCCCGCCGAGTCCCCTTCGACCAAGACCCCGCTGTGGTCCTACGCCATGCCCTACACGCTCGGTCTGGTCATGATGGGCTTCCTCCTCTACGAGCAACTGATGACTGGACGCGCTGAGACCTACCTGTTGATTGGCACGACCGTCGTCCTGCTGCTCGTCATCGACCGGCAGACACTCGCAATCCAGGAGAACCGATCACTGGTGGAGCGGGAACGGCGATCGCTCATCTCCTCGGTGTCACACGAGCTGCGCACCCCGCTCACCGCGATGATCGGTTTCCTGACTGTTCTCTCAGATGACGGAGAGCAACTGGCTGCTCGCGACCGGCAGGAGATGACAGATCTCGTGCTCGGCCAGGCGAAAGGTCTGGGGCGGATGGTCACCGACATCGTGACGCTGTCCCGTGACGCGCCCGAACAGCTGAACCTCGAGCGACGCGAAACCACAGGCTGCGACCTGGCTGAAGCTGCGATCACCGCACTTGGTGTCCCACCATCCCGCATCGAGACCGACGTCGAACCCGCCATCGTCGTCGAGCTCGACCCCGACAGGGTGGGCCAGATCCTCATCAACCTGCTCACCAACGCCACCCGATATGGCGGCGAGAGGATCCTGCTGGTCGTGCGATCCGACGATTCCAGGGCACTCCATCTAGAAGTCCACGACAACGGCCCCGGCGTCCCCGACCAACATCGCAACGAAATCTGGCGCCGCTTCGAACGGGGACAGAACCAGACGAACGCCGAACGTTCCGGGACTGGCCTCGGGCTGGCCATCGTGGCGCTGATCGCCACGGCCCACGGCGGCACGGCCGCGTACAGGACGTCCGAGCGCCTGGGCGGAGCATGCTTTTCGATCGTGCTCCCCAACTGCGTCACAGCACCGCAAACCCAATGACCAGCCCCATTGTCATCAACTGTGTAGCCGTCGACGGGGACCCCAGGTGTCTTGCCAGGGAGGTACCTTCACAATCCACATTTCGGTCGGAAGACCAGCGGGACGTCTAGCCAAGAACCTCGGGAACTGGCTTTGAGACGATCGCTTCTGCGATGTGGCGCGCGTCTTCGTCGATGCCGAAGATGATCCCGGACTTCCGTGTATGGAGCCAGGGGAACCCTAAGAAGTAGAGACCGGGATGACTCGAAACGCCTCGAGTATGGACCGGACGCCCGGCTTCATCGAGAATCGGGACCTGGAGCCAGCCGACGTTCGCCGTGAACCCAGTACACCAGATCACCGTGCTGACACCGGCGTCGTCGAGATCGAGCTCCGTCAGGCCGCTCTTGGCAACCTCCGGGCCGGCCGGGACATCGGCCGGGTCGAGCTCAGCCCCCGGAGCGTCAACATCGTGCCCGTCGATATACGCGTCGATGTTCTTCTTGAACTCCTCGGAGAACGCATCGGCAAATGCGATGTGATCGGCCAACCCTTCGCTGGTCGTCAGGACGCCGTCAGCTACGGAAACGAGCCGCCCCATGAGATGGACTCCCTGCCGTTGCAACGCTTGAAGGCTGACTGTCTTGCCGAGAGGGCCGACACCCGAGATCTGAGGTTGGGCGGCGAACTGCATGAGAGGGTCAGGCAGGTCCTCGACCTGCTCATCGAACTTGCCCGCATCGGTCATCCACGCCAGCGCATCGCGCCCTCGATACCTCCGGGGAACCCGCGCAACTCGGCTGGTGCACAGATACACGGTCCGGCCGGCCTCGGTGAGGTCTTCGGCGACCTGGCAGCCCGATTGGCCACTCCCAACGACGACCACCGCTCCCTCGGGAAGCGTCTCTGCGGAGCGGTAGTCGGATGCGCGGACGTGAGTGATCCTCTCGGGAAAACTCTGTGTGAGCTCAGGAGCGAGCGGGCGCTGGACCATCCCGGACGCCGCGACCACGTTGCGGGCGTTCAGCACCTCCTGTGTGCCGCTCCCGTCGACCGTCTCGATGATGAACCCACCGGAATCCTGGCGAGCCAGCACCCTTTCGACGGTGATACCGAGCCGAACCGGGAGGTCCTGGTCGACCGCGTGCCGTTCGAACGAGGCGACGAGTTCGTCGCGGAGATCAAAGCCGTCGGGAGCATCACCGGTGTACGGGGATCCCGGCAAACCGTTCATCCAGTTCGGCGTGTTGACGGCGAAGGAGTCCCACCGCTGCGAACGCCAACTCTCACCGATCTCGCCCCGCTCGAGGATCACGAATGACAGCCCGGACTGTTGGAGGTGATACCCGATACCCAGGCCGGCCTGTCCTGCCCCCACGATCACCACATCGAACTCGGACATATCGTTCTCTCTCCCGTTCGCCGACTCTCTGTGTGCGACGATCAGCACAGTATCCATCGGACGCACCCCTCGTCGCTGGGCGCGGACATTCCGTGTACCAATCATCAACTGCGGCAGAGCACATGATCTTGGCAGATCGTGGTCCGCCAGCACGGCGTCGCGCGCGAGGCCCGGTGGCCGATTCGACCCCCGGGTCGTCCACCACCCGTGCGATTTCATCGTGGGGAGCCCCGTCTGCTGCGGCAGCGACGAACCTCGAGGCAACCAGGCGGATGTCCTCAACTTTCACCCACCAACGGCCGATAGGGAGGGCAGGTCCACACCAAAGAAGGAAGACACCGGAAGATGTCAGCGAGAAAGATGAACGCCTGGGATGCGGGCGACGAGGCTGTCAAACGTTACCTCGACGGCATCGGCACCTTCGATCTCCTCACCGCCGACGATGAGGTTCGCCTCGCCAAGCGCATCGAGAAGGGCAAGAAGGCGACCGAGCGCCTCGACCAAGGGGGGCACTCACACAACGACCGCATGCGGCTCGAGATCGAAGCTGATCGAGGGCTCGCTGCTCGTCGACTCTTCATCCAGTCCAATCTTCGCTTGGTCGTTTCGATCGCCAAGCGATATCAACACGCTGGACTTCCCTTCCTCGACCTCATTCAGGAGGGAAACCTCGGACTGATCCGCGCCGTGGAGAAATTCGAGTACAGGAAGGGATTCAAGTTCTCGACCTACGCCACCTGGTGGATCAGGCAGGCGATCAGTCGGGCGATCGCCGACAAGAGCCGAACGATCCGGGTCCCGGTCCACATGATGGACACGATCAATCAGGTCTATGCCGCCGAACAGGAGCTGATCAAGAAGCTCGGGCGAAACCCGACGGTCGAGGAAACCGCAGCGGAGGCCGGCCTGACCGTCACGAAGGTCAAAGACGCCAAGCGGGTGGCTCCAGAGCCGGTTTCGATCCACCAGCCGGTAGGCGAAGACAACGCAACAATCGGCGACTTCATCGAAGACGTCGATGCGATCGACCCATTCGAAATCGCGCTGCTCGCATCTCGAGTCGACGAACTCGGATCCGTCTTGGCCGAACTCAACGATCGAGAACGAGACGTCATCATCATGCGCTTCGGCCTCGGCGACGTCGAACCCCGCACGCTCGACGACGTCGGGAGGCACTTCAACGTGACCCGGGAGCGCATCCGTCAGATCGAAACCAAGGCGATCGCCAAGATGCGCCGACCAGGGACCTTGTTGTCATCGGTTCAACGATGAACTGAATGCGAGAAGCCCCCGACTCCGAATTCGGAGTCGGGGGCTTCGTCGTTCAGGCCGACTGCACCAGTTCGTGCAGTTCCTCGTATGTCGCTTCCAACGGCTTGCCCGCGTCCTCCAGCGACGGGCGACCGCGCCCGCGCTTGCGATAGAACGGTTGACCGTCCCAGAAGATCACGCCGCCCCACACGCCCCATTCGATGGCTTGGACCAGCGCCTCTTCGAGGCACGCGATGCGGACTTCGCACCCCATGCAGATCTCCTGTGCAGCAGCCAACTCCGAAGCCTTGTCCGAGAAGAACAAGTCGTGTTGGCCGCTGTCGATACATCGGCCTTCTTCGTAGATATTCGATTCGATTGTCTTCATGTGCGTCTCGTTCTGTCGTGTTCGGTCGATGTCGTCGGCTCGGTCTCAGGCGGCCAATCAAAGAAGGCCGCCGGGTGCTACCGGCGGCCGTGGCTCTCGTGAGACGTGGAACGTCAATCGAGGCGCGGCCGCCAGCGGGTCGGAACGAGACCAAAGGTGAAGGTCGTGGCGGGAGCAGGGATCGGGAAGGCTGCACCGGCGCGCACGGCGAGGTCGGTTCCCGTCGTGAGAACCGTGATGTCGCTCGTGATGTGTGCGTTCATCAGCATCGGTAGCCGCCTTTCTTCGGTTCTGGCACCGTATGCAATCCGTGCATACGTGTCAAGCGAATTAACGACGAGAATGACTCACAGGCCGTCCTGCGGATGCCGAGTGATCTATGCCATCGACTCGATCACACTGCGAACGAACGCTCTGGCGTCGCCGCCAACGTCGACCTGGACGACCTCGCGACCGGCTTCGATCAATGCCTGGTAGTCACCTGCCGCTTGAGCCGAGATGATCCCGTTGAAGGTCATGTCGGTCTCGGGAACAGCGAGTTCACTTCCGCCGTCGTCGATCAACTGAACGAACCGTCCGCCGGCCGGCCCACCCTTGTGAAGCTGACCTGTCGAATGGAGGAATCGGGGGCCCCAGCCACAGGTGGTGGCAACCTGAGTCGCTGCGCGGACCGCAACCCGGAGTCGGGTCAACTCGTCCCACAGTTCGTCACTCGGGGCGAGATAGGCGTGGAGACCGAAGTAGTCGCCCGGGCCAGAACCCATGGCCAACGCTCGGACCGCTTCGACTGCCTCCGCTCCCCTCAGCGTCTTCACGCCTCCGAGATCCAGCGAGCCGGACATCGCGTCACGTGCAAAGTTCTTTGCGGCCTCGACGTTGGGCTGGTTGAACGGATGAACCCCAAGGACGGCTCCTGCTACAGCGGTGAACACCTCAGCCCGCAACATCTCATGGCCGAGGGCCGAGACATTGGGAAGTTCGAACCCGATGACCGGGAATCCGGCCTCTGCCAGCGCCTCCAGGTTCGGTTCATGCTCTCCTTCGAGTTGATACGAGATGAACACGCGGTCAGGACCGTATTCCTCGGGTGCGCCGACCGGCTCATCCGCAACGGGGACGATCCCGGTGCCGTCCTTGCCGAGGCTCTCGGCGATGAGTTGTTCCATCCATGACGGAAACGCCGCCAGCGTGTGAGAGGTGAAGATCGTCAGCTTGTCGACGCCCTTCTTCGCAGCCTCCCCGAGACCGATGCCGATTCCGACCGCCGGATCGTCACGAACGGTGTCGGCTGCCTGAGCAGCGAGACTCGCCGCCGAATCGAGCAGGGCCTCGATATCCACGCCGATGAAGGCTGCCGGAACCAGCCCGAAATGGGTCAATGCCGAATATCTCCCACCGACATCGGGCTGAGCCTCGAATACAGCCCGGAACCCGCGGTCAGCGGCAAGTGTCACGAGCTTGGAGCCGGGGTCAGTCACCGCGACGAAGCGACCACCGTCCTCGCCCGACTCTGCGTAGAAGTACCTGAACAGCGAGAGCGTCTCGAGCGTCGTCCCCGACTTCGATGAGATCACGAACGTTGTCCTTGCCGGATCGATTTGAGCGCGAACGGCTCGGACCGCGTCCGGATGCGTCGAGTCCAACACGAGAAGCGTTGGTCGTCCCACCTTCGATCCGATGACCTCCGAGCACACCTGCGGAGCAAGGCTGGAACCTCCCATGCCGCACAACACCACATGATCGCTGTCCGCTGCGACCTCTTCGGCGACCCGATGGATCTCCCCGATCGATGCACGCGAGGTCTCGTGGAGCCTCAGCCATCCGAGACGATTGGCGAGTTCGGGGGTATCGGGGTCCGATGACCAGACCGTCGGGTCCCCATCCCACAGTCGACGTACCAGCCCCTCCCGTGTCCAGGCACCCGAGGTGGCGTTGACGGCAGGAGCAGTGAGTGAGGAGATGTTCATTGCACCAAGTATGGCGAATCGTGGGTGCCACGGTGCCATTCGGAGAGTCACAGTCGCCTCGGCACCTGCTGCACGAACCACCGTCTGCTCAACGGTTGCCCGTGGTCACGCACCCACATCGTGGGGTGCCGGCAGTGAGGCGTCCGGCATGACCGGGACTGGTACCGTCCCCGGAATGAGGGTGCGAATCGATGCACAACGGGTCATCCCCGGCGACGGCACGGTGCTCGAGAACGGGTCCGTCGCCATCGACGGGTCGACGATCACATTCGTCGGCTCTGTCGTTGACGCTCCGGACGCCGACCAGATCATCGCCACCGAAACCGTCATGCCCGGGATGTGGGACACCCACACGCATTTCTTCGGGCTCGAACGAGCAGACATCGAGTCGATCGTGGGCATCGCTCCACAGACCGCTGTCCTGCGCTCGATTCGGGACCTGTCAGCGCTCGTCGATGCAGGCTTCACCTCCGTTCGCGAGGTGGGCGGCCATGGGACATACCTGGCACACGCAATCGAGAACGGCCTGATCGACGGACCGACCATCTACGCCTCAGGGGCCCCGCTCTCGCAGACCGGCGGGCACGGCGACCTCCACGGTCTCCCCGTCGACGTCGTCGACACGACCTTCGAGCGACACTTCGGAGCGCCATCGATCGCCGACGGTCCCGATGATTGCCGCCGGCTCGTACGCCGACAACTGCGCCTCGGAGCCAAGGTCATCAAGGTGTGTGCAACGGGTGGGGTGATGAGCCAGGTCGACCACCCCGATCACCAGCAATTCAGCGACGAGGAACTGCGCGCGATCGTCGAAGAGGCCTCACGGGCGGATCGAGTCGTTGCGGCCCACTGTCACGGCAAGAGCGGGATCATGGCGGCGTTGCGTGCAGGGGTGAGAACCATCGAGCACGGCAGCCATCTCGATGCCGAGGCTGCCAGTGCGATGGTCGATACGGGGACGATCCTGGTACCGACCCGATTCGTCATCGAACATCTCGTGCGGCGCGGGCGAGAACTGTCGATGCCGGACTATGCCTATGCCAAGATCAAAGCCATCGCCGATCGACACCTTCAGGCCCTCCAAGTAGCGATCGCCACCGGGGTCACCATCGCCCTCGGCACCGACATCTTCTTCCCGGCCACCTACGGCAGGAATGGCGAAGAACTCACCCATCTCGTCAATGCAGGAATGACGCCGATCGATGCGATCACCTCGGCAACCTCCGTCGGCCCCCTCACAGTTGGAGCACAGGCGCCGCAGACGGGCCGCCTCATCGAAGGTTTCGCCGCCGACGTGATCTGTGTCGACGGGGACCCGACGTCAGACGTCGGGGTGCTCGGCGATCCGTCCGACGTGACGACCGTATTCGCCCAGGGGAAGCGCCTCAAAGGCTGAGCGAGCTGGTCAGATGACGCCTTCGGATTGCCCCTCAGACGATCCGGCGGTCCGAAGCCCAGCGGGCCAGCTCGTGCCGATTCGAGAGTTGCAGCTTCCTCAGGACGCTCGAGACATGCGTCTCGACCGTCTTGACCGAGATGGACAGCCGGCGAGCAACCTGCTTGTACGAATAGCCCCTGGCGATCTGACGGAGAACCTCACGTTCTCGCGGTGTCAGTTGATCCAGCTCGGGATCTTCCGGCGCTGGGACGGCTCCAGCGAACGCATCCAATACGAATCCTGCGAGACGTGGCGAGAACACAGCATCGCCCATGTGGACCCGCTCGATGGCTTCGATGAGCTCGTCGGGTGCAATCGACTTGGTGACGTAGCCGCGAGCGCCCGCACGAATCATGGCGATCACATCTTCAGCTGCGTCTGACACCGAGAGCGCCAGAAACTTCATCTCGGGGTGGGTCTCGATCACGTTCTGGATGACTGCGAGACCGCCTCCGCCCGGCATGTGCACATCGACCAACACGACGTCGGGGTTGAGATCCCGGATCTGATCGATTGCCTCGTCGAGATCCGAGCTCGCCGAGACGACGTCGACCTTCGCCCTGAAGCTCGGCCTGGACCCCAGACAGAAACAGGCGGTGATCGTCCACCATCGATACGCGGATCATGTCTCTGCCCTCGTCATCGTCAATGCCACCTCTGTCCCTTCACCGGGCTCACTCATGATGGTCGCCGCGCCGCCATGCCGCTTCATTCGGGCGATGATCGATTCTGAAACGCCGTGACGATCGGCGGCGACGGCTCCAGCGTCGAATCCCTTGCCCTGATCTGTGACGAACACCTCGACCGCATCCGGCGTGACCTCGTGGTAGACCGAGATCTTGAGGGCGCCTGAGTGCTTGGCGGCATTCGTCAGCGCTTCGCCGGTCGCACCGACAAGCGCTCTCATCGAGTCGTCGAGTTCGATGTCCCCAACCCCGATCACCTCGACAGGAATGTCGAAGTCGGCTTCGACCCGATCCGCTACCACCTGAATCGCGGATGACAGGCGGTCCAAGCCCGCCGTCGGGGCACTCTCGAAGAGCCACTTTCGAAGCTCCCGCTCCTGACCACGGGCCAGCGTCACCATGCGCTTGGGGTCGTCGGATCTCTGAATCAACGCCAGCGTCTGCAACACCGAATCGTGCAGATGGGAAGCCATCTCGGCGCGCTCTTCCTGCCGGACCCTCTCCTGACGCTCTCTCCCCAAGATCCTTGGCGAGTGTCCACACCCAGGGCCCGAACAACAGTGTCAGACCGGCTCCAGTGATGACGACCGCCATGAGTGCAGACCCGAGTTGCGGGGCGGCACTCCCTCCGAAGACGGTGAGGCCGACAAGCAGCAGAACGATGCCGATGACCGTTCGAGATCGTCCCGGCTTCTCGGGAGTCTCCACCAACGACATCAAGGCCGTCCTCGAGTCGATCGCTCGACGATCGAGCAGGAACGCCGCTCCGAAAACGACCAGTCCGAGCGGGATGACGACCCCGTCTCCCGGCCACACCCCGACGCCGCGGAAGAGCATCAGCACCGCGAGATACAGAAGCCCGACTCCCGCTCGTTGCCGGGGATCCGCCTGCGCACCTTCGTCGCCGCCCACCGTCCTCGCCTGATCGACGGTTGCGGCCCAGCCGGCCAAATACAGCACGACTCCGGCTCCGAACAGCAGCGAGAGCACGACGAAACCGGCCCGGACGTACACCGTCTCGATACCGAGGCGGGAGGCGATGCCGCCGGAGAGACCGGCGACGATTCGATCGTCGTCCGAGCGCACGATGCCCAGTGCTGCAGGGCGGACCGACGTCGTGGATGTCATAGGCCACATGGTGTCACCTCGTCTCCACTCCCGCAATGCGGGATGACCCTGAGACACCCTGACTATCTCAGGGTCGCGCTCGGGTCAATCCCGATTGAACGACGTCGCCAAACCGGTCACCGTGGTGGCATGACAAACACAGACACAACCCAAACCACTGACCGAGCGGACTCACCCGCTCGTCAGAATTCGCGACGGGAAGATCATCGCCGGTGTCGCAACCGGAGTAGCCCGCCGTCTCGATGTACCGCTCTGGTTGATCAGAGTCGGTTTCGCCCTTCTCACGTTGTTCGGTGGCTTCGGACTCGCCCTGTATCTGGCCGGTTGGCTCCTGATCAGGGAAGAGACCGAGAGCGAGGCGATCGCCTCGAGCCTCATCAAACGCGTAGACGGCGCCGCCGGCTGGATCGGTGTTGGCCTGGTCGGCCTGGCCATTCTGATTTTCCTGGACGGCACCGGAATCCTTCCCGGCGACCTCGCCGGCGCACTGGTTCTCGGTGTGATCGGGGTCTTGCTGTATCGAGGTGAACTCGGTTCCGGCTCGAACCCAGAGCCCATCCGATGAGACGCCGATCCGACCCACCCACCATGACATCCGGACCCGAGGAGACCCAAGCAATGACAACACCGACAACCACCTCCACTGTCGAACGGTCGGAGGCGCCGGCGACGACCGTGACAGTCACGGCTCCGCCTCCGACAACCCCCAAACCCCCGCGTGAGTCGTCGAAGCTGGCTCCGCTGACCTTTGCCATCGGTTTCATCGTGCTGGGCGTCGTCGGAATGTTCGATGTCGCCCTGAGCGATTTCGACCCCACCGCTCGTCACTATTGGAGCATCGGTCTCACCATCGTCGGACTGGCCCTGGTGATCGGCGCGTGGTTCGGTCGGGCCAGAGGGCTGATCGCCCTCGGCGTGATTCTCGTGCCGATCGTGATCGCCAGCCCGCTCGCAGAGCTCGATGTGTCCGGCTCGGTCGGCGAACGCAACCTCGAGGTTGCCTCGGCCGCCGACATGGCACCTCTGTACGAATTGGGGATCGGCTCGATGGTCCTGGACCTGAGCCGGGTCGACTTCAACGGTCAAACCGTCGAGACGTCGGCTGAGGTGGGCATCGGCGAGCTGATCGTGCTGGTACCACGCGGTGTCTCCGTCGTGGCCTCGGGTGAGGCTGGGATGGGTGAAGTCGATCTCTTTGGACGCACGAGCAGTGGCGTCGGTGTGGATCGCTCCGAGTCACGTGACGGCGACGCCGGCACGCTGGTCATCGACCTCTCGATCGGTATCGGCACAGTTGAAGTCAGGACCGTTGCCGCCCGGGCGATCGACGGGATGTCATCGCCTGACGGCGTGGCCGCCGTCGCTGCACTCGACAACAACAACATCATCATGATTGGAAGGGAAGCCGCATGAAGGCTCATCGATTCGACGCAATCTCGTTCATCTTCGGAGCCGTCTTCTCGGCGATCGGATTGGTATTTCTCATCGCCGGCGAGCCCTGGCAGCTCCTCTTCGACGGGTTCAACCTGACCTGGGTGTTCCCGCTCCTCGTCCTGATCGGTGGGGCAACCCTGTTGATCTCGGTCGTCAGGCAGGACGATGCTCCGGCTGTGGATGGGCCAGCCGACCTCGACGACGCAGCTCTCTCCGAGGCAGAGAGAGAACTGCCAGACCGCCCCTCAATCTGACACTGGTTCGCTATGGCGCTTCGCTCGGTCTTTCCACGAGCGGAGCGCCATTCGTGTGCCAGACAACAACAGCAGAAGCCCGAACAACCTCCTGAGTGCCTCACCGTCGACCTGGTTGGCGAGGCGAGCCGCCCCGAAGGCAGTGATCGCACCAACTGCCCCGATGATCAGCGCCGACCGGAGATCCACCCGGCTGTTCGACAGATTCACCCTCGTCCCTGAGATCGCCGTGAAGACGATCGCGAACAGGGACGTTCCCTGAGCGATGTGTTGCGGCATCGACAACAGGAACACCATGCCGGGAACCATGATCACGCCACCACCGATACCCGCCACCCCTGAGGCGATACCGGCAGTGAGACCGATTGCGATTGCACCGATGAAATCCCACATTCAGATCACCATCCTGAGGCCGGCGACGATGAGGACGACCGAGAACACGAGACGAAGGGCGGCAGGCGACATCTTGTCCATGAGGTTCGCTCCGAATGCGGCACCGATGATTCCGCCGATCGCGAGACCCGCCCCGACCGTCCAGTCGACTCGGCCGTCGATGGCGAAACCCAGCATGCCGAAGATGGCGATGACGATGATCGCCGCCAGTGAGGTCGCGTGCGCGATGTGGCGATCCGAGACGATCACCCAAAGAATGAGGGGAACGAGGGCGATGCCACCGCCAACGCCGAAGAATCCCCCTACGAATCCTCCGGCGACACCGACGATGAGAATTCGTGGGTCGAATGCGGGTGTCTCTGGCACCCGACGAGCATAGGTCGACGTTTCAGACCTTGCGGCGCGCCCCAAGCATCCGCCGGAGCCTCGGCGAAGCCGATTGGAGTCCGATCTCGAGAGCGAACCCTGCATCATCGGTCGTGGTCAGGATCGACCTGCTCACCCTCGATCCGGAGATGAAAACCGTCGTTGGCGCTTTGGATCCCGACGTCTGACAGCGACCACTCGCCGAGCACCGTCGATCGCGTCTTGATGAGAAGACGTTCATGCTCGAGGTCGATCTCGACGTTGATGCCGGCTCCGATCTCGCCCTGCATCTTCAGTGAACCCTCGAAATGGCCCATGTCTTCAACCCTCTCGGTCGTCCCCCTGGCCCAGCCCACCGTGCTAGTGAACTATACGCCTTGCGCGCGGACTTGTCATCGATCTCGTCGGTCTTCGCCGGCATTGCGCTGTTCGGTTGCTTCGACCGGCCACAGAAGTCCTTGAGCACAGACCGCCTCACTCCCTCCCGCCGAACGCGGCGATTCGTTCGCGATGTCTACACCTACATCCACGCCCTGATCACGGCGGGAATCGTGTTGGCAGCTGCGGCGCTGGAGGAGATCACCCTTCATCCGGGCGATCGGCTGCACACCGAATACCGATGGATGCTGTTCGCCGGCCTCGGTCTCTATCTCGGTGGTATCGATATCGCAGTGTTGGGAGCATTTCGGAGGTTCGCATGGGAACGCTACGCGGCGCCAGCCGTCGTCGCAGCACTCGTCCTTCCTCCGATCGACATGTCAGGCCTGACCTTGCTCGTAGCCGTCGACATCACTCTCTTTGTGACGCTCGTCGCCGAGCACACTCCGGCTCGAACGAGAAGCAGCTCTATCGCACGCCACACGCCCCGTGTGACCCCCCGCCCACGGCGCGAAGGTGGCCTTACAGCAAGGCCGACCCGACCCCTAGTCTTGGGATCAGCAGACACATACCAGGAGGACCCACGTGTCAGAGAACAACGAGAGCAAGTGCCCAGTCATGCACGGAGCTCACACCGCTGTGGGCTCGACCGCCAACCAGCACTGGTGGCCGAACCAGCTGAACCTCAGGATCCTGCGCCAGAATCACCCGGGAGCCGATCCCATGGGCGAGGACTTCGACTACGCCGCCGAGTTCGAGAGCCTCGATTTCGAGGCCCTCGCCAACGACGTCGATGCGTTGATGACCGACTCCAAAGAGTGGTGGCCGGCCGACTACGGGCACTACGGACCGTTCTTCATCCGCATGAGCTGGCACGCAGCAGGCACGTATCGCATTGCCGACGGACGCGGAGGCGGCGGGAGCGGCGCGCAGCGGTTTGCCCCACTCAACAGCTGGCCGGACAACGCCAACCTCGACAAAGCACGCCGTTTGCTGTGGCCGATCAAACAGAAGTACGGTCGGAAGATCTCGTGGGCAGACCTGCTGGTTTTCGCCGGGAACCGCGCGCTGGAGACGATGGGCTTCACGACGTTCGGGTTCGGTGGCGGCCGCGAAGACATCTGGGCTCCTGAGGAGGACGTCTACTGGGGTCCCGAGCAGGAATGGCTCGGCGATGAGCGTTACACCGGCGATCGAGAGCTGGCGAACCCGCTCGGTGCGGTCCAGATGGGCCTGATCTACGTCAATCCAGAAGGCCCCAACGGCAACCCCGATCCGATGGCATCGGCTCAGGACATCCGCGAGACGTTCAGCCGCATGGCCATGAACGACGAGGAGACTGTCGCGCTGATCGCCGGCGGTCACACGTTCGGCAAGACCCATGGTGCCGCACCCGACGACTACCTCGGTCCCGAGCCGGAAGGCGCCGACCTCGCCAATCAGGGACTCGGCTGGAAGAGCAGCCACGGAACCGGCATGGGCGACGACACGATCACGAGCGGTCTCGAGGGTCCCTGGACCTCCGATCCGATCACATGGGACAACGGCTACTTCGACTTGCTCTTCACGTACGAGTGGGAGCTGACCGAGAGCCCGGCCGGAGCAAAGCAGTGGACGCCGAAGGACATCGAGGAGCAGGATCTCGCTCCGAAAGCCCACGACCCGTCGCAGACGGTCGTTCCGATGATGGCGACAACGGACATCGCGTTGATCGTGGACCCGGTCTACAAGGAGATCTCGAAGCGTTTCCACGAGAACCCCGACCAACTCGCGGACGCGTTCGCCCGGGCGTGGTACAAGCTGTTGCACCGCGACATGGGACCGGTTGCCCGGTACCTCGGTCCGTGGGTTCCCGACGAGACCTCGCTCTGGCAAGATCCGGTGCCCGAGGTCACACATGAGCTGATCGACGGCGACGACATCGCCGCCCTCAAGCAGACGATCCTCGACTCGGGTCTGTCCATCTCACAGCTGGTCTCGACCGCCTGGTCGTCGGCATCGACCTACCGGGACACCGACAAGCGCGGTGGAGCGAACGGTGCCCGCATCCGACTCTCCCCACAGGCGGGTTGGGATGTCAATGTGAGATCCGGCGCCTCCGAGGTGATCGCCGTTCTGGAGGGCATCCAGGCACGACTTCAACGGATCACAGTACGGACGGGAAGTTGGTGTCGCTCGCCGACCTCATCGTGCTGGGCGGGTGTGCGGCCGTCGAGTCGGCAGCTGCAGCAGCCGGCCACGCTGTGACCGTCCCGTTCACACCGGGACGAACCGACGCCACGCAGGAGCAGACCGATCCAGAGTCGTTCGCAGTGCTCGAGCCGCGCGGCAGACGGGTTCCGCAACTATGTCCAGAAGGGCAGCGGTATGCGACGCCGAGCACCTGCTCGTCGACAAGGCGTTCATGCTGTCGTTGTCCGCTCCGGAGATGACTGCCCTCGTAGGCGGGATGCGCGTGCTCGGCGCCAATGCCGGAGGGTCATCGCACGGTGTGTTCACCGATCGCCCCGGAACACTCACGAACGACTTTTTCGTGAACCTGCTCGACATGGGAACTGAGTGGACGCCCACATCAGATTCCGAGGACGTGTTCGAGGGTCGGAACCGAGACACGGGCGAGGTCAGCTGGACCGGCACACGTGTCGATCTGGTCTTCGGCTCGAACTCCGAGCTCAGAGCGCTCGCCGAGGTGTACGCAACCGATGATGCCGAAGAGAAGTTCGTGCACGACTTCGTCGCCGCATGGGACAAGGTCATGAACCTCGATCGCTTCGATATCGCATGAGCTGACCTGCTCACTCATCTCCCTCGCCGCGATCGGAGGACTGAGGGGCGACGGTCTCGAACCAACGGCCGAGGGCGAACAGCCAGATCACGGTGAGCAAGCCGACGAGCAGCAGCGCCATCATCCACGGCGCCGGAGCCCACCATGCGACCGCGACGAGCAGCGGCAGCTATCATCAAGAGACCGGCAAAGACTGGCCGATAGAGATCCGGCAGCCGTCGAGCCTCTGCGAGCGGCCAGAGATGGGCAACCAGCGCAACCAGCCCGAGTGACAGCGATCCCCCGAGGAGCCACGCCGTCGCGGCGGGCGTGGAGCCGTCCCCGGCGTGCTCGATCAAACCGACCATTGCTGCTCCCGATCCTGCGATCGACATCGTCACCGGTAGGTGGGTGAGCGCCCAGACGGCCTGCGGCATCGGCTCGCGAACCGGACCGCGACTCCCGGCGTAGTCGAAGTAGGTCCACCAGAACGCGAAACCGACAGAGAGCGCGAGTACGCCAGTGACGACGGCGATCCCGGAGCGGTCCGACTCGGCCAAGCCCTCAACGACGCCCACAACGACCTCGCCAAGCACGATGATCACGAAGAGTCCGAACCGCTCCACCATGGATTCGGTGACAACCAGCGATGTGGCTTCCCCCGGTCGACCCGAGAACGCCAGCACCCCGATGACCCACAGCGCCACGAGCCCGCCCCACATCACCAAACGGACGGTCCCCGAAGCCAGCGCACCACTGGCAATCGCAACCATCGAGACACCCATCAACCCGAGATATCGCGCGGTGGTCGCGCCGTACTCGGGACCATCGAGGCGCCTGACGCTGTACCAGAGCCACGCCATGACGGTGAGAAACGCAAAATAGGCGAGGCCGAACTCGAGGCCAGTCTCACCGGTGGCTTGATCGGTGAAGACAGCCAACACCGTCAAGATCAGCATCTGGAGGAAGACGAATGAACGCGTTCGACCGTCCTCCCGGCCGTGGAGCTCGTAGTAGAGCGAACCGTTGAGCCAGCCCACCCAGATGAGACCGAAGACAATGCCAAAGTCGACGACACCGTCCCATGAGACGTCCCCGGCAAGGGTATGAGCAGCGCGAGAGATGACGACCACATACACGAGGTCGTAGAACAGCTCGAGAAAACTGACCGTCCGATCCTCGATGATCTCACCGTGGGGGCGGGGAGGGAGCCAGAACCGGTGGCGGAAATGCCAGATCGGCGATCGGTGGGAACGCTGTGCCATCAATTTCTCCGTCTGCGTCTGATCCATGTGCTCTTCCCGTCGCCGGTTCTTCAAATGTCGGGTCGGGTTGCTGCACGCCAGGTGGATTCCACCAACTGCTCCAGCTCCTTGGGCTTCAGCGCGACACCGGAGGCCACCAATCGGACGACGACCCCAAGCGACAACGAGTAGATGACGTCGAAGGGCAGATCGACGAAGAGACCGGCGAGATCACTCTCGCTGGCTATCGACGACAGCGGATCCCCAGCGTGCGCCAGGCGGGCACGAGCTTCCTCGTAGAAGGGAGACTCCTCGAGTTGCGTCAGAAACCGGGCGCGCTCCGGCTCGGCTTCCGAGATGCTCGAAGCACTTCACGAGGACGTGTTGCCAGCGTTCTCTTGGATTCTGCATCCTCCCGATATCCCTCGAGCACCGCCTCGGCGAGATCGGACTTGATCTCGAGGTAGGTCGCGAATACGACCTCCTCCTTCGAGGAGTAGTGCACGTAGGCGGTGCCGGTAGCGACCCCGGCGCGCTTCGCCACCGAGGCCATCGACGCGCCATGGAACCCTCGCTCCGCAACCAGGTCACGCAGCGCCCGACGGATCGCGGCGGGACGGTCTGATGAGGTCACGCAAGCTCCTCGACTCGATCGAACAGACCCACCCCGGTTTCGCGTGTGGACACCGTCCACAGCGTTTCGATGTCTTCTTGGTTGCCGCGACGCAGAATCGGTTTGCGCACTGGTGACCCGAAGTTGGCGAATCTCGGACCGTAGAACTCCCCGCCGCTCGCCTCGGGGTCGGTGGCAGCGCGCAGTTGTGACAGGGCACCACGGGCCGGGGACATTCCGGTCTTCGCCGCAATCCACACCCAGAAGTCGCCAGATCGTCCGGTTCCACCCTCAGCGACGGTGCGGACCTGGAGATCGGTCGTCGACAGGCCGGGATGGGCGATCAGACTCTGGGCGCTCACCCCTCGCTTCTCGAACTCACGTTGGAGACCCAGCCCGAAGTGATAGTTGGCCAGCTTGGAGCGACCGTACGCAGCCCACGGCTCGTAGGCACCTTCCATGTTGACGTTGTCGGCGTCGACAGGCTTTCCGGAGAGATGAGCGGTGCTGGTGACAGTTACCACCCGAGACGCATCGGACGCGAGCAAGGCGGGCATCAGGCCAGCGGTGAAGACCCAATGCCCGAAATGGTTGACGCCCAATTGCATCTCGTAGCCGTCCACGGTCTTCTGCTCGGGCATCGCCATCAGCCCGGCGTTGTTCACGAGGATGTCAACCGTCCGGTGCGTAGACAGGATCTTTGAGACTGCAGTCCGGATGGCTTCGAAGGAACCGAGGTCGAGTTCGACCATCTGCAGCGATGCACCCGGTTGCCCGGCGAGGATGTCGGCGACTGCGGCAGTGGCCTTCTCCTGGTTCCGAGCGGCCATCACGACATGGGCGCCGGCTCCGGCGAGTGCGCGGGCGGTCTCGAGCCCGAGACCGCCATTGGCTCCTGTGACGACGGCCGTCTTACCGTCGAGGTTCGGAATGTCTGCGATAGTCCAGGACATGGTTGTGACTCCTTGCGAGATATGCAGTGTTCGTGTCGTTCACTGAATGAACGTTCGCTCATTATGAATGATCGTTCACTCAGTGTCAAACCGTGTGTTGCTGCGCCCCCCGGAGCACGACGCGATGCTGTGCCGAGCTGGTCGATCAGCCGAGCCGGTCGATGAGCCAACCTTCGACGATGGAAGCGACGTCGAGGCTGTTGGTGTCCATCATCAGATAGTGGCTGTTACCCGCGATGCCGTGCTCCGGGAGCATGACCAGCTCAGCCACTCCCCCGGCCCCAGAAATGAGCTCAACCGCAACACGACAGCCGTCGCGACGTTTGTCACCGTTGACGAGATCGGCACCCCAGCTGTTGTCACCCCACAACGAGAGAAACGGGGTATCGGCGAAGAACTCCTCCGCATCCTCAGCTGTCAGCGTCTCCGATCCACCTTCGACACTGACCAGAGCCAGCACCAGATCATGCCGGCGCCTGGCAACCTCGATTCCGTACAAGCCTCCCTGTGAGTGCACCATCAGCACCGCGGGGCCGACCAACTCGAGGAGAGCGATGAGAGCGACGACTGTGGTCTCACCGCGCCTGGCGAGCGTCGACTCGGCGTTGGGAACGTGCGACTCCATGAACCGATCGAACGCTTCGATCGGGAATCGACCTCCGGAGAACGGAGTTGGGTACTCGGGGCCGATCCGTCCGTTGACCCACTGCCGTTCGTAGGTTGCGAGAAAGATGTCGGGAAGGTCGGTACCGGCATTGATACGCGAAGGGTCGAATCCGGATCGACCCCGTCCTGAGTGATCAACCACGGCAACCGGATGACCATGTCGGACGAACCATGTGGCCCACCCCTCACGACCATCTGGGGTGGTCTCCCACAGCGAGCCGCTGGCATTGGATCCGTGGACCATGATGATCGGCGGCCTGTTGGCGTCAACCGGCACCCGTTCATGCACGAACATCTGATCCACGGCGATTTCACCCCGGCCCGGGCTGCCGGTGAGCAGCGACGCGCCCGGATGATCGGTCGCGACACGGCGACCGCCAACAGTGAACATCCGCTCGTCCACAAGACGAAGGGGTTCGGTCAGGCTGTGGGGGCGACGTTGCATCCGCAGGATCGTAGGTGTCCCGGACTTGGTCGGCGTACGGACGACGCGGGATCACCGATGGCGGTCAGCACTCCGCCCGCGAGTCGCCACCTCTCGGACCTGCCGTCTCGGAGTTCCCAATCTCAAACCAGAGGGTGGGCCCGGCAGGACTCGAACCTGCGACCAAGGGATATGAGTTCTGCGGCCACCGTCCGAGTAGATCAGGACCATGCCGTTTGGTGCGGCCCCGTCTGCATCTCCGTCCGTTACATCTCATTCAGTTTCGACCCGTGAGGTCTGGTACGGCTACACCCGTGGCTACAACAGGCTCGGTTTTCTCGAGCCGCGGACCGTCCTCGGCATCGGTCTCTGACGAATCCCGAATGCCGACCGCCAACGTATCCAGAAGCCGCGAGCGGACTTGGCGATTTCCCTCATCCGACCCACGCGGCCCACTCCTTGCCAGCGTCGCGTTCCATCGCCTTCAGGTACGCGCTCAGCTTGCCGTAGAAGATGTACACGGCCTCGCGATAGATCTGGTGCTGGACGAACGGCGACGCAATGAAACCGTGACCCCGATCGATGCGGTCTATGTGCAGCTCTTCTTCCGTGAACAGGCTCAGCGCGCCGTTCATGGCATCGTCCTGCGCTTCGAACCAGGATTGCAGGCTGGCAATTGTGATCGGTGAAGGACGCGGGAGCTGTCGATGGGCCCAATCGAGGGTGAACGTCTCGAAGGAATGGGTATAGATGCCCTCGATGTCGCCCATTTCCACCAGTAGTTCGCCCAGTGTTGGGTTTTGGCCCGGCAGTTTGTAGGCGAGATCGGCGTCAGACACCACGCGCAACACGTGGTCCCGCATGCCGTGGTGCCCGCGGATTTCCTCGTCGAACAAGCTGTTCATCAGGCGGGAAGCTAGCACCCCAGTCCAAGTTTGGCGACCAGATACAAACCAGCGGGCCAAGGGCTCGACACAGCTCCCCTGCTCCATACTGAGGCCGCACCGCATGCCATACCTGCACCACAACCCTGGGTTGGGGCGAAGTGGGCCCGGCAGGACTCGAACCTGCGACCAAGGGATTATGAGTCCCCTGCTCTAACCAACTGAGCTACGGGCCCGCGGTGCCCGAGGCTACCGGACCGACACGTGATCGAGATCGAGGGCGCCTTCGCCTCCCGGACCAGATTCTCGAACGTTCTTCTCTCCGATGTCCTCCGAGGCCCTCCCCCGTTCGTATGTAGGGTGACGGCGGGATCAGCCCGCACCCGATCGAGGAGCAACCCATGAAGCAGTATTTGCTATCCACCTACAGCGGCGACGAAGCCGGGCAACGCACGACATCCCCAGAACAGATGCAGTCCTTCATGGCACGCGTCGTCGCCCTCGAAGCCGAGATGGAAGAAGCCGGAGCATTCGTCTTCGGCGGTGCTCTCAGCGGGGTCGATGCCGCCACCGCCCTCCGCCCGGGCGAAGGGCAGGCGATCATGACCGACGGACCATTCGTCGAAGCCAAAGAGCACATCGCCGGCTTCTACATCCTCAACGCCAAAGACCTCGACTCGGCGCTCGACTGGGGGCGCAAGGTCGTCAGCGCCATCAACCAACCCATCGAGGTCCGACCCTTCCACGCGACAGGCAAGGTCGCGGATCACATGCCGAGCGCACCCACTGCGTGAACGCCGACGCAACCGAGCGAGCCGCAGTCGACGCGACATTCCGCAACGTGTATGGACAGGCCGTGGCAACCCTCGTCCGGGTGTTCGGCGACATCGAGCTCGCCGAGGACGCGGTCCAGGATGCCTTCATCGTCGCTACCGAACGATGGAGTCGCGACGGCGTGCCCGTCGAGCCGGCAGGCTGGATCGTCACGACGGCGCGCCGAAAGGCGATCGACCGCCTGCGGCGCCGCACACGGGGAACGGAGCTCCAGCGAACGGCAGCCCTCGAAGCTACCGACGTGGAGCACGACCACATCGACGTGGACCCGGTGAAGGACGACCTGCTCCGCCTCATGTTCACCTGCTGTCATCCTGCTCTGCGCGTCGAGCACCAGATTGCGTTGACACTTCGGCTATTGGGCGGACTCGAGGTCGGTGAGATCGCTCGCTCTTTCCTCGTCACCGAGGCGGCGATGGCGAAGCGGTTGGTACGGGCAAAGTACAAGATCAAAGAGGCAGGCATCCCCTACCGGGTCCCAGATGAGGACGAACTCGCCGTCCGCCTCGACGCTGTTCTGGGAGTGGTGTACCTGATCTTCTCGACTGGCGTGGACGATCCCGGCCGGTCATCGCTCAGACACGAGGCGATCCGCCTCGGCAGGGCGCTCGTCGAGCTGATGCCAGATGAGTCGGAGGTCGCCGGTCTGCTGTCACTGATGCTGTCAAGCGAGGCGCGAGCCACAGCTCGCTCCTCCTCCGACGGCATCGTGGTTCTTCGAGACCAGGACCGGACGAAGTGGGATCAAGAGATGATCACTGAGGCTTCGGAGCTGTTGGAATCGGGTATCAGCCATTCCGGACCGTATTGGGTACAGGCTGCAATCCAGATGACTCACAACACGGCTGATTCCGTCGAGGGGACCGATTGGCAAGCGATCGTTCGCCTGTATGACCTCCTCCATGCGCTCACCCCGACACCGATCGTTGCGCTCAATCGGGCGATCGCTCTCGGAGAGGCCTCCAGCCCCGAGTCGGCTCTTGCGGCACTCGACGACCTCGGCCCCGCCCTCGACAAGTACCCCATCATGCATGCGGCTCGAGCGACGATGCTGCGCCGGACGGGAGACGCCGCCGCTGCCGACCAGGGCTTCAATCGCGCTGCGCTCCTGGCCCGTACCGAGGCGGAACGCCGCCATTTTCTCTCGCAGATCAGCCAGCCTGCGACGTGAATGCTCAACCGACCGGCGAAATGACGGAGTCGGTCCCGACGAGCGTCAGTCCCCACAACGTTCACTGGACGGGCGGGTGCACCCGGGGGCTCCATTGCTCTCCGACCTGGTTCGGAGAGGGTGCGAGGCGATACACCGCCAGGTCCCGAACCACGGCCTTGCCATCGATCGCTGTCAGCGAGAGACCACTACTCGACGGGTCGGGGAAGATCTGGTTAGAGAACACGATGGCTCCGCCCATCGCGAACACTTCGACCGACGACCGATCGACCAGAACAATCAGGTCGACGAGGCCGTCGACCGGGGAGCAGTCGACCGTCTGGACGTCACCAAACGAGCGCCGCCCGAATCCTGCGAGCGGTGAATCCAGCCCCTCCGTCGGTGCGACGTCGGCTCCCGACCGGCTCCGATCGATCGACAGTTGAGACCGCCCGATGTCATACGTGATGAGGGTTCGGTCGCCCGCTCCACACCGCACCCCGAGTTGCACGACCGCCGCCGACGATCCCGCGACGTCGATCGTGAAACTGACCTCACAGGACGCAAGATCGATCCCCGACATGAGATCCATTGGCCCGTCGACCTCGACTCGGTCGATGGACCGCCAGGGTTGTTTGATCGACGTCAGTGCCTCGACCGGATGCTGGGTGATCGTGGGCACGCCGTCACGTTCTGAAAGCTTGACGGTTCGCGGAATCGACATGATCCCCCGCCACCCGTCCGATGGGATAGATCTCGCGATGCCCAGTTGCCGAGCCAGGCGATCCACACGGGGTCGTCTCCTGGGGCGTGGTTGAAGGTCTGTGTCGCATAGAAGTCGGCTCCATGATCGACCCATCGAGCATCGTGGCGGTCGGGAGTGAACTGGTGTCCGTCAAAGACTCCGGTCCAATAGATCGAGCCACTCCCGCCTGCCGGAGCGCCGGACATGATCCCGAGAACCAGCACCCATCGATCCCCGAACTCGATCAGATCGGGCATCTCCCAGATCCCGAGCCTGGACACGCGCTCGTCGCGGAACTCTGACTGTTTCTGCCAGTCGATCAGATCGAATGACGCGTAGATCTCGACGTGGTCGCCTGCCGATAGTGCCATCACCCAACCGTCCCCGAATGGAATCACCCTGGGGTCTCGAAAGTCGAACTGCCCATGGGGCGGCACCACCAGCGGATTCTGGGGATGTTTGGTCCAGGACACCGAGTCGGTCGAGTAGGCGAGGCTCTGCACCTGGCTGACTTCGGTGGCGTGCGTGAAGAGGGCGATCATCGTCCCGGTCCCGAGGTTGGAGGCGTTCTCGCCATCGATCACGACCGAACCCGAGAAGATCGCGCCATGTTCGTCGGGGTAGAGGGCGATCGGGAGGTGCCGCCACGTGATCAGATCGTCCGAGACCGCATGACCCCAATGCATGGGCCCCCACAGATCGGAGTCGGGGTGATGCTGATAGAAGAGGTGATACTCCCCGTGGCGATAGATACAGCCGTTGGGGTCGTTGAGCCAGTTCGCTGGCGGGGAGAAGTGGTATACCGGGCGGAAGCGATCCACTCCCCTCATGTTCCACCCGGGTAGGGGACGCACGCGAGCGCCATCTTCGATTCAGCCGTCAGGATCTCAGACGTGCAACCTGTCATCGGTCATCCACCTCCCCACGCCAACAGTGTCGCAGGAATTTGCGACGAGCACCGCCGGGGACGAGTCAGACTCCTATCCGGGCCACGTGCGCCCGACTTCGGAGGTGATCCAACGACGTAACGTCGAAGGATGACATCATCACATGACCACGCTCGCACCAGCGATCCGCGAGGAGCGGTCGAACAGGTCCTCGACGCGCTCGATGACTTCCTCGCATTTCGAGGAAGCGACCCTGCCGGCACGCGATCCACCTGGATGGCTGCGCTCGATCAGCCGCTGCCGACCACCGGGGTCGGGGCCGAGGCCACCTTGTCCGAGTTGGCCGATTCCGTCATTGCCAACGGGCTCCGGATCGGACATCCCGGCTTCTCGGGCTGGGTGACCACGATGCCAACCGACGTCGGGACCGCCGCCGACCTCGCCCAGACGGTTGCCATCGCCCAGCGATGGTGGGCGACCGCTGGGAATTTCGTAGACCACCTCTCGGTCCGATGGATCATCGAGCTGTTGGGATTCCCCGAGCACTGTGTGGGAACACTCACAGCCGGAGGATCGACGGCAAACCTGGTCGGTCTCGGAGCCGCTCGACAACACGCCGGCGAGCGGCTCGGCTCTGATCCCTCCTTCGACGGTATCGCCGGGATGGTCGAACCCACCGTCTACGCCAGCGAGACCACCCACCATGTCGTGAGCAGGGCGCTCGGAGTTCTCGGGATGGGGCGCCGCAACCTGCGAACCATCCCGCTCGACGCCGAGGGCACGATCGACCTCGCTGCACTCGAGGCTGCTCTGTCCGAAGACGAGAAGGCCGGACGGACACAGGTGGCAATCGTCGGCTCTGCCGGAGATCCCAACACCGGGCGTATCGACCCGCTGGCTGAACTATCCCGTCTCGCCGACGAGCGGGGCATGTGGTTCCACGTCGACGGGGCATACGGCGGGTTCGGCCTATTGGACGCCAGACTCCGTGACCGATACGGCGACGTCGCCTCCTACGACTCGTTTGCGATCGATCCGCACAAGTGGATGGCCGCACCGGTCGGAACCGGGGCGATCATCGTCGCCGACGAAGGCATCCTCACACGCGCCTTCACGATCGAGCCGGGCGGGTACGACCGGGAACGCACCGTCGAAGCCAGTTCCGGTGACCTCGGATCACCATTCGACGAACTCGGTTTCGGCACCCCGGACTGGGGCGTCGACTTCTCCACGCCGGCACGCGGTGTCGCGGTGTGGGCGATCCTCAAAGAGATCGGTGCAACAGGCATGCAGGAGCGGGTCGTTCGGCACAACGATTGCGCCAGACGAGTGGCTGAGCTCGTCAACGAGTCGCCTGAGCTCGAGCTGTTGGCCGAGCCTGTCCTGTCGATCTGCTGCTTTCGGTACCGGCCGCCCGACGTTGGAGACGACGAGCTCGACGCGCTCAACGACGAGATCCTCCACGAACTCCGGGCCCGAGGAAACCATGTCACCTCGAGCACCACCATCGATGGAACCTTCGCTCTACGGCCGTGCTTCATCAACCCGCGTACGACCCTCGCCGAAGCCGAGGGGCTGGTGAGCGAGGTGTTGATGCTCGGACGCCGACTGAGCGAGCGCCCGTAGGGCCCGTAGCTCAGGGGCGACGGAAGTCGGCGGGGATTCTGATGACCGCCAGATCGCACGGGCTGGAGTCCAAGAGCACAGACGGCGTGCTGCCCAGCAGCACGATCCTCGTCGCAGTCGCTCCCCTACTACCCACGACCACGAGGTCGGCGGACCGCCTGCGCACGGTCTCGCTGATGACGTCGGGCGGCGGACCCGACGCGACCACGGTCTTCGCATGCGGCCACCGTACTGCGAACCGGGCGACGGCCTCCTCAGCAGCTGCGGTTCTCCGTTTTCGGGCGAGGTCGATCTCCTCGGAGAACATGCCCGCATCGCTCATGAACGACTCGAAGCGTGTGGGGAGGGCGAAGACCAAGGTGAGTTCTGCATCGGGAGCGAGTTCGAGCGACCGATCGACGGCACGCGCCGACGCCGCCGACAAGTCGATGCCCACGACGACCCGTCGATACGGAACCCTGGGCTGTCTCCGCACCACGATCACGTCCGAGCGGATCGCCTCAGCCACACGACGGGCAACGGGTCCGGTGTACTCGGACTCGACACTCGAGCTCCCCAACAGCACGACCTCGGCCTCCTTGGACGCCCGGGCGATCTCCCATGACGGTGAGCCTTTGGAAACGCGTGTCGCAACATCACACGAAGCCCGGGAGCGGCACCACTCGGCGAGCTCTCGAACTGCTTCCTCCTGATGATCGGCCAGCAGTCCGGCGACGGCAGGCGTGAGGAAAGAGTTGGCAGCCCATTCCACGGTGTGGAGGATGGTCAGGCTCCAGCCCATCTGCTCGGCGAGTAGCCGGCCCCGGTCGGCCACGCGCCGCCCGACCGGCGTGAGATCGACAGCGGCGAGTACCTCTGGAATGGTACGACTTTCTCCTGGGATGGTGCGAGCCTACCCAGCACCGTTCAGCGACGAGCCATACAGGAACTCATTCGGAGGCTTCGAGGTGATCGCGAGCTCGAGTCGGGCGAGATATTGGCTGCGTGAAATTGCCACCGCTCCTAGCGACTCGAGATGATCGGTGACCCACTGCACATCGATCAAGGCGTTTTCAGCGGATCGCATGATCTCCACCAGTCGAATCAGTGCAACCTTCGAGGCGTCACGCTCGCGGTGGAACATCGACTCTCCGGCGAACAGTCCGCCAATCGACACCCCATACAAACCCCCAACGAGATCACCGCTCGACGACCAGGTCTCGATCGAATGCGCCCAGCCGAGCTGATGCAGTGAGACATATGCCTCCCGGATGTCGTCGTCGATCCAGCCGTCGGAGCGCGCAGGATCTGCGCATCCGTCGATCACCCGGTCGAAGGCCCGATCGACCGATGTCTCGTAGCGCCGATTGGATCGTGCAAGGCTCCGACTGATGACCATCCCGTCCACGGGGAGGATTCCGCGCTCCCACGGTGACCACCACGCCAGGGCGCCCTGCTCGGGCAGATGCATCGGGAACATCCCGCACCGGTATGCCTCGATGAGCGTCCCCGGGGCCAGGTCGGCTCCCAGTGCGATGATGTCGTCTGGCCCGCTCAGCGCCGGCTCCGGCAGCATCCACCTCGACGGAGCCGGTTCCGGCGGAAGGCCCTCTGGTCGCATCCGGCGACCCTAGCTACCACGACTGCGGCGTATCCTGCTGGCGATGAGCCAGGAATTCCGCGACGCCGTTCGCGAACGGAGCCACATCGAGGGAGATCTCGTGATCGTGGACACCTTCGTCAATCACCGCGTCGATCCAGTCCTGATGCGTTCATGCGGCGAGTGGCTGGCGAGGGAGCTCGGGCAGGCAGACGTGGTCGTGACCTCGGAGGCGTCGGGGATCGCACCCGCACTCGCGGCTGCCACCGCGCTCGCCGTGCCGATGGTCTTCGCCAAGAAGCGATCTGAGCCTTCGGAGGGAGCAATGGCTCGTCAGATCGTCTCCCCCACCAAGGGAGATCGCAGCTGGCTGGAGATCAAGCCCCATGTGCTCGACGGCTTGCGCACCGCAGTCGTGGTCGACGACTTCCTCTCGGCCGGCCGTACGGCGCTGGCTCTCAGCGAGCTGTTGGCCGAAAAGGGCATCGAAGTGCGCGGACTCGGGTTCGCCGTCGAGAAGTCGTGGACGGGTGGGAGAACGCTCTCGAGGACCACGGGTTTCGGGTCATCTCCGCGGTGATCATGGACCTGAACGGGGACGGAGTACCGGTCGTCCGATGAGCCCCACCCACGAGGTCGGAAATCAGCCCCCACCACTCGGGGACATCGATCTCTGGTCGGCTGATCCGATTCTGAGCCAGGCGGTGAACACCCACGGGGCGGGATGGGCGATGAGTCACCTTGCTGACTTCGGGCTCCAGGTCGGCACCGTGGAGACCCGGCAGTTGGCTCGCGACGCGAATCGATACACACCCAGCTGATCACGCACGACCGATTCGGCAACCGGGTCGATCGGGTCGACTTCCATCCAGCCTGGCACTCGCTGATGGGACGAGCTGTCGAAGCCGGAGTGCATTCGCTCGGCTGGACTGACGGTCGACGCGGCAGCCAGGTCGCCAGGACTGCGCTGATGTACCTCGACTCCCAGATCGAACAGGGCCACGGATGCCCGATCTCGATGACATCGTCGGTGATCCCGTCGCTGCGGATGAACCCTGCCCTCGCTGAGGCGTGGGAGCCGCGCCTCATGTCGACTGCCTACGACCCGACCTTCGGGCCGGTCGAGGCCAAAGCGGGCGCACTGATGGGCATGGGCATGACCGAGAAAGCAGGGAGGCTCCGACGTCCGGTCCAACACGACCGAGCCATCCCATCGAGTGGGGCCACCATCGCCGACCGCCACAGTGGTTCACATCGGCGCCGATGGCGTCATTCCTGGTCCTCGCTCAGGCGCCCCCAGGTCTCCGTGCTTCTTCGTGCCGCGTTTCCTCCCGGATCGCTCCAAGAACCGCGTCTTCCTCCAGCGTTTGAAAGACAAGGTGGGGAACCGCTCCAACGCATCCGCTGAAGTCGAATTCGATCAGACCTCGGGCTGGCTGGTCGGAGAGGAGGACGCGGCGTCAGGACCATCATCGAGATGGTCGCCGGCACCCGGTTGGACTGCGTCACCGGATCGGCGGCGATCATGCGGCAGTCGCTGATGAGCGCCGCCTGGCATGTGTCCTACCGCGAGGCGTTCGGCGAACTCTCATCGACCAGCCCGCGATGATCAACGTGATCGCAGATCTCGAACTCGAGACGGAGTCGGCGACCCTGATGATGCTTCGCGTCGCCGCATCCTTCGACGAATCGACGACGGACGAGCGGGAGGCGATGCTCAAGCGGATCACGACCCCGATCGCCAAATACTGGGTGACGAAACGCACCACCGCCGTCGTGCGTGAGGCCATGGAGTGCCTGGGCGGAAACGGCTACGTCGAGGACTCCGAGCTCCCGAGATGGTTCCGGGAGTCCCCCGTGAACGGGATCTGGGAGGGGTCCGGGAATGTCATCGCTCTCGACGTGCTCCGGGCCGCGAGTCGCGAGCCCGAGGTGTTGGACGCACTGATGGACGAGATCGACCTCGGGGGCTCCGACGCCGCGCACTCGTTGGCAGAGCCAAGCCATCCGAACGATCTCCGACACCACGACGCCCGAGTCCGACGCGCGGCGTATCACCGAGATGCTCGGGATCGCGTTGTCGTCTTCGCTGATGCATCGGTCCACCGACCACGGAGACCTTACGACGCCGGACGGATCGACGACCCATTCGCCCTGTTCGGGACGCTCCCCGCCTCCGATCCGGCTTCGGGAGATCGCCGAGAGAGCGGTTCCGACGCCAATGACACCCTCGATCGAAACGAGCCTCGCGTCACTGGTCTCCATCCCATCGGTCACCGGCAACGAGCGAGGAATCCGCGATCATCTCGCCGAGCGGCTCGACGATCTCGGCCTCGAAGTCGACGCGTTCGATGCCGACCTCGACCTGATCCGGGCCGATCCCGGCTATCCGGGCAGCGAGGTGGAGCGGTCAGACCTCCCCCTCGTGATCGCACACCTCAACCACGGAGCACCCGGGCGACGAATCCTGCTCAACGGGCACATGGACGTTGTCCCGCCCGGAGATGTGTCCTCGTGGCGGTCCGATCCGTTCCAACCTGTCGTCGAAGACGGCGTGATGCACGGCCGGGGTACGTGCGACATGAAGGGCGGGGTGACCGCCATCCTCGAGACGCTGAAGAATCTCACCGACGCTCGCCACGGCGGCCCGGTGACGGTTGCATCGTCCCCTCCGAAGAGGACGGCGGCGCCGGAACGCTACGCGGCGATCCGCCACGGACTCGACGTCGATGTCGCCATCATCCCCGAGCCCACGAATCTGGAGATCGTTACGGCACACGGCGGAGCGATCACCTTTGCGCTCAAAGTGCCAGGACGAGCAGCGCACGCCGCGACCCGGAGGGAAGGCATCTCGGCCCTCGACATGCTCGTTCCCGTCCTCGAAGCGCTCCGCCACGACGAGGAGCGAGCGGAACAGCGACCCGGCCGACGGAGAATGGCCGATCTCGGTCTCCCCTACCCGACCATCGTCGGCGAATATCCGGTGGATCCTGGGCGTCGACGGTGATGGACGAACTGGTGGTCGATGGCAGATACGGCGTGCAGCTCGGCCAGACCTGCGATGAGGCCGCAGCGGATCTCCGCGAGGCGATCCGCAGGCTGTGGGAGTCACACGACTTCCTGTCCGAGCACCCGCTGGACCTGTCCATCTACGGTGCCCAATTCGGATCGTGCGCGATCGATGCCGACCATCCACTGGCGATCGGCCTCGCCGACACCTTCGAGCCACGACCGGAGCACCCACCTGCTCCCCGGTCTGCCGGCGGCAACGGACATGCGGCTGCGTCGAGGAGGGCGGGATTCCCACGGTTGTCTTCGGTCCTGGCGAGTTGCGGCACGCCCATGCGGCGGACGACGCATCCGCCTGGCGGACATCGAGACATGTGCACAGGTACTCACCAACTGGATCCGACTCTGCAGATTGAACAATCTGTACAGTCATTTCTGGTCTGCTGGCCAGATCGCCAACGACCGGCTAACATGGGGTACCGCTGCATGACATGGGAGCACACACATGACAGATCTCATGCCCATCCTGGGATACGACGCTATCGAGTTCTATGTGGAAACGCCCGACAGGCCGCGCACTACTACCGGACGCCTTCGGATTCGACGTCGTCGGATACACCGGCCCCGAGTTCGGCGTCCGTGACCGATGCTCCTACGTGCTCGAGCAGAACGGGATCCGATTCGTATTGACGGCCGGACTCCAACCCGACTCGCCGATCGTCCAGCACCACGCCCAGCACGGTGACGGCGTGCGGGACGTGGCTTTCGCCGTGCCCAACGCCGAGCAGGCGTTCGCCATCGCGGTCGAGCACGGCGCCGTCCCCCACCGCGAGCCATGGGTGGAGGAGGACGAGGATGGGAAGATCGTCCGCTCAGCCATCGAGGCGTACGGCGACACCATCCACACGTTCATGGACCCCTCGAACTACTCCGGCGTCTACCTCCCCGGGATATCGAGAGACCAAACATCGATCCCGGCCGATTCGGCCGGGCTCGGATCATCGACCATGTCGTGTGCAACGTCGGACTCGGAGACATGGACAGATGGGCGGCGTTCTACGCGAACATCCTCGGCTTGCCCAGCTCCACCACTTCGACGACGAGGCAATCTCCACCGGGTACACCACTCTCATGTGAAGGTGCTCTGGGATGGCGAGGGCAGGATCAAGCTTTCCGATCAACGAGCCGGCCGCCGGCCGCAAGAAGAGCCAGATCGAGGAGTATCTCAACTTCTGTCACTCAGCGGGTCCAACACATGGCACTCGCCACCGATGACATCGTCGAAACCGTCCGACACGTGAGGAGCACCGGAGTCCGCTTCCTCACGACCCCGGAGCCTCTTACGACGATCTCGAGGCGCGACTCGACTGGTCGACGATCGACGCCGACATCAACGTTCTTCGCGGAGCTGGGAATTCTCGTCGATCAGGACGACGAGGGCTACTGCTGCAGATCTTCACGAAGTCGGTGCAGGATCGACCGACCGTGTTCTACGAGATGATGAGCAGCACGGTCTCGCGGTTGGAGTCAGCAACTTCGAGGCACTGTTCGAGGCGATCGACTGACCAGGAGGAACACGGAAATCTCTGAGCAGGTCGGCGACTATGGACTACCTCCACCTCTCCGAGGTCCTCGGGGCCCAGCATCCGCTGAGCGACCAGCCCGACGAGATGATGTTCATCGTCATCCACCAGGCGACCGAGTTCTGGCTGAAGTTGGCCATGTTCGAATCCGCCAGGCGAAGGACCGGATCGCCGCAGACGATCTCGGCCCGCATTCAAGGCGCTGGCACGGGTCGCCAGGATCCGACACGTGCTGATCGATCGTGGCAGGTGCTCGCGACCATGACACCGGCCGACTACCTGACCTTCCGATCGCTGTTCGGCACGGCGTCCGGCCTGCAGTCGGTGCAGTACCGGGAGTCGAGTTCTTGCTCGGCCGCCGTGACCGCAAATATCTCGACGCCCATGACGAAGAGGCGCGCGACCCGGCTCGAGTCGACGCTGGAAGAGCCGAGCCTCTACGACGAAGCGCTTCTGCTGCTTCGTCGCCGGTCTCTGCTCCAGAGTCTCGACCGGGAATGGTCCGCCGAGCGCGTGCGATCGGACGATGTCACGGACGTGCTGGCTCGAGGTCATCGCAAGCCCGACGAGCACTGGGATCTGTACGAGCTGGCAGAGAAGCTCGTCGACCTCGAGCACGCCTTCAGCAGATGGCGGTACGAGCACTCCGGACCGTCCATCGCATCATCGGCAACAACCCGGATCAGGCGGCACCTCCGGGCTCGGATATCTCAAGCGGGCACTCGACTTCACCTTCTTCCCCGAAGACTGTCGGACGTCAGCACCGAGCTGAAGCCACCCCGCGCACGACGACGCCCCTCCCGGTTCGCGGACGAACCCCGTCCCCCGCAGCCGGGACGAGCGATGAGCGAAGCAAGCCCCACACAGCCAGGGGGGTTCACCGCTCGCCCAGCGCCCCCTCGGTTCGGTTCCACGAGGCCCGTCCCAAGCCGGGAGACAAAGACGATGAGCGAAACAAGGCATATCGGTACAGCCTATCTACCTTTTTTTTTTTTTTTTTTTTTTTTTTTTTTTAAAAAAAAAAAAAAAAAAAAAAAAATACAAACATGAGCCCAACATTAGCCAGCCAGCCATCAAGGGTTCTTTCATCCCGTTCATCAAGGTGGGCCCGTTCTCGTGAGCCGGCGGTCGCCACGTCGTCGGGGCTCTCGAGGTCGACTCCACCCGACCGTTGACCTCGAGCAGCACCTCGTCGTGATCTTTCGTAATGTCGTTGAGAAGATCCCCGGGATCGCTGCATCACCATCGACTGCCTCGGTACTGAGGATCGGAACAATGTATCGGGAGCGATCGAGACCCTCGGTCTCCTCCGGCACGACGAGGCCGGCTACCCGGTCATGATCGGCTGCGTCGAGAAGAGCAGCGTCACATTGATCTCACCGGACTGCAGCGCCGCGACCCGGCGGCACCTTCCTGGATCACTCGAGGGCGAGGTACTCCAGGCCATAGGTCGCACCGGCCCGCGTGACAGGTCGCCCGAACCTCACACTCCGGCGGGCCTCCATATCACGTCTCCCGCTCCGCCGAGATCGGCAACCGTCACGAGCTTGTTCGCGTTCAGCGAACTCCTCGGTCACAACGAAGACGTTCTTGTCCTGGCCGGGCGCTGCGTCGAGCACATCCATGTCATACGCTTCGAAAGCTGCGCTGAGGGCTGTCAGACCGTCGGCGGTGGTGGTCGGCGCATCCTCTCCAAAGCCAACCTGCAGCGACGATCCGAGGTATTCGGGGATGAAGTCGACAGTGCCGGACTCGATCTCGGGGAATATCAGTTCACGAGAACCGAGATTCAGATTTCGGTCGACCGGATAGCCGTTTTCTTCCATTGCTTGGGCGTAGATCTCGGCGAGAACCACTGACTCGGAGAAGTTGAACGACGTCACCGTGATGGTCGGACCGTCGTTTACGTCTTCACCCGATCCACTGTCGTCGCTCCCGCATGCTGCGAGAACAAGCGCAACGACGAGTAGGACCGCCCCGAAGGCGGTTGCGGAACATCCGCATGGGTATCCCTTTCTGGTTGGAGCATGAGTGAACACCCTCGCGGGTGTTCGGGTAACTGAACATCGTTCAGAGCCTGGTCATTCCCCAGAATCAGAATCTTCAAACCACGGTTCCGGATCCCTGACCGACAGACGCCTGATTCCGATGGGCACGAGGAGTCGCTCGCCGAGGTTGAACAATCGTTGGAGGATCAGCGTCAGCATCGCAACGAGCAACGCTCCCGCGAACGTCTCGACCACTCCACTGCGGCCTTGAGCGAAGCCGCGGACGATGTACTGACCCAGACCTCCACCACTGGAGAGCACGGCCGCCAGCGGCACCGTGGCGATGACCTGGACGAAGGAGATCCGATCCTGCCAGGATCACCGGCGCCGCCACGGGGAGCTCGAGGCGCGAAATGATCTCCCGGCTGCGAAACCCCATCCCCAGTCCCGCCTCCACTAGCGGTGGCGAGACATTGGAGATCCCGGCATAGGTGTTGGTGAAGATCGGCGGGACCGCAAGCGCCACAAGCGCCACGACCGCGGGCCAGAAGCGCAGCGAGGCCCCGGCCCGTGCAAAGAAGATCGCAGCAACGATGAGGATCCCGAACGACGGCACGGCTCGACCAACATTGACGAGCGCGTTGGCGAAGAACTTGCCGACCCCCCGATGCGCCAGGATCACGGCCGGCGGAATGGCGATCACGATGGCCAGCACGGTCGGAAGCACAGCAAGCCACACATGGTCGAGTGTGCGTTGGGGGATGCCGTCCGACCCCATCCATTGAGCAGGATCGGAGAACCAGTCGACCACATCCGCCAGGAATTCCATCAGGCGTTCCCCCGGTTCCATGGCGTGATGAGCCGTTCGAAACCGAGCAGACCCAGATCGACGACGGCTGCGAGGACCGCAGACAGCACCGTCCCCAAGATGATCTCGGTCGGAAACAGGATCGATCGCCGAAGACCGTCGAGGATGAAGAACCCGAGCCCACCGAGCCCCAGCAACGACGTGACGGTGACAAGACCGATGACGGTCACCGAGGCGATCCTGATACCGGCGATGATCACCGGCGCTGCAAGCGGAAGTTCGATCTGGAAAAACCGTCGCACGGCCCGATAACCCATGCCGTCCGCGGCCTCGACGATGCCGGAAGGGACCCCGGTGATGCCCGTGTAGATGTTCCGCACCAGGATCAGGACCGTGTACGAGACTAGCGCCACTTCGGCGGTGAGAAGCCCCAGTCCAGTGAACGGGGCCAGAAACGCGAAGACGGCCAGGCTCGGAATCGTGTAGAGGAGGCCGCTGACACTGGCGATCGGCGCGTAGAGATTCCGCCAGCGAAGCGCTACCGCGACCAGCGCCAGCGAGATCACCAGCCCGACGCCAATGGCGATGCCCGTGAGAATGAGGTGTTCGACCACCTGCTTCCAGATGTCGTCGAGATTCGTACCGATCCAGCCCCAGTCGATCAGCGGGCGCGAGTCGAGCTGTGCAATGACCGGCACGGGCGTCACTCGGTGATCTCCCGGGCGATCGACTCGAGATCGAGGATGCCGCGGTACGCACCGCCCTCGACGACGACCGCGACGCGCTCATGGGACCGAACCACCAGATCGAGCGCAGTCCGGAGCGAATCGGTGCATTCGACGGTCCGCACGAAGGGTCGCAGATCGACGTCAGAGACATGCGACACACCGTCGAGGTCCTGGCGGCCGATCCAGCCGGCGAGTCGATCCCCGTCGAGCACTCCCACCCACGTCGTGCCGTACCGCTGCATCGCCTCGGCCGCCACAGACACGGCTGCGTTCGGGTCGACCATTGGTCCAGGCTCGAGATCGGCGTCACCGATCTCCATCAACCCGAGACGCTTCAAACCTCGCTCGCCGCCGATGAACTCGTCGACGAACTCATTGGCAGGATCGCTCAGCACATGCTCTGGCGTGGCGATCTGTTCCAACACCCCGCCCACGTTGAGGATGCAGATCCGGTCGCCGAGTCGGATCGCCTCGTCGATGTCGTGGGTCACGAAGACGATCGTCTTTCTGACCTTCTCCTGGAGGATCAACAACTCTTCTTGCAGCCGTCCCCGCACGATCGGGTCGACCGCTCCGAACGGCTCATCCATGAGCAGTACGGGTGGATCGGCCGCGAGTGCCCGAGCAACGCCGACCCGCTGCTGTTGCCCGCCAGACAGCTCACCGGGATAGCGGCCGAGCATCTCAGGGTCGAGGCCGACCAGTGCGATCAGCTCTTCGACGTGTCGGTCGATCCTCTCAGGATCCCACCCGATCAACTCGGGCACCGTGCCGATGTTCTGTGCGATGGTCCGGTGCGGAAACAGACCGATCTGCTGGATCACGTATCCGATCGACCGACGCAGCTCGAACGGCTCCATCGCGGTTGCGTCGACGCCATCCACCCAGATCGCCCCTGACGTCGGCTCGATGATTCGGTTGATCATCTTGAGTGTCGTCGTCTTTCCGCAGCCGGATGGGCCGACCAGAGTCAGGATCTCCCCGCGTTCGACCTCGAAACTGAGATCGCCCACCGCCGGCGACTCGGTTCCCGGGAAGACCTTCGATACGTGTTCCAATCGGATCATGACATCGGACATCGCCGTGAACCTAGCCCCGGACGCGGGACCGGCATCACTCGAGCAGGTCGGTCAACCGCTCGACGACCACGTCGGCGCCTGCGTCGCGCAGCGCAGCCGCAGAGTTTGTGCGGTCCACACCGACCACCGTGTGGAAGCCTCCCGCCGTGCCGGCCTGCACACCGCTCACCGCATCTTCGAACACGACCGAGCCAGCCGGGCTTGCTCCGACCTCGGTGGCTGCGGCGACAAATGTGTCCGGCTGCGGCTTCCCTGCCAGCGACCGTGACCTCGCAACGATCCCGTCCATGACGAACTCGAAGCGATCGAGAATGCCGGAGGCGCGAAGGACCGGTCGCGGATTGGCGCTCGACGATACGACCGCGAGGCGCAGCGGGAGCGTCGACAGACGGTCGAGCAGAAGCACAGCATCCTCATACGGCTCGACACCGTCGGATTCGAGCACCTGGTTGAACGTCTGGTTCTTGGCGTTGCCGACTGCGGCAATGGTGGCGTAGCCGGGAATGTCCGTCGGTTCACCGTGAGGAAGTGACACGCCTCGGGACTCGAGGAAACTGGCGACACCCTCGTAGCGAGGTTTGCCGTCGACATAGGTGAGATAGTCATCCCGGGTGAACGGATCGAAGCCGTCGTGGGCCCGATGACGGAGAAAATCGTCAAAGGTCCGCTTCCATGCCTCCTCGTGCACCTGGGCGGTCGGTGTGAGCACACCATCGAGATCGAACAGCAGCGCTTCGATGTCTGAAAAGTCCATGACCCCTTTGTACAGGGTCCCGGACGCAACCTCGTGTCGGTATGGTCCTGCGAATGGATTTTCTCACCAACCCCGACATCTGGCTCGCTCTCATCACGCTCACCGTGCTGGAGATCGTCCTGGGCATCGACAACATCGTGTTCATCTCGATCCTCACCGGGAAGCTTCCCGAGGAGCAGCAACCGAGGGGGCGGACGGTTGGGCTGTCGTTGGCGATGATCATGCGGATCCTGCTCCTGTTGAGCATCTCGTGGGTGATCGGGCTCACCGAGCCGATCTTCGAGGTCTTCGAGATCGAGATCTCCGGTCGCAGCATCATCCTGTTGCTTGGCGGGCTCTTTCTCCTGGCGAAGGCAACCTTCGAGATCCATGAGAAGCTCGAGGGTGAGGAGGCCCGTGGCGAAGCCGGGCCGGGAGCAACCGTGACCTTCGCCTCGGTCATCACCCAGATCGTCATACTGGACCTGGTCTTCAGCCTCGATTCGGTCATCACGGCGGTGGGCATGGCTGACGAGATCGGCGTGATGATCGCCGCCGTCGTGATCGCGATCGGCGTGATGTTGGTGTCCGCAAAGACGATCTCCGACTTCGTGAACCGGCACCCGACCGTGAAGATGCTGGCTCTCAGCTTCCTCCTGTTGATCGGGATGTCACTGGTCGCCGAGGCGTTCGAGGTCGAGATCCCCAAGGGGTACATCTACTTCGCGATGGGGTTCTCGGTGCTCGTCGAAGCGCTCAACCTCAGAGTGCGGGCAAAGCGTGCTCCGACCACTCCCGTCGAGTTGCGTCCCACGTACATCAAAGATGCAGAGGCGGGCGGTGCGGTCGGTCACATCGACGGACGAACTCCACGGGCATGATGTGCAGGCACCGGACTCCGTTGCCGCACCCCTCGCTTGATCGCTGAGGTCAGGCCTCCCTGATCCGGTCGGCGACCTCGGTTCCGAGGAGCTCGATCGTTCGGAGAACCTGGGCGTGCTCCATGGTCCCGACCGACACGTGCAACATGAACCTCTCGATACCCAGAACCTCGCGCCACTGCAGGATCTTGGCGGCGACGGTGTCAGGATCTCCGAGAACCAGTGACCCGGCAGGGCCGATCATGTTCTGATATTGGATGCGCGTCATCGGACCCCAACCTCGCTCGAGACCGATCCGGTTCATCGCCACTGAGTACGACGGGAAGAACTCGTCCGCGGCCTGTTCGGTGGTGTCGGCGATGTATCCGTGAGCATGCACGGCGAGCGGCGCCTCGGCCGGATCATATCCGGACTCGATCAACGTTCTTCGATGGATATCGCCGAGAACCGCGAATCGTTCTGGGGCGCCGCCGATGATCGCGAGCGCCACCGGGAGCCCACGGCGGCCCGCCCGTACCATCGACGCGGGATTCCCACCGACTCCAACCCAGATCGGGAGCGGGTCCTGTTGCGAGCGTGGATAGATCGCCTGGTTGTCGAGCGGCGCCCGGAACTTCCCGGCCCAGGTCACCCGCTCGTTGTCCCGGATCGCCAGTAGCAGGTCGAGCTTCTCGGCGAAGAGCTCCTCGTAATCGTTGAGCGAGTACCCGAACAGCGGAAAGGACTCGATGAACGAACCCCGACCGACGAGAAGCTCCGCCCGCCCGTTCGAGATCAGATCGAGGGTGGCGAACTGCTGGTAGACGCGGACCGGATCGTCCGACGAGAGAACGCTGACGGCCGGCGACAGCCTGATGTTCTCGGTCTTCCCGGCCGCTGCGGCCAGCACGACGGCGGGTGCGGATGCCGCAAAGTCGGGCCGATGATGCTCACCGACCCCGAACACGTCGAGGCCAACGGCGTCGGCCACCTCGATCTCCTCGACGACTTGGCGCAGCCGCTCACCGTGACCCAACACCGCACCCGAATCCGGGGCGGGGATCGTTTCGGCGAAGGTGGTGATGCCGAGTTCCATCGGGGCTCCTGGAGTCGTGTCGGTGGTGCCATGCTCAACGCCGGGGAAGTTCAGATGTTCCCGGTCACCCAAGGTGTCCTCAGTCCGCTCGAGCGACGATCTCGGTGGCTTTGATCGAGACCCATACTGTCTCGCCGCTCTTCAGCCCGAGAGCGTCGGCGGCTTCGGACGTCACCTCGGCGGTCATCGGAAGCGGATCGGAGACGCCGCACTCGGACCCGATCGCCCAGGCGCTCGACGTGTGAGATAGGAGTGCTCCAAGCGTTTCGCGGGCTTCCAGAGGGCCGATCGCGATGGACGGCCACCGCTCTCGGATGAATCGTGACGACGGTGGGTCCTTCGACGCTCGAGTCTCCGATCTGCAGACGATGCCCGTCGATGTCTACGAGACCTCCTGAAGCATGGCCCAGGAACAGGTTCACACCGGCGAGGTCTGCGGCATAGCTGGTTCGTGGCTGAAGCCGGATGTCGTCAGCACTCCCGGACTGGGTCAACCTCCCGGCTTCGATCACGTGGATCTCGTCAGCGAGGAGGAACGCTTCGGATGGATCGTGGGTGATGAGGAGCCGCGGACCGTCGAACGTCTCGAGATGACCGGCCAGGGCACGCCTCAGCCCGGTTCGGCTCGAGACGTCGATGGCTGCCAGGGGTTCATCGAGGAGCAGCAGGTCCGGTTGGGTGATCAGTGAACGTGCCAACGCCACGCGCTGGGCTTGACCGCCGGAGAGCTGACCTGGTCTCCGATGCCCGATCCCCTCGAGACCCACGCTGCTCAGCCAACGGTCGGCTCGATCCCTCGCCTGTCCTTTCCCGACGCCGGCGCTTCGCAGTCCGAATGCCACGTTCTCGATGACGGTGAGGTGGGGAAACAGTGCGTAGTCCTGAAACACCGTCCCGATCCGTCGTGACTCCGGCTCGACGAACACCCCGCTTTCGGGGTCGTCGAGAACCCGACCGTCGAGTGAGATACGGCCTCTCTCGATGGGAAGGAGGCCGGCGATGGCGTCGATGACCGTCGACTTCCCCGCACCGTTCGGGCCGAGCAGGGCCACTGTGGTGCCCGGTTTGATCGAGATCGAGACGTCGATCGTGAAGCCGCCCTCGCGAGTCAAGCCGATGCGCGCATCCAGGCCCAGGCTGCTCACAGCGCGCTCCACCATCGGTCGCGGAATGCGACGAGTACTGCCAGCGAGACACCGACCATGACCAGGCTGATTGCTACCGCGGCGTCCCGATCTCCTTCGAGCGCCACGAACACGGCGAGCGGCAGCGTTTGCGTCCGGCCGGCGAGATTCCCGGCGAACGTCACCGTCGCTCCGAACTCGCCGAATGCTCGAGCCCATGTGAGGACGAGGCCCGAGACGAGTGAGGGAGCGATCATCGGCAGCGTGATCCGCCGGAGAACGGTGAGACGAGTCGCCCCGAGCGACGATGCGGCAGCTTCGAACCGCGGGTCGAGGTTCCGTAGGGCTCCCTCGACAGTGATCACGAGGAACGGCATCGCAACGAACGTGTTGGCAATGATCACACCCCACACAGAGAACGGGAGGACCAGACCTGTGGCAGATTCGAGGGCCTCGCCGATGATTCCGCGCCGGCCGAGCGAAAACAACAATGCAGCGCCGCCGACGACCGGGGGGAGGACGAGGGGCAACAGGATCAATCCACGAAACAGGGATCGTCCCGGCATCGGGACCCTGGCGAGCATCCAGGCGAGTGGCACTCCGATGATCGCCGCCAGCCCGGTCGCCGCCACCGAGGTGACCAACGACAACCGGAGGGCATCGGTGACGAACTCGCTGGTCAACACGGTCGGGAGGGACCGCCAGGGAGCTCGCAGGACCAAGCCGATCGAGCGGGATCAGGAAGAAGGCCAGCCCGATCGCCCCGAGTCCGAGGAGGAGCAGCGGTTGACGTCGGTGGACTCTCCTCATGGCATGAACCCGTAGGCAGCCAGGATCGCCTGACCATCGGTCGAGCGGGTGAAGTCGACGAACGCCCGCGCCTGGTCCACATCTCCGGAGCGCTGCAGCGGAGCGATCACATATCGAGCCGACACATTGAGCTCATCGTCGAGCGTGATCCCCTCGACCTTCTCGGACGACTGCACATCGGAGACGTAGACGATGCCGGCGTCCAGCTCCCCCGCCTCGATCTTGGTGAGGAGCGCCCGGACATCCGGCTCCTCGGTGTCGATCGAGGGATCGACGCCTGCCGCAGCAAGGACCTCCCTCGCGAACGCTCCGCAGGGCACCGCAGACACACACAACCCGAGAAAGAGCTCGCTGCGCCCGAAGTCCAAGACACCTGTCACTTCCGCCGGATTGCCGAGCGGCACTGCGATCTCGAGCCGGTTGAACCCGAGAGTCGCGGGAGTTCCATCGACTTCGCCTGCTTCGGCGACGCGGTTCATGTTCTCGGGGTTGGCAGAAGCGAACACGTCCACCGGCACCCCGCCGAGAATCTGCTCCCTGAGCGCGGAGCTCCCCCCGAAGTTCATGACCACATCGACGTCGGGATGCAGCTGCTCATATGCCGCCTCGATATCAGTGAAGGCGTCCGTGAGCGAGGCAGCTGCGGAGACCACCAACTCCTGTTGGTCGTGGGGGGTGGAGTCGTCCGCGCACCCCGCAACGAGTACCAACGCTATGGCCCACATGACGAGCCGCTTCACGCCACGATCCGCAATCCCGAATCGTTGAGGTCGTACCCACCGACCCCCTCGAGACGGGCTCTGAATCGGCGGCTCAGCAGCGTGGTCGAGGCTGTGGGAAATGATCGGATCGTCCATCCATCTGTCGGCGATCCAGAGTTGAGCCTCGTGGACTTCGAGTGCATGGAATTCGGCCCCGGCCGACAGCGCGGCAGGCTCGATCGAGACAGCAGCCAGTCCGGTCGCCAGTGCCATCCTGACCGCAGCCAGGTGATCCTCGGCCTGCGGACCGGCAACGTCGGTGACCTCTGATTCGAGCGCGTCGAGAAACGCCTTCTGCACGCCGGCACCGGTCTCCCGCTGGATGACCGGAACCCTCCCTGACAGCGCATCGGCCCACCATCCGGCTCTCGATCCGGGCGCCGATACCAGGCCGACAGCCCATTTCGTGAGCCCGAACCGAGTGACCCCCGATCCTTCGGGCAGTGGGAATCGATCACCTGGCGGACCATGAACGACAGCAGCGTGAACCCGACCCGCCGCAAGCGCCACGATCGCTGATGCACTGGAAGAGCTGCTCGCCACCGCCCCCATGCCCTCCTCACGGAGAAGGCGCTCGAGAACCGCGAGCCCGGGCTCACACCCTGCAACGACGAGGCCGGGACGTCTCCGTGCGAACTCCGAGACAGCCCCGACGCCGGCGACGCCGTCTGCAACGTCCCACCCGTCAGCTCCGACTCGGGACGGCGCCGTGACCTGCGTGTCCCCCACCCAGCCGATCCGGAGGAGAGCGCCCGACGATGGTGCAATCCCGGTGACGACGTCGACCGCGCCAGAAGCAGTCGGGAACAGGGAGCCGACGTCGACCTGAAGCGCAGCGGCGAGGGCGAGGGCAGCGTCGACGCGTGGCAGGTGACGCCCACTCTCGATCGCTCCGACCATCTGACGGCTGACTCCGGCACGGTGCGCTAGTTCGGCCTGGGTGAGACCGGCGTCCTCTCGCAGTGCTCGTATCGCAGACACGCCAGCATCCTAGCTTTGATGCTCGTTCCCTGTCCTCACCCGAGTACAGGAGCGAGTGGCCCCCCGACTACTCCCTCGATCTGCCCGGTCAGAGCTCGCGGCGCTCGGCCAACCGCACGGCCACCCACAGCAGCACCGCGATCGACGCAATGGTGACCGACGCCGCCGGGAGGTAGTCGCCGGGACCGAGTTCGCCGGCCGTGAGCGCTCCGAGCGCCCCGCCCAGGTGAGTCGGCAGCCACCTCCCGATCGCATCCGCAAGCCCGAGCAGTGGCATGACGAGCAGCACCACGATCGAGGACATGACGGTTCCAAGCACCGAGTTGGCCCGGCCGGCCGCGACCGCAACCACGGCGATCACGAACAACAGGAACAGCGCACCCAGCACGATGCCGATCAGAACGGCACCCACGTCCAGCGCACCGAGGAGAATCCAGGTCTCGTACCAGGCGGCGAGCGTTCCAGCGACGAAGGCAGTCACGACGAAGACGGACGAGAGCACGATTCTCGGCATGAGGATCGCCCGGACGGTCGACACCCGGGTGCGAAGGAACACACCCATCTCCGGAATAGCATCGAACGCCAGCGCTCCAGCCACGACGACAACCGCGACAAGCGTTCCGAGCTGCATCGCATTGGAGACGTATTGGATCATCCCGTCGGAGGGAACCGCCGGCGGGAACTCCACAGTCGCCCCTTCGAGGTCGCCACCCGCAAAACCGATGATCTCCGGAAGATATGCGGCGGTCAGCGGCCCGAGGAAGCCGAAGAACACGAAGACGCCGAACAGCGCGATCCAACGCCTGGTCCGCACCAACCGGAGCAACTCGAGTCTCCAGAGCGTCATCTCGTCACCTCGAGGAAGGCACGCTCGAGGCTGACTGCCTCGGGACCGAACGAGACAACCCGAGCACCCACATCCGCCAGCACCGATGTCAGCCGCCGTTCGGCGTCCTCGAGGTGCTGCACCGTGATCGCAAGCTCACCGGTCGCCAGCTCTTCGACGCCGCTGACCCACTCGAGGCCGGAGAATGCCGCGACGATCCGGTCCAGGGGTGGTCGGCACCGCACCAGATATCTCGGGACCGCAGAGCCAACCAAGAGGTCCTCGATGCTCCCCTGGAACAACAGGCGCCCTCGGTCGAGGATCCCGACCGTGTCGCACACCTCCTGGACGTCACCGAGAATATGGCTCGAGAACAGAACGGTGGCGTTGCCCCGGAGTCGGGCGATCAGGTCGAGCACCTCTCGGCGCCCGAGAGGGTCCAGCGCCGACGCCGGTTCATCCAGAATGACCAGCCGTGGCGAGCCGACGATCGTGCTCGCGATTCCGAGTCGCTGCAGCATGCCTCGCGAGTATCCCGACACAGACCGATCAGCTGCATCGGTCAGTCCGGCATCCGCCAGCACCTCCTCGACCCTGGCGTCTCCGCCGTCGGAGGCCGTGAGATGTTGCGCCAGCTCTACGACCTCGCGCCCGGTGAGCCATGGATCGAACTGTGGCGTGTCGGGGAGAACAGCCATCTCGTGCCGTCTCGCTGAGATGTCGACGGTGCCAGAACTCGCGGTCCTGAGCCCGGCGATGATGCGAAGCAGCGTCGTCTTGCCGGCTCCGTTCGGACCGACCAAGCCGTACACCGAACCGTCAGGGACCGCCAGCTCGACATCGTCGAGCGCCGTCGTCGACTCGTAACGCTTCGTCAGGCCCACGGTCTGAATCATCGTCCGCTGCCAGGCTCCCGGCCGATCGTCAAATAGATCACGCCGCCGAGCGGCACCGAGAAGATACAGATCAGCGCCCACGCCCATTTCGGCAGGTGCCGCACATTCGAACGACTCAAATCGAAGAGGCAGTAGCCGACGAAGGCAGCGGCGAATACCAGGAACGGAGCTAGTGCCACCCACAAATTGTCCACGGTCTCTTCGTCTCCTCGCGTCGGTTCTCTGGTTCGAGTTGTCTAATATTGTTATCGTTGTCGGTAATATTATCATTCTTGGGAACCAGCCGCAAGGTCGTCCGAGCGATCACGACGGTTGACAGACAGGAGGACGAGATGCCCGAATCGAAGCGAGCCCTGCTCCTCCATCCTGTCAGGCTCCGCATCGTCCAGGCACTGGCCGGACGGAGCGGCACGCCGCTCGAGCTCGTCGAGCGACTCGGCGATGTTCCACAGGCCACCCTCTATCGGCACCTCAACCAACTCGAAGCCGGCGGCTTGATCGAGGTCGTCGACACCCGCCAGGTGCGGGGAGGGACGGAGCGGACCTACCGCGTCGTGTCGGATGCCGTCAGCCTTGGACAAGCCGACATCGCCGACGCCGATCGGGACGAGCTCTTCCGGATGTTCGCAACGTTCGTCGGAACACTGCTCACCGACTACTCGGCCTATCTCGACACTGCAACCGACATCGATTTCGTTGCCGACGGCGTCGGATTCCGACAGCTCCCGCTCTGGCTCGACGACGAGGAGTTCGAAGCGGTCGCACGTGCGATCAACGAGGCTGTAGGGCCGTATCTGCAACAGGAGCCGACCGACACCCGGCGCCGGCGGTTGCTGTCGATCGTCGTGATGCCGGACGATCGCTGACGTTCGGCTCTACCGGACCACGGTGACACCCGTATCGTCGAATGTTGTGAGGAGGTGGTTGTGGACCGCCGGCAGAGGCAGATCAAGTGGCTGGGATTCCTGGGATTTCTTGGCTTCCTCGGCTTCCTCGGGATACGCGATCCGGGCTTCTACGGTTTCTTTGGCCTCTTTGGCCTCTTCGCGTTCTTTCGGACCGATACCTAGAGAACTACCTGGACGAGCACCGCTACGCCGATTCCGGGATCTCGCTGATCTCGAACACATGGCCATCGGGATCCCGAAAGAAGCAACGGAGCTCACTGGACCAGTCATATGGTGGCGTCAGGAACTCTGCTCCCCTGGCGGTGAGTGTCGCATAAGCGGCCCTGCAATCGTCGACCCTGATCGTGAAGGAGTGAGTAACCGAGTTGGGGTTGCTCGGGGCGACGAAGCTGATGTCGGGTTTGTCGGGCGTCGGTTCGCCCGCCGTCACCAGCAACAGCCACGCTCCGTTGAAGTCGAACACCGCTGATGTCCCGCCGTACTCCCGATGGAGCCGCGCACCGAGCACGGACTCGTACCAGTTCCGTGACGCGACCAGATCGCTCACCACCAGGATGTGCGTGAGCGCCATCTCCTCTGAGGGAAACGAGCTCATTCGAGTTCCCGCGACGCGAACGGATTCATGCGGTCTGAATCGCCCCGGATGATTCGAGATCCGCCTTCCATCTCTCGACAGTCTCCTTGCGCTGATACGGATTCTTGTCGAGCCAGTCCTCGACGTCCACCGACGGGTATCGCTGCCGGATCAGTTCGGCAGTCGCCTTCGACTTCCGGTCCATTCCCAACTCCACCTGTGCGCCGGCAGAACCAGGAGAGCTTCGAGGTTGTTCGGCTGGTATTCGAGCACCTCTTCAGCGATCATCGCCGCCTCCTCGTTCCTGTCCCCCAGGAACAGCGAGCATGCCTTGACGGTCGGATACCACGGCTTGTTGATCCCGGTGAGACGCATGGCCGTGTCCATGAGTTCAACCGACCGTTCCAACTGACCGAGGTATCTGCGGAGGCTCCCCTCCAGACCGAATGTGATGTCACATGTCGGTCTGATGATCTCCACCTGATCCAGCTTCTCCAGCGCCTGATCGACCTCGCCCTCCCACATGAGGATCGCCGCCAGCACGGTGTCGGCCATGCCGGATGGATCGCCGAGCTCTCCCCCTCGCCGCGCATACTCCCTGGATTCATTCAGGGTGGCGCGCACGTCTGAGGCCCATCCGTTCGCGACGGCGAGCCAGAGGGCGAATGCTGATAGCACGAAGCCGTAGGGCGTGTCAGGGTGCGCATCGGCAACCTGTTTGAACAGATCGACCGCCTGGGACCACCCCTCGAGTGTGTCAGAGCGCAAGTGGTACCAGCCGAGGTACACCTTCTCGATGGATTGAGGATCGCCGAGCTCGGCGTAGAACCCAGCAGGCTCGCCGACCACGAGTTCGACCTCCACGGCCCGGGCGACTTCGTCGGCGATCGTGTCGGACAGCTCGAACATCTCTTCGGACTCCGCCGTCCACTTGTACGCCTTGACGATGTTCATCGTGGTCACGTCGAACAGTGTCGCGAACACCCGGACGCGATGACCCAGCTGGTTGATGCCGGTCTCCAACATGTATCTGGCGCTCGCGCCATCGCCCCGGAGTTGGGTGGTCGCATCGATCACGTTGAGCCCGGGGACCGCAGACAGACGGTGGATCAGGTCCCCCCGGATGACCTGGGCAGCGGACCGCACCTCGTCGTCGACGGTCTCGGTATGGATCGGGAGCACCGCAAACGTGGGGGCGTCGAGTGAGAGGGATCGCCCCGCCTCTCTGACACCGCCACCCTTGGTCGGCAGGTCGACGAATTCGTACACGTCGACCTGCTCGGGGATGTTCTTCAGACGCTGCCGACCGACGGGCCGGAACCTGAGCTCGGGCTCATCGAGGGAACGATAGACGCTGCCCGAGATGCTGATTCCACCCGTCGGGGCGATCGCCTGGATTCGGGCTGCGATGTTCAGAGCGTCGCCGTGGTACCGCCCCTCCGACGCCGAGACCGACCCTAGATCAAGACCCATCCTGAATCGAACCCACCGTCGACGCGGGAGGTCGAGGTTCCTCTCCTCCGCCTCCGTGGCGATCGAGATCGCACACCGCAGAGCCGCCATCGCGTCGTCGAACACCACCATGAAGCTGTCGCCGACGAAGTTGGCGAGCGTCCCACCTTCCTTGGTTACTTCGGTCTCGACGAGACGATGGAACGAGTCCATCGCCTCCGTCGTCGCATCCAGATCGTCAGCGACGAGCGCGCTGTACCCAACGACGTCCGCATTCAGTGCAACCATGTTCATATGTTGACTGTCCATGTTCTCTCGACTCGTCATGATCCAAATCTACCGCTCAGAGCGCATCGCCGCATTGCAGGCTGTGTTGGAGCGGGTTCTCACGTCGAGGATCCCGGCGAGACGGGATCCCACAGGTCGAAACAAGCCCCGTGTCAGGGAGAGCCTTCACCCGACGACCCGGCCATCAATCGTCCGAGCCGCTCCCGACCCGCGGACGCGGGCGGCCGACCTGAACCGCCAGGTCCCGACGATGCCGTACGGTAGATAGAGCACCAGGGCGACATAGGCGAAACCGATCAGCAACTCCGAGACCCCACCGAACCACCGGTCGAGGAAGAACTGGAGAAGCCGGAAGACCGCAGCTCCGACAATCGCACCGCTGATCGTGCCGAGCCCTCCGATCAGAATGATCAACAGCGCAGTCACCGTGAATCCGAGACTCGCGACGTTCGGAGTCACGATCGGCTGGTGAAGCGTGTGCAGCACACCTGCCAGCGCGGCGGTGATCGACGAGATGGTCAGCACCATGACCTTGAACCAGAAGGTGTTGTACCCGAGCATCAACGCCCGGTCCTCGTTCTCGCGGATCGCCGTGAACACTCGGCCGGCGGGCGAGTCGACGATCCTCGTATAGACGACATACACCAGGAACAGAATGGCGCCGCTGATCAGGTAGAAGGTGAATCGCTCATTGGTCGTATCGAGGAACGCCACCGGTGGTCTCACCCCCTGCAAGCCGATCTCGGCACCAGCGAGATCCTGGAGATCGCTCGACTGGATGACGATCGCGAACACCGAGGCGAGGCCGAGCGTCACGAGCGCGAACGTGATCCCCTTCACCCGGGGCAACACCAGCGAGAACAGGAGAGCCTGGAGAACGGCGAGCACCACAACCGCCAGAAGCGACCCCGCCAGTCCCAATTCGAATGTCTTGATCGCGATCCCGAACCCGTACGCCCCGACTGCGAAGAACATGGCGTGGCCGAACGACAACAGCCCGGTCACGCCGAGCACCAGGTCGTAGCTGAGCGCATAGATGGCGAGGATGAAGATCTCGATCGCCAGACCCTGGAGGAAGCGGGCGTTGCCTTGACTGTTCTCGATGACCTCGGTCACCCCGGCTCCATCCACCAGGATCGACACCAGAAAGGGAAAGAGGAGGATCAGTGCGCCGAACGACAGCAGGCCCCACCTCGCTCTGATCCATGCCATCGGGCTCCGGGGCGCAGTCGTCGTCATCGGTCGCTCCGCCCGAACAACCCTTTGGGCAGGATCAACAAGATCACGACCATCAGGAACACGGCGGCAGCCGGCACCACCGTCGGCGAGGGTCTGAACGGCTCGGCGAGGCCAGGGATGGATATCCCGGTCTGACCGAACCTGATGATGAACTGCTGAAGGAGCCCCACGAGAACCGCCCCCGCCGCCGCTCCCGGGAAGCTGGTGAGCCCGCCGATGGCCAGCGCCACCAACGCAGAGAGCAACAGCAGCGAACCCATGCTGGCACTGAGGCCGATCGACGGGGCGGCGAGCACTCCGCCGAGCGCCGCGAGACCCGAACCGAGCCCGAAGACGATTGTGAAGACGCGCCGAACGTTGATCCCCAACGCCTCCACCATCTCGGCGTCCTGAACGCCTGCCCGGATGATCATGCCGATCCGCGACCGCTTGAGCAGTTGCGTCACCCCGACCAGCACCACGACGCCGATGACAACTACGAAGACCTCGTTGTAGGTGCGGATTCGGCCTCCGAGCACATCGACCGTCGAGCAGCCACTGAAGACACCACCAAAGCCCTCTCCCGGGCAACCGGGCCCAGACCCGTTGAACGCCGCCGGCCGGGGCATGGTGAACTCAGGCCTCCCCCACACATCGCGCACGGTCTCGATGATGATGAACCCCACGCCGAGCGTGATCATCAACTGATAGATCGGCCGGTCGTAGAGCGGACGGATCAACAACACTTCGATCAGCATTCCGACGACCACACCGACTCCCACTGCGAAGACAACGGCGAGCGCGAACCTCCACGTGGTGCTGAGACCGAAGACCCAATCGTTGATGGCACCGCGACCTGCGAGTAGCAATGCCGCAGCGGCCACGGCACCGACGAATCCGGCTGGATGCCGCCAGTCGACCGCACCGGAGTCCAGTGCTGCCGACCTGAGCAGCGACGCTCCCAACGCGATCGCAGACCCGCCGACGAGCACGAGGACGAACGCCAGGATCGGCAGACCCTGAGAAGGTATCCGGTGGAAGCGGAGCGAGCGTTCCGATGTCGATGGCGAGCGAATAGGTGATCGGGCTCTGGGCGTACACCTCCGGATTCCAGATGACCAGCGGAAACCTGGTCACACCGAAGATCGCGACTGCGACACCGGCCACGATCGTTCGCCCAGGGGACGATTCTCTGCCACCTCGTTGCGTCGAGCCTCGCTCTGATGCCGGTTCCCAGCCTCCTCCAGATCGGCAGCAGGGCAAACGGCGCCGCCAGGACGAAGAGCGGCGTGAGGACATCGAGTGCCGTGTCGAACCGGGTGTAGATCGTCCAGCCGACGTAGGCGCCGATCATGAAGATCTCGCCGTGAGCGAGGTTCAGGACATCCATGAGCCCGAAGATCAATGAGAGGCCGGACGCCACGAGAAACGTGATCGCCCCGACCGAGAGGCCCTGCAGAACCGTCGAGAACCAGGCGTCGGTTTCGAGACCCTGCAACGCGGTGAAGAACAAGAACGCAAGGACCGCCAACACGGTGACCCGGGTGCGGTTGGCGCGAATCCACGCGCCCAGAGAGTTCCGTCTGCCTGCCTCGGAGATCGTCATGCGTCGCCCGTCTCCGTCGCTGCCCGATGTCGTGTGCATTCCGAGGAATCGATTCACGGTCTCTGTGTCCTCTTGGAGATCCGCCATCGTTCCGGCTCGCACCGACCTGCCCTCCTCGATGATCACATAGGAAGAGGCGAGCCGGCTGGCGACAATGAAGTTCTGCTCCACCAGCAACACGGTCGTCTCGGCCGACAGCACTCGAATCGCCTCCATCATCTGTTCGATGATGACTGGCGCCAGCCCCTCGCTCGGCTCATCGATCAGCAACAGTCGGTTGTCGGGCACGAGTGCTCGTGCGACTGCGAGCATCTGCTGTTGTCCCCCGGACAGATCGGTGCCGGCGAGCCGGATCAGCCGCTCGAGATCCGGGAAGAGGTCGAAGATCATGGAGCGTTTCCGCTCGAAGTCCCCCTTCTGGCGCTCGGCGATCAGGAGGTTCTCGAGGACCGAGAGATCCCCGAAGATGGCCCTGTTCTCAGGAACGTATCCAATTCCAAGGGAGGCGATGTCGTAGCTGTGACGACCGGTCAACTCCTGGCCTTCGAAGATGATCGACCCTGAGGAAGCACGCTCGAGTCCGAGGATGGTTCGCAGCGTCGTCGTCTTCCCCGCTCCATTGCGACCGAGCAGCGCCACGATCGATCCGGTGGGCACGTCGACATCCACACCTTCGAGGATGTGGAACTGCCCGATGAAGGTGTTCACGTCTCGCAGTGACAGCAACGTCACGGTGCCTCCTCGTCGTAGAGGGTGCCGAGGTAGGCGGTCTGAACGGCGGCGTTGGAAGAGATCTCCGAGGGTGACCCCTCGGCGAGGACCCGGCCTTGATGCATGACCGTGATCCGATCGGAGACCCGCATCACCACGTTCATGTTGTGCTCGACCAGCACGACGGTCTTGTCCCCCGACGCCTGGATCGACTGGATCAGGCCGAGGAGTTCGGGGACCTGCTCGGCAGCCATGCCGGCGGTGGGCTCGTCGAGCATCAGCACCTCAGGATCGGGAGCGAGAATCATGCCGAGCTCGAGTTTGCGTTGGTCGCCGTGCGGCAGGGTTCGGGCAGGAAGATCGACCTTGTCGGCCAGACCCACCTCGTCCAGGACGGTCTCGGCCCGTTGGACATAACTCTGCAATCTCCGGTGGCTCCGCAGGATCCGGAAACTGTCGCGCCCCATCGCCTGCGCGGCGAGCCGCACATTCTCGAGCACCGTCAGGTTGGGAAATATGTTGGTGATCTGGAACGATCGCCCGATGCCGCGGTGGATGGTTCGGTGCATCGGCACGTTCGTTATGTCGTTGCCTCTGAACAGCACCCGACCCGAGGTCGGCTGCAGCGTTCCGCTCACGACATTGAATAAGGTGGTCTTGCCGGCGCCATTGGGCCCGATGATCGAGTGCAGGCTCCCGGCCTCGATGTCGATGGATACGTCGTCGACAGCCACGAGCCCACCGAACTGCTTCCGCACCGATTGGGTCTGGAGAATGGCGGTCATGGGCGCTCCATGAGGGTGGTGGGAGGAGCCGACGATCGGCTCCTCCCACTCCTCACTCAGCTTCCGGACAGGCTTCCGACCGGAAGGTCGCCACAGCGGTCAACGAAGTCACCTTCGAGGAGGCAGGGCGGCTCGGGTCGGACCGTTCCGACCAGGTCGTAGTACTGGAACGTCGGGTCGTCGACGTTGAGCAGTTTCACGATGTACATGTCCTGGATGGCGACATGATCCTCGGCACGGATGTCGATCGTACCCTTGGGTCCCTCGAACGAGATGCCCTCCATCGCGGCGCGCAGCGCACTCGCTGATGTGTCACCACCGGTGGCCTTGAGCGCCTCGGTCACGAGGATCGCGGCGTTCATGCCGTCAGCGTCGAACAGGTCGGGAACCGTATCGAACTGTGCCGCCACCTGTTCGATCAGGTAGTCGTTGACTGCATTGTCTGGGGCGGTGTAGTGATAGAGGATCGTGGACGTGGCACCGATTGCGTTCGAGAAGAACGCGGGCATGACCAGATTGTCCACGAACGGTGACCCGAGAGCAGTGTCGTCGTCGACGACACCGAGGTCGATCGCTCCCTGAAGCAGCGGCACGAAACCGCCGCCTGCCCAGGTCACCAGGAAGGCGTCGGCGGACGTGTTTGCGAACGGCTGCAGGAACGAGGTGAAGTCGGTGGTGTCGGCCGGGGCGAACACGTCGTCTTCGATGAACTCTCCACCGAAGAACGTACATGCGTCCCGGTAAGCGGCCGCACCGCCGTAGCCGAACGAATAGTCGGGCGCGATCTGGACGAACGTCTCGTAGCCGTCACCGTTGACGAACTGATCACAGATGGCCATCGCATCTTGATAGTTGTTCCGACTCGTTCGGAAGGTGTTCTCGTTGAACGTGGCTCCGGTCAGGTCGTTGGCCGCTGCCGGCGCGGCGATGAGGATCACATCGTTCTCACGAGCGATCTCCTGGAGGGTCGCAGTGACCCCCGACGAAACCGTCCCGATCAGAATGTCTGCACCATCGACCTCGATGAGTTCGCGAGCCGGCAGTCGCCGACAGTTCCGGGTTCGACTGGTCGTCCTTGATCACCAGGTTTATGTCACAGTTCTCGAGCGTGTAGGTGCCATCCGTTCCATCGTCGCCGGTGGCGTACTGGAACCCGATCGGGACGCCGCGCAGAATGTGAGCACCGTAGATCGCCAGAGCGCCCGTCTGATCCGTGATGAGACCGACGGTGATCGGCTCGTCACATGTGAGTCCCGTCGGCTCCGCCTCCGTGGTTGTCGTGTCACCGGCAGTCGTTGCCGGGGCTTCGGTCGTGGTGGTGGCTGCAGGCGCAGCGGTCGTGGTGGTCTCGTCAGCAGCGTCGTCTCCTCCGCAAGCTGCGACGACCATCGCGAGCACCGTCACCAGTGCCACCAGTCGTGTCTTTCTCATTGGTTGTTTCCTCCCTCGTTGTCAATCTCCCGCAAGAATGCGTGGAGAAGATCGTTGAATGGCTCGGGCTGCTCGAGGAATGGGATGTGCCCGCACTCCTCGATCGCCACCTCCCTGACGTCGCCGCCGGCCTCCTCGTATTGATCGAGAAAGGCGCGGATCTGCGACACCATCGGCTGCGGCGGATAGACATCGGAACCGGGGAACCCGGGGACCAGCCCAGACGGCCCCCACACACCCGCGTCGAGTGGCCCCGCGTCGGAGATGATCTGGCTGTCGGCGCCCCTGATCCACAGCACCGGCGGCTTGGGTGTCGCGTCGAGAAGCCTCTGTGGATCCTGTGACCACTTCGGCGACAGCCCGTTGGCAGCTCCCCACCGACCCGGCGCGACGAACGGCCAGTTGGACGACGGCTCGCTGTCCCCGGGGTAGGCGTGGGGACCGAAGTGGGTCTCGAGCATCGATTGCACGTATGCGTCCTCTCGGTCGACCACCCGCGGTGGCTTGACGAGAAGCGCCCGAAAAACGTTGCGTGGGCTGAGCTGGTCGTCGGTGGTCATGTCACCGGCAACGAGTCGTTCCACCATCTGCGGGTTGACCAGGCCCGCGCCCGAGCCGGCGAAGTCTGGATTCGTTGGAGTTCCTGTGACATCCTTGGTGCCGCCGTACCCATACGGCGAGCCCGGATCGGCTTGTACTGCCGACCGCACACGATCGGGATGGTCCGCCATCAGGCGCCACGCGATGGACCCGCCCATCGAGTTGCCGACGACGTGCGCCGCGGCGAGCCCCAATGCGTCGAGCAGCGCCACCGCGTCGTCGGACAAGTCGCCCATGCCGCGGGTGGCATCGATGAGGGCATCGGGATCTGCTCCTCCGTAGCCGCGCTGGTCGGGTGCGATGCCTCGATACCCGTCCGGGAGAGCGAGCATGGTCGTCTCCCACCAGGTGGCGTTCGACAAGTTTCCATGCAGGAACAGAACGGGAATACCGTCGTCGGGTCCTGAGAACAGGACTCGGCTGGTGAGCCTCTCCGTCTCGACGGTCCTGGCGTCGATGCCAGAGAGTGTTGGAACGCTCATGACGAGGAACCTCCTTCGACGACGGACGCAGCCATCGCCTTCTTGTCGTGCTTTCCGATCGCGGTCTTGGGGAGCTCTGAAAGGAACGTGACATGTTTTGGCAGCTTGTAGCGAGCAAGTCGCTCGCCACAGAACGAGAGCAGCGCGTCGACATCGACGGTGCTGTCCGATCGCGTGGCGACGAATGCCGCTCCGACTTCGCCCCATGTCGAATCGGGGACGCCGACGACGGCCACATCCACAACCGCAGGGTGGGCGGCGATCACACTCTCGACCTCGGCCGGATACACGTTCTCGCCGCCGGAGATGTACATCTCCTTCGATCGGCCGATGACCCGATATGAGCCGTCTTCGTCGCGGACTGCGATGTCACCGGTGCGAAGCCATCCGTCGACGATCGTCTCGGCAGTGGTGTCCGGCTTCCGCCAGTAGCCGGTGAAGACGTGGGGGCCCTGAGAGCTGTAGCTCACCGGGCTGGTTTGCGCCGCAGACTGCACCCGAGCCGTCGACGATTCGAGCGCGGATGTGGAACAGCGGATAGCCAACGTATCCGGGCTTGTCCCTGACCTGCTCGGGCGGCAACCAGAAGTTGTTGCCCGAAGCCTCCGTCAACCCGTACCCGACCTTGAAGTCCACGTCTCTCTCCCAGAACCGCTGCATGATCGGGAGCGGGCAGGGGGCGCCACCGGAGATGACCAGCTCCATGTGAGAGAAGTCGGTCTCCGAGAATTCCGGGTGATCGAGGATCATCTGATACATGGTCGGGACAGCGACGTAGTGGGTGATGCGGCCGCTCCCGATCAGCTCGAGGGTGGCGCCGGGATCGAAGTCTCCACAGACGACGGTCGTGCCACCGACATGGACCAGCGGGATGACGAAGATATTCGGGCCGCCGATGTGAAACAGCGGCAGCTGCAACGGCGCCGCATGACCCGCATCGAGCCCCCAGCTGGTGATGGTGTTGATGGCGTTCCACGTGACGTTGCCGTGCGAGAGCACGGCTCCTTTCGGCGTTCCCGTGGTGCCGCCCGTGGGATAGATCCCCCAGATGTGGTCGAGGGTCAGATCGAGACTTCGGAGGGTCGGTGTCGGGGAACGCCTCCCGCTCGATGAATGCGTGTTCTCCGTCTCTCGGTTCGTCGAGTGCGATGACCTCGACGCCTGGCACCGCATCGACCAGGGCGTCGACGATCTCCACCCATTCCTCCGAGTAGACCAGCACCGTCGGGTCACCCTCGCGGAGAATGGAGACCAATTCGGTTGATGTCAACCTCCAGTTGAGGTTGAGTGTTGCTGCACCCAGCTTGGGAACGGCGAAGATCAGGTCGAGGTACTCCACCCGGTTGCTCGAATACACGGCGACGCGATCCCCCACTCCCACGCCGAGGGAGGCGAGGTGATGGGCCGTCCGGTTGACCCGTTGGTTCCACTCGGCATATGTCACCTGCATGTCGCCGACTGGGTCGGTCAATGCGACGGCGTCGGGGAGAGTTCGGCACGCCGGGCGAGGAAGTCGGTGATGAACGTCACGAGCGGGCCTCGGCGGCAGGGCCCCACTCGATGACGGCCGCCGCCCATACGTAGCCGATGCCGGCGCTGATCATCGCAACGAGATCACCATCGCTCAACCTCCCTGAGTCGACGCCCTCGATCAGCGAGATGATCCCGTCCTGTTCGCCGATGTGGCCGATGTCTCCGAGATAGGTCGTTTGGTTCTCATCGAGGCCGAGCAACTCCAACATCGCCCGGTGGGCGGATGGCTTGACCAGGAGCATGTCGAGGTAGGAGATGTCGGATCGCCGATACGAGCCGCCCCCCGGCCGTGGGCTCTTGCGCAGCGCCTCGTCGACACACTCGAGCCAGTTGTCCATCGACACCTCATTGAGGCGCGACTTCATCGCCTCGGGTTCGACGAGATCGAACATGAAGCGGCCTGCGGCGACGGCTGCGTCAGTCGGGTGCTCGATCGTTCCGCTCGCCGGCACGATGACGTCGCGGCTCATCGACCCGTCGGAGATCAGATGGGTGCCGAGCACGCGGTTCCTCGGATGGTCCCGGCGAAGCAGCAGTGCGCCGGCGCCGGAGCCGATGTTGAACATGAATGAAGTGCGATGGTTCGAGAAGTCGATGAACTCCGAGATGTTGTACCCGCCGGCGACGAGAACCGTTTGGATGTCGTCGTCCTCGGCCATCATCCCTTTGGCCGTCTTGAGCGCCGACACCGTGGTGGCGCATCGCATGTGCATGTCCATCGCCCAGGCCTTCTTCGCTCCGATCCGCTCTGCGAGATCGATGCCTGCCGTCCAGAGCATGTATTCCTTCCACTCCTCGGTGGTGCAGAGCACGACGTCGATTTCGAGCGGATCGACGTCTGCCTTCTCGAGACAATCGACGGCCGCGAGATAGGCCATGTCGTTGGGGTGCATGTCGTCGGGCATCACGTGCTTCTGCGTGATCCCGAGCTTGTCGCGAACCACCCATTCCTCGAGTCCGGACGCGCTGGCGATTTCGCCGGCCGTCATGACGGTCTCGGGTAGGTATCGCCCGGCGGCCACGATCCCCATGTGGATGCTCATGCCTCTGACGCCCCCAGGCCCCGCAGTACGAAGGTGAGCAACTGTTCGAATGCCACGTCGCCGGGCAAGCGGTGCTCCCAGAGGACGAGCTTCATCCCCATGAACTCACCGATCCCCATGAGGACATACGCCAATAGCTCGGGGTCGATGTCGTCGGCGATCTCACCGTCCTCGATCGCTCTCCTGAGGCCGGCGGTGTAGGGCTCGGCGATCCGGCGGTAATGATCTTGATAGGCCTCGGGGTCAACGAACTCAGCCTGACGGATGATGTTGTGCAGCGCCGGATCCTCGGAGACATGGTTGAAGTACGCCGCGAGACCCGCTCGCTCCTGAGCCGCCCGACCGTCGACGCCTTCGATGGCGCGGGCACCGGCCTCACGAACCGACCGGTTGACGTGCTGCACGAGCTCGAGGAAGGCTGCGTGCTTGTCGGCAAAGTGGATGTAGAAGGTGCCCTGAGCGACCCCCGCCCGACGAGTGATCTCTGCAACCGATGCTCCCTCATAACCGTTCTCGGCGATGACGGCTTCCGCAGCCTCCAGGAGGGCGCGTCGCGTCGCCTTGCCTCGTTCGGTAACTGGCTTCGACGGTGCTGACACCTGAGTCACTCCTCATATGACAGATGAGTCAGGTCTCAGATTAACGAAGCGTTCCGGAAGCGTGCACCCTTTGCGACCAGAATCTTCGGGACGCGGCGACCGATCGGACGAGCTAGGCAGTCCAGCTGCCGCCGACGCGCCGCACAGATGTCGGTCGTAGGCTCGGAGCCATGACAAACACGTTCAGCACAGCTCGCTCCTCCACGTGGTGGAAAGACGTCGTGATCTACCAGATCTATCCGAGATCCTTCTCCGACAGCAACGGCGACGGAATCGGAGACCTCAACGGAATCACCGAGAAGCTCGACTATCTGACCGCACTCGGAGTCGATGTCGCATGGCTCAGCCCGCACTTCGACAGCCCCAATGCCGACAACGGATATGACATTCGCGACTACCGCAAGGTCATGGCGGAGTTCGGCACGATGGACGACTTCGATCGGATGCTGTCAGCGCATGAACGAACGCGGGATCAAGCTGATCATCGATCTCGTGGTCAACCACACCAGTGACGAGCACGCTTGGTTCGTCGAGAGTCGAAGCTCACGCGACAACCCGTACCGCGACTTCTACATCTGGAGGGACGGCGCTCCCGATGGCGGTCCGCCGAACAACTACACCTCGTTCTTCGGCGGCTCCGCCTGGACGCTACGACCCAACCACAGACCAGTGGTATCTGCACTATTTCCACACCAAGCAGCCCGACCTCAACTGGGAGGAGCCGAGGGTCCGAGACGAGGTCCTGGACATCATGCGGTTCTGGCTCGACAAGGGCGTGGCCGGGTTCCGAATGGATGTCATCCCACTCATCTCCAAACAGCCAGGGCTCCCCGACCTGACACCGGAACAGATCTCGCAACCAGAGCAGGTGTACGCCGATGGACCTCGGGTGCACGAATGGCTCTCCCTGATGCATCGTGAGGTACTCGAACCGTACAACGCGGTCTCGATCGGTGAGGCTATCGGCGTGACCCTCGAACAGATGCCGCTGTTCGTCGACGAGCGGAGGGGCGAGCTCAGCATGATGATCATGTTCGACCTGGTGCGAATCGACATCGGACCGATGGGAAAAACCGACTGGCAGCTGCCAGGGGTGAAGCAGGTGCTCTCCCGGATCGATCAGGCAGTCGGAGAGCACGGATGGACGACGAGCTACCTGACCAACCACGACAATCCCCGAGCCGTGAGCCACTTCGGGAACGACGGCGAATGGCGGGTGCGGTCGGCCAAGGCGCTGGCGACCATGATGCTCACGCTGCGGGGCACGCCGATCCTGTATCAGGGTGACGAACTGGGGATGACGAACTTTCCGTTCGAGACGATCGACGATTTCGACGACGTCGCAATCAAGGGGTTCTGGCGTGAGCTGGTCGAGACGGGGATGATCCCGGCCGACGCCTTCATCGAGAATGTCAAGCAGTTCGCCCGAGACAATGCACGTACACCGATGCAGTGGGACGACGGGCCACACGCCGGCTTCTCCACCGGCGAGCCGTGGCTTGCCATCAACCCCAACTACACCGAGATCAACGCCGCTACCCAGGTCACCGATCACCAATCGGTCTTCGGTCATCATCGGCAGCTCATCGACCTCCGCCGCAACACTCCGGCGCTCGTCCATGGGGCGTTCGAAGACATCGACCCGACGCACGAGCACGTGTTCGCCTATACCCGTTCGCTCGACGGTGAACGGCTGTTGGTCGTGATCAACTTCACACAGACGATCGTCACGTACCCGCTCCCGGACGGGACGGCGATCGGTGACACACTGATCGACAACACCGAAGGGGCGACCGCCGCCAGTGGGGCAATCGAGGTCGAACTCGCTCCGTGGCAGGCCACGGTCTACTCGCTCAGCTGAGACTGACGCGTCCGACTCCATCGGTCACCAGGAGTCTCCTTCGACCGTCTGCGGGCCCTTCTCTCTTCTCGAGCGTGGGCCTCGACCACCGCTTGGGCTCTCGCACCCGCGGGTCTCCGCCCGGTGTTTCGTCGATCAGCCGGCGTTGCGGATCAGCGTCAACAGCACGACGCTCGGCTCCTCGGCCTGCAGCGAATGAGGTGCGCCAGCCTCCATGAACAGCCACGACGTCGGGCCCATCTCGTGATCGCTCCCCCCGACCGACACAACGATCCGACCCGACACGACCTGGACGATCGCCGGAAATGTCGACGAGTGTTCCGTCAACTCTTGCCCGGCATCGAACCCGAAGCCGACGAGCCTGAGCTGTTCGTCGCGATGGAGAACTCTGCTGAGCGTGCCGTCCCGTGGCGGGACGATCTCGGTGAGCAGGTCGGGAATCGATACGGTCATTCTCTCACCTCCGGCAAGCCTCGTGGCGCCTTCTTGCGCGACAAATCCCTCCGGCCCGAGGCCGGAGGGATTTCGTCGCATTCGATCATGTTCTGGTCGGGATCTCCTGAGCCACCGTCGCCACATCTCGCATGCCGAGGCCGATGAGAATCATGATGACCCCCATGCCCGCTGCCATGGCCGAGACGCCGAACGCGAGAACCGATGTGAACAGCGACGCCTGCAAGAACGACGAGTTCATGGCCGTCGCACGAACCGGGTCCTCACGATCGAGCTGTGCATAGGTCTTACCGCCGGTGGCCTCCATGGTGTGCTCCTCGATGATCTTGGCCTGGCAGTATGCCGAGTATGGACCGTCGACCGTGGCGCCCGGCCGCGCATGGTGCGTCGTCGGATACCGTGATCGCCTGGTCGGAGAGCGTATTGCTTACCAGCAGCCAGGTGCTGCCAGCACCGATGATCAGCAGCGCCCCGAGGACGATGGCCGCATACGAAGCGACTGTTCTCATGTTGTTCATGTCTTGACCCTCCCTTGGGTTATGGGCACCACGATATTCACTCTGGTGCCACGGCGACAGCGGAAAGAGGCCCGACACCTAGAGGACAAAGACCCGGAAGGCCGTCGGTGCCGCCCTGGAGGCTCGAATCCGGCCCTCAGATCATCAGAAGAACGGCCGAGAGACCGGCAGCGCCGAGCACCCACCACTCGAACGCATCCTGCGAGACGCGCCTGATCAGTGACGTCCCGAGCACGGCTCCGATAAGGATGGCGGGCGCCAAGATCGCGTCAATACGCAGCGTGTCGATCGTGACCAGGCCAAGACCCGCACTGAAGGGAACCTTCGCCACATTGACGATGAAGAAGAACCATGCCGTCGTCCCGACGAACTTCCGCACCTCCAACCCGACGAAGAGGAGGTACAACGCCATCAGCGCGCCGGCCGCATTCGCCACCATCGATGTGAACCCGGTCCCGATACCGGCGGCGGCGGCGCCAATCGTGGAGTAACGGTTCCCGACAGATGCGCTCTCGACGCGCCGGCGGCTCCTCAAGCGATTCCTGACCGTGAGCGACACCCCGAACAGCACCACGACCGCGATGATGCGCTTGACCGCAGCATCGTCCGCCCAGGAGAGGAACCACGCACCTCCGAGGATCCCGATCGCAACGGTGGGAAACAATCGAAGCAAGGTCGACCACTCCACGTCGCGCCGGTAGATCCAGATGGCGATCAGATCGCCGCAGATCAGAAGGGGTAGAAGCACACCTGTCGACTCGCGAGCAGGAAGCACGAGAGCGAAGAGGACAACGGCGAGTGTCCCTGTCGCGCTGATCGCGGTCTTGGCGAAGCCGATCGTTGCCGTGGCGACCACGAGTGCCACCCATTCCCACACCGCCACGCGGTCTTCCTCCTCACTGACGTGCCGATCATCCTTGCATGACGATCACTTGAGACCGCGACCCGCGACGGCTCACCCCTCCGTTTGGTTCTCGAAGAACCCCGTCGACTCCCTGCGGACCAGCGTCGGAGCGAACTTCAAATGCGCGGGCGAGTGGTCGGAGCCGTCTCTCAGCATCACCGCGTAGCCGGCAGCCATACGACCGAGCTCGTAGCTCGGGTGACCGATGGATGTCAGCGTCGGCTGCGTGAAGTCAGTCATCGGAGTGTTGTCGTACCCACCTTGTGAATGGAGTCGGGACAAGGGATACCGGCCAATCGCAACACCTTGAGGGCTCCGAGCGCCATCAGGTCGTTGTGGGCGAAGATCGCCGTCGGGAGCTCTTCCTCGGCCTCGAGGAAGAGTTGCATGACCCGGGTTCCCTCAACGATGGTTGGCCTGCGGGCGACATCAGGAGCCTCGATCACAGATCCCCCACCCCGCTCGACGGCAGCCACGAACCCTCGAGACCGGTCCACGAACGGGGAGGCATCCCCGGGGCCGCGGATCTGCCCGATCCGCTCGTGTCCCAATTCGATGAGATGCTCGGCAGCGAGCCTGCCACCTTCCACATCGTCGAAGATGACATACGGCAGGTCACTCTTCGCTGGACTGCGCACCGCGAGAACCACCGGAATGCGGTCGGAGATGCTGTGGAGCAGTGGCACGTGCTCGTCACGAGCGGCCGTCGTGATGATGGCGTCGACGCGGCGGCTCATGAGGTGGTCGACCACACTGTTGAATCGTTGACGGTCGTCCTGGGTCTCGGCGATGATCGCCATCAAGTCCCGGCTCTCCAGGTTGTTCTCGATTCCGCGGAGGATCGGAGCGATGTAGGGATTGCCGAGATCGGCCACCACCACCCCAAAGGTCGCCGTCTTGCCCTCTCGGTACCCGCGGGCGATCACATCTGGCCGATACCCCAGCTCGTCCGCGATCTGTCGGACGAGATTGACGGTCTGGGCGCTGACGCGGTGCGACGACGACTGATCGAGTGCCCTCGACACTGTGGATGGATGGACTCCCGCTCGCTCGGCGATGTCTGTCAACGTCACCTTCTTCATCGCTGCGGGCGCATCTCCTCTCCACAGGTGCGGTCGCCGGATTTCGACGATCGAAGGGTCATGCCCGGAGGTGTCCTGCCCACCCCCGGGCGATCCAGCAAGTCAGTGAATGACCATTCCGCCGTCGATCTGGAGCAACTGACCGGTCATGTAGTCGCTCTCCGAGCTGGCGAGGAACGAGGCCGTGCCAACGATGTCTTCGGGGTACGAGTACCGCTTCAGGAGGATCATGTTCTCGGCGAGGCTGTCCATCGACTCGCCCGGCTTCTCGAACATGCCCATCTCCACAAGATCCCGATCGAGTTGTTCCCACATCTCGGTGCGGACCACTCCCGGTGCGTATCCGTTCACGGTGATGTTGTGCTCGACGAGCGCCTTCGCGCCTCCCTTGATCAGGGCCAGCACCGCATGCTGGGTCATCCCGTACACGACCACATCGATGAAGGTGTCACGTGACAAGATCGAGCCGACATTGATGATCTTGTAGGGGTAGTCCTTCTTGCCCTGCTCGACCATCTGACGCGCGGCTGCCTGCATCACGTTGAGTTTGCCCCAGGCATTGACCGCATTGATCTTGTCGTAATTCTCTTTGGTGATGTCGAGGAACCACATGGGCTTGTTGATCCCGGCGTTGTTCAGCAGGACGTTGATGTCGCCGAACGACTCGACGGTGTGCGCGACAGCGTTCGCCGCATCCTCCTGATTCGTCACATCCAGCTTGATGTGCGTTGCGCTGCCGCCGGCGTCGCGAATCTCCTGAGCGACCTGTGCGACGCCGTCGACGTTGACGTCGCCGAGGCACACTTCCGCTCCTTGCGCAGCCCAATGCTTGGCAACCGCGGCCCCCATACCCTGGGCGGCCCCTGTGATCAATGCGTGCTTGCCGGCCAGTCGTGTTGTGTCCATCGTGTGTGGCTTCCTTCCTTGGTTGGATTCGGCCTACTTCGCCTTCATGCGGTGAAGTAAGAGACCCGGGTGGGCGGTTGCCCACCCGGGTCCAGATAGTCGATTCAGAGGCTCCGGCTTACCACTCCGGTGCCACTGCGGGATCATCAGCGTTGTCCGCGGTCACCTTGACCGACGGCATGAACTTCACGATCCGATCGGATGGGTTCTCGGTCAGCACCTCATAGGCAGTGGTGACGGCATTCCCGCCATCCCATGAGGACGACTGGAACACGGTTCCGTCGAGTTCTCCCGACAGCACCAGAGGGTTGCCGAGGAACGTGTTACCGATCGACGTGATGATCAACGACGCAGGATCGATGTCACGAGCCTTGAGGGCATCGATCACACCAGCGACCATCGTGTCATCGGCTGCATACACGCCCCCGATGTTCTCAGCTCCGACAGCCGTGATCATCTCTGATGCGGCGATCTGAGACTCGTCCTTGTTCCAGTTGCCTGGCTGCCTCGCCAAGATCGTGACGTTCGGGCACTGCTCGTTGATGGTGTCTTCGAAGCCGTTCTCGCGATCGATGGCCGTCGAGTTACCCGTCAAGCCGTTCACCATGATGATGCCGACGTCTTCGCCGCCGGCGAGATCACAGAAGATCTCGGCCGAGGCAACGCCCTGACCGTAGGTGTCCGGACCCGAGTACGCCACGGTGAGATCCTGATCTTCGGGGTTCACATCGGAGTTGGTGACCGTCACCGGAATACCGGCATCGTTGGCTGCTTCGAGACACGGGCGCACGGTGTCACCCACGGCCGGCCACAGGATGATGAGATCGGGCTGGGCGGCAACGGCCACCTCGCATTCACTCGCCTGCTTGTCGGCGTCGTACTGAGAGTTGGTGATAGTCAGGTTGATGCCCAACTGGTCCGCCTCTGCCTCCATCGGCGGCAGGTACGTGCTGCCGTATGGCTGGTCGTTGCCCTGCGGCAGAAGGGCGAACACCTCGTAGGTGTCGCCGGCCGCGGCTGTCGTCGCGGTGTCCCCACCGGCAGTGGTATCGGTCGTGTCATCGTCGCCGCCACAGGCAGCCAGGACGAGCGCCAGAACAGCCAGCAGGCTGATCAACTTCACACTCTTTGATCTCATATGTTTCCCTTTCGAATATTCATCTCTGAATTGTTCCTTCCTTGGAGCTCCATCGACTCTCGATGAAGTTGGTGCTCAACTCGCAGGTTGCACACCAGAGCGACTCTGCAGGAACGAACGAACGCTCCCCGCAACCGCTCGAAGACTGTTGGGGTCTGTGATCACCGCAAGCAACAACACGGATCCGATGACGATGTTCTGAACATCGACCTGGACCCCGGTGAGCGTCAGAGCGACCTGAAGAATGCCAAGCGAGGCGGCCCCGAGCAGTGTGCCGAAGATCGACCCCCGCCCACCGGTCAGCAGCACACCGCCGATGATCGCGGCAGCAAAACTTGCGAGTAGGACCGTCGAACCCGCGGTCGGGTCCGCAGCGGTACGTTCCAGCGTGTTGATGACACCAGCCATCGCCGCCACGAATCCCGAAATCATGAAGCCGGTGAAAATCCGTCTCCGCACGGGTATGCCGGCGTCGTAGGCCGCCTCACGGTTGCCGCCGACCGCATAGAACTCGCGTCCCGATCGAACTCGGGTCACGTAGACCTGCAGCGCGATGAACGCCAGGATGAAGATGATCATTCGAGGTGTGAGGGGGCCGATCCATGGCTTACCGAATGCGATACCGGTGTCCCGGGCAACGAGCCGGACGGGCTCTTCATTCGAGATCACGAAGGCCGCCCCTCGCAGAAAGAACAGCATGCCGAGTGTTGCGATGAACGAGTTGATCCCCACGACCACGACGAAGAATGCGTTGATCGCCCCGATGATCAATCCCACGGCGAGCGCAGCAAGGATTCCCGTTGCCAGGTTGTCGACGCTCGCCATCACGACGCCCGTCAGAGCGAGCGTGCTCGCCACACTCAAGTCGAGCTCGCCCATGAGGATCACGGCTGTGAGACCGAGCGCCACGAGTCCGATGAGTGCGATACGCCCCAGCGTCACGGCGTATGCCGTGAACACGACCGGCTCTGTGATCCACGTGCCGATCGCCACCAGCAGAAGCAGAATGAGCGCACGACCCTCGGTCCGTCTGGCGAGTGTGACCCGAACACGGCTGAGAAAGTTCCCCTGCTCTGCGCCAAGTTGGATTCCCTGCTTCTCGCTCATTTGCCGGTCGCCTTTCTCGCCAACGCATCCACTGAAACCGCCGCGACGATCAGCCCGCCGATCGCCATCTGCTGCACACCGAAACCCAGGCCCGAGAGGACCATGATGTTCGTGAGCGCGCTGACGAAGACAACACCGAGCAGGGTGCGCAGCACGCTCCCCCTGCCGCCGAACACACTCGTCCCCCCCACGATGATCGCCGCCAACGCCCTGAAGTCGAATCCGGTCGACATCGAGGAGACAGCCGTGTTCGAGAAGGCCCCGAGAACGAATCCTCCGATCATGGCCGCGAGTGACGTGATCGTGAAGGCCCCGATCACAACCCAGGCGGTGTTGACGCCCGCCAGCCTGGTTGCATCGCGATTCGATCCGTACGAACGCACGAGGAAACCGAAATTGGTGCGGGTCAGGACGAACGAGAGGAGGAGGGTCATGATGATCAGGACGATCATCGAGAGCGGGAACGGACCGATCTTGGCCAGACCGAACGATCGAATCGCCCCGTCCTGGGGGCCGAAGTAGATGCTTCCACCCGAGAACCAGCGGAGAATGCCCAATCCGATGAACGTCGTCGAGAGCGTGACGATCACGGCGTTCGCCCTGAAGATGCCGACCGCGACACCGTTCACGAGGCCGTAGAGCAGAGCGATCAGAACGGCGAGGCCCATCGCCACCGGAATGCTCGACTCGTTGCTCACTGCGATCAGGACGACAGCTGCCGTCGCGACCTGCGCCACCACGGACAAGTCCAGGTAGTTGGCGCTGATGACGACGAATGTCATCCCGACGGCGACAATGCCGATTGGCGCGGCACGATTGAACACATCAGTGATGTTGTCCAGCGAGCCGAAACCATCGACGAAGATCGCAGCGAACACGATCAGGACCGTTGTGAACACGAAGATGCCGCGCGACGCCATCCACTCCAGCAGGTTGAACGGCTGCTTCTCGATTGCGGGTGGGGCGCCCACCTCGTCGGCAACGGCCATGGCGTCGGTCGGTGTCTCGTTGGTCATGACGCCTCCTGTGCCGTCTCGCCCGATGCCAGCGACATCACTGACTTCTCATCTGCCGTGTCGCCGTCGAGCGTCCCCATGATCCGACCGTCCCGGACCACGTGGATCACATCGGAGAGCTCGAGCAACTCAGGTAGGTCAGAACTGACAACGAGAACTGCGGTGCCACCCTCTGCGAGGTCTCTGACCAGGCGATGGATCTCGGCTTTTGCGCCGACGTCGACACCTCTGGTGGGTTCGTCGAGGATGATCACGTCAGGTTCCCGGCCCAGCCATTTGGCGAGAACGATCTTCTGTTGGTTCCCACCACTGAAATCTCCTGCTTCCCGACGGATCTCGGGGGGCCTCAGTCCCACGGCATCGGCGAGCGTCTTCGTGAATTGGGCGATTTTCGCCCGCAACAACACGCTGAAGTTGGACAGCTTCCCCCGATTCGGCAGCGCAACGTTGTCAGCAACCGTCATCGTCAGCGCCAGACCATCGGTGCGACGCTCTTCGGGAACGTACGCAAACCCGTGGGCGATGGCCGAGCGGTAGCTGTTGACACGCTTGGTTTGGCCGTTCTTCGTGATGGTCACAGTGCCGGCCGTCTTGAGGTCGGCGCCAACGATCGCCCTTACCAACTCGGTTCGGCCTGCCCCGACCAGGCCTCCCAACCCGACGATCTGGCCGGCCCGGACATCGAGATCGATGCCATTGACACCCGGCGCCTTGATCCCGCGGGCACTGAGCACGACGTCGCCGATGTGGATCTCGGCTCTCCGCGTCTCGAGCTCCAGTTTGAGCTCTCGCCCCACCATCTTGTCGACGACCTCGTTCGGCTGGATGTCCGCAATCGAGACCGTGTCGATGAGTTGCCCGTCCCTCAGAACCGTCACTCGATCACAAATGCGGAAGATCTCAGGGATCCGGTGGGAGATGTAGATGATGGCAAGTCCCTGTTCGGCGAGACGCTGAAGCATGTCGAGCAGATAGTCGGTTTCCGCAGGCGTGAGCGTGGCGGTCGGCTCGTCGAGAATCAACACCCGCGGCTTGCGGGCGACGGCCCGGGCGATCTCCACGAACTGACGGAGCGCAACCGACAGCCTCACGATCGGCTCATTGAGGTCGACCGAAACCCCGATCTCGTCGAGTGCGTCAGCGGCGATTCGCTTCATCTCCGTCGTGTCGATGAAGCCGGCCCGAGTCGGGGTTGTGCCCAGCACGATGTTCTCGGCGACCGTCAACTCCGGTACGAGACTGAGCTCCTGATGGACCAGCGAGACACCCGCCTCGAGGGCAGCCTTGGCGCTCCCGCTCTCCAGTTGCATCCCATCGACGAGAACCGAACCACTGTCGGGAGTCAGGATCCCTGACAGGACCCGCATCAGCGTGGACTTCCCGGCGCCGTTCTCACCGACCAGGGCGTAGATCTCGCCACGATCGACAGAGATGCTCACATCGTCGACTGCGGTGGCGCCACCGAACGTCTTGACGATGTTCCGGGCCTCGATGATTGGTTGGTCACTCACTGCAGGCTCCTCCTCGTCGTGTGTGCTTCAGAACTCTCGGTCATGCTGCCACGAGTACCCCGACACCGTATGTCTCCGCTCCGATGTGATCTCGCGGCTCGACTATCGATCCATCACAGATTCCTGGTCGGTGCCAGACACTCTCATCACGAGTCTGCAATACCATCCAAACAGTTGCCCTCGTTTGCGCATCCTTGTCTACGAAGTTGACTGATGCAACCGATACAGGGAGTTTTCTTCCGAGACACGTCCGTGACACGTTCGGCTGTATCCCTCGACTGCCATCGGAGCCCAATCCGTCACAACGTAGGAACACCCCGACTGCCGTGATCGACGGTGGAAACATCGGGCGGGAGTATCTCGGGATGCTGCCTGTCGGATTCCCCACGATCACGGAGGGACCCGGAACGAACGCTCAACGCCCGCAATCGCGACCCGAACCGTCGAGGGCTCAGGTCCGGCGGCGGGCGAGGACGAGGGTGTCGATGGCTGGTCGCTCCCCCTCCGGCGTGGAGACGGCGCGCGGCACCTGCCCCGCCTCGATGACATCGAGTGTCCCGAGGGCCTCGGTGACCAGGTGTGCCGTGTAGAGGACCTCGGCGGCCGGCGGCCCGCCGTAGCCATGCTCGAGATTGTCGAGATCGTGGGCGACGACGAGGATCGATCCGCCGAGCGCCAGTGCGTTCGAGGCGTGCCCGAGCACGGTGGCGACTTCAACGTGCGGAAGTTGGAGGTAGAAGACGATCACCAGGTCGTAACCACCCGGCTCAGGCTCGAAGTCGACGACGTCGGCGGCTCGAAAGTGGACGGTCACACCCCGCCGTTCGGCCCAGCGACTCCCCCGCTCGATGGCCACGCCGGAGAAGTCGACGGCTGTGACATCCCATCCTCGCTCGGCGAGCCAGAGGGCATTGCGCCCTTCCCCACACCCCAGGTCGAGCGCCCGACCTGGCTCGAGGTTCGAGACCTTCTCCACCAGGAACTCGTTCGGCTCTTCCGACCACATCGAGTCGGTGGCTGAGTACCGACTGTCCCACTCGAATGCGTCCACCCCACAAGCGTACCGGTCCTGGCTGACAGGCCGCGATGGCAGACATGGGTCACGGGGTGTCTCGATTGACCGTCCCAACCCACCGGCCGGTCCATGTGGACGAGGTATCGCTGCCGGCGAGCTTGACTGAAGATTGCCCGAGGCGATCAGATGGAGTCTCGGAATGAAGGAGTGCATATGGACATCGGAATGATCGGCCTCGGACGGATGGGCGCGAACCTGACGCGACGACTCCTCCTCGATGGACATCGGGTCGTGGTCTACGACGTCGACGACAGTGTCGTCACGTCGCTCGCCTCGGAAGGCGCTGTCGGCACCGGATCGCTAGACGAGCTCGCCTCCGCGCTTGGAGAGCCCCAGGGCCGTGTGGGTCATGGTTCCCGCCGGGATCACCGGCACGGTGATCGATGATGTCGCCGATCACCTCACCGCAGGCGACGTGATCATCGATGGAGGCAACTCCTTCTACCAAGACGACCAGCAGCGCTCCAGCGTCCTCGCCGAACGCAACATCACGTTGCTCGACGTCGGGACCAGCGGCGGTGTGTTCGGGCTCGAGCGCGGGTTCAGCCTGATGATCGGCGGCGACACCGATGCCGTCGAGCGTCTGGATCCCATCTTCCGGAGCCTCGCTCCTGGCGTCGATGCCGCTCCCCGTACTGCCGGACGCTCCGGCGAGCCCGGAACGGCAGAGCACGGCTATCTCCACTGCGGGCCGAGTGGCGCCGGGCACTTCGTCAAGATGGTCCACAACGGGATCGAGTACGGGGTGATGGCCGCCTACGGGGAGGGACTCAACGTGCTTCGTCATGCCAACGTCGGACTGGCCGATGCCGAGGCCGATGCCGAGACCGCGCCGCTTGCGGACTCCAGAGCACTATCGCTACGAGCTGGACATTCCTGCAGTTGCCGAGGTCTGGCGACGGGGCAGCGTGATCGCCTCGTGGCTGCTCGACCTCGCTGCCGCGGCTCTCGTGGAGAGTCCGGAGCTGTCGGAGTTCTCGGGGATGGTGTCGGACTCCGGCGAGGGACGATGGACGGTCCTCACCGCAGTAGAGGAAGGTGTGCCCGCCCCGGTGCTGTCGGCAGCCCTGTTCGGGCGGTTCGACAGTAGAGGTCGCGACGACTTCGCCAACCAGATCCTGTCCGCAATGCGGAGTCAGTTCGGTGGCCACGCGGAGAAGACCGAATGACCGCGACCGCCGATGCACTCGTCCTGTTCGGGATCAGTGGCGACCTCGCCCGAAAGAAGCTGTTCGTGGCGCTCTACGACCTGGCCGTGGCAGGCCGACTCGAGATGCCGGTGGTCGGTGTCGCCTCCAGCGATTGGGACGACACCGCCCTCCACCGCGCCGCCAGGGAAGCGATCCAAGCCGCAGATGTCGCCATCGACGACGCGGTGTTCAGCCGGTTGACCGATCGACTGTGCTACGTCGCCGGGGACTACCGCGAGCCATCGACCTACACAGCCATCGTCGAGCGACTCGCCGGCCGGACCCGACCTGTGTTCTACCTGGCAATCCCGCCGGCCCTGTTCGACGATGTGGTCGAGGGCCTCGCCGCGGTTGGGCTCAACGACGGAGGCAGGGTCGTTCTCGAAAAACCGTTCGGCCGTGACACCGCCTCTGCCGCCGAGCTCAACGACATCGTCCACCGTCACTTCGCCGAGGAACAGGTGTACCGAATCGACCACTTCCTCGGGAAGGAAGCCGTTCAGAACCTCATGATCTTCAGGTTCTCGAACACGATCCTCGAGCCCGTTTGGAACCGTCACTACGTACGGCAGGTTCAGATCACACTGGCGGAGGACTTCGGCGTGGAAGGGCGCGGGAGGTTTTACGACTCCATCGGGGCCGTTCGAGACGTCGTGCAGAACCATCTGCTCCAGGTTGTCGCTCTCCTGGCAATGGAGCCTCCCATCTCCGACCGACCGGATGCGCTCCGTGACGAGCGAGCGAAGGTGTTGAAGGCCATCCGCCCCCTCGACCCGTCCGACATGATCCGGGGCCAGTACGAGGGGTATCTCGACGAGCCTGGTGTCGAGTCGGGTTCGGACACCGAGACCTTCGTGGCGCTCCATCTCGAGATCGACTCGTGGCGGTGGGCAGGGGTTCCCTGGATCATCCGGGCGGGCAAGGCTCTCGATCGAACCCTCACCGAGGCGGTCGTGGAATTCCAACAGCCGCCCCGCCCGCTGTTCGCCGATCCGGAGTCCCGACCGGGTCCCAATCGACTGACGTTCCGCACCAAACCCGACGACGACATCGTCCTGTCGATGCAGGCCAAGGTGCCGGGCTCAGAGATGGTGGCTGGTCCGATCGATCTCCATCTCCAGCACGATCGCCCCCACGGCCGAGAAGCCTACGATCGCCTGATCGGCGACGCCCTGACGGGCGACCAGGCACTGTTTGCCCGTCAGGACGGGGTGATGGAGGCGTGGCGGATCGTCGAACCGATCCTCACCGACCGTCCACCTGTTCACACCTACCCGAGGGGCTGCCGGGGACCGGAGCAGGCGGATGAGATGGTCGAGGAGTGGATCACGCAGTGACCGGCGACGACGTGACGCTGGTCCGTCACGGACAGACGGAATGGAGCGCAGCCGGGTTTCACACCGGACGAACCGACATCCCGCTCACCGACCTCGGTGTTCGCCAGGCGTCGGCGCTCGGCGAGATGCTCGACGAACAGCGCTTCTCATACGTGTTCTCGAGCCCACTGACGCGGGCATGGCGGACAATGGAATTGGCCGGTCTCGACGCATCAGCCGAGTCTCGCGAGGAACTCGTCGAGTGGGATTACGGGGTGTACGAGGGGACGCGCACCATCGACGTCCGCAAGACGATCCCGGGGTGGTCGGTCTGGACCGATCCAATCGAGGGAGGCGAGTCGGTCGACGACGTCGGTGCCCGAGCCGACAGGATGATCGACGAACTGACGGCTATTGACGGACCAGGCCTGCTGTTCGCTCACGGCCACCTGCTCCGCATCCTTGCGGCGCGGTGGATGGGTCTCCCATCCGACCACGGGCGACTGCTCGGCCTCGACACCGCCAGCGTGTCGACGCTCGGTTGGGAACGGGAGACCCGGGTCATCCGACGCTGGAACCAGGAGTGCCACCTCCGGTCGCTCGACCCGACACCCTGAGGTCACAGTTGCCGAGGCCGCCTGATGCCTCGTCACACCATCAGCTTGCGATGGCCCTTCTCAACGAAGGCCAACGCCGTCGCGTACGGGTCGTCGGCTTCGAGGAGGGTGCGGTAGCCGAGGCTCGCACCGTTGAACGTCGAGTCGTTCCAGAACCGGTCCGACCTGTCGATCGAACCCCACGCAGCGATGTACAGGTACGGCTCGGGATGGGCGGAATCACCGGCAGACGCCCCATAACTCGCCGTGCTGTCGTCAGCCGACGATCCCATCTCGAAGGCGGGGTCGAAGTGCTCGGGCCAGAGCTGGACCCGGCTCACATCGGTTGCTCCGCGGCGTCCGACGAGCACGCTCCAGGACGTGGGTGGCGAACCCGAACCACGCACCGATGGCGTCGGCTACGTGGGGGTCCACCGTCAGCACGGCGTCGAGACCGGCCGGTTCGAGCGGGTCGTGGAAATCGTCGAACCACACGTCCCGATAGTCGAGGCCGAGGAAACGCGCGGCTTCCCCGGGGGTCGTGATGGCCTCCGTGCGGACAGTTTCAGCGGTCTGATGGACGAGTAGACCGCCCTCGACCCTGACCTGCTCGTCTCCACCATCGGGGCCACGGAAGAAGGGAGTACCGAACCCTCGGTGTGTGTATCGCAAGCCGAGCTTCCCGTTGGCTGAGTATCGCTTCGGGGCGACGACGAAAGAAGGCTATCTGATGCAGGGAGCGACGACCAATGTCATAACCGTTCGGGAGCTCAGCCAGGCGGCGGCGCCCGTCGAGCCAGTGGTCGGCGGCATACGCGGCGATCTGACCGTCCGCGTCCGCTTCCTCGGCCCATGTCACTCCTTCTCCTGGAATCGGGGTGACGACCACCCCGGAAGCACCCGACGGATCCGTCGGGTCGTCTGCGTACCAATCGGGGTCGAGATCGGCGGGCGACGACGGCTCCAAGACCCGCGCTTCATGACCATCTGGAAGCATGGCGGTGGCTTCGCTTCGTGCGTCTCTGTGATCGGTCATGTCGACTCCTTCTCCGGGCGCCGCCAGAAGGCGGCGAGTTGCCCAGTGCCTGCGAGCACTCCAGCGAGACCGATGCCGAATCCAACCCAGCCGGACATCGCCTCGTCGATGCCGAGTGCGGCGTCGAGCGACAGTGAGCCAGGCCCGATAGTGGCGAGGACGAGCGCAGCGATGGCAATCGTCACCACGTACTCCCATCCTTCATCCGGCCGCGAGAACACGAAGAACCCTGCAAAGCGATGAATGGAACCGAAGGCGACGGTCATCGTCGCGATCAGCCCTGCTGCCGCCGGGGCCGTGAGCAACCCGACAACCAGTCCGAGGCCGATCGCAATCTCTCCCAGGGCAGAAGCCCTGGCATTCATGCGGGCCTGTCGGAATCCCTTGGACTCGAACCACGAGGCCGTGCCGTCGAGGTTGCGGGCGTGGTTGACGCCGTGGGCGAGGATCACTGCTCCCAACCAGACCCTGAGGACGAGCGTTGCAATGTCGAAGCTCTCCACGATTTGTTCCCTTCTCGATGTACTCGGTGAAATGTCGGTGAGTCGATCATCCTGCCCACATGGTCGGCCATCCGACCATCGACGGAGTATCCCCTCGGTAACGTGGCGAGCCCAACAGCTTGGAAGCGTCTGTCGGAGGCAAACCAGGTCCGGTCGTCGTCAGAGTCTCACTTCGCCTCTTTCGCAGAATGGACTACGGGTGGGCGGCGCCGTCGGGTAGAACCGTCCACGGGCCCACAGTGCGACGTAGACGAGACCGACGAGGACCGGAACTTCGATGAGCGGCCCGACCACGCCGGCAAGCGCTTGGCCGGAGGTGACGCCGAACACGCCGATGGCGACAGCGATGGCGAGTTCGAAGTTGTTGCCCGCCGAGGTGAACGCCATGGTGGTGTTCTTCTCGTAGGAGAGCCCGATACGCAGGCCGAGCGAGAACGAGAGCCCCCACATGATCGCAAAATATGCAAGCAGGGGAAGCGCGATCCGAGCAACGTCGCCGGGTCGAGATGTGATCGTCTCACCCTGGAGCGCGAACAGGACCACCACCGTGAACAGCAGCCCGTAGAGGGCCCACGGCCCGATCCTGGGAAGGAATTGGCTCTCGTACCATTCGACACCTCGTGTGCGCTCCCCCCATCTCCGGGTCAAGTATCCGGCTACGAGGGGAATCCCCAAGAAGACGAGGACGATCTTGGCTATCTCCCACATCGACACGTCCAGACTGGCAGTGTCGAGACCGAGCCAGTCCGGCAGCATCTCGAGATAGAAGTATCCGAGGACCGCGTAGGCGATGATCTGGAAGACCGAGTTCAGGGCGACGAGCACGGCGGCGGCTTCCCGGTCGCCACAGGCGAGGTCGTTCCAGATCAACACCATGGCGATACAGCGCGCCAGTCCAACGATGATCAGCCCGGTGCGATACTCGGCAAGGTCAGGCAACATCAGCCACGCCAGGGCGAACATGAGAGCAGGGCCAACCACCCAGTTGAGGATCAACGACGTCACCATGAGCCTGCGATCGGCAGCCACATCGGCCACCTTCGAGTAGCGGACCTTCGCCAACACCGGGTACATCATCGCCAAGAGACCGACGGCGATGGGCAGCGAGACGGTTCCGATCTTGACCGCATCGAGCCAGTCGTTGAGGTCCGGGACGAGTCTGCCCAACCCCAGCCCCAGCGCCATCGCTGCGACGATCCACACGGGCAAGAACCGGTCAAGACGCGACAATCGCTCCATCACCGGGGCTTCGACGTCAGGAGTGCTCACAAGGTCACGCTACCCAGGTCCGCCGTGTGGTTGAGATTGTTTGTTCCGGTGATTCGAGCCGTTTGTCCCCCCTCGGGGGGACGGCGTTCGCCCTGCGGACGCAGGGGGGATTAGCGATACGGAACCCGACTGGGCCAAGAGCTACTGCGCGGAATCCCCCTTGGCTCGCTGGCGCTCGCCTGTTCCCCCGAGGGGGAACAGACAATGAAGACGAACACACGGGGGATCCGCTGACGGGGAATCCTGGCGACCGTTTTCGGGGAGGATCGGAGTCCGTCCGATCTCCCCGAGCACTGCTCCTGTGATCCGACTCGTTGTCAAGTAGGTGGCCGGTATGGTCGCCGCATCGAAAGAGGAAGACAGTTTTTGCTCGAGGCAATCAGGTACGTCCCCATCATCACCACAGTGTTCGCCGCCTACTTCACCTATGTGCTGTATCTGCACTGGCGCCAGAACCCGAAGCGGTACCTGTTGTGGTGGATGATCGGGGTTGCGCTGTACGGAATCGGGACACTGACCGAGGCTGTGACAACGGTGGCCGGTTGGAGCCCGATGGTGTTCCGATCGTGGTACATCGCGGGCGCACTCCTCGGAGGAGCACCGCTCGCGCAAGGCACCGCCTACCTGTTGTTGAAGCGGAAGACCGCCGATCGGATCTCTGTGACTCTGGTCGGATACGTTGCGATGGCATCGGCGTTCGTGATCCTCAGCCCGCTCGACCTGTCAATGGTGGAGCCACACCGACTTTCGGGGGAGGTGCTGGAGTGGCAATGGGTACGGCTCTTTTCCCCTCTAGCAAACACATACGCTCTGTTCATGCTGGTAGGTGGAGCGGCATGGTCGGCGTGGCGCTACCGAAAGAAGAGCGGCCGCTCGGGCCCGCGGGCCACCGGCAACTGGCTGATCGCGATCGGTGCGCTGTTGCCCGGCATCGGCGGGTCGTTCACCCGGGCGGGGATGGTCGAGGTTCTGTACGTGACCGAGATCGTCGGGCTATCGCTGATCTACCTCGGATATCGCATCATCTCAGAGGATCGAAGCCCGTCGCTTCACTCCAACCAGCGACGCCTCAACGATCAACGACCAACACCAGCGGGCAGTCCCGGTGCGGATGATCGATCACCAGCATCGGCTGGCGGTACACGTCACTCAGCAGGTCGCCTGTCAGCACCTGTGCCGGAGGACCATCAGCCTTGATGGTTCCCGTGTCGACGACAACGACACGGTCTGCGTAACGAGCGGCGGCGTTGAGGTCGTGCTGGACCAGCGCCACCGAACGGCCAGAACGAGCGAGCGACTCGCACAGCCTCAACACGTGCTCCTGGTGGGCCACGTCCAGTGCGGCGGTCGGCTCGTCGAGCAGAACGACAGGTGTGTCCTGGGCGATGACCCGCGCAAGGTGCGCCCGCAGTCGCTCGCCTCCCGACAGCGTGGATACGATCCGCTCCTCCCACCCACTCAGTTCGACGGCGCTGATGGCCTGCCGCACCGCTTCGCGGTCGCGACGATCCGAGTTGCCTGGGTCTCGACGATGGGGATGACGGCCGAATTCGACGAGATCACCGACTCGAAGCGGGATCCGGGCCGGTAGATCCTGGGACAGCACCGAACGGAGGCGCGACAAGTGATCGACGGTCATCCCGGAAACGTCGTCGCCGCCGATCTCGACACGACCTGCCGTTGGTGCGGAATCGCCGGCCATCACAGAGAGGAGCGTCGATTTGCCGGCCCCGTTGGGCCCGACAATCACAACCACCTCTCCCGGTGACACTGCCACAGATACGCCGTCGAGCAAGACAGCGTCACCGATCCGCACGTCGACCGTGTCGACAACGACCGATGTCATGACCATTGCACCGATCGGAGACGACCGAGCAACCACAGGAACACCGGGCCGCCGACGGCTGTCGTTACCAGCCCGACCGGGATCTCGATGGGTATCAGGATGTTCCTCGAGAACGTGTCGGCTCCAATCAAGAACGCTCCTCCGGCCAGCGCTGCGGCGACGATCAGCGACCGGTGGTTCAAGGGAGCGATCGGACGGATCAGTGTCGGAATCAGCAACCCGACAAACCCGATCACGCCGCCTGCGCCAACGGCTGCCCCCGTCATCATCCCGACCGCGATCGAGATGACGGAGCCAGAGAGATCGACATCGACACCCAGGTGGGTGGCTTCGGTCTCACCAAGCGCCAGGAGGTCGAGTGTTCGCGACGCTCCAAGCAGCACAATCGTGGCCACCCCGCCGATCACCGCGATCGCTTGAACAGACACCCAGGTCGCCGAACCGAGGTTGCCGAGCAGCCAGAACTCCATCGGAGGCACCCGCGTTCGATCAGATCCGGTGACGATGAATCCGGCCCAGGCAGTCAACACGGCACCCAGCGCCACACCGACCAGCACAAGTCGGCCCGCATCGTCAGACTGGCGGCGGACAACCCGTCTCGACAGCAGCGCCGTCGCCACGCCCATCGCTGCTCCGCCCGCAACCGCTCCCCTGGTGCCGGCACCGAGGGATCCAATGGCGGCCCCGATCGCGGCTCCCGGGCCGATGGCCAACAGGTGGGGGTCGGCTAGCGGGTTGCGGTACAGGCCCTGCAAGGCGACCCCGGCAATCCCGAGAAATGCTCCCACCAGGCCGGCAAGCAAGGCGCGTGGCATCCGGATTCCCCACACGACTCCGTCGGCCGCCGGTGCGTCGGGTCTCATGCCGAGATGATGAAGCAGCGATTGCCAGACCTCGGCTCGGGCAACGTCGGCGGCCCCCAGCGTGAGTGCGAGTCCGACCATGACGACGAGGACAGCGACGAGACCTGCGATGACGGCGCGCCATCGCAGGTCCCTCCGGCCCCGAAACCAGTCGCCGTTCAAGAGGCAGAGAAGTCCGCGAGATCGGTGACGAACTGTTGCAGAGCCAATCCGGCCCGCGGGCCGAGATTGAAGAAGAACGCTTCGTCGTATGCCAGGAACGCCCCGGCCCGGCCGGCCGGGGTCTCGGCGACTCCTGGAATGGCGGCAAAGCCCTCAACACCACCAAGCCCTTCCAGACCGGCTTCAGGCAACACGATCACGTCAGGAGCCGCAGCAACCAGGGCCTCGGGCGTGAGCGGTGCAGCTCCGAACACGTTTGCTTCTGCCCCGGCGTCCACAGCACCGGCGCCAACGATCATGGCGTTGGTGGCCATGCCCTGACCGAACAGCAACAGCAGCTGAGGGCCACGGACGTAGACGTACGCGACCCGCAGGTCGGAGTCTGCAATGGTGCCGGCGGCGGAGATATCCGCCTCCACGCGAGCAACGAGCTCCTCCCCGGGTTCCTCCGCCGACAGGATTTGGGCGATCTGACGGATCTTCTCCGACACCCCGTCGAGCGTGGTCTGGAGCGGCAAGATGACCACGGGGATTCCCGCGGAGCGCAGCTGATCGATTGCCTCTGGCGGGGCAGTCATCTCGTCACCGATGACCAAGGTGGGTTGGAAAGCGAGCACTGGCTCGGGTGCGAGCTGCTGGCCAAACCCGACCACGGGCAGGTCTGTGGCAGCGTCCGGATAGGTGGTGGTGACGTCGATCCCGACAACCTGATCGCCCAGTCCCAGCTCGAAGATGATTTCGGTGATGTCCCCGCCAAGCGAGACGATCCGGCTGGTGTCGCTGATGATCGACTCGACGCCGTCTGCGCCAGTGAACATGACTTCGGCAGGCTCCTGGGTGGTTGTCGTTTCGGCCACGGTGGTCGTGGTGGCCCCAGCCTGGGTTGTAGTGGTTGTGGTCGGGGCGATGTCGGTCGTGGTGACGCCGTCCGATTCACCACTACATGCCCCTGCCACTAGAGCGAGCGCCCCAATGAGAACGATTACCTGACGTTTCACATCTCTTCCTCGGTGGATTGGGACGGGAGAGTGGTTCGGCGCGAATCCGACCCCAAGTCAGGATCGAACCGACAGCGCGTCGACCCGCTGACGCCACGTCGGGGTGAGGCCATGAACGGAGACGACCTCGCCCACGGCTTCGAGCGTTTCTGGCGGGTCGACCTCTCCCGCGCCTGCCGAAACGAAAAAAACCCCCTGGTACCAGGGGGTTTCTTCGGCTCCGGGGGTGAGACTTGAACTCACAACCCTCTGATTAACAGTCAGATGCTCTGCCAATTGAGCTACCCCGGATCAGAGCCTGTCGCGTATGGACAGGTGGGTGATGATACCTGTGTCACGAGATGGGCGCCAAAGCCCGATCGAGATCACGGGTGGTGGCGAGTTGGGTTCGCGTGCGTGTCTCGGAGAATGCTTGTTCGAACTGATTGGCTTGCGCCAGCCGGGCTGCTCGTCAATAGACTACCGATGGTGAAGTTCAAGACAGGTCTCACCGTCGGAATCGTTCTCGGGTACGTGCTGGGAGCACGCGCCGGGCGCGAGCGCTATGACCAGATCAAGCGTGGAGCCGTCGCAGCGAGCAGGCATCCCGCAGTTGCCCAGCTCGGGCGCCAGGCGACCGGGCTCAGCGACCTGGTGCGTTCCGGTATCGCCGGTGGGCTCGACGCAGGCTCACGAGGCCTGCGTGTCGCAGCCGACAATCAGCCTGATACCCCCGAGCAGATCAACGCCACACGGACCTGATCACTCTTCGAGAAACCCCTCGAGGCGTCTGGCGTTCTGGGGATGCCGAAGCTTTGGCGAGTGCCTTCGTCTCGAGTTGGCGGATCCGCTCACGGGTCACACCGAACCGCTCCCCCACCTCTTCGAGCGTGCTGACCTTCCCGTTCTCGAGTCCGAACCGCATGATCAGAACCTCGCGCTCGCGGTCGTTCAGGCCTTCGAGGGCATTGGCGAGATAGTCCTGGAGCAGTCGGAAGGTGGCAGCCTCCACCGGAACCTCGACGTTCCCGTCCTCCACGAAGTCGCCGATGGTCGAGTTCTCTTCCTCACCGACTGGCGTCTCGAGCGACACCGGCGACTGGGCGATCTTGGACAGCTCCTCGACCCGGTCGGGTGCGATCTCGAGATCCGCGGCGATCTCGTCGATCGTCGGGTCCCGTCCCAGAGACTGGGCGAGGTCGCGACGTGTCCTGACCAGCTTGTTGATCATCTCGACCACGTGGATCGGCACTCGAATGGTGCGAGCTTGATCGGCGATGGCACGAGTGATCGCTTGGCGAATCCACCACGATGCATATGTCGAGAACTTGAACCCACGCCGATAGTCGAAACGGTCGACCGCCCGCATCAGCCCGAGATTGCCCTCCTGGATCAGGTCGAGCAACGCCATGCCCCGTCCGATGTAGTTGCGGGCGATGGAGACGACCAGACGGAGGTTGGCTTCGACGAGGCGTTCGTGGGCGGCATGGCCCTTGCGGACCTGACGCTGCAACAAGGTGCGATCCTCGATCGAGAGACGCTTCGCCGTCGGCGTCGAGGCGCTCCTGTCCTCGGTTGCCCGCCTCGAGTTGCATCGCCAGCTCGACCTCCTGCTGGGTGGTCAGCAGCTTGTATCGGCCGATCTCGTTGAGCCACATCTTGACCGGATCGGAGACGGTGACCGTCTCGTCATCGAGGAGATCGTCGAAGACGTCGTTCTGATCCTCCTGAATCCGGATCTTCTTGGAGCGAAGGAGATCGAACACCGTCTCGAACTCATCCGGCGGCGCCTCCACGTCGACCAGGTCCTGTTGAACCTCGTGAACGGTCAGGAACCCGCGCTGCAAACCGCGCTTGATCAGTTGCTCGACGACCTCGTCGACGGTCTGCGGTGCGTCAGCCACGATGCTCCCACCTCCTCTTCTCCTCCTGCAAAGCTAACAATTCCTTGGCAAGGGGAGAAGAGGTCTGTTCTTCCGAAGGAAGTGCCGACAACCGCTCACGGAGGGCGGTGACCTGGTTCTCCAGCTCCATTCCCCTGAGCCGACCGAACAGGTCGTCGACGCCGCCGACCGGCGACGACTCCATCGCCAACTCGATCACGGCACCCGGAAGATCCGACTCAGGGAGTTCGACCGCACACCCTGGCTGGATGTCGACGAGTGCCGGAACGATCGACTCGAACGCCGACCGGAGATCCGGATCGCTGAAGTGTCGCGGCTCGATCCCGAGCCTCACTGCTGGCTCTCCCTCGGCGAGGATCGCACGCAGCAACTCGCGCTCGACCCTGACCCTCGGGCTTGCGCCATTGGCGCTCGTCCTCGACAGCGTTGGGCGGGCGCTCCGGCGGCGACGCTTGCCGACCGAGTCGAAGACCGTGTCGATGTCGGTCCGGATCCGATCGGCCACGAACCGTGCATATTCGGTGAAGGCGAGCTCTTCGTTGACCTTCGACAGGATCGGACCAAGCCGCTTCAGCGCTCGCGCTCGGGACTCGGGTTCGGAGACATCGACATCCTCGAGTTCCTTCTCGATTCGAAATTGGACCAACGGGATCGCGTGCTCGATCGCCTCCTCGAGCATCGCGACCTCACCCTCCTGGACCATCTCGGCCGGATCACGACCCTCCGGCATTCGGGCGACCCGGAGATCGAGGTCGAGCCGAACCGGGATGTCGAGCTCATCGCCGCGCAGAGCCGCCCGACCGCCGGCGGCATCGGAGTCGAACGCCATCACAATCCGATCAGTGAACCGTCTGAGGAGCTCGAAATGCCCATCGCCGAGGGCCGTCCCGTTGGTCGCCACCGCAATCGGAAGGCCGTTCGTGTGCATGGCGATGACGTCGGTATATCCCTCGACGATGACGGCGAGACCGCGTCGCTGAATCTCACGACGCGAGCGGTTCATCCCGTACATCAACTCTGACTTCTTGTACAGCGCCGTCTCCGGAGTGTTGAGGTACTTCGGGGTGTCATCGCCGAGCACCCTGCCACCGAACCCGACCGGCGACCCCTGCAGGTCGTAGGTCGGGAACATCACACGGTCTCGGAACAGGTCGTAGAGCCCGCCGCTCCGTCCCTTGCGCGCCAGGCCCGCAGCGACCATGACGTTGTCGGCGATCCCCCGCGCCCTGAGCTCGCGGACGAGATGGTCCCACCGGTCACCGTGGGGGGCGTATCCGAGTTTGAAGTCGCTCACGACCTCGGCGTCATACCCACGGGTACGGAGATAGGCGCGAGCATGCCCGGCCTCAGGGGCGTTCATGAGGGTCGAGTGATAGAAGTCGGCGGCGGCGGCGGTCGCTTCGGCCAGTGATTTCTTCTGCCCGTGGCGACGCTCGGCACCCGGGTCCCTCGTCAACGTGATCCCCGCCTGCCCGGCCAAGCGTTCCATCGCTTCGGGGAAGGTCAAGCCTTCCGTCTCCTGGACGAAGGTGAAGATGTCGCCCTTCATGTGGCAGCCGTGGCAGTAATAGAGGCCGCGTGCCACATCGAGGGACATCGAAGGTGTCTTCTCTTGATGAAACGGGCAGATCGCCATGTGGTTGCGACCCGATTTCTTCACCGTCGTAACTGCCGATGCCAGATCGACGATGTTCACCGCAGCCCGAATACGGTCCCGATCATCGTCTGCAAAGGCCATGGTCCCATGGTACGGGGATTCGTCCGATGCCGAAGGTGGGCGATTGGGCTGAGTAAACCCAAGGGAGTCCCAATGGCAGCCAGAGGACTCGGCTGGTCGGAGCGGCGGCCCGATGGCGGGACCGCCGCTCCGATTCGGTCACTTCAGCGTGGCGTTGAGGGTGATCGACGCACTCGCATAGAGCTTGGAAACGGGGCACGTCTCCTTTGCCGTGGCGGCGAACTCGGCGAACGCATCTTCCTCGATGCCGGGCACGTCAGCGCTGGTCGTCAACTCGACGGCCACGATTGCCCAACCGTCTTCGAGCTTCTGGAGATCGACGCTCGCAGATGTCTCGATGCTGGTCGGCACATGGCCACCACGTGTGAGAAGCGCAGACAACTGCATTGAAAAGCAGCCGGCGTGGGCTGCGGCGAGCAGTTCCTCGGGGCTCGTCCCTTCGCCTTCTTTCTGGAAGCGGAGCGGGGTGGAGTACTGGCCCTCCCAGCTCGACATCTTCATGGTGCCGCTTCCCTCGCCGATCGATCCGTTCCATACGGCGCTTGCGTCTGTCACTGGCATGTTGTGTCTCCTGTTGCTGTCGTATCAAAACTTACCGGGGTCAGAGAGAAGCCGGGAATGCAGGGTCGAGTCCGAGCTCGGCCCACGGGTTGGCAGCAGCACGCCCGATGGTGACGCTGAGCCGGCCGATTCGCCCGCTTGCTCAGACGTCGAACTTCGTCTGGAGGTAGTCGCCCAGCTTGGACATCGACACGCGGTCTTGTTCCATCGAGTCGCGATCTCGAACGGTCACGGCCTGGTCATCGAGCGTGTCGAAGTCGAAGGTGATGCAATAGGGGGTGCCGATCTCATCTTGACGCCGATATCGGCGCCCGATCGATTGCGTGACGTCGAGTTCGAGCATGTACTGCCGGCGGAGATCATCGGCCAGCGCGGTGGCGGGTTCAACCAGTTCTGGCTTCTTCGACAACGGCAAGACCGCGAGTTGATACGGGGCGAGTCGCTTGTCGATCTGGAGGACCGTGCGGGTCTCCCCGTCGACTTCCTCGTCGTGGTATCCGTCGATGAGAAAGGCGAACGTCGTCCGGGTGGCACCTGCGGCCGGCTCGATGACGTGGGGGAAGAACCGTTCGTCCGACTCCTGGTCGAAGTACTGGAGATCCTGACCAGAGTGCTCCTGGTGCTGGCGGAGGTCGAAATCGGTCCGGTTGGCGACTCCCTCCAGTTCGTCCCAACCCCAGGGGAAGCGGTATTCGATGTCGACGGTTCCGGCGGAGTAGTGGCTCAGCTCGTCGGAGGCGTGGGGCCTGATCCGGATGTTATCTGGATTCATGCCGAGGTCGATGTACCACTCGTGGCGTCGCTGCACCCAATAGTCGAACCAACTCGGAGAGGCGGACGGCTCGCAGAAGAACTCCATCTCCATCTGTTCGAACTCTCGAGTTCGGAACACGAACTGGCCGGGAGTGATCTCGTTGCGGAACGACTTGCCGACCTGGGCGATCCCGAACGGCAACTTGAGTCGGTTCGTCCGCCGGACGTTCTCGTAGTTGATGAAGATGCCCTGGGCCGTCTCGGGACGGAGATAGACCATGTTCTCGGAGCTCTCGACCGGGCCCATGTGAGTGCGAAACATCAGATTGAACTGCTTCGGCTCGCCGAACGTGCCTCGCATCCCGCAGTTCGGGCACTGGTCGGGATCGTCGAGCTTGTCGACCCGCTGGCGGCTGTTGCAGTTGGAGCACTCGACGAGCGGATCGGTGAAGACCGCCTCGTGACCGGATGCCTGCCACACCTCACGCGCCTGGAGAATCGCCGAGTCGAGCCCGACAACGTCGCCCCGCTCCTGGACCATCGACCGCCACCACGCATCCTTGACGTTGCGCAGGAGGTTGACGCCGAGCGGACCGTAGTCATACGCCGATCGGAGGCCGCCATAGATCTCCGACGACGGGAAGACGAAGCCTCGCCGCTTGGAGAGATTGACGATGGTATCGAAGTCAGCAGTCATGGGAATCACACGGTTTCGGGAACGTCGAGAGTGTACGACATCGCCGGAATTCGCCCGATTCCGCCGTATCCTCCGCACATGCTCCGCCACGACCGGGGGATCGTTCTCCGCACGTACGCCTTCGGTGAGGCAGATCGGATCGTGATCCTCATCAGCCCCCAGCACGGGAAACTGCGCACCGTCGCAAAAGGCGTTCGCAAGACCAAGAGCAGGATCGGCGGCCGCCTCGAACCGTTCAGCGACGTCGACCTCGTCCTCTACGAGGGACGCAACCTGGACATCATCAACCAGGTGTCGGTGCGGGACGCTCATCCGCGGCTGCGCACTGATCTCGGCAGGGTCACTGCGGCATCGACGATGGCCGAGGCCGTCGACGCCGTCGCACAAGAGCGCGAGTCCTCGGTTGCCCTGTTCGAGCTGTTTTCGACCGGACTCGGCAGCCTCGACCGAGGTCCGCTGCACCCCGATTTCGTGACCGCGTTCCTCTTGCAGCTCGCAACGGTGATCGGTCTCGCACCCTCGCTGGACGTCTGCGCCGGATGCGGACGTGACACCGGCCTCCAGCGCTTCAGCTTCTCGGCCGGCGGTGTCGTGTGCGAGACATGTCGACCCGATGGGGCGGTGAGACTCCGACCGGGCCTCACGACCCACCTCGCAACGCTCGCAGTCGCCGGCCTCGACGATCTGCCGCCGGCCGACGCCTCGATGTCAGGTGAGTCGATGGGCGTCGTCCGGCGCTTCATGGAGTATCACCTCGAACGGAGGCTCTCCAGCCTCGCCATCCTCGGATCATGACCGATCTCGATCTGTCCCGGCTCGATCGAGATCGTGTTCCCCGCCACGTGGGCTTGATCCTTGACGGGAATGGACGCTGGGCGAATGAACGAGGGCTGCATCGAACCGAAGGCCATCGAGCCGGCGAGGAGGCGCTCTTCGATTGCATCCGCGGAGCCGCCGACATGGGCGTCGAATGGCTCACCGCATTCACGTTCTCGACCGAGAACTGGAATCGATCCGAGGAGGAGGTCCAGTTCCTGATGTGGTTCAACGAGGACCTCCTCGTCCGACGACGTGACATCCTTCACGACTGGAACATGCGGATCCGATTCGCAGGCGATCTCGACGACGACCGAATCCCCGAGCGGAACCGGGTCCGGATGCGGGAGAGCGAGACACTCACCGCAGACAACACCGGCATGACGATGGTGTTCGCGTTCAATTACGGAAGCCGCTGGGAGATCACCCAAGCGGCGCGACGCATCGCAACGGCGGCCAGAGACGGCGATCTGGATCCCGACGAGATCACAGAGGACACCGTTGCCCGCAATCTGGCAGTGCCGGAGATGCCGCAAGTCGACCTGGTGATCCGCTCGTCCGGCGAGCACCGGATATCCAATTTTCTGCTGTGGCAGGCTGCCTACGCCGAGTTCGTCTTCCCGGGCATTCTCTGGCCGGACTTCGACCGCAACGCCCTGCTCGACGCCATCGTGGAGTACCAGCATCGAGACCGCCGTTTTGGCAGCGCCGTCGACCGGTCCGGTAGCGATCCAACCAGCGGGTGATCGACCCGATCCGGGCGGTCTGGGTACGGTTGGGGGATGGACCTCCTCGATCACGACGCCAGAACATCCTTTCTCGACGAATATCCCGCCTGGACCATCGACGGCGAAACGCTGCACAGGACCTTCGAACACTCCTCGTTTGCCTCCGCCATCGGTTTCGTTGCAGCAGTCGGGGTCGTGGCGGAGAAAGCATTTCATCATCCCGACATCGACGTCCGTTACACGAAGGTGTCGATCGCACTCACGACCCACGACGCCGGCGGACTCACATCGAAGGACATCGACCTCGCCCGGGAGATCGACGCGCTCGGCTGAACGCGTGATCTTCGCCCGCGATTCAGTGAACCCCGCATCGAAGCCGCTCCCCACTTGATCAGCGAGCCCGATCGGCGTCCGGGATGAGGGGGCTACGAGTGCGACGAGCAAGGCGGCGAGCAAGCTGACCACGATCACCGTCTCGAGGAGGTCCGAGTCAGGATTCATGGGACGCGGTTGCGCCATGTGGAAGAATTCGGCTCCCACGGTCTCCGGATCACCGAAGGCGACATCGCCTGCCGTCACGTGAGTCGGAGCATGACCCGACATCCACGACGAGATCGGTGAGCGCTCCGCGCTGACGTCATGCCGATGCCGGGTGGATCTCACAGGGAACGCCACACGGGGGCGAGGTCCCGCACGGGCGATCAGGGCAGGTACTGCTCCTCGATGAGGACGACAGCTCCGTCGGTCACATGCCACCAATACGGGAGGTATCCCGCTCCATACCACTGCCAATCGAGTCCCGCATCCTCCTCTCCACCGAGCAGAACGCTCCAGGTGTCGAGGTCAACGGCCTCCTCCGTCACGCACGGACCGCTCTCGTAGCAGGCCTGGAGGATGACAGACACATCCGGAGACACCGGAAGTGTGAGCTCCTCCCCCAGATCCCGAATGTAGTAGTCGTTCGGCAGGGCCTCGTTCTCGCCGATGAAACCGTCCGCACGGGCTGCGCTGACTGCCTCGTCGCCGGACAGCAGCTCTTCGAGCTCAACGGTCACGTTCACCGTCCCGTCCTCCCCCTCGAACGCGACGAGCTCACCGAACAGGAGCTCGTTGACGGAGACTGAGGTCGTCGTCGACGGTCGTGTGGTGGTCGTTGATGTCGGTTGCGTGGTGACTGTCGTCGACGGCTGCGTCGTCGTGGTCGCCGTGTCTGCGACGCTGCCGCCGCAAGCCGCAACGACGACTGCAACGAGCAGTGCAGATGCGAATCGCATGGTTCCTCCTAGGCGTAAGACTCTCGCGATGAGACGGCTCGGTCATCTCGCGGGTTCCCGTCGGTGCGCCCCTCGGTCAGGGGTCCTCTTCCGACCCAACGAAGCGGCCCTCGCATCCCCGCCAGAGGCCGGGAACGCCCTCAGCTCCGAAGGGTCTTGCTCAGTGCACTGAAGCCCGACGTTGCTTGCTGCCACGATCGGCCGAGGGTCATGCCGCCGTCCACGACGAGGTCGGCGCCGTTGATGAACCTCGACTCATCCGATGCCAGGAACACGACGGCATCAGCGATGTCGGACGAGTCGCCTATGGGTCCTCCGGAGATGGCATCCAGCCGCCCGATCCGATCTTCTGCATCGTCCGGAGCCAGTCCCGCCGACCGACCGAAGATCGGCGTCGCGATGAAACCGGGAGAGATGGCGTTGGCACGGACGCCGTGTTCGATCGTCTCTGTGGCGACCGAACGCGTCAGATGGGCGACCGCCGCTTTGCATGCCGAGTAGACATGAGGACCGTATCCGGCCCGATTCCCGGCAACGCTTGCGTTGTTCACGATCGAGCCGGACCCCTGTTCGAACATGATCGGGGCGACATGTTTCATCCCGAACATGACCGAGCGGAGCAAGAGCGCCACCGTGTCGTCGAAGTCTGCGGCGTCGATGTTGCGGATGCTCCCACCGACTCCCGGCGCTTCGGCATTGTTGAACAGCGAGTCGATCCTCCCGTGCCGATCGACGGTATGGGCCACCGCAGCGGCGACATCGGACTCACTCATGACATCGGCTCGAACGAACGACACCGCGTCCGATCCGATCGACGAGATGATCTCGGCTGCCTTGCCCGCTCGACGACCGGTGAAGACCACCCTGGCGCCCTCCTCGACGAAGCGCTCCATGGTTCTGCGACCGATTCCACTCGTTCCGCCCGTGATCAGCGCCACGTGGCTGTCCAATCGACCCATCAAACTCCCCTCTGAAACGATGTGAGCGTACCCTGCCGCTGTGACCGCAATCATCGATCGAGCTGCACAACTGGCCGAACACGTCGAGAACGATCGCCTCGACCTCGCCTGTATCGAGGTCGCCAGATTCGCCTATCCGCACCTCGACCCGGCGATGGTTCTCGATCGGCTGGATGTGCTTGCGAGCGAAATTCAGGGAGTCACCCACCTGGCGATGCGACGGGTCATTGCGATCCGCCACGGCATCGGCGGCAACGTCGACGACTACCCCAACCCGGACAACTCGTTCATCAATCGTGTGCTCGAGACCAGGCGCGGCGTGCCGATCATGCTGTCGATCATCTGGATGGAGGTCGGGCGGCGGGCCGGTCTGGAGATGCAGGGAGTCGCCCTCCCCGGACACTTCGTCGTCTATGCAGCCGGCCAGATGGTTGATCCGTTCCACTACGGCGAAGCGATCGGCTTCGACGAGGCTGCCGGCCTGATTGCCAGTGCAATCGGCGGTGACCCCAGACTCGACAAGCGCTGGCTCGAGCCGGTCCCGACCAGAGACATCGTCAGACGGGTGCTGCGCAACCTCGAGAGCTCCTATTCGGCCGATGCCGACGAACACGAATGGGTCTCGGCCTGTCTGGCCGTGCTCGCCCGCTGAGAGGGCTCGCCACCCTTTGAACGGCGGCGAGCATCGACTGCCAGACCGGTCACTCGAAGCCGAGCCGATCGAGCAGGGCGGGCGTCTGCTGCCACTCGCTCTCGACCGTGACTCGGAGATCGAGGTGCACCTTCGATCCGAAGATCGACTCGAGTTCGGTGCGCGCCTCTGTGCCGGCCTCCCCGAGAAGTGATCCGCCCTTCCCGATCACGATGCCTTTTTGAGAGCGCCGCTCGACGATCACTCGGGCCGCGATGGTCAGCAGCCCGTCTTCACGGGTGGACATGTCGTCGGTGACGACGGCGAGCGAATGCGGAAGCTCTTCACGGAGCTTCTCCAGGAATTTCTCTCTGATGATCTCCGAGACGAGCATCGACTCGGGAAGATCCGAGACCATCGGGGCCGGGAAGTACATCGGTCCCTCGGGCAGCCGCTCCACCAACTCGGCCAGGAGTGGTTCGAGATTCTCACCGGTCTTGGCGCTCATCGGCACATACGATCCGAAGTCCCATTCCCCCGCTTCGACCAACTGGGCGACGACGTCACCCTTCCTCGCCTTGTCCGTCTTGTTGACCACGACCACGACCTCGGCGTCCGCGTCCCTGAGTCGTTGGGCGATCAATCGATCCCCGGGCCCGATCGGCTGCGATGCATCGATCATGAAGACGACGGCATCGGCGTCAGCCAGGCTGCCGTACACCATCGCATTCAGGCGATTCCCCAGTTCGGTTCTCGGTTTGTGCAAACCAGGAGTGTCGACGAGCACGATCTGATAGACCGGGTCACCGGCGTCGTCACGACCTGTGACCGCACCGCGGATCACGTTCCTGGTGGTTTGGGGCTTTGACGAGGTGATCGTCACCTTCTGGCCGACCAGCGCGTTGACCAGGGTCGACTTTCCGACGTTCGGACGGCCGACGACGGCGACGAATCCGGACTTCAACTGACTTCCTCGGTGGCAGTGACCCTGCGCTCGACGACCACTTCGGAGATCCGGCGTCCCTGGAGACGGACGACGGTGAGCACGACCCCACCGACCTCGAACTTCTCGCCCTCGTTCGGAACTCGACCTGCGAGTCCCAGGACCAGCCCGCCGACCGTATCCCACTCCTCCTCGGGGAGCTCGACCTCGATGGCATCCGACAACTCCGATACAGGGAGCCGTCCGTCCACCTTCCAGCCGCCGTCACGTGTCTCCTCGAGCAACAACTCCGCCTCGTCGTACTCGTCGATGATCTCTCCGACCAACTCCTCGAGCAGATCCTCGATGGTCACGAGGCCTGCCGTGCCGCCGTACTCGTCGACGACGACCGCCATGTGAGACTTCGAGGCCTGCATGTCCCGGAGGAGATCGGACACACGCTTGGTCTCGGGAACGAAGTCGATCGGTCGCATCACATTGCGCACTCTGGCAGGCCGGTCGCCGCTAGCGAGACGCGGGAGCAGATCCTTGACGATCACCATGCCCACGACGTCGTCGAGCGAAGTGCCGACGGCGGGAATTCTGCTGAACCCGTTCTCATCGATCACCCTCAGCAACTCCGACAGCGACGCATCGGCTGGAACACTCGTCATATCGGTTCGCGGGACCATCACTTCCCTGACGATCGTCTCGGAGAACTCGAGCACCGAGGTGATCAGCTCCATCTCCTCGTGATCGTCCTGCTCGGCGTCCGACAACTCTTCATCGTTGTCTTCGATCTCGTCGTACATCATGTCTGCAGTCTTCGAACCGATGGCAACGAAGAGCGACAACAACGGCGACAGTCGATAGGCGAGTCGACGCGTCTGCCGGCGGCCAACCGAGCGCGGAACCAGATCACCCAACGCCACGAGCAGGACGCCGAACACGACCAGCGCGACCGCCAGTCCCGGTCCGCTCAACTCGGTGCTGAGACCCCAGGCGGCGGGAAGTGTCGCCGCGACGAGCAGGATCGTGTGCACGATGTTGATAGCCGGAACGATCACCTGTCGGTCTTCGAGCAGGCCGGCCACTCGAACTGCACCTGCGATGTGCTCGGCCGCATCGTGCAACGCGTCGGCTCGGGGTGTTTTGACAAGCGAGGCCGCACCCGCCCTGGTGAAACCGGCGAGCAAGAGAAAGAACGTCGAGACCAGCAGAGAGACCGTCATCGTCGTCCGTACCCGTGCTTGGCGAGAATCTCAGTCTCGATCGCCTCCATGGCGACCGCATCGTCGTCACCAGCGTGGTCATGGCCAGCGAGGTGCAGCACCCCGTGCACCACCATCAGTGCTGTCTCTGCCGTTGGGTCGAAACCGTGCTCGAGAGCTCTCGATTGGACGATCTCAGGAGCGATGAAGACATCACCTAGCGCCAAAGGCGGATCATCGGAACCAACTGGTGGCCAGAGGCCCGGTGTCAGCTGCTCGAGTGGAAGCGAGATGACATCGGTCGGACCCGATCCTCCCAGCGCGTCGGCGTTGAGCCGAGCGATCTCTCCCGAGTCGACGAAATGGATTGAAATCTCGATCCGCGCCGGAGCTGAGATCGCATCGAGTGTGTCGAGCACCATCGCTCGGACGTCCGAGCGATCGAGGAGGGCCGGATGACCCGCGAGGACGGCCACATCGTGGCCGCTCGTACTTCGGGGCTTCGAATCGGTCGTCAAGTGCCTGGAAAGTTCGGGTAGGGGATGCGTTGATGGTAGTGGCCGACCAGGGCGTCGATGAAGGCTGATTTCACCGCGGTCAACTCGCCCAACGTCAAGTCGCATTGACTCAGCTGGCCGTCTGTGACCTTCTCGTCGACGATCCGGTTCACGACCTTTTCGATCCCCTGTGGCGTGGGCTCCTCGTCGCCGAACACCGCCCGGCAGGCGCCCTCGACCGAGTCCGCCATCATCAAGATCGCCATCTCCCTGCTTCGCGGCTTGTGACCGGCGTGGCGATAGTCGTTGGCATCGACGTTCTCGTCGCCGTACTGCTGGCGGGCCTTCTCGTAGAAGAACCGCATGATTGCGTCACCGTGGTGAGCGAGGATTCCCTCGGATACCTCGGACGGAATCTTGTACTTCTCGGCGAGATCGATTCCATCGATGACATGCGCTCGGATGATCCGGGCTGATTCCTCCGGCGGAATCTCGTCGTGCGGGTTGGCACCCCCGAACTGATTCTCGATGAAGTACGAGGGGTTCTCCGTCTTCCCGAGGTCGTGGTAGTAGGACGCGGCCCGCGCCAGAAGGTTGTTGGCACCGATCGCCCGTGCTGCGGCGTCTGCCAGCGTCCCCACCATCAGTGAGTGGTTGAAGCTGCCGAACGCCTTCGCCTGCAACGTCTGGAGCGCCTCGTGGTTGCGGTCGGTCAACTCGAGCAGTCTGAGCGTGGTCGTGATGTCGAACGCGGATTCGAAGAAGGGCATGACCGAGAGCGCAACCAGCGCAGCGACAATCGACGCACCGACGGCCCACGCCACTGCCACCCCGACTTGTTGCCATTGATCGGAGGTGTCAGGGACGACCGTGAACAGCCAGGCCACGGCCGCTGCCACCACTCCAGAGGCAGCGGCGGTCTGCACGACGGAATTGCGGAACGCCCGACGCGACGAGACCCGCGACACGAACCCGATTGGTGCGAGTGTGGCCAGGACCCCGAACGTGATGATGGCGGGGTCCCGTGAACCGATCGCGGCCAACATGCCGACTGCCAACGCCATGAGCGTCGCCATCCGATTGTCGAACAGCACCGACGCGAGATAGCCGAAAGCCACGGCCGGGAGGATGAACGGCGAGGCCTGCTCCTGGAACTCGACCGTCAGACGCACTGCTCCGGCCGCAAGAACCATCAACAGACCGAGCAGCGCCACCATACGCGGGGATTCCCAGAAGTGGCTCCGGAACCGTGACAGGTAGTAACCGAGCATCGTCACGAGAACCGCCAACGCGAGCGCCACCGCCGAGGTTCGTACTTGACGAGCCGTCGCAGACCCGACCTGTTCGATTGCATCCAGTGCGAACTGGGTGACGGGCTGTCGCTGAGAGATGATCGGCTGGCCCTCGATGAAGGCTACGAAGAACTCCTCCTCAGCGACCGATGCCCTCGCCTCCTGGCGGAGTGCCTCGGTCTCGTCCTGGTCGATCACCATGTTGATCTGCAGGAAGTTGATGAGAACATCGGCGACAGCGTCCTGCGCATCAGCGTCGACGAGACCATCAATGGTCACGCTCGGTGGACGCTGGTTGATGTCGTTCTGAACCTGGCGGAGCTCGACGGGATCAGAGATCTCGCTCCGGAACGTCTGGAAGACCTCATCGACCGTCTCGTCCTCGACCAGCTGGAGCTGGGGAGGGCGTGCGAGCGTGCGGCGGATGATGTCGTTGTTGGCCACGACGACCAGCGTGGCGAGGGTGGCGTCATCGAGGATCGAGAACTCCGCCTCGAGGGTGGCGACCTGGTCTTGGAACGGACGTGCCAGCGGCGCAACTGCGAAAGAGGACACGGAACACGTGTCTCCCGCTGCGCACTCGACCTCTGTCTTCGGCGCGGTCGAGAAGGTCAACTCCTCGGGGTTCACGAATGACTGGGAGTCCGGCCCGACCTCCCACACCCCGGCGGGCACCTCGAACGCGTAGGCACCGTCGTTGCCCGTCGTCGCGAACTCCACCTGACCATCCGACCCACGCGCCACCACCCGGATACCGGCGACCGGTGTGTCGGTGATCGTGAAATTCAAGTCGGGAGCGAAGATGCCGTCGGACCCGGGATCGGCAAACACCAGACCCTCGAGGGTCGCCGGCGGGTCGGGCTCCGGTGGGACCGTCGTGGTCGTCGACGTTGCGTCCCCCTCGGCGGCAGCGGTCGTCGATGTCGTGGTCTCGGGCGGCGGCGGCTCCTCGGCCGGACTGGTGTCGATTGTGTTGAGCGGCTGGTCGCGGGTGGCGGCGACTCCCGCCTCGATGGCTGAGAACAGGTTCGTGACCTCGGACGCGACCCGGTCCTCGATCTCGGAACTCCTCATGAGCACCGGTTCGACCGCATCGGCAGCCTGCTCCTGGGCGGTCTCCCAGCGAATCGTGTCGAGCACTTCGCCTGACTCTTCGGCGAAGTAGTCGCGATCGGCGAGTTGGCCGACGCGCAGCCTCGACGTGCTCGATTCCGTCCCGTACGTGAGCGCCCCCCACGAGAGGGCGACCGTCGAAACGAAAACCACGAGTCGCACGAGATTCGGCCTCGTCATCATCGTTGCTTCCCCTCCTCGTCGTGACGCTGATACGCCTCGACGATTGCCGCAACGATACGGTGCCGGACGACGTCGCGTGAGGTCAGCCGGATGAATGCGACTCCCGAGATCCCTCCGAGGATGTCCTCGACGACTCCCAGACCCGATTGGGTGTGACTCGGGAGATCCGTCTGGGTGACGTCACCGGTGATGATCATCTTCGAGTTGAAGCCGAGCCTGGTGAGGAACATCTTCATCTGCTCGGGCGAGGTGTTCTGAGCCTCATCGAGAATCACGCACGCATCGTTGAGCGTGCGGCCACGCATATATGCGAGCGGGGCGATCTCGATCGTGCCCTTGTCCATCAGAGCAGCCGTCTCGTCTGGCCCGAGCATGTCCCACAGGGCGTCGTACAACGGTCGGAGATATGGGTCGATCTTCTGCGTCAGATCCCCGGGAAGGAACCCGAGCCGCTCTCCCGCCTCGACTGCGGGTCGCGTCAACAGGATCCTCTTCACCATTCCCGACTTGAGAGCCTCCACGGCCGCGGCCATGGCGAGGTACGTCTTGCCGGTTCCGGCAGGACCGATCCCGAAGGTCAACGTGTTGTCGCGGATCGCCTTCATGTACGCCTGTTGATTGGGCGTCTTGGCTCGCACGACCTTGCCGCGGCCCACTGGCGTGGCCTCGGTGAGAACGTCGGACGGCGACGGGACCCGCTCCTGGACCATCTGCACCACCGACTCCACCCTGCCGTCGCCGAGGTCCTGCCCCTCCTGGACGAGGATCAGCAGCTCGTCGAGCACGGTTTCGACGGCGGATGTGGATTCGTCGGGACCGGCGAGAGTGATCTCGTTGCCGCGTGCCACGATGCGCACGTCGGGATAGGCGCTCTCGAGGGAGCGCAGATGTACGTCGCCTGGGCCGAGAAGATCTGCCATCAGATGATTCGACGGGACGCGAAGAATGCGTGGAGTGGTATCAGCAGTCACAAAGAGAAAGGCCCTCTTGGGCCGTCCTCAGTATAGGTCAATCCGCTTCGAAGACTGCCTCGGGCTGGGCAACCAGGTCCTTGATGAACGAGTTGAGGAGATGCAGATCGGACTGCCTGACCGCCATACCGGCGCCGGCCGTGTTTCGTCGCATGGTCTGGATCGCGTCGAGGAATCGCTCCATGGCGTCCGCCTGAACACCCGTCATGCGCTCGGCCCGATCGAGGTCGATCACGACACCTGGCTGGCTGCCGTCGTAGGGGGCTGGGAGCAGCGAGCCGGCCGACACGTCGTAGATGTCGGCGAGCTTGCACAATCGCAACGCGGAGAGGCTCCGCTCGCCGCGCTCGTACGCTCCCATGACCGACGCCTTGAATTCGCCGTCGCTCATCTCCTCGACATCGAGCAATGACCAACCGCGTCGTTTCCTGGCGTCGCGGAGTCGTTGACCCAGCTCCTCGTTGAAATCCATGATGTTGCCCTTTTCACCCAGCCTGCCTGCGCGCACCATACCACGGAGAGTGGTCGTGCTCCAGCACCTTTCTCACGCCTGTCCGGGTCGGTCGAGTGCCGCAACGACGGCGACGGCGATGCCCGCCGTCTCGGTCCGGAGGATCCTGTCGCCGAGGTGAACCAGGCCGACGCCCTCGGGGAGCTCGCCAGGAGCCCATCCTCCTTCCGGGCCGATGGCCACGGTGAGGTCGCGGTCGATCTGCAGCGCCGCCCCACCGCTCTTCGCGGCAACCCATGGACCCTCGAGATCATCGATACCGCACCAGGCATCGTCGATGTCGGTGAGCCACGCTCCACGACTCTGCTCGACGGCTCCGATCATCCAGGACACACACCGGTCGTGGCGAGGGACCCTGCCCTGGGTGTACGCAGTGCGGAGCCATCGAATTCTCGAGACCCCGAGCTCGGTCGCCTTCTCGACCAACCAGCGCAACCCGATCCTTCGAATCGGGAGGTGAAACTGCAATCGTGAGACGTGGTGAACGGAGGAGCAACGGCATGTTCCTCGCCCCGTTCCACTGCCACCCCGGTCCATGTTCCCGACCCGGTGATCCCGGCGCCATCGGTGTAGGTGACCGGATCACCATCGGTGCGGCGGAGCACCGACCCGATGTGGCGCCTCTGCCGCTCGTCGACGGTGATTCGAGTACCCGACCATCCGGGCGCGAGCACCAGATGCGGGATGTGGCCCATCTCAGAGCCAGCGGCGTTTGGAGGCAGGGTGCTCGCCGCGCAGGTCAGCGAACTGACGAAGCAGTTCGGCCTCCTCCTTCGTCAGATCCGTCGGAACATCGATATCGACCGTCACGATCAGATCGCCCCGTCCCCGCCGACCGAGGCCGCGCCATGCCCTCGCTGCGGATCGCAGTGCGCCAGCCCGGCTGCGTGCCGGCAGGCACATCGAGCGAATGCGTGGTCCCGTCGACCAGCGGGATGTCCACCGACGTCCCCAACGCCGCCTCCGCCATGCCGACCGTCACACGATGGGCGAGGTCGGCGCCGGCCCGCTCGAAGCGTGTGTCGGGCCTGACGATGATCTCGACGAACAGGTCACCCGACGTGCCGTTTCTGGGAGCAGCCTCGCCCTCTCGGTTGAGTCGCAATCGAGTGCCGTTGTCGACACCGGGCGGGATCTCGACTGCGACCTCCCGGTCGCTGGCGATCACTCCGGTCCCCCGACAGTTGTCACACGGATCGGGGATGATGGTTCCGGTGCCGGTGCACATGTCACATGTGGCGACCGTCATCATCGTGCCGAGGATCCCCCGCCGCTGGACCCGAACCGCCCCCGCTCCCGAACAGGTCGGGCAGGTTTCCCGGTCGGTTCCTGGCCGGGCTCCCGATCCGGTGCAGACCTCACACGTCACATTGGTCCGGAAGCCGACCTTCGCCTCGACACCGAAGCATGCCTCCTCGAGGCTCACATCGACCCGGGCGAGGACGTCACGCCCGCGAGGCGGACCCTGCCGACCCGCAGCTTGACCGAACACCGAGCCGTCGCCGAAGACCGAGCGCAAGATGTCGTCGAAACCGCCAAACCCGCCAGAACCGAAGAGATCGGCGAAATCGAACGTCTCACCCCGGTCGTACTTCCGCCGTTTGTCCGGATCGGAAAGGACCTCGTAGGCAGCAGCGATCTCCTTGAACCGAGCTTCGGCCTTCGAAATCTCCGGGGTTGGCGTCGGGATGCGTTTCCCTGGCGAGGCGCCGAAACGCCTTCTTGATGTCGTCCGGAGGTGCGTCGCGTTCGACCCCGAGCAGCGAGTAGTAGTCAGATGCCATCGAGGGTCACTCGCCGATTCGTTCGCCGAGCTCGTGCCCGACACCTTCAACTGCGCGGATGACCCGTTTGTAGTCCATTCGCATCGGGCCGATCACACCGAGTCGGCCATCGCCGGTGAAGCTCTCGTAGGAGGTCGAGACGACCGCCATGTCGACATCGTCGGAAATCGGGAGTTCGGCGCCGATCTGGACACTGGTCCCGGGAGCCTTGGCCAGGATGTCGAGGATCAGCGCCTCGGCCTCGAGCACCTCGAGCACCCGGTGAACGGTCGAGATGTTGTCCCACACCGTCGCCATCTGCTTCGCTCCTCCGACATAGATGTCGGCTGCCCGATCGCCGGAACGGGCGATGGCTTGGGCGACGGCGTCCGCTGCGGCATCGAGTTCGGGTCCGAGACCCAGCTCGGCGGAGAGCTGGACGGGATCGGTGCTGAGCTCACGGCCGACCACGAGATTGGAGAGAGTCTGCTCGGTGAGCTCGAGGTCCGAGTCGCTCAGCGCCGACGGGAGTCTGGTGAGTTCCTGCACGACCCGACCGGAGTCGGTGACGACCACGGTCAAGGCAGTGGTGGCTGCAACCGGAACGACATGCAGCGCCTTCACGATCTCGCCGGACGGGCCGGTGCTGACCGCCACCGCCGGATAGTTGGTCATGTCTGACAGCAGTTCGGTCGTGGCCTGGAGCAGGCGGCCGAGTTCGGTGTGGATCGACGAGTAGAACGACTCGATCTTGGCCAGGGTCGGCGTGCGCAGCTTGCCGGGGCGGAGATGGTCCACGTAGTACCGGTAGGCCTTCGCGGTCGGAACCCGCCCGGCGGAGGTGTGGGGCTGAACGGCGAAACCTTCGCGCTCGATCGCGGCCAGTTCTGCCCGCACGGTCGCGGGCGACACCTGCAGCGCAGTCGCCTCGAGCACCGATTTGGAACTGACCGGCTCCCCCGTCCTGATATGGAGCTCGACCAGCGCACGCAGAATCTCGTTACGTCGCTCTTCTCGGACGTCGTCCATGAGTTGACACGGTAGCTGGCAGGTCGATTGTGGTGGGAACCGGGGACCGCCGACGACCATTCAGCGGCCACGGGCAAGCCACACGGCTGGTGGCGGTCAGATCGGTTCGAGATCGAGGACGGCGCGTACCGCCTCATCGGTCAAGAGAGGCGCCGTGACGACCAGCCGCCCTCGCTCGACCGCTACCACCCCTGCCTCGATCAACCTGCGGCCGGCGTGGGACTCGACCAACGCCGCTCCCGCCTGCCCGAGGCGAACCCCCGAGGTCCGTCGCAGACCGAGCATCAATCGCTCGAGCTCGGCATCCCACCCGGTGACCAGGTCGGTCGCCTGGATCGGGCCGATCCCGGATCCGACCCTGTCGATGTAGGTGTCGAGCCGGCGGACCCGCCGCGACCGCACCCCGTCACGAAACCCATGGGCTCCCAACCCGAATGCGAGATACTCACCCTGTCCCCACACAGACAGGTTGTACCGACAGACGTGGCCTGGCCGAGCGTGGTTCGAGATCTCGTACCGAACGAAGCCGGCATCCGACAACAGCCGCGCCGCCGTCTCCCATCGACCGGCCTGGTCGTCCGGATCCGGAGCGACGGCTCCGTGCCTCACCTGACGCCACAACACCGTCCCCGGCTCGACCGTCAGCGAGTAGGCGGAGACGTGATCCGGATCGCAGTCGATGGCCGACAGAACCGTTGACTGCCACGAGGCATCGTCTTCGGCCGGCGAACCGAAGATGAGATCGAGGCTCACGCTGTTGGAATCCGGACTCCCTGGCAATAGCCACCGCCTGTCTCGCCTGGGCGGGGGTGTGCAACCGACCGAGCGCATCGAGAACGGCCGAGTCGAACGACTGCGCCCCGAAGGAGACACGCGTGAAGCCTGCACCGACGAGCCCCTCGGCCAGGTCCTCGTTCCAGTCCTCCGGATTGGCTTCGAGCGTGACCTCGGCATCGTCCGCCAGGCCGAATCGATCGCGGAGACCGTCGATGATCCGGGACATCGAAGCGACACTCAAACGTGACGGGGTACCGCCTCCGACGAACACGGCATCGAGCCGATGCCATGGGGGCTCGGCGGCGATCTCGGCGACGACCGCGTCGACGTAGGAGACCATTCGATCGTCCTCGCCCGCCACGACCGCAAAGTCGCAATACGGGCACACTCGCGCGCAGAAGGGGATGTGGACGTACGCCGACCTCAATCCCGCCGCATGGTCGGCGAGTTCGGCGTGATCCGGCGCCGTCGGAGCTATGTCACTCATCCACCTGGAGCGCCGCCACGAACGCCTCCTGGGGAACCTCGACGGAACCCACCATCTTCATTCTCCGCTTCCCTTCCTTCTGACGTTCGAGGAGCTTGCGCTTCCTCGACACATCACCGCCGTAGCACTTGGCGAGGACGTCCTTGCGTTTTGCCTTGACGGTTTCGCGACTGATCACTCGCGAACCGACCGCCGCCTGGATGGGCACGTCGAAGAGTTGTCGCGGGATCAGCTTCTTCAGTCGCTCGACCATCGTCTTGCCGTACTCCTGCGCAGAGGATCGATGAACGATGGAGCTGAACGCGTCCACCTCGAGTCCGTTCAGCAGGATGTCGACGCGCACCAGGTCGGACGGGCGATATCCGTCGGATTCGTAGTCGAGAGAGGCGTACCCGCGTGTCTTCGACTTCAGCTGGTCGAAGAAGTCGAACACCACCTCCCCGAGCGGAAGGTGATAGGTCAGCTCGACCCGATCAGGCGAGAGATAGTGCATGTTCCCGACCTCGCCCCGCCGATTGGTGACCAACTCCATGATCGCCCCGATGTATTCGGTCGGCGAGATGATCATCGCCCGCACGAACGGTTCGGAGATCGTTTCGATCTCGGAGGCATCCGGTAAGTCCTGCGGCGACCTGATCGTGCGCTCGGATCCGTCGGTCTTCCGCAGCTCGTATGCCACCGAGGGGGCGGTTGACACCAGATCGAGGTCGTACTCGCGCTCCAGTCGCTCGCGGATGATCTCCATGTGGAGCAGCCCCAGGAACCCGGCGCGGAAACCGAACCCCAGAGCCTTGGATGTCTCCGGCTCGTAGACGAGAGAGGCATCGTTGAGTCGGAGCTTCTCGAGCGCCTCCCGGAGGCGCTCGAAATCGTCACCGTCGGTCGGGAAGAGACCCGCGTAGACCATCGGCTGCGGCTCGATGTACCCAACGAGAGGCTCGGTCGCCGGTCGATCCACCGTGGTGATGGTGTCGCCGACCTTGATCTGATCGATCTCTTTGACTCCGGTGATGAGATAACCGACCTCACCGGGGCCGAGCGATGCGAACTCGACGGTCTTCGGCGTGAGCACACCGATCTCGTTGGCCGGATGCTCCTCTCTGGTCGCCATGAACTGAAGGCGCGCTCCATCTCGGAGGATCCCATCCACGACGCGCACGTAGCAGACGACCCCCCGGTAGGCGTCGTAGTACGAGTCGAAGACCAGCGCCCGCAGTGGCGCCTCGGGGTCGCCGCCCGGAGCGGGCACCTGGGACACCAACTGTTCGAACAACTCGGCGACACCCTCCCCCGTCTTGGCCGACATCCGGACCACGCTGTCCGGGTCCCCGCCGAGAATGCCGACGATCTCACGGGCCACGTCGTCTGGCATTGCCGCCGGGAGGTCGATCTTGTTCATCGCCGGGACGATCTCGAGTCCCGCCTCGATGGCGAGATACGCATTGGCGAGGGTCTGCGCCTGCACCCCCTGGGCAGCATCCACCAACAGCAGCGCTCCCTCGCAGGCGGCGAGTGAGCGGCTCACCTCATAGGAAAAGTCGACGTGACCCGGGGTGTCGATGAGATTGAGGATGTAGTCATGACCGTCGTCGGCGGTGTATGTCAGGCGGACGGTCTGCGCCTTGATGGTGATACCCCGCTCACGCTCGAGGTCCATCGTGTCGAGAATCTGCTCGCGCATCTCCCGCTCCGTGATCGCGCCCGTGCGCTCGAGGAGTCGGTCCGCGAGGGTCGACTTCCCGTGATCGATGTGGGCGATGATGCTGAAGTTGCGTATACGCGACTGGTTGGTCACACTGCTCCGAAGGGGTGATCCCCGATTGTACCCGGCCCCGGAGAACTGCTATCTTCAGGTCGTTCCCCCAACGGTTTCCAGGTGTTCTTTCATGGCCAACATCAAATCACAGATCAAGCGCAATCGCCAGAACGAGAAGCGTCGTGTCCGCAACAAGGCGGTCAGGTCCGAGATGAAGACTCGAATCAACCAGACCATCGCTGCGACCGAGGACGACGGTGCCGACGCCGAGGCTGCGCTCCGAATCGCTCAGAAGCGGATCGACCAGGCAGTTTCGAAGGGTGTTCTCCACAAGAACACGGCTGCCCGTCGCAAAGCGCGTCTCGCCCAGCGAGTCAACGTCTCCGACTGAGTCACCGCAACCAGTAGGACAGGGCGATCGTCAAACGCTCCATCGTCACCTGGTGCAATTCAGCCGGCGCGCTCTTGAGAATGCGGTCCGCTCGAACGAGCGCGTCGTTCGCCTTCCGCAGGTTGGAATCCTTCAGCTTCCCCCGCTGACGCCATACCCGAGCAACCCATTTGTCGCTCGCACGCGCCCCCATTGCCTCCCGATACGCCTCGACGCTGGTCGACGACAATGCAATCGCCCGTCGCCGGACCTCGGTCTCCAGCGTCGCGACGAGCACCAACGGATGCTTGTGCACCAGCTGGTCATTGAGCCGCCGCAACGCCTCTGCGGTGTTGCCGCGGGTAACCGCATCGGTGAAATGGAAGATCGGCTCGTTGGGTCGGTTGTTGAATCGCCCGAGGATGGTCGCTCCGGTGATCGATCCCGAGGAGTCCGCCAACTGGTCGAGCGCCTGGCCGAGTGAGGCGACATCGGCCCCGAATCGCTGGACCAGCGCCTCCTCGGCGTCCCGGTCGAGTTTCATCCCTCGCCGATCGACCTCCTCATGCAACCACTTCGCCGCGGTCGACTCCCACATCTTCCTGATCGACTTCGAGTCCGCCTCGGCTTTGAGGAACTTGGACAAACGAGATGGGACCGCCCCGGCTGAGACGATGACCAAGGCGAGCGACTGGTGGTCGGCCTGGGCGAGGAGATCCAGGATGATGTCACCCTCGGCCGCAGTGAGATTCTGCGCGTCCATCAGCTCGAGTCCCTGGAGTCCACCGAACAGCGACCCTGATTGCATGATCGGGATCATCGGCTCGAGCTCGCGCCGCACCGATCCACTGCTGTCCTGACTCTCTCCTCGGCCCGGTACGTCGATCCTGGTGACATCGCCCCGCTCGACGCCGACCCTCGAGAAGAATTCATTCGCACCGTCCAACATCTGCTGGCGTTCGCCCGGGGCAGCTCCCGAGGGTCCGGTGACGTGAAGGATGGGCACGAGTTCGACGGTAGCTCAGACGGTCCGATCGAACAGACGCACGAGGTCACACGCCATCTCGACATCGTGGACCCTGATCATGTCGGCGCCGTTCTCGAGCGCCAGCGCGATGTAGGCGGCGACCCGATGATCTTCCTGCTTGCGAGGGATCGGAACGAGGATCGGCCGCTGGAGCCGTCGCAACGCACTCAGATTCCGAATCACGTCGAGCTGCATCCTCGTGTACGCCTCGTAGTCGCCGCGGTAGTTGATGGCGATGCCCGGATCGACGACGACATCATCGATCCCGATTGCCGCGAGTTCCGCCAGACGAGCCTCTAGCCGATCGGCCGTCATCTCCGCCTTGTTCGCAGCGATCGTCACCGCCCCGACCTCGTGGGGATTCGACCCCTCGATGTACATCGCGATCGCAGTGACTCCTGAGCGGGCCACGAGCGCGGCCATGGCCGAGTCGGCAAGGCCACCGGTGTCGTTGATCATCTGGACTCCGAGGTCGACCATCGTCTCGGCAACCAACGGCTTCCAGGTGTCGACGGAGACGTAGAAGCCGTCGTCGAGGAGTCGCTCGACGACGGGGACCAGACGTTGGAGTTCCAATCCGGCCTCGATGGTCGGGTTCTCGAAATGCGATGATTGACCACCGATGTCGATCACGGTTGCGCCGAGATCCCGGTATCGAACAGCCATCTCCACGGCTTCATCAGTCGAACCAGCGACGGTGTGCCGGTTGTTGGACTCGGGAGACATGTTGATGACACCCATCACATGCGTCCTCCCGGTGAACTGGAGTCGCTGCACCTCAGGGCCCGATCAGCACCGAGCCGTCGAACTCTGTGATGCCGGGAGGAAGACTCAGTTCGACCGACTCCGAAACCGCTGAGCCTGCCGACACCCGGCCGAGGTCCACCGGGAGCCTCACCGCTCCCACCTGGAGGTCGACCGTCCCATACCAATCGACTGCGCTGGAGTTGTCGAGGTCGACGAACACCGTCACGTCTCGCTCGACCGAGGGCCCGACGGCGATCTCTACGGCGAGACCACCACAAAACACTCCCGGATCTCCGGGCTCGAGCGTCGTTGACCCGGTCACGATCGGAAAGCCGTCGGTGAGCACCACCTGGAACGGGGTCTCGACCTGCTCGGTGCAGGTGAGAATGTGATCGATCCCCCGAAGCGTCGACTGTGTCAGCGGGATCAGGAACACGCCGACCAGCGCGATCGAGGCGAGTCGGGTCCTGATGTGGATCGGCACGGTCCCCATCCTACGCCCCGACACCTCGTCGCCATACACTGCGGTCGATGTCGACGATGAGCTACCAACGCGCCCGCGGTCTGATGCTCTGGGCAGGCCTCATTCTCGTTGCCCTGGTCGCGATGACGATGTACCTCCGCGACGTCGACCCGATCGAGATCTCGGCGACCTTGTTCTACGCCCCGATCTTCGCCGGCTTCCTCCTCTTCGGATTCGGTGCAGGGGTCGCACTGGGCCTCGCCGCCGCCGCCGCCTACATCGCGCTGCGGCTTCCCGCCCTCGATCTGGTTGGCTTCGCTCCGATTGCCGGCACGATCATCGCCCGGGTGGTTGGATACGTCGCGTTCGGCAGTGTCGGTGGATGGGCGGCCGATCAGCTCAAGGTGGCACTCGACCGCTTCCGACTCATCGACGAGCTCGATGAAGAGACCGGATTGGGGAACTCTCGAGCCGTCGCCAATGCCATCGAACGCGAGTTGAGTCGGGCAAAGCGATACTCGACCACATTCGCGGTCGTGATCGCCTCGTTCGACGTGATCGCGGGACGGCGGGCGTCATCCCGTCTTCAGGAGCTCGGAGCACGGGTGGCGCTCAGCGTCCGGGCCTCCGATCATGCGGCCCACGTCACGATCAATGGGCGCCACCAGATCGTGATCGTGCTTCCCGAGACCGGAGAGTCGGGCGCCAACACGGTGTCGGCCAACCTCGAAACGCTCGTCAGCCCGATCGTGGGCACGGACATCGACATCACATCTCTCACCGACCACGGCGATGACTTCTCCGAGATGACCGCCCTCCTCGAACGTTTCAAGGCAGTCGACCCCCGCTGAGGACCACGTCCCCATCGAGGTCGGTTCGGAACACCTCGGAGTCGACCCGCTCGAGCACGTCGATCACCTCGGTACTGGGATGTCCGTAGTCGTTGGGGCCGACGCTGATCACCGCCAACCGTCCGGCGTGGTGCTCGAGCCAGTCGAGATCCGACGTCGCTGCTCCCTGGTGGGGAACCTTGAGCACGTCGATGTCCTGGATCTCGATGTCGGCCTGGGCATGGGTCTCGATGTCGCCCGACATGAGAACCTTGAGTTCACCTACCTCAGCGAGGATCACAACCGACTGGTCGTTGGGCGATGCATATCTCCGAACCGGACCCACGAACCGCACCGTCACGTCCTTCCAGGAGATGCTGGATCCGGGCTCGGGATGAATCACGCGGATCCCGAGTCGCTCCGTTTCGGATTCGAGCCATGACGAGGCTGGCGTGGAATGTTCCCCGAAGTCGAAGGCGACAGCGGCGACCGGAATGACACCCAGCACGGCCTGGAGGCCCTCGATGTGATCCTGGTGGACGTGGCTGATGACGATCAAGTCGATCCGGCTGACGCCATATCGGGCGAGCTTCCTGTGGAGGACGACCGGATCGGGCCCGGCGTCGACGAGCACGGTGGCTTCGTCCGACCTGAACAGCGCGGCGTCGCCCTGCCCGACATCGAGAAAGGCCGCAACCGGGAGGCCATCGAGCCCACCTGTCGAACGGCCAGACAGCGAGTACGACCGTGGCGGCCAACAGCGGCACGAGCGCCGGCCTGGCCAGGCGCCAACCAACGATCAGCATGGCCGCGCCCACGACCATCGCCGGAAAGCCGACCTGGGGCCACGGCGCGGCAACGCGTGCAACGACGAGAACGACCGACGATGCCAGCGACGCCGCCTCCAACAGAAACTGCCAACCCGAGAGTGCGCCGATCCCGCCGATCGCGGTCGAGACGCCAACCAACGGTGCGGCCAGCACATTGGCAATCGGGGCGAGCAGGGGTATCGATCCGAATGTCGAGACCAGCACGGGAGCCACCGCAAGCTGAGCTGCGACCGATGCACCGAGGGCCGTGGCGATCCACTTCGGGCGAAAGCTCCACATCGACGCACCGGCCATGACCCCGATCGTGGCGAGAACCGACAACTGGAAGCCGACATCGGACGCCAGTTCCCCCGCCACCAACAGGCAGCCGGTGACCGCCACACCCAAAGCCGACCAGCCGGACAGCGACAGCCCAGCGGCTCGGGCGACGAGGAGGACTCCAGCACACACGGAGGCTCTCACCACCGACGGCTCCCACCGGGTCACGGCAGCGAAGATCACCAAACCGGCGATCCCTCCAGCCGTTCTCGCCCAGCTTCGGAGCGCAAACGGCGAGAGAATCAACCACCACAGGCCGAGAAACAGAGCGACGTTGGATCCGGACACGGCCACGAAGTGAGTGAGGCCGGCGGATCGCATCGACTCCATCGCAACGACGGACAGCGCACTCGTATCCCCGATGAGGAATCCCGAGATCAGTGCCCGGGCATCGTTTCGTTCGGGGTCGACGGTCTGGAGGATGCGGTCCCTGAGACGATTGGCGATTCGAAGGGCCGGCCCGCCCGCGTCCCGTTCCTTCCTGGCGGTGTGGATAGAGACCGCTCCGGCGACAGTCCGCCGTCCGATTCGGAACGATCGAGGCGTGAATGCACCGCTGACCAACACGCGATCTCCAACGCTGATAGCGGAATCAGACCAGCCTCTGACTGCGAGGGTGAGATCTGGGAGAGTCCCTCGCGTGACCTCGTCGGGGTCGACGAGGACGGTGATGCCGTAGTCGCCAGGGATCGCATCACTCACCGCGGCTCCGGTGAAGGTCACCGGTCCCGCCGGGACCTGGTGATTGGTCAGGGCGCGCTCCCGCTGGACGACCAGAAGTCCAGACGCCGACCCAGCGGCAATCCCGATCATCACCGCCACGGCGAGCCAACGCCGGGGCGATCGAGCGACGATCACCGCCGCGATCATGACCGACCCCACGATCAACAGCCGGAATGGCACCAACACACCGATCCACACAGACGCTGCAACGAGGAGCACACGCCGATCGACCCGTTCGGGGACCTGGAGCTTCACGGGACGACGACACGGTCCCTGAGCGTCGCCAACTTGGACTCGCCGATCCCCGGCACCGAGAGGAGATCCTCGACATCTGCGTAGGGGCCGTGCTCGTCCCGATAGGCCACGATCGACGCTGCCAGAACGGGCCCAACTCCTGGGAGCGTTTCGAGAGCGGCGGCGTCGGCCGAGTTCAGGGCCACTCCGCTGGTGCCGGCATGCGACGTCAGTGGAGCATCGCCGGGGCTCGGCACGACGATCTGTTGGCCGTCAACCACTGCCTGGGCGAGGTTCACCGAGATCAGGTCGGCACTCGACGTCGCACCACCGGCCGCTTCGACGGCATCTGCAACTCTGGATCCCGGAGCCAGGACGACGAGGCCCGGGCTGGCAACCGCACCGGAGACGTGCACGATGATCGTCTCGACGGCATCTGGAACAGGCAGCGACCCGACGCCGGGACCGTTCGATACGAGGCTGACATCCCGGCGCTCTTCGACCGGCCTTCCGAAGAACACCCCGAGACCGACAGACAGCACCATGACGAGGATCACCTTCGACACCGAGCGTGCGGATGGTTCCAGTGACATTCGACCCTTGTATCTGATCGGGAGATGCGAATCCAGAGCTAAAGATTGCGAAGATCAGGCCGAAGATTGGATCACCATGCCTGCAGCCCCCTTCGACCGAGTAGAGAACGGATACGACCCGAGACAGGTCGCGGCTTTCGCTGCTGAGGCTCTCGCGTGGAAACGCGAACTCGCCGACGCCAGAGCCGCACTCGAGAGATATGCAAAGATCATCGGCGAGATCGATGAGGTCGAGCGCGAGGCTGCGGAGATCATCGACAGTGCCCGCATCGAGGCGGACAAGATCATCGAACGGGCTCACGGACGCATCGCCATCCCGTCGTCCGACACCGATCACCCTCAGGATGTCGATGTCGACGATGACCAACCAGCAGACCTGACCGAGCCGGTCGACGAGGCCGAGGAACCGCACAGAGCGGACCCGCGAAGAGAAGATCGAGGCGGCACGAGCACAGCTCTTTCGACGGAGGGGCGTCATCCTTCCCCAGGAGTGAGCGAGACCGGCCCGGCTAGGTTGCGGCCGATGACCCTCGACACGAGCCAATACCGCATCCACCCCGGACAACCGGTGGACCTCTCCCAACTCGACACCCGCGACACCTCGGCGTTCGACGGCTCGAAGTCGGATGGCAAGCGACTCAACAAGACACTGAACGCTCGCCTCGAGGCGCTTCAAGAGCGACTGTATGCCCAGGGCAGACACCGACTCCTCGTCGTGCTCCAGGCCACCGACACGGGGGGCAAGGACGGGACGATCAGACGGGTGTTCGAGGGTGTCAACCCGCAGGGTGTCGACGTGGTTTCGTTCAAGAAGCCGACCCCCGAGGAGCTGTCCCACGACTATCTCTGGCGCGTCCACCCCCACGTGCCGGCGAATGGGCGGATCACGATCTTCAATCGGTCACACTACGAAGACGTGCTCGTTGTCCGGGTTCACGGACTGGTGGAAGAGGAGCGATGGTCGAAGCGATACGGGCACATCCGGAACTTCGAGCAGATGCTCGTCGACGAAGGAACCACCGTGCTCAAGTTCTTCCTCCACATCTCCAAGGACGAACAGCGCGAGCGGTTGCAGGCCCGGCTGGATGAGCCCGACAAGCACTGGAAGTTCTCCCTCGGTGACCTCGACGAGCGGAAGCTGTGGGACGACTACCAGACGGCGTTCGAGGCGATGCTGACGGAGACCTCGACCGAGGCGGCCCCGTGGTATGTCGTTCCGGCGGACCGCAAGTGGTACCGGGACCTGGTGATCGGCTCGACGATCATCGATCGCTCGAGCGTCTCGGCGTCGACTGGCCCGAACCTGAGGATGACTTGACCGGAGTCAGGTCACCTAGCCCCGAGCTGCCTCAGTCCGGCCCTCCGGCCAGGACGTTCGACCCTTTCGGCCCGATCCGTCTGGCGAGATTCTGATGCAGAGCCCGGACAGGAGCAATCGGCATGGACTGGCGTCCGATCGAGAAGCATCTCGGCGAGCTGACCGAGATCCCGAACCTCGTCGACTACGAGCACGAGAGAGCCGACTTCGACCCAGGCTCGATCCATGTCGACGGCCTTCCTGGAGGTGGCCTCAACATCGCCTACGAGGCGGTGGACCGCCATGCCGCAGGTGGACTGGCGAACCGCACAGCGATTCGATGGCTGGGTCGCCGCGGCGACCGACGAGACATCACATACGCCGAACTGAAGCACCTGACGGATCGGTTCGCGGGCGCGCTCCGATCCCTCGGAATCGGTCCCGGAGACAGAGTCTTCGTGCTCGCCGGCCGAATCCCCGAGCTGTACATCGCCGTCCTCGGGACACTCAAGAACCGGTCCGTCGCAGCTCCACTCTTCTCGGCATTCGGCCCGGAGCCGATCGCGACCCGCTTCAACCTCGGACAGGGCGCGGTGCTGGTGACCACCGAGCGGCTATACCACAAGAAGATCGCCGACCTCAGGGAGAATCTCCCGAGCCTCCGGCACGTGATCATCGTCGGTGAGGGTGGATCGGCAACCGCGGTGCCGGGGACACACGACTTCCGGACCCTGGTCGATGCCGAGGACGAGCCGTTCGAGATCGAGCCCACCGATCCCGAGGAGCTCGCGCTCCTCCATTTCACGAGCGGCACGACCGGAACACCGAAGGGCGCCATGCACGTCCACGACGCGGTCAGATGGCACTACGAGACCGCCCGGCACGCGCTCGATCTCCACCCCGACGACGTCTTCTGGTGCACGGCAGACCCAGGGTGGGTCACCGGCACCTCGTACGGGATCATCGCCCCGCTCGCGCACGGCGTCACGATGGTCGTCGACGAAGCCGAGTTCGACGCGGAGCGTTGGTACGGGCTCATCGCCAGCGAAGGCGTCACCGTCTGGTACACGGCTCCGACAGCCATCCGCATGATGATGCGGCTCGGGTCCGAGATGGCCAAGGAATTCGATCTGTCGTCACTCAGGTTTGTTGCGTCGGTTGGTGAACCACTCAATCCCGAGGGCGTCGTCTGGGGACTCGAGGCATTCGGACTGCCCATCCACGACAACTGGTGGCAGACGGAGACCGGCGGGATCATGATCGCCAACTACGCCGGCGCGACGATCTATCCGGGATCGATGGGGCGCCCGATGCCCGGCATCGACGCCACCGTGCTCCGTCACGACGAGCGGGGCCACGTCGTCGTCGAGGAGGGCCGGGCGGTGGAAGCAGCACCGGGTGAGGAAGGCGAATTGGCCATCCGACCCGGCTGGCCCTCGATGTTCCGCGGCTATCTCGACCTGGAGGAGCGCTATCGGAAGGCGTTCGCAGGTGGTTGGTATCTGAGCGGCGACCTCGCCGAATACGACGAGGAGGGCTACTTCTGGTTCATTGGCCGCGCTGACGACGTGATCAAGTCGTCGGGACATCTGATCGGCCCATTCGAGGTCGAGAGCGCCCTGATCGAACACGATGCCGTCGCCGAAGCGGGCGTCATCGGCAAGCCCGACGAGGTGGCGGGCGAGATCGTGAAGGCCTTCGTCTCCCTCAATCCCGGGTACGAGCCATCCGAGGCCCTCGAGAAGGAGCTGTCTGCGCTGGCCCGACGGAAGCTGGGAGCTGCAGTCGCCCCGCGAGAGATCGAGTTCAAGGACCGCCTCCCCAAGACCCGCAGCGGGAAGATCATGCGCCGGCTGCTGAAGGCATGGGAACTCGATCTCCCGACCGGAGACATTTCGACACTGGAGGACGAATGACCGAACTCCCCGAGCGAGAACAGGCGTTGCACCTTCTGCATCAGATGATCAGGATCCGGCGCTTCGAGGAGAAGGCTGCGGAGAAGTACAGCTCCGGAGCGATTCGTGGCTTCTTGCATCTCTACATCGGCGAGGAGGCCGTGGCGGTGGGGCTGATGGAGGCACTCCGGGAGGACGACGCGCTCGGTGGCGACGTATCGAGAGCACGGCCATGCGCTCGCCAAAGGGCTGTCGGCGCGATCGATCATGGCCGAGATGTACGGCAAAGCCGAGGGCTGTAGTCGCGGCCCAGGCGGCTCGATGCATCTGTTCGATGCGGACCAACGCTTCTACGGGGGCAATGCGATCGTTGGCGGCGGGATACCGGTCGCGGTCGGGTTGGCGCTTGCCGAGAAGATCGCCGGACGCGACCGGGTCACGGTCTGTGTGTTCGGCGAGGGGGCGATCGCAGAAGGCGAGTTCCACGAGTCCATGAACCTCGCTGCGCTCTGGGATGTCCCGGTGCTGTTCTGTGCCGAGAACAACCTCTACGCCATGGGTACGGCGCTCTCCCGCTCAGAGTCGGAGACGAACCTGTCGGTGAAGGCGGCGAGTTATGAGATGCCGGCATGGTCGGTCGACGGCATGGACGTCCTGGCCGTGGCGGAAGCGGCACGACTCGCGGTCGGCGCGATTCGAGGCGGATCCGGCCCCCACTTCCTGGAAATGAAGACCTATCGATTCCGGGCTCATTCGATGTTCGACCCCGAGCTGTACCGCTCCAAGGAAGAGGTCTCCGCCTGGATGGAGCGCGACCCGATCGAGCGCTTCACCGAGAAGATGGCCGGAGTCATCACCTCCGAGGACACGACCGGCATCGAAGAGGAGGTCGATGCCGAGATCGCAGACGCCGTCGAGTTCGCCGAGCAGGGCTCGCTGGAGGCGATCGATGACCTGACCCGTTTCGTCTACAGCGAGGTACCCGGATGACGACGACTGTGTCCAAACTCGAGATGACCTATCGCGAGGCGGTGAGAGAGGCGATCCGCGAGGCCATGATCGCTGACGAACGCGTCTTCTTGATGGGCGAGGACGTCGGCGCATATGGCGGATGCTACGGATGCAGCAAGGGGCTACTGGACGAATTCGGCCCTGATCGGATCCGGGACACTCCCCTGTCGGAGTCTTCGTTCGTCGGTGCCGGGATCGGAGCAGCCCTCGGAGGGATGCGCCCGATCGTCGAGATCATGACCTGCAACTTCAGCCTCCTGGCTCTCGACCAGATCGTGAACAACGCTGCAACCATCCTCCACATGTCGGGGGGGCAGTTCAACGTCCCGATCGTCATCCGCATGGCAACCGGGGCAGGTCGACAACTCGCCGCCCAGCACTCGCACAGCTTCGAAGGCTGGTATGCGCACATACCGGGGATCAAGGTCCTCACGCCTGCGACCGTCGAGGACGCGCGCGGCATGCTCAGGCCGGCGCTCGCAGACCCCGACCCTGTCCTGATCTTCGAACACGCCGGCCTCTACAACGTGAAGGGAGACGTCGAGGATCCCGCCCGCGACGTCGACATCAGCACGGCAGTCGTTCGGAGGCAGGGCACCGACATGACCCTCATCACTTACGGAGGAAGCCTCCACAAGGTGATGGACGCGGCTTCGACGCTGGAGGACGAGGGACTCGACCCCGAGGTCATCGATCTGCGCGTCCTCCGCCCTCTGGACATCGTCACTGTCGTCGAGTCGGTGTCCCGCACCCACCGAGCCGTCATCATCGACGAAGGGTGGAAGTCGGGCGGCATCAGCGCGGAGATCAGCGCACGCCTTGTCGAGGAGTGCTTCTACGAACTCGACTCGCCGATCGGACGCGTCTGCGGGGCGGAAGTGCCGATCCCCTATGCCAAGCACCTCGAGGACGCCTCTGTGCCGCAGCCAGAGCATGTCGTTGCCGCAGCCAGGGATCTGATGCCCAATGGGTGAGTTCAGAATGCCGTCACTCGGCGCCGACATGGACGAGGGCATGGTCGTCAAATGGCTCGTCTCGCCGGGGGACATCGTCCATCGCGGTGACCTCGTCGCCGAAGTGGAGACTCAGAAAGGGATCATCGAGGCAGAGATCTGGGACGACGGCATCATCGAAGAGTTCCTCGTGGAACTGGGTCGCTCGGTTCCGGTCGGTACTCCGATCGTGCAGATCGGACCGCTGCTCCGGAGCCGGGGGCGATTCTCAGACCGCCCTCGAAGAGACGGACGCACCCCTCCCCAATGTCAGGTCCCAGCCAGAGAGCACGGCTGCCAGGCACGTTCAACAGATGACCACTGCCCCCGGCGTGCCGCCTCCGATCAGGCATCTGGCCCACGAGCTGGGGGTCGATCTCGATCGAGTGGTCGGAACCGGCGAAAACGGTGAGGTGACGCGAGCCGACATCCATGCTGCCGCCGAGCGGCCAACCCCCGCGACAGCGGATTGGTGCGCAGCAACGCCGCTCGCCAGGAGAACGGCTGCGGAGATCGGAGTCGACCTCTCCACGATCCAAGGAAGCGGTCCGGCAGGAGCCGTCCTCGTGGCTGACCTCGGCTCGGGAGCCCCTGCGAATGCTCCCAGCCTGGCCCCTCGGGCTTCCGAGGATCGGTCCGGTGCAATGCGTGACGCCATCGCAAAACTCATGGCGAGGTCCAAGCGCGAAGTACCCCACTACTACCTCGGCCATCACATCGATCTAAGCACGGCCCTCGGTTGGTTGGAGGCACACAATGCAGACCGGTCCGTCACCGACCGGCTCCTGCCTGCAAGCCTCCTGTTGAAGGCCGCCGCGCTTGCAGCGAGAGTGGTACCCGAGGTCAACGGGTGCTGGAGCGACGACCACTTCGAGCCGAGTGACAGCGTCCATCTCGGAGTCGCCATCTCTCTGCGGCAGGGAGGACTGATCGCTCCGGCGATTCTCGATGCGGATCAGAAGAGCCTCCGGGAACTGATGGCATCCCTGAGGGATCTCGTGTCGAGGACCAGGAACGGCAAGTTGCGCAGCTCGGAGGTGTCGGAATCCACCATCACCGTCACAAACCTCGGCGATCAGGGCGTCGAGGAGGTCTACGGGGTCATCTACGTTCCGCAGGTCGCTCTCGTCGGGTTCGGCAAGATCATCGAGCGACCGTGGGCGGAGAACGGCATGGTGGGTGCCCGGCCGTCGATCATGGCAACTCTGTCGGCCGACCATCGAGCCAGTGACGGTCACACTGGCGGCCGATATCTGACCGAGATCCAACGACTGCTCGACAAACCGGAGGAATTGTGAACACAAACGACACTCGAACCGTCATCGCAGAAGCCCTCGAAGAGGTCGCCCCAGGCTCGGACCTCGGCTCGATCGACCCAGACGAGGATTTCGTCTACGAGCTCGACATCGACTCGATGGACTTCCTCAACTTCGTGATCGCCGTGAATGCCAAGACGGGGATCGAGATCCCCGAGCGCGACTACCCGAAGCTCTCGAGTCTCAACAAGGCAATCGCGTATCTCGAGGGATCCCGCTGTCGGTTGACTCCCCGCTGGATCGTGAAGCCGAACGGGAGCACATCGGCGGTCCGGAGAGAGGTGTGAGGGGACGCACGATCACCTAGTTCCACACGCGGAGGATCCTCTCAGGACGACGCGAGATACCTGGCGGTCGCGACCCTTGCCTCCTTTTCGAATCTGATCGCCAGGTACGCGGACTCGTGGCCGAGACCCCCACGGCGTCCCGAGACGTAGTCCTTCAGATAGATCCACAGAAAGCCCCGCGCGCCGAAGCGCTGCCATTGCCGAACGTGCACCAGCTCGTGGAGAATCAGTCCACCGAGATCACCCTGCGCCAACCTGTCGGGATCGACGTAGATGGCCCATGGCAGGGTCATTGCCGCCGTGCCGGACGTCCAGAGCATCCGCATCCACCGAGGGGCGGGGCGAACATCGATCGACATCGGGATCGGTGATGCCGGTCACGGCAGCGGCGGCCTCCGGCGACACGCCGCCCGCCGCGAGGATGGCCGACGGCGGGTACATCAAGACACGACGATGTTCACGAGCCCCGGTGGCCGAACGATCACCTTTCGGATCTCGCCTCTCGACAGGTAGTCCTGGATCCGGTCGAGCGATTTCGCCACCGATTCGGCTTCGTCGGCGGTGATGTCCGCTGCGACCTCTGTGCGGTCCCTGACCTTCCCGTTGACCTGGACCACCATCGTCACGGTGTCCTCCCGGGCCGCTTCGGCATCGAACTCGGGCCATGACTGAACATGCACCGATTCGAGGTTGCCCCGGTTCCGCCACAGCTCTTCGGTGACGTGCGGAGCGATCGGAGCGAGCATCAACAGCAGACTGTCGACCCCCTCATTCCAGACGTCGGTCGACACCGATGCCGACCGGAGGGCGTCGTTGAGCGAGTTTCGCAGGGTCATCAGCGCGGCCACTGCCGTGTTCCATTTGAAGTCTTCGAGATCGGAGCCGACCTTGTCGATGGTCTGGTGAACGGTGCGACGCAGTGCGGTGTCAGCATCGTCGGTCGGGTCGCCGGGCTCATACTCGGCCGAGCCCAGCTTCCACACGTCTTCGATGAACCGGCGAGAGCCGACGATGCCCTGACTGTTCCACGGCCCCCCCTTCTGCCACTCGAATGCGAACATCAGGTAGGTACGGACGGTGTCGGCGCCGTATTCGGCCACCAGTTCGTCCGGGTTGACGACGTTCCCTCGCGATTTCGACATCCGTTGGATCTCGAGATGCTGGCGAAGCTGGTTGACGTTGTTGAGACCGGCGACATCGGGAATGCTCACGACGGCTCCGTCGGGCACCTCTACGGTCACCGAACCTCCGTCGGTGGCGACCTGCAGGATGTTCTCGGTCCGTCGAACGATCTCCCCGGCCGCGATGCCGCCGGCCGGCGTCCCCTCGACCACGGTCACCGACGATGCGATCACCCGACCATCGATCTGCTCGCCCTCGACCACCACCACGTCGCCCTGGCGCTCCTCCCCCAGGATCTGTCCCTGGTTACGCAGCAGCATGAACGGCTCGTCGAAGGCGCCGTCCACCGATCGGCCCCGCGACTTCATCGTCTCTTCTGTGGTGGCGAACAGACCCATGTCACGCATTGCTTTCACGAAGAACCGTGAGTAGAGGAGATGCATGACAGCGTGCTCGGCTCCACCGGTGTACGTGTCGACCGGTAGCCAGTATGCGGCTTCTTCGGGGTCGAACGGACCGCCGTCGAAGTGGGGTGAGAGGTAGCGGAACCAATACCAGGACGAGCACATGAACGTGTCCATCGTGTCTGACTCTCGCCGGGCGGGATTGCCGTCGCTGTCGGTCGCCGCGAGGAACTCCTCGTTGCTCCGCAGCGGACTCCGGCCGTCGAATTCGACGTCTTCGGGCAGGATCACCGGCAGTTGGTCGGCGGGAACGGGCTCGAGCCCGCCGTCGGCGCGATGGATCATCGGGATGGGGGCTCCCCAGTACCGCTGACGTGAGATCAGCCAGTCCCGAATCCGATAGTTGACCGATTCCTCGCCGACCCCGATCGTTTCGACGTGATCGATGGCGGCCGCAACCGATGGATTGGCACGTCCTTTGCCATCGGTCACCTCGATGCCGTCGAGTGGGCCGCTGTTGACCATCTGACCCGGGCCGACGTAACTCGTCTCCATCCCGGCTCCATCGAGTTGGTCTCCGCCTTCGGGTCGGATGACCGGGGCGACCTTCAGCCCGAACTGTCGGGCGAACTCGAAGTCCCGGGCGTCGTGGGCCGGGACGGCCATGATGGCGCCCGTCCCATAGGAGCCGAGCACATAGTCGGCGATCCAGACCGGGATCAGCTCGTCATTGACCGGGTTGACGGCGTAGCCACCGGTGAAGACGCCCGTCTTCTGGCGGTCGTCCTCGACCCGCTCCAGTTCGGTCTTCGCGATCGCTGCCTCTCGATAGGTCTCGACGGCGGACCGCTGCTCGTCGGTGGTCAATGAGTCGACGAGCGGATGCTCGGGTGCCATCACCATGAAGGTCGCGCCCCACAGCGTGTCGGGGCGGGTCGTGAAGACACGGATCTCGTCTCCGGTCTCGGTGGGGAAGGCGACAACCGCACCTTCGGATCGCCCGATCCAGTTGGTCTGCATGGTCTTGATCGGCTCGGGCCAATCGATGCCATCGAATTCCAGGAGCTCGTCGGCGTACTCGGTGATCTTGAAGAACCACTGCTCCATCATCTTCTGGACGACCGGCTGTCCGTTGCGCTCGTCCTTGCCGTCGATGACCTGCTCGTTGGCCAGCACCGTCTGCAGCGTCGGCGACCAGTTGACCATCGCCTCGCCCCGGTATGCGATGCCATGCTGGAACATCTTCTCGAAGAACCACTCGGTCCATTCGTAGTACTCGGGAGTGCAGGAGATTGCTTCTCGTTCCCAGTCGAACATGTTCCCCATGGACTTCATCTGATCGCGCATCCGGGCAATGTTCCCGTAGGTCCATCGAGCGGGGTGAACGCCACGCTGGACGGCGGCGTTCTCGGCCGGCAGGCCGAACGCGTCGAAGCCCATCGGGAACAGGACGTTGAATCCCTTCATCCGCATGTATCTGGCCCGAGCGTCGGACGGAGTCATGGCGTACCAGTGACCGATGTGCAGGTCGCCGGACGGGTACGGCAGCATCGTCAGGGCGTAGTGCTTGGGCCGATCCCAATCGACCGTGGAGCGGTAGAGCCCCTCGGCTTCCCAGCGGTCGTGCCATGTCTCTTCGATTTTCAGGTGGTCGTACGGCATGTGTTGATGGAGGGTACTTTCCGCGTCAAGCTGATTATGCGCCCGCCATTGCCATGGGGTTGCGGGTCGTCGACTGTTGATGTACGAACGATCGTTCGTTAGTATCGAGTCCATGACCGAACAAGAACGTTTCGACGCGATCCTCGCGGAGGACGGCAAGATCGAGCCGAAGGACTGGATGCCCGAGGGGTATCGCACGACGCTCGTCCGCCAGATCGCACAACACGCCCACTCAGAGATCATCGGCATGCAACCGGAAGGGAATTGGATCACCAGGGCGCCGAGCCTCCACCGCAAGGCGATCCTCATGGCCAAGGTCCAAGACGAGGCGGGCCACGGCCTCTACCTCTACTCGGCTGCCGAGACGCTCGGCGTGAGCCGCGACGAGCTCGTCGGACTCCTCCACGACGGAAAGCACAAATACTCTTCGATCTTCAACTACCCGACGCTCACCTGGGCGGACATCGGAACGATCGGATGGCTCGTCGATGGTGCGGCGATCACCAACCAGGTGATGCTGACACGATGTTCGTTCGGCCCCTATGCCCGGGCAATGGTGCGGATCTGCCGCGAGGAGTCGTTCCATCAGCGACAGGGCTACGAGATCATGCTGACACTCGCCAATGGCACCGCAGAGCAGCAGGCCATGGCCCAGGACGCGCTCGATCGCTGGTGGTGGCCGGCGCTGATGATGTTCGGACCTCCGGACTCGGAATCGGTCCACTCCGAACAATCGACCGCATGGAAGATCAAGCGCACCTCGAACGACGACCTCAGACAACAGTTCATCGACATGACGGTCCCCCAGGCCGACTTCCTCGGGCTGACGATGCCCGACCCCGAGCTGCGATGGAACCCTGCACGTGAGCACTACGACTTCGGCGAGATCGACTGGGACGAGTTCTGGCAGGTCGTCACGGGCAACGGCCCGATGAATCGCGAGCGGATCGCCCACAAGCGAACGACCTGGGAGGACGGCGCCTGGGTGCGAGAAGCCGCAACGGCCCACGCCGAGAAGCGCGCCAGTCGACAGGCGGTCGCCTGATGGTCTACGAAGGACACGGGGCGCACGCCGAGGGGTCGGAACCGACCGGGACGATGCGGTCTGGCTGGCCGCTGTGGGAGGTCTTCATCCGCCAGCGGCGCGGCCTCAGCCACGTCCATGCCGGAAGCCTGCACGCACCCGACGCCGAGTCCGCCCTCCAGAACGCACGCGACGTCTATACCCGCAGGGAGGAGGGGGTGTCTCTGTGGGTCGTGCCCAGCACCGAGATCGTTGCGTCCGACCCCGACGCAGCCGAGGAGTTCTTCGATCCCGCAGCGGACAAGCCCTACCGCCATCCCACCTTCTACACGATCCCCGAAGAAGTGGGGCGCATGTGACGAGTCGGTCCGCCGTTCCGACCGATCAGGGCGCCGCGCTGTTCACCTACGTTCTCCACCATGCGGACGACTGCCTGATCCTGTCACACCGGCTCGGCCAGTGGATCTCTTGCGCTCCGGAGATCGAAGAGGACATCGCCCTCGGCAATGTCGGCCTCGACATCCTGGGTGTTGGCCGGAATCTGCTGCAGTACGCCGGTCGAATCGAGGCTGCAGGCAGGTCCGAAGACGACCTCGCGTTCGGACGCACCGAACGGGAGTTCACCAACCTCCTGCTCGTCGAACAACCCAATGGAGACTTCGCTCTGACGATGGCACGCCAATTCGCCTTCGACGCCTACCAGGACTTGCTCTGGAGGGCACTCACCGCGTCCACGGACGAGACCATCGCTGGAATCGCCGAGAAGGCCGCCAAAGAGTCGAGGTATCACCTCCGGCACTCGCGGAACTGGGTCGTGACCCTCGGCGACGGAACCGAAGAGTCGCACGAACGGATGCAAGCGGGGATCGACGCGATCTGGCGATTCACCCACGAGATGTTCATCGACGACCCCGCCGACGTAGCTGCGGCCGGACGCGGTTTCGGAGTGCTCCCATCGGGTCTCAGATCCGAATGGGATCAGCTCGTATCCGACGGACTCGGCGAGGCCGGCCTCGCCCGCCCGAATGACACCGCCGTACGCACCGGTGGTCGTGCCGGGCTCCACACCGAGTACATGGGCCACATCCTCGCCGAGATGCAGACGATGTACCGGACATACCCTGGGGCGACCTGGTGAGCACCGGGACCCGCACTGCCTACGACGTCGTAGCGAGCGTCCCCGATCCGGAGATCCCGTTCATCGACATCGCCGAACTCGGCATCCTTCGACAGGTCACCACGAGTGACACGGGTCGGGTCACGGTCACGATCACCCCCACGTATTCGGGATGCCCGGCGATGCGAGCCATCGAGGAGGACATCGCCAGCGAACTCGCAGCAGCCGGATATCACGACGTGGAGATCGTCACGACGTTCTCTCCCGCCTGGACCACCGACTGGATGACCGAGGACGCCAAGAAGAAGCTGGAGAGCTTCGGCATCGCTCCCCCGGCTGGGACCGCACTCGCGGACACCGCAGCGGTGCTGTGCCCAAGGTGCGCGTCGGAGAAGACCCGTGTCGTCTCAGCGTTCGGGACCACGGCGTGCAAAGCGCTCATGGTGTGCTCGGCGTGCGGCGAGCCCTTCGACCATTTCAAGTCACTGTGATCGCTCCGGCATTCCATCAGCTCGAGGTCGTCGATGTCGAGCCCCTCACCGACGACGCCGCGGCGATCAGCCTCGCCGTCCCCGATCACCTCAGGGCGTCATTCCACTTCGTCCCTGGCCAGCATGTGACGATCCGTGCCATCATCGACGGCGAAGACGTGCGACGGAGCTACTCGATCTCGGTGCCGCCCGACGCGCCGCAACTTCGCGTAGGCGTGAAACGGGTTCCCGGAGGCGCGTTCTCCACCTTTGCCACGACCACGCTGGCACCCGGTGACACGCTGGACGTGATGCCCCCGGTCGGAGAGTTCACCCTGTCACCCGAACCCGGTTCGGAGAAGCACTATGTGGCGATCGTGGCCGGTTCCGGCATCACCCCGGTCATGTCGATGATCTCGAGCGCCCTTGTAGCGGACCCGACCTGCCGATTCACGCTCATCTACGGCAATCGCGACACGGGCTCGGTGATGTTCCTGGAAGAGCTCGAGGGCCTCAAGGACAGACACCACGCGAGGTTCCAGCTCATCAACGTCCTGAGCCGAGAGCCGCAGCCTGTCGAGTTGTTCACCGGCCGTATCGACCGGGAGAAGCTCGACATCATGCTGTCGCAGATCATCGATCCTGGCGACGTCGACGAATGGTTCTTGTGCGGCCCGTTCGGCCTGATCGAGACATCCAGAGCAGCGCTCGAAGATGCCCACGTCGACCCCGGCCATGTCCACGACGAGCTGTTTTTCGCCGGAGACTCGCCGCCGATCCCGCTCATCGAGGAGTCCGCTGCGCAGGACGGCTCCGTCCTCGTCGGCTTCACCATCGACGGTCGGCGCTCGACGGTCGGCATGGAGCCAGAAGAGACGATCCTCGAAGCCGCACTCCGGGTCCGGGAAGGGCTGCCGTTCTCCTGCAAGGGCGGCATGTGCGCGACCTGCAAGGCCCGACTGATCGACGGAGAGGTCACCATGGACAAGAACTACGCGCTCGTGGGCGACGAGGTAGCCGCCGGCTACATCCTCACCTGCCAATCCCACCCCACCACCGACGTCGTCGAAGTCGATTACGACGTCTGATGGTCGCCACGCGGAATACTCGTGAGGATGTTGTCGCAGCCGCAGGACGGCTGTTCGCAGCACGGGGATATCACGGCACGTCGATGCGGGACCTCGGACGCGAGCTCGGGTTGCAGGGATCGTCGCTGTACAGCCATGTCTCATCGAAAGAAGACCTCCTCGTCGAGGTCATCGAACGGGGAGCCGAACACTTTCACGCCTCCGCCGTGCGGGCAATGGCCGGCTCGGACGATCCTGCAGAGCAACTCCGTTCCCTGATCGCCGGTCACATCGACGTTGTTCTCGACCACTCCGACGAGGTCAAGACGTTTCTCGACGAGGCTCGGGCCCTCGATGACCCGAATCGAGACACGGTCATCGCCGTCCGTGACGCATACGAGCAGACATTCCGCGATGTCATCCGGGCTGGATCAGACAGGGGTGTTTATACGGTCGGCCTCGACCCCAAGATCACGGCGATCTTCGTCCTCTCGATCCTGAACGCAACAGAACGCTGGTACGACCGGAGCGGGCCACTCGGCAGGGATGATGTGGTTCGCGAAATGGTCGACTTCGTCGAGCGTTCGTTGACCTGACGATCACCGATACTCGGGATTGGGGAAGTCGAATCTGGCTCCCGCATCCCACGCAGATCGCTGATTGCCGTGGGCCGGCACGCCGCCCTCGTCCTTCAGCATCCGGGCCAGATGCATCAAATTCCACGTCATGAAGGTGGTGTTGCGATTGGTGAAGTCGTTCTCCGGGCCGCCAGAGCCCTCGTCGAGGTAGGACGGACCTGGACCGGCCTCGCCGATCCAACCGGCGTCAGCCTGCGGCGGGATCACGTACCCGATGTGCTGGAGCGAGTAGAGGACGTTCATCGCGACGTGCTTGATGCCATCTTCGTTGCCTGTCACCACGCAGCCACCGACCTTGCCGTAGTAGGCATACTGACCGGCCTCGTTGAGTTCGCCGGAACTCGAGTACAGACGTTCGATGACCCGGCCGCACACCGATGACTTGTCCCCCAGCCAGATCGGGGTTCCGATCACGAGGATGTCCGCTGCCTGGACTCTGCGATAGATGTCCGGCCACGCGTCAGTCGCCCAACCGTGGTCGGTCATGTCGGGCCACACACCGGTGGCGATGTCTTCGTCGACGGCCCGAATGCTCTCGACTGTCACCCCATTGGTGCGCATGATCGCCATCGAGAGGTCCATCAGACCTTGGGTGTTCGAGATTTCCGGCGACTTCTTGAGCGTGCAGTTGATGTAGAGCGCCTTCAGTGCCGAGAAGTCACTCCCCACTCGTCACCTTGGGCACGAGAATCCCCGGCTCGTAGTCGTGCTTCGGGTAGGCGCCAACGGCCTGTTCGGGATGCTCGGCACTCCCGCACACCACACAGGCTTCACGTCCGCCGCCGCCGGCGTTGGAAATGGCAGATCCGAATGCATGGAGAAGCTGGCCGACGAACTGGACCTCGTCGGGATCGAAACTGGTCCCCGTCCCGTTCTCGATGGCCCTCCGCAGCCGAACCGTCACCTTTTCGAGTATCTCGCGTTCGTTGTCCACGACCGCCAACCTAATCGGTCGTCACCCTGCGAGACCGTCATCGTCGGGACGGTTGCGCAGAAACCGCTCGATTTCAGACGCAAGCTGCTCACCGTCGGCCGGGTCCGCCACATCCACGATCGATTCGAGCTTCTGGATCATGACCGCGAGGTCGGGGCGGGCCGAGGCGATCGCGTCGAGATGCTCCCGCTGAGCATCGACCTCGACCATCAGTTCCGAGGTGTCGAAGACGATCCCCAAGTGCGATCCGAGACGGGCGAGCAGCGAGAGCGCAGCAGCATGGAGGTCGACGCCGACGTACTGGGGAACGCGAGCCCAGAATCCCATCGCTGGAATGCCCGCCGATGTCAGCCGAACCTCGATGGCGCGGCTCACGGCCGCCGGCACCCGGATGATCCCCTCGGGATGCTCGTCGTCGGCAGGTATCCGACTGCGATCCGAGGCGGTGGTGAGCACCGGGATGGGGCGGGTGTGCGGAACCGCCCACGGAATGCCCCCGATTCCGATCAGCTCGGAGACCTCCAGCTCGAGCGACAGGTCGGCGACCGTCCCCACGAACGCCTGCCAGTTCAAGGCCGGCTCGGTTCCCGAGAGCAGCACGAGATCGCGACCACCTCGCCGGACATGTGTCATCGTCACCGTCGGCCACTCGAAGGCTTCGATGACACCCTCACGGATCTCATGTATCGGTCGCTGGTCCCGGTAGTCGAACAAGCGATCTCCATCGAACGACACGAACGGCTCGGCTCCGTCCGCAATCCACTCGAGCGTGTTGGTCGCCGCTCCCCCGGCGTTGATCCATCCGTCGAAGCCGGCAACCAGGACCGGTTGGTGCATCTGCGGACGCTCATGAATCTCGTACATGCTCCGAGTATGGCCCATCACTCACCCTTCGGGTAGACGATGACTTCAGATACATTCCGATCAGGTCGATACGGTTCTCGACCGCACCTGCACGAGGGGACTATCACGTGACACAGAGGACGCTCGCACTGCTCACCGGCTTGGCGCTGGTGATCGCATCGTGCACTTCCGATGCCGACTCGGACGGCGACACCACGACTACCGCCGCTCCGACCACCACCACGACGACGGTTCCCACCGCGTCGGCCGACGACGTCTGCAACTCCTTGAAAGTGGCCGTCTTCGACCTCGAGTCGAATCTCGGCGACGTGTTCAGCGCCGAGTCGCTCGCCGATCCCGAGTCGATCGACCAGGAACAGGTCGGTCGAGAATTCATCGGCGCGATCGTCGAGTTCTACGACACGATCGACGCCTTGGCCGAGACCGCTCCAACCGACATTCGCGACGACTTCGCGACGATCTCGGATTCGGTCGAGGGACTGCGAGAGCAACTCGATTCCCTCGAGAGCCTCGACGGTGCGCTCGACAACATCGATCCTGGAGCGCTCGACGATCCCGCAATTACCGAGTCGGCGCAGCGGATCGAAGCCTGGACCACGCTCAACTGTGACACTGCGATCTCCGTCGACGTCGAGACGGTGCTCCTCGACAACGTCCTCGGAGCGGTGTTCGGAGCATTCGGTGACAGCCTGGGAGGCCTCGGTGACCTGGGCGACTGGGCGACCTGGGTGATCTGGGTGACCTCGGTGACTTGGGCGGCCTTGGGCGACGGGTTCGGTGACGCCTTCGACGCGGTCACCTTTGGCGACGACCCGGCTCTCGACCAGCTGTGGAGCGAGTGCGAGTCGGGCGTGTGGGGATCGTGTGACGAGCTCTACTTCTCGTCGTTCAACGTCTACGAGCTCTTCGCCGTGACCTGCGGCGGAACCGTCGACTTCTACTCCTTCACCACCCGCTGTGGCGACAAGTACGGCAGCGACGCGCTGGCATACGGCGACGATGTGACTACTCGACGGGCTGTACGACGATTGCGGTGACGGCGATGCGCTCTCGTGCGACCAACTCTTCGGCGCATCCCCGATCGGCAGCGCCTATGAGACGTTCGCACTGACCTGTGGTGAGACCCGGTCGGCGTCAGAGCCGCCCGTGCGAGTTCGACGACTCCGGCGATCCCTTCACCTACGGCGAGGATCCCGACCTCGACGCCAATTGGGACGCGTGCTCGTTGGGCGATCCCGCCGCATGTGACGATCTGTATTTCGAGTCCCCCTTCGGCAGCGCCTACGAGAGCTTCGGCGACCTAGTGCGGCAAACTGCTCGCCCGAGATGAGAATTGCTCAGTGGTCGCCGAACTGCTCGATGGCCCGGTCGGCTGACGATTCCCCCTAGCCCGCCCGACAGGCGATCCTGCTCTCATGCAACCGATGACCGCACTCGTGAATGGATGGCGGAACCGGATCGTCGATCGGGCCACTGACCCGTTCGGCCACGCCGAATATCCCCTAGCAGGGACGCTCGAGCACCCGGGTGACCCGGGACTCTTCGGCCCGGACTCGGTCAGTTGGCGGGTGATCGGCGACGCCTCTGCCTTCGTCGGAGGCATACGGGCGCTCCTGACGCAGGCAGCCCATCCCGAGGTCGCCGCAGGCGTCCGCGATCACTCCAGCTACCGGGCCGACCCACTCGGTCGTCTGTCGCGAACCTCCTCGTATGTCACAGCGACCACCTATGGAGCACTGCCCGAAGTCGAGCGGGCAGTGGGGATCGTTCGCCGCGCCCACCGACCAGTCCGGGGGACCTCGCACCGCGACGTGGCGTACTCGGCGTCGAACCCCGGGATGGCGGCGTGGGTGCACAACGCGCTCACCGATTCGTTTCTCCAGACCTACCAGGCGTTCGGTGCCCAACGCCTCTCTCCTGAAGATGCCGACAGGTTCGTCCGTGAGCAGACCGAGGTCGGACGCCTGCTCGGGGCGGACCCCCTCCCGGACACCGCTGCGAGTCTTGCCCATTGGATCGATCAACATCCAGCGCTGTCGGACTCGCCGGGGATGATCGAGACACGCGGATTCCTGTCGAACCCTCCCCTCGATTCTGCCCAGCGGCTGGGCTACCGGGCGCTGTACCGGGGTGCCCTGGCGACGATGCCATCTCGGGTCAGCAGCATTCTGGGGCTCGAACCACGCTCAGCAGATCATCTGATCGGGTCCGGTTCCGTTCGGTTCCTTCGCTGGGCGCTCGGCTCGTCCCCGTCATGGAACCTCGCGCTGGTCAGGGTCGGCGCCCCGATCCCCGACGGCCGGTTCCGTCAGCCGCTCCCGGACCAGGCGGTCGGCTCCATCGGGACCAGGATGTCCGCCCCCTGACAGCTTGTAAGCTTTTTCGACACCTCCCACACGTAAGGATCACATGTCAGACGAGGACGAATACATCAGGATGCGGGGCACCGTGAAGAGTGTCCTTCGTTCCGCCACTTTTCTGGTGGAGATCGAAGGGGGCCTCGAGGTGACCGCACGACCCAGCGGCAGGATGCGTCGCGGTCGCATGATCCGCATTCTTCCCGGAGATGAAGTTGACGTCGAAGTGTCGACGTACGACCCCACCAAGGGCCGCATCGTCTGGCGCTATCGGTAGTTGAAGGTCATGTTCGCCGGCGACTGGCATGCCGGCAGCGACTTCGCCATTGCCTCGATCGACCTAGCCGCCTCGCAGGGCGCCGACCACATCTTCCACGTCGGGGACTTCGGTTACTGGCCGCGCCACGTCGAGGGCCGCGAGTACATCGATCGGGTGAGCGCCCACGCGGTCGACCGGGACGTGGTCATCTCATTCTGCGACGGGAACCACGAAGATCACGACGAGCTTCCCCACGACACGACCGAGCCCGTCGAGCTCGTACCAAACATCCGATGGATGCCACGCGGCTCGACCCTCCCTGCCGGGGGCAGACGGCTGCTGTTCATGGGCGGAGCGGTGTCGATCGATCAATTTGCCCGGTTTCCGGGTCGAACCTGGTTCCAGGACGAGATCCCGAGCGAGGCTCAGTGGTACCGGGCGATGTCGGCCAACGGCATCGACATCGTCGTCGCCCACGACACCGTGCCGGGGATGCCCGTGTCGGGACGACCCAGCCTCTCCATCCCGTGGTCGATCCGACGGAGGGCCTCTGACCATCGGAAGAGGTTGCAGGCACTCCAGAAGCAGCACACGCCTGCACTGTGGATCCACGGCCACTGGCACCAACGGGCGACCGCCACACTCAACGGAACCCGCTTCGAATCCCTCGGGCACGACCGTGGCCCGCTCGAGGATGCGGTCCTCTTCGTCGATCTCGACCAACTGACCCCGAGTTAGCCTCGATTCATGCTCTCGATCGGACTCGCCAAACAGCTGCGAACCGCTGGATTGAAGTGGGAACCGGCGCGGTTCGACTCGTTTCACATCCCCGATCGAAATCTCGACGACGAGCGCTTCATCATCGCCGACCTGTCCGTCGACATCCAACGGCTTGCCGACGGGATCGCCGCCATCACCTTCAACGGCGCGGTCGAGTGGTCGCTCGACTACATCCTCACCCAGGATGTGATCTGGGTTCCGAGCGAGAGCCAACTCAGGAACCTGCTCGAGGAGCGCCTGGTCGGGCTGGCCCGCACGGCTGATGGATACCGGGTTGACATCGACCTCGACGGGGCAGAGGAGTCTTTCATCGCCGACACTGCCCCCGACGCGTACGGCCGAGCGCTGCTCGCCGTGCTCGAGCAGCGAGGCTGACACGTTCCGGCTCGATCGGCCATGAACCCACTGAGGTGCACCGGCGGGTTCGACGAGGTAGCGTTGATTCTTCCGGCTAAACACCGGTGACCGAAGGCAACAATGGGAGACCACATGAAACCCACGAGATGGATCGCGCTTCTCGCGATCTTTGCTCTGATCCTCGCTGCATGTAGTAGCGACAGCGTCGAGGACGAGCCCACGACCACAACGGCCGGAGACGTCGCAACCACGACGACCGCTGCCGAACCAACCACGACGACAACGGCAGCGCCGGAAGCCGGCGAGAAGACGATCATCATCGGCACCACCGATTCGATCGCCTCTCTCGACGCGGGCGATGCCTACTCCGTCCACGATTGGGAACTCATCAAGAACACCGGTGAGGGCCTGTTGAAGTGGACGCCGGGAACGGCCGACCTGACCACAGGCTTGGCGACTGATTTCCCCGACATCTCCGATGACGGACTGACGTATACGTTCACGTTGCGCGAGGGCATCAAGTTCGGTGACGGACTGGACCTGACCGCCGGTTTGTATGCCGAGCAGTTGAATCGCCTCTTGACGATCAGCCCGGACTGCCCGAATGCGGTCGGCGCCACCCTGGCGACCCCGTACGTCGACAGCATCACGGCGCCAGACGACAGCACCATCGTGTTCCAGTTGTCGGCACCGGCTGCCTACTTCCCCCAGATCCTGGCGGGAGCGCCGTACATCCCGACCCATCCCGACCTCTACCCGCTCGATGAGTGTGTGCTCTTCCCCGAGGCGCCGATCTACGGCGTCGGACCGTGGTACATCAGTGAGTACACCCCCAACGAGCAGACGGTGCTGTTGCCCAACGAGTACTACAACGGCGACCTCACACCGCAGGTCGATCGGATCATCGTTCGCTACTTCTCGGATCCTCAGACGATGGCACTCGCCGTTCAGAACGGTGAGATCGATATCGCATGGCGCATCCTTGGCACCGAACTCGTGTCACAGCTCGAATCGGAGACCGACCTCAACGTCGGCACGATCCAGGGTGGCTCGATCCGCTATCTGATCCTCAACTATGCGATCCCACCCATGGACGACCTCAATGTCCGCAAGGGTATGGCCGCCGCACTCGACCGTGACGAGATCTCCGATGTCGTCTTCGGTGGACAGGTCGAGCCTCTGTACTCGATGGTGCCCCCGGGCTTCCTCGGTGCGAACGAGGCATTCGATGCGGCATACGCGGCTCCGGATCAGGACGCTGCACGTGCTTTCCTGGCTGAGGCCGGCTACGACGAGAACAACAAGCTGCAGCTCGACCTGTGGTACCCGCCGGAGCACTACGGTGCCACCACTGCCGACTGGATGGCCGTGATCGAGCAGCAGCTCGAGGCAACGGGCGTGATCGATGTCACGCTGCAGGCCCAGGAGTGGAGCACCTACGTGTCCGCCCTGACCGGTGGCGAGGCCTACCCCAACGGTGTGCTCGGTTGGTTCTTCGACTATCCGGATCCCTCCAACTACCTGGAGCCGTTCGTGTACAACGGCGGTCTCGGAACAAGCGTGACCGACGCCGACAACGTCGGTATCAACGCCGACGCCGACCGGCTGGTCGAGCTGCTCCAGCAGGGCAGCACGACGACCGATCAGGACGAGCGGGCCGCGATCTACGCAGAGGCACAGGATCTCTATGCGGAACTGGTCGTGACTCTGCCGCTGTTCTTCGAGGCCGAGCATGTGGTCTATCCCGACTACATCTCAGCCAGCGGCGCCAACAGCGCCGACACGCTGAACATTGGCCCGACGATCGAGTTCAACTACTCGCTCCTGACCACCGACAAGTAGCCAAACCCAGGGGGTGGGCGCACAGTTGCGCCCACCCCCTCCCTTTCTCTCCGTGTCCCCACTCGCAATCATCTTCCTAGCGATCGGCCTGCCGGCTGCGGCGGGCTTGCTCTACATCTTCGCGACCGGCTCGACCGGCCTCCGCCGCTTCATCATCACCCGCATCGGCCTGACGCTGCCGATGGTCTTCATCCTCGCCACCCTCGTCTTCCTCGTCATGAGGATCCTGCCCGGCGACCCCGTCAGCTCTGCACTCGGCCCAAAAGGCAGCGCCGAGACCGTCGCCCGTCTCAACGCCCAACTCGGGTTGGACGATCCGATCATCATTCAGTACGGACGTTTCATCGGGAGCATCGTCACCTTCGACTTCGGGACCGCATTGACCGGTGGGCAACGCCCCATCATCGACGAGATGAGCGAACGATTCCCCGCCACGCTCGAGTTGGTGATACCGGGCGCGATCCTGGCGCTCCTCATCGGAGTCTTCGCCGGCACCTACGCCGCATCCAAGCGAAAACACACTCCCGACTACACGTTGCGACTGTTCTCGGTCGTCATCTACTCGATACCGATCTTCTGGCTCGGCCTGATGCTTCAACTGGTGCTCGCCGTCAAGCTCGGGTGGTTCCCTGTTGCGGGACGAATCGACGCGGTCGTAGCAACGACGCTCGACCGAACGACCAACATTCTGCTGGTTGACTCCATCCTCGAGACCAACATGGCTGCATTCCGATCGGTTCTCGCCCACCTCACTCTCCCGGTGCTGTCACTCGGTCTCATCCTCTCCGGCGTCTTCATCCGGCTCACCCGCATCAACGTGATCGAGACCCTCCAGATGGACTACATCTCTGCCGGGCGCGCCCGAGGGATCTCCGAGCGTGTGCTCACCTACGGTCATGCGCTCAAGAACGCACTCATCCCCGTGATCACCCTGATCGGACTCCAGGTGGCGATCCTGCTGGCAGGCGCAGTCCTCACCGAGACCGTGTTCTCATGGCCAGGCATGGGCCAATATCTCGTGCAGCGCATCTCCGCCCGGGACTACACCGCCGTGCAGAGCGTCATCACGATCTTCGCCCTCTTCGTGGCCCTGATCAGCCTGGCCGTCGACATCATCTATTCACTCGTCGATCCCCGAGTCAGGTATTAGGTGACGGCATGACAATGACCGAAGAGCCCACCGACGCAGAACCCACGTGGGAGCACGAGCTCGAGCGGGTCGGATTCGTCCGACGAGTGCTTCGAGCGCGAAAGTGGTATGGCGCCGACTGGTGGTTCGTCGCCATCTCGACGGTCATGGTGTCGATGTTCGGAATCCTCGCGCTGATCCCCGGAGTGTTCGCACCCTACGACCCCGGAGAACAGGTGGGCCCGAGATTCCTCGCTCCTGGCGCCGAGCCAGACGTCGCCGTGCTCGTGGTGACCACCGACTCAGGGGTCACGACACTCGTCGACCTCGCCCGGGAAGAGGGCCGGCCCGCCGTGGCGGTTCTGCGCGGCGTACCAACTGCGACCGCCCTGAATGACCGAGCCGCGCTGCTCGATGACGAGCTCCGGGCAGCAGGCGACCTCCGGCTCAGACCAGACATCGAGCGCTTCGACGAGCTCGAGACCCTGCTCGGCTCGGTCGTCGATGGCACCACCGAGGCGGCCGTCGTCCGATCCACCGAGTTCAACGAAGATCGCCGATCAGTTCCCCGCTCTGGTCATCGCCGATTCCATCACGGGTGGAGCAGCCTCCGCCGGCGGTTTCGCGCTCGGAACCAACCAGATCGGACAGGACATGCTCAGTCGGCTGATCTGGGGAACCCGCATCGCCCTGATCATCGGCTTCTCCTCGTCACTCGTGGCCCTGTTCCTCGGAGTACCCCTCGGGCTCATCGCCGGATACACCGGCGGGAAGCTCGACCGCATCTTGACCGTCGTCATGGACAGCCTGTATGCCTTCCCTGGCCTGATCCTCGCCATTGCGATCACTGCGGTGCTCGGTCCGAGCATCCTCAACGTGATCGTGGCGATCGCCGTGCTCTACGTGCCCACCTACTACCGGATCGTCCGCGGGCAGACGCTCTCGGTAAAGGAAGAGATCTACGTGGAAGCGGCCCGGTCGATCGGGGCGACCTCCCGCCAGATCCTCTCGCGCTACATCTATCCCAACGTCATCCCGTCGGTTGCGATCATCTTCTCGGTCAACGTCGCCGATGCCATCCTCACCGGAGCCGGGCTGTCGTTCCTCGGCCTCGGCCTGCCCCCCAACACCGCAGACTGGGGGATCGATGTCGCACGCGGCCAGGAGTTCATTCAGAGCGCGTGGTGGCTGATCACCTTCCCGGGAGCGGCGATCATGCTGGTCGTGCTGGCGTTCACCATGATGGGCGAGGGCTTGATGGAGATCTTCAACCCGAAGCTGCGGGAGCGCTGATGACTGACATCCTCTATTCGATCCGCGACCTCAGCGTCGAATACACCACCCGAGAGGGTGTCGCCCGGGCGGTCGACGACGTGAGCCTCGACATTCGCAAAGGGGAGATCCTGGGCCTGGTCGGTGAGTCCGGCTGCGGCAAGTCGACGCTCGGCAAGGCGCTGATGCGCCTCCACACCGGCCCGGCCGCGATCTCGGCGGGCGAACTCTGGCTCGACGGTGACAACCTGATGGAGTTCTCCCAGAAACAGATGCGACGGGTTCGCGGCGCCCGGATCGGCATGGTGTTCCAGGACCCGATGACGTCGCTGAATCCGGTGCAGCGGATCATCGACCATCTGATCGAGACGATCAGGACCCATATCCCCGACACCGACGAGAAGGAGGCACGCCAGCGCGGCAGAAGAGTTGGTCGAGGCTCTCGGCATCCGGCGGGACCGGCTCGATGACTATCCCCACCAGATGTCGGGCGGCATGCGCCAACGTGTCATGATCTCGCTCGCCCTCGCCCTCCAGGCCCAATTGGTGATCGCCGACGAGCCGACGACGTCTCTCGACGTCATCGTGGAGGCCAAGTTCCTCGACCTCCTCAAACAGCTGCGGAACGAATTCGGGCTGACGATCGTCCTGATCACCCACAACATCGGCGTCGTGGCCGAAGCCGCCGACCGGGTGGCGGTGATGTATGCAGGGAAGATCGTCGAAGTCGGTGACGTCTACGACGTGTTCGAGAACCCCACCCACCCGTACACGAAGGGCCTCCTTCGATCCGTTCCGAACATCGACATCGAAGGCGACGAGTTGTACTCGATGGGCGGGCTCCCGCCGAACCTCCTCAAACCACCCAGTGGTTGCCGGTTCAATCCTCGCTGCCCCGACGTGATGGACGTGTGTCGCACGCTCCAGCCTCCGCTCGACGAAGTGGCACCCGGCCAACTGAGCGCATGTTGGCTCTATCACGAGGCACCGACAGAGGCGCTGAACCGTGGCTGAGCTCGGTGAAACCCTCGTCAAAGCGGAAGGCCTGACGAAACACTTCCCGGTTCAGACCGGGTTCATCGCATCGATCCTGAATCGAGGCGAGGTCCCAGCCGTCCAGGCCGTCGATGACCTCAATTTCGAGATACGCCGGGGCGAGGTGTTCGGGCTCGCCGGCGAGAGCGGCTCGGGGAAGTCCACCGTCGGTCGCCTGGTACTCGGCCTCCACCGGCCGACGGCCGGCCGGGTCGTGTTCGATGGAATCGACCTCGCGTCGCTTTCGGACGAAGAGCTGCGACTGCTCCGACATCGGATGCAGGTGATCTTCCAGGACCCGCTCGCCTCCTTGAACCCACGGATGACCATCGGCCAAGCCGTTGAACACCCGGCCGAAATCCATCTTCCAGATCTCTCCCCCGCCGCTCGAAGAGAGACGGTGTTCGAGATGCTCGCCGCTGTCGGCCTCGACCCGCCGAAATCGTTCGCAGACCGCTACCCACACCAGATCTCGGGCGGGCAACGTCAGCGAGTGGTCATCGCCCGGGCGTTGGTGACCAGACCCGAGCTGATCGTTGCCGACGAGCCGATCGCCATGGCAGACGTGTCGGTCAGGGCCCAACTGCTCGATCTGATGATGGGGTTGAAGGATCAATTCGATCTGACATACCTGTTCATCACCCACGATCTCGCTACAGCGAAGTACGTGTGCGACCGGATCGCCGTGATGTACCTGGGTCGCACCGCCGAGATGGGCGATCTCGACGCTGTGTTCAGACACCCGATTCATCCCTACACCGAAGCATTGCTCGAAGCAGTCCCCGTTCCGGACCCGAGGCGCCGACGCACCCAGCCGATGCCGGCCGGGGAGATCCCGAGCGCCATCAATCCTCCACCCGGATGCCGATTCCACCCTCGATGCCCGATCGCACAGCCCGGATTGTGCGACGTCGAGACACCACCGTTGGACTCTGCCGACGATGCCGACCATCTCGCTGCGTGTCTTCTGCGCACCGGGGCCCGCGCCATCAAGCGTTGATTCGCCGCGCCCTCGTGGTGGGCTTCGCGATCGTGGGCGTTCTCGTCGTCGGGCTCTCGGTCTTCATCGCCACCGCACCCAGGTCGGATCGGCTGATCGACTGGCCGGGGGGTAATCACTCCCCGGGCGGCCGGCGATCTGGATCAGATCGGACCCGCATCCAGCGAGCCCAGACATGCGGCCATCGGCGACCAGGGATGGTCTCCTCCGGCGAGGAGTCCACGAGTTCGAAGCCCGATCCGAGTACCTCGTCGACATCGGCTGGGGCGAACCCCCACGGTGGACCCCCATGGCTCGACGGCTTGCCGAGCGGGAACACGACCGAAACGACAGAACCCGTCTCCGAGAGCACCCGATCGACCATCGATCCGAATCCAGTCCGAACATCGGGATCCAGGGCACAAAAGAAGGTGTGATCGAACACCAGATCGAACGATTGATCGGTCTGCAATCCAAGTGCGTCGCCGATCACGACATGCGCGTCGAGGCCTGTGAGTCGGTTCTGCAGCGCCCGCTCCGCGCCGGGAGCGAAGTCGAGCGCCGTCGTAGCCCATCCGGCCGCTGCCAGCGCGCGTGCGTCGTGTCCCGTCCCGGCTCCCGGTACCAACACCGAGCCAACGGTCCCCGTCCCGAGCGTCGCGTCAGCGGCCAGCCGAGCCTCGAGCTCGGGATGGGCGCGACCCAGATCCCACGGGATCGAACCGAGCTCGTATCGAGCACTCCAGGTCTGTGCGTCAGGCACGAGACCGACAGTATCGTTGCCGTTCGACCAGGAGGGACCAACAGGATGAGGATCCAGAAGCTCGGAATCGTCGGAGGCGGGCAAATGGGGAGCGGCATCGCCGAGGTGGCCGCCCGAGCCGGAAGCGAGGTCTTGATCATGGAAATCGAGGCCGCCTTCGCCGAACGGAGCAGGGAGCGTCTTGTCCGCTCACTCGACAGGGGTGTCGAGCGAGGCAAGCTCACCGAAGATGATCGCAGCGCCGCGCTTGGCCGTATCGGCTACACCACCGACCTCGCCGAGTTCTCGGACAGGGATCTGGTGATCGAGGCGGTGACCGAAGACGAGGAGCTCAAGATCGGCATCTTCACGACCCTCGATCGCGTCCTCGAATCTCCAGACGCAATCCTCGCCTCCAACACGTCCTCGATTCCGATCACCAGATTGGCGGCGGCCACCGACCGCCCGAGCCACGTCCTCGGAATGCACTTCTTCAACCCGGTGCCGGTCATGGCTCTCATGGAGCTCGTGACCACCGTCCGTTCCGATCCCTCCGTCGAGGCTGCGGCCGAGGCATACGCCACCGATGTGCTCGGCAAGCAGGTCATCCGCGCCAAAGACAGGGGTGGCTTCGTCGTCAACATGCTGCTGGTCCCCTATCTCCTCGGTGGAATCAGGATGTTCGAGAACGGTTTCGCCAGCGCCGAGGACATCGATGCCGGGATGCGGCTCGGCGCCAATCACCCGATGGGCCCGCTCGAGCTCTCCGACTTCATCGGCCTCGACACGATGAAGCTCGTGGCCGACGTCCTCTTCGACGAGTACAAGGAACCGTTGTACGCCTCCCCTCCGCTCCTGACCCGAATGGTCGAGGCGGGCATGCTCGGACGCAAGACCGGCCAGGGTTTCTACGACTACCACTGACTGACTAGTCACCCTGCGGCCCCGGACAACCATGCTCTAGGAATTCGGATATCAGTCGACATGAATGATGTATGACTGATGGAGCGTCAATGGGAGGCAATCCGGAACGGAGCCCGATGGAGTGCAAGATGTGCGGCGAGTCCGCCACCACCCGCATTCCATCGGGCTTCGCATGTTCAGGGTGTGCGCTCGACGCATTCCTCGCAGCTGCGGCTGACGGTGCAGCCTGGGTCCCCAAGCTGATCGATCCCCCCGACCATCCCAGCCGCCGGCGACCGCTCGAGCGTCTCCGGACCGAAGCGGCCCCTCACGCCGTAGGATGATCGTCCCGAGTCAGCCTGCAGCGAGAATCGTCAGCCCGACGCCGGTCAGTGCCACCATGAGCACCAGCATCGCGTACTGGGTCTTGACGGCAACGCGAGCCGGGAAATCAGCCAGCGCTCGATCATGAGCCAGCACCACGGCTGCCACATGGCCGAGAACGATCGCAGCAACCTGGACGTACCACACACCGGTCGGTGACATGAGGGTGTAATCGATGCGGCGACCGGCCGTTCCGAACAGGTCGAGGCCAGTCCCGAGCGGGTCCGAGATCGTCGAGATGATCAACTGGCCCTCGAACAGCACGAGGGTGAAGTAGTGGGCGAAGGCGTAGGCGAAGGCGATCGGGACCAGGGTGTGCGCAAACCGGCTCGCAACCCGCGACGCCGTCCATCCGTCCCCTGCGATGTTCGCTGCGACTCTCGACGCCCATCCGTATCCGAGTCCCGACGAGCGACACCACCACCAGCATGACCAGCGTTCCGCCTGCCAGGGACCTACCGAAACTGCCGAACGCGTCCGAGTACCACGGAGTGCCGGACATCCCGTCGAATGTCACTGTTCCGATCATGAGCACGAGAAACATCGCGAGTCCCGGGCGCTCCGGGTACGTGGGCAGTCCCCGCAACCAACCCCGCCGAGCGGGTCGGCCGTCGGCTGTCGTGGTGAACGGCGAGATCGCCGAGAACAGACCGGTGTAGACAGTGAAAGCGTCGACGCTGTCCACTGCCCGCGCCCGGCCAAAGCGGTCGATCGAGAAGAACATGATCAGGGTGTATCCGATCGCGAGGGCTGCCACCGTCCTGGGCTCACCGGAGTCGGGGAACACCAACTCGAACCACGTGAACGCAAAGAACAGACCGCCGGCCACCCACACGCCACGGTCGGGGCCCTCGGCATCCTCGACACCGATCCCGATCCACTCAGACACCCGTCGCCATGGGTTCATGAACCGATACAGGTTCCCGAACACCGCCGAGGCAAAGGGGACGACCAGCCAGAACCCAACCCAAACGAGAACCGATGCCGGATTGCGCGCCGAGTTGTTGACCCCGACGATGCCAGCAGCGATCACCATGACCAGGGTGAGCACGCCAATCCCGCCCGCGATGTTGGTCAGGGTGCGAAATCCGGGCACGGTGAACGGACGTAGTTCCGGTTCGTCCTGCAGACGTGGGTCGGGCCACAGGGCAGCGAGCGCCCCGAATGACAGGATGAGAACGACGACCCCACCCGTCAGAAAATATGTGAGCGGAACCGGGAGGTCCGTCCGCCCCCCGATCCCGTGCGCGCCCGCAGGCAGGACACCGACAACGGTGAACATCGCAATGGCAACGGCGCCAGCGGCTGCACGACTCCGAGAGCGCCACACACCGGATGGGCGACGGCTCCGGAGGCGGCGGCCACCGTTACCGTGCCCGGTGTCGACGTCGGTTTCCATGGGTCCAGCCACGGCAGGTGGCGCTGATGAGGGCATGTCGCGAGCTATCAGAGATCTCCTGGCCGGGAACGCAACAAGGTAGTTGACTCGGGGCGTTTCCCGGGCGCCGGCCGGTGAGGGGAGGCTCCCCGACTCAGAACTGAAGTGCAGCAGACGCCCAGTGGAATCCTGCACCGAACGCAGTCAGAACGACGAGGTCACCGTTCGAGATCCGACCGTCCCGAACCGCTTCCGACAGCGCCAGTGGAACCGTCGCCGACCCGGTGTTGCCATACCGGTCGATGTTGACGTACATCGTGTCCTCGTCGAGACCGAGGCGCGAGGCGATCGCATCGATGATCCGGAGATTCGCCTGGTGCGGGACGACGAGGGCAACGTCGTCGACGGTGCATCCGATCCGTCCGAGTAATTCCAGCACCGAGCCGCTCATCCGACGGACCGCCTCGACGAACACCTGCCTCCCGGCCATCTCCAGATGCTGATGGCTCCCCGCACGGGCCGCTTCGAGACCGAACGGCTTCCTCGTTCCACCGACCTCGACCGTCAGGATGTCAGCCTTGGATCCGTCGGTTCCGGTCACGACATCCAACACCTCGGCCCGACCAACTCCTGGCGCGACCACAACCGCGCCGGCACCATCGCCGAACAGCACGGCCGTGTTGCGGTCCTCCTTGGACAACAGCCTGCTGATCAATTCCACTCCGACGACCAACACCGTCTTGGGATCGAACGCAATCCGGGATCTGGCAACGTCGAGCGCCTGAACGAATCCGGCACAGCCGCTACCACCGAGATCGAAAGCCGGGACGTTCCCCGCTCCGAGTCGATGCTGGAGGTGAGCGGCGGTGTCAGGCGTGTAGACCTCGGGGGTATCGGTGGCCACGATGATCTCGCCGACGTCTTCGACACCGAGGCCGGCATCTTCGAGCGCAGACCTGGCGGCGGCTTCGGCGAGATCGAGCGTCGATTGGTCGTCGGCGGCGATCCGTCGCTCGCGGATTCCGGTCCGACTGACGATCCAGTCGTCCGATGTGTCCAGCAGGTTCGCCCAATCGTCGTTGGACATCACGTGTTCCGGCACATATCCGCCGAAACCATGGATATCGATCTGCATACCGTCCCTCGATACTGACACTACGCATCATCGGCTCGACGGGGCGCGGAAAACCGGCGACTGCGATCGTCGTGTCGATATCTAGGATCAGACCCCCGATGATCAGGAGATTTCGATGACACGTGTAGTCGTGACCGGTGGAAGCGGAAAAGCCGGAGTCGCGGTCGTCCATGACCTCGCCGAACACGGCTTCGACGTGGTCACCGTCGACGTCGCCGCATCCGGTCGACCCGACGACCCGACCTTGATCGCCGACCTGACCGACTTCGGCCAGACCATCGAGGCACTGTCCGGCAGTGACGTCGGTCGTACACCTCGCCGCCATCCCTGCGCCCAATATCCGACCCGACGCCGAGACATTCCGCAACAACATGATGTCGACCTACAACGTGTTCAACGCAGCCACCCGACTCGGGGTCGAGCGGATCGTGTGGGCATCCTCGGAGACCCTGATCGGTCTCCCGTTCGATCGGGAAGAGCCGAGGTACGCACCGATCGACGAAGACCACCCCCGGCTACCAGAATCTCACTACGCATTGTCGAAGCTGGCAGGCGAGGCGATCGCCGAGCAATTCAACCGTTGGAGCGGGATTCCGATCGTGGCACTCCGCATCTCGAACATCATGACCCCTCCCGACTATGAGCGGTTCCCGGGATTCTGGGACGACCCATCGTTGAGAGCATGGAATCTGTGGGGATATGTGGATTCCCGGGACGTTGCCCAGGCGGCGCGACGGGCGATCATCGCAGACCTCGACGGAGCCCCGGCGTTCTTGGTGGCGGCGGCCGACACCTGTATGACCCGTCCGAGTCGCGATCTCATGGCAGAGGTGTATCCCGGTGTCCCAATCCGAGGCGACCTCGCGTCCCACGAGACATTGCTGTCGATCGAGAGAGCCGGGTCGGTGCTCGGATACGAGCCGTCTCACTCGTGGCGGGACCACATCCCGTCGACCTGAGGACCGAACCGGACGCGCCTCGAGAGCCATGACGTCGATGACCCGTGACCGCCCCGGATAGCTCGCTCATGGTGCTCCCGGACGCCTCCGCGAACAGGGATTTCTGTCGGATTCGGGCCGACCGGACCTAGGGCTGTGGTCCTTGTGCCCCACCGAGAAATCGGCAGATGCGGGTCTCATCGCGTAGTTTGGACGGATGAGCCGCGACCTACCGACGATCATCCAGGGGGGAATGGGCATTGCAGTCTCCGACTGGAGGCTGGCGAATGCGGTGGCTCGCTGCGGGCAACTCGGCGTCGTCTCCGGAACGGCGATCGACGCCGTGCTGGTTCGACGACTACAGCGGGGCGATCCCGGAGGCCACGTGCGTCGCGCTCTCGCCGCGTTTCCTGTCCCGGCGGTTGCGGGGCGCATCCTGGACAAGTTCTTCGTCGAAGGTGGCATCCCTGCCGGGCAACCCTTCAAACGGGGCCCGATGCCGGGGCCGCGGCCGAGTGGGCTCGCTAGCGATCTCCTGGTCGCCGCCAACTTCATCGAGGTGTTTCTGGCCAGGGAGGGCCACCCCCAGCCCGTCGGAATCAATTTTCTCGAGAAGATCCAGGTGCCAACCCTGCCATCGATCCTCGGAGCGATGATGGCAGGCGTCGACTTCGTGCTGATGGGGGCGGGCATCCCGCGCGCCATCCCACGAGTGCTCGATGAATTGAGCGCCGGCGAGCTCTCCGTGTTGCGCTTCGAGGTGAAGGGCGGATCGGACGATGTTCCCGAGACGTCGCTCGATCCGACCCCGTACCTGGGGGGCCTGAGCGGGGTTGCCCGCCCCGACTTCCTTGGCATCGTGTCGTCCCACGTCCTGGCGACCATGCTCGCCCGCCTCGATCGGCCCGCCGATGGCTTCATCGTCGAAGGTGCCACGGCTGGCGGGCACAATGCGCCCCCTCGCGGCAAGCCCAGTTTCACCGACGACGGCCAGCCCGTGTATTCCGAGCGCGACCAGGCTGATCTCGAGTCGATTCGAGGGCTCGACCTGCCCTTCTGGCTCGCTGGTGGGCAAGCATCTGCAGAGGCGTTGTCGCGGGCACGCCAGGTGGGTGCCGCCGGAATTCAGGTCGGTACCGCGTTCGCCTTCTGCGAAGAGTCGGGACTCGATCCGGTCCTCAAGCGGGAGATCATCTCCGAAGCGCTCGCCGGGAGAGCCACCGTGTTCACCGACCCCGTGGCCTCACCGACAGGGTTCCCGTTCAAGGTCCTGTCCACCGGCCCTGGGTCCGGCACCGACGTCGAACGCGAGCGGGTCTGCGATCTCGGGTACCTGAGGACGGCCTATCGGCGGGACGACGACTCGGTCGGGTGGCGATGTCCTGCCGAGCCCGTCGATCTGTTCGTCAAGAAGGGCGGCGCCATCGAGGACACCGAGGGGCGCAAATGCCTGTGCAATGCGCTGATGGCGAACATCGGCCTAGGTCAGAGACGGGACGGTGGGTTGACGGAGCCCCCGATCGTGACGACGGGCGACGACCTCGAGAGCATCCGGAGATTCCTCCCGAATGGAGCCACGTCGTACACGGCGGCCGATGTCATCGCTGCGCTGTTGGACGCACCTGTCGAAGCCGGTTGAGGTTCACGGAGTCACATCCTGGAGATGGGCGCGAGCGTGCGGGTGACACGCCGCCCCAGGACCTCCGCGGGAGAACTGGCGAAACTGCCCACCATCCGGCAGTCTGGTCCGTATGTCCGGTGACTTCGACGACACCTACGCGGCCCTGCTCGCTGCGATGGCTGATTTGGTCGCGCTCCTCTCGGCGTACGGCGAGCGCGATTGGGCCAACTGGGTTCACCGTGACCGAACCAGCATCGAACGAGGCGAGCAACACGGCCTGGACTCGATGCTGGAAGCATTCGGCGGCGTAGGCAGCCTCAGCGATCTCGTCATTCACCCTAGAAATGGACACGCAATCGACCAGGAAGACGTCGACGCTGTCAACGTCGATCTGGCGCGGCTGCGAACGGCCGTGTATGCAAAGGCATCCGCCATCAAGCGAGACCTCGGTCGCTAGGTGCCGCTCGATGGAACTCGATCCAGGATGACGGCGATGAGCGTTGCCGCCAGCAACGGTTGATCGATTCTCCGGCGACGGTCCGCTGACATCCACCACTACAGCCGCCTGCTCGGGTGACATGCGGTGGGCGGGGCTACGAGGGCTCGACGTCCCTTGCCTCAATGCAACGAAACCGAGACACCGACCCTCACGGTTCGAGCGACTTCGTGTCGGAGATTGCCGTCAGGTAGCGCTCGATCGAGCGCTGCACCGCTGCCTCTCCGTTCGATCCGACCGCCCTCCCCCACCATCCTCCATAGATCCGGTCATAGGAGAGTGGAGCGAGGGCCGCTTCGATCGCGACGAGTTCGGTGGCGTCGATCGGAATCATGTTCGGGTAGCTCCACATGAAGCTCACCCAGTCGCGGTCCTGGGCAACGGTGACCGAGTCACCGGTGAGGAGGACGCCCCGGCCGTCCTCAGCGCCGCTCCACGCCACGACTGCACTTCCCGGGAAGTGCCCTCCGCACCTCACTATCGAGATCTCGGATGTGACGTCGACCCGGTCCGAGTAGAGCTCCAACCTCCGGGCCGGCCGCACGATCCAGCGGCGATCGGACTCCGGCAGTACCAACGGGACGTCGAAGGCATCGGCCCACTCGGTCATGACACCGTAGAAGTGAGGATGCGAGGCCGACACGGCGACGCAGACCGCCGTGATCCGACACGAACTGCATCGCAGCGTCGTCGACGAATCTCGGCACATCCCAGAGGAGGTTCCCGTCCGGGCTCGTCACCAGCAGAGAACGCTGACCGATGGCGATGGCCGGCTCGACCCCGATCCCAACCAAGCCCGGCTCTTCCTCCCGCACCACCGTGCGATGGCCTTCGGTCGCCAAGTCGTCGAGTGTCGTCCACCGCTGACCATCCCAACCGACGTACTGACGCGGATCGAGACAGATGATGCATCCGGTCGGTGGCACGTCGGACTTCCGGTACTGAACGCCGCAGGTCCGACAGATGAAGGCTGCGATCGCCACCCTTCCTCCTCGATGCACGTCGAGGTTACGTGGCGATGATCGAAGCCGGCCGGGTCTTCGTCCCGGCTCCGATCCCGGCAACACGTCCTTCGAGGAATGTGTGGGCTTGATCTCAACCGAGGACGCCCCGATCGATGCGTCCAACGTGCTCAGACAGATTGATGAGTGGACGCGCTGTGACCGCTGATCCCTTCGATAGGCGTGTATCCGGAATGGCGAGACCTACCAAACCGACTCGAGCCGACCGGGGACGACCGAACGGCGTAGCGTGGGCACCCGACCGCCCATGGGAGTGCCAGCTTGGTGACATCACCATCCAGTCAGTATCCGGCCCGTCTCGACATCGATTATCCCGACGATCTCGATCGCGTCACCACGTTCTTCCGTTTGATCTGGGTGATACCGGCACTCATCGTCCTCGCATTCCTCACTGCGAACGGAACCGACACCGCTTCGGTGATCTCTGAGAGCGGACAAGTCATTTCTCGAACATCTGAGTCTGGCGCAGGAATCACGGGCGGTCTCGCCGTCGCCACCATGTTGATGATCGTGTTCCGTCAGCGATATCCGAGATGGTGGTTCGACTTTGCCCGAGAACTGATGCGATTCTCTGCCCGAGTACTCGCCTATCTGTTCCTCATGACCGACAAGTACCCATCGACCGTCGACGAGCAGACCGTCCATCTCGAGATCGACTATCCCGACGTGGAACGCGACCTCAACCGATGGCTTCCGCTCGTCAAATGGCTCCTCGCTCTGCCCCATTACATCGTGCTGGCGGTGCTGTGGGCTGTCGCGATCGTCGTATGGGTCGTCGCATGGTTCGCAATAGTGTTCACCGGCCGATTCCCTCGCTCCCTCTTCGACTACCTCGAGGGTGTCGGGCGATGGAGCCTTCGCGTCGATGCGTATGCTTTCCTCCTGGTGACCGATGAGTACCCGGCGTTCAGCCTCAGCTGAACATCTCTGACAAGGGGCCGGTTCTCCTCTCTGTGACTCGGGGGGACGAGCGGCTGACCGATCGATCTCAGATGACCCTCTGTGCGAATAGGCAGACCGGAGCGCCGCCCATCGCCTGAAGATGCGTGTCCACCGAGTCGCGATCTGGAAGCATCAGGCCGAAGAGATGGAGATCCATGTTCAGCCCGCCGATCACGACGATCCGGCCCATCTCATCCCTCCGATATGGTCGATTCATTCGGCGCGACCGAAGACCGCCCGAACGACTGAGCACGCGTCTTCGAGCGGGCGCAAACCCTCATCATCTGAGTGTCAGCTCCCGGCATCGGTGCCGGCCGGATTCCCGTCGGGATCCGCTTCGGAACACTGCCCGACATGCCAAGGAAGAACCTCAACAGCTTGTGACCGAGGTCGGCTGTCGGATCGAACATGCACGGACAACCACCGTCGATCACCGTGATGCCCGGCTCACGACCGAGCCCGTGGCGCCTCTTCGCTGACGCTTCCCTCTCCCGGACCCCGATGCATCCACACGTGTCCGATACCCGAGCTCGATGCAGTCCCGCATCGTGTCGACCGCAGTTTCGGGCCGCGTGCCGATCACGACCGCGTCAACCCCTCCGGGAATGCCGACGAGACTCGGATACGCGACATCGCCCTCGACGCTGTCTGCGTTCGGGTTCACTGCAAACACCTCGTACCCGCGGCCCGAGCCGCTGATACACGGCGTTGGACCGTGACCGCTGGGTTCCGCGAAACACCGGTTATGGCAATCCGTCGGATTGGCAAGGAAACTCGTCTGCGGCCTGGCGCATTGTCTGCATGTCCGTCACCTTTCACATCGTTCAGTTGCTCTCGCATGTCGCTCCGCTCATCGGCCGAAGTACCGACCGTGAGGCTCTGACCACTCGATCATCACACAGGCGGTGATAGGATCGGCGCCAAGGGTCGGAAGTCGGTTCACCGCTGCGATCGGCAGCGCTCCGGCCATCCACGGCGGTTGTCTTCCCGAGACGCACAATCAAGGCGGTTAACCTTGGCCGATGGAGGTCTTCCCGCATCGACGCCCGGACACCCGATACGTCGAAACACGGCTCGGATACCTGGCGTACCAGACATACGGCAGCGGCGAGCGCGACATCTTCTTCGTCACCGGTGGACTCACCAATCTCGACGCAATCTGGGATGAGCCGTCCGCTGTCCGCTTCTTCGACCGGCTCAGTCGCATGGGACGGGTGATCCTCTACGACATGCGCGGATCGGGGGTGTCTGACCCGGTCCCCGGTGATACCAGGTGGCTTCCAATCGAGGAGTCGGTCGAGGACCTGCGGTCGGTGATGGACGCGGCGGGCTCTCGAGAAGCCGTGCTCTACGGCGACACCGAGGGAGGATTCTCGGCGATGATGCTCGCCGCGGTCGACCCCGGCCGGGTCTCCTCGCTGATCCTGGCCAACGCCTATCCCCGCCTCCAGCAGGCAGACGACTATCCGATCGGTGCACCGTTCGCGGTGGCAGAGGCCCTCTCGGATCAGTACGTCAGCCAACACGGTACAACCGGCGACATGCTCGAACTCACGGCACCGAGCATGGCCGACGACCCGCGTTTTCGAACCTGGTGGACCAGATACGAGCGGTTGTCCGTCCCGCTGGGAATGGTCAAGAAGACGTTCGACTGGTTCGGAGAAGTGGACGTGCGGGCGGCGCTGCCACTCATCCACGCTCCAACGTTGGTCATCGCCCGACGCGACGCCCGGTTTCATCGCCCCGAGTTCGGCGAGTACCTCGCAGCCAACATCGAGGGGTCGGTTCTCCGTCACGTCGACGGAGCCGACACCCTTCCGTTCCATGCGGGTGACTTCGGACCGACGCTGGACACCGTCGAGGCGTTCCTCACCGGCGGGCAGCAATCGCCCGCGACCGGTCGAGTCCTGGCAACGGTTCTCTTCACCGACATCGTCGGCTCGACGTCGCGCGCAGCGTCGATTGGAGACGAACGATGGCTTGACCTCCTCGCCGAGCACAACACGATCGTCCGGGCACAGCTGAACCGGTTCGGTGGCACGGAGATCAAGATGACAGGAGACGGGTGCGTGGCCACCTTCGAAGGACCGGCGCGAGCAGTGGCTTGCGCTGCCGCTCTCGCCGAACTTCTCCCTTCGATCGGTCTCTCGATCAGGGCTGGCGTACACACCGGAGAGGTCGAATACCGAGGCGATGAGCTCGGAGGAATCGGCGTGCACATCGCGGCCCGAGTGATGCAACACACCGACGGCCAGGGCGTGTTCGTCTCACGGACCGTCAAGGACCTCGTCGTCGGCTCGGGCATGGAGTTCACGCCAGTTGGAACATTCGTGCTCAAAGGCGTCCCCGGCGATTGGGACCTCTACGAGCTCGAGAGCGTTGCGAGTAGCCACATGAGATGGGACACTCTCAGCAGCTAATCGGCCCGTCAGAGACCGCACGCCGATCGCTCCGACTCGAGCTCACCGCCTCCGAACCGAACCCGTTCATACATTGCGATCCGTCTCAGGGCCTCGTCGTCCAACCTGTCGAACGACGGCATCACCTGCGTGATCGGCGAGTCGCTCTCGCCGTAGGTGGGCCCCACCTCCGCCTTCCAGCCCTCGGACCCGAGCCGGATCCACTTCATGTGGGTCTCGCAGTCAGGAAACGTCTCGAGAACCGAGGTGAGCGCCGGTCCCACTCCGCCTCCGCCGGTCTTGCCGTGACAGGCAGCGCAGGTCACGAACACGTCGCTGCCGCCGGCCATGTCGGGGTCGACGGGAGCTGACGCACATGACGCCGCGAGGAGCGCCACTACCAGCGCCAAGATCGTCAGACGGATTCGGCCACCTGCCGTGGTCGGAGGAACACGACGACCGCCATGATCAACGCCAGCCCCATCAGAGGTGTGAAGATGCGCTTCATGACTGTGATGTCACCAACGAGGCCGATCAAGAAGCCGGCGAGGCCCACGTTCACTCCCCAGACGACGAACCGCTGAGCTGAGTCGAAGACGAGTCCGATGGCCAGCCCGGCGAACAGGGCGTTGGTCATGACTCCCAGGAACATCGCATGATCGAACGCGATGAGCACGCCGACCGGCCCTTCCCCGGTCTCGGGGTTCAGCTCACCGCTCACGAAGAGCTGGACTACGTAGACGAGCAGCGCCACACCGATGATCAGATAGACGACCGACAACTTGGCGTAGACCCCGACGCCGGTATCTCGCCAGGTCCGGGGGGCCAGGTACGGCCACATCCTGCTGACGAATGCCACCACAGCGATCACCTGGAGCATTGACGCCACCTGGATGAACGCCTCGATATCGAGGATGAAGGCGAGGTTGAACAGTATTCCCGCCACGAACAGGGCCCACGCCGTGCCGGTGCCGACCTTCGTGTCCGATGCCATCGCCGGACGGTCCGACAGTCGCCACTCGGCGATCGCGATCCCGGCGAGCAAGAGGTACCCGGTCAACATGGCGGCCGGATGAGCGCCTCCCAGGTTCGATGCAGTCTCGGTGTCGAGTCCCGGGACCTCTCCCTGTGCGATGAACAGTCCGAGAACCACTCCGAGGACGGCACCCATCAGGAGCGAGATCAACGACAGGAACAACGCCAACACGGGAACCGTGCGAGGCGTGCTCTTCCATCGTCCCGTCACCCATACGAACGACCACACGATCACGGCCAGCATCAAGGTGCCGGCGATCGGACGGAACAGTCCGGTCGTCGTGGCGAATGCGATCACATACAGGCCAACGGCACCGGCGGTGGCTGTGCCCATCCGGCTGACGGCTGCAGCCTCCGTCGGCGACGAGTTCTCACCGAACATGAGGAGTGCGACACCGATCACCGACAGCGTGATCCAACCGAGCGTGCCGGCGTGGACGTGGGTGAGAAGCATCTCATGGGTCGGATCCCACACGTCGATGCCGTTGAGGATGCCGATGACGATCGTGATGAGGAAGATCCCCAACGCACTTCGGAAGAGGAGTCGCACAGTGGACTCGAGGGGGTGACCGTTCAAGGGTTGCTCCTGGCTCGTGGGGGTTCAGGACCGCACCATTCCGGCCGATCCCGCTGCGCGTTCGGATCGTATCGAGATTCCCGTGACCATGCGGCCGCGAATGGCCGCCCTGTTGCGCGACCACTTCGATCATCTCGCACTTCGCACCAACTGCCTGAACGAGAGAGGCACTCATGCGGGTTGAATCTGTCCGACCCTTCCTTCCCAACTCGTTCTCAGGACACCGTATGACGGGATCGGCGCCCTCCTCGACGGCCGCGGAACGCTCAACGATGGCGAGACGGTGTGGCTTTCCACACCTCAGAACGGAAGCCTCCACCCTGTTGCCGACTGTCTGCATCCTCCATCGTGGGGCCGTGGGGGGCCGGGATGGCCTCCAGTATGCAACGAAAGGAGACACGGATGAGACGTGGGTTCATGTTCACATCCATGCTGTTGGCGACGATCGTGATAGGAGCAGCACCCGCCTTTGCCGGGTTTTGCTTCGTGGAAAACAAGCCGGTCGGGCCGGGTCAGCAGGCGGTGATCAACTTCACTGACGAATCCTTCGAGATTCTCAACAAGTCGGTGGAGCATCGAAACGAGAACTCGTTGAGCGACGACGGGACCCCGCACCTCGCTGGATTCCTTGGAGTGGACCTTGACGGGGACGGCGAGGTTGACGGCGAGTTCCTGATCCCGGGTACCCCCACGGGTCATCTCCCCGAGGGAGCACTCACCGCAGGGCCCGATGGCGAGAGCCAATGCGACGGGAAAGGCGTCGGAAACTTCTTCGTCTGCGCAGGGTTTGAGTTCCCCGATCACTGATACACGCTGGAGACTCGGCCCGGGTGACGAAATGCACCCGAGCCGAGCACCGGCAGTGACCAGCTCCGCTGGCTCGATCTGTCATTCATGCCCTACGGTCTCTAGAGAACAGATGGGCGCTCCATTGCCTCGCCGAGATTCGTAACCATCGCCTGACTCCTTGAAACGACGAAGTCCCCCGCAAACACGGGGGACTTCGAGTTGTGGAGCTGAGGGGATTCGAACCCCTGACCCCTTGCATGCCATGCAAGTGCTCTGCCAGGCTGAGCTACAGCCCCATCGGGGAATGCGAAAGTGTATCGAGTCGATCGCCCGCCCGACAATTCTTCCGCCGTCGTCAGCCCTCGGAGGCGACAGTCGCCTCCCACGCGACCCGGGGTGCGTCTCCCCACAATCGCTCGAGACCATAGAAATCCCTCGGCGTCTCCTGGAACACATGCACTACGAAGTCGCCGTAGTCCAACAGAATCCATTCGGCTTCTGCTTCGCCTTCCGACCGGAGCGGCCTCCGATCGTGATCCCTCAGCTTCTCGACCACCGTTTCAGCGAGTGTCTTGACATGGGGACGAGCGTTCCCCGTTGCGATCACGAAGACCTCGGTGATGGAGAGCAGGTCGCCAACGTCGAGGAGCACGATGTCGGACCCCTTCTTGTCGTCGAGCGCGTCGGCGGCGATACGGGCGATGTCGTGAGATTCGCTGTTCTGTGAGACGGTGCCCTCCTCAGGCTTCGAGTCGGTTCGACATTCTACCGCCCGACCAGCATTGTCAGGCGTCGGAGCCGTCGAGGTACAGCCTGTGTTCGTGGATGTACTCCCAGACGGTCTCGCGGACCAGAAACCGAATCGACGACCCCTCGCTGGCTCTGCGTCGCAGTCCGGTCCCACTCACAGGAAGGCTCGGCATGTCGAGCCAGACGACCTCTCCGACCGCATCCTCGACGGCAGCCCGGCTCGTCCCGGGCCGTTCAGCGACGGCGACTTCGACTCGTTCCAGGAGCTGGCTCGACGATTCCCACGAGCGCAACCCGGCAGCAGCGTCCGACCCCAGCACCAGGATCAGGTCGTCGTCGGCCGGGAACGACTCGATCGTGTCGATCGTGTATGTCCATCCATCGCGATGAACCTCGCGATCATCGGCTTCGAAGTAGTCGACACCTTCGGTAGCACGACGGGTCATCTCCCACCGGTGGGCCGCGGACGTCACCGTGCGGTCAGCTTTCTGCCAGGGAGCACCAGCCGGCACGAACGTCACGACATCGACCCCGAGCGAACGGAACGCCGCTTCCCCAGCCACCAAATGGGCGAGATGCGGCGGATCGAAAGTTCCTCCCAAAATCGCCCGTCTCACCATGTTGGGTCGGCAGCCTACCGATCGAGCACCAGACGGATCACACCGTCGAGACAGTCGAGCAGCGGCTCGGGGTCCACGTACGTTCCAGCGAGCCGCGCCGACAGGTGCACTCCGGGGACGCCGTGGGGCTGTCCGGCTCGTCCGACGGGGTCTCCCGAGCGAACCCGTTGCCCAACGACGACCGAGATCTCAGACAGGTACGAGACCGAGGTTCGGAGACCTCCGCCATGATCCAGCGTGACCGATCGCATTCCGGCAACTGAACCGGCGAAGGTGACCAGGCCATCGAGCTGGCGCTGCCACCGGCGTACCGAAAGGAACGGACAGATCGACCCCCCAATGCCCGTCGAATCCGTCACCAGGTGCGAAGCCGATCCCGACGGGAGACGAGACAGGAGCTGTCAGCAGACATACGGCGAGAACGAGAGAGCGGATCACGCCGTCAACCTACGAACGGGAGCGCCTCGGCAGAAGACCCTTGTTCATCTTCCGGCAACGGCGCACAACACCGACGGCGACTAGGTTTCGACCAGAACACAACGACTGAGGAACAACATGAGCAAGACACGCCTGGGTCTCATGGGTTTCGGGCGCATCGGGAAGAACGTCTTCCGAATGCTCACCGATCACCCCGACCTCGAAGTAGCCGTCATCGCCGACATCGACGACCCCGAAGGCCTCACATACCTGTTGAAATACGACTCGATCTACGGGCGCTTCCCCGTCCCGATCGAGATGGAGGGAGACAGCATCTTCCTCAACGGACGGAAGATCCCGTTCATCTCGGCACGCGAACCGGGCGACGCCAACTGGAGCGACTACGACGTCGACATCGTGGTACAGGCCGTGGGAAAGTACCGCACGGCTGAGCACCTCCAGAAGCACCTCGACCGCGGCGCGAAGAAGGTCATCCTTGCGTCCACTCCCGAGCAGGGCTCACCGGTTCCTCTCCTCCTGAAGGGCGTCAACGACGAGATCCTGACCGCAGACACCCACGTCGTGGCGCTCGGCTCGAACACGTCGAACGCCCTCGCCCCGATCCTCAAGACGCTCGATGCGTCGTTCGGGATCGAGCGGGCCTTCTTCACGACGGTGCATGCGATGACGAACTCCCAGCGCCTTGCGGACGTTCCGACCGAGGGGTTCCGGCAGAGTCGGGCCGCAGGCGAGAACATCATCCCCGGCCCGACCAACTCCGCAGACATTCTCGTCGCGGTGATGCCCGAGTTCGCCGGCAAGCTGAGCGGACAGGCTCTCAACGTGCCCGTCGCGGACGGTTCGACCATCGACCTCGTGGCCTACGTTGCGACGCCGACGACCGTCGACGAAGTCAACGCAGCCATCAAGAGCGCGTCCGAAGGCGTATACGCAGGCATCCTGGAATACAACACCGATCCGATCGTTTCATCAGATGTGAGAATGGAGCCGGAGTCGGCGGTCTTCGACAGCCTGGCGACGATGGTGATGAGCGACACGCTGGTCAAGACCATCACCTGGTACAACAACGGCTGGGGCTACACCACCCGCCTCATCGAGGTCGCCGAGCTCATGGCCGACACACTGCAAGGAGCATCCGCATGACCACTCGAGTCGCAATCAACGGGTTCGGCCGCATCGGCCGAAACGTCTTCAGGATCATCCTCAAACGCGACAACCCCGACGTCGAGGTAGTTGCGATCAACGACCTCGCAGACGACGACATCCTCGCCTACCTCCTCGAGTACGACTCGGTCATGGGTCATCTCGACGTCCATCCCACGGTGAGCGACGGGACCATGACTGTTGGTCGCCATTCGGTGAAGATGCTCATGGAGCGCAACCCTGCAGATCTCCCCTGGGCAGAGCTCGATGTCGATATCGTGATCGAGGCCACCGGCGTGTTCCGTGACCGCGCCAAGCTGCAGCCCCACATCGACGCCGGCGCCAAGCGAGTCATCCTGACGGTGCCCCCCAAGGGCTCGGTCGACGAGATGGTGGTGCTCGGTGTGAACGACCAGGAGCTCGATGCCAGCGACGTGATCGTCTCGAACGCATCGTGCACGACGAATTGCCTGGCCCCGCTCGCAAAGGTCCTCGACGACGCGTTCGGAATCACTCGGGGTGTGATGACGACCGTCCACGCCTACACCAACGACCAGCGGTTGGCCGACGTCCCCCACAAGGACCTTCGCCGCAGCCGGGCCGCGACCGAGAACATCATCCCCACCACCACCGGAGCCGCCGCGGCGGTCGGCCAGGTCCTGCCTCGGCTCGAGGGCAAGCTCGACGGCATGGCGATGCGCGTCCCGGTCCCAGATGGGTCGACGGTCGACCTCGTGGTCGAACTCGAGTCCGATGTCACCGTCGAGAGCATCAACGCCGCGGTCAAGGCTGCCGCCGACGGCCCGCTGAAGGGCATCCTCCAGTACTCGGAAGTTCCGCTGGTGTCCACCGACATCATCGGCAACCCCCACTCCTCGATCTTCGATGCCGAATCGACTCAGGTCCTGGGTGGGAATCTGGTGAAGGTCCTCAGCTGGTACGACAACGAGTGGGGCTACTCGAACCGAGTCGTCGACCTGATCGACCGAATGGCAGAGCTGATCCCGGCCTAGCCCCCTGAGTTCGCCGGGGGATCCGCGACAACGCCCCCTGGGTTCGTAGGACGAACCCCGTCCCCCCGCCGGAGGGACAAACAATGATCGAAGCCAGAACAAGTGCATTCGTTGGTTCGTGTACAACCCCTCCCGCCGGAGGAACAAACGACTCATGACGTCGAGACAAGCGCAACGGGGGATTTGACGAGGCCGCCACGGCCGAGGTAAACGCTGCATCACCAAGCCAAGGGGTCGAGCAGAGCGAGTTATGCGAGGAGGTCGAGGACTGTCTGACGGAAGTCGTTGGGCTGGAACGGCTTGGTGACGAACGCGTCGGCGCCACCCTCGTCGGCACGGCGTCGAGACTCTTCCTCGGCGTGGGCGGTCAGCACGACGACGGGGAGCGATCGGGTCGCCTGATCGCTGCGGATGTGGTCGAGGACCTGCCATCCATCCATGCCGGGGAGACCGATGTCGAGGACCAGCAGATCAGGCGATTCAGTCCGCACTGCGTCCAAGCCGGTCGGTCCGTCCTCACGCATGAGGATCTCCAGATCGGCGGCCCGGAGGCAGACTTCGATCAGCCGGCGGATCACTGCTGAGTCTTCTATGACAAGAATTCGTTGTCCCACGGTGTACCTCTCGTCACGTCACGGTGTGTAGTTGAGGGAATTCTTCGAATATGTGTGTGAGTCTCGGTTGGCCCCGGGAGCCACTGCGCTGCGACGGATTGTATGTCGCTCGACCGCGATTGTTTCGACGAAAGCCTCCAATTGCTTCAGATTCCGAACTTCGAACACCTCGTCGCAGTACTTCGCGTAGCGTCCCATCACCGAATCACCACTGTCCCAATAGCTCGTGGGCTCGGGATTCAACCAGTAGAGATGCTTGGATCGTTCGGAGATCTGGGCGAGATACGCCTCTCTCGGCTCCCGGTAGTTGTTCCGGGCATCGCCTGTGACGATGACGGTCGAACGGGGAGTGAGCTCCCGCCCGTATCTCGACATGAACTGCTCGAGCGCATGGCCGTAATCGGAGTGGCCGTCGAGCCAGACCACGTCGGCCTCCGTTGAAATTCGGGCCAGGGCGTCCTTGAAGTCGGATCCCGGCTTCAGGAAGTCGGTCACCTCATCGACCGCATCCACGAAAACAAAGGCACGAAGCCGAGAGAATTGGTTCGCCATCGCATAGGTGAATTGGAGGGTGAATCGAGCGAACGTGGCCATCGAACCGGAGACGTCACAGATCAGGAAGAGCTCAGGTTTGTGCGGTCGCTTGTTCCTGAACTTCGGCTCGATCGGCACTCCGCCCGATCCCAATGAGCTCCGAACGGTCTTGCGGAAGTCGAGGCGACCCCGGTTCTGGTTACGTCGCTTCTGTGCCAGTCGGGCGGCGAGTTTCCTGGTGAGCGGCTCAACGACCTCTTCGATCGATCGGAGATCATGCCGGGTGGCGTGCATCAGGTCCAACTCTTCGGTGAGTGGCTTCCGCAGGGTCTTCGCCACCGCCTCGTGACCGCGGTCTTCGACGAGACGTCGCCTGATCTCCTCCGACAACTCCTCGCGAAGTCGCTCGATCCGTCCGGCCACCTCCTCGGTGATGAGCCGCTGCTCGAGGTCGTCGAGATCGGGTTGCTCGGCCATCATGGCTTCGAGCAACCGCTGCTCCAGTGCGTCGATGTCGAGTTGACGGAGCGTCCGGTAGAGGTAGTAGGTCCCTCCGACCGGTCGACCGGGTTCCATCCCGGCGAGATCGTCGATGGCGTCGCGAGCCGACTGCCTGAGTTGGGAGAAGTCCTGCTGTGCAAGAGCGTTGAACAGAGACTCGATCAAGTCCTGCAGGTCGCGTGATGAGCCGCCCCCACCACTCTCGGCTCCGTCCGACTGCCCTTGCGCCTGCGACTCGGTCTGCTCCTCCGGCTCCCAGGCTGAGCGTCCGACTCCGGTCTGCGAAGAACACCTCGAACGCCGTGTCGAACGCACCTTCGTGGCGACTGTTCTTGACCAGGGTCGCGCGAAGAGCCTCTTTGAACGCCCCGCGATCCGCCAGGTCGACATGCTCGGTCGCCTTCATCGCGTCGAGGGTCTCGACCATCGAGACGGGGACACCGACGACCCGGAGCTCCTCGACGAACGCCGTCATCAGTGAGAGCACGCGATCACTCCACCGTCGAGAACTCTTTGAGCGCCCGATCGATGTCCGCCTGGTACTTGAGGAACACGTGGATCGTCTCCTGCACCACGTTGGTGTCGACATGTTCGATCCCCAGCGCGAGGAGTGTTCGAGCCCAGTCGATCGTCTCGGAGATCGACGGTGCCTTCTTGAGATCCATCGCCCGCACCGAGCGCGCCACACGGGCGATCTCGCCGGCGAGGCGCTCCGGCAGTTCCGGGATTCGGGCGAGGAGAATTTCCCGTTCACGCTCGGGGGTCGGATACGAGATGTGCAGGAAGAGACAACGCCGCTTCAGCGCCTCAGACAGCTCCCGGGTGTTGTTGGACGTCAGAATCACCAGTGGCTGCGTCTTGGCAGTGACGGTGCCCAACTCGGGGATCGAGACCTGGAAGTCCGACAACACCTCGAGGAGGAGGGCCTCGGTTTCCATCTCGACGCGATCGATCTCATCGATGAGCAGGACCACCGGCTCCTCCGAGCGGATCGCCTCGAGGAGGGGGCGTGCCAGGAGGAAGTCCTCGGAGAAGATGTCGTCCTCGATCTCGGACCAGTCGTGACCCTCATCGGCCTGGATTCTGAGAAGCTGCTTCTTGTAGTTCCACTCGTACAGCGCCCGGGACTCGTCGAGCCCCTCGTAACACTGCAGGCGGATCAATTTGCGACCTGTCACCATGGCCAGCGCCTTGGCAAGTTCGGTCTTGCCCACTCCAGCAGGACCTTCGACCAACACCGGCTTGCCGAGAGCTGCTGCCAGGAACGCGACTTGGGAGATGCGATCATCGGGGAGATACGAGACAGAACGAAGTGCCTCGGCGAGGGCCGAGGGCGAATCGAAGCGGTCGAGGGTCATGTGGCACTCCGGAGCGGTCGGTGCGTGAACTCCCGAAGTGTAAGTGGATCGGTGACAGGCTCCACGTTCGTCCGGGGAGCGGCGTGTAGAGCCGGGCATCCCACCGGCGTATCCTGATCCGATCGTGTGGACTGATCTATGAGAATCGTCATCGTTGGCGCAGGGGCCGTCGGCTCCTATCTCGCCGAACGCCTTTCTGCGGAGGGCCAGGATGTCGTCGTCATCGAGGACGACGAGACCCGAGCCGCCGAGCTGCAAGACCGAATCGATGCTCTCGTGATCACCGGGAACGGAGCAAGCCCCACCGTTCTCCAGGAAGCTGGCGTCCAGAGATCCGACCTCCTGATCGCCGTCTCCAACTCGGACGGAGCGAACGTGCTCGCCTGTCATGTCGGTGCCGAGCTCGGGGTCAAGCGCACCGTCGCCCGTGTCGAGGACCCGGATATGCGCGAAGCGATCGCCGGACTCGAGGTCGACTTCGTGATCGATCCGGGTGAAGCCGCTGCGGCGGAACTCGTGAGCCTGGTGAGACAATCCGGGGTGTCCGAGCTCGTCGAGTTCGGGGCGGGCTCGCTCTCGCTCGTCGGAGCGACGGTCCCGCCCGCCTCGTATCTGGTCGGGAAACCGCTGAACCAGCTTCGGGCGGCTCGACGCGAGTTCGACTGGGTCATCGCCGCGATCGTGCGACTCGGTGAGACGATCGTCGCCCACGGCGACACCGTCATCGAAGCAGGAGACCATGCCCTGGTGATGGTGGCCACCGAGGACGTCGATCGGGTGACCGACCTCATCGGCGTCAGGCACCACATCATCAGACGCGTGATCATCCTCGGTGCGACGCGGCTGGCCGAGTTGACCGCAGCCAACCTGACGGCCGAGGGTTACGAGGTCATCGTCATCGATCAGGACCCTGCTCGATGTCGCAAGATCGCAGAACGCCAAGCACGGGTGCTGGTGATCTGCGACGATCCGGTCCATCCGGACACGTTGAAGAATCTCAACCTCGACGACCGCGACGCCGTGTTGGCACTCACGGGGTGGGATGAGGTCAACATCCTCGGATGTCTCCTCGGCAAGGCAACGGGTGCATCATCGACGGTCGCTCGGTTCAACCGGATCGAATACGTGAATCTCCTCGCCGGAACCGGCATCGACACCGCAGTCTCGAGCCGGCTCATCGCGGCAGGCGCGATCCTCCGGTTCGTTCGAAGAGGACGAATCCACTCTGTGGTGACGTTCAAGGACACCGACGCAGAAGCGATCGAGCTCGAGGTGGCCGCGAACTCGCCGGCAGTCGGCAGATCCGTCGTGGACCTCCACATGCCGAAGGACGCCGTGATCGGCGGGGTGCTCCGCAATGGCGAGACCTTCGTTCCGTCGGGGATCAGCACCATCGAAGCCGGGGACCGAGTCATCCTGTTCTCCATGCCCGACTCGATCGAGACGGTCGAACAGCTCTTCATCCAGCTATGAACATCTCGCCGCGGATGCGGGAGTCGACCGGTCGACCGGCAATGGCACGCCGACTTCTCTTCATCATCGGTGCGGTCGTCTCTGCATCAGGAGCGGCGATGCTGCCCGCGGCGCTCGTATCGGCGATGTATCGCGAATCGGATGTCTGGATGATCCTCGCGGCGGCACTCGTCACGATGGGGGCAGGAGCACTCGGCTGGAAGGTCTTCGGCCGATCCGGGATACTCACCACCAAGGAGGGTTTTGCAGCCGTCGGGCTGGCGTGGTTCGTGATGTCGATCTTCGGAACACTGCCGTTCATCATGACCAACGACATCGGTCACTTCCTCGACGCATTCTTCGAGACAGCATCGGGGTTCACCACGACGGGCGCCTCCATCCTGCCGGACCCCGCGGCGCTGTCGAAGGGCGTGCTGTTCTGGCGGTCGACGACGCAATGGATCGGCGGCATGGGTGTCATCGTGCTGTCGATCGCCATCTTGCCGCTGCTCGGCGTGGGAGGGGTCCAACTGGCTCGGGCCGAGTCACCGGGCCCGACGCCGGACAGGCTGACTCCCCGGTTCCAGGAGACGGCGAAACGACTCTGGTGGGTCTATGCGGGGCTCACCGTCATCGAGGTCGCGCTGCTGTGGGTCGGCGACATGGACGTGTTCGAGGCGGTGAACCACTCGATGACCACGATGTCGACCGGCGGGTTCGGCACCGTCGCCACCTCGATCGACGGTTTCAGCGCGTACACCCAATGGGTCATCGCCTTCTTCATGTTCGTCGCAGGAGCCTCGTTCGCGCTCCACTTCCGGGCGTTGCGTGATCCACGGGCGTATCTCCGCAGCGCCGAGTTCGGCCTCTACTCGATGCTGTTCTTCGGTGCCGTGGTTCTCATCACCGGCGGATTGCTCGAGCCGGGTATCGCCTTCTCCGATGCGCTCCGAGACGCCGCCTTCACGGCCGGTTCGCTCATCACGACCACCGGCTTCGCCACAGCGGACTTCGGGGCGTGGCGTCCGGCCCTCCAGGTTCTGGTCATCGGCCTGATGCTCCTCGGCGGGATGGCGGGCTCCACGGCGGGTGGGATCAAGACGTTCCGGATCGGGATCCTGGCGAAGGCGGCACTCGCCGATCTGCGGAGAATCGTCCATCCCAAAGCCGTCCTCATCACACGGTTCGGCAAGGACCGGGTGCGAGACGATGTCGTGGAGAGCGTCCAGAGCTTCTTCCTCTTCTACATCACGTTGTTCCTGGTCTCGACCTTCCTGATCTCGTTCATCGACGCCAACATCAGCGAGGACCTCGATCTCATCACCTCGGTCAGTGCGGTTGCCGCCTCGATCGGGAACATCGGGCCTGGTCTGGGCGACGTCGGGCCGGTCGAGAACTATTTGGCGATCCCGATCGTGGGGCGGACCCTGCTGGCGGTCCTCATGATCGTGGGTCGGCTCGAGATCTTCCCCGTACTGCTCCTCTTCACACGCGATCTCTGGAAGCGGTGAAGCCCGTCGCGACGTCTGCGACACGTCCACGGACCCGGTCAGTCTTCGAACATCACCACGAGGTCGTCTCGGTGGACGACCACCTGACCCTGTTCGACTCCGCCGTCTCCGAGCGCTTCACCCAACTCCGCCGATGACATGCGAGCGATCCCCTTGCCGACGAATCCGCCGTCGAGCGCGGTGATCTCGACGGCCGACCCCGCACGAAAGTCGCCCTCGACCCGCCGGACGCCAACGGCGAGCAGTGATCGCCCGTTTGCGGTCAACGCGGCGACGGCCCCCTCGTCGATCACCACCGATCCCTCCGACGGCTGACCGAAGGCGATCCACAGTTTCCTGGCAGGCAGCCGCTCGTGTCTGGGGTCGACCCACGTCCCGAAGTCCTCACCTGCCGCCGACTTCGATATCGCGTCATCATCCGATGCCGGGCCGATGACGGTCGGGATGCCCGACCATGCAGCCATGCGAGCAGCGGCAACCTTCGAACCGATGCCACCCGAACCGATCGGTCCGGACGGGGCTCGACTCAGCTCGTCGAGCAGCGTGTCGGTGTGCGAGATCTCGGTGAGCAGCGTGGCTGATTCGTCGACGCGTGGGTCGGCTGTCAGTAGGCCGGCGGTATCGGTGAGGAGCACGAGCAGCTCCGCGTGAACCAGGTGTGCAACGAGTGCCGCCATCCGGTCGTTGTCGCCCAATCTGAGCTCTTCGACCGCCACGGTGTCGTTCTCGTTGACGATCGGCACGACGCCGTCTTCGAGCATTCGCTCGAGCGCACGGCGAGCATGGAGGTATTGGTCACGATCGGCGAGAACCGACTTGGTCAAGAGGATCTGTCCGGCGATCCGACCCTCTGCGGCGAACGCCCTGGTATACCGCTCCATCAAGCGTCCCTGGCCGACAGCGGCAGCAACTTGCAGCCCCGGGACGTCCGTCGGGCGTCTGGCGGCCCCGAGCGCCCCCAGACCGGCCGCGACGGCACCGGACGTCACGAGGACCGTCGGATGCCCCGAACGCCAGGATGCGGCGACCTGGCGCACCACCTGGAAGATTCGCTCATCGTTGATGGTCAGCCCTGCCGTGGTCAAGGAGGACGATCCGATCTTGGCCACGACGACACCGGCTGGAGTCAGCGGGCGCCTCACATCTCGTCCTCGTCATCGAGCAGCTCATGAAGCACGACGAACTCGAACTCGAGATCCCCGATCCTGATCGTGTCTCCCTCCTCGGCTCCCGCATCGATCAGGGCTTGCTCGACACCGAGACGTTCCAACCGGTCAGCGGCCATGTCTGCAGCCTGTGGATTCGTGAGATCCGAGAAGCGGACCGCCCGCTCCGCTCCAACCCCCTCGACGACCCACGCTCCCGCGGTGCGAGATACCTCGAACTGGGGCCTGACCGGGCGATGCAACACGTAACCCTCGCGCTCGGGGCGGGCGCGCTCGGCTTCGTCGACCTTTCCGGCGATCTCGTACAGGAGTTCCCGAACGCCGTCGCCGGTGACCGATGAGATCAGGTGCACGTGCTCGTCATCGAGTTCCCGTGCCGCATCGACCGCCTCGGCCATGTCTGCCTTGGTGATGGCCACCACCCGCGGGCGATCGAGCAGCGCAGGCGAGAAGTCACCCAACTCCCTCAGCAAGATGTCGCGCTGGCTGGCAACGGGCTCGGTGGCGGTGATGGCAGGATCGAGCAGCACGACGAGCACCTGAGCTCGTTCGACGTGACGAAGGAACTCGTGGCCGAGGCCCTTGCCTTCAGCCGCTCCCTCGATCAAACCCGGGATGTCGGCGAGAACGAACTCGTGATCGTCGACGGATACGACCCCGAGATTCGGTTCGAGAGTCGTGAACGGGTAGTCGGCGATCTTCGGCTTGGCGGCCGAGACCCGAGAGATGAAGGTGCTCTTGCCCGCATTCGGGAAGCCGACGAGCGCCGCGTCGGCCATGAGCTTCAGTTCCAGTGTGAAGGTCTCCTCGGCGCCGTACTCCCCCTGCTCACAGATGCTCGGTGCCTTCAATCGGGGAGACACGAATGCTGCGTTCCCCCGTCCGCCGCGGCCTCCTCGAATCGCCATCACCCGCTGACCGGGCTCGACGAGATCGGCGACCATGGTGCCCTCTTCGTCATAGATCGTCGTGCCGGGAGGGACGGAGAGCACGAGATCCTCGCCGTTGCGACCGCTCTGGAAGTCACCGGTGCCGTGCGTGCCCGACTGGGCCTTGGTGTGCGGTCGTCTCCGGTAGCTCAGGAGCGTGCCGACATGCTCGTCAGCCTCGAAATAGATCGATCCGCCATCGCCGCCGTTCCCACCGACCGGCTTCCCCTGTGGTCTCCCCCTGGCTCGTACGAACGCGGCAACGCCCGCACCACCATTTCCGGCGCGGGCGTGAACCTGTGTCCGGTCGACGAACATGCGACCGGACCCCGATCAGTCTGAGAGGACGTCGACCAGACGGCGATTGTTGCGCGTCGAGTACTTGACGGTCCCCTCTGCCATGGCGAACAGCGTGTCGTCGTTGCCCCGGCCTACGTTCACACCGGGATGGATGCGGGTCCCGCGCTGACGCACGATGACGGCGCCCGCGTTCACGAGCTGGCCGTCGAAGACCTTCGGGCCGAGTCGCTGGGCACGGGAGTCGCGCCCGTTCTTGCTAGAGCCGCCTGCTTTTGTCTTGGACATCGTTCACTCCTCCTCGGAGGCGCCTTCGACGGCGGCCTCAGTGGCTGCTTCCGGAGCCTCGGGCTTCTCGGCCTTCGGGGACTTCTTGCTCGACTTCTTGGCTCCGCCCGGCATGTCGATGCCAGTCACCTCGAGCGAGGTGTACTTCTGGCGATGACCCATACGGCGGCGATAGCCCGTCTTGTTCTTGTACTTGAAGATGTCGATCTTGGGGCCTTTGATGTCACCGAGGACCTTGGCAGTCACGCTGGCCTTCGCCAGGCTGTCCTTGTCGGTGATGGTCGAGCCTTCGTCGTCGACGATGAGGAGCGGAGTGAACGAGACACTCTCATCCTCGGTGTGAAGCAGTTCGACTTCGATGACATCTCCGGGAGTCACCTTGGCCTGCTTCCCACCCGACTTGATGATGGCATACATGGGAAAACCTCTGTGAGGGGGAACGGCGTAAAGATACTAGATCCCGCTTGCACTGTCCAAAGCGGGTCGATTCGACGAATGAGCGCTGACAGACGCTCGGATTGCCGATGGCACCGTTCCCGGGCCGCACGAGTCGTCCCGATTCACGGCCCAGTTTGCCGCCTCTTTGGACGATCAGTCCACGTCTTCGGCGGTTCCCGAGATCGGGACGGCATGAGTGGCGGCTTCTTCGTGGAGCAGGACGCCGCGCCCTTCGCAGTGCGGGCACTTCTCCGAGAAGGACTCGAGCAATCCAGCAGACACGTTCTTGCGCGTCATCTCGACGAGACCGAGATGAGACACATCGAAGACCTGCGTCCTCGTCTTGTCCCTCGCCAGCGTCTCTTTGAGCTTGCGAAGCACCATCTGCTGATGCTTCTCGATCTCCATGTCGATGAAGTCGATGACGATGATGCCGCCGATGTCGCGCAGCCGCAGCTGACGGCCGATCTCCTCGGCAGCCTCGACATTGTTCTGCAGAACCGTGTCTTCCAGATTCGACGAACCGACGAACTTGCCGGTGTTCACGTCGATGACGGTGAGCGCTTCGGTTCGGTCGATCACGAGGTGACCGCCCGACGGGAGATACACGCGACGGTCGAGGGCCTTCCGCAGCTGATCCTCGACGTGGTACCGCTCGAACAGCGGAAGCTCGTCCTCGTATTGCGTGATCTTCGAGACGAGGTCGGGAGCCGTGCGACCCAGGTAATCGGTGACCTGCTTGGTCGCATCTGAGTTGTCGACCAGCATCCGACGGAAGTCGCCCGTGAAGTGCTCACGGATCACGCGGATCAGCAGATCGGGCTCCTCGTAGACCGCCCGGGGCGCCTTGCCTCCGCCGGCCGACTCCTCCTGGATCTGCTCCCAGATCTTCAAGAGTCGTGCGATGTCTGCGGCGATCTCCTCGCCCGACGCATGAAGCGCTGCGGTTCGGACGATGACGCCGAACCCCTTCGGCTTCACCTTCGAGATGACCTCACGAAGCCGGGTGCGCTCATCTTCGGGGAGGCGGCGGGAGATGCCTTGAGCGTCGGAGTCGGGCACCAGCACCAGATAGCGTCCCGGGAGGGATGGCTGTCCGGTCAGCCGGGCGCCCTTGGCCCCCATGGCATCCTTGACGACCTGGACGAGGACCTCGTCGCCTTCTTTCAGGACTTCCTCGATACGCGGTTTCTTCTTGCCGAACTTCTCACGGTCGATTCGAACGTCCGACGAGTACACCACCCCGTTCTTGGCCGCTCCGAAGTCGATGAATGCCGCCTCCATGCCGGGCAGCACGTTGCGCACCCGACCGAGATAGATGTTTCCGACCAGCGATGTCTGATCCGCCGATGCGACGTAGTGCTCGACGAGCACCGGGCCTTCGAGCACCACACACTGTGTCTGATGGGGCGTGACCCTGACCAGCATCTGCTTGCGCGCAGACTCGGTCGGAATGATGATCTCTTCTTCACGCCGTTGCCGGTTCCGGTTCCGCTGTTGCGACTGGTTCCGGTTGGAGTCTTTCTGATTGCGGTTCGAGCCCTTGCGGCTCTTCTGACCCTTTTGACCCTGTCGAGGCTCAGACTTGGGAGCGGGTTCGATGACCCGCTTCACTTCGACCTTCTGGCCGCCGAGGCGCATCTTCTTGCGCTCTTCGATGACTTGACCAGCTGCACCTCTGCGGATCACCTCGGGTGACCGCTTGCGGAAGAATGCCATGAATACGTACTCCTGAATCGGACGATGCCGAACGGCACCGATGAGGAATGTCGCCGTGTGCGACAGAAGGGACATGACCAGGAGCCGAACGTGCGTACATCGTCACTCCAGCAACTCCAGTGGGAGGTGAAGACGGTGGGATGCACATGGTCACGATTCGAAAGGCTCCATAGCCAGAAATGCGAAGCGTCACGTGTCCCCGGCTCGGTTCGGCATCAGCCTGGCACAGCCGATCTGGGGCTCCGGGACGCACCCTGAACGATAGCACCACTTTTCGCGTGTCCCACCAGGCTCATCCGACGGAGCCGGGGACGGACTCCGTCGCCAGACACCTGGTCCGGCAATCGGCATGTGCAGATCCGTCTACGCTCGCGACCCATGTTCAGGAGGCCGCAATCAGGGTGGATCGAGGTGATCTGCGGGCCGATGTTCTCGGGGAAGAGCGAGGAGCTCATCCGCCGGGTGACTCGCTCACAGATCGCCAGGCGACCCGTCCAGACCTTCAAACCCAGTGTCGACGTCCGATATGCCGACCGTGAGGTGGTCTCGCACTCCCACATGCGCGCCGACGCCATGCCGGTGGGTGACAGCGACGCACTCCTCCACGCGGTGGACGACGCCACCGAGGTGATCGGCATCGACGAGGGGCAGTTCTTCGACGACGGGCTCATCGCCGTATGCGAGCGCCTGGCGGACGCCGGCAAACAGATCATCGTCGCCGGCCTGGATCTCGACTACCTCAGACGACCGTTCGAGCCGATTCCCACGCTGTGCGGTCGCGCCGAATACGTCTCGAAGATGCTCGCTGTATGCCATCGCTGTGGCGGCCCTGCGCTGTTCACCCAGCGGATTGCACGCTCCGACGATCTCGTCGTGCTAGGCGCACAGGGCACATACGAAGCGCGCTGCCGGATGTGCTACTCGACCGAGGAACCAGAACAACTCGCGCTGGAGTGATGCCGGAGACCGCCGACATCCTCGAGTCATCACGTCGGTGACTCGGACCTCACTGCCAGGCGCTCGACGAGTCGATCGCGAGCTTCCACCGTCCCGAACACGGTGATCGCGTCTCCGGCCATCAGCCCCGTTGTTCCGCTGGGAACCAACTGCTCTGCCCCACGATTGATCGAGACGACCAAACACCCCTCCGGCCACGAGACCTCGCTGACGAGACGGCCATCTGCTATCGAGCCCTGCACCACGGTGAGCTCGAAGAAGGACGAACGCCGGCCCGTTCGGGTCTGGACCCGCTCCGGCACCGAGTGCGCCCGCGAGGTCGTGCTGAGCGCGAGGTGGTAGGCCGCGACGACATCGGCACGGCGGAACATCCCGATGAGGTGCTCGGGGTCGGAGGCATCGACGACTGGCAGTCGTCCGACCCCGAGGGCAGCCATTCGTTCGAGGGCATCCGACACACGGGTATCGGGATTGACCGTGGCGGGATTCGGGGTCATGGCATCGGCGGCCGTCACCTGATCGGAGGGCCCTCCCGCCCGCAGGATGTCGCTTTCGGCGACGAGACCGACGAGCCGTCCATCGTCGATCACCGGAGCACCGTGGAGGCGGTTGCGTTGCAGGATCCCCCGGACCTCACCGAGCGACGCCGACGGTTCGACCGTGACCGAACCGGGCTCGATCACGTCTCCGACGCGGACCATGTCGAGGAGATCGGTGACACCGGCGTGAACCGGGTGGATGCCCATCCTCGCCAGCGGCGCGGCGTAGGCGCTCTCGGGTCGCACTCGCCCAGCCAGGATCGTTGCTGATCGCAGTGGCGATCATCAGCGGCAGGACCAGTCCGTAGTCACCGGTGATCTCGAAGACGATCAGGATCGAGGTGAGCGGCGCTCGCGCCACAGCCGAGAACGTGGCTGCCATCCCGACGAGTGCGAATGCGCCTGGCTGGATCTCCGACCAACCCCACACCCTCCCGAACAGGACGGCGATACTCGCGCCCGTCGAGGCACCGATGAAGAGGCTGGGCATGAAGATCCCCCCGGCTCCGCGTCCACCCAGCGTTGCGGCAGTCGCACCCACCTTCAAGACCGCGAGGATGCCGAGGATCCACCATGTCAACCCCGCATCGTTGCGGAGCAGGGAGTTGATGAAGTCCTGTCCGGTCCCGAGCACCTCTGGGCGAATCAAGCCGATCACGCCCACGGATACGGCGAACAGCGCCGGCCTGCCCAGGTCGGCCACCGATCGGGCATCGTCTCGAGTCGGTCGAGCGCCTCGAGAAACAACCATCCAACCACCACCGCTGCCAGGCCGAGGAGTGCAAAGAGAAGCAACTGGAGAGGGTCGTCGAGAAAGTACGGCTCGACCTCGAACGTCAGGCCCTCTCCGATCACAGATTGGCTGACGACGGCCGCCGCGACCGAGGCGATGACGATCGTATGGACCTGTCGCACCGCGAACTCTTGGAGGATGACCTCCATCGCAAAGAACAAGCCGGCAATGGGCGCGTTGAACGTCGCCGAGATCCCGGCCCCGGCCCCGGCCGCCACCAGCGTCCTCACCTCGTTCTCCGAGAGCCGGGCGGTCCGGGCAGCCCATGACCCGATCGACGCACCGATCTGGGCGATCGAGCCTTCGCGACCCGCCGACCCTCCACTCCCGATGGTGAGGGCGGTGGCGATCGTCTTCATTCCCATCACCCGGGGTCGGATCCGGCCACCCCGCACTGCGATCGCCGCGACGATCTGGGGGACGCCATGTCCGACGACTTCGGGGGCAAACCACGACGTGAGCCTCCACGAGAGCCACATGCCGAGGGGGAGGATCACGAGCGGCCACAGCGAGCCGAGATGCAGGAGTTCGGACGCCCAGCCGCCAGCCGATGACACGAGATCGATCGCCGTGATCAGCACCACCGCTCCGAGGCCGGCTCCGACACCGACGAGGCCCGCGAGGATCATCAAGGTCGGCGCTTCGCCGAGGCGGACCCTTCTCAACCATGCTGTGAACCGGGACATGTTCCCAGAACTTAGACCGCTGCCGGCCCGGAGACAGACACATCTGTCGCGATCAATGCGCCGGGCCGGATGATGATCGGACCGGCACCGTCCGCGAGTCCTCCGACAGTCACCGTTCGCCCGGGACCGGAGATCTCCGCAGCCAGATCGAATTGGCGATCCCGACCGAGACTGCCATCGCCAGATAGAAGCTCCCGCCGAGGCTCAAGAACGGCAGCGGCAGCCCGGTGACGGGCGCGATCCCGACGGTCATGCCGACGTTGACGAAGACATGGAAGACCATCATTCCGGCGATGCCAACGGCGATCAGGGAGCCGAATCGATCACGGGATTGGGCTGCGATCACGAGCAGGCGCCAGATCAACACGAGGAACGCGGCGATCACGATCACCCCACCGATGAATCCCAGTTGCTCGCCGACGGCGGTGAAGATGAAGTCGGTCTCGGCTTCAGGGACGTATGCCAGGTTGGTCTGGGTCCCTTGGAACAGACCTTTGCCCGTCAGCTGACCAGACCCGATCGCCAACTTCGATTGTCGCAACTGGAACCCGAGACCCTGGGGATCGATGTTCGGGTCGAGAAAGACCGAGATCCGGTTCTGCTGGTGATCCGCCAGGAGATCGAACCTGAACGCCACGACCACCGCGAGAACGCCGGTGAACACCAGGCTGAACATCTGTTTCCAACTGGCGCCGGAGGCGAACAACATGACGAGCAGGACAAACGGGATGGTGAGCGTCGTTCCGAGATCCGGTTCGAGCACGATCAACGCCGCGGGGAGCGCGGCGATCGCAACGGCCTGCAGCATGCGCTTCCATCGCAGCGTCTCCTGCTCCGACCCCTGCCCCAGGACATAGGCCAAGGTGATGATCGTGATCGGCTTGGCGAACTCGGCGGGCTGGAGGTTGAACAATGGGATGGGGATCCACCGCTGGGCTCCGTTGACCTCCTCGAACAGGAACACCGCAACGAGGAGCACGATGATCGAGCCGTAGATGAGCGGGAGGAAGCTCTTGTACTCCCGGTAGTCGATCCACGAGAAGATCGCCAGGACGATCATTCCTGCGGTCACGAAGATCATCTGGCGCTCCATCGTCCCGGTGGGGATCTGCTCGGCGCGTTCGAGATTGAATCTCGTCGCCGAGTAGATCATCACCAGGCCGAAGCCGGACAGGAGCATCATCACGGTGATCAGGATCGAGTCGGGCCGGTTGCCTTTCCGGTCCGAGACCGCTGTCATCGTCGGTGAGATCGTCGCCATCAGCGTCCCCTCACTGTGCCGACTCGCCGGCGACGATCGGGTCGAGTTCCTCGCCCATCAGGTACTGCATGATCTGGCGGGCGACCGGAGCCGCGACACCGCCACCACTGCCACCCTCGTCGATCAGCACGACCACCGCATACTTCGGGTCCGACAACGGAGCAATGCCCGTGAACCAGGCGTGATTGTCCTTCGAGCGGATCGACTGGCCGGTTCCCGTCTTGCCACCGACATCGTTGATCGAGTCCCCGAAGCCCCGGAATGCGGTTGCAGCGGTCCCCTGGGTGACGACCCGGTTCAGGTCGGTGAGCAAACGCTGGACGTTCGCCGGATCCAAGTCCACTTCGTTCTTGAGAGTCGGAACGTTGCGTGTGACCAGCGCACCATCGACGTCACGGATCTCGCCCACCACATAGGGGGTCCAGACCTTGCCGCCGTTGGCCATCGCCGCATACGACACCGCGACCTGTAGGGGCGTGGCGCTGACCGAGCCCTGCCCGATGGCGGCGTTCATCAGGTCTCCTCCGAACCAGGGGTCCCTCCCGTCGAGGCGACTCGGATCGAGTCGGGTCGGAGCGCGTTCAGGATCCTCCATCTGCGCCTCCTGCCACTGGAGGAACAACTCACGGTCGGGGATGATCCCTGCGGTGTCACTTGCCAGGTCGATGCCGGTCGGGGACCCGTATCCGAGACCCTTGGCCATGTCCTGGAGCACCGTCTCTCTGGGCGTGCCGTCCCAGGCATCGTGGATGCCGAGGGCCACGGAGTAGAAGAAGATGTTGCACGACTCTTGCAAGGACTCCGAGACGCCGAGCCAGCCCTTGTCACCCGTGTACCAGTCGGGGAAGATCTGGGCGCTCCCGTCGTTCAGCCTCGACAGCTCGAGCTGGCCGTCGCAGTGCACGACGTTGTTGACGGGATCGATCCCCTCGACGTCGGTTGGCAGCGGGACGTCCTCCTCCAGGAACGTGAGATAGGTGACGGCCTTGAAGGTCGAGGCGGGCGGGTACTGACCGGAGACGGCGAGATTCTGCTCGGCACCGACCTCACGCAACGCCGCATAGGTCTCCTCGTCGATTCCCGTGACGAACAGGGACGGGTCGAAGGCGGGATACGAAGCCATCGACAGAACGGCACCGGTGTCGACGTCGAGCACGATCGCCGCCCCGCGAACCGTCTCGTTCTTGGCGGCATCCCCGTTGCCGGCGGCGCGCTGGCGGTCCTTCCACTCGTTGGAGAGAGTGATGCCCTCCTTGAGTGCGTTCTCGACGACGAGTTGCATGTCCAGGTCCAGGGTGAGGATCAATGTGTCGCCGGGCGTCGGTTCCACCTCGGGACGCTGGGAGATGACCTCACCCAGCCGAACCTGATAGGACACCTCGCCCGACTCGCCCTGCAGCCACTCGTCGTATCTGGCTTCGACCCCCGATTTCCCGATGCGAACGCTGGGATTCAGATCCGGTCGAGCGTCGATGTCATCGGCGTCCGGCAGGCCGAGCTGGCCGATGACGTGCGCCATCGATTCACCGGAGATGTAGACACGCTCCGGTACTTTCTCGATTCTGACGCCGGGAAAGAGCGCGAGCTGTTCGTTGATCTGATACGCCTCGGTCGTGTCGACGGTCGCAACCGTGAAGGTTCCGTTGACGCCTGCCTTCTCGTACATCGCTGCGATGTCGTCGGCAGGGATCGCAAGGAGGGCGGACAGGCGTTGGATCAAGAGGTCCTTCTGGTCCGCGTTCACGAGGTGACGGTCGACCACCACGGCCGGCACGAAGCGGCTCGTTGCCAGGACCAGACCGTTCCGATCCCGAATGTCGCCCCGGGGAGCGGGGGTGTCGACGGCGACCCACGACTGGTTGTCGGCGACCTCGGCGGCCGACGCACCCTCGGCGACCTGAACGAACCACAGCCGCATGCTCAGGATCCCGAACATGGCGAGGAAGAAACCGAAGAGAACGGTGAGTCTGAGGCTGAATTTCATGGGAACCCACGTCGGGCGGGGGCGAGGAGCCGGGAGATGACCGGAGTGAGAAGCAGGGCGAGCACCAGGTTGTAGATCGGCACGAGGATCACGCGTCGCATGGCCTCTCCCGGATCGAGCGTCACCTGCCCGAAAAGGCTACCAACGATCAGGAACAACACGACTCCGCCGAGCGTCATCAAGCCGACCCACGCAGACACGGTGACCGGACCGGAGTCCATCCGATCGATCGTGCGGATCGCCAGGAACGCAATCGAGGTGTACACCGCGGCCCGCAGGCCCAGCGCGGTCGACGAGAGGGCATCGAAGAGGAGACCCGAGAGAAACGCGAACACGATCGTCCCCTCGCTGCGTTGCCGGACGGCGAAGAGCAGCACGGCGATGAGCACCGCGTCGGGAGCGATGCCGGCGATCGTCAAACGACCGAAGAAGGTCGTCTGGAGGACGATGGCGCCAACGACCGCCGCCGCGCCGGCGAGAGCTTTGCGAACGTTCATCCGTCGGACGGATCCGTCTGCGGTCCACCCGGAATGACGGGCACGGTCGTGAGCGGGGTGTCGGCGATCTGGTCTGTTGGCCAGGTGAGCACGATGACCGCTCGCAGCCTGCTCGGGTCTGTGAACGGGCGGACGCTGGCGGTGAGGGTCTGGCCGGTCGGCTGGGAATCTTCGATGATCTCGCCGACCGGGATCGACGGTGGATACGACTTGGCGAGGCTCGACGTCACCACCTCCTGGCCGGCGACGACGCTGACGGCGTTCTCGAAGACGTCGAAGCGCATCGTGTCGGAGCCGCGTATCGGTTCGAGCGTCCCGACCTGCTCTCCGACCCGAACGGTGACCGCGTTCACATCCGCGATCAACGGCACCACGATCGCCCCACCGTTCCAGGAGTCCGAGACCCGTCCTACCAGGTAGCCGAATTCATCCAGCACCGGGTGTCCGGCGAGGATCCCGGCCTCTTCGCCCTTGTCGAGCCGAAACGCCAGATCGAACGAATCGGTCTGCCCGACGACGTTGGCGGCCGTCGTCGTGAAATCTGTGAAGTCCTCAGACCTGAGTTGGAGGAGACGCTCGAGCACGGTCAGGCGAGCCGAGAGGTCGGCGTTGGCGGCCAACTCGGCCTGTTGCTCGGCCAACAACGCTCTCAGCGCCTGATTCTCCGAGCGAAGGCTGGTGATCTCGCTCAGGTTCTCGACGAGATCAGCGAGTGGGTTGACAACGATCGAACCTGCCGTCTCCAGGGGCTCGAGGACCCCGTTGGCGACCGAGCGGAGAGACGACAGTGCACCCTCGCCCTCGGCGCGGATGTCGAAGGTCATGATGATGATCGAGAGGACCACCAGCGTGATGAAGAGCGGAAGCGCCCGGTCGTTGGTTCGGAACTCACGCATGGAGGACCGGGCCTCTCGCCCGCACGGTCAGGGTCGGGATGAGGAAACGAGCACGTGATGAAGCGTGTCGAACTCTTCGAGACATTTCCCCGATCCAAGCACGACGGACTGGAGCGGCTTGCCGGCGGTCACGATCGGCATGCCGGTCTCGTTGGCGAACCGATGGTCGAGACCTTCGAGGAGCGCCCCTCCCCCGGTGAGCCAGATGCCTCGCTCCATGATGTCGGCAGCGAGCTCGGGTGGCGTCTTGTCCAGGGTGTACTTCACCGCGTCGACGATCGCCTGGGTCGGCTCTTCGATGGCCTCGCGGATCTCGGGTGAGGTGAGCAGGATCGTCTTGGGGAGCCCGGTCACCAGGTCGCGACCCCTGACTTCGGCTGCCGGCTCATCGGAGCGTGGCCATGCCGAGGCAACTGCCATCTTCAGCTGTTCGGCGGTGCGCTCGCCGAGAAGGACGTTGTGTTCCTTCTTGACCCAATCGATGATCGCCTCGTCGAGTTCGTCACCGCCGACGCGGATCGATCTCGAGACGACGATGCCGCCGAGCGAGATGACGGCGACTTCGGTCGTTCCACCACCGATGTCGACGACCATCGACCCTGATGGCTCGCCGATCGGCAACCCGCATCCGATTGCGGCTGCCATCGGCTCTTCGATGGTGTAGGCGCGCCGGGCACCGGCGTGATACGCCGCTTCCTCGACGGCTCGTCGCTCGACCGGGGTGATGCCGGACGGGACGCAGACCACGATGCGGGGTCGAGCCCAGCGGCGACGATGGACCTTCTGGATGAAATAGCGCAACATCTTCTCGGTGATGTCGAAGTCGGCGATCACGCCGTCGCGAAGCGGCCGGATGGCGGTGATGTTGGCCGGTGTGCGACCGATCATCCGCTTTGCCTCCATACCGACGGCGAGCGCGCGATTGTTGTGTGAATTGATCGCGACGACAGAAGGCTCGTTGAGAACGATGCCCTGTCCTCTCACGAAAACCAGTGTGTTCGCCGTACCAAGGTCGATGGCCATGTCTTGGCCGGCGAATGCGAGAAGTGTCTCTGCCACGTACCTACTCCGCCTGCGGCTAGAAGGCCCGTATTCGGGCCGTGGGATTCTTCGCGAGTGTAGAGCATCCCCGCGAAGACGCGCCACCCGAAGGGTGGTCGCGCCTGTGAGTTCGAGATGACAGATGACCGATCACGGGAACCGGTCGGTCGTCGGTGATCCTCTCGTGGTCTACGAAAACCAGATCGCGAGCTCGCGCTCGGCGCTGGCGGTCGAGTCGGAGCCGTGGACGATGTTCTCGGTGACCACGGTCGCAAGGTCGCCGCGAATCGATCCCGGTGTGGCTTCGGCAGGATTGGTGGCACCCATGAGGTTCCGAGCGGCGGACACTGCCGACTCGCCAGACCACTCCATCGCTACGACCGGTCCGCTCGTGATGAACTCGAGGAGCTCGGGAAAGAAGGGCTTGTCGACGTGCTCGGCGTAGTGCTCGCGGGCGATCGTCTCGGTTGGGCTGACCATCTGGATGCGTTCGAGTTTGAATCCTTTGCGCTCCAGCCGGCCGATCACCTCGCCGACCAATCCGCGTGCGACCCCGTCGGGCTTGACCATGATGAAGGTGTTCTCGTGTGCCATGGAGGGCAGGCTACTCACGCCGGACCACCGGTTCCGCCTCCGTCGGCAGAAGGGCGCTGGAGGTCAGCGCTCGTTGGGGGTGCTGGCTTGGCCCGTGAGATGGGAGCGGATGGCTCCCACGAGGTAGAGCGAGCCGGCGACCAGGATTCCGTCACCTTCGCCAACCAGTGTCCTGGCGTGGGCGAGCGCTTCGACCGGGTCGGGAACGACCACGATCGGAGTGTCTCCGACGACGGGTTCCAAACGGGCGCCGAGATCGGCTGCGGTGCGGGCTCGAGCGGAGTCGACCTGAGTGGTGATCACAGCAAGCAGACGACCGGCGATCTCGCCATACATCCCCGATAGATCCTTGTCCTGCATGGCTCCGGTCACGAGCACCCATCGCGTGGTGGGGTACTCCTCGCGTGAGCGATTGGGACAACGCCACGAACCCGGGGACGTTGTGAGCTCCGTCGACCAGCAGGGGCGGTTCGGTCTCGAGGATCTCCATCCGCCCGGGGGCCGTCACGACGGTTGCGGCCTCGATCACCGCCTCTCGATCGAGCCTGCGGCCGGTCAGGGCCTCCACCGCGGCGACGGCGACTGCGAAGTTCAAGGTCTGGTAGCGGCCGTGCACCGGGAGGAAGACCTCCTCGTAGACACCTTGGGTTCCCTCGATGTCGAGCTGCCAACCACCGATGGCCTTCGCTGAGCCTTCCAGGCGAAAGTCACGGCCGTAGAGCCGCAGTTCGACGTCGCGATCCCGACACACCTCTTCGACGATCGTGACGATGTGGTCGGGAAGTGCCCCGGCGATCAAGATGGAGTTTGGCTCGACGATCGCCAGCTTCTCCCGGGCGATCGACTCGAGAGTGTCACCGAGTTCCTTGGTGTGATCGAGGCCGATGCTGGTGAGCACCGAGACGGTTCCATGTCCGGCGTTGGTTGCATCGAGCCGGCCGCCGAGACCCACCTCGATGACCCCGACGTCAACGGCCTGATCGGCGAACCACGAGAAGGCGAGCGCGGCGGTCAGTTCGAAGTAGCTGACCGGTCGATCGGTCCGTTCCTCGTAGATGTCGGCAAACGCCTTGACGTCCAGGACCGCTTGAGCGAACTCGTCGGGTTTGGGCACCTGGCCGTTCATCTGGGTGCGTTCCTCGACACGATGGAGATGCGGCGAGGTGAACGTCCCGGTCGTCAGCCCATGCGCGATGCACAGCATCGTCACCATGCGAGCTACCGACGTCTTCCCATTGGTTCCGGCGATGTGGACGATCGGGTAGCTGTCCTGGGGGTTTCCCATCAGGTCGAGCAGACCGCGGATCGTGTCGAGACCGGGATGCATTCCCCGTCCGATGTGGTGGTCGAGGTAGGCGACCGCTTCTGGGTACGTGAACACGGTCAGAGCAGGTCCAGCTGTGATTGGAGCTTGGCGATGAGGTCCGAGAGCTCTGCCTGCTTCCCGCGTTCCTTCTCGACGATCTCTTCCGGGGCCTTCGACATGAAAGCCTCGTTGCCGAGCTTGCGTTCGACCTTGTCGAGATCCGCCTGAGCGTCGGCCATCCGCTTCGAGAGTCGCTCCCGCTCAGCATCCACATCGATCAGACCGTCGAGCGGGATGAACCCTTGATACCGACCGGCCACGATCCGGGTGTGGCCCTCTTCGGGTGACTCGGACGCGATCTCGACCTCACAGGCTGCCAGGTCGACGAGGAGCCGCTCGGCCCACTTCGGGAGGCTCGAACCGGCCGGAGACTCGACTTTGAGCGTCAGCGCCTGGCGAGGCGAGATCCCCTGCTCGGCCCGGAATCGCCGGACACCGGAGATCAGATCCTGGATGTCGCTCATCTCGACCGGCCCGTCGAACGCGGGCACCTGCGGCCAGTCGGCACCGGCGACGAAGCCGTCACCGACCACATTCATCCAGAGCTCTTCGGTCAGGTACGGGATCGCTGGATGGAACAGTTTGATGACGTCGCGGATGACGACACCGAGCGTCTGCTTGGTCGTCTCGGCGGTCTCCTCGTTGGCGAGGGCACCCTTGGACATCTCGACGTACCAGTCGAAGACCTCTGACCACGTGAAGCTGTAGAGCAGGCTGAACGCATCACTGAACCGGTATTCGTCGCACAGCTCGTCGAATCGTGTCGAGACCGTTGACAGCCGCGACAGGATCCATGCATCGATCGCCGATGGGGCATCCGGATAGCCGCCATTGGCCGGCACCGTGCCCGGCTCGACACTTCGCAGCACGAACCGTGTCCCGTTCCAGAGCTTGTTGCCGAACTTCCTCGTGCCTTCGACCCACTCCATGTTCAAGGGAACGTCCTGGCCGGGGTTCGCCGCCTGGATCAGAGCGAGACGAAGCGGATCGGCGCCGTGCTCCTCGGCAACCTCGAGCGGGTCGAGGGTGTTTCCACGGGACTTCGACATCTTGTTGCCGTCGGCGTCGCGCACCAGACCGTGAATGATCGTGTCGCGGAAGGGGACGTCGCCCATGAAATGGATCCCCATCTTCATCATCCGGGCAACCCAGAAGAAGATGATGTCGAAGCCGGTGATGAGGACGTCGTTCGGATAGAACCGTGCCAGATCCTCGGTCTCCTCGGGCCATCCGAGGGTCGAGAACGGCCACAGCGCCGACGAGAACCACGTGTCGAGGACGTCGGGGTCCTGGGTGACTTCGGTGGAACCGCATTCGGCGCATGCCTCGACCTCACTGCGGGCAACGGTCACGTGATCGTTGTCGCAATACCAGGCCGGAATGCGATGGCCCCACCAGATCTGGCGGCTGATCGTCCAGTCCCGAAGGTTCTCCATCCAGTGGAAATAGGTCTTGTCCCAGCGTTCGGGAATGAACCGGTTCGAGCCGTCCCGCACGGCCTCCATGGCGGGCTCGGCGAGCGGCTTGACCGCCACGAACCACTGGTCAGACAGATACGGCTCGATGATCGTGTCGCAGCGGTAGCAGTGCCCGACGGAGTGGTTGTGCTCTTCGATCTGAACGAGGGCGCCTTCGGCTTCGAGCGCTTCGCGAATGGCAGCGCGGGCTGCGAAACGATCCAATCCCTCGAACCTGCCTCCCTCGGCGGTGACGATCGCCTCCGCATCCAGAACTGCGATCTTCTCGAGGCCGTGCCGTTCACCGATCTCGAAGTCGTTGGGATCGTGGGCGGGTGTGACCTTGACTGCTCCGGACCCGAACTCGGGATCGACTGCCTCGTCGGCGATGATCGGGATCTCACGCCCGACCACGGGCAGACGCACCATCTTCCCCACCATGGCCGCATATCGTTCGTCGTCGGGGTGGACAGCCACGGCAGTGTCGCCGAGCATCGTCTCGGGGCGGGTGGTGGCGACGACGATGCCGCCGTCACCGTCCACGAACGGATACCGGATGTGGGTCAGCGTGCCTTGCACGTCGCGGTATTCGACCTCGATCTCGGCGAGCGCCGTGCCACACCGGGGACACCAGTTGATGATCCGGTTGCCTCGATAGATGAGGTCCTCTTCGTACAACCTGACGAACACCTCGTTGACCGCGTCAGACAGGCCGTCGTCGAGGGTGAAGCGCTCGCGGGTCCAGTCACACGAAGACCCCATCCGGCGGATCTGATTGGTGATGCGAGCGTGATAGATGTCCTTCCACTCCCACACCTGACGGATGAACTCCTCGCGGCCGAGCTCGTGACGATCCATGCCCTCGACAGCAAGCTCGCGCTCGACGACGTTCTGGGTGGCGATGCCGGCGTGATCGGTCCCGGGGACCCACAGCGCCGCGTACCCCTGCATGCGCTTGCGGCGGATGATCGTGTCGTGGATCGTGTGATTGAGGGCGTGGCCCATGTGCAGCACGCCGGTCACGTTCGGAGGCGGGATCACGACCGCGTAGGGCTTCCCATCGGGGCGGAACTCAGGCCGGAAGATTCCGGCCTCCTCCCACTTGGCGTACCAATGGGCTTCGACGTCTCGGGGTTCGTAGGTCGGGTTCATCACAGATCCGGGAGTATTGCGGAAATCGCCCGTCCCCAGGCGAGGTTTTCTCGATTCCGGAGCCTACCCCAACATCCCCAACCGTCCCCCTTCCGCCAATTCGCAGGGTTTGTTCGTCCCCTGTTTGTCCCTCCGCACGGAGAACAGGGTTCTCTCGTCATTGTTTGTCCCTCCGCAGGGGGGACACGGGTTCGCCCTGCGAACCCAGGGGGGCATTGTCGTGCGTTTGTCCCTCCGCAGGGGGACAGGGGGGCATCGTCGTTGTCTCTCCCTCCGCAGGGGGGACAGGGTTCGTCGTGCTGAACCCCGGGGGGAAAGGGGGGCATTGTCGTTGTTTGTCCCTCCGCAGGGGGGACCGGGTTCGCCCGCGAACCCAGGGGGGCATTGTCACGCAACTAGCCCCTGGTCCCGCTGACGCTCGCCTGTCCCCCCGAGGAGGAGCAACCGCTCTCAGTCGCCGATGACGAGGAACCGCCAGTTCCCATCGGCGTCGACGCCCGATCCTCCAACCCAGGTACATGCCGTCGGCGTACCAGGACGCTACGGTGTCCTCCCCGAAGATCGACTCGAGCCGGGCGCGGTCGGCGGCCGTGGAATCCTCTCCCATGACTGCAGGGGTAACGTGGATGGCGACTTGCGTGCCATCTTCATAGCTGCGAGGGTCTGGGTGTAGCCGGCATCGAGCAGGCCGAGAATCACCTCCGGGATCGACGGTCCTTCGATGCCTTCCCAGTACGCAGCCAGCTCGGCGGGGTCGGAGAACTCCTGCCCGAACGAGGCCGTGAACAGCACATCGCCCGACAATGCGAGCTCGGCGAGCCGCAGGAGATCTCCTGATCTGGCGGCGTTCTCGATCTCTTCGATGGTGGCTCGGGCAGCCGTCGACATCTCCCCGTCGGCGGTCGGCGTCGTCGTCGACGGCGCTCCCGTTGTCGGAGTTGTCGTCGTGGTGGTGAAGTAGTCGTCGGGGGAGGTGGGGTTGTCGTCGTGGTCGGCTGGCCATCCGTCGTCGGCACAGTCGTGCCAATGATGCGTCGGCGCTGCACGCCGCCAGCAGAATGGAAAGGCACATCGCCGCAGCGATTGCCCGGATGTTTGGTGTGATGGTTGTCATGCGAGTTCGACGTAGAACCTCACACAGTGGTTCCGCGATCTCCGTTGAAATCGCGGAACCACTCGTCGTAGACTATCCCTCAGGAACATCCCAAGTTCAGGCGTTCGACCACCTCCCCGTCACGTCGGACATTGTCTCTTCCTCCCGCCGGGATGCAGCACGCAGCAAGAGGGCACCGGCGACGATCATTATCATCGCAAGCGCGATCGTCTGGTCCACATCGGAACCTGTGAACGGCAGGGTGTCAACGACGACCGGTTCGACTGCGATCGTCGTTGTCGTGGACTCGATCTGGGCGGCCAACACCTCGACGACGATTCCGGCGTCCCACGTCAGGTCCACTTCTCCCGCATCGAGACTGATCAAGGCCGTGCGTCCGATGCCGTTGCCCAGTGGATCCACGTCGCTGTTCCGATCATTGGAAACGCCCGAAGCCCTCGGAAGCGTGTATGCGGCTCCTTGATACGTCACCTGAACCCGATAGTTCCCGGCCGGGAGACCGTCGAACAGGTACAGCCCATCGGCTCCGGTCAGCTGGGTGGCAAGCACCGTTCCCGACGGCTCGAGGAGTTCAACAGTTGCCCCGAGAACCGGGATCTCGATCGCCGGGTCGTCCTGTTGCCCGTTCCGATCTGCATCGAACCACACGAAGTCTCCGATCGCCCCGAGGAGCGGCAACGTCGCAGGTGTCGTGGCCCGGGTTTCAGGCGTGGTTTCGTTCGTCACCGGAGTGGTGGCATCCGTGCCGGGAGTCGTGTCATCTGTCCCCGGCGTCGTGTCATCCGTGCCCGGAGTGTGTCATCGCTGGTGCTCGTGCAGAACGAGATGTGACTCAGCCCGTACCAACTCCCACTGTTGGAATTGAACGGAGCATGCAAACCGGAGTCACTCTGTGCGCCTTCGTACGTGTAGAGGTTCGCTACCGGACCTCCCTTGGCAACGACGATTCCAACGTCGTGGTTTGCGGACCAGTCGAACTCCCATCCGGCGGATGTCTCGTAGATGTCGACGTCGACAATCAAGGTCGCCCGAGACGTATTCGCCGGAGTTGCCGTCGTCCAGCTCATCGCCCGCCTCGATCTTGAGCCTCAGCTCGTACGAGCCGAAATCGGCGCAGGTCGGGTTCCCTTCGACGAGCGTCGGTTGGTCGGCGGCGAGCGCCGGTCTCGAATTCGCCGACACCACCAGTTGCAGTGCTGTCAGCAGGAGTAGCAGTGCAGCGATGCCTGCCAGCCTGCGCTGTGTCGTGGCACCCATTTCGTGCCTCCCCGAGCTTTCGCTCATCTCTGGGGAGGGCCGGTCTCACCATTGACTCGCTGTGGCCTGCGGTGACCGATCTACCAGGCCACGGGTCTTCGTCGCCCTGAGAGCCCCATTCGCCACTATCTGTGGCGTCTTCACCACTCGGTGTAGCTCCAGCCCCAGGACCACTCAAGAGTCCTGTGTCACTTCCAACGAGACCATCGGACGCGGATGGGCCCCGGGCGAACCCGGGGCCCTTCCAGTTGTCTCCGAGCGGGCGCTCGATCAGTCGCGAGACCAGCTTCCGACGACCTCGGTCACGAGGTCATCCTCTTCACGACGTGTCGCTGCGAAGAGCAGCACGCCACCCGCCGCCAACACCACCAGTCCGAGAATCGCCAGTTCCTGGCTCTCGAACCCGGTGAAGGGCAGGGTGTCGGTCGTCACTGGAGCGATGGTGGTCGTCGTGGACTCGATCTGAATCCCCAGGACCTCGACCGGCGCGTTGGAGAACACGCAGGTCACGGTCTCTCCGGCTTCCAGGTCGATCGAGACACTGCCCTCGGACCCATCATCGGCAATCGTGCCCGCCGAGCCATTGTCGCACGCAATGGTCGTCAGGCCCCACGCGGATCCATTGAACTCGCTGGCGAGGTATGTCCCCGGGTCGAGATTGCCAAACGTCTCTGAACCGCCGTCCTGGAGAACGAAACGGTCATCGTCAAGAGTGAAGACGAACGTGTCTCCATCGGCCAGGGGGGCGCTCTTCTCGATCACGATCGCCCCTACTGCCGACTCCACCGTGGTCGAAGTCCTCGGAGCCGTGGTCGTCGTCGCCTCCGTCGTCGTGGTCGTCGTCGCCTCCGTCGTCGTGGTCGTCGTCGCCTCCGTCGTCGTGGTCGTCGTCGCCTCCGTCGTCGTGGTCGTCTTGGTCGGAACGAACACCACGCACACCGGCTGGTGAGAGTTGCCGATGTCGGATGGGTAGGCAGCGTGCACAGCCCCGACCTCGTCTAGCTCGGGAACAGTCACGCCCGAATCGACAAGCTGAGTCAGGATGTCTTGATCATCCGGTAAGTCATCGATCGTAGAAGACGTCCAGACTTTGGATCCTTCGAACCAACCCTGGACAAATACTGCTCTTGGGTCTGCGACGGGTCTGGTGTCCGGCCCGTGTGGTTGTCCCAGCTCGTCAGGGACACGTCGTATACGCCAGCTGCGAGCGAGATGTCGAAGGGACCTGTATCAGCGTCATCCGCGGTCAAGTTGGCATAGATGTAGCCACCCTTGTTGAGAACCCGCGCCACGACACCTTCGGCATCAGGAATCGGGCACACCGACTCGGCGGGGCCGGGGTTGTCCTCTGCAGCGCCTGCCGGGACCGGATTCGTCGCGAACAGCACTAATTGCAGTACCGCAAACATCATCGTGATCGCAGCGGCTGCCGCCGTTCTGCGTTGCGCCATAGCACTCATTAATGGATGCCTCCCTGACCTCATGGCCCGCTTGTTTCGGGGAGGGCCGGTCTCACCACTGACTCGCTGCGTTCCTCGGTGACCGATCTAACGGACCGCAGGTCGAAGTCGCCCAATCGTTTGCCCCGTGCAACCACGCTCTGTGGTCGCACACCACTATTTGTAACACCTTGCCAGCTCCCCACAAGAGAGGAGGCATGACCATTGCAGTGTGCCCGATGTGACTAGCCACATGCAATGGGTCGGAGGCATCACCTCTCGATACGTCACCACCGAGCCCGATCGGCTTCCGACATGAGGAAGCACAAGAGCGGTGGTGGTGGCGGCATGTCGCGAGACGGCCCCGGGTTGAACCCGGGGCCGCCTCAGTCTTCCGATACCGGCTCGGAGTCAGAGACTCGACCACGTCCCCGTGGTCTCCGTCGCCGCCTCCTCATCTTCGCGGCGAGCCGCTGTAAACAGCAGCATTCCGCCCGCCGCCAACACCACCAGGCCGAGAATCGCCAGTTCCTGGCTCTCGAACCCGGTGAACGGCAGTGTGTCGGTCGTCACTGGAGCGATCGTGGTCGTCGTGGACTCGATCTGAATCCCTTGGACCGCCACGGCAATCACTCCGGCATCCCACGTCAGGTCATCCTGACCGGGCTGCAGGAAGATCGAACCGGTGACGCCGACATCGTCGGCATCGTCCCCGCCGATGTCCGTGGCGTCACTGTTTCGATCAACAGGCACGCCATCCGCCAGCGCCGGCCCAAATGTCAGGTTTGTCTGATCGTTCGGGTCGTCAGCGATGGTGAACCGGACCTGGTAGGTGCCGGCGGCGAGGCCGTCGAACAAATACCCACCGTTGGCGTTGGTTGTGGTCGTTGCCAAGACCGCACCGTTGCTGTCGAGCAGTTCGACCTTCACTCCCTCGAGAGGAAGCTCGAAGTCGCCCTGATGTCCATCAGCATTTGCATCCAGCCAGACGTAGTCACCGATCGAACCCGTCGCCGCAGGTCGCGTCGTAGTGGTCGTGGTCGGAGGCGGCGTGCAGTCGCCGACTGTGACCGTTTCGGGGACATCGCCAACCAACTCGAAGTTGTCAGCAGTCGTCACCACCACGTCATAGGTGCCAGGAGCCAGATCCTCAGACCCGCCAGTCCCCGAGAACGTCGCGACAACCGTCGAACCATCCTTCAGCTCGACCGTCGCACCCGAGTCAGGATCGATCGTCACCGTCACCGGCGTGAACGAGCCTCCGTCGTAGTAGCACGAACCCGGCTGGATGGTCACCGTCACCTGATCAGCGATCACCCGCACAGACTCGGTACCCGTATCCGACACCGGATTGTCGAGATCATCGACACCCGAACCCGTCACGATGTTGGTGTGCGTGTCACCAGCATTACCGGTCACCGAACCAACAAAGGTGCACGAGAACGAATCGGTAGCCGCAGCCAAATACCTGCCGTCAGCACCCAACTCGGTGTCACACGTCGTATCCGCAGCAGCCATTCCCGAATCAGTGGCCGTATCCCAGATCACACCAAACTTGTCATCGTCGATCTTGGTGATCGTCACACCCTGAGACGGGCTCGACGTATTCGTCACCGTCACCGTATAGGTCACATCACCACCCGGCGCCGTCACCGACGACACCGACGCATCCTTGTCAACCGAAATCGCACCAGGAGCACATTCGCCGACTGTGACCGTTTCGGGGACGTCGCCAACCAACTCGAAGTTGTCAGCAGTCGTCACCACCACGTCATAGGTGCCAGGAGCCAGATCCTCAGACCCGCCAGTCCCCGAGAACGACGCGACAACCGTCGAACCATCCTTCAGCTCGACCGTCGCACCCGAGTCAGGATCGATCGTCACCGTCACCGGCGTGAACGAGCCTCCGTCGTAGTAGCACGAACCCGGCTGGATGGTCACCGTCACCTGATCAGCGATCACCCGCACAGACTCGGTGCCCGTATCCGACACCGGATTGTCGAGATCATCGACACCCGAACCCGTCACGATGTTGGTGTGCGTGTCACCAGCATTACCGGTCACCGAACCAACAAAGGTGCACGAGAACGAATCGGTAGCCGCAGCCAAATACCTGCCGTCAGCACCCAACTCGGTGTCACACGTCGTATCCGCAGCAGCCATTCCCGAATCAGTGGCCGTATCCCAGATCACACCAAACTTGTCATCGTCGATCTTGGTGATCGTCACACCCTGAGACGGGCTCGACGTATTCGTCACCGTCACCGTATAGGTCACATCACCACCCGGCGCCGTCACCGACGACACCGACGCATCCTTGTCAACCGAAATCGCACCAGGAGCACATTCGCCGACTGTGACCGTTTCGGGGACGTCGCCAACCAACTCGAAGTTGTCAGCAGTCGTCACCACCACGTCATAGGTGCCAGGAGCCAGATCCTCAGACCCGCCAGTCCCCGAGAACGTCGCGACAACCGTCGAACCATCCTTCAGCTCGACCGTCGCACCCGAGTCAGGATCGATCGTCACCGTCACCGGCGTGAACGAGCCTCCGTCGTAGTAGCACGAACCCGGCTGGATGGTCACCGTCACCTGATCAGCGATCACCCGCACAGACTCGGTACCCGTATCCGACACCGGATTGTCGAGATCATCGACACCCGAACCCGTCACGATGTTGGTGTGCGTGTCACCAGCATTACCGGTCACCGAACCAACAAAGGTGCACGAGAACGAATCGGTAGCCGCAGCCAAATACCTGCCGTCAGCACCCAACTCGGTGTCACACGTCGTATCCGCAGCAGCCATTCCCGAATCAGTGGCCGTATCCCAGATCACACCAAACTTGTCATCGTCGATCTTGGTGATCGTCACACCCTGAGACGGACTCGACGTATTCGTCACCGTCACCGTATAGGTCACATCACCACCCGGCGCCGTCACCGACGACACCGACGCATCCTTGTCAACCGAAATCGCACCAGGAGCAGTGCTCGAGTTGGTGATGATGCTGACGTCCCGTGGGACTGAAGTTGACGCCGCACAGCGACAGGTCGAACCGAGCCACATCGACGTCGTCGCACACGATCGACTCGAGGGCGAACAGCTGGGCTGATGGGTCGTCTTCTGAGAGCGAGTACGTCCCGGGCAGGACGTCGTTCACCACGTAGGAGTCACCGTCACCGTCGAGGGCGCCGTCCGATGACCGTCGTCGGCCGCACTCAGATCGAACGTGAAGTCCCGGAGAGACCAGCTGACGCTCAGTCTTCTTGATCACGGTGATCGTGCTGCACGAAGTGAACTCCAGCGGCCCAACAGCTACATAATCGAACAGCGTTGGCTCGGCGTTGCCCTGGCCAGTTTCCGTGATGACGGACGTTGCCAGGAAGCTGTCGCACCGGTCACGAGGCAGACGCCGGCATCCAGCAGTTCAGTGCAACCTCGCCGAACTTGTTATCAGATCCCGATCGCGGTGTCCGCATATGACGTGATGGGGCTCTCAGTTGCCCCATCTTGTCGCCCAGCTCAGTCGAGTAGATTGAACGGTGATCGCCTTTGCGTCCGCAGTCATGATTCGACCGATGACCTGTCGCCGCTGCGACCTTCGGCTCCTCGTTGAAGGGGCAGATAGATGTATCACTTCACCGACGTTGGTGCCTCGGAGCCAAGCGAACAGGAAGATGACATCACCGTCTGGTTCGACCTCGAAGCCAGTCCAAACATCCTCGGCGGCACGACATAATCCGTTTGACTATGCGCGATCTGCCTGAGGCGTGTGCACCATTTGGGGCCGCGTAATCGAAGCAGGCAGTGAACTCGTATTGTTCGCAGTCACCGCTCCATGACCCATAACGACAGCGGGATCACATCACCCTCGACATACTGAGGGTTCTGGCCGGGCGTCCGACCCCCCATCATTTGGTCCCGTGATATCGACGAACGATTTCGACCGTCCCGCCCAATTCGGTCGCAGCGAACGCCGGCATTGGACTGACTGAGAGCAGTACGTATTGCAGTACTGCAAACAGCATTGTGATCGCAGCGGCGGCTGCCGTCCTGCGCTGTGCCATGGAACTCATCTCGAATTGCCTCCCTGAAGCTGTACCCGCTCACTTGGGGAGGGCCGGTCTCACCACTGACTCGCTGCGTTCCTCGGTGACCGAACTAACGGACCGCAGGTCAAAGTCTCCCAGTTGTTTACCCCGTACAACCACGCTCTGTGGTCCCACACCACTCTTTGTAACACCGCGGGGTGATCTTGCAAGATCCGCGACAGGGCCATTGGCGCTTCTACTCAAGGTGACTAGATAGGCCCAAGTGCTCCGCATGCCGGGCATTCTCTCGAGAAGTGGCGAACAGGACGAGACAGAGGCCCGGAGCGATTGCTCCGGGCCTCTGGGATCCTTGTCTAACAGGTCATTCAGTTCAGTCGGCGGTCCACGGTCGAGAGCGACTCGACCGCGTCGTCCTCACGGCGAGATGCCGCGAACAGCAACGCCGAGCCCGCCACCATGATGGCGAGGCCGAGCAGCAGGAACTCCTGAGTCGTCCAATCCGGTGAACGGCAAGGGTGTCGGTCGTCACTGGAGCGATCGTGGTCGTCGTGGACTCGATCTGAATCCCCTCGACCGCTATAGCGACCACGCCCGCATCCCAGGTCAGATCACTCACACCGAGCGGTAGGTTGATGAAGCTCGTCTGGGCTGCATTCACACCGACCGCGGCGGTCACGTCGCTGTCGACGTCATCGGCGTATCCCGTCGTGCAATCCGGCGTGAACGAGTAGTCCGTGGATGGGGTATCGGTCAGCGTGAAGCGCACCTGGTACCTGCTACTGGCAAGCAAGTTCCCGAAAACGTACTTTGCCGTTGGCGTCGGTGAAGGTCGAGGCGACAAAACCCCATCGTTGAAGAGATCCACCTGAACCCCGGCCAATGGGAGTTTCGCCTCCATCTTGCGTGCAGTCAGCGTTCGTATCGATCCACACATAGTCACCGAGGTTCCCAGTCCAGGCTGTGTGGTCGTGGTGGTCGGAGCCGTCGTCGACGTCGTGCTCGATCCAGAAGTAGTCGACGTCGTGCTTGATCCCGACGTAGTCGACGTCGTGCTTGATCCCGACGTAGTCGACGTCGTGCTTGAACCGACGTGGTCGACGTCGTGCTTGATCGTGTGGTCGACGTAGTCGAGACGTGTGTCGTGTGCCTCGACGTCTCACCGTTTCGAAGTCTGACTGTATTCTCGTTCTGTAGCTGGCGATTCGCCAATTGGGATCACCGGTCTGGTCGGGTCTGACCGCCGTTGTTCGCCCAGCCGTTCGTGTAGACCTGCCTGCACGAAACGCGTCGACGCCAATACCGGACTCCGTTCGGAACGTGGCCGAGCCGCCGGTTCCCGGAATGGAACGCCTCCTGGGTCTTGCGCTTGCACCGTTAGCTGTTGCCAGTCGAACTCGTAGTCGCTGTCCCGAGAAGTCTGTCGCCGGAGCTCGACGTCCCGTTCACAAAGTTGAAAGTGAACTCGAGTATGACGAGTCCTGGCACGTCGACGCGTGCCCGACAGCACTCGCCGGCATCGGACTGATCGAAAACAGTACAAACTGCAGCACTGCGAGCAGCATTGTGATCGCGACGGCGGCCGCCGCCCTGCGCTGTGCAATAGCACTCATGTCGTTGTTGCCTCCCTAGAGCTGTTCCCGCTCGCTTGGGGAGGGCCGGTCTCACCACTGACTCGCTGCGTTCCTCGGTGACCGAACTAACGGACCACAGGTCGAAGTCTCCCAGTTGTTTGCCCCATGCAGCCACAGTCTGTGACCACAGGCGAATGTGCGTTATGGGTCGCCATCGAGAAACAAGCTCGACGTCGCCAGGCCGCATCTTATCGACCGGTCAGATGCAGCGCAATGGGCCGGGCAGCCCTCCGTCAGGCGGAGCGCTCTTGGGGGGTCTCGATCTCGGAGTGGGGGACGAGGGTCGGGTTGACCCGCTCCTCGACCACTTCCTTGGTGATCTCCACCCGTCCGATGTCCTCCCGAGACGGGATGTCGAACATCGTGTTGAGTAGGACCTCCTCCAGGATCGCACGCAGTCCGCGGGCTCCGGTGCCTCTCAGGATCGCCTGGTCGGCGATCGCATCGAGCGAGTCGTCGGTGAACACCAGGTCGACGCCGTCCATGTCGAACATCCTGGCGTACTGACGGACCAGCGCATTGCGCGGCTCGGTGAGGATCTGGACGAGGGCGTCCTTGTCGAGCGATTCGACGGTGGCCACGATCGGGAGACGGCCAATGAACTCGGGGATCAGCCCGAACTTGATCAGGTCCTCGGGGAGCACCTTCGAGAGCACCTCGGAGCGCTGGAGATCGTTCTTGGACCGCACCTCGGCACCGAACCCGACGTGCTTGGCGCCGATCCGGTTCGAGATGATGTCATCGAGGCCGGCGAACGCTCCCCCACAGATGAACAGCACGTTCGACGTGTCGATCTGGATGAACTCCTGGTGGGGGTGCTTGCGGCCGCCCTGCGGCGGCACGCTGGCAACGGTGCCCTCGAGGATCTTCAATAGCGCCTGCTGGACGCCCTCGCCGGACACGTCCCGGGTGATCGACGGGTTCTCGGCCTTTGCGCGCCACCTTGTCGATCTCGTCGATGTAGATGATGCCCTGCTCGGCCCGCTTGACGTCGTAGTCGGCGGCCTGGATCAGCTTGAGGAGGATGTTCTCGACATCCTCGCCGACGTAGCCGGCCTCGGTGAGGGCGGTGGCGTCGGCGATGGCGATCGGGACGTTCAACTGGCGGGCGAGGGTCTGGACCAGGAAGGTCTTGCCCGAACCGGTGGGGCCGATCATCAGGATGTTCGATTTGGCGAGTTCGACGTCGTCGTGCCGGGGCTCGCCGGTGCGCACCCGCTTGTAGTGGTTGTACACAGCGACGGCGAGGGCCTTCTTGGCCGGCTCCTGGCCTACCACGTACTCGTTCAGATAGGAGCGGATCTCGACGGGCTTGGGGAGCTCGGTGAAACCGACCTCCTCCGAGGACGACAGTTCCTCCTCGATGATCTCGTTGCAGAGATCGATGCACTCGTCGCAGATGTAGACGCCAGGGACCGGCGATCAATTTCTTGACCTGCCGCTGCGACTTACCGCAGAAGCTGCATTTCAGCAGCTCCCCGCTCTCGCTGAACTTCGACAAAAGCGCCTCCTTACTCGGAAGACGTTACTGCAGAAAGCTCCCGACGGGAGAGCACTTGATCGATCAACCCGTACTCCTTGGCCTCGTCGGCAAGGAGCCAATAGTCGCGTTCGGTGTCCTTCTCGACCTTCTCGAGCGGCTGTCCGGTGTGCTCGGACAAGATCCGGTTCAGCTGCTCGCGCATCTGCACGATGAGCCGGGCCTGGATCTCGATGTCGGTCGCCTGTCCCTGGGCGCCACCGTGTGGCTGGTGGAGCATGATCCGGGCGTGCGGGAGTGCGAAGCGCTTGCCTTCTGCGCCACCGGCGAGGATCACAGACGCCGCCGACGCGGCCATGCCCATGCACACCGTGTTCACGTCAGGGCGGATGTAGCGCATCGTGTCGTAGATGGCGAACAGCGAGGTGATCGAACCGCCAGGAGAGTTGATGTAGAGGAAGACGTCCTTGTCGGGGTCATCCGACTCGAGGTGGAGCAGCTGCGCCATGATCAGGTTGGCGACCGTGTCGTCGATCGGCGTCCCCAGGAAGATGATCCGATCCTTGAGGAGCCGGCTGTAGATGTCATAGGTGCGCTCACCGCGGCTCGTGCTCTCGGTGACGTATGGGACGGGCACGTAGGCCTTGGGATCCATCATTCCTCCTCGGTGGCTTCGGTGACCACTGCTTCGACAACGTGTTCGGTTTCGCTGGATTCATCGATCACTTCGGCTTCGACGACCTCCGCCTCGACCGCTGGCTCCTCGATCGTGAGGTCGACCTCATTGCCGTCCTCATCGACCGGCCTGGCGCCCTTGACGATGGCTTCCAATGCCTTGTTGCGGAGGATATCACCGACCAGATTCTTTCTCTGGGCTTCGGATTCGAGCGCCAGCTTGACCCGCTCGGGATCTTCGGACGAGGCGATGACCATCTCGACCACGGACTGCAGTTCGCTGTCGGAGACCTCGAGACCCTCGTTGTCGATGACCGCCTCGAGCAGGAGACGCGACTTCACGCTCCGCTCGGCCTGCGACTCGAGGTCCGAGACAAACGACTCCTGAGGGATCCCTGTCGCCTGGAAATAGTCCTCCAGCGAGAGCTCCTGCTCTTCGAGACGATGACTGAATCGGTGAAAGACCTCATCCATCTCGGCTCTCACGAGAGCCTCCGGCAATTCGATCTCGACCTCGTCGATCAGCTGATCGAGTGCCCGCTCCTGGAAAGCGCTGAGCATCGAGCGCTTTTTCATCGACCCCATCTGGGTTCTGAGGGTGTCGGTCAACTCTTCCGCGGTCTCGAACTCAGTGCTTTCCGACACCCACTCGTCGGTCACCTCGGGCAGGACGCGCTTGCGAACGTCGGAGACGGTGACGGTGTAGGTCACCTCCATGCCCGCCTTCTCGCCGAAGCCGTCCGGCAGCGGACCGTCGAAACTGACCACGTCGCCCGCCGAGGCACCGGTGAGCGAATCGTCGAGCGCCTCGATGAGACCCCCGGAACCGACCTCGTACATCAGTGCCGACGCGGTGGCTTCGGGGACCTCTTCGTCGTTCTGAACGGCGGAGATGTCCATCATCACGAAGTCACCCTCTTCGGCGGGACGGTCGACCTCTTCGATGGACGGCGAACTGCTCGCGGAAACGGTCGAGTTGCTCCTGCAACTCATCGTCGGCCACATCTGGCGACCCGACCTCGACCGTCCGGTCGTGGATCTCGGGAACATCGTCGAGCGATGGCCACAGCGTCACGCGGACTTCGACCTTGACCCCGTCGTCGGTGTCTTCCAACGATTCGAGCGATGGCGGAACTGCCGGATCGATGTCGGCCTCGGTGAGGATCGCGCCGACCTTTTCGGGCAGCATCTCGTCGATCGCCTCCGAGCGAAGCCGGGCGGCGCCGACGGACGCCTCGACGATGGCTCGCGGGGCTTTGCCGGGCCGGAAGCCGCGGATGTTCAGATCCTTGGAGAGCTTGCGAGCTGCCACCGTCTTGGCGGCCTCCAGGTCTGACTCAGGGACTTCGAACGTTACGAGTTTCTCGTTGGGACCGGCTTCGGTCACGGTGACATTCGTCACGGGTGCTCCTGGTGTCGTGGACATGAATCGTCCGGGAGGCGCGGGCCTCCCGGACGCATGGGGTGACCGAGGGGAATTGAACCCCCGACCTCCAGTTCCACAAACTGGCGCTCTAACCAACTGAGCTACGGCCACCATGGAGAGCGATTCGATGCCTTCGGCAGACGCGAATCTACTGCGCCCCCGGAAGGATTCGAACCTCCGACCAAGAGCTTAGAAGGCTCCTGCTCTGTCCACTGAGCTACGGGGGCTCGGCGGGGAGGGAATGCTACCGAGGGGCAGCCATCACGGCCACAAGCCGGCAACGACCACTCTTCGAGCGGGTGAAGGGAATCGAACCCTCATGACCAGCTTGGAAGGCTGGGGCTCTACCATTGAGCTACACCCGCGGAGCCGCCGAGTATATCGCTGGGCCTGTGAGGCTGAAAGCTCGCTGGACAGCACTGAGATGGGTGATCGGTCGGGTTGGTGGGACTTGAACCCACGACCTCCTGCTCCCAAAGCAGGCGCGCTACCAAGCTGCGCCACAACCCGTGTGTCAGTCAACGGTACTCGGCCGACGCCCGGTTGACGAGACCACGATTCGTGTCATGGCCCATCGATACGGTGCAGCGGTGACCCCACCTGTTCCGGCCCACATCTCGAGTCGGATCGACCGCGTTCACGACCTCAGCCAATGGGAGCGCGCCGAACTCGGTCGACGGCTCCGGGAACATGGCTGGACGTACCGTGAGATCGGCGCAGTCGTCGGCGCCGCCAAGAGCACGATCGCCGGCTGGTGCCGCAATATCGAACTCACTGCTGAGCAGATCGAGGACATCAAGGCCAGAACCGGCAGCCAACAAGGCATCCCACGCGACACCCAGTGGCGCCGAAGACGGGAACTCGAAGCAGTCCAAGCCTCGGCCCGTGAGAGCTATGAGCAGTACCGGTCGAGTCCGCTGTGGTGTCTCGGCACTGCGCTGTACTGGGGAGAGGGATCGAAATCCAAGAAGATGCTGAGCGTGACGAACTCCGACCCCGGGATCCACCGCCGGTTTCTCGAATGGGTGGAGACATTTCTGGTCAACGATCCTGAAGTCGTTCTCCATCTCCACCTCCACGAGGGAAACAACCAAGAGAAGGCACGCGAGTGGTGGCAGCACGAGCTCTCCTTGCCGGAGGTGCGGTTTGATAAGTCGTTCGTCAAGCCGGCCGGAACGGGCCAGAGAAAGAACACGTTGGCGCACGGCGTCGCCCGAACGCGGATCTGCCGGTCGACGGATGCCTGGCACACGGCAATGACATGGATTGAGTGCCTCCGAATTGACGAGGCGATAGGTGTAACGGGTATCCTGCCGCCGGGTCGCTAGCTCAACTGGCTAGAGCATCGGACTCTTAATCCGAGGGTTCCGGGTTCGAGTCCCGGGCGGCCTACAACTACGAGATGAGCCTCCCGGCTCGATGTCCGGGAGGCTCATTTCGCGCCTCAGGGTCGGCCACCCATGATCTCGGCGACATCGGACACACTCACTCATTGACCCGGGCCCGAGCCCGGGTCCCGATCCCCGACGGGCGCTGGCATGGGCGAGTGTCTATTGAGCACGCTCGATGAAAGTGGCTCTGATTCGTAGCGGTTTCAGCGTGAGGAAGCGCGAGTACACCTATCAGAGGTATGACCGGGCTCTAGTACCACTCTGGTATGTGCCTGATTGAGACTGGGGGCGCGTTGCGGGGTGTTCCCGTAGCGTCGAGGGCGCCAGCCGGTTGGCTCTTGAAGTGCCTGCCGCCCTTGTTGGGTTGGCCTTCTAACGAGGTGTCTGCCGGTTGGTGTCCTCGGCTGTGGCGTGGCTCGAAAGAGGCGAGAGCACATCGACCCGAATCAGGCTTGCCCGCCGCGGCTCCAATTGCCGACAGAAAGGGCAGCACAATGATGATGATCGGCATCGACCCTCATAAGGGGTCACACACGGCAGTGGTCGTTGACGACAGCGAGGTGGTGATCGGCGAGATCCGGGTGAGAGCGTCGACCGGCCAGGCAAGTGAGCTCCGGGAGTGGGCGTCGGGGTATCCGGATCGGGCCTGGGCTGTGGAGTCGGCTCGGGGGTTGGGGTAGGGTGTTCAGCTGGAGTCGCTCGACTCAGACCTCGCCGCACTCGCGGCCCTTTTCTTGCTCGGTCTGGTGTTCGCCGGACTCAGTTCCCTGATCTGGGCCAGGGGGCATCCCCGCTACTTGCTGCTCGCTCTCGCCTGCCTTTTGACCATGTACGGGGCGTGGATTGGGTTGGCCCTTGTCGCGGCGTCACTCTGGGAACCCGCAAAACCGGGAGCTGGTGGGCCCGACACTTCTCCAACTCCTGTGGCGCTCAAGAGTGAGAGCAGCCAACAGACTTGTACCGCTGCATTGAGGAGATCCAGTACGAGGCTGTCTTGGTGGCCGGCGAGCGAGCGCCTCGAGCAGGTGGCGGTGACTGTCGGGTAGATCCACCTGAAGGGAACGTATCGGGCGGGTGTGACGCTGGGCACTCGAATCGTCAAGAACTTCAAGATCGAGCCGAGGTTGCCGAAACAATGAGTGACCACGTCTGGCGATTCCGTCGGAGTGGCCTGGGACGAAGACGTTCCAGGGGACCAAGGGGAAGCGAGCGAATATGCGAAGGACATACATAGTGATGGCGATGGCCATGACGCTGCTACTCAGCACCATGAGCATGGCCTTCGGCGCTGTCGATGCTGTCACGCCGAGCACTAACGATGTGAACCGAGACAAGGGCTGGGCGCATTTCAACGTCCTCGACGCGCGTGTCGGTGAGGTTGACGTCGAGTTCGTCAGCACTCGGAACTTCTACTCGTGTTTCGAGCACCGCAGCGACGGCGAGGACCCGGACTATTCCACTGGCAACTTCAACCCGGCCATCGAGGACGGGCTCTGGGGCTACGTATGTGTGATTAACGAGACCAAGACGCTTACGATCAGCGCGGTCGAGTATGTCGAGATTCGCATGGTCTTCGGTGCAGAGGCCGATGAACGGTTCGATTGGACCTACGTGGATGTCGAGCCGTTGCCAGGCGCAAAGGGTCTCCTGAACGCGAAGTCTGGCCCCGCTGGGGAGCGAGCAAACGACAACGCCCGCTTCAAGCAGGGGAACCCGAACGCCCGATTCAACAACCCCTAGAAGCACTCACAACACAATCACGATGAAGAGGCCAGATCCCAGAGATCACAACGGGGTCTGGCCCTTCCTCCATAAAAAGCGAACTCACTCCAACACGCCGCCTCTTGATCCACCCGCATACCGCGCGCCCATCCCGGTCAACTCAAGCGACTTCGGCATCACCATCCCCCACCTGCGGAGCTCCTCCAACACTTCGGAGTCGATGTTCTCGATGTCTAGTGGCCGGCGCGGAAGCGCCTCGAAGCAGTCATCCTGTCCGATAACTAAACAAAATATCGGGACATCCAGGGAGGTATACCCCCCTCCCCCCTCTCCGGTTAGGGCACCATCGAACACCCTTTCGAGACCGGCGGTACCCATTAGCCTCAGACCTTCCAACCATTCCGAGACAGAAACAAACCCCCAAGCCTCTGACCAGGGGGTTTGCATTGTGCGGATGGAGGGACTCGAACCCCCACGGGCTTTCGCCCACCAGGACCTAAACCTGGCGCGTCTTCCAATTCCGCCACACCCGCGTGACCCCGGCATTGTGCCAGACGAACGGCGATTCAGCTGTTGCGCAAGCGCATGGCGAGCGCAGTGAGGGCTCGCGCCCGATGTGAGATCTCGTGCTTGTCTGCCGCACTCATCTCGGCGAACGTGCGGCCTCCGACCTCGAAGACCGGGTCGTACCCGAACCCGCGGCTCCCCCGCCGCGACTCGCTGATCGTTCCTTCCACGGTTCCTTCTGCCGTGACGATCGAGCCGTCTGCGCCGACCAGCGCCACCGCCGTCTTGAACCTGGCGGTCCGGTCGGCACGACCCTCCAGGTCGCCCAACAGCTTCTCGACGTTGTCGTCATACGTTGCGTCGGGACCAGCGAATCGCGCCGTGAACACTCCTGGGGCCCCGTCGAGCGCGTCGACCTCGAGTCCGGTGTCGTCCGCCAGCGCCGCCAGACCGGTGGCCTCCGCGACCGCCCGCGCCTTGAGCAGCGCATTGCCGACCAACGTCGATTCGGTCTCCTCGACGTCGGGCCACTCGAGACCCCGAACGATCTCCCCGACCAGGTCGAGCGCAGTCAAGACGTCCTCGACCTCGGCGATCTTGTCGGGGTTCTTCGAAGCGACGACGAGGCGTGGGATCACGGCGGGGTCGCAGCCTTCTGTGCCTCGACCAACTCGGCGATGCCTCCCGCAGCGAGATCGAGCATCCCGTCGAGATCTTCACGGCTGAAGGGGGCTCCCTCTGCGGTGCCCTGGACTTCGATGAGAAGCTCACGTCCCGACATAACGACGTTCATGTCGACGTCGGCATTCACGTCATCGACGTACTCGAGGTCGAGCAGGGTCTCGCCATCAACGATGCCGACCGAGATGGCAGCCACCTGATCGATGATCGGATTCCGGGCCATCTTGCCTTCGGCCACCGCCCAATCGAACGCTTGATGCAGAGCGATCCATGCTCCCGTGACGGCGGCTGTCCGGGTCCCACCGTCGGCCTCGATGACGTCACAGTCGACCCTCACCATTCCTTCGCCCATCGCCTTCATGTCGACAACCGCCCGAAGCGCCCGACCGATGAGCCTCGAGATCTCCTGCTGGCGACCCTTGGTGTAGGAGTCGCGACGGATCCTGCTGTCGCTCGAGCCCGGCAGCATGCCGTACTCGGCGGTGACCCATCCCTTGCCAGATCCTCGCATCCATCGGGGCACGTCACTCTCGAGCGAAGCGGTGCACAGCACTCGGGTCTTCCCCATCTCGATCAGCACCGAGCCGGGGGTTGCTTCGGTGAATCCGAGATGCAATCTGACCGGCCGCAATTCGTCGTGTTCTCTGGTTCGCGTCATCGTTCAAACCTCGTGGGTCGCTCCGGGCTCCGCCATCATGACGGGGCCTCCGAATGTGTCTTCCGCCTCGAGTACCGACACCGCCGGATCGAGATGGGGAGGGACATGCGTGAGGAGCAGTCTTGCCGCTCCCACCCGTGTGGCAATTTCGCCGGCTTCCCGAGCGGTCAGATGACCACCCGGATTCCGCGCGGCATCGCTCGTTTGAAATGTCGCCTCGCAGATCAACAGATCGACGTCGCTGATGCGCTCCTCCCACGGACCGCGCCCTGTGTCTGCCGTGTAGAAGACCCGCTTCCCGTCGGCGTCGAACACAGACCCGAAGGTTGGCGCCGAGTGGCTCATGGCGACCGGAAGTATCGACACGTTCCCCAGGTGGATGACGACCCCGTCCTCGGGTGGGTCGAATCGAAAGACCGAGTGAATGGTGTGGTCGTCGCCGGCGTCCAGAAACGCGAGCAGGCGATCGACGACACTCTGATCGGCGAGCACCGGAAGTCTCTCGACCTGCCCGGGTCGATACGCCAACGTGTGGTAGGCCGCCAGCAGATCAATGCAATGATCGGAATGGCGATGCGACAAGACAACCCCGGCAATCCCGGAAGGATCCATCACCCTGGCGAGTGCCTGAAAGCTCCCGGGTCCTGCATCACACCAGATGGCGGTGGTATCGGTGGAGATCAAGAACGAGGAGGCCGGATTCGCGGGGCTCGGATAGGTCCCGCTGGATCCGAGAACGGTGACACGCACGGCGATCGAGTCTATGGGCTCAGGGGGCCAGCCGGACGCGACTCCACGCTGCGTCGATTCGGGCGTACCGGATGCGATCGTGAAGCCGGTTCTCGCGGCCCTGCCAGAATTCGAAGGCCCTGGGCGCCACCAGATATCCGCCCCAGTCGTCCGGCCGAGCCAGTTGGTCGGAGGCTCCGGCGCTCACCTCGTCGTATCGACTCTGCAGCCACTCGCGTCCGGGGATCTCCCGACTCTGTGGGGATGCGACTGCGCCGATTCTGGCGCCGAGCGGGCGGGTCGAGAAATAGTCATCGGACTGGCTCTTGGAGATCATCGTGACCGTTCCCTGCACGCGCACTTGGCGATGCAGCGAAAGCCACACAAACAGCAACGCCACAGACGGAGTGGTCGCCATGTCGACTGCCTTCTTCGATCTGTAGTTCGAGAAGAACACGAAGCCCGCTTCGTCGAAAGACTTCAGCAACACCGCTCTCGAATCGGGTCCACCGTCGGCACCCACGGTGGAGAGGACCATGGCGTTCGGTTCGTCCACGGCCGCGCTCATCGCTTCGGTGAACCAGCGATCGAATTGGACGAACGGATCGGGATCGGCATCGCCCATCCCGAACGACTCCGACTCGTACTCATGCCGCAGCGCACTGATCCATGGTTCGCTCACGCTTGGAACCGTACCGAACGGATTGTCCAAGCCGCAGATCCCGATACGCTTCCGCCAATGAGAGATCCATCGGCCTCCCTGTTCGATGCTCGGCCGGGCCATCGTTCGGCGCTGTCCGCGCCGTGGTGGCCGCCACATCTTCCGAGGATGGGCGGCGCTCAAGGATCACTGTCCGACGTGCGGCTTCATGTTCGAGCGCGAGCCCGGATACTGGGTCGGAGCCATGATCATCAATATGGCGGCGACGCTGATCGTGGTCCTCGGCACCATCGGCCTCGGTATCTCATTGACATGGCCGGACGTTGCCTGGGATGCCCTCTTCGTCGCGACCATCGCCGTGGCCCTCCTCGTTCCCGTGCTGTTCTACCCATGGTCGAAGTCGATCTGGATGGCGACCGAGCTCCGCTACCACAGACTCGAAGAGCGAGAACAGTTCGAGGCGTCGCTCAGGGCGGCCGGCACGATCGAGAGTTGACCTGTCTTCACATCCTCTTGGCGATTTCCTCGAGCATGACCTCGGTTGCTCCACCACCGATCGAGTGGAGCCGAGCGTCGCGATACATCCGCTCGACAGCGCTCTCACGGAGATAGCCCATCCCGCCGTGGAACTGCACGCAGTCGTAGAGCACACGGTTCACGAGCTCGCCGAAGCATGACTTCACCATCGAGACCTCCTTGACGGCATCGTGGCCCTGCTCCATCAACCATCCGGCGTGGTACACGAGCTGACGAGCCGCTTCGACTTCCGCAGCATCCATCGCCAGACGCTGGCGTATGGCTTGCTTGTCCCACAGTGGCGCTCCGAACGCCATACGGTTCCTGACCCAATCCAGCGTGATCTCGATCGCCGTGCTGGCCTCGCCAACGGCCATCGCGCCGAGGACCAACCGCTCGTTCTGGAAGTTGTTCATGATCGAGTAAAAGCCCCTGTCCACGTCGCCGATGACGTTCTCGTCGGGCACCCACGCATCCTCGAAGCTCAGTTCTGCGGTGTTGGAGGAGCGCCATCCCATCTTGTCGAGCTTCCTGCTCGCTTCGAACCCCTCGGTGTCAGACGGGACGGCAAAGATCGTGATCCCTCGCGAGGACTTGACCTCCGAATTGGTCTTCGCAGCGATGAACAGCAGGTCGGCGACCCCACCGTTGGTGATGTACAGCTTCGATCCGTTGAGACGCCAACCGTCTCCGTCACGCACAGCCGAGGTTCGGATCGCACCGACGTCGGAGCCTGCATCCGGCTCGGTCACGCCGATCGCAGTGAATGATCTTCCCCGTCAGCATGTCCGGGAAGCCAGCGCCGCTTCTGTTCGTCGCTGCCGAAATTGAGCAGATACGGCATGGCGAGGTCCGTGTGAACGATCGCTGTCGCCGTGAATCCGCCGTAGGTGCCGCCCGCCAACTCCTCGGCGAGGACGACCGACGCCAGTTCGCCCATGCCGATCCCCCCGTACTCCTCGGGGACCCTGAGTCCGAAGAATCCGATCGACCCCATCTCATCGGAGGATCGAACGGGGTACCTCGCCACGCTCCTCCCACTCGTCGCCCTTTGCCGCGAACCTTCTCCTCGACGAAGCGCCGCGTCTGTGATCGGATCGCTGCGAGATCCTCGGTCTCGTAGATGGTCGCGGTCATGTCACCTTCCCTGGGTCAGGTTCTACCGTACCGCTGATGCAACGCGTGACGACACTGATTGCGACCATCGGATCTCGGTTCGAGGAGCCGAGTGAGCGGGTGGCGGATGCAGCCGGCAACGTCGCCAGGGAATTGGTCCCCGAACCGATCGAATCACTGCCGGACTGGGCCGCCCAGCTTCAGACGGCATGGAGTGCCGCACTCCGACGATCGACCATCTACACGGTCATGACCCGCGATCCTCTGGCTCCAGTGGTACGGGAATGGGCGCGACGGCTCGACGGCGAGCAGTCAGATCTCGAACTCGCGATCGGACTCATGAGCGATGCCCCGATTCCGGACTTCTATTTCGTCGACCCTCAGATCTCAGGGACCCGGGCTCATTGGTATCTCGACCATTTGCCGGCGCTCGCGCCGAGACGCATCGTTCTGGTCGAACCGAGCGAACCGGCGATCGTCTCGGCGATCAGCAGGTTGCCATACGGGCGCGGCCTCCCGGCGACCGACTCGGTGGTGGCCTCGGCCCGGACATACGTGCCGATTCCCGCCCTCGACGCCGAGTCGTCCATCATCCTGACCTGATCGAACATATGTTCGATATACTCGGTCGATCATGACGCAGCAATCCTTCCGGTGGTCCTCACTCGGGCCGAGCGCTCCCCGCCTCTTCCAGCCCGCACGACGCGTGATCGGAACCGGCGAGTACCGATCCCTCACCTTCCACGAGGTGGAATCCAAGACTGTCATCAACCGGGTTCCTGACTCGTCGCAGGTCCCGTTCCGCTACACGATCAACCCCTACCGCGGGTGCAGCCACGCCTGCACCTATTGCTTCGCCCGCCCCACCCACGAGTATCTCGGCTTCGACATCGGATCCGACTTCGATCGTCAGATCGTGGTCAAGACCAACGCGGTGGCGCTGACTCGCGCCGAGATGGCCGTGATGGGCAGGCGACCGCATCGCCATGGGGACCAACACCGACCCCTACCAACGAGCCGAAGGGAAGTACCGGCTCACACGAGGCATCGTCGAGGTGCTGGCCGAACGGAGGAATCCTTTCTCGATCCTGACGAAGTCCACCCTGGCGATCCGTGATCTCGATCTTTTCATCGAGGCTGCTGAGCGCACCGATGTGTCCGTCGACTTCTCGATCGCCACCCTCGACGAGGGTGTCTGGAGGGAAACCGAACCCGGCACACCCCATCCCCGGCAGCGGATGGCAGCGGTGAAGCGGCTCAACGAGGCCGGAGTGCCGAGCGGCGTGCTGATCGCTCCCCTGCTCCCACACATCAGCGACGGCGAGGATCAGGTGGCCGAGGTGATGGCGGCCGCCGAGGATGCCGGCGCCAGATTCGCCACCCCGATGCTGCTGCATCTCTCGCCTCCGATGAAGTCCCACTGGATGGAGTGGCTCCGCACCCATCGCCCCGAACTGACCGCCGACTACCGGGAGTTGTACCGCAACCGGAGCGACTCCAGCCGGTGCACATCGGCCGACACGATCGGATCGACAGCCAGACGAGCTGGAGGCCTCCCCCACCTGCGATCAACCGGCGCTCTTCGGCCACTGATCAGGACTTTCGTCGGACCCTTCATCCTCGCCAGTGCGATACCGTGCTGATGATGACCGCGCTCGCCTCGATCCCCTCTCCTCCCTGGAGCAGCATCCCGCTCGGCCCCTTCGAGATCCATGTCTACGGACTGCTGATCGGCCTCGGCGTGATTCTCAGCATGACCCTCACCGTCAACCGATACGCCGATACCGACGACGAGCGACAAGCGCTCGAACGGATCTTGGTATGGGCAGTCATCCTTGGGTTCATCGGAGCGAGGATCGCGTATGTGTCGACCCACCTCGGTCGGTTCGAGGGCGAATTGTGGAAGATCATCGCCATCTGGGAGGGCGGGCTGGCGCCTTCGGTGGCCTGACCGTCGGCACCGTGACGGCAGTCCTGATGATCCGGCGAATGGGCGGCGATCCGTGGCGCCTGATGGATGCCGCCGCCGTGGCGATCCCGCTCGCTCAAGCGATCGGTCGATGGGGCAACTACTTCAACCAGGAGCTGTTCGGCACACCGAGTGATCTGCCATGGGCGGTCGAGATCGCTCCCCGTTTCCGGCCCGAGGCGTATGCCGACGCGACAACGTTCCACCCGACCTTCCTGTACGAATCCCTGTGGAACCTCGTCTTGGTCATCCCTCTGCTGCTGTGGCTCGAGCGACGGGGCCGGCTTCCCACGGGCGGCCTGTTCATGGTCTATGCGATCCTGTACGCCGTCGGCAGATTCACGCTGGAACTGATCCGCACGGACACGACCTTCCGTCTCCTCGGAATCAGCCGCAATGGCTGGGTCTCGATACTGGTCGCGGCCGGTGCCCTCGGATTGCTCCGCACCCTTCAGGTGCGCCGAGACAGACATGGGTCCGATGGAGACACCGAAGTACGGTGACGACGAGCGCGAACAGCACCTCCATCAAGCGAACCACCATCGTGATCGGTGTCGTTCTCTCGGTTGTGGCGACGGGATGCAGCGATTCCGGCTCGACCGTTACAACCGCTCCGACGACGACGAGCATCGAACGACCACGACGACGCCAGCCGCCACCACAACCACATCGGACGCGCCAACGACGACTTTGGCTGCGACGACCACAGCTCCGCCGACCACCACGGACCCTGTGGCCGCCACCACCTGGGCGGTCGTCCTGGTCGCTCCCGACGACGTGCTGAACGTTCGCGACGAACCGCTCGGCGAGATCCTCTTCACACTCGATCCGACCGAGAGGGGCATTGTCGCCACTGGGATGACGGAGACCCTCGACACCGGCGACCATTGGCTCGAGGTCGAGTTCGATGGCCAGACGGGCTGGGTGAACGACCGATTCATCACCGAGGAGATCGATGACGCATCGTTCGCATCCAACGCCCCGAGTGGCGCACTTTCGAACTGGGCGCAAACCGGCTCCGGTCCTGCGTGGCCCTCGATCGTGAGTCCGAAGGGGTTTCATGTGATCCACTTCGACCCGATGAAATCGTGGCCGCCGAGCCAGAACCCCTTCCTTGACCAGACCGTCTACGACTGGGGCGGCGAGGCCGCCGGCCCCGGCCAACCGGTGGCGTCCGACACGTTCACCAACGAGATCGCTGCGAGTCTTGCGGGTGTGGTCGGCGACCGGATCTCCAGACAGCCGTGAACCAGCCGCTGCAGGGTCCGGAGTCGGCTCCACCGTTCATCCCCGCGCAATTCCAGAACTTCGACTATGTCGCCTTCCACGATCCCGGTGACGATCCGAACGTCACCGGACTCGACTGGCTCACGTGGTACGTGTTCTTTGATTGGACAGGTTCGAGCTGGACACTGGTCGGCATGTCCGTCGATGGTTGGGCACCCTGACCGGGATCAGGGGCCTGCCGGCAGCGTCACGGTGAAGCTGGTCCGCCCGTGGGCACGACGGTATTCGATCGTGCCCCCCATCAGCTCCGCGAGGCGTTTCGACACGAAGAGCCCGAGTCCCACCGAGCCCGGTTGGCCATCGGAGTGAGCGGCCCGCGAGTATGGATGAAACAGGCTCTCCCGAACCTCCTCACGAACCCCGTCACCGAAGTCCGAGATGGCGAAGATCGTGTCGTGGCCAACCGTCGAGATCTCGACGTCGATCGGAGGCTCTCCGTGGCGCACGGCGTTCGAGATGAGATTTCGAAGGATCTGACGAAGCCGCAACGGATCTGCAAAGACGGGAGAGACTCGGTCGGATCCGTCGACCTGCACGCTGATCTCAGTCGAGGAGTTCCACGGTCGGACCACCAGGTCGGCCACTGCGTCCGCCAACAACGACTCGGGGTGGATGGCGAGCGTCGCTATGTCGAGGCGCCCGACCACGAGGAGGTCTTCCACGAGGTCGGCCACCTCTCGCGCCTGGTCGGCCACCAGGTCGTGGAACACCGGGAGGTCCTCTGCGTCGAGCTCTCCGGATCGGAGACACTCGGCGAAACCGACGACGGCTGTCAAGGGTGTCCGAAGCTCGTGGGAGACCGCGGCGAGGAACTGTCCTTCTCGACGACGACCTCCTCCAACGCCGCTTGGCCAGTTCGTCGGCGGTGACGTCGATGTGGCTGACGACGGCGCCGGTGTTGTGGATCGGGGCGACCTGCATCCGGTAGAACCGCTCCTCTCTCGGACCATGGCACGGGTACTCGAAGCTGAAGCTGTCGAGCCGCCCGTCGAGGACGTCTCGGAGCCCATCGGCCGCCTGGGCGGCGTCGGGCACCATCTCTGCGGCTCGGCCGCAGACGTCGAGGTAATTGGCGCCGATACCGGTGGATAGCAGGTCTCCGTCATTGAGGACTGCGAAGCGGATCCACGCGCCGTTGACGTGGATGATCTCACCGGTGTAGTCGACTACGGCCACGGGCGAATGAAGCGACTCGAGCACCGAACGAGCGAGGTCGCCCGAGTCACGCGCTCGATCCTGCGCCTGTTTCAGGTCGGTGAGATCGGCCGACACACTCACGACTCCCAGCGTCTCACCGTTGTCGTCCGTGAGAACCGCATTGGTGACGAGAGCGGAGAACGTCGACCCGTCCCGTCTTGCGAGCTCCAATTCGCGCTGCCATCTTCCGTTGCGAGCGAGCGTCTCCATCACTTCGGCCGCCGCCACCCTTCCGGTCACGGGAACCGTGAGGTCCCTGACACGAGACCCGACAGCCTCTGAGGCATCCCAGCCGTACATGCGCTCGGCTGCGGGATTCCAGTACGTGACGCGACCATCAGGATCGGTGGCGATGACGGCATTGTGAACGTGTTCGAGAACCGCGGCCTGAAACGCAGGTCCCTTCTGACGGCGTTCCTCTCGCCCTGTCCGTGAACACCATCGCGAATCCGCGGGAGATCCGTCCGCCGTTTCGACGAGCGACACCGACACCGCACATTGCACGATCGTGCCGTCTTCGGCGAGAACGTCGGCTTCACCCTGCCAGAAGCCGGCAGAGTCGAGTCGCGAACCAACGTCGTCGGCGTCACCGATGCGTGGGCTCTTGAGGACGTCGCGCGCTGACTTCCCGATGACATCCCCTTCACTCAGTCCGAACATCTCCTCGGCACAGCGGTTCCAGAATGTGATCCTTCGCTCCGCATCGGAGATCACGACCGCCGATCCCAGCTGATTGAACACCTGAGACGAGATTCGCTCTCGCTCCTCTGCGATCCTCTCGTCGGTGACGTCTTCGAGGATTCCCTCGATCACCGTTTCGTCGTCTTGCTCGACCAGCGACGCGGTGATCCTGGCGAGAAAGACCGACCCGTCGAGCCTCCGCAGGTCTACTTCGAGTCCCTTGACCTGGCCCCACCGTTCCAAGGATTCGATCATCCTGATGCGTCGTGCAGGGTGCTCGTAGAGCCTGAGGACCGAGATGCCCTCGAGGGCGTCGCCGTCGGGGGCCCGCAACAACTCGACCAGCGAAGCGTTCGCGTCGATGAGGACGCCATCGAATCTGGTCCTGAACATGGGAACCACCGACCGGTCGAAGAGCGCCTCGAAACGACTGGCGGCCCGTTCCAGATCCATCTCGATCCGCCGGCGACCACTCAGTATCTCCGCAATGGCGGCGAGGAACCACACGACAGCGGGAAGCACTGCGATCGCCAGGACAGCTACGACCGCAACGGTCTCAGCCCCTTGGGGATCGGTCGCCGGCAACAGCCACCGCAGTGCCGAGACGCCGACAAGCGAGCTCCCGATCGCCCAGGCCGCCGCCCTGGTGGCGAGGAAGATGCCCGGGGGCGCAAGGAGGTAGATCAACACGACGGGGAGCACAGCCGAAGGGGGACGCAAGACAGCCAGCACGACGAAGATCACCAGCATGTCGAGCGCGATCGCATCGACTGCGGAGTCACCCGGGTGTCTGAGCCGATACACGGCATGGGCGGCGTCGACCGCGGCGGTCGCGACGAGCAGCCACAGGGGGCGGACTCGGAGGCGAGGGCGACGAGAGCGAGTCCGAGCCCGCCCGACACGGCGAGCCACAGCCGCCTGCGGTGGTACGGATTGGACATCGTCTCGTACGAGATCGAATCGACTCGGCTGAACGTCGTCACGGGCAGCCCGCTCGAACTGGAAGGATCACTTGGCCCTTGCTCCCCAACGTCGGTGGTGGTTGTGTCTTCATCGGCAGGATCGGAGCCGGTCTTGAACCGTTGCATGGATCGACGTCGAGATCACCGTGGTTCCCGGGCATCGACAAGACCTGCATCGAGGTGGCCGAGCCACGCTCGGTTGCAGCCGTTGCCGCCGCGCCGCTGGTGCCGGATCCCCGAGATTCGGAGACGACCGGATCACACGGCGAACGTGCCCATCGGGTGACGGGCCTGGCAGCCGGTCTGTCACCCTGACTCAACGTTCAGGTCTACAGATCGGCTCGAACTCGCAGACCTGACACCACTGCCCGTAGGTCGGTACCACGCTCGATGGGCGATCGATCTGCCACTTGAAGGCGGGGGCGACGACGGAACGCAGCCGCTCCTCCGCGGCGTCGATCCCCTCGGCGTCGGAGGGAGTCGCCATGCACTCGCCGTCCGGCGGGCGAACGAAGTGACGATGAACGGTCAGTCGGGGAACCTCGCGACCTCTGCCCCGGAACCATGCGGCGACCCGACCGCATAGAGATCAGCCTCCGACTGATCCGAGGTCACTGCCCCGGTCTTGATCTCCACGAGGGCGAGCCCGTCGCCGTCATCCGCAGTCAGATCGATCTCACCCAAGACGGCGCGGCCCTCATTTCGTGCGGCTCACCGTGGAGGAAGGTCGATCCTGCCCACACCTTCGGCTTCCTGTGTGAGCCGCTCGCTTTCGAGCAGGGCGAGGTGCGTGGTGAACATCGACTCGAAATCGGCCCGCTCCTCGGGTGGGATCAGGTGCAGCACTCCGTCCAGCACCGCAGACGGATCGCCGTCGACAGCTTGGGTGATGAGGTCGTGAAAGACGATCCCACGACGGATCGAGGCGCTGTCCTCGCCACGATCGGCCCTGGGAATCTGACGAACCGACTCCAGGCGACCCTGCGCTCGCACCGACCCAACCGGCTCAGGTCGGTCTTGGTGAGCGCGACCGTCACACAGTTCACTGGCAGGACTCGGCGTCCCAGGGGTATGCCCCGCAGGTGGCAACTCGCCGGCAGGTCACACAAAACGGGTTGGGCTCGACCCCGACCGTTCCTGCCTGGCGGTCTCGAATGCAGCGTCGAGCAGTTCCGAGGAGGCTTCGGGAGGGCCGAGCTCGGTGACCTCGCCGGTGTGGAGATTCAGATCGGACGGGGTTCCGTCGACCGTTCCGGACAACGCAACGACTGCCCGCTCGAGCTCGCTCGAACCACTCCTCCCGATCTTCAACCGGTAGAGCTCCCGTCCGGTCGGAAGGTCGAATGCGTATTGGAAGGCCACGCTGGCGCTGAGCATCTCGTCGTCGGAGATGACCGTGGCCGCCAACGGCTTGAAGTCGATGGCGTCGGGCTCGACCTCGGGCAGGAGACGGATCGCCCTGACAGCCAAGCCGCGCACGATGTCCCGTTCGACCGGATCCAGCGCCGCGTGTGACGGTCGACGACCGCATCGAACTCGACGTCGGCGGTCAAGAGAAGATCGTCTACCAGCGCCCGCATCGTCTTCCAGCGCTCGAGAACCGAATCAGGTCTCGCCGTCCCGCGTCCTTGTCGGAGACGGGGCACGGGTTGGACACGTCGAACAGATTGAGCCGCTCGGGTGGGCCGCCAACCTGATAGAACGCCGTCATGAACTCAAGTATCACCGCATCGGCTCAGAGAACCGAGCTTTTGGCCTGCTGAAGACCCTGAATCTCTCGCCCACCTCCAGGTTCCGATATCTACGCTTCCGATCAATCACCGGAGGACGGATGGAGCCGACGGCAGCCAACTTGACAGCCATCGCTGCGGAACTCGAGAAAGAGGGTCAGTACAACGGGGCCAAGTTGCTCCGGCTGCTGCGACCTCATTGGTCAACCGCGAGTCGACAGGCGTGGACGTCCCCCGGGTGCCGGCCCTCCAGGCCGACCTCCTCAACGACATCGCCACGCAGCTCGTGGGTACGCCTGCGGCAGCGGTCGCTCATCCGCTGCGATCTGTTGCCAGCGCGCTCCGATCGGGCTCGGTGACGGCCTATTCGCAGACGCCCGACCCCTACGTCTGCCGCATCTGCGGTTGACGCGCAGCGATCCGTTTCCCGGACCATGCGAGGACTGCGGCCGGTGGCCCACTGCAGCCGAACAGATCCGGGCGATCTACTGGCTGCGGGAGTCGACCCCGCACGAGGCGATCGCTTTGCTGGCTTCCACTCCGAGCGTCATCGCCGAGATCCTCGAGTCGGGAGATCCCTCGACGGCGGGCCCGGACGGCGGATGGTCGGCTCACCAAACGCTCGAACACCTCAACAACGCCCAGAACGTGTTCCGGGGGCGGATCGACCAGTTGCTCGGAGGCGGAGAACCGGACCTGGCATCGGTGATGGTGTGGACGATGGACGCCGGGACCGTGTCGACCGACGACCTCATGGCGGCGTACGTTGGCCTGCGATCGGAGATTGTCGATCTGCTGAGAACGGCACCACCCGAGGCGTGGTGGAATATCGGCCGGCACGAGGAGTTCGGCCGCGTGACCCTCGCAGAGCAGGCGAGCTACTTCGCCAATCACGAACCGACCCACCTCACCCAACTCGCCGATGCCGCCCGCCAGACGACGGAGTGACGGAATCGGCCAGTCTCACCGAACTCGGCCAGCGCATCACGGGGTATCGTCTCGTTGACGGAAGGAATCGAGCATGGCCATTTCAGACGCTCGGGCAGCACTCGAACGTGAACGGGCGGCCCTTCAGAATCAGATCGACCTGATCAACGAAGCACTGGCCGTTCTCCAAGGTGTCTCACCGGACCCATCACGCCGGAATGAACGGAAATCCTCCAGACCCAAGAAGACCTCCCGTGCAGATCTCAGTCCAGAGCAGGCCGTCGCTCGCTACGGCGCTGAAGCAGTCACCTGCCCTGAATGTGGCCGGGTGACCCGGGCTCCGCAGGGCATGAAGGCTCACCTGCGCTCTCACCGATAGAGGCCTCATCGCGGCGGTGTCGGCCACCCGCTGAGGATGTCAGGTAGCCTGAGAACTCGGTCGTCGTCCCCCAACTGACCGACCCTGAGACCCTGCATGCAATCGGCGACCCTCGCACCGATTGCCTGCCCGATATCGGTGCAGGGCGTCCATCGACGCTGGTGGCATCGGCCGGGAGCCTCAGCCATATCCGCACGTCCGAGGTGGCGGCGAGTTCCAGTCGCGAATCCTGACACCCTCAACTGCCGCTGGATGGGCACGATTCCCAACGGATTCACGACATGCCGCCCACCGACAAGGGCCTCCACCCGACCGCTCGCGCTCCAGACAGCCACTCACGTCACACCTCCCGACGTTGGGCGAGAAGCGAACCTGAAATCCCGCATCGCAGCTAGCCTTGGCGCCGTGATTGATGCGATCCGCGTACCCCCCGCACCTCTCGTCATGGTCCCAGTCCACGGTCTCTCCGGCTCGACCTCATGATCGATGGCAATTGGGCGAAGGCCGAGGTCCAGGAGATAGCCCGCCATCTCACCGAATGGGGCGAGACCATCGACAGCCGATTGGAGCGAGAGCGCTCGGTCGGTCGACTCATCGACGACATCAACCGCGGATTGACGCTCGAAGCCCTCCTGAACGACATCTTCGCCAGCTTCGACACGGTGATCCCGTTCGATCGGATCGGCTGCGCCATCCTCTCTGAGGACGCGAAGACTGTGACCGCCCGCTGGGCCCGCACCAAGTACGAGACCGTGCGGTTGGGCGTCGGATATTCCGCCCCGATGGCCGGAAGCTCGCTACGCACGGTGTTGGAGACCCGGAAACCGCGCGTGATCTCCGATCTCGAGGCATATCTGGACAACAAGCCTGAATCCAAGTCGACCCGCACCATGGTCCAAGAAGGAATTCGATCCTCCCTCACGTGTCCCCTCATCGCCGATGACCGTCCAGTCGGCTTCCTGTTCTTCTCGAACCGCGAGGCAGGAATGTACGACGACGAGCACATCGAGCTGTTTCAGCGCATCGCCAACCCCGTTGCGGTCCTCGTAGAGAAGGCGAGGCTCGTCTCCGACATGGCCGAGCAACGCGAACTGCTCGCCATCCAAAATGCCAAGCTGAACGAGCTTGACGCCCTGAAGAACCAGTTCGTCGGAATGGTCGCCCACGATGTCAGAAACCCGCTGGCATCCATCATCATGCTTGCCGACCACCTCCAGGAAAACCCGCCGGAAAACCCAGCCGAGCGCCGTGAGGTCGTCGCCGAGATTCGGGATCAGGCGAGAAACTTGCTGGACCTCGTCGAGGAGCTGTTGGACCTCACCAAGATCGAGAGCGGGGCGGTCGCGCTCGACATTGAGTCCATTGAGCTCAGGTCCTTCCTCGAGGATGCCGTAGGCCTGCACGCGCGTCTGGCTCAGCCGAAGGGAACCACCGTCATACTCAAAGAGGTGCCGGCAGATTCGGTGGCCGTCGACCCGCAGCGCCTCCGACAGATCATCGACAATCTCATCTCCAATGCTGTCAAATTCTCTCCCCCGGGCTCCGTCATCAAGGTTCGAGCGACCCCGAGGGACCGCGATTGGCTGATTGAGATCGAGGATCAGGGTCCAGGGATCTCACAATCCGACCAAGAACGGCTGTTCACCGCCTTTGCCAAGCGCAGTGCTGTTCCCACCGGGGATGAGTCGTCATCGGGGCTGGGACTGGCAATCTGCAAACTTCTCGTGGACGCCCATAACGGTCAGATCGGGGCGCGCTCGATAGTCGGTGGTGGCTCGGTGTTCTGGTTCTCCATCCCCCGCCGCGACCCAGCTCCGCAACAAGACGGCGGAGGGCTGCGCGGGTCTGCCGGGGCGCGGACCGGTCATCGAGATCCCGAGCGATCGGTCGTAGCCGTGAACGAGGCCGACGATTCAGGTGGCTGGGCCGACTGACCCCGAAGCCGGCAATGTCATGGAGAAGGCGGCTCGACCGTTCTCTCTGGAATCGTCGAGCGGGCCTCACCCTTGTGGGTCGGCTTAGAGATGGCTGACGTGCGGACCGGTGTTGTCGTGACTCTTGGCTCTTCTCACCGTCTCGGTGGGGTGGTCTGATCGGAGTTGGAGGCGTTGGTCTCCGGGCGTCTCTTGTGGTCGAAGGCGGAGACGGGAGGAGAGACCTGATGAGACGCTCGATCATCCTCATCGCCGTGTTCGGGCTGCTCGTGGCTACCTGCTCGAACGATCCGACAGCCACTCCGGAGTATCAGTCGCTCCAACAGCAGGTGACCGAGGTTCGAGCGAAGTTGGCGGGGGTGACCGCATAGCGAGATGAACTGGCAGCCGCCGTCGCCACCACCGATCATCGGTCGAAGCGATGAGAAGTCACTCGCCACCCAGCAGGACATCCAAGACATTCTCGACCATCCCAAGTGGTATGGCACCGAAGACGACGTCGTCGACCTGCTCACTTCCTATGCCACTACAGAAGCGATGCGGTACGACGCCGTCTTCGGCCCGATCGATATGGAACGCGCACGGCAAGGAACCCTCTATGGGAACAGCATGGACGCAGCGATCGATACGTCGTTCCGGTGGCTGTCCGAGTACGGCTCCCAAGGGGGAGCACTGTGGCTCTGGCACGGGACCAACCTGGCTGGGAACCCATTCGAGTTGGCTGGCATTTCTCTCGACACCTACGACCAGAACGGCTCGATCACCCACGCGGACGTCGTCTACCCGTACACCGACGAGTATGTCCGCGAGGCGGTCTATCGAAACGGGACCGCACCGAGTGCAGTCGACGTCTCCCGCGACGACGTGTTCGTGTTCGGTGAGGACGATCTCTGTGAATAGGTCACCGAAGACGACGTCACCAGCTTCGCACATGACGCCTACAAAGCGGTAGGCATCGACTGGACGGGAAGCGCCACTCTCACCGGGGAACACTGGGTCGAATCCAACTACGAGTTCGAATGCGAGTGGAGCCTGTCCCGGCAAGGACCCACCGGCTCGATCTACGTCTACACCGAGCCTGCCTTACTCGCGCTCGGGGGAGTTGATCGCCTACGAAGACCTGACCGATCCGTTCATCCCGATGACAGGCACGGTGACCGATCATCCCGACTTCGACGACGAGGTGATGATCGGAAACCACGCGTTCGGACGCTACGGCTTCTGGACTTCCGCATCAGACGTGCAGTTGGGGCTCTGGGTGAACCTCGGAAGAGACATCGACCTGGACGAGGACCAGCGATGGGAGATTCCCCTGTTCGTTGTCGCCAACGGGTTCCTCAAAGACCTGGCCTGGACTCCCTGAAGCGCCTCCCCACCACGCCAGGTTCCCAAGCCGGTTTCGGTCCGCTACGACGCCCGATGTAGAGGGCTACCCGAGTCCGCACGCGGAGTACCAAACGGGTTCCTCTTCCACGGTGCCCTCTCCACGTTCGAAAGGGCCGGGTTCACCAAGGACCGCAAGATCGGCAACCACCGCTGGGTCGTCGCAAGAGACGTCACGTCGCCGAGCATCCGTTGACGGGCACACGCCGATGCCGAGATCGATGGCGGCGAGCACGAGCGGTACAACCTCCAGCGAGAAACTCAGGCCATTCCAGACCAAAACATGCGGCTGCGTGCGAGTGAAGCCAGCCTGGTTGCGTCCATGGCGTAGTCGTGGCATAGTTGTGGCATGGCCAGAGTCAGAGTCAGCACAACAGTCGACGGGTCGCTTCTCGCACAGGCGCGACGCTTGCGATCTGAGAGCAACGATTCCGCCCTGCTCGATGAGGCGCTCGCTGCCCTCCTCGCCCAACATCGCGCTGCCCAAATCGACGCCGCCTATACGGCGTACGACGTTCATCCGATCGACGAGCCCGATGAGTGGGGTGACCTCGCCTCGTTCCGCGAAGGTGCCGGGTCGTCGTGAACGCCCTGCCAGCCCGAGGTGAGGTCTGGTGGTGCGAGCTACCCGATGTCCCTCGCCGACCTGTTGTTGTGTTGTCCCGGGATGTCGCGATTCTGCGACTGCGGCGAACGGTCATCGCCCCGTGTACGACCACCATCCGCGGGCTACCCAGTGAAGTCCTCCTCGAGCCGGCGGAGGATCCCATCCCCCGGGCCTCAGCGGTGAATCTCGACTCGATCGAAAGTGTCTCAGTCGGAACACTCACGCAGCGATTAGGTCGACTGAGCGATCAGCGGATGCGCCACATCTGCGCAGCGGTCAACGTCGCCGTCGACTGTCCGGGCTGAAGCGACAAGGCCGGCCACGCAGATCACCCCGGATGCGCCATCTCGCCCGGCGGCCAAACCGAGCCCAATCGGAAGGTATGCGCCTGCCATGCAGCTGGCTCAGGTATTGACCGCGGCGAAGAAACGCTACCTAGGCAGCAAATGCTGAGAGGAGAGCGGCGGGCACGTCGCTGACCACGACGCGCAGAGGAACGTGCTTGCCCAATCGGCCGGATTGATGCCTCGCGCTCGAGCCCTTGATCACTGAACGCGCGGCCCGGTGCTTAGCGTCAGGCGGCATTGTCCCACCAGTTGAGGACCCGGAGAGCTCGAAGGGTGTTCCAGCGGCTCGGTGCACCGACATCGGGTTCGAGGTGGAAGTGCACCCGTCCGGGGTGGATTCGATCGAGTGCCCACCGTCCGTCGTCTCGCCGCTTCGAGCGGACGACGTCGACAGCCTCGGCCATCCGCGCGTCGGGGTCGGCGCCGGTCCGGCGGAAGTAGTCGAGTGCCCGCAGGACGTCGTAGTGCCAGTAGTACGGGAAGGCGAACTCGAGGTAGTCGGGGTCGACGACGTCACCGGTGCTCTTGCGCCGGAACAGTCGGCGTTCGAGCAGGTACTCCTCGCGGCGCGGGGCGGACGTCAGCGTCCTCATCGACGGCTCCTCGTACTCGAGGAGTCCGTCGAGGACGTCGAGGGTCGAGTCGAACGACGATCGGACCGAGCCGTTCTCGGCCTCGCAGTTCCAGCCGCCGTCGTCGAGTCGCTCGCCGAGGAGCCGGTCGACGACCGGCGCGACGTCGACGCCGAAGTACGCGCCGGCCTCGACGGTGCGACCGTTGATGCACGGCTCGACCTCGCCGTCGAAGTAGCGCTGCCCATCGTGTTCCCATCGCCCGTTGGCGGCGACCCGCGACACCGCTCCGCGAGCCGACGTCGGAATCCGGATCGAGCCCGAAGTTTGCAGCGTCTGCAGCGAGTGCATCGTCGCGGTCCACGGCTGCCCCGGCTCCCCACCCCGGTAGTCGCCGGGGAAGCAGGCGCCCCCGGCCCACAGCCCGTCGGGTCCCTCTCGCGCCAGCAGCGCTCCGCCCCAACCCTCGTGCTCGACGCGACCGCGTTCTGCGGCAACATCAGCGGGCGACCCGGATTGGAGGTCACGCAACACTTGCCAGCGAATGGCAGCGTCGCCATCGAGAAGCCAATCGATCGCGCTCATCGCCGAAGGCTACCGAAACGTGCGAAGACAATGCTGCCACTCCCAGTAGCCGAAATTGACGCGTCGCACGAGGCGGAACGTGCGCATCGAATGCTCGGTGTAGTCATTTCGATGAGAGATCTCCCAAACCGTCAACCGCAGCTCAGACAGGAGTGCAGCAAACGGCGTCGTCGACAAGTCGGTTTGGACGGACAGAAACCCTGTCAACGCGAACGCCAGAAGGTGAAGGTCGTCTTCGGAGACCGGTTTGCGGCCGCAATCGCAACCACCACCTCAGATGTGAAGCCAGCCCATACTCGAGGTTCCAGTCGCTTCGGGGTGTAGTCCGCCAAGACAGAGCGAGTACGTTCGTGAGAGAGACATTTGTGTTCGTCATGCACCCGACCGTCCGAAGCCCGGCGATGAGCGCACACAACACCAGGCCGCTGGGAACGAAGAACGGGAGACGCCACCGCACCCGAAAGCAACGCTCGCCGAGTCAACTGCCGATAGCCTGATCTGGCGTGAGCGAGAGTAGCTTCTGGTACGTGGGCCACGCTCCGGACGCGCTGGTGTCAAGCCTCCAGCCGACGTTCTCGGCTTTCGCCGACAACGTCGAAAACGATCCGAGTGTGGTGCGAGCCATGGCGGCCTGGCGCGCCGCTCCGGCGTCCATCCATGGGCCGCGACCTGGAGAACCGACCAGCCCAACAGCCCAGGAGTTCATCGAGGCATTCCGGTTGGCGACCCCCGAGAGCGACCTGTTCTACGCATGCGCCCTCGACGACCACGAGGACTCAACCTGGGACCTTTCCGAGCCGTACGAGCTCGACGAGCCACCCCGAGCCTTGTTCGCCGCCACGCCAGGGCTACCGACGGCGTCACTCCTGTACATCGGCCTGGGTCCCGAGCGGGCGAAGTGGCTACCGGGACACATGGGCAACTTCGCCCTCACCCACGATGAGTTGGAGTCGGCAGCCCACTCCATCAGACGCGCCCACGCGCTGCCCCCGCAAGAGCGGGCCGAAGCAGTCAACCGGATGTACGCATGGCTCAGCGCCGGTACCGCCGACGGGTTCCCCGTCGTTCACATGCTGAGTGCTCTACCTGACCTCATCGGATCTGGTCTTGCGAGGGGACTCGGAATCGTCGGCGCAACACTGACCGCCTGAACGTCCAGCCGCAAGCTAGGCCCGGTCGGGAACATCGACGTCTCAGAGAACTACCGAATGAAACGGGGGCTGTGATGGATTCGAACGAAGCGTCGGTCGCATCTGACCGTCTCGTCGAGGCTGGGAACCTGTCGACGAGGTTGTTCCCCCTGCACCGGGATCGTTGCAGCACGCTCCGAGCAGGAGCAAGCCAGCAAGAACCATCGCCACCAGGGACCGATCGGATTTCACCTGGTTCTCTTCAGGAATCGACGTTATCGCGCCCGTGCCTTTCCTTGTCGTTTCGTCCAGGATGACGCCAATGCGCTGAAGCGCGGCGACCGGCTGGGTGAATACGTCACGGTGAGGTGAATGCACGATGGAGAAACGCCGCCATCTGTCCTCTCGTGATTGCGTCGTTGAGACAGAACCTGCTCCCCTCGGGGTTGCATCCCCTGGTGATGCCGTGGGCGGCCAGAATCTCGATGTCGTTTTCGAAGATGCTGCCGTCGTCGTCGGTGAAGGGATTCCCTGATGTGTCTGCCTGAAGAGCGAGCGCCCGCACAACGAAGGCGGCCATCTCTCCTCGGGTGACGTTGCTTTCGGGGCAGAACTGTGTGCCATCGGGGTTGCAGCCTCTGGTGACTTCGGCTGTAGCGATCTTCTCGATGTCGTTCTCGAAGATCGAACCGTCGTCATCGGCGAAAGTGTCCACGCCGCCGGGGTCAGGAAGTCCGAGCGCTCGGGAGAGAAGGGCAGCCATCTGGCCTCTGGTGACCAGATCGTCGGGGCAGAAAAGGTCGGCGGTGCAGCCTCGGGTGATCTGTTGTTGGGCGAGCCACACGATGTCCTCCCGGAAAGTGGTGGACCCGGTGTCGATGAAGGGCGACCGAGAAAGCAGCCTCCGGAAGACGTCGGCACCGGGGTTGGTGTCAAGCGGGACGAGATTGGTGGCGGAGGAGGAGAACGCAACCACCAGCCCGTCGGCCGAGAAATCGACCCGTTCGGGGTCATAGAGTCCCTGGTCGGCCAGGTCACCGCCCGGGCTGAGCGTCACCGTGATCGTCTCACCCGTCACGATGTCATGCACATACAGCTGAGGAGCCCATCCTTGATCAACAGCGTTACTGGCTGGAAGCCGGATAGTCCCCGAGGAGAACGCCACCCGAGAGGAGTCGGGCGAGAACACTGCATGCCAGAAGCCGTCTGGTCCGGCGTTCGATGGCAGGTTGATGAGGTAGTTGTTCGGGACCGGGAACGACGCGACTTCCACCACCAACCCTGTGGCGACGTCAAAACGGTACACCCAGAACGCATTTCCGCTCCCGAGTGCCGACACATCGACGGTGAAGATCCACACCGACGAACCATCCTCGGAGAGGCTCACACCCGAAATATCGCCTGTGGAGGGAACCGGAACCCCCGTCGTCGTCGCAGTAGTTCGGTTGTGGACGAAGTATCGGGTGGGGAAATCCGCCAGGTTGGTCGCCTCGGAGAAGAAGAGCACGATGTCACCGGAGACAGATACGTCCCTTGGAAACGAGAACGAGTTTGCTCCGAGCCCGTCCGACGACACCGACACCAGGTCGGTCACTCCAAGGTCGACGTCTCGCACGAACACGTCCTGGGAGCTATTCACGTCACCGGCCACCAGGTTCGCCGCATCGGAAGCGAACACGACAGCACTTCCATCAGCCGAGATCAGTGGATAGCTCGAAAATCCGGCGCCCTGATCGCCGTCGGAGGACACCGACATCCGTCCGGTGGTCCCGGTGGCAAGATCCCGCAGGTACACGTCCCGGACACCGTTGGTGTCCCCGGCGACCAGTGGAGAATCGGAGTAGAAGGCGACTCGATCGCCGTCGCCGTCCATCGTTCCCCCGCCCGTCGCCAACGCAGGCGCGCTGCCATCCGAGCCCACCGTCGCGAGTGTCACCGAACCCGTGGTCACATCCTTGAGATACAGATCGGTCCCGAACTCGCCGTTCGTGTCGGACGGCAACAAGGCTGCCGTTGTCTCGATCAGGACCTTCCCGCCGGACAGGCTCATCCCGGCCAGCAGGTGACTCCCCGAAACCTGACCACCCGACGCCGTGGTTGACACCAACTCCACAGCGGGGCCATCGTGGAAAGCTGCCGCCGCAAGAGAGACGGAGACGACCGCAGTGAAGGCAACGACCAGGAAGCGCATGCATTTCATTGAAGATTCCCCCATCTTCCGAACAACAGTGAAGGTAGCGAAGCACCCGCCCCGGCATACGCCGCCCAACGAAGCATTTTCCGACACCGGCGTTGCGTACTTGCCAATAGCGCCAGTCGACCAACTGGGGGGACGTTCATCGACGACAAGCCACATCGCTGGCGGAAGGACCGTCTGAGGTCAATGCGACGGGCCAAATCATCGAGCACTCGGTTGGCAGTTCAATCCTTTTTCGCTGCAGACATGTCGACGCAGACAACGCCCGCGTTGCCGTCCTGGTCGGCGATCACGGTGAGCGACGGCGCTTTGCTGTCATCGACCACGGTCCCGCCCGCGGCGACGGCGGCGGCGATCCGTTGCTCGGCCACCTCGGGCGCCACATAGACCTCGACGTGGAACCGCTGACGCGGGGTCTCGTGCTCGTCGGCGTCCCCGAACCACAGGTTCGGAACCCGTCCCGTGGCGTCCCGGATCTCGTCGCTGGGGGATCCGTGGCCCTGGGCCTCCGCGTTCCCGGTCAGCAGGGCGGCCCACACCGGAGCGATGGTCGCGGAGTGCGCCGTGTCGAGGCCGAGCTCGATCATGCTGACCGAGGCCGGGTCGGCGGCGACCTTGTGGTCGGCGGCGATCTCGGTGATCCGTCGCGCGAGGTCGATGTCCTGTTGGGTCACCCATTCGACGACGTGTTCGGTGCCCTCGTCGTCGCGGTAGATGGCGTCGTCGCTGATCAGCTTGAGGTCGACGTACCCGCGGCCGATCGACACGATCGGGTAGTGTCCGAGCGCGTCGCCCGCCTCGCCCACCGCGGCGACGAACCGCGCGCCGGTACCGAAGTCGGCGACCACATAGCGGGCATGCAGTCCCTGGGCCAGCTTGCGCCAGTCGGTCAGGTTGGCCTCGGCGATCTTGTCGCCCTTCAACATGTCCATAGACAGGGACCCTATCTCTGATCCGGCGCAGCGTTCGTGCCCATCGCTTCACCCGCGTTCTGCTGTCGCACGGACCGTCTTGCGCATCACGGAATGGTTCTTGCCCTTGCTCCGGATGTAGTGGAAGCCCGCCTGCTCGAAGAGGCTCCGAGTGGCGTTGTAGAGGTACGACGCCGACGTCTTCTTGCCGCCCGTGTCCTGCGGGTAGGACTCGACGACCCCACCGCCGGCCTGCGCGATCAGGTCCAGGGCGCCGTCGAGCGCAACGCGGGCCGTGCCCTGGCGGCGATAGTCGGGTCCACGAAGAAGCAGGTGATTCGGTAGTCCGGCAGGATGTCGAGCTCGGCCAGGTACTGCTTGTTGTGCTGGACGTTCGGGAGCTCGTTCGGCGTTCCGTACTGGCACCAGGCCACGGCCCGGTCACCGTCGTACACGAGTGCGGCGTGCGCGGCACCGTCGTCGACCAGTCGCTGCTTGATGCGGCGGTTGCCCTCCGGGGTCTCTGGGCTGGTCGGGTGGAAGTAGGTGCACCAACAGCCGCCCCAGACACCGTTGTGTCGCTCGACGAGCGCAGCGAACGCGTCCCATGTGTCAGAGTCGAGCGGTCTGACCAGATAGTCGCTCAATGGGTCCCCCCCTTGTCATGTGGATCGACTGATCATATGACGTGAACCTCTCATATGACCTGAACCTCGATCGATACGAGGCGTACACCGTCGACTGACCCGATTCGGAGCGTTGTCAGCGAGTTTCGGTGCTGGCCGTTTACAGATCGACGATGAGCCCAGCGGCCTGCGGCTCACACCACGCGGCGGGTAACGATTTCTGGCGCCGCATATACGGTGTTGTCGATCACAACATCTGCCGCTGACATCGGCTTGACCTCGTTGACATAGATCAGCTCGGCAGCGTGGTACCGGTCACGGTGAACCTTCTCGGCCTCCTCACGACTCTCCCTCTCCGCATCCCGGTCAATACCCCGGCGCAGCGCCAAGCCTGGATCGATATCCAACCAGATCCGGAACTCCCACAGATCGTTGTACTCGGGGCGAAAGGCAAACACCGAATCCACAATCAATATGGCATCGGACGGTGCCTCGACAGTCGTCGCTCGATGATCGACCCCGGTCAGCGGGTCGTGAGCGCAGAGGACCACGACTCCTGAGCCGTCAGATCCAGCAGGTAGAAGAAGGAGATCGCGGGCCGACTCGAAGTCGGGAGCGTTGCGGTAGTACCCCTCACCGCTGGTCCGGTCGTATCCCTTCTCCACGGCGTCGCGCCACGGCTTTTTGAAATCATCAAGGGATGCTCGCAGTGTCGGGCGGCCCAGCTGACGGACGCTGGCGGCCAGCTCGTGACCGAAGCTGGTCTTGCCAGCAGCGGTGAACCCATCGACCGCCACCCGGAGGCGGCGATCACTGATCCGACAGATCTCAGCGGCAAGCGACTTCACCAGAGCAGTCCGCCGAGCGGATGCAGGCTCGGGCATGGCCTGCTTCCACGTCGAGACCGACTCGAACGCCCTCACCACAATGCTCCCCCATCCGCGCTGACACTGAAACTAGTAGTCCGGTTGCGTGTCGAGGACCGGCAGGCGTCATCCCCTTTCGTGTCACCGAATCCGCCTGATTCGCCCGGCCACATCAACGTGTCCATCGCCTGGGCGCTCCGTCTGGCGGCCCTACACCTCAAAGTGGGGTTCGTATTTGCGGTCGTCGTGAATGGGGCTCTTGAGGCCGACCTGGTTGCCGTCGGGATCGATGACGATTGCGTAGCGGGAGCCGAAGAAGGCGTCGTACGGTTCTTGGCCGACCGGGTGGCCGGCGGCCTTCACGGTCTCGTACAGCCGGTCTACGTCGTCTCGCGTGTCGACTACGAGCCCGATCACGATGTTGCCTTGGCTTCGTTCAGATTCGAATCGTGGGTTCCAAATGCGGGCCATCGGGTAGTTGTCGAACGCCATGTAGCAGCCGTTGGCGCTGCGCATGTCGTCTGCATGCTCCGCTCCCGATCCGGCTGGCCACTCGAACGGGTCGGGGACCTCGACCTCGAGCATCCGGTAGAACTCGATCGTCGCTTCCATGTCCCCGACGAAGAGGTTGATCTGCCCGAAGGTGCTCATGGCGGGTGAATGCTCCCGAGTCGGCGCTGGAGTTCGAGCCTACCTACCGGCGAGTACCGAGCGCCACGGTGACCCCGCGACTACGGCAGCGGGATGTAGAGCTTGCCTACGGGCGCGAATGCCCGATGGGGCGGACGGTCGAAGAGATGACACGACTGACGAAACATTGTGAGAGGGCCGGCGACCATTGTGGTCACCGGCCCTCTCGTCTCTTCTGCCGACAGATCTCGGTTTTTCTGCCAAGACCCCCTGGTGGGGTGTTGGTAGAAATCAGAAACAGCCCGTCTTTGCTGGCGGATTGCGGCGATCCACCACCAGGTCGATCTGGTCCGTTCGCACATGCGCGCCGTTTTTGCACACGTTCACACAGGGGCTACGTAGCAGCCCAATCCGCTGGCTGGAGACCGACGAATGCCCTCAGACGTCGCATCGTCTTGATGTCGGTTGAGTGCACACAGATGAGGATCACCGGGAGGCGAGCACACATGTCAGGAATGCCGCCTGCGCTGGCTACCGCGTCCGGCATGTTGCACCGGTCAGCCACGAGACGACGGGTACAGGTTGTTGATCTCCTCGTTGTCGATTGGAACGCCGTCGGGGCCGAACTGGACTTCACCCACCCCAAATCCCCACCCAAATCCCCAATGGCCTTCGAGCACAGTGCGAATCTTGTCGAGGTCGACCGGTTGCCCGTTCTCGTCGTAGAGGCGAACTGCGTCAATCGGCTCGCCATGGGCGTGGTCGGAGTCAGGTCCTGTGGGAGAAGGGCTCCTACGTCCTCGAGGATCGCCTGGGTCCTCTTGTCCTCCCGAATACGGACACCTCGATCGGTGTAGAGGACGCCGACGGCGAGGCTGATGGCGAGCAGCCACACCACCGCGGCGTTGAAGACACGTTGGCGACACGCCACATCGAGTTTCCCGTCAGTGCCCGGCGGGCGGCGATCACCGACAGGGCTGTGAGCGCGATGACGATGACCAGGCCCGTACCCGACCTGCCCCCCACCTCGGGAATCGGGAACCGCTGGAAGGCGAGGCGGTCGGCATAGATGGCTGCGGGTAGAGCAACGAGCAGCCACCCCCGAACCCCGATCCACACCGGTCGGGCCTGCCGCCAATGCACCCCGATGCGCTGGACGGTCGGGTGGCTCTGATATGCGTTGACTCGGCGTGCGAGCCGATCGAAGAGTCCGGACTTCTGTGTTCGGTGGTCGCCGAGACCGGCCATCGCTCGGAACTCGGCGACGAACTCTTCGGGTGTGCCCAGTTCGGTCTCGATGTCGAGGTGGTCGAGCTCGTCGAGATGGGCAGCGAGGTCCTGGACGAGCTCGGCGCGTTCCTCTTCGGGGAGATCCGGCAGCAGCGTTCGAACCCGGTCCAGATAGTCTCGGCGGTGGTCGGTGCATGGGTAGTGTTCATTCGGTTCCCTCCTTCTCGTCCAACAGCCGGTCCATCACGGCGGTGAACTCGGTCCACGTCTTTCTGGATGTCTCGAGCTGTTCGGTTCCGGCCCGGTTCATCCCGTAGTACTTGCGGGCGGGTCCCTCGTCGGAGGGGACGATCTCCGAAGTGAGCATGCCTGCTCCGTAGAGGCGGCGGAGCGTCCCGTACACGGAGGCGTCCCCCACTTGCTCGAGCCCGGCCTCCCGGAGCTTGCGGACCAGGTTGTATCCATAGGTGCTTTCGTCGTCTAGAACGGCCAACACCGCGCTGTCGAGCACCCCTTTGAGCAGCTGGGTCGTGTCCATGCGTTCTCTCCTCGTGCTACTGCGTATGCACTATAGCACGTTATCCGCATCACCGACCGTCTTCTCGGATTCCGGTGCCGCCGAGACGACATCGTGGCGTACGGACGCCGGGACAGGGAAAAGCGGCCGAATCCCCATCGGCCAGGTGGCTGCGCGTTGCGGTCCTGACCCAGTCGGTAGAGCGCCTACTCCATTGACCCGCATCGACTCGAAGGAATCCCTGCGAGTGTGACGCTCTGACGGATCAGCGGTCGAGCCCGACATGAGTCTGATTCGGCACGTGTCGATAGGGTTCGGACGATGGGATCTGATACAGATTCATCTGGCCGACCGTGGACGACGATATTGGTCGGCTTAGTGACGGTTGTGGTGGTCGGTGTCGCGTTGTCGGAGCCTTCTCTGAGCCCTCCGACAAGTGCGGCGCCGTTATCGGCACCCGGCGACCCGACAGGAGGTACCGGTCAGTCAGCTTCGTCCGCGTCACAGGCCGTGGACGATTGGATGCTGGGTCTCCAATCCAGATCAGGAGTCCAGTGGCTGGATCCGCTCTCGGGCGAGCCCGTGGCGGTGGTCGATGGCCTGTTCGATGCCATCGGCAGGGGCGATGCGGTGTTCGGTCGTCGACCGGGCGAACTGGTCGTTGTCAGGCAGGACGGAGGCTTCGAAGTGTTCGAGGTTGCCGACCAGCAGTTCGTCGACTGGGTCACACCGAATCCCACGATGGACCTGACGCCTCGGCCGGTGGCGCTGATCCCCACCGTCGCAGGTGATGGCGAATCGGTCGACCGGGATCTGATCTTGGCTCGTGTGGCAATCGACGGGAGCCAATGGAGCGACATCCCGTTGCCCGGGTGCGGGCTCGGATATCCGATCGCAGCGCAATCGTCGGATCGAGTGTTCGCAATGTGGTGCGGAGGTTCGCACGACCTCAGAGTGTTCGTGGACGAGGCCGGTGACGTCACTGAGCAACGATTCACCGACCTGATCTACGGTGGTGCGAGTCCGTCGATTCTCGACCGAGGAGACAAGCCGATTCTGATCGACGCCGCCGGCCAGATCTGGACACTTGTGCTCTCGTCTCAACCGAGCCTCGATGTCACCGGCGATCTCGACCTCGACGAAGGCGAGTCCCATCACGGGATCGCTGCGATCAGCGAAGACTTCCGGATCGCGATCGTAGGCGTCACCCGGCCCGACGAGTTGCCAGGATTCGGCGGTCGAGTCACCGCTGGCAGGTTGGTCGGCTTCGATCTCGTGCGAGGACGCATCATCTGGGATGAGTCATCGCCCACGCCGATCGAGTCGCTGTTGGCGGCACCCGATGGGCTCGTATACGGATACCGCTCAGATCCCGATACCTCGGGGGGCAACCTCTTTGCCATCGACCCCGCCACCGGCGAGATCACCGTTCGCGCCAGCGGGCTCTCGTCCGAGCCAGGGCGACTGTTCGTCACCTCGCCCACGAATGCGGTGACATCAGCCGACCGAACATCGGCGACCGAGGCCAAGGACGAGGGGCCGTTGTTTGGGGTGGGGATCTACACCAACACGCTCCTACTCTTCGATGACGGCCTCGACGGAATCCTGGCAGTGGAGCCGGACGAGAGGCTGGCGGCTCGGAGCACGCTCGAGGGGCAGCGAGCCGGGGACGAGCCGTACTCGATGATCCGGGTCGGTGACTCCCTCGTGGTCGGATCGTCCGAGATCTTCGCGGTAGACATCGCCACACGCGAGCCAACGAGTCTCGGGCTGGCCACGATCTTCGTTCCCGCAGCCGAACCCGACCGAGTCTGGATGATCGACTGGCCCGGCGGTTCGATCGGGGTTGGGACGCCCACCGTGTGGCAGGTCGGGACCAACGGCGAGCAGTTGACCGACCCGGTCACGCTCGACATCGACGGGTTTCCCGCCGCCTACGGCATCCCAGGAGGGCTCGCCGTAGAAACCGACAATGGGATCCAACTCTGGGCTGCAGCCAGTCAGACTGCTCGCTCGCTTCCCGGCGACAGCGAGAACAGCCAGGTGTTGGACGCATCCGACAACGACCTCGTGTGGTGCCGCTCAGACTGCAGCGAACTGGTCGTCACCGACCTGTCGACCATGACAACGGAAGGCTTCGTGATTCCCCCCGGGTTCGCGTTCGTCACCAACTCCTCCTACGCAAGCGGACAACACCTTTCTCCGGATGGTCGGTTCGTCGCCGTACTGGCCCGCCGAACAGACGGCGACGACACGTCTCTCTGGTTGCTGGACCGCGCCAACGAGAACATCACGACGGTCTCCGACGACGAAACCCAGGTCGACTACCTGACATGGGGAACCGACTGGACCCAAATCTTCGCCACCTCCTACTCGTACGGGCTCTCTGAGACGACGGTGTGGAGATACGACCTGCAGACCGGCCATTTCGCGTCGGTGACGCTGCCCTTCGGTGGCGCCCTCACACCGATCGCGGTCGATGATGCGCTGGCAGACGCTTACATCACCGAATTGCCTGGCGTAGAAAGCGGATGCGAGCGCGTACCGTTGGAGGGACCCTCGCTGATGACTGCTGGTTCCGCTTCTGAGGAGATCGCTGCGGCCAGCAGGCGGTTCGCTCAAGGCTACCCGCATGGGGCGTGCGCGAACGGAGATTTCCTGAACAGTCGAAGGCGTGAAACAGACCAAACAAGAAGAAGTCCGTGCACTGCACACGCCTTGACCCATGACCCCCTGCGAACGGCCCATCGGCGACGCGCGGGATCGGCACTGATGAGTGCGGGTTCGCGACCGAAACTTCGTGACGGCTCAGGTGCCTATGCGTAGGGTGGCTGCATGACGATCGGCATGCTGGCTGATGTGGACTTCTCGGCATCGGAGCAACCGGATCCGAACTTGGAGCCGCGAGAGTTGCTGGAGTCGTGGATGCGATACCAGCGTCACGAGTTCATCCGGAAGCTGAGGGACCTCTCACCGGACCAGCTGGTGGCGTGGTCCATCCCGCCCGTCGCGCTGTCCGTGCTCGGACTGGTTCGGCATATGACCCAGATGGAGCATGTCTACCTGTCATGGGGACTTGGCGGGGGCGAACGAGCCCTCCGGTACGGCGACGAGGACTACGCCGGCGGCACGGTCGCCACCATCGAGGACGACATTCGTTGGTACTTCGAAGAGGTCGCCTTGTCGGATGCGACGATCTCCGAGATGCTGTCACTCGACGCTGCTGGATCAGGGCATGGCCGCCCGCTGCGCGCCACTCTGGTGAAGATGGTCGACGAATATGCGATCCACGCCGGCCAAGCCCACATGCTCAGGTTCGCAGCACTGGGCGCGATGATCCGGTAGCTCCGGTCTTGCTGTCCTCTGGTCTGCGGCGGAGGTCCCTGCGGGCGGGCTGACACCAGCGCCGATCACCTGATCGCGGCCGGGACGATCACATCGCCCAAGAGCGCCGAACCGCGCTGATGCGCTTGGGTCCTGGGAGCGTGGGGTAGCTCAAGAACCGGAGCGGAGCCGGCTACGACGCGCTAGCGAAGCCTCCTCCACCTGCTCCCAGAACTCACCGAGGGCTTCCTCACCACGCCAGTGCTGCGGCAATACGCAGTCTCCACCAACAACACATAGGTACCGCCGTGATCGTCGGCAGGTCGGATACCCGGACAGATCGCCAAATACCGAGCACGAACGAGCAATCGTGAAAGTGCCCGGGATCGGCACTTCCAGGATCGATTCCGAGCGACCGAGTTCCGATTCCAAGCTGTTCAGCGCGTTGAGCCTGCCAACGGGTACGAACCTTGATGAGCTGGACGGTCGGAGACATCAAATGAGGGCCGGCGACCACGTCCGGCCAGCAGGTCCGCCGCCCGAGCGAAAGCTTCACTCAAGGCGTCTTCGGCCAGATCGAGGCGTCGAGTCCGAGCACCAGCAGCGACAGCAGCCGACCCCACACGGCCCGGTAGACCTCCTCGAGGATCAGCTCAGGGGGCGTCAAGGACCGGCCGAATGTCGATGTCATAGGCAGGCAAGATCCGGCACAGCTCGATCACCGTGTCGAGATCGGGCGCATCGACAACGTAATACCCTCCGATATGCTCAGCCGCCTCGGCGAACGGCCCATCGGACCGTCATCGCACCTCCGCGGGTTCGCAGCGTTGTGGCCATCGAGCCGTCTGCCAACGCCTCGCCGCCCACGATCTCCACTCCTGTCGGGCTGCGCACGCCTCGTCGAAAGCGACGGCTACCCCGCCTCCTGCTCCTCAGCAGACAGCTCATCCCACGACGGCATTTCACCGTAACCGGCGAGCAGAACGAAATACTTCACATCCATCTCCTTCCTTCCCACGCCGGCGACCGCCGCCGACACATCTAACGCGCACTGCCACTCCAAATCGAGCCGCATACTGACATTTGCAGTCACGAACGAACTCTCATCAGCCAGCGGGCGTTTCGGCTCCCCATCGTCCGTCACGTTTGGCTCGGTTGACCTCGGCAAGTCCGCTTGGTCGCATCCGATGTTGTGCGGTGAGGTTTTCGACTTGGTGATATTGAGGTCGGACCAGTTGCTGCGTGGTCGGCGTGGGACGTATCGCTGGAGGTAGTACCGGTCGTCGAGGGCAAGGCGTTTCCCGGAGATCCAACCGAAGCACAGTCCGATGTCGACTGCTTCGTCGCTTGTGATGGATGCGATTCCGGATGCCTGTTTGGCGATCTTGATCCAGAGGCCGTCGACGTCGTGGCTGTTGGTGTCGAGCCAGGTCTCGAACGCCGCCGCATCACCGAACACGATAGCGTCGGCGGCCTCCGTCAAGGGCGCCGCCGCCGGGCTTTCGTGAGGTTTGTTCATGATTGATCCGCGTCGGCGCGACAACTCTCCACGATGCTCTCAAGTCGTTTGGTCCGTGGGTCGATGTTGATCGATACTACTTTTAGGCGAGTTCGTGGTCGATTGAAATGTCGAGGTCAAGTCCATTCCGCTTGGTGACTTCGGCGAATGCGTAAGGGTCGCACCGGTTGACGACGAACCGCACCGGTATCGAAACGGGTGGTGTCTTCGTCGTCGATTCGGACGTCGGTGAAGTCGTTGCCCGTCTGTAGGCGCCGCCTCATGGGCTGATGAACGATGCCGCTGGCTAGACCCGAGCAGCGGTCGGGAAGTCGCATCAGGATGCAAGCACGTCCCGGCTATCGAACCTCCGCCTTGCGGCGTACCTACGGATGGCTACTAGCTGGGACCCATCTCATGCTGGTGAGCACGAGGCCGGCTTCGCCCCGTGTACCTCTTGGTCTCCGGCCGACCCACCCACAGTCAACATATTCCTTGACAGGAATATATTACGTACCTAGGGTCCCCCCAATGCAAGCGACCACCTTTGCTGCGCTCGGAGAACCCGGCCGACTCAAGATCGTCGAACTCATGCGACGCCGACCGTTCTCGGTGGGTGACATCGCCCAGACCCTCGGCATGCGCCAACCACAGGTCTCCAAGCACCTCAAAGCGCTCCGTGCAGCCGGCATCGCCGATGTCGAACCCGTAGAGCGCCAACGCATCTACTACCTCGCGCCAGCAGCGTTCGAGGAACTCGGCGACTGAGCCGAATGATTCCAAGCGCTGTGGAAAACCAGCTCAACTCCCTCGAGGATGTCCTCGCCGCCATGCAAGCTGCGCGAACCAACTTTCAGAAAACCACCAACAAGAAGGAGGATCGACATGATCCTGCAACTGTTCAGCAAAGCCCAAGAACACACTTTTGAACGCACCTATGCAGCGCCGATCACCGACGTGTGGCAAGCGTGACAAACCCTGCGCTGCTCAAGCAGTGGTGGGAACCAGAGAAAACCACCGTCCCAGAATGCGAAGTAAACCTGCGCGTCGAGAACAGATCCACATCGTCATGGAAGCAACCGCAAACATGAGCAAATACGCCGGTACCCGCTAGCCGCTCCAAAGCACCTTCACCCGCTTCAAGAACCGCACCGCCTCACGTATACAGCCACATCTTGACCGAGGGAGAGGAAGGCGCCACAATCAACCACGTCAACAACGTCGAACTAACACCCCAGGGGAACAACACGGTGGTCCACCTCCGCATCAGCGTAACCGAAATCGGCTCAGGTCTCAAAGCCCAGCTTGCCGCTTACGGGATGAAGTGGGGATACAACGCCCAACTCAACAAGCTCGAAACGCTGCTCTCGACGCCCGAAACGAACGGATGAAGCCATAGAGAACTTTCCCAACGTCGACGCCTACCTCGCATCGTCAAACCACTGGTCCAACGAAATCGTAGCGCTGCGCCCAATCCTGCTCAACAGCGAGTTGGATGAACACATCAAGTGGAGCAAGCCTTGCTATGCCGTGAACGGCGCGAACATCGCCATCGTGCAGGAGTTCCAAGCTTCCTTGCGCTGATGTTCTTCAAGGGAGTCCTGTTGGAGAACCCTGCGAGCGTCCTGGAGAACCAGAGCCCCAACTCGCACGCCGCCAAGCGGATAACCTTCACGTCGGTAGCGGAGGTCGAGAACCAAGCAAGCGTGGTGGACTCTTACTTGGTGGAAACCGTCCGGTTGAACGGCCGGTACACCGCTGCCGCCCGCCGCAGGAGTCGTTGCGACGAACTCGAGGAACGTTTAGCCAGCAACCCGGAACTGCCGATGCGTTCGACGAACTAACACCTGCCGCCAACGTGAGTTCAACTTGCACGTCTCCGGCGCCAAGCAAGCCAGCACCCGTGAGCGCCGCGTCGACAAGATCGTCCCTCGGATCCTCGAGGCAAGAACTCCGCGACCGCTAACTGCGTGTTACCAACTATTGCCCACCGCCGTCGGTCGCAACCTGCTTGCCAGCCGAGTTCGGCCAGCGTCAGCGGTTGGCCGGCCCCCCAGAAACGTCGCGACCGCCCGCAGTAGAGCCGGTTTACGAAATGCGAGCTGTATGTCATCTCTCCGAGCCTCAGAATCGGGTGGCGACCCGGGGATCAGCTCAGTTTGTTGGCGTCACCAACCCGAGCGGTTGTCGTTGCTTCAAGCCGGTGATCCGCAGGTCGCCGTGGCTCGCTTTCCATTCCATCCAGGCGTTCCCGGCGACCGGTTCCATCCGATAGGCGGTTCCGTCGTCTGCAACGGCTGATAGGTAGGCGACATCGTCGCCGACTCGCAGTTGCACATCCGACCACGTCCCTGACGAACCCGTGCCGGAGATCACCACTGAGTCCAGCGGCAGGTCCTCGGGCGGCTCCAGGAGGCCGATCGGGCCGCAGCCCCAGCCACCACCACCCGGACCCGCAGATCCGTTGCACTGGCTACGACCCGATTCCGAATCGATCGTCTGGAAGTTGGCGAAAAAAATCGCACCCCTTGAGGTCTCGATCTTTCCGAGCGGATTCACTGTCGTCTCGTCCAGCACGGCGCCGCCGGCTTCGCGTGGCCCGATGACTTCCCGGAGTGCATCGATTGTCTCCTGCCGGGCGGCAGGCGACGGGGTGAAATCGAACTGTTCGGGTCGGTTCTCATCGCTGTTGGAGGCGACGATGCCGCACGCTGAGAGTGCCACACACAGCAGTGCAGTGAAAAATTCTGGGAATGGTGGGTCCTTTGGTGGTCGGGATCGGACTGGTTTCTAGCGGCATGGGGACGACGCCCTTGAGGCGGATTGCGAGATTACCCGTTCCCGAAAACGGGTACACGGGTGTGTGAGACAGTCAACCGAGGAGGAAACTTGATAGTTCTCGGAGTTGTACTCATCCTGCTGGGCATGTCGTTGGATGTTGGGATCCTGTACACAATCGGAGCGATCCTGGCCGTCGTCGACGCCGTTCTCTGGATTCTCGGCGCGATGGGCCGCCAGATCGGACCTGCGTCCACTACTACTGAACCAGATCGGACCTGGCGTCCTTTACTTCTGAACCAGTACTGAACTAGGCAAGCAACAAGGCCCCGACACCAGGGTGAAGGCTTGCACCAAACATCGGTGCGAGCCTTCACGGCAGTGACAGCGACCAGGCGTCGGCCAGGACCGAGGAGGGCGAAACAAATCGACTGGACACTCGAGGTGGTCGTCGTGCCTGTCTCAGACATCGACCGAGCCAAAGACTTCTATCACCATCAGCTGGGATTCTCCGTCGATCACGACACGACGATCAGCGACGACGCCAGGGTGGTGCAACTCACCCCACCCGATCCGGATACTCGATCGTCATCGGCAAGGGCGTTGTCGCAGACATGCCCGCCGGGTCCCTCAAAGGGCTTCAACTCGTCGTACGCGACATCAAGAGAGCCCATGAGGAGTTGGTCGCTCGGGGAGTCGCAGTCAGCGATGTCCAGGTTCTTGGCGAGAACCCCGGAGCGGATCCGCTCGACAACGTCGGATTCGTCTTCTTTGAGGACCCCGACGGCAATGGCTGGGCGATACAGCAGATCTCAACCCGTACGTGAACCGAGGCATGATGGTGTACGTGATCGATGCGCATGCCGCAATCGAACTCGTGCGAGCAGGCTATGAGAGTGGGACCAAGTGGGAGTTGTTCGCACCCACGCTCCTGCGATCGCGAGTACTCGCGATCCTGCACACCGAGCTCGTTGCGGGCCGCGGGGAAGCCCGGCAGGCTCTCGACCTTGCCGAACAGGCGTGTCGTTTGCCACGCAGGTTGTTGGGAGACGCTGTGCTGCGTAAGACCGCCTGGGCAATCGCCACAGAGTAAGGCTGGCCCGACACCTATGACGCCGAGTACATCGCGTTAGCACGACTCCACGGAGAAGCTCTCATCGCCGAAGGCGAAGTCCTGCGGATTCGGGCCAAGTCCGGACCGAGACGGTGGACCACCTGCTCCGTAGAGCCTGAAGCTGGAGCGGTGTCGCCGAGTTCGGTTGGGTCGTCGACGATGCGCATTCACACAGCGTGGCGGGGATCCGCTCTCAGGGTACGGACGGACCGGCTGCCCTGTAGCTTTTCCGCATGAAGACCAAATCCAGGTTGTGACCTTCGATGCCGCAGATCTTGAGGAAGCGAGTCCGTTCTGGGAAGTACTGGGTGGCAACGTCGATCGAGACGCTGCCTGGCACATGGTTATCGTCGACAGGCACCACGAGTCGGCGTCCAGCGCACCCGACCACGTGCCCGCTGGTGGCGGCCACCAAGGGCGAGGATTTCCAGGTGTACGCCGACCCGGCCGTCCACGCGTTCTGCTTCTGTGTCACGGTCGGAGGCGCACCCCTCCTCCGACCGATTCACCGCAACGTGAAGCACAGCTCGCCGCCACGACCAACCGGAGTTTCAGCGTCGAGAGGAGGATCAGATTCATGACACCGTCCCGGTACACGATCAAACCACTCGACGAGTCGACCTGGGACGCGTTCGCCGCGCTGGTACAGGCCAACGGAGGGATCTTTGGAGGCTGCTGGTGCATGGGCTTCCACCCCGCGGACGACAGCCACGCCGACGCCGCCGAACCAAACCGGGAACGCAAACTTGACCGGGTCCGTGCCGGCACTGCCCACGCAGCGTTGGTGTTCGACGGTGACGACTGCGTCGGCTGGTGCCAGTTCGGTGCACCTGACGAGGTGCCCCGCATCAAGAACCGCAGAGAGTACGGAAAGGAACTCGTCGACCTGCCGGACTGGCGGATCGCCTGCAACTTCGTGGGCAAGGGACATCGCCGTCAAGGCGTGGCTACCGCTGCCCTGGCGGGAGCAGTCGAGCTGATCGGCGAGCTCGGCGGGGGCCGAGTCGAGGGCTACCCCGAACCCGCAGACGGAGTACCAGCCGGGTTCCTCTTCCACGGTGCCCTCTCCACGTTCGAAAAGGCCGGGTTCACCAAGGACCGCAAGATCGGCAAACACCGCTGGGTCGTCGCAAAAGACGTCAAGCCGTCGAACAGCCGATGAGGATCACCCCCGATACCGAGACCGGCGTCAGCGGCACGAGCTATACAACCTCCACCGAAGAACTCAGGCCCTTCCGACCACAACATGCCACTCACCCCATCGAAGCGATCTCGCGGACTTCGTTCCGAGCCGACACAGGACGGATGGCTGCCCGGGTCGGCGAGAGGCTTCGATATCGGATGGGTCTCGATCGCCGTGCGGTTGATGCGTGGCGAAGAGTGCGGGCGTAAGTGAGGTTCGGGCCACCCCTCAGCGCGGCCGAGTGGTCCACTACGCTCCGAGAATTGACGACGAACGCAGCCGGATGGCCGACGACGATTGCTGCGATCACGTTGGTCACCGACGACTTGCCAGGCACGGACCGCTTCTACCGGGACGTCTTCAAGATGGAGCCGGTGCACACCGACGGCGACTCAGTCGTGTTCCGATTCGGCGAGACGCTCATCAATCTGTTGCACAGCGAAGCCGCGCCCGAGCTTGTCGACCCGGCGCCGGTAGTGGGCGCCGACGTCGGAGTCCGTTCGGTGCTCACCGTCCACGTCGAAGATGTGGACACGTGGTGCGCGACGCTCAAAGAAAGAGGCGTCGAACTCCTCAACGGACCGATGGACCGCCCGTGGGGACCCCGCACGGCGAGCTCCGTGACCCCAGCGGCCAGATCTGGGAGATCGCAAGCTGACCCAACAGCTCCCGTGCGACCGTCGGTCCACCGAGAGCGAAGAGACATCAACCGGACCAAATGGCGGAGCATCGACGGGCAATGCTGTGATGCGCCTCCACAGCGCGATCAAACCACAAGATCCAGGCGAGGCTCCATGTGCGCCGCAAGCTCGCCCTCGGCGACGCCTTCGGCTGGCTATGAGATGCCGTCGATCGGCTGATCTGATCGCCCGAGGGACCGAGCTCCCATTCCAAGCCGTTCGGGGCGTTGATCCTGCCAACGGGCGCGAACGTCGATGGGCTGGACGGTCGAAGATATCAAATGAGAAGGCCGGCGACCATCGTGGTCACCGGCCCTCTATCTATTCTGCCGACAGATCTCGGTTTTTCTGCCGAGACCCCGTTGGTTGTGGAGGTGCGGGGAATCGAACCCCGGTCCGCTGAATCTTTCACGCCGGCTTCTCCGAGCGCAGCCATCAGCGAGCATTCGGTCGTCGGAACTCTGATGGCCAGTTTTCCGACTTCCTATCTGCGATTGATCTTTGGCTTCGGATCACAGACCTCCGAAGCCGCATCCTACGAAAGCGACGTCTGGGTCCGGGCGGGTAGGCGCCTCCCGGTCAGACGAGCTGTTTACTGAGGGTTACTCAGGCAGCCAGTGCCATTTGTGGTTTGGCATTTCTTGGTTGGTGTCAGGTTGTTGACGAGGCCCCAACATCCCCGGCTCGCTTCCGGCGCTTCGACACTCAACGTCGAAACCAGTACACCCCCTTGGTGTCCTCTCACTGTAACCCGGCTCGCGATTCTTTTCTTCCCTGGGTTTGTAACGCATGCCTCTCTGTGACGACATGACCACTGAGAGTGACGTACGAAGCTAGGAGTCCTCACTCATGAACAAGCAGAAACTCATCGCAATCGTGTCCGGTCTATCGCTGGCACTTCTGAGCACCGCGGCTCTGGCCGCCAACGGCGACCCCGACACCCAGTTCGTGTCCGGATTCGACGGAGACGCTGAGAAGGCCAAGGTCATCTACAGCGTGTCGGGGCTCGATCAGGAAGGCGACACCACCGCCACACTCGATTGCACCCTCGTTGGTGACTACGAGTACGTGTTGGGCGAAGAGACCGACGGAACTGCACGCGTTGACGAGCTGAGTTCGGTTGACGACGAGCCTGACGAGGACAGCGACACGACGTTCGAATACGAAGGCGTCATCGACGATCCCGACAACGAGTCGTTGGACCCTGTCGAGTATGGAGATGAAGGCGCTGAGGAGTGCGATCTGACGTCGGTCACGATCGAGCCGAAGGGTGGCGGTGAACTGAACCACGGCACCGTCGTCTCGACGATGGCCAAGCAGTTCGGGCCTGGTAAGGGATGCATCATGCGCTTCATCGCCCAGAGCGACTGGGGCAAGGACACCTACGAGGTCGCCGAAGGTGAGGCGATCCTGACTCTCGACACGCTCTCCACTTCGTGCAACAGAAACAAGCGCAATGACGACTCCGACCTCCGTCAACAGCCTCGACGACGACTCCACGTCCGTCGGTAGCGGCCAACTGAAGGCCAACAAGGCCAAGAAGAACGGCAAGGCGAGCGCTCCAGGCCAACACAAGAACGACGACTGAGTCCAGCGGGAGGTCACTCCTCACACAAACCAAGAAGCGGCGGGATTCCCCTCCCCGCCGCTTTTTGATGGCAATATACGGGAGAGGCCGCAGATGATCGGCGGCCTCTCCTTTGTCAACGCTCCTTCAGCGCCCGCTGAATCTCTCGGTTCTGTTGCCGCTCCTTGAGCGCCTGCCGCTTGTCGACGGTGCGCTTGCCACGCGCCAGGCCCAACTCCACCTTCGCGTACCCGTCCTTGAAGTAGATGCGGAGCGGAACGAGCGTCAAACCCTTCTCGGCCATCCGCCCCGAGATTCGGTCGATCTCCCGTCGATGCAGCAAGAGCTTGCGAGTGCGCTCGGCCTCGTGGCCGCCCTGCCGTGAGAACGCGTGGGGTGCGATGTACAGGCCGATCAGCCACGCCTCGCCGTGCGTGATATGAGCAAACGAGTCCTTGATGGTGACCTTGCCACCCCGGAGGCTCTTCACCTCGGAGCCCTGTAACACCAGCCCGGCCTCGTAGGTGTCCACGATCTCGTAGTCGTGGCGCGCCTTTCTGTTGGTTGCAACGGTCTTGTCACTCATCCACTGAGATACTTCATGGGATCAACGCGAGAACCAAACTCAGCGGTCTCGAAGTGGAGGTGCGCACCGGTGCAATAGCCCGTACAGCCCACGTATCCGATCGTGTCGCCCCGCTGGACGCGCTGGCCCACCGACACGGCGATGCGTGACTGATGGGCATACAGCGTGGTCAACCCTCCCCCATGATCGATGACGACTGCATTGCCGTAACCCCCGTACGGCGACGCCACGATCACCTTGCCTGACCCGGCCGCTGCGATCGGCGTGCCGCTGCCGGCAGCGATGTCGATCCCGGTATGGAGCTTCTTCGTCCCGAAGATCGGATGGATGCGGTACCCGTACGGCGAAGAGACCCGGCCCGTTGATAGGCCAAGCCAGCACGCCCGGGTTGGTGCCGCCGCGCTCCTGGAGCCGGGCGATCTCCTCTTCGAGACGGGCGGCGTCGGCCTCGAGGCTGTCGTAGTGCTCTTCGTATGCGGCTATCTGAGCGTTGATGTTCGACAACAGCCCACGCACGTCGGCGAGGTCGGCTTCCGCCTCGAGGCGCAGAGCCTCGACTTCGGCGACGTCCCCTTCGAGGTCGGCCTTCTGAACCTCGAGTCCGGCGAGAATCCCCTCGACCTCGGTCTGTCGGTCTGCAGCCATTTGCTGCTGACGCTCTTCCTCGACCTTGAGGAACTCGAACGTGTCCACGAGGTCTTCGCTCTCGCCGGTGACCTCTTCGACGTAGGCCAACCCGACCGTCGCCTCGGCTGCGGAATTGAACCCGATCATGAGCGTGGTGACCGATGCAGTTGCGTTCATGTAGAGCTCGACGGCCTGGATTTCGAGGTCGGCGAGCGTGTTCTGGAGCTCGACGGTGGTATCGAGCAGGGACGCCTGAATCGCCTCGAGCTCGGCAGTCACAGAGGCGAGATGGATCTCTTCTCCTGAGATCTGGGCGGTCACCGAGTCAACCCGCCCCTGTGCCTCGGCCAGTTCCGCCTGCACGGCAGCGAGCGACTCCTGAGCCGCGCTCAACTGCTCGCCGACCTGGCGGCTTTCGGTCCTGGAGTTGTCGATCTGTGACTCGAGGCGGTCGAGTTCGTCCTGGACCTGGGTCAGCTCGGCATTCGGGTCCTGGGCACCTGCGGGTCCGGCGATGATCGACAGCACGATGATGGCCGCCACGAGCCCAACGGTTCGCCGTCTCATCCCGCCGCGCTTCCGCCGTCTGCTTCACGCAGGTAACGACTGAGTCCGACCACGGAGCCAACGATCCCGGCGAGCGCGCCGAAGATCAGGAACAGCACGCCCCACTGCACGAAGAAGCTCGTCGGCACGTCGAGGCTCAACAACGGGATGGCGTCGTTGACCGAGACCAGGTTTTGCGACGCAATCCACACCGTCAACACCGCGAGTCCGGCTCCGAGCAGCCCCTCGATCATCCCCTCGAGGATGAACGGGACGCGGATGAACCAATTCGAGGCACCGACCAGCTTCATGATCCCGACTTCGTCACGGCGCGCATAGATGGCCATCCGGATCGTATTGGCGATGAGAATCACCGCCGAGATCCCGAGCAGCACCGCCAGACCGAGCCCCAGGAAGTTCAGCACCGTACTCAACGACGACAACTGCTCGATCTGCTCCCCTGCCGAGGTCACGTTCAACACCGCAGGGTTGTTCTGGAGTTGGAAAACGACGTTTCGATACAAGTCGATATCGGTCAGTTCGATCCGGATGGACGTCGGCAAGATCCCGGGATTGATCTCGTTGACGAGCTCCGGCCGCCGCTCCTCGAACAACTCCCTGAACTCGGCGAACGCACCTGCCTTGTCGACGTAACTGGTCCGCTTGACCTCATCCCAACCCTGGATCTCCTCCATCAATGCAAGCTGACCGCCTTGCTCGAGGCCGCCTTGATCGGAGTCCTTCATCCAGGCGATGACGTGGGTACCGTCCTGCCAGGTCAGGGTGTTCCGCTGGAGGATCTCGTTCAGCACCAACGCTCCGAAAGCCAGCGAGAGCGAGATGAAGACGGCGAGAATCGCCCCGACCACGACGAGCGCGTTCCGGCGGAGATTGACCAGTGCCTCCCGGAGGAGGAATGCGACGCGGCTCATTCGGTCTTCCCGACCGGATCTTCAGAAGTCTCCGGGGAGGCATCATCGCCATCGGGAACCACAGCCGGCTCGTCCTCGGCAGGATCCACATCGGTCGAGAACTCCAGATCCGTCTCGGTCGAAGACTCCAGATCCGCCTCGGCCGGGGCCACAGCATCGTCCTCGATGTCGTCAGGCATGGCGGTTTCGTCCGAGATGTCCAGCGGCTCCGCTCCGACCGGTTGGCCGGGAGGCGCGGCGACTGTCGACACCGGGGCGGCGACGGCAGTCTGCATCGTCGTGTCGTAGCGCCCGGACGCGTCATCGCGAACGACCAAGCCTGCTTCGACCGCAACGACGCGGCGTTGCATGGCGTCGACGATTGCATGGTCGTGGGTGGCCATGACGATCGTGGTACCGGTGCGGTTGATTCGATCGAGCAACTTCATGATCCCGACCGATGTCGCCGGATCCAGATTCCCGGTCGGCTCATCGGCGAGCAGGATCGGCGGGCGGTTCACGAACGCACGGGCGACCGAGACACGCTGCTGCTCGCCACCGGAGAGCTGACGCGGATACCGGTCTGCCTTGCCCTCGAGTCCCACCAGGTCGAGCACCTGGTCGACCTGAGGCTTGATCACCGATCGCGGTCTACCGAGGACTTCGAGCGTGAATGCGATGTTCTCGGCGACGGTCTTGTTGGGGAGCAGCTTGAAATCCTGGAAGACCGTTCCGATCGAGCGCCGGAGGTACGGGACCTTCCAGTTGGGAAGTTGGGTGATGTCCTTGCCGGCAACCCAGATCGTTCCGCGGGTGATCGGCTCCTGGCGGAGCATCAAACGGATCAACGTGGACTTGCCGGACCCCGAAGGCCCAACGAGAAAGACGAACTCGCCACGTTGGATGTCGAGGCTGACGTCGCGAACCGCGACGGTTCCCCCCTCGTACACCTTCGTGACCTCTTGAAGTCGGATCATGGAAACCTTGTTCCCCCAGCGGCGAGAGCCTCAGGCGCGTCCCGCCGAAGAACGCGAAAAGTGAACCCTGATGGTACCAGCGCAGCCAGCTACCTCAGGTATCACCGAATCGGCCGGCATCGCCCTATTCGGCTTCGGTCTCGTGTTGTGCCCTGCGCCAGCGGAGGTACGACTCGGTGAGCGCATCCATGCCGCCATCGAGGACGCCCTCGATGTTGCCGATCTCGAGACCGGTCCGCAGATCCTTGACCATCTGGTAGGGCTGCAGCACATAGGAACGGATCTGGGTTCCCCAGGCCGCCCCCGTGTTCTCACCCCGGATCTCGTTCAACTCGGCGGCTTGCTCCTGTCGGGCACGCTCGGCGAGCTTGGCCTTGAGCTGGGTCATGGCTCGGGCCTTGTTCTGGAGTTGCGACCTCTCGTTCTGACAGGACGCCACGATCCCGGTGGGAAGATGGGTGATCCGCACGGCCGAGTCGGTCGTGTTGACGTGCTGGCCACCAGCACCCTGTGACCGGTAGGTATCGATGCGCAGATCATCGTCCTTGATGTCGACGTCGATCTCCTCGCCGATGTCGGGGACGACATCGACTCCTGCGAAGGCGGTGTGGCGACGGGCGTTCGAGTCGAATGGAGAGATACGGACCAGCCGATGCGTGCCCCTCTCCGACTCCATGATGCCGTGGGCATTGTCGCCGTTGACCGAGATCGTCGCAGACTTGATTCCTGCCTCGTCCCCCTCGGTGTACTCCTCGAGGACCACCTTGAAGCCGCGGTCGGTCAGGTACCGCTGATACATACGCAGGACCATCTCGGCCCAATCCTGGGCATCGACTCCCCCGGCACCGGCGTAGACCGTCACGATCGCCGGATAGTCGTCGTACTCGCCGAAGAACAGCGACTCCATCTCGAGACGATGGAGTTTCTCGGCGACCTTCGACATCTCTCGATCGGCCTCGGACTTCGAATCCGGATCCCCGAACTCCAACAAGACTTCGGCATCGGAGAGGGCGGTTTCGAGGTCCGAGACGAGCTCGAACAGAGTCTCGTACCGGTTGAGCTTCTCGGTGACCCGACGCCCCTCATCTGGGTCGTCCCACAGTCCCGGCTGACCAGCCTGGTCTCTCAGCTCGGCGAGTTCGGTCGCCTTCTGATCCAGGTCAAAGGAACCTCCTGGCTTCGAGCAGGCGATCCTCGAGTTGTTCGATGTCGTGCGTGTCGGTCATGCGGGTCCCTCAGGCTGCGACGTTACCCGACAGCTGCTGCCCCATGGCATCGCTTGTACTTCTGGCCGCTCCCGCACGGGCACGGATCGTTGCGACCGACTTTGTCGGTGTTCACCACCTGCTTGGGAGCGGAGGCAGGGCCCGAGTTGGTGATCTGCTTCGGCTGGGATGCCGGCTGCTGGGCGACCTGTACGTGGTACAGGTAGCGAACCGCGTCCCGCTTCACCGCCTCGACCAGCTCTTCGAACATGTCGAAGGCCTCGCGTTGGTACTCGGTCAGTGGGTCGCGCTGGCCCATGGCACGAAGCCCGATGCCGGCCCGCAGGTAATCCATGTCTGCGAGATGCTCGCGCCACTTCGAGTCGATGATCTGAAGCGTGACCTGACGTTCGATCTGGCGCATGATGTCGCTGCCGAGCTCTTCTTCGCGCTCGGAATAGCGCAGGTGCGCCTGCTCGAGGACCGCCTCGACGACCCGGTCGACCGACAACCGGCTCTCGATCGACTCGGGAGACGCCTCGATCGGGAAGAAGATGTTGAGCTCGGTGTTGAGGGCTTCCCAATCCCAGTTCCCGGTCGACGACTCGTCGGAGATGATGGAGACGACCGTGTCCTCGATCACCTGATTGATCCAGTCGTCGATGAGATCGGTGGTCGACTCGCCATGGAGGATGCCGGCACGCCATGAGTAGATGACCTCACGCTGGCGGTTCATCACCTCGTCGTACTTCAGCACGTTCTTGCGGATCTCGAAGTTCTGGGACTCGACCTGTCCCTGGGCTCGTTCGACCGCCTTGTTGATCATCTTGTGCTCGATGGGCACCTCGTCGGGGATCTTCAATGTCTGCATGACCGAAGCGACCCGATCGCCCGAGAACCGGCGCATGAGATCGTCTTCGAGCGAGATGTAGAAACGCGACTCGCCGGGGTCGCCCTGGCGGCCGGAGCGACCACGGAGCTGGTTGTCGATCCGACGAGAGTCGTGCCGTTCGGTGCCGACGACGTACAGGCCGCCCTGGTCCTTGACGTATTGGGATCGCTCGGCGAACTCGGATTCGAACTTGGCGGTGGATTGCTCGAGTTTCTCGGCATACTCGTCCGACTCGGGATCGACGCCCTGCTTCTTCAATTCGATCTCGGCCAGCGCCTCGGGGTTGCCTCCCAGACGAATGTCGACACCGCGCCCTGCCATGTTGGTTGCAACCGTGATCGCTCCTGGCCGGCCGGCCTGAGCGACGATCGACGCTTCACGAGCATGATGCTTGGCGTTGAGGACTTCGTGGGGAATGCCCCGTTTGTTCAAGAGATTCGAGACTGTTTCGGACTGCTCGATGGACACCGTTCCGATGAGAACGGGCTGATCCTTCTCGTACCGAGCGGCCACGTCGTCGGCGACGGCGGCATACTTCGCGCCAGCCGTCTTGAACACCAGGTCCGGCTCGTCGAGCCGGGCGATCGGGCGATTGGTGGGAATCACCACGACGTCGAGGTTGTAGATCTGCGCGAGCTCCGAAGCCTCCGTCTCGGCAGTGCCCGTCATACCGGCGAGCTTGTCGTAGAGGCGGAAGTAGTTCTGCAGGGTGATCGTGGCGAGCGTCTGATTCTCCTTCTTGATCGTCACGTTCTCCTTGGCCTCGATCGCCTGATGGAGGCCTTCGGAGTACCGGCGGCCCTCGAGCACCCGTCCGGTGAACTCGTCGACGATCTTGATCTCGCCACCGTCGATGAGGTACTCGACGTCTTTGGTGTAGAGCTCCTTCGCTTTCAGCGAGACCTCCATGTGATGCACCAGGTCGACGGCCGCATGGTCGTAGAGGTTCTCGATACCCAGGATCTCCTCGACACGGGCGACGCCCTCCTCATTGACGAGGACCTGCCGCTTCTTCTCGTCGACCTCGTAGTGGGCATCGCGCATCAGGCGCTGTCCGATCGCGGCGAAGTTCCGGTACCACTGGGCGTTGTCGGCCACCGTTCCCGAGATGATCAACGGCGTGCGAGCCTCATCGATCAGGATCGAGTCGACCTCGTCGACGATCGCGAAGTGGTGACCCCGCTGGACCATGTTCTCGACCTTCATCGCCATGTTGTCGCGCAGGTAGTCGAACCCGAACTCGTTGTTGGTCCCGTAGGTGACGTCGGCGTCATAGGCAGGCTTGCGATCCGCCGGCGGCATCCCGTTCTGGATCAATCCGACCTCGAGTCCGAGGAATCGGTGGATCGACCCCATCCACTCGGCATCGCGTGCCGCCAGGTAGTCGTTGACGGTGACGACGTGAACACCCTCGCCTGCCAACGCGTTGAGATAGACGGGCAGGGTCGACACGAGCGTCTTTCCCTCACCGGTCTTCATCTCGGCGACGCTTCCACGGTGCATGGCCCCGGCGCCGACGAGCTGGACGTCGAAGTGGCGTTGCCCGAGCATCCGCTTGGCGGCCTCGCGAACAGTGGCGTATGCCTCGACCTCGAGGTCGTCGAGCGTCTCACCGTTCTCGAGACGCTGACGGAACTCGGCTGTCTTGGCTTGGATCTGTTCGTCGGAGAGGTTCTCCCACTCGGGCTCGAGTGCGTTCACGGCCGCAGCCATGTCCTCGAGTTCCCGAAGGGCCTTTCCCTCACCGACGCGAAGGAGTTTGTCGAAGAGTGACATGAAGAAACAATGTTACCGGGGGACGATCGGTACCCCGTCAGTCGATCGAAATCAGGCCCTCGCGGACCGCGAACATCACAGCCTCGTTGCGCGAGCCCAGACCGAGCTTGTCGAGGATGTTCCGAACGTGGTTCTTGACCGTGTTCTCGGAAATGAAGAGCTTCTCTCCTACCTCTCGGGAGGTCTTCCCGGCGGCGATCGACTCGAGCACTTCGATCTCGCGCCCGGTCAGCGCCGGCTTCCGGCTCGACGAGAGATCTCGATGGCGCAACAGGTGGGAGACCGTGTCGAACAGCAACCCTCCCATGAACGGAGACACGACCGCGCCACCCTCCAGAACGTCATTGAGCTTTCGGACGAGCTCGGGCATCGGTGTGTCCTTGATGATGTACCCGCGGGCACCCGACTTGATGGCCTTGAGCAGGTCCTCTTCGGACTCCGACGAGGTGAGCAACACGACTTTGGTCTTGGGCGAGGCGTTGATCACCTTGTCGACCACGTCGAGGCCGGACATTCCGGGCATCAACACGTCGAGAAGCATGATGTCAGCCTGGATTTCTTCGGCCATGTCGACGGCTTCGAGCGCCGACGACGCTTGCCCGGCGATCGTGAAACCCTCGCTCTTCAATGCCGCTGCGAGGCCCGCCTGAATGAGGGGGGCATCGTCGACGATGATGATGCTTCTCGTGCCGGACATTGCCGTGTGTCTCCGTGATGTTGGTGGACGCCGTAACGAACTAGTCATCGTCCTGGTCCGTGCCCGACTTGAAGGAATTCACGTTCCCGGGATTGGAACTCGCGGAAAAGGAAACTCGGTATCACATCGATGCCATGGTGACTAGTGACACTAGTCACCATGGCACTCCGACAGCGGCTGTCGGCGTAGTCCTCCCCTTTGCGAGCGATGAAGATCAGATACTCACCGTGGCAGTCACCAGGCCCGCCACGTCGGCGTCAATGGTGGAGACGGCTGCAGCGAGGGTCAGACCGGTGGTCACGACGTCGTCGATCAGCACCGCCCCCGAACCTGCCGCCCGAACCAGCCGGAATCGTGGGGCATGGCGGTCGAGTCTTCGTCGGCCGGCGTTGTGTGGGGCGATCATCGGCGCCGCCAGCGCCCTCGTCACCGGCAGCCCGGTGGTTCTCGACAACTCGACGGCCAACTCGACGGCCGGATCGACGCCATATCTGATCGCCCGCCAGCGGGTGCGCGGCACCGGCACCAGGCGCTCAGCACCGGGCGGCAAGGCAGCGATCATCCGCAACGCCAGCACGGACGCCGCCGACGAGATCGCCTCGTATTTCAATCTGTGAACCAACACCCGGGCGGCACCGCCGTGCACGAAGCCACTCCGCACCATCCGCCCGCCCGGCAACGAGCGATCCGGCCCGGGAGTCATCGACAAGCGGCACGTGCTGCACACGACGTCGCGGGAACCCGAGCGACACACCAGACAGAGCATGCCATCGAAGGTATGGGGCAGGTGTGACGGAATGGATCGATGACGGTGGACAGAAATCGGCGTTGACCGCCAGGCCGCCGAACTGGTTACGTGGTGCCGACCTGCCACCCGGACAGATACGAGACCTGGTCCTCGGTGAGTTGTTCGAGACCGAAGCCGAGTGCTTCCAGCTTGATCCGAGCCACCTCGGAGTCCAGTTCCTCAGGCAACGTGTAGATGCCCGGCTCGAGCGTTCCGGCGTTCTGAACGAGCCATTCGGCCGCCAGTGCCTGATTCGAGAAGGACAGGTCCATCACGTCGGCTGGATGCCCTTCGGCTGCCCCGAGGTTGACGAGTCGACCTTCGGCGGCAACCAGCAACCGCCGGCCGTCCTCCAGGGTGTACTCGTGAAGATGAGCGCGGATCGGCTTGTTCGACACCGCCATCTCGTGCAACGCGGTCAACTCGAGCTCGATGTCGAAGTGCCCGGCATTGGCGAGGATGGCGCCATCGCGCATCCGCTCGAAATGGCGACGCCGAAGGACATGCTTGTTGCCCGTGACAGTGAGGAAGATGTGTCCGATCTCGGCGGCGTCGTCGGCCGTGAGCACACGATGGCCGTCCATCACCGCGGAGATGGCCCTGACCGGATCGACTTCGACGACGATCACGTGAGCGCCGAGGCCGTGCGCCCTGTTGGCAACACCCTGGCCGCAATCGCCATACCCGACGACGACGACGTTGAGACCGGCGATCAGCACGTTCGTTGCCCGGATGATCCCATCCATCGCCGACTGCCCGGTCCCGTACCGGTTGTCGAACAGGTGCTTGGTCCGACTGTCGTTGACTGCCACGACCGGCACGCGCAGCGTGCCGTCCTGAGCCATCGCCCGCAAGCGAATCACGCCGGTGGTCGTCTCCTCGGTCGAGCCGATCGGATTCAACTCTGTCCTGGTGGTGTGGAGGATCGTCGCGAGGTCGGCGCCGTCGTCCATCGTGATGTCGGGTTCGAGGTCGAGCACCTTGTGGATGTGGTCGTAATAGGTGTCGGAGTCCTCACCCCGAACGGCGAACACCGGAATCCCCTCGGCGACCAGGGCAGCCGCGATGTCGTCCTGGGTCGACAGGGGATTCGATGCACAGAGCGCGGCGTTGGCGCCGGCGTCGCGCAGCGCCAGCATCAGGTTCGCGGTCTCGGCGGTGACATGGAGACAGGCGGCGACGGTGCGGCCCTCGAGCGGCTTCTCCTTCAAGAAACGCTCACGCAGTGTGGCGAGCACCGGCATACGGCGACCGGCCCATTCGAGGCGACGGGCGCCCTCCTCTGAGAGCGTCGGGGTAGCGATGTCGTACTGCAACGGTGGGTCCTTCGTGATCGTCGGTGTGCCCGGGATGCGGGCCGATGAGTTCGGACCAGAAGCCTACCGACAGCCCACTCGTGGCGGAGATCGACTCAGTCGGGAGGAAGCATGTTGGGGATCCCGTCTTCAACCGGATAGGAATGCCCGTTGGCGCAGTCCAATGTCGACCCACCCTCGTTCTCGGTCAACGATTCGTGGCACACGGTGCATCGCAGGATCTCGAGCAGTTCTGGGGCGATGAGCGTCACGAGTCCTCCACGATTGCAGATACAGAACGTACCAAGGCCGACACCGTTTCGGCGTCGCCGGCTTCGACATTGAGTCGCAGAAACGGCTCGGTGTTCGACGGTCGCAGGTTGAACCACCGGTCCGGCCACTCGAGGGTCACACCGTCGAGTCGGCTCACGTCGGCGTCGGCAAAGGCTTCGAGAACGGCGTCGATCGCATGGTCGGAGTCGCTGACCGAAAGGTTGATCTCTCCGGACGCCGAATAGCGCTCGACATCTCCCCGCAGATCGCTCAGCGACCGGCCCGACTCCGAGAGGACCTGGAGGAGCACCAGCATCGCCAGCATTCCCGAGTCGGCCCGAAAGTTGTCGGCGAAGTAGTAATGCCCGGAATGCTCGCCGCCGAACACGGCACCCGTGTCCGCCATCACCTGCTTGATGTACGAGTGGCCGACCCTCGTCTTCACGGGGACGCCGCCGGCCTCCAGAACGACCTCCGGGACGGCTCTCGAGGTGATCAGATTGTGCACGATGGTCGCACCCGGATCCCGAGCGAGGAACCATCTCGCAACGAGGGCGGTCGTGGTGGAGCCAGACAACGGGACACCGAGGTCGTCGATGAAGAAGGCACGGTCGGCGTCGCCGTCGAACGCCACCCCGAGATCGGCACCGTCAGCGACCACCGTTGCGATCACATCCACGAGGTTCTCCGGCTCGAGGGGGTTCGCCGGGTGGTTGGGAAACGTTCCATCAGGGTCGAGATACAGACCGGTCAGCCTGGCATCGAGCCGATCGAACACGTCGCCGAGGACCACGCCGGCCATCCCGTTGCCGCCATCGACGACGACATCAATGGCGGAGATCGCCGACGAGTCGACGATCGAGAACAGATGGTCGACGAAGGTGGGGATCGGATCGAAGTCGGTGACCGTGCCGACGTCGCCGAGTGGGTCGACACCCTCGATCACCATCTCCTTGATGCGGGACAGGCCCGAGTCGGTGCCAACGGGAGCAGCCCCGGCACGGCACAGCTTGATGCCGTTGTAGCCGGCCGGGTTGTGGCTCGCCGTGATCATCACGCCAGGAATCCCCCTGGCTCCGCTCACGAAATACACGACATCCGTGGCGACAGCGCCGAGGCGCACGACATCGACGGATTGAGAGGTGATCCCGTCGATCAAGGCTTCGGCGAGACCCGGAGAGGACGGCTCGGCAATCGAATCCGACGGCGATCTCCTCGCTTCCCGCCCACCTGGCGAACGCCCGACCCACCGATCGCACCAGTTCGTTGTCGAGCTCGCCGGTGTCGGTCCGTCCCCGGATGTCGTAGGCCTTGAAGACGGATTCGATCGATGCCATGCGGGCCCTGGGTTGGAACTGACCGGCATTCTATGTGAAGCTGTGCCGCCACATCCGGAGGTGAACTCTGTCAGAGCCGTCGGTATCCGTCGTGCTCCCCGTCTATCGGTTGGAGTCTGTGATCGAGAAGAACGTCGATCTCGTGTTCGACGCGCTCGCAGATCTCGAGCCCGAGGTGATCCTCGTCGACGACGGCTCCGGTGACGGTACCGCAGCCGCCATCGCTCGTGCCGCCATCCGACACCCGATCCAGGTGGTCACACTGGGGGTCAACCGAGGGAAAGGGCGGGCGCTGATCGAGGGGTGGAAGATCGCCACAGGCGACTACGTCGTGTTCCTCGACGCCGACCTCGACCTTCCGCCGCAGCAGATCCCCGGTCTCATCGATCAGCTGATCTCGACCGACGTCGACGTTCTGGTCGGCACCAAGAAGACCACGATGCGAGGCTCGTATCCGGGCGCCCGACGCGTCCTGAGCCGGGTATTCGCCCTTCTGACAGAAGGCATCTTCCGGCTCCCTGTCAGCGAAACCCAGACCGGGCTCAAAGTGTTCAGACGGACCGTGCTCGAGGCGGTCGCCGACAACGTCCGCGTCGACCGCTATGCGTTCGATCTCGAACTGCTCGCCAGAGCGCACGCCGCCGGGTTCGAGCTGTCAGAGACGCCAGTCACGCTTGAGCCCCGGCGCGGCGACAGCCTCACTGCGACCCTCGATGATGTGGAGTCTCGCCCGCGACACGCTCAGGATCGCGTGGTGGAAGGTGACGGACCCATCGTTTCGCAAAGCGAGACTGACATGACGACCGACACCCGGCCGATTTCGGGGATCAGTCGATGTGGGTGGCCTCGTCGACAGCGAGTGACTCATCGGGTGATTCATCGACCCGCCGCCTGCGGCGCATCGAGACGAACACCAGTGCACCGAGTGCGGCAACGGTTGCCGCCATGCCAGCGAACTCCACAGGGGTTCGACCGAAGTGCAACTCGACGTGTTCCTGGGTGGGGACCACGACCATCAGCGACGGGGCGGCACGAAATGGCCCGTCGGCCCCGTCGGCGGTCCAGTTCGGGAAGTACGAGATCTTCACCAGATGCGGGACTCCGATCGCTGTGGTGTCGAAGTTCAGGTAGTCGTCACCGATCTCGATGTTCGACACCGACCCCGTTTCAGTCAGCGGTCTGGCGTCGACGACCTGGTCCGGCGACGAGATGACCGGCCAGTCATCCTCTCCCTCCTCGACCATCCATCGGTCCAGCGTTTCGATCGATTCGTACCACTCGAGCGCTGCTTCACCGAACGGTTCGCCGGCAGCATACGGTGTCGAGCACCGACGGTTGATAGGCGGCCACATCGACGAGTTGTGAGTCGGCGACCTCGAAGAAGACGAACGGGCCAGTCGTAGCCAGTTCGGTCAGCCGGTCGTCGCCCCGCGCCTTCTCGCGCGCTTCATCGGTGAACGTCACGTAATAGTCCACGCCGTACAGCTGGAGATGGGGAATGCCTCGATCGAAGTTGAACGGGTGATAGGAGAGCCCGGGGACCGGCTGGCTGGGGCTCCGACTCATCTCGGATTGATTCAGGAAGTGGAACGGGACCGTGAGCGATGACTCGAAGAACAGACCCTCCATCGACTGATGACCCTGGCCCACCCAGTACGGGATCAACATGAGCGACATCGTCGTGCCGTACTGGTTCAGCTCGGAGTTGAACTCCCACTGGTATCTCCCGGCAGGGAGCCCATCGACCTCCTGCATGAAGCCGCGATACTCCTCGAAGGTGTCCTTCGCCTCGTAGCCCGAGAAGTTCCAGCGTGCCCACCCGTCGACGAACGTCACGCCGGCGAGTGCTCCCAGGGCCAGAACCGCCGAGGCCGTGCTGGCGACGAGGTAGGCGGTGGAGATCGGCGACGACCACAGGAACGTCACACCGACGATGACGGCGGTCACGACTGCCACTGCGATCGTGACCCAACCAGGGAGTTCGGCGTTGCCGGCCACCTGAACCGCGGCGGTCGCACCGACCCCGGCGATCACAGCCCGCACCCACCACATGGAGGAACGCTGCGGGAGTCGCCTGATCCAGCTCGACACGAACGCCCCGACCCCCAGCGAGGCGAAGAAGACGACACCGAAATACCAGTAGGGAAGCAACCGCCCGTTGTAGAGCTTCCAACGGCTCGTCTCGAAGATCTCCGGGAACTGGTCCGGGAGGATGTTGGGCAACGGGTAGTAGATCAGCGGGATGAGCGTCAGGGCGATGAGCGGGGCCACGTAGCCGGTGCGGCGAACCGCCCACACCAGGCCAACCGCCGCAATCGGAAGCAGGAGCCACAACTCGATCGGAAGGATCTCCTCCCAACGGCTCAACGGATTCCATGCCATGTCGGTCGACAGAGGCAGCCGGACCAACAGCGGGATCGACCAGAAGCCGGTGAGGAGCCCCGCCCACACCCAGATCGTCACCGTCGGTCGGAAGGCCTTCTTGCGAACGAACAGCACTGCCGTGGCCAGGAGCAGCGGGATGATGGTCAGGAGGTGACTCAACGCCGCCATCGCGAACACCACAACCGCCCGCGAGGTCAACTCCTTCTCCCCTTCGATGACCCGGATCAGCAACCCGAGATAGAAGAATCCGAGCGCGAACGACCAGCTGTAGGAGAACTCACCGGCGAGCGTCGACGCGATGTTGCCGCCGTAGATCGAAAACGACTCCATGAACACGAACGCGGCGGTTCCGGCTCCGGCGATCGAAGCGACCACACGGCTGAATCGGAGGCTCCTCGACAGGAAGTAGACGCTGGGTGGCGTGGCGATCAAACCGAGCACCGTGGCCACCTTGAAAGCGACGCCGTAGGGCAGGACCACGTCGAGGATCACGATGACGATCGACGGGAGCGGGAAGTAGAAGTAGAACAGCGGAAAGCCCGCGAACCAGTCGTTGGACCAGCCGGAGATTCGCCCGTGCGGTAGCAGGACATCTCGGAGGTATGCCGGCCCGTAGACGTGGGCGCCCATGTCGCCGCCGGCCGGTGTGGAGGGATCGATGATCAGCCACGGGTTGAGAACCAACAGGATGACGAGAGACGTCAGCCCGACGATGATCGCAGGGGCGATCCTGCGTCCCAGAGGACGCGATTCAACCGTCATGGATCAGGGCTTGTTCTTGCGGGCGATGTCGAGGACGTCGCGCAGTTCGAGGACCTCCCCGGACTTGTCCCACCACTTCTCTTCGCAGCGGTGACAAGAGAAGAAGTACAGCTCGATGTCGTCTGGCAAGCGGTGCTTGATCTCGATCACGTCACTTGCGCCGCATTGCGGGCAGTCCATGTTCCCTAGCTCCCTCGGAAGTCTCTGTGGGACCGCACAACTGTATCAGCCACTACTCAGAATACGCGACATCCGCGAATTCGATGGAGCGAACGGTCGTCGAGATCGGACCGTCCGTCGAAAGACTCAGAGTTCACGAGCGGAAACGGTGTTGTCGAAGCGATCAGCCCTCGTCGAGGAGGCGGCCGATGTATCGGGATCTGCGTCGGCCGTCCTCGTTCCAGAATGCGTACCAGTAGGGACCGTGGGGACAGGACAGGCACGCCTGTTTCCCGCATCGCACCGACCGTTCGCGGAGCCGGATCCTCGGCTCGGCCGACCCGACCATCACACCGGACGACTCGAGTTTGGCCCTCGCCAGGATGAACAGCCGACGGAGGCCGGGCTCGTCGAGGTCTCGGACCGCGTCGATCAGGTCACGGTCGAGAGGGACGCTCAAGCGACCTCGGAGGATCCCGTCGGCGTGAAGAGCCGTGTGACATTGCGACGGTCCGTGAGGGTCCAACCCAACGGCGGTGTCATCCGGTCGGCGTGACTGGTGCACAGTGCGTACCCGCGGCCACGTTCGGCGTCTGGCTCGAGCTCCTCCAGCCAGACCGCCTTCTCGGCGTAATCGAAAGTCATGTGAGCCGCGGCGGGCGTCGAGCAACGTACACAAGTGAACATCTGCGGCACGGTAGGAGGGAGCAACCGACCGATCAAGGACCGCCGACAGCTTCCGACACCCATCGCCTGAGCCGGGCACGCGGCGGATGACCCCTGACCACCCAACCTCTCCCCACTCTGGGAAACGATCAGAATCGTCGGCACTCCCGTGACCCCGAGACGCTCGAACTCTCCAGGATCGCGTTCGTAGGCGACGTCCTCGAAGACGACGTCGAGAGCTTCGAGAGATGCCCGTGCGCGGTCACACGAGTCACAGGTGATCGATGTGAAGAGCCTGACACCCGGCTCGAGATCGGACGCGTGTACCGGATGACGAACGAACGCAATCCCCCGGCGTGCGACGAACGCAACGGCCGACGACACCGCCAGGAACGCCACCACGACCACGACCCTGACCACGATCGGATCGTCGAACACGCCTCAATCCCCCCCTGCGGACTCGGCGGGGGTACCCACGGCGAGCGCAAAGCCGGCATCTCCGCTGACCGACCAGGCAACGAAGATCTCGGTCTGAGATCGAACCGAATAGCCCGCGCCAGGTCCGGACACTGAGAACCTCGGCCGTGGTTCCAGGCTCGACGCTGATCGTCTGAGCCGAACCACCCTCGACCAACGACTGGATCGTGACGTCGGCTGTGAACGCCGACGGGTTGGCAATTCTCAACACTGCCCCGTCGCCGAACGCCCCTGGCACGAGCCAGGCCCCCGCCACCTCGGGAACACCGGGGGTACCGGCGCGGATCGTCTCCGACTCGATCACGACAGATGCCACCACTTCGCTGTCGGTGGAGACGCGCACCGCTCGGACGTCGTCACCAAGCGTCGATGCATCGACCACTGCGTGTTCATCCACTGCAATCTCGCCGGTGACCACGCCTGTGACCTCGCCTGCTGGGCCAAATGTGTCGATCCGGTAGTTCGCTCCGGTGGGGCCGGTCGCGGCGATCACGATGATCGGCGACGACCCGGTGTCGGGAATCGGCAAATACCACTCTCTCGCCGGTGATACGCCTTCGATGTACATCCGCTCGAATGTGGTGCGCTGGACGCCGGCGACGTGCACCGTCCCGCGTTGAGCGATCACCCGCACCGCAAGGCGCTGTCTCAGCGGCAACAAGGTCGAGAGCTCTACCGACACGACCGAGCGGGCCGGGACGATCACCGATTCGAGCTCAGACGCCGAATCCCGCCCGGCCTCACTGCTGGTCCGCACGGCGACCACCGCGTCGTTGGCATAGGGATTGGCGAGAACGAGATCGAGGCTCTCGCCGCTGGCAGTCGATACGCCGGCGACGACCACCTCACGCGAGGACGGCGGCGAGCACTGCCCGGCGGTGATGATCGCAGGCGACCTTGTGACGACGGCCATTGCCGCACCCTCGTTGGGGAGGTCGGCCACCACTGCGGCATCGGACGCGCCGACAAAATCGAGAACGCCGATGGTGGCTCCGCCGGAGTTGCCGATCTCGAGGTCGGCAAACGCGGTCACCGATCCGGAGTTGGCGGCGATCACGTCGACACGGTCGACGGTGGCGGAAGCGAACGCCAGGGTGCTCTCGGCGTTCCGTCCGGTCACGACCGGACAACCGGCTGTGCTTGGAAGGACCGGGTCGGGGACCACACCGACATCCTGGATGGAGCGTGCGGGCACCTGGGTCCACACCGCGACGGACAATGCCGCGAGTGCGACGGCGAGGACGGCGCGCTTCACGTCGCAGCCCGTTTCGGGTCTCTGCCGACCACGGCGCCGATGATCGACATTGCGAAGAGCGCAGCCACGCCGATCGCCAACGATCGCCGCAGCGGAACCGGCTCATAGGTGATCTCTCCCACTGCCCCCGAGACCATGTTGGCCCAGTCGTCCTGCTCCCAGTCGGGCCCGAATCGCACTGAAGCATTGTCGGCGATCCTGACGGTCAGATCGGCATCGGCGGATCCGGACGCCCCCGCATAGGTGGCCTCCCACGGGGCACCGTCGGTGGTCACCCTGGGCTCGTACGAGTCGTTGCGAAACACCCGTACGCCTTCGGCGAGCGGCACTTCGGTGAGATCGAGTTGCGCTCCGAATGCGTCGGCAAACCGGGAACGGTCCATCACGACGACCCACTCGATGGCGAACGGAGCGAGCATCTCGCCTGGTCGGAGCTCGTCGCCGAGCACGATGTGTTCCAGCGCCTCCTGAAGCGCCCGATCACCGATCCGCATCGGAGAGAGCCGTGCCTGGTCGAGAGTCGGCACCTCGCCGGTGACGACCCGATACGCATAGCCGTCGCCGAGGCGAGCATCACCAGGCATCGAGGCGGGGAGACCGACCACGAGGGTCCGAACGGAGTCAGGATCTCCTGAGAGGCCGGTGACGAAGTCGAGACGATCCGACCACGCATCCGATGGAAGACCCTGTCTGCCGTTCCCGATCACGAGGAGCGAGCTTCCCAGCACGAGCACTGCAGCCGCGAGGCCGATCGCCTGGATCGACGTGGCGATCGTCGAGCGCTCCAGGTCGATCGCCAGCGCCGCCGCAACGATCAACCCCGTCCCGAGCGACGCTGCCACCGCCGCAGCGATGGTGGCGTCCCCACCGACATCGAACAGCGCAACGCCGGTTCCGAGGATGACGACGCTGATCCCGATCCCTGCCAAGCGGAACGCCTGCGCCGACCCTGCAACCATGGCCGTGACAGCTGCGATGACCATCGCTCCCCCAACGACCGGGCCGATCACGAGGTCGACATCAGCCCCACCCGAGAAGAACGCATCGGGCGAGACTCCCGCGATGTACGGGGAGACCGCCAGGGCGCCCAGATCCAGGGCGAGAATCATGGTCAGCAGCGACGAGGATCCCACCCCCGGCGTGAAGGCAGCGACGACGATCACGGTCACGGCGCCGGCGACCAGCGCGACAGGGGCAAACGAACCCAACACCGCCGCAACCGCAAACAGGGTGGCGACACGACCCACCCGACCTCGCCATGTCGCCGGCCAGACGGCAATCGATCGATCGATGAACCACGGGAACACCCCGATCGCGACGAGTCCGGCCCAGTCCCCGGCTTCACCGATCGCGACTGCAAACGGGCCGATCACGGCGGCGATGCCCGCGACATATCGCGAGACTCCGGTCAAGCCCAGGCGACCGGAGAGACGCCCGACTCCGATGACGCCCGAGACGAGCGCAGCCCCCGAGATGATCGTCGTGACCCCGGTCCAGCCGCCTGCAAACCCCTGAACCGCTGCCACAAACGCCACCGACGGATGGACCGGATCCAGGCTTCCGAGCCCGGCCGGATTCCAGCTCCCTGCGTAGCCCTGCAGAACGGCGAGCCAGTCGCCGGCGAGAGGGAGCGAGAAACGGGTCGCAGGAAGGTCCGAGAAGACGATGCCTCGCGCGGCCAGGAACACAGCGACCAGCGCCGCGGCAACGACGACCGGGACCGATCGCGATGTTTCGGAGACCAACTCCTCCTCGGTCACCACCCCTGGCTCCGAGTCGATCACCCAACCGAACCGCTCGCCCAGTTCAGACGCCAGATTCCGGATCAGCACCGAGCCGGGCAGCTGATAGCGGAACAATTCCTCGTCGCCTGCCTGACGGATCGAGCGGACTCTGCGACGAGCGGAGAACGTGGACGGAAGCCTCCAGATGTTCCAGAGAAAGACCATCACGTGCTCGCCCAGGATTCGGGGCTGCCGGAGAAACAGTCTGACAAACCCGTCGAACAGGCCGATGAACGACGCGATCGGGATCATCCAGATGAGTGTCACGATTCCGTAGACCTTCATCATCGATCGGAACCGGCCGGCGCGCTCGCGCCATGAGGGGACCAGCTCGGCACAGTCCGCATCGTGGAGCACCTCGGACGACGGGACGATCATCACCCGTCCGCCTCCGAGCCTGGCTCGTTGCGACAGGTCCTGACCCGCCGCGATCGGTGGCATCGACCGGTCGATGCCACCGAGACCTCGCAACAGGTCGCGGCGGACAAGGGTGGACACACCGGACACGAAGGCGACGTCCCGAACGACGTCATATTGCTCGAGATCGACTTCGTCAGGATCGAGTCCGGAGTACGGCTCGCCGAATACGTCGGTCGCCGAGCCGACCGACTCGAGCCTGGTGCCGTCAGCTGCGATGATCTTCGATCCGACGAGCGACGCCTGATTCCTGTCCATCTCGACGACGAGGGACGACAACGCATCGGGACGCGGTCTGGCATCGGAGTGCAGCAGCCACACCACATCGACGGATGACTCGAGGGCATCCACCAGGTCCGCGACGCTGTCGAAACGATCCAGTCCTTCGAACGTATCCGGGCCGATCACCACGATCCGGTCGATCTCATAGACTGATGCCCTGACCGACGACACGCTCCGCTCGAACGACCCTCCCTCGACGTCGAGGACGGCAACGACCACGCGGGTCGTCGGCAGGGCGCGATCCTCTGGGGTGGGGAGGGTGGTCATCGAAGGGTCCATTGTTACGGGACGGGGTCCAGTGAGGCAATCTGAGACATGAAGATCGTGATGCTCGCAGGCGGTGTCGGCGGCGCCCGCATGGCCCGAGGATTCGCGGCTGCGGCTGACGCCGACACAACGGTCGTAGTCAACGTCGCTGACGACGATCTGATGTACGGACTCTACGTCAGCCCCGACATCGACACGATCATCTACAGCCTGGCCGGCGTCGAAGGCGCCCATGGATGGGGTCGAGCGGACGACACCTGGCGGGTGATGGAAGAGCTGGAACGGTTCGGAGTCGACACCAGCTTCCGACTCGGGGACATGGACCTCGCCCTCAATCTCTTCAGAACCGAACGTCTCGCGGCAGGGACGCCCCTGAGCGAGATCACCCGGATCCAGGCCGCCGCCTTCGACATCCCGCTCCGAATCATTCCAGCGACCGACGACCGGGTCCGCACCAAGGTTCAGATCGAGTCGACCGGCGCCTGGCTCGACTTCCAGACGTATTTCGTGCGGAGACAACATCAGGATCGCATCTCCACCGTCGAGTTCGACGGTGCCGGCGAAGCACGTCCCGGTCCCGGCGTCCTCGAAGCGATCCACGCGTCCGATGCGGTCGTGATCGCCCCGTCCAATCCGGTTCTCTCCATCCAGCCGATCCTGGCGATTCCCGGGATACGCGAAGCGCTCTCCGACAAGAAGGTGATGGCGGTCAGCCCGCTGATCGGAGGACGGGCGCTCAAGGGGCCGGCCGCCGACGTGCTCGAATCGCTGGGATTGACCGCGGACACCCAGCGGAGTCATCGACGCCTACGGAGACGTGCTCACCGACCTCGTCGTCGACACCGGAGACGTCATTGCGCATCCTCGCGTTCGCACTCTCGGTACCGACACCAGAATCCCCAGCTGGGAACAAGCCCACCGTCTCGCACAGGAGATTCTCGAATGGCTGACCTGACCATCCATGCGATTCGGGGGGTGGGCGAGATCGAGCCGGGCGACGATGTCGCCGCCGCCCTCGGTGATGCCATCCGCGCCGACACGTACGGACTCGAAGACGAAGACGTTGTCGTCGTCACGCACAAGATCGTCTCGAAGGCCGAAGGCAGGATCGTCGAACTCGCCGACGACGGGCCCGACTCCCACCGATACCTCGTTGACGAGGAAGCGGTCTCCATCGTGCGGCGCCGCGGTGATCTCGTCATCGCCGAGACGAAAGCACGGCTTCATCTGCGCCAATGCCGGAGTCGATCGCTCGAACGCCGGGCCGGCGAGAGCGATCCTGCTTCCCGTCGATCCCGATCGGTCCGCCAACCGAATCCGGTTGCGTCTCAAGGAGCAGTTCGGCGTCGAGGTGGCCGTGATCATCACGGATACCTTTGGTCGCGCCTGGCGCAGGGGCCTCGTCGATGTCGCGATCGGCGTCGCCGGCATTGCCCCGATCTCTGATCTCCGCGGTCAGACCGACGACTTCGGAAAAGTTCTCGAGGTCACCGAGGTCGCCACCGTGGATGAGATCGCTGCGGCCGCCGACCTGGTCATGGGCAAGGCAACCCGGATCCCGGCCGCCATCGTGCGAGGCGTCGACTGGATCCCCTCCTCGACGGGCATCGCCCCGCTGATTCGTCCGCCGGACGAAGACCTGTTCCGGTAGAGCACCTCGCGGGCGTCGCCTGCGACCTCGCTCGGGTGAGCGACTCCTAGACGTGTGGCCGACCGAGGCAGTGGTAGTCGAGTCCGGCCGATCGGACGACGGAGGGATCGAGGTGGTTGCGAGCGTCGAAGACCGTGTCGCCGCGCATCCTCTTGGCCGCCTCTGATAGATCGACCCGGAGAAACTCGGGCCACTCGGTGGCCACGAGCAAGACGTCTGCGTCGTCGACCACGTCGAGGGGCCCGGTTGCCATCGGGAACTCGTCGGTCGTGGCCTCCGGGTCCCATACGCGGACCGACGCACCCCGCTGGGCGAGCTCGCCGGCGATGACGAGGGCCGGTGACTCGCGGGTGTCATCGGTGCCCGCCTTGAAGGACAGTCCCCAGACCCCGACGGAGACGCCATCGAGCGAACCTTCGAAGATCGTCTCGATCCGGTCGGCGATCCTGCGTTCGCTGGAGTCGATCGGTCTCGATGACTGCCCGAAGCATCGGGAAGTCGTATCCCGCATCCTCGGCCATTGTGAGCATCGCCGAAGTGTCTTTCGGGAAACAGGACCCGCCGTATCCGGGACCGGGTCGCATGAAGTGATCGCCGATCCTTCGGTCGAGGCCAACCCCGCGCAACACATCGACCACATCCGCGCCGACTTCCTCGGACAGATTGGAGATCGAGTTGAAGAACGTCAGCCGAGTGGCGAGATAGGCGTTTGCGGCGTACTTCGTCAGTTCGGCGGAAACGGGGTCAGTGAACACGAGCGTCGCTGCCAAGCCCTCGTACAAGCGCCTGAGCACCTCGGCATCAGCGGTCGTGCTCGGCACCGATGATGATCCGCTCGGCCTTGATGAAGTCATCGACCGCAGATCCCTCCGACAGGAACTCCGGGTTCGATACGACCGATGCCGTACATCCCGCCTCGTCGAGAATCCGACGCAGCCGTGCGTTGGTTCCCACCGGAACGGTCGACTTGACCACGAGGATCATCGACGGGGTCAGCGACGGAGCCAGATCCCGAACGACCGACTCGATGATCGACAGGTCGGCTCTCCCGTCACCGTCTGGCGGCGTCGGGAGGGCCAGGAAGACGACTTCGGCGCCCTCGACGGCCTCGTGATTGTCGGAGTGGAAACTGAGGAGTTGGTGGGCGCGGGCCCGCTCGAAGATTTCGAGGAGCCCGGGCTCATAGATTGGGAGGTGGCCCCGCTCGAGATCGTCGATTCGGTCGAGACTGGCTTCTCCCAGGCGGACCGAGTGGCCCAGATGGGTCAGCCCGGCCGACTGGACCAGGCCCACATACCCGGCTCCGATGACGGTGACTCGCACGCGAATTCCTCCCTGATGATGCTTCCCACAGCCCTGTCCGGGTGTGACGGTACTTCGCTTGTTCCATCGGCTCCAGGGGCCAGCGACCTAAAGGGATTGCGAAACACACGCGAACCGGCAGCGCCCGAGGATCGGCGTGAATCAGGGCGAAGCGGACACGCTGGCGTCGGTCCCGGTGATGACCAACGCGCCGATCGAAGGATCGATCGAGCCCACCTGAACGACGCCGAATCCCAATTGATCGACGATCATCTCGCCGAACGCCTGCGTATCGGGACGAACGAGCACGGTGGTGTCGGCAAACGTCTTGCGCTCGGCATCCCCGACTCCGAGCACCGCGTACCCCATCGTCTCGAGTCTGTCGGCCATGGCCCCTGCGCTGCCAGACACGCCGTTCCCGTTGAGCACGCGAACGGAGAGCTCGGATGGGTCGTAACTCACCATCGACTCCCCGGCTCGCAGACGAGCGAGCAGCTGATCAGCCGCCGGCTGGGAGGCAATGACGACCGACGCCTCACCGACGGTCCCGACGTCTCCGGGAAGCGTCGTGGCCTCGATCTGTCCGGGCCGCACCGACCGCATCTTGAATGCGAGTTGGACGAGCGACCCGTCCGCCAGACTCTGATCGACGGTCAGGTACTCGGCGAACGTTCCGACCAGATTGCCCATCTCGAGAAGCGACGACGGCCGCGCCAGCCCCCGGATGATGGCGAAGATCAGTTGCTGCTGACGCCGGGTTCGACCGAAGTCGCTGGCGTCGACGGAGACCCACGAGCCGTCCTGAAGCTCCTGGTACGAACGTGAACGGGCATATGCGAGCGCTTGGGATCCGCCGAGCGTCTGAGACCCTGCGGATACATCGAGTCCCGACTTCGCATCACGAGCCGGATACGGGAAGTCGATCGTGACCCCGCCCAGTTCGTTGACGATCGCCTGGAATCCGACGAAGTCGACCTCGACATAGTGGTTGATCGGGACCGCAGCGAAGTTCTGGACCGTCTCCACCATCAGCGGCGCCCCGCCATAGGCGAACGCCGAGTTGATCTTGCCCTTGCCGTGTCCGGGGATGTCGACGTACAGGTCCCGGGGAAGGCTCAGCATCTGAGCGGTGCCGTCGTCGGGCTTGATGCTCAAGATGATGATGACGTCGGCTCGCTCGCCGCCGGCGGGACCGAAGTTCTCGAGGCTGTCGAGGCCTTCACGAGAATCGGAGCCGATGAGCAGAAAGTTCACCGGATTGCTCCGATCGGGCACCGTCGGCGTCAGCACGGGGACGACGCCCTCGGCAACCTGAACGTTGGCGTCGAACTGGTTCTCGGTGTTGCGAAGCTGGAGATAGATGAACAGCGCTGCGGCGTTGAGCAGCAGGAGCGCGACAACCAGCGCACGCCTCGCCCACTTCCGGCGCGGGCGGCCGGGACGCGGTGCTTCTTCGGTCGTTTCAGGGGAAGGGGTCACTCGATCCACCTCGGATCTTGAAAAGGGGGTCTCCGGATGAGACGTCCGCCATGGTACCAGGGTTCCCGAACAGCATTTGATATGCCGTTGGGGGCGCACGATCGGTCCCGGCTATCGTTCGGTCCGCTCGATTCCAGGATTCTGACACAATGGCGACGCTCCCCTACGAGGGCACATACTCGGTCATCAACGGACACGTGACTGTCCCGGTCGGAAGCGGCTATCGACGCGGGTATCTGGCCCGCCCCGATCATGCCGGGCGCTGGCCGGTCGTGGTGCTCGCCCCCGACCTCGACGGCCTCGGTTCGCACGAGAAGTACCTCGCCCGCCGGCTCGCCCGCAAGGGCCTCGCCGTGCTCGCCGTCGAGCTCTATCCCGAGTCCCCCGGGCGCGACCCCGAAGCCGGGCTGCTGGCCTACAACCAGCTCACTGACAAGGAGGGGCTCCGGGTGCTGGACGAAGCACACGAGTTCCTGTCGAGCGACGACATCGAGTGGGCACACGCGGACCGAGTCGGCATTCTCGGTCTCGACGTGGGAGGGCGGTTCGCCCTGATGACCGGAGCCCACCGCAACTGGGTGGCGGCGAGTGCGGTCGCCTACACGCCACTGACCGGCGACGAAGAGCGAGACTTCCCCGTCGCCGAGATGCTGAACCACCTGGCGACACCAGTGCTCGGCCTCTATGGGAACGAAGACGAACTGATCGATCCGGAATCAGTCGATGAGGCTCAGGCCAGGAACACTGGTGGACAGTGGCTGCTGTACGAGGGGGTCGGCCACGGCTTTCTGAACGAGGTCGGCGCGAACTTCGACGCCGCATCGTTCGAAGACGCCGTCGTCCGGCTGTCCGACTTCTTCATGGCGCGCCTTCCGAAAGCCGAAGAGATCGACCTCGGCTGAGCCAGTCGCGTGTCCAACCGAGGTCAGCTGTCGTTTGACACCGTTCTGACGTGGTGGACGCCGGCGGTCGTGAGCGTTGTCCGACCGCCATCGATGTCGACGATCAAACCACCTCGCGGCCCGATGTCGACCGCCAACCCCGAGCCATCCGGTTCCCAGGTGATCCTCTGGCCGAGCGTGACGCAACGCTCACGGTATCGATCGATGGGCCACGATCCCGGACCCTCCTCGACCGACGACATCAGTCCGTCCGCCCAGGCCTCGACCAGGCTCCGACCCTCGTCTTCGCCGGGGTCCTCGTCGAACAAACCAACGGCTCCGTCGGGCGGAGCCGGCCACCACAGGTTGATGCCCATCCCCATCACGACGATCTCGTCGACCAGTTCGGCCAGCAGACCTGCGACCTTGGCATCGCCCCGGAGCACGTCGTTCGGCCACTTGAGGTGAACCCTTCCGTCCATTGCGTCGGCCGCGGCAAGACCGGCGAGAAGCGGGATAATCGTCAGGTCGGCGGGAGCCCAACCGGGCTTGAAAGCCAGCGACACCGCGATCGACCGGGGCGCGCTCAGCCAGGTCGAGCCACCTCGACCTCGCCCGGCCGTCTGCTCGGTCGCCGTCACCAGAATCGGCCGGCCGTTGAAGGCATCACGCGCAAGATCCTGGGTGGATGGGACCGGTCCGTGGTGTGTCACTGAATACGATGTAGCCATTGGGCCTCTCAGTGCGTCTGAAACATGACCGCCGTCAGGCGCGACCCTAGACAGGAGCAGCGTGGGTACCGAAGCAAGGATCGAGCAACTCAGGCAATTGAGGGACGAAGCCCTCCACTCCGGAAGCGAACGCGCCATCGCCCGCCAGCACGAGGCCGGCAAGCTCACCGCCCGGGAGCGGATCGACCTCCTCCTCGACAAGGACTCGTTTCAAGAGATCGACATGATGGTTCGCCATCAGGCTCGCGGATTCGGGATCGAGGATCAGCGACCGGCAGGCGACGCCGTCGTGACCGGATGGGGCACCGTCGACGGGCGCACCGTGTTCGTGTTCGCCGAGGACTTCACCGTGTTCGGTGGATCGCTCGGCCAGGCCGTCGCCGACAAGATCTGCAAACTTCTCGACAAGGCGATGGAGGTCGGGGCACCGGTGATCGGGCTCAAGGATTCGGGAGGAGCCCGAATCCAGGAAGGGGTCATGGCACTCGACGGCTACGGCCGCATCTTCGAGCGAAATGTTCGCGCCTCGGGCGTCATACCGCAGATCTCGGTGATCATGGGCCCATGTGCCGGCGGGGCCGTGTATTCGCCGGCGATCACAGACTTCGTGTTCCAGGTCGACGGCACGTCGCACATGTTCATCACCGGCCCAGACGTCATCAAGACCGTGACCGGAGAGGAGGTCACCTTCGAGGAGCTGGGCGGGGCCTTCACCCACGCCTCGAAGTCTGGTGTCACACACTTCGTCACGCCGAGCGGCGAGGACGCGATGGAGGCGGTGCGCTACCTGCTGTCCTTCCTCCCGCAGAACAACATGGAACATGCTCCCTACTTCGCTCCGACCGACAGCCCCGACCGAACCGACGACAGCCTCGACACCATCATCCCAGACTCGGCCAACCAGCCGTACGACATGACCAATGTGATCGAAACGATCGTCGACGATGGAGAGTTCTTCGAGGTCCACGAGCACTTCGCCAAGAACATCGTCGTGGGGTATGCCCGGATGGACGGTCATGCAGTCGGCGTCGTCGCCAACCAACCGGCAAACATGGCAGGAACCCTCGACATCGAGGCGTCGGAGAAGGCCGCCCGATTCGTCAGAATGTGCGACGCGTTCAACATCCCGCTCCTCACGTTCGTCGACGTCCCGGGATTCCTCCCGGGTGTGGAACAGGAGCACAACGGCATCATCCGGCACGGGGCCAAGCTGCTCTACGCATTCTGTGAGGCCACCGTGCCCCGCATCACCGTCATCACTCGCAAGGCGTACGGTGGCGCCTACCTCGTCATGAATGCACGCGGGATCCGAGCCGATCTCGTCTATGCATGGCCGTCGGCCGAGATCGCAGTGATGGGCGCCCAGGGCGCGGTCAATGTCGTGTTCCGACGGGAGCTCAAGGAATCGAGCGACCCCGAGGCGAGACGGTCGGAATTGATCAGCGACTACGAGAACCAGTTCAACAACCCCTACCGGGCTGCCGAGCTCGGTCTCGTCGACGAGGTCATCGAACCTCGCCTCACCCGCCCCAAGCTGATCCGCGCCCTCGGGATGCTTCGCTCCAAGCGCGAGACGCTCGCCCCCCGCAAACACGGAAACATCCCACTGTGAGCGCAATCGGACCAATCAGTCGTTCGCCTGAAATTCTCCGGCGTCCCGACTTACCATCGTCAGCCCCGACATGGAACCCCCCGACGAGCGGCGATAACCGATGACCAGCCGACAACACACCCATCGCTCACCCGGCGTCGGCGGGCGATCGTGATCGAGAGCCTGCTGATCGCCAATCGGGGCGAGATCGCAGTTCGGGTGATCCGGACGGCGAACGAAATGGGGATCAGGACGATCGCCGTCTACTCGGAGCTCGACCGCGATGCGCTCCACGTCAAGCTCGCCGACGAGGCCTGGAACATCGGGCCGGCGCCGGCCGGCGAGTCGTATCTCAACATGGACCGGATTCTCCAGGTGGCCGCCGAATCGGAGGCGGAAGCCATCCATCCCGGATACGGATTCCTCTCCGAAAACGCCACCTTCGCTCAGCGCGTCATCGACGCAGGGCTCGTCTGGGTCGGCCCTCCGCCGCAGGCGATCACCGTGATGGGCGACAAGATCTCGAGCCGCAAGGCAGCTCACAAGGCTGGTGCACCCACCGTCCCGGGGACGATGGAGGCGCTCACGTCGGTCGACGAGGTCAAGAAGGTCGCCGCAGAATACGGGTATCCGGTTGCCATCAAGGCCGCCCACGGCGGTGGAGGCAAGGGCCTCAGGGTGGTGTGGAAGGACACAGAGGTCGAAGAGGCGTTCGATGGGGCCCGCCGGGAGGCAGATGCCTATTTCGGCAACGCCGAGGTATACGTCGAGAAGTACATCGAGACTCCCCGCCACGTCGAAGCCCAGATCATTCTCGACACCCACGGCAACGCCCTGTTCCTGGGGGAACGTGACTGCTCGGTACAGCGACGGCACCAGAAGCTGATCGAAGAGACGCCATCCCCGGCCATGAACGATCAGCAGCGCGCCGACCTCGGCGAAGCGGCCCTGTCGGTGGCACGCGCCTGCGGATACCTCAACGCCGGGACCGTTGAATTCCTCCTCGCCCCCGATGGGGAGTTCTACTTTCTCGAGATGAACACCCGCCTGCAGGTCGAGCACACGGTGACCGAGATGGTGACCGGCGTCGACCTGGTCCGCGAACAGATTCGGGTCGCGTCCGGCGAGCCGCTGTCGGTGACTGAGGTGACTCCGACCGGTCATTCCATCGAGTTCCGAATCAATGCCGAGGACCCGTTCAAGAACTTCACGCCCAGCCCGGGCACCATCACTGAGTACCGCGAGCCGAGCGGCATCGGTGTCCGGGTGGACGGCTGGGTGGCAGCGACCACCAACGTCAGCCAGTACTACGACAACCTCATCGCAAAGCTCATCGTGTGGGCAGCCGACCGAGACCAGGCGATCGCGCGCGGGCGTCGGGCGTTGGAGGAGTACAACGTCCACGGCATCGCCACCACGATTCCTGCTCACATCCAGGTGTTGAACCACCCTGACTTCATCGCGAGCCGCCACCACACGAAATGGATCGAGGACGAGGTCGAGTTGGTCGGCCACGACCCGGTTCCATCGGAGACCTTGCCCACCGATGAGGACCTCGAGCGCCGGTCGATGACCGTCGAGGTCGGAGGACGGCGCTTCAACGTTGCCTACTGGGCTCCACCGGTCGGGGCAGCCCGAGCCGCCGGGGGGACCAGACGCAAGCGCCCTCGTTTGGAGAAGTCATCGGCTGGAGCGAGCGACGGCATCGTCACCGCCCCCATGCAGGGGACGATCGTCAAGGTCGGCGTCAAGGCCGGCGACCGCATCGAAGCGGGAGACCAGATCTGTGTCCTCGAGGCGATGAAGATGGAGAACGAGGTCCTCGCCCCGATGACGGGCTCGATCACCGACCTCCGCATCGAGCCAGGCGACACGGTGACCCCCGGCGAAGTCATCGCCATCATCAAGTAACCCCCGAAGAACGTGCCTGCAACCCAGGGTTGCAGGCACGGTATATCGTCTCTAGGGCCCGCAGAATGGCGGCGACATCGACGTGCGGTTCGAACTGCGGGCCCCCAGCACGGTATGTCTTCACTGCAACCCTGGGTTGCAGTGTTACCCGGGGGTCATGTCACACCGAGGAAGAACCAGAGGGCGCCGGCCACAAGGATGACGGCGGCGCAGGCCGCGGAGAGGATCAGAAGCGTCGACGTCTTCATCGAGGCGTCATTCGGCAGCGTCTGTGATCGACTCGCTCAGCGACGGGTGAACCATCAGGGTTTCGATGAGTTGATCCGCCCGGACATTGACCTGAACCGCCAACGCCAGGATCCCGATCAACTCGGACGCCCGGTGTCCCACGACGGTTCCTCCGAGCACCACCCCCGTCGCAGGGTCGGTGACGACCTTGACGAATCCACGGGGAAACCCCTGGAGCACGCCCCGCGCATTCGCAGCGAACGGGACCTTCGTGGTCCGGACCTTGCGGCCCTGCTGGGCAGCCTGGACCTCTTCGAGCCCCACCGATGCGATCTCGGGCTCGGTGAAGATCGCTTGGGTCACCTTCGAGTAGTCGATCGGTGTCACCGGCAACCCGACGAGGTGTTGGGCGATCTTCTTTCCCTGCATCGAGGCGACCGACGACAGCAACATCTGACCGGTGCAGTCGCCGGCTGCATAGATGTGGGGCTGCGAGGTGACCTGGAACGGATCGACCGTGACATAGCCGTGATCGTGTTCGATCCCGGCGTCCTCCAAACCGATCTTGGTCGTGTTCGGGACCGAGCCGATGGCGAGCAGAGCATGGGAGCCTCGCACCACGCGACCATCGTCGCACACGACCTCGACGCCCGCGTCGGTCCGGTTGATCGCCTCAGCCCGTGCCCCGATCACCAGCTTGACGCCTCGCTCGAGGAAGTCCTCCTCGAGGACGGCGGCCACCTCGGGGTCGCGGTGGGGCAGCACCTGCTGGCGACTCACGACCAGCGTGACCGCCGATCCGAGACTGGCGAAGATGTGGACGAACTCGACGCCGGTGACGCCGGAGCCGATGACGATCATGTGCTCAGGGACATCGGGAAGGTCATATGCCTCCCGGGTCGTGAGGATCCGTTCACCGTCTATCTCGGCCCAGGAGGGGACCCGCGGGGCGGAGCCGGTGGACACCAGTGCCGCATCGAAGTCGATTGTCCGGGTTTGTCCGTCGGGCGTCTCCACCTCGGCGGTCTTGGGTCCTGTGAACCGCCCGGTTCCCCGGATGATGTCGATGCCCTGCGAGGTCAGCAGCTCGTTCCAGGAGGCGGTGATGTCCTGGGAGATCGTCGAGATCCGTTGAGCCAACTGGGCTGAATCGACTCTTCCGGGTTCGGCGATGAGACCGAGCCGCGCCGCGTTCCGGATCGAGGCGAGACGAACGGCGGTTGCGGTCATCGTCTTGGAGGGGATGCAATCCCACAGATGGGCCGCACCGCCGACGATCGATTGTTCGACGAGAGTCACCCGCATGCCGCGGGCGGCAGCCGTGGTTGCAGCAGCGGTTCCGGCGGGACCGCCGCCGATGATCAGAAAGTGCTTCATACCGTCCTTGACAGTGGCTCGTCGGTCAGGCTACCGCCGGTCAGGCCGGCCGATGGACTCCGAACACACCGCGCAGGACATCGGAGACCTCGCCGACCGTCGCTCCCAGTTCGAGTGCCGAGCGCATGGCGGGAAGCAGGTTGGTGTCTGATGCTGCGATCTCCCTGACATGGATGAGAGCGGCGTCGAGTGCTCCCGCATCGCGACTGTTTCGCCACCGGTCGAGTCTCTCGACCTGGCTCCGTTCCAGCTCGGGATCGACGGACATCACCGGAATCGGCGCATCCCCCTCGGAGCGAACCGATTGACGCCGACGACCACCGAATCGCCCGACTCCTGTCGGCGCGCCTCGGTGTATGCCGCGTCTTCGATGGCACGCTGCATGACCCCTTCTTCGATCGCCCTCACTGCTCCCCCGACATCCTCGATCCGATCGAACAACTCGGTCGCCTTCGCTTCGAGCTCATCGGTGAGCGACTCGATGAAGTACGAACCGGCGAGTGGATCGACCGTATCGGTCATCCCGGACTCGTACGCCAGGATCTGCTGGGTCCGGAGTGCGATCGTGGCGGACTCCTCGGTGGGCAGCCCGAGCGCCTCGTCGTAGGAGTTGGTGTGGAGCGACTGCGTGCCGCCCATCACCGCTGCCATCGCCTGCACGGTGGTCCGGACCACGTTGTTCAGCGGCTGCTGAGCGGTGAGCGTCGACCCGGCGGTCTGGGTGTGGAAGCGCATCATCTGTGACTTCTCCGAGGTGGCGCCGATCAGGTCACGCATGAGGCGCGCCCACATCCTGCGTGCCGCCCGATACTTGGCGACCTCTTCGAAGAAATGATTGTGTCCGTTCCAGAAGAACGACAGCCGAGGAGCGAAATCGTCGGGGTCGAGGCCCACCGCCGTTGCCGCCCTGACGTAGGCGATGCCGTTGGCGATGGTGAACGCCATCTCCTGGGCAGCGGTGGATCCGGCCTCGCGGATGTGATAGCCCGAGATCGAGATCGTGTTGAAGTTCGGGAGGTTCTCGGCGGCATAGGAGAACACATCGGTCACGAGCCGCATCGACGGCGCCGGCGGATAGATGTAGGTTCCCCGGGCCACGTACTCCTTGAGGATGTCGTTCTGAATCGTCCCCCGGATGTCCTCGGGTCCGACACCCTGCTCCTCGGCCACGATCTGATAAAGCAGCAACAGGATCGGAGCGGTGGAGTTGATCGTCATCGAGGTCGAGACACGGGCGAGGGGCAGGCCGTCAAAAAGTCGGCGCATGTCGTCGAGCGAGTCGATCGCCACCCCGACCTTGCCGACCTCGCCGACGGCGAGATCGGCGTCGGAATCCAAGCCCATCTGGGTGGGAAGGTCGAATGCCACCGACAGGCCCGTCTGCCCCGCCTCGAGTAGCGACCGGAAGCGGGCGTTCGTCTCCTCGGCGGTGCCGAACCCGGCGTATTGGCGCATCGTCCACGGACGGCCCCGATACATCGTCGGGTACGGACCCCGCGTGAACGGGAACTCTCCCGGCTCTCCCAGATCGGCTGGATCCGTGGGCGTCGAGTAGACCGCGTCGATCTCGATCCCTGACGATGTGTGCCGGTTTTCCACCAAGTGCTGTATCCTCGGACTCGCGTTGGGGGAAGCGTACCCACCCCTCGTTCCGATCCCCGCTGGAAGCACCAGCCGGAAGACGCACCGGAACCGATCCCTACCCCAGGAACGTCCACAGGCCATGGCCCGCAGATCCCTCATCCACGAAGTCGAGCGCCGCGAACGCGGCGGACGATGGTTCCCGGCGTTTGCCGGTCTGTTGGTGATCTCGCTGCTGGCGTCCACCTGGATCGGCCTCTTTGCCTTCATGGGAGCCAACTCCGCCTACGGCACATTCAGCGACCTCGAGGAGAAGTTCGTCCCCGACATGTCGACGATGGAGATGTCGTTCCCCGACCTGAGCCGGGTCAGCCGCATCTACGCCAGCGGTGGAGACCTCCTCGCCGAGCTCCACGATGGCAAGATTTCCGAGCCCACCCCGATCGACGAGATCCCCGACCACGTGATCTATGCGGTGCTCGCCGCCGAAGACGACGACTTCTACGAGCACGACGGAGTCGACTTCCTCGCCATTGCATCTGCAGCCAGAGACAACCTCCTGTCTGACACCACCCGCGGCGGATCGACGATCACCCAGCAGATCGCCAAGAACCTGTTCGTCGGCGACGAGGTGACGATCGAACGCAAAATCAACGAGGCGCTCGTCGCGGCCGAGATGGAGCGTCGCTTCACCAAGGATCAGATCCTCGAGTTCTATTTGAACTCGATTTTCTTCGGATCAAATGCATACGGGGTCAGCGCTGCCGCCCACCAGTACTTCGCCAAGGATCTCGATGAGATGACGCTCGCCGAAGCTGCGACCATCGCCGTCACGATCCGCAACCCGGTTCAGTTCAATCCGCGCCGCAACCCCGACGAGGTGCTGACTCGGCGCAATCGCGTCATCCAGAACATGCTCGCCGAAGGGTGGGTGACCCCCGAAGAGGCAGAGGAAGCCATCGATTCGGAGATGATCATCGCCCCGAGAACCTCTGTCTCGGGCGTCGCCGACCACGTCGTTGCCGAGGTAAAGCGCCAACTGCTCGACGATCCCGAATTCGCCTTCCTCGGCGAGACCAGGGAGGAACGCAAGATCGCCATCTTCGGCTGCCCGGCCGACGACGCCGAGTGCGCCGGCGGCGGAGGGTTGAGGATCGAGACAACCATCGACCTCGCAGCACAGCGGGCAGCGAACACCATCCTCCAACAGTGGTTCCCGATCCCCGAGGACAACTTCACGGCGTGCCAGGAGATCTTCCCCGACCGGGAAGTCAATTCGCTCGAGTTCCTCGCGGTCTATGCGACCCAGCAGACCTGCGCTCCGACCGGGGCTCTCGCATCGGTCGACAACCACACCGGTGCCGTCCTGACGATGGCTTCGGCGGTTCCCTTCGACTTCAATCAGTTCGACTTCGCGGTCCAGGGTCGACGTCAGGCCGGTTCGACGATGAAGGCAATCACCCTCGCCACCGCGTTGGAGCAGGGCGTGAGCCTCGCCAGTCGATGGAGTGGCGCGTCACCGCAACGCTTCGAATGCCCCTACGCCTGCTCCGACCTGGGGAACATCTGGGAGGTCAGCAATGCGGGCGCCTCCTACGGGAACATCACCCTCGAACAGGCGACCCAGAATTCGGTCAACACGGTCTTCGCCGCCGTCTCGCTCAAGATCGGCCCCGAGAACATCGCAGAGATGGCCCACCGAATGGGCATCGAGTCGAAACTCGATGCGATCCCATCGATCACGTTGGGAACCTCGGACGTGACACCGCTCGAGATGGCGTCAGCGTTCTCCAACTTCGCCACCAATGGACTCCACGCCGACAACTATCTGGTGTCCCGCATCGTCGATTCCGGCGGCGACATCATCTACGAGCACCAGGTGGATCCGGTTCAGGTCGCCGATCCGGCGCTGTTCGCAGCTGCCCGGATCCCACTCGAGAAGGTCCCAACTGCTGCGGGCACAGCCGTGAGGGCCAACATCGGCGTACCGCAGGGCGGAAAGACCGGCACGACCCAGAACTACGGCGACGCATGGTTCGTCGGGTTCACCCCGAACTATTCGACCGCCGTGTGGACGGGGTATGCGGGCATTCGGGAACCACTCAGGAACGTGACGATCAACGACCAGTTCTATTCGAGGGTGTTCGGTGGTTCGGTCTCGGCGCCGATCTGGGCCGAGTACATGAAGATCATCCTCGTCGACGAGGACCCCGGCGAGTTCCCTCAGGTCCCCGAGGGCGACATCGACGTCTACTTCGAGGTCCCGGTCACCGAGGTTCCACTCGTCGTCGGCTTCGATGTCGAGGAAGCCGAGACGCGGCTGCGGTCCGCCGGCCTGATTCCGTGGCGAGTCGAGTTCGACTCGCTCGAGCCTGAAGGTCTGGTGCTCGGCCAGTCTGCTCAGCCGGGGACACAGGTCCAACAAGGAACGACGGTCTACATGAACGTGTCGACCGGCGTTGTCCCGATCGCCACCATCCCGTCGCGGCTGGTTGGTATGACCGAGGAGGACGCACTCTTCAACATCTCTCAGATCGAAGAAACGACCGGGGTACGACTCACCGTGGTCATCCAGGAGGTCAACGGACCGCCGAGCCGGCGTGGAATCGTCCTGCAGACGGATCCGTCCGGAGGATCGACCGTCGGATCAGGCGCCACGATCACCCTGTTCGTCGGGGCGTAGGCCCTCGGGGCTCCCGAGTTCTAGACCGACACCGTCATCCCGGCCAGACCGGGTCCGTAGCGCACCGGTGACGAACGCGATGCCCGCACATCGGCGTGATGTCGGTCGATCTCCGCATCGCTGTGGCCCGGCTCGTGGTGAAAGGTGATGAGCCTCCCCACCTGTCCCATCTCGGCGAGGTCGAGCGCCTGCGACAGGGTGGAGTGACCCCAGCCGACCCGATCGGGGTATTCACGGTCGGTGTATTGGGCGTCGTGGATGAGGAGGTCGGCAGCCTCGGCCAACCCATACCCCGACACCCAGCGGGGATCATCGAGGATGCGTCCTGGCCCGAGGGCCGGCTCATGATCGGGCAGATACGTGATCGTCCGACCCCCGGAGGTGATCCGGTAGCCGAACGTCTGACCGGGATGGATGACGAAGTCGGCCTCGATCTGGAACGGGCCGAGGTCGACGGCGCCAGGCGACAGGTCGTGAACGGTCAGCGATGGCAGTTCCCGGAGGCGGACCGGGAAGAGCGGGGGCGACAGGTACCGGCCGAGCCGGGCGGTCAGCGTCGTGGTGGTCGAGACCGGGCCCCAGATGTGGACATCGACGTCAGGCTCGAAGAGCGGAGCAAAGAACCCGAGACCCTGGATGTGATCCATGTGGAGATGGGTGAGCAGTACGTCCAGCCGCCCAGTCGTCTGGGTCGAACAGGTGGAGTGGACGATGCCGGACCCAGCGTCGAGCACCAGCGTCGACCCGTTCTCGGCGATTACTTCCACCGACGACGTGTCCCCGCCATATCGCACGGTCGACAACCCTGCCCGTCCGACCGAGCCACGGGTTCCGTTGAGCGTGACCTTCACCGATCCAACTCCCAGAACAGGGCAAGCGCCCCGAGTTTGCGTCCCCCTTGACCGACCAGCGGGATAGCCGTGACCTCGATCTCGCGCCAGATCCGATCGAATGCGCGAATCCGCACCGGGCCGTGGGACGGTGCCCAGTCGGTCAACGATTTGAGCAGTGGCAGGTCTGCGACCGGCATCGGAGACCCATCGAGGCGGGTCGTTTCGAACAGGTCGGCCAACTGCGACGCCGGCATCTCGCCGGCCTCATCGAACCGGACGCCGAGGACCGCTTCAGCGGGTTCGTTGTAGAAGAGCAGATTCCCGACATCGTCGGTGATCCAGATCGGATGCGCCATCGTCGCCGCCCACTGTCGAGCGAGGATGATCTCGATCGGATGTTGATCAGCCATCGGTCTCCGTCGGTTCGGCGACTCGACTCTACGCCCGGTCCCGTTACGTCGCGGCGAACACGCCCTGCGCTTCCGATCTCGCCTGTCGCTGAACATCTCATGAGAACGCGAAACATCCTGCTTGACGTTGTTTAACATTATGTAATAGTGTTCACACTATGACGACTTCAGCTTCCGGGGCTTCCCATCGACACACACCACACGCCAATCCCGCCCCGGGAGCCGGAGTCGCCCCAACCGTTGCCGTCCGGGCAGAGCGACGGGCGAAGATCCTGGCCGGACCGCCGGATGGCATGCGGGCCGACTCGATCTACGTTCGGAGGTTCTGGGTGGCAGCGATCGGCCCGGGAGCCGTCGCCGACATGCTCCGAGTCATCAGCGCAGCGAGACGCAAGACCACCGTGCTGCATCCGATCTATCTCCATGTGTTGGTGACGACGGGACTGGCAGGGTTCGATGGCAAGACCATCACCGTCGCCGACCCGGTGCCGCCCCTTCCGCCACACCTCGTCAGGAGGCTCACTCCGGCCCTGAGGCGCGAACACGCGACCTGGTTGCGTCTCAGGCGTTCGAGGCGGTCGTGACCTCGATCAGTGCCGTCTCAGCGCCAGCAGCGCAACGGTCGTAACCGCGGTCAACTCCCCTGCGAGAAAGGCGACGGCGACCGCTCGGTCAGGTGCGAAGGTCAGGAAGGGAAGCACCACCAGGCCGACTGCCAACCCCGACACCCACGACATCGCCAACCTGCCGGTGCCGCCCTGGGCGACCAGGGCCTGACCGGTGATCTGAGCAGTCGACGCCGCGACCACACCCGCGGCAGCCAGCGCCGTGACCCAGCGGTCGGGAGTGGCGTCGAACAGCAACTCGACGATCTGCGGACCCACCGTCCAACCGACCAGTCCACCCAGCACCGAGAGCGCAAGCCCCCCAGACACGAGCCGCATCACGATCCGGCGAAATCCGCCGCCACTCTCGGCGATGCCGACCAGGAACGGGAGGATGCGACCCTGCAATGAATAGATGATCGTCAGAGGGCCCCGGAACAAGGTGAAGGTGACGAACACGGTGCTGACCAGCGCAGGCGATCCACCAAGAGCAGCGATGCCGAGCGGAGCTCCGGCGAGCAACAATTGCGACGCACCGCTTCCGGCGATGTAGGCGCCGAGGAAACCAGACGCGACGGTCGACTCCACCGCGGAGGTCTCACGGTCGAAACGCCAATACCGGGTCCCGAGCGCCGCCAGTGGTGCGGCGACCATCGCCCACCCGAGTGAGATCGCCGAAGCCGCCCAGGCGACCAGGATCACGGCGACCACCAAACGCGTGACACCCTCCCAGAACAACGCCCACCCGAGATGGCCGAATTTTCGCTGCCCGGCGAGCAGACCCTTGCCGACAGTCGAGCGCGGCGTACCCGATCGGGAGCAGCGCCAGGAAGAGCACGTACATGTACGACCCGCCGAACAACGAGTTGCGGGTGACCAGGCCGATGACCGCTCCAAGTGCGGCGGTGCCGAGTGTGGTGGCGGCAATGACGGACCGATCGGCGCGCAGCACTTTCCGGCCGCGGCTCGCCTCCCGGGTCACGTACTGCTCGAGCGGGATCAGCACGACCGTCACGAGGATGAAGAAGATGGTCCACAGCTGGGCGATCGGCGCGAATGCCGCTTCGCCGAGCGTTCGGATCCCGAACACCTGGAAGAGATACGCGGCGACCGCTCCAACAAGGGTGCCGGCGAGCAGGCGGGCGGTCCCCGGCGCCCGAAAACCGCGAGGAGCGGGAGTCAGGACGGCGGCGTCAGAGTCCATTGCATCGAGCATGGGATGTTCATCGGCCACGAGGTCCTACGACTGGAGCTGTCTCAGGTGTCTGCCCTGAGGAGACGCGCCAGGAATGATGCCATCTGTTCGCGACTCACGTTGCTATACGGGCTGAAAGTGGTCTCGCTCGTCCCGTTGGTCACCTTGAGTGACACGAGTCCGTTGATCGCCGCCACCGCCTCGTTGCTGAGGCCTCCGAGATCTGCAAAGGCAGACGTCCCAGACGGCAGCGAGTAGGCCGCGCTCGTGTGGACTCTGGTGAGGAACAGCGCCATCTGCCACCGGGGGATGGTCCCGAACGGATCGAACGACGTGGCGGACACGCCGTTCGTGATCCCCAGCTCGGCGAGTTGGTTGATCGCATCGATCGTCGACTGACCGAGTCCCGAAATGTCGGTGAAGCCATAGGGCGTCGGCGGTGGCACTTCGATGTCCATCAACTGAGCCTCGCGAACCAGGTACTCCGCCATCTGCCAGCGGAAGATGGCGCCGGTCGGGTCGAAGATCCCGTTGCCGATGGCCGGCATCACTCCGAAATAGACCACGCAATCGATGTCGGCTCCATGGGTTCCGTTCGGGTCGACATCGGAGAGGTTGGCGCTGGGAACCGGCTCTTCACAGGGTTGATCCGGGATGGTGACGCCCGATCCGGATATCGAATAGGTGATCGAGCGCATCCCGAGCGCCGATCGGAAGCTCCGACCCGACCGGGCAATGGTGGTGTTCTGCCCGTTGAGGGTTCCCGAGATGGCGACCTCTTCGACCGTTCCCGACGTATGCGTCTTCGAGATGGTGACGCCCGTGACCGTGTCCATCCCGACCGCGGCAGCGATCTCGGCAGCGGTCTTGGTGACCGTCCAGGATGCAAACGGGTTGTTCGCCAGCGGATCCTTCGACCACGGGTCCGGGACGCCGACCAGGTACGGAGCCGCGCCGGACGCCCCCAGACCGTCCTGGTTGTTGTCGGTGTGGCCACCGGACGACGAGGAGTAGTACGCGACGATGACCGTGCTCTGGGATGCGTCGGGGTGGGTGATCACCTGGTTGGCGGTGGCATTGACCGCCGACACCCAATTTCCGCCCCCCTGCTCGTTTTCCTTGGCGAGGCCGACGAAGTTCTGGTCGACGACCGTCGCGTACAGCTGACACCAGCATGCCGCTTTCCGCGATGCGTCGAGCGAGTCGCCGCCGTCGCCGGCGTCACCCCATCTGAGCGCCTGTCTGACGCCGTAGGTGCGAGCGGCGGTCGCCTGCGCCTGGAGCGCTGCAGTCGGCCAACTCGAGGGCACCTCGCCGATCCCGTAGACGTAGTCCTCGACACCGATCTCGAGGCTGATGTGGAATCCTTCTCCGGCCGGGCGGATCCGGAGCTTGCCCCGCTTGTAGCGACGGCTCATCTCGGGCAGGTAGATGTTGGATGTGGCGTTGTCCCATTCGATCGTGGCTCGGCACAATCCGGGGTTGCCAATCGGCGCCCCCTCGAGGAAGAACTGACAGGCACCGCCGCCGAGCGCCCGGAACTCCCAGTTCTGGCCCGGTGACGCGGTCTGGGTCGGACAGTCTCCTTCCCCATCACCCGCCTTGCACAGGCCGGCGTCTCCGCCCTCCATCTGGAATTTCACGAACGACCAGTTCTGGGCGAGGCCGATCCACAACGGATCGGGATCGGTGGTCATCCAGTGGGCCGGACCGAGGACGTCGCCAAAGGTCTTGATGGTGGTGTCGGTGTAGTAGTAGTCGAGGATCTGGTTGGCGGTCCATCCAGAGGCGGCCTGCGCCCTGGCTCCGTACTGGCTCATCCCCACGCCGTGGCCCCACCCCGACCCGGTGATCACGTACTCGTCACTCGTCGTCTGAGCGGCGGCGACGGTAGGGATCAGCGTGGCCAGGAGGGCGGACATCGTCAGGATGTGTATGGCGCGTCGGAACATCAGATTTCAGGGGGTTGGGGTAGGAGATACGCTAGCGACGACCCTCACCAAGAACGCGGCCATCTGCTCGCGGGTGACGTCGACATCAGGCGAGAACGTTGTGTCCGACGTGCCGACCGTGACCCCGAGTCGAAAGAGATTCGAGACGGCCGCCCATGTCTCTTGATCCTCGACGTCGAGGAACCCGGGAAGCTCGGTGTCGGGGATCGGGACATCGAGGTCCGCCAGCACCCGATCGAGGAATAGTGCCATCTGCCGGCGGGTGACCACCGCCCCGGGGCCGAACTCTGTCTCGGACACACCCCGAGTGATCTCGAGTGCTGAGAGCCGGGCGATGGCGGCGATCGTCTCCGGCGAGTATCCGTCGAGGTCTCCGAACTCGATGACGACCCCTCCTGGTGGCGGACCGGAGACCGCATCCCAGGTCCGGGTGAGGAACAAGGCCATCTGCCACCGTTCTACGTGATCGCGCGGACAGAACTGGAGGTCGGCACACCCGGTCGTGATGCCCAGGTTGAACACCTGGCCGATCGCCCACTCCTGGGGGGAGTCTTCGTCGTCGAAGAACGGCGGGGTGAAGTCGCCAAGGGTGAAGGTGAATGATGCGGGAGTGGGCGGGGGCGTCCCGTCGGTGGGGGTGGCCGTGACCGCGACCGTGTAGCGCCCCCAATCGAGCGTGTTCGGTGGCGACCACGGAACCCGCCCAGACAGACCGGTGCCGGCCACGTCGATGAGCAGACTGCCGTCGGGGGCGTCGAGCGTCAGGTGCCAATCAGATGCGACGTTGAGCGTGAAGGCGAATTCGGTTGGTTGGTACCCCTCGACTCGATTGCCCGGCACCGGGTCGACGGTCGGCCATCCGCCCCACAGCCGGGGGCCTTCGACGAGTGCGATCCGCTCGGCCAGGGTGTCGAGCAGGCTGTATGCGACAGATCCGGGACATCCGGTGGTTGAGACATCCCGGTGTCCGGACACGGCCCGGAGCGGAACCGGCACACCGTCGGGATAGGTGGGCGAATCGGCCGAGATGACCACCGGCCTCGACCGTGGATCGATGTGGGCGATGTCCATCCGCCACGAAGCGAAGTCCACGAATGCGTCCTGGGCGGCCTGGCTGGGGGGCGACAGCTGATGGTCTCCGATGAAGGCGACACCGATCGACGCCGAGTTGAACCCGGCGGCATGGGCGCCGCGCACCGGAAGGTCCTGACCTCCGCCCCGACCCTCCCAGATCCGCCCGTACTGGTCGATGAGGGTGTTGTAGCCGATGTCGTTCCAGCCGCGGACACCGACGTGATAGGAGCAGATGGCGTAGAGCAGGTCGGCGACGTCGTCCGGCCCGTAGCTGTTCGCCGCCGCCGAATGGAGGGTGTGATGGACGATGACCACGTCGGCTCGGGTCCGGGTGGAGTAGGTGACATCCTCGCCGACACAGGCGCTGCCTCCCCAGGCCGATCTCGGGAGGATGTCGGGCTGGTCGGTCGCAGCCATCAGCCGTTCCGAGCGGTTCCACACGAGTCGCTCCAGCTGAACCTTCAACTTCGACTCGAGGTCGAGGGTTGCCCCGGTGGTGTCGACATAGCTGATCGACGGCTCGTCGCCCTCGAACTGGAACTGAATCCACCTCGAACCGCCCGTGTAAACCGCTTCGCTCGTCACCCCGACCTCGGCTGCGCCCTCTCCCGCATCACGATCGGGCCCATGGTCATCGGAGTGGATGGGCGTCCACCGACCCCAGGTCTCGCCGTCGTCACTCACCCGGACTGCGGCGTCTCCGCCGCCGTCGACGCCCCAGGTCGCTCCGACCGCGGTGGTGGTGAGCTGGATTGGATCGGTTCGATGAATCGCGCCGATGGCGTGCGACTGGTTGATCCGCAGTTCACCGGTGACGGCCGGATAGTGGGCCGGCTCGACATCGAATTGGCTGAGAACGAGTAGGGCTGCTGCTGCGATCGGGACGCCGATCACCCGCAGCCGCCAGCGTGAACCGCTGTCGACACTCCCCCGCATCGTTTGGAACCTTCCGTCTGGAGCTCCCAGCCCCCACGGTGACGCAACAACGCGCCGTCAGGGAGGTTGGACGCTCCCTGACTCACCATGTTACGTGTATCCGCTGAGACTCTCAGACAGATAGACGCCACCCACGAACCACCAGGTCGGCTCGAACAGCACCGTTTGGGTCATCGACGGGAGGAACGTCACGATCAGCAGCGCGGCCGCCACCTTGCCCGAACCGGATCTGACGATCACCACCATCAAGCCGAGGAACGCCAGCAGGCCGACGACGCCCGTCTCGGCCAGCAGTTCGATGATCAGGTTGTGTGGCTCCTGCATGATCGAGTTCGTCAGCCACCCGACCCCGAGTCCCACCCCCACGATCGGATTCTCGAGGAACATGTCGATGTACTCGGGCCAGACGTCGGCGCGTTCCTCCGACGGTTGGAAGCGATCACCGAAGGCAACGTCCGATGGCTCGAACAACCCGGTGATGTCGGCGAGCAGATCCCAGCCTTGGCTCAGCCTGAAGGCGAACTGCAGGTCTACATCTCCTCCGACCAGCGGCTTGTCGACCACGAACATCGAAGCGACGAGCAGCGTGGTGATCATTGCCGCCCAGGCCAGATGCTTGCCGACCCACTTCCAGGTGACCCATCCCACCCGGGTGAGGGCGAACCCGACAATGATCAGGCCGAGTGGCAACGCTGCCCAACCCGTGCGACTGAACGCCATCATCACCGCAAACCCGAGCATGCCGATCACCGTGGCGTCGACCCATCCCCATCCGGTCGCCCGGTCACGAGCTGCGGCGACGAGCGCCAGTGCCGCCCACAGAACCGTCCACGCCGCTCCGTAACCGGGATCCTGATGCCAATTGGTGAGGGCGATGAAGCCCTCCTCGAGGTAGGCGGGCTTGGAGATCCGGAATACTCCGGGCAGATCGTTGATGGTGTCGAGGAGTCCGGTGCCGAACACACCCAGATTCACGAGCGAGAAGAAGATGGCAGTGACACCCATTGCCGCCCCTGACCAGAACACCACGGTCAACATGCGATCGACCAGGCCTGGCTGGAGCAACCTTCGCTCGGTCACGAGCATCACCATCGCGCCGACGGCGATCGCCAACCCGAGTTGGAAGAAGCGCTCCCGATAGGGCTCCGCCGGGAACCCCACCAATAGAGCTGCAGCGAACACGATCAGGGCGATCGACACCGCCGGGTGGTACGGCCACTCCCGCTCGCGGATGCCTTCCCACAGGTCGAAGACGATCACGAGAACCAGCAGCACGAGCCACGGCTTCCACGAGATCCAGGCTTCGAAAAACACCGTGTGCAACGGCAGCACAGCCACCATCGCCAGAAAGATCCCGTCGGCGAAGTTCAGCTTCGGCAATTGCTCCACGCGCAGCACGGCGCAAGGCTAGGTCGAAAGACCCAGCCACATCCGTCCCCAGGCGCTTAGGCCGACAATTCTCCGCGTGTTGGCCGTTTCGGCCCAAAAGCCACACGGGAGCCCGCGCGGTAGCCTGGAGTCGATGCGAACCCGCACACGCCTTGTTCTTACTTTCACCGCTCTCCTCGTTGCGGTGGCCGGGCCGGCGACGGCACAGACCGATCCCTATGCCGCAGATCCATTGGGCCTGGTGCCGTTCATCGACACCGCCCAACAGGTGTACTCCGCGGGCACCGACACCTGGGAGGTGTGGATCTGCAATGTCGCCAACGGCGACACCACCGTCGATCTCACCCAGTCCGTCGACCTCCTGAACACCGAGATGGTTCCCTATTGGGAATGGCTGTCGGACGGCGCGTATACCCCGGAGTTCGTTGCCGGCGGGGTGGTCTCCTCTACCGACGTCGTCGACCAGGCAGACGTCGAAACCGAGACGCAATTCGCCACCGACTGCGAGGCCCAGGTCTCCACGTCGAGCAAGTCAAAGCCGAACGGCGTGGTCATCGTCGTCGACGCCGCCGTCGACGGCGGCTACGGGACATTCGGAAGCGTCTGCCCCGATGAGCCGTTCACCAACTGCACCACGACCTATCCCTCGAACTCCCGCAGAATCGTGCTCGGAGCCCCGGCCGTCGTGACCACGCCCCCCTTCACACAGCCTCAGTTGATCACCATCGCACACGAACTGGGGCACGCCCAGCACTGGGCCCACTCCTACACCGGGCTGACCTTCGACGGCTCCACCCTCGATCGGTACGACAACCCGATGGATGTCCTCAGCGCCGGTGACCAGACCGGCGACCCCATCGGGACCCTCGCCTACCACCGATACGAGGCGGGATGGATCAACCCGGCCGATGTGGCGATCCACTCCGAAGGGGTCGCCGACTACCGCATTTCCGTCATCGGAGAAGCGGGAACCCAAATGGTCGTCATTCCGAGCGGGACGCAAGGACGGTTCTTCACCCTCGAGACCAGGCGAAAGACCGGCTACGACGCCGGCCTCCCCGCGGCCGGCGTGGCGGTGCACTCGGTCGACCAGCGGCGGGAGGTCGCGTGCGCCCTCCCCGCAGGGCTACCGACCACGTGGCCGTGCTTCGCAACGCTGGTCAGGATCGCTCCGTTCCCTGCGGTCGAGGGCGGAGGCACAGGACACGTCATCGGATTCGATCAGACCGCAAGTGTCGGCCTCTTCGACGTGTCGATCATCGCCGCCGACCTGACGTCGTTCACGGTTCGTGTCAGCCGGCAGAACTCGGGGAGATTCATCGATGACGATGGCAACTTCCATGAGCCTGCGATCGAGACGATCGCATCGCTCGGCATCACGCTCGGTTGCAACCCGCCCGACAACGACCGCTATTGCCCTGATTCACCTGTGACAAGGGCCGAGATGGCCGCCTTCATCGTGCGGGCTACCGGGGGCCTCGATCCGTCGACCAAATACACAAGCCGCTTCCCGGACGTTCCTGAGGAAGCGTGGTACGCCCTGTACGTCGAGGAGTTGGCCGACATGCAGATCACCCTCGGTTACGACGACGGCACCTATCGCCCCAACGCCATCGTCACCCGGGCCGAGATGGCCGCCTTCATGAGCCGGGCCTTCATCGATCCAGCCGATATCGTCGACGCCACCGGCGTGTTCATCGATGTCCCACAAACCAGCTGGTACGCCAACTTCGCCGAGACACTCCTCGACCAAGGAATCACAACCGGCTGCCTTGCGACCCCCCTCTCCTACTGCCCCAATGACCAGGTGCTCCGCGACCAAATGGCATCCTTCATCGCCCGAGCCCTCCCCTAACCGGCCACAAAGCCCCCCTGGGTTCGTAGGACGAACCCCGTCCCCCCGCCGGGGGGACAAACAACCCACTACGCGAGAACCTTGGTTGTTTGTTCCCCCTTGGGGGAACAGGCGTGCGCCAGCACGCCAAGGGGGTTTTGACGAAGTGGGTTACTCGGCGGTTTCGGTGAGGGCGGCTTCGAGGCGTTGGCGGGCGCGCATGACACCGATGCGGATGGCTCCCTCTTTGGCGAGGAAGCGACCGGCGATCTCGGTGTAGGAGAGCCCGACCACGTCTCGCATCCACAACAGCTCGCGGTCCCGATCCTTGAGGAGGGCATACGCCGCGCGAACTTCGCTGTGGTCGTCGGCAATCACCATCGACTCGGCCGGGTCTTCGTAGGTGGCTTCACGCTCGCCGGGAGCCTGGGGTCGTTGCTTGCGACGGAACTGGTCATACAACTTGGATCGGGCGATTCGCCAGAACCAGGCCTCGAACTTGCGTGGATCCCTGAGTCTCGGCAGCGTTCGGACCACGGCTTCACATGCGTCGGCGGCGAGATCCTCAGCATCGAAATGCCGCATCCCCTGGTTTCGGTAGAACGCCGTCAGCTTGGGGATCGCGGCAGTGGCGATCAGCGCGAGCGTTGCCTGGTCACCGGATTGAGCAGCTTCGACCGATACGACGTCCGGCGGCCACTGACGCCATGCTTCGACACGTTCGGATTGTGTGGGACGACCGTGAGGGTGTCGAGCCCTCGTCTTCTCAAGGAATCGGGAGGATGAGGGTATCGGACCCGCCGTCTCCTGGCTGGGTCGAGCCTCCTGCGCCTTCTTGGCTGTCACCTACGTCGTCTCCGTTGGAGCTCTGGCCGTCACCTGAGCCAGTTTGACTCAGGTCTTCTTCAGGAACGCTAGTCGTCGTCGTGGTTGTTGTGGTGTTGCCTCTTCCACGCCGAGGCTCTTCCGGCACCGTGGTTGTCGTCGTCGACGTCTCCGACGCCGCCACAGTCTCCGAGTCTTCCTCAGCGACTGCGAGTTCGGTATCGGATGGGGCAACGGCCAGCTGAAGCACGGATCTCATTGCGGTGTCTGCTTCGGCCGTCACGGTCGCATCGTCGGTGTTGTTTGCTGCCCGCTTGGCTGCGAGGGCGTATTCCAACGCGAGCTTCAACGGATCTTCCTCGACGGTGCCGTCACCCTCGACAATTGGGTCCACGGAGGACGCGTCTGTCACCTGAACTGCCGCAGCGGCTGGAGCGGTGGTTGTTGTGGGAGCAACTGCGAGTGGAACACTCGGGCTGGAGTCCTCGACGATGGGCTGCGCCGATGCCGGTTCACCGAGTTGAATATTCAGTTCTTTGGTGAGGTGATCGACTGCGGCCTGGCGGTTTCCGCTCTCCATCAGTTTCAGCGCTTCGACCATGGTCTCCTCGGAGCGATCTGTGGGGCGGCCCATGACCCGGCCGACAGATTCATACGCGCGATCGACGACGTACATGGCATCGCCCGGCGCCGCCTGATCGGCGACCGCACCAAGACCGACGACGCTGACCACCGCGAATGCGGATGCGGCAACGGCTGCAGCGAGCGTGCGCCGGACCGGGCGCGCTGACGCCCGGGCCAAGGCCCGGTATGCCAGTTGTTCTGATCGCCCACGGCCAACCAACGATTCATCGGAGGTGGCCATCCGGCGGAGACGATCAAGCGCAGATTCGTCGTGTCGGTTCATGATGGTTGCATAGAGGAAAGACGTGGTTCTCGGGCCTCTGTTACGCCCGTACGCCTTGATTTGACGGGATTCTCGGGTATGCGGGGTACTGTCTTCGGGTGGTTTCACCATCCGTCTGCATCATTCTCCCAGTTCTGAACGAGTATGACGCCATCGATGACTGCCTCACCGCCCTCGAGTGCCAGACCTATCCGGGAGCACTCACCGTGATCGTCGCCGACGGGGGTTCGACAGACGGCACCCAAGACCGACTCGGCGCATGGTCGAAACGGTGGCCGGTCGTCACCGTGATCGACAACCCCGATCGAGTCCAGTCTGCAGGGCTGTGGCTGGCAGCCAATGCCACGGATGCCGACATCCTCGTTCGCGCAGACGCTCACACAACCTATGCACCGGACTACGTCGAGCGGTCCGTCGAAGCGCTGACGACGTCGGACGCGGTGGCGGTGGGAGGGCCGATGCGCCCAGTCACCGGACCGCGATTCCAGGGAGCGGTGGCGAGTGCCATGACCAGCAAATGGGCCATCGGGCCGGCGGCGTTCCATCACGGCGGCGATCGGATGGAGGTCGACACCGTCTACCTCGGTGCGTTCCGGAGATCCGACTTCCTGGAGGCGGGCGGGATGCGAACCCTCCCGTTCCACGTCGCCGAGGATGCCGACCTGTACTTCCGGTGGCGCCGGGCGGGGCGAACGATCCTGATGGACCCCACGATCGAGTCGCACTACCAACCGAGGGAGACGCCGGGGTCGCTCTGGCGCCAGTTCTACCGATACGGACTGGGCAAAGCCGACATGCTGTTGGTGACGGGAACTCTGCCTTCACCGCGCCCGCTCGCCCCGCTGGCATTGGTCCTCGGACTACTTGGTGGGCTGGTCCTGCTGCCGTGGCTGTGGTGGCCGGTAGCACTCATCGGTATCGTCTGGCTCGGGTCGCTGCTCGCCGCGTTCGGAGGCCGACCGGCACCCGCCCTGGCCGGAGCGATCATGCACCTCTCCTACGGATTAGGCCTCCTGCGGGGTCTGTTCCGCCGACCCTCGTCGGTGCGGGTGGCCGTGAGAGAGAATCCGCCGCCGATCCCCCGCTCGAGCTGAGACGGTGGCGGGTCCCCGGGACCCGATCCCGGGGACCCTGGTTGTCGCTAGTGGCTGAAGCTGGCGGTGAGCACCCCGCTGGGGTCGCCGCCCGACCCCACATCGAGCGCACCTTCACCAATCGTCAACACCCACTCCGTATCCGGAGTGGTGTCGTTTTGGTATGCGAAACTGATGCCGAGTTGATTCGTCGTGCCGAGAACGAGGAACTTGGAGTCGCTGATGGCCGAGGTACGGGGTCAACGGCTGCGTCGCAACGTGAATTTGAAAGTCGCTCAGCGCAGCGCCGCTGCCAATCGCGATGTCCTGATCGAATGTCACAAACAAGTACGTCCAACCCTCCAAGTCCATCATTCGTCTCATTGACCGAGACGCCAACGATCGAGATTGCCACGGGGGTATCCACGTCCAGCGCCGTCGACTTGGGAGACACGTCAGCACCCTCCACCAGCGTCGCCTGGACGTCGTAGTCGGTCGCAGGGCTGAGCCCGTCGATGACGACCTGGGTTCCGGCGACGTCGGCGTCCTCGTCTATACCGATGAGCACCGACCGGTCCAGCGTGGTCTCACACCCGGTCCCCTCGCAGACATACAACTCGAGGTGATCGGGGCCGACCGGCGCCACGTACGTCAGTGTCACGCTGGTACTCGTCACCGACGCGACGCTCAGGGCCGGCGCCTCCGGTGAGTCGTCCTGGAGGTCGAAGACCGACGATCCGCTCGGGTCATAGACCGACCCGGCGAGGATGTCGTCGCCCGTGGTCACCGCTGCCTCCCACTCCGCCATCGTGACGTCGACGCCACCGATCCTGAACGTGTCGTTGTCGTCCCAGAAGTAGGTCACGCCGTTGGACACGAACGAGTTGGTGTCCGTATCGACCGAGTCGACCGCAACCGGCCCGAACGGCGAGGCGGTGGCTTCGGCCACGACGGTCAACGACCCGCCGACTCCGTAGGCGTTCGTCGGGAGACTCGGATCGAGCTCCCCGGCACCGTCGAGTCCCAGGAGGGCGTCTCCGGCATAGACAACAGGAACGATGGCGCTCTGAAGGCCGGTGCAACCGACCGTGAACGTGAAGCTCCCGTCGGTGACGGTGATGTCGGACACCTTGTCGGCACTCTCGAATCCGCCATCGACCAGGGTGACGTCGCACTTGGAGATCGACCCGGGCGAGGAAGCCTCGAACGATCCGTCAGAGCGGATCAGGTTGCTCGGCCACAGCTCGACGGTGAACGATCCAGCCATCGCCACGTTCGCGGTGTACTGCCGGGATACGGCCGACCCGCCGAAGTCGAGGTAGGCAGGGGTGTCGGGCGAGACGTCGATCGCACCGGCTCCCGGGGGCAGAATCCCGCCGACGGCCAGCGCACGCGTGAGGAACAGCGCCATCTGCCAGCGAAGGGTCTCGGCGAACGGACTGAAGGTCGTGGAACTCGTGCCCTCGGAGACTCCCAGCGCCGCCAGCTGATCGATGGCTGCTCGAGCCTGGGTCGAGAGCCCGTCGAGATCTTCGAATCCTTGATCCGACGCCGTTGGAAGCGCCACTCCCGAGCCTGCGAGCAGTCGGGTGATGAACAGTGCCATCTGCCACCGGGTGACGGTGTCATATGGCGAGAAGGTGTCGTCGCTGGTTCCCAAGGTGATGCCGAGCTGACCGAGTTGATTGATGGCTTCGGTCGCCTCCGGGCTGAGCCCGTCGAGGTCGGTGAAGCCCTGATCGGATGCCGATGGGATCGTCACGCCGTGGGCAGATGCCTGGCGAACCAGGAAGAGCGCCATCTGCCACCGAGGCACCGAACCTCCGGGATCGAAGGTGGTCGGACTGGTGCCCAGCGTGATCCCATGCACGGCGAGACAGTCGATCGCTCGTCGGGTCGAGTCGGGGTGTCCGGCGGTGTCGGTGAACCCGGCCGGTTCGATCGAGCCGGGGCATGAGAACGATGTGTCCACGACCGCCGACGCCGGAGCGGCTCCCAAGAGCCCGACGATCAGGGCGACGGCCACCAGCGAGCCGAGCCGGGAGCTGGTATTCCTTAACCGATTCATGTCTGCTTCCTTCCTGGTGAAGGCTCCGGGTCGATCCCGGAGAACGGTGTGACGGTCGGCAGGTGTGACCAGACATGCAGCGCTTTTCGAGAGAAATGCCTCGCCATCAGTCAGGTCTCAGAGGGACCATCGACCCCTGGAATGCGGACGGGCGATACGCAAAGGGAGGCACTCCCCGCGACGCCGATTCAGCTCTCGGAGCCCCCGTGCGGCGTGTGGTACCAGCCGGTCTGGCGGAGCAGTCGAGCGGGGATCTTGAGGATGGGAAGGAACACCAGCACCGGATACCTGAGGAGGTATCTCCGTTCGACGCCTTCCTTCCACAGGAATGCGATCGGCGCGAACACCTGCACGGCCGCAGCACCGATCCACACGCCCGAGCCGATCGTCGGGAGCCCGAGCAGAGAGGCGATCGCCAGGACACCTGATCCAAGAGCGACACCCATCCTGGAGGGTTGGACCAGTCTCAGGGCGAGGTCGATCGACGCCGGGCTGCGAAGACCGAGCAGGGTCCCCACATGGGCTCGGGCGACATCCCGGCGACCGGTGGCCCACCGGGACCGCTGCTTGACGACGACATCGGACGAGACCGGCTTTTCGTCCAGCACCACGAGATCGTGGAGCCATGTGACCGAGTGACCCGCTTCGAACAGCTTGACCCCGAGTTCCTGATCCTCGGTCAGCGACGACCCGAATCCACCGACCGCATCGAGGGCTTCGGCGGTGATGCACATCCCCGTCCCGCCCAGGTCGGCGGTCCATCCGAGGTTCCGTCGGGCGAGCTGGACCATTCGATTCGATGCCCAATAGCTGAGCGCAGACGCGGTGGCGAGCGGCGAGGCGTTGGGATTCGACACGCCGAGATACGCCTGGAGGACGTGATGTCCCTGGTCGAGAGCGTCGGAGAATCCGGCGAGCAGATCATCCGGCACCCGGTTGTCGGCGTCGAGGACCACCAGAGCCTCGTCGGCGTCGAGGGGGTGTTCGGCCAGATACCAGGCGAGCGCCGGGCCCTTTCCGCCGGCGCCGTCGGTCCGCTCTGCCACTTCGACGCCCGCAGCGACGGCGATCTCAGCCGTCCGATCCTCACAGTGGTCGGCGATGACCACGATCCGGGCATCAGGATGGTTCTGGGCGGCCAGGTCGCCGAGGACGCCCTCGATCACCCGCTCCTCGTTGTGGGCAGGCACCACGACCCGGAACCGCCGTCGACGTTCTCCCCGCGGCACCGGAGCGGGATCACGCCATCCGAACAACGAGGTCAGCAGGTTGTATCCGATCAGGGCGAGGACGAGGACCTCGATCGGGCGGAGGAAGAGTCGGAGCACTCGGGGAGAGTACCGACCTCAGCCCGAGGGCATCCGGAACAGCAGTGTCACGAGTTCACCGCGGGTGACGGGATCGTCGGGGCTGAAGGTCGTTGCGCTGGTTCCGGAGGCCATGGCTTGCTCCACCATCCACTCCACGGCATCGGCGTACCAGGATCGGACCGGCACATCATCGAACCCGGTCGGCTCGCCACCGGGACACGAGTTCATCCGCCACAGGAACTGGGCGGTCTCGGCGCGGGTGACCTCGGCGTCCGGCCGGAAGGTGCCATCGGGATATCCCTTGGCGATCTCCGTTGCCGCTGCCCATCCCACCGCGTGCTGATACCACTCGGCGGCGAGGTCGGAGAAGTCGGCGGGGGGGACGTCGACCGGGCCACAGGCGACCCGCCACATCAAGGTGATCGCCTCGGCCCGGGTGACCGGTTGGTCGGGTCGGAAGGTCCCGTCGTCGTACCCGGCGGCCAGGCCCGCCCGCGACAGCCAGCGGATCGGGAGTGAGTAGAACAGACCGTCTGACACGTCGGAGAACTCGGGGGGATCGGAGATCGTCGCAGTGGTGCAGAACGTCTCGGGCCTCGGATAGGCGGTGCGGGGATCCCATTCGAAGGGGATCGCCCCCGGGCGGAACCACGAATCCAGCGGGAACTCGTAGCGAACCCTCGGATCATCCACGGCGTCGAGCCAACCCTGGGTGACGGTTTCGCCGTCCCAGACACGCCAGTTCGTCTCCTTGTCGAAGTTGAAGTAGATGAAGCCCAGGTGATTGGGGTGGTTGGCGACGAAGTCGAACATGTCGGTCAGCCAGCCTTCGCGGTCGCCACCCACCTGGGACGTGGCGATCTGGGCGATGAGGAACGGCTTGTTGCGGGCGAAGGCCCGAAGTTGCTCGGTGACGTTGAAGAGGGTGTCCTTGACCGACGACCACAACCCGAACTCGTGCCCGAAGTTGTATGCCGACAGGCCCACCACATCGACCACGTCATCTCCCGGCCAGTAGTTCGTCGCCGAGTAGGGGAAGGTGGAGACGCCGTTGGGGGCGAACATCCAGCGGACCTGGGTCTCGTCCATGCCCATGTCGCGGAAGATCTCAACGATGCGTCGGTAGGCGATCTTGAAGTTGGGCGGATCCATCCCCCAGGTCACCCAGTCGCCGTTCATCTCCTGCATCGGGGCGATGATCAGCGCATGGCGGGGATCGGCATCGAGCCACCGCTGGACTCCCGCAGCCCACACCGCGACATCGTCGTCGTACTCCCCCGATGCCATCTTGGCGGCGGTCACCGGCACTTCGAGGTTGACGACCGGGGTCGCTTCGGCGTCCCACACCCGGTTGAGGATCCAGTTGGTGTTCTCCGCTCCCTCGTAGAGATGATGAAACGTCCCGGCGAAGGTCAGCGGGCCACCGCCGGCCGCTTCGAAAGCGTCGAAGTCCACCGTCGAGTTCCACTCGGGCGAATACATTCCGGTATGGACGACGTCCGCACCGTTGAACTCGCACACCGCCAAGGCCACCTGGGCCGGGAGAAGAAAGAAGGCGGCAAACGCCGCCAGGAACACTCGTTTCATGTGTTCGCGCATTGTACTTGTCGCGGACGACGGCCATTGGCTCTTGGCTTTTGGCTCTTGGCCCGAGTCGAGTCGCTTCGCTCCCCAAGTCTGTTCTTAGAACTGCGTCGAGCGGAGCGAGACACCTGGAAGCCAAAAGCCAACGGCCAACAAGCCAACAGCTATGTTCCCCGGCATGGGTTTCGACTTCGCACCGAAGAGCATCGCCGTCGTACTGGGCACCCGGCCCGAGATCATCAAGCTGTCGGAGATCATCAAGCTGCTGGGCGACGCCGCGTGGATCGTTCACACCGGCCAGCATTACGACGCCAAGCTGTCCGGGTCGTTCTTCGATGAGCTGACGCTGCCCGAGCCGGACGTGTTCCTCGATGTTGGCGGCATGTCCCGGGGACATCAGATCGGCGAGGCGACCAAGCGGCTCGACGCCCTCTTCGCCGAACAGCAGCCGCGGGCGGTGCTCGTCCAGGGAGACACCAACGCTGTCCTGGCCGGCGCCATCGCCGCCAATGCCCGCGAGGTCCCGCTCGTCCACATCGAGGCCGGACTCCGCTCCCACGACCGGGCCATGCCCGAGGAGCACAACCGCGTCGTCGCCGACCATCTCGCCGACATCTGCTGTGCTCCGACCCAGACCAACGTCTCGAACCTCCGCTCCGAAGGCATCCCCGACGAACGCATCGTGCTCACCGGAAACACCGTCGTCGAGGCGGTCAGGTCGCTGCTCCCGGCGCCCGAAGACCGCCTGGCGCTGTGCGAGCAGTACGGGGTCGAACCGGGGACCTTCGTCCTCTCGACGTTTCACCGGCCAGAGAACGTCGACAATCCGGCGACCTACCGAACCATCCTCGAACAACTCGCCGCGTTGCCGATCACGGTGGTGCTCCCGCTCCATCCTCGCTCGGTCAAACGCGCCGAGGAGCACGGACTCGGTGACCTGCTCGGCCAACTCCATGTGGTGGAGCCGATCGGCTACCGGGACTTCCTGGGACTCGAGGCGGAGTCTGCGCTGCTCATCTCGGACTCGGGTGGAGTTCAGGAAGAGGCGTCGATCGTCAAACGGCCATTGATCGTCGTCCGGAACTCGACCGAGCGTCCCGAGGTGATCGGCACATTCGCCCAGCGGGTCATGCCGGGCGGAGACATCGCCCAGGCCGCCGAGCGCATCCTGGGTGATCTCGAGTCCGTGCACGCCCGCCTCGCTGTCATCGAATCGCCCTACGGGGATGGCTCTGCGTCGGAGCGATCGATCGAGGCGATGGCAAAGCTCTGACGAGGCCCTATTCGGGTCGAGCGCTGGTGGGTCTCATGCGGTGGATCGTCGACGCGCGCTGCACGTCCGAGCCGCTGAAGCTGGGCGGAACCGGAGAAACCGTCGGTTCCGTCACCACGGGTTCGGGTTCAGGGGTCGGGTCGAACGGGATCGGTCCCGGCTGGAACCACGACGTCAGCGGGAACTGGTATCCGACACGGGGGTCCGAGTTGGCTGCGAGCCATCCCCATGCGACTCCGCGATCGTCCCACACCTTCCAGTCGGCCTCCTTGTCGAAGTTGAAGTAGACGAGGCCCACGAGATTCGGATCGGCGGCGACGTAGTCGAACAGGTCCATGATCCAGCGGTTCTTGTCGCCGCCAACAGACCCTGACCCGGTCTGGGTGACGAGGTAGGGCTTGTCGGGGGCCAAGGTGCGAAGCTGTTCCATCGCCGGGTCCATGATCGGCCACACGCCCCACCAGCCGAGACTTCCCCCGAAGTTGTAGACCGAGAGGCCGACGATGTCGACGACGTCGTCACCGGGCCAGTAGTCGACGATGCTGTACGGAGCGGTCGAGCTGCTGTTCGGAGCCCACACCCATCTGACCGAGGTGCCGTCGAGACCCATCTCGGTGAGCAAGCCGTGGATCCGCCGAAAAGCGATCTGGTAGTTGCCCGGATCCATCGCCCACGGAACCCAATCGCCGTTCATCTCGACAAGCGGGGCGAGCAGCAGCGAGCGTCCTTCGCCTGCCGCCAACCACTCCTGCACGCCGACCGCCCAGTCGGCGATGGCGTCATCGTGGAACCCCGCAGCGATCTCATAGGACGTGGCGAAGATCTCGAGGTTGGCGACCGGGGTTGCTCCGGACTGCCACACCTGCTCGAGGATCCAGAAGGTGTTGTCGTGACCCTCCCCCGGATGGTGAAAGGTGCCACCAAACGTGAGCGGTTTCCCGATCTGCGACAACCTCCCGAGGTCCCCGCCGACACCCAGTCGTCGGAATACGCACCGCTGTACACGGTGTCCTGGCCGCTGGTCGAACGGTCTCTGCACGTGCGGGCGGCCCCGACCAAGACCACAACAATCATTGCGGCGGTTACACGGACCGTCCTCTTTTCGTCCAAAGGCGGTCGAACCTACAGACATCTCTGGTCCACTCTGGATCGAGCGATGAGTGCTCAGAATGCAGAGACGATCCGGAGCGTTTGCCCTGGCACCGACGACGCGCCCCAAAAGAGCACAGTCGCTCGGCTCAAATGCCTCGACTGCGGTGTGGGATTCACGAGCATCAGGTCACCCCGAGCGTCATCGAACGGGTTACCTTCGAGATGACAGATCCGTCATGGGCCGCCCGAAGCATCCGAGATCCTCGCGGAAGCCCGACCGGCCCAGGCGATTGACGTAGACGAAGCCGAGTCAGGGGTCAGTTACCTGACGGGGCCCAACAACCATACCACGTTCTCGCTCTGTTGGTCGACGCACGACCATGTGGGTTCCGTCCGAGACTGTCAGGTCAGGCTTCTCTAGGGGTTGAGAGATCCATCGATTCATTGAATCTCAACGTGAGGAAACATCATCGGTTGAGATCGTGCCGCTCGGATCGACATCGGCGATGCTCCAACTCAGCAGGAACGGGTCGGTCTCGGCGATGCCGTCGGCGGCGAGGGTTCGGGCGAGGAACAGAGCCATCTGCCACCGCTCAAGCGGTGCAAACGGATCGAAGGTGGTGGCTGTGGTGCCATCTCCGGCCACGCCGATTTGCGCGATCTGGTTGATGGCGGTGATCGCGGCTCTTGGTTACGCCTTTGATGATCGCTGAAGCCCTGATCGGCGCCGGATGGCATGTTGTTGGCGTTGTCGTCGGTGGTGGTGTCGTCGCGATCGCCGACACCGATCATACGTGCGAGGAAAAGAGCCATCTGCCAGCGCTCAACCGCTGCAAACGGATCGAAGGTGGTGTCCGACGTTCCGGTAGCGATGCCCATCTCCGTGATCTGGTTGATGGCGGTGACCGCAGCCCTGGAGGAACGCCGGATAAGTCGGCGAACCCCTGATCGGCACCAGCTGGAAGGGCGAACGCCAGACAATGCGCAGCCACCTGCAGGGCCAGGAAGAGCGGCATCTGCCAGCGCTGGTCTTCCGCGGAACGGATCGAACGTCGTGGCCGTGGTCCCGGTCAGACGCCGTATCCGACGACACAGTTGATTGCGTCCACCGCAGCGCCGGGCACGCCGGCGAGATTGGCGAACCTGCATCCACGATGTTGCCGGGGCAACTGCTCGAGATGTCGATGGCGGCGCTCTCAACCGATGCACCGAATGCAGTGAGGCTCGCAAACAAGGCGAGAGCGACGATACGAGCGATCCAGAGCACGACTGTGCAGCTGAGTGCTCGAGACACTTGCCCATCCTTCCTGTTGCCTACATGGTCAAAGTCGACCGACCACTGAGGTATCAAGCCTCGAGCGATCATCTCGCCTCCGAGACCATCTTCGGCAATGCCCAGCCCTGTTGTCAGGCACTCGAACCCAGCACCCCCAACATCGGCGGGTCGGAGCGTGACCTGCCAACCGAACGAGTGTGCTGCGACATTGAGCCCAATACAGGCTAGGCCTCGGCCCTCACGACCCGCACGCAAGCCTTCAGATCCATTTGAATGTGTATGGGTTGGCGAGCGCCTCGGGCTCGATTCTGTGTAACTCCGAGCACGATCTACTCGGGCCATACCCCACGGCGACTCGACCCGACCACGACGTCCCTCGCCCATTCATTGCCTGTGAACGCCGGCGAGTTGACAGGCGCAACCCGGCTCAACTGCTAACGGGGGCTCGGAGGCCGGCTCTTCGACGGTTGGCGGCGGACCCGGCTCGAAGGGGATCGGGCCGGGCTGGAACCAGTCGGTTAGCGGCCATTGGTGGGTGATGTCGGGATGCTGCATCGCTTGTTGCCATCCCTGGCTGACTTCGAAGCCGTCCCAGACCTTCCAGTTCCGCTCTTTGTCGAAGTTGAAGTAGACGAAGCCGACCATGTTGGGATCGTTGGCGATGAAGTCGACCATCTCGACGATCCAATCGTCCTTCTCTCCGCCTTCGGGACCCGAGCCGATCTGGGTGATGAGGAACGGCTTGTCCCTGGCGACTGCCCGGATGATCTGCGACGCCTCGAAGAGCGCGTCGTGGGCGGTCGCCCAGTTCTCGGGGTCGCCGCCGAAGTTGTAAGCGGAGAACCCCGACCATGTCGACCACGTCGCTACCCGGCCAGTATGCCGTGATGCCGTGCGGCCACGACGAGACGCTGTTCGGAGCCCAGATGAAACGGACCTGGGTCTCGTCCATCCCCATGTCGCGGAAGATTGTCACCACCCGTCGGAATGCGTCTGGATACGTGACGGGGTCCATTCCCCACGGCACCCACGAGCCGTTCATCTCTGCCATGGGGGCGATCAGCAGCGATCGACCCTCTCCCCGCCCGAGCCACGTCTGCACGCTCGACGCCCATTCGGTGATCACGGAATCCATCGATCCGTTCGCGACCTCGGCGGATGAGGCGAAGATCTCGAGGTTGGCGACCGGCGTCGCCTCTGCACGCCACACTTCTTCGAGGATGTGGAGCGTGTTCTCGCGACCCTCGTCGGGATGATGGAACGTGCCACCGAGGGTGATCGGCGACTCCCCGACCACTCCCCAGTTGCGCAGGTCGAGACCCGCCTCCCACTGGTCCGAATAGGCACCGGTCAGCACCGCTCCCTCGACCGCCCCTGCCGGAACGGCAATACCGAGAGCGAGCGCCAGGTGACGATCACGGCTGAGATTCTGTGGCTCTGCATCTCGTTCAGACGGTAGAGCGGTTCGCTGCGTTCCTGAAGGAGTCGACCGACCCATAGAAGAGGGCCCCGGCCGAAGCCGGGGCCCTCTCATTCACTCGTGACCTTGAATCAGGTCAGTCTGCGTGATCAGTCTGCCGTTAGTGATCCGAGACGATGTCGTTCCGACCGTGTTGTCCACCGGCACACAGTTCCGACCGATCGGGCACCGCCGATTGCTCGAGTGCTGCAGTCTGAACCGCAGCCTCGTCGCGTCGCCGAGTTGCTCGGGATCGCCGTACGTTGACGCAGCATCCAGTGCCGGTTGAGCCGACATCCGGGAGTACATGACCGGCTGTAATCGCATCGCCATCTGACGTCGTCACCACCGGTCTTGAACGATGACTGTCACCGTCCCCGGCGACCGACGCAGCCACCGCTCGCTTGCGGCGTCCGGTGAGCGTCACGCCGGTCGACCGTGTTGATCTGTCCGTCGGCCCGCACGATGGAGATGTCAGTCTCCAGCGGTGAGCGCAGCTTCGAGACCCGCCATGTCGTCAATGACGCCGTTCACGATGTACACCGTGCCACGACGTCGTACGGCCGCATCAGCGGTAGCACCGTCGGATGTCGACGGTGTTTGCCACGGTCTCGTCGTTGTTCAGTTCGACCTTGCCCGCGATCGCCGTCGATGCCTTGTTGACCGAGCCGTGACCGTCAGCTTGTCGCCATCGTTGCGTGCAGACCGTGACACTCGTCGCCGTTGGTCAGCTCAGCAGTCCAGTTGGGCCAGCGTGTCGACGTCGACCCCTCGATGGTGATCGAGACGATCGGTTGCGATCGGCGTGAAGGTGTTCAGCTAAATGCGCGACACCTCAAACGCCGGTGCCGTCACCGACTCGATGCAGCTCCTGCGACTGTCATTGCTGGCAGCGCAGGGTACGGATGTTCGGACCGCATCAGCGCCCGTCCCTGTGGCTGACGCACCATGTCACCTGCCTGCACGATCGACTCTCGAATCCGGCAATCCCAGACAGCTGAACCGTCAGTCGTGGTCAGCGAGGGTGTGAGCGATCGTCGTCAAGCAACCGTATTCAGCACCAGTGCGCGGTGATCGGCTCGGACGATGACGCAGAACGTGTGTTCCGCCCTCGTTGAAGACGTCGATCGACACTGCGGAGGGAGCTCGTGACGTCGTGGTCACCCTATAGGTGCTGATCGCATCGCTCGACCAGGTCGCACGCGACCAGCAGCTGCGACGATCGTGCCTGGGTTGCGGCAGCGCCGTTGACGAAGAACGTGCCATGTTACGCTGCAGTCGAGTAGCCGGCAGTGTCGGATGGTGATGTCGGCCTGCCAGCAGCACGATTCCAGCGTGCGTGCACGCGGTAGGAACAGAGCCATGGCCCAGCGCTCAACACTCGAGAAGGGATCGTAGGTCGTGGCGGTCGTACCGTCAGAGATATCCAGCTCACCGAGCTGATTGATGGCGGTCACGGCTGCGTCCGGCACTCCGGCCAGATCGGTGAAGCCCTGATCGGCACCAGCAGGCAACGTGATTCCTGCGCCAGTGATCAGGCGGGTCAGGAACAGAGCCATCTGCCAACGCTCAACATTCGCGAACGGATCGAACGTGGTAGCGCTCGTTCCAGTCGAAATCTCGAGCTGTGCGAGTCTGGTTGATGGCGGTCACCGCAGCAGCGGGGACACCAGCCAGATCGGTGAATCCCTGATCAGCTCCGCTGGGGAGGGTCAAACCATGAACCTCGGCCTGGCGGGTCAAGAACAGAGCCATCTGCCAACGCTCAACGTCTCGCAAACGGATCGAACGTGGTAGCGGAGGTTCCGGTGGAGATTCCGTAATCAGCGATGCAATTGATGGCATCGACCGCAGCGGCGGGAACACCGGCGAGGTCGGTAAACCCTGCATCCGCAATGGAATCGGGGCAAGAGGCCGAGGTATCGACCGCAGCGCCTGCCGGTGCGGCAATGGCCATGAGACTGGCCACCATCGCGAGGACGGCGATACGAGCGATCCAGGACCGCTTCGAGCTAAGTGCTGTCTGCACTGTGCCCTTCCTTTCGTGTTGCTTCTAGTTTCTTTCAGGTCGGCCAACCACAGAGGTTGGAGATCCGACACACACCCTTCGAACCTAAAGGCGCCGGGAACAGCACCAAATCCATTCGCCCGGGACGGCCCAACATGGCGGTTCAACGAGTCTGTGTGGGATCCCCTCTTCAGCATGTGACTACCTGGGAACCGTGCGTCTGGCACGGTCTGTATAGAAAGGACGTACCCACCAGCGGCTTGTTACACACATCGGGGGATCATTCCACCGAGGATTTGTATGCCTCGATCACCTCGTCGGGGTCGCCGCGCATGACGATCTTCCCGTGGTCGAGCCAGATCACCCGGTCGGCCATCTTCCGCACCTGCTCGAGGGCGTGGGACACCAGGAGAACCGCAGTACCGCCGCTCATCAGCTGTTGCATCCGCTCGAACGACTTCTTCTGGAACACCTGGTCGCCCACCGACAGCACCTCGTCGACGACCATGACATCCGGATCGACATCGGCGGCGACGGCGAAGCCGAGACGGGCGGTCATCCCCGAGGAGTAGTTGCGGACCGGCGTCTGGATGAACTCGGTGAGCCCGGCCCATTCGGCGATGACCGGGATGCGCTCCCGCATGTATTCGGGATCACGGCCCAACAGCGTCCCGAACAGGATGATGTTCTCGTAGGCGGACACCTCGGGGTTGAACCCGGCACCCAGGGCGATCATCGGGGCGACGTTGCCGCGGACGATCACCCGGCCCCCGCTCGGGCGGCAGGACACGGGCCACGACCTTCATCAGGGTGGTCTTCCCGGCACCGTTCGGTCCGATCAGCGCCAGGGTCTCGCCACGCCGCACCGTGAACGAGACCTCGTCGACGGCCTTGAACTTCCTGAGTGTCCGCTGGCGTTTGAGCGCCTGGAAGGCGAACTCCTTGATGGTGCCGACCCGGTCCTCGGCCATCTGATACTCGACCGAGACGTCGGTGACCTCGATGAGCGGCGGCTCGGTGTGGTCGTAGCCAGGGGTCACGGAGCTCAGTTCGGTCATAGCTGGGCCACCAGGGATCGCCAGGCACGGGAGAACACCCACACGCCGGCGGCGAGCATGACCGCGGCCGAACCGATCACCATCGCCCACTGCCATCCGGGCGGCATCGTGCCGCGATAGAGGAAGGAGCGGAACATCTCCATGTAGGAGAACAGTGGGTTCGCCTTGATCGCCCGACCGAAGAACGAGTCGGCGCCGCCGACGAACTGCACGTCGTAGAACACCGGCGAGAGGTAGTAGAGGAGTTGGACGACCACACCCATGAGATCCATCACGTCGTAGAAGAAGACGGCCGCAGCCGCGATGATCATCCCGCCGCCGGTGATGAGGGCCAGCATCGCCAGCGCCGGGATCGGGACCAGCACGAACGTCCAGTGGAACCACGAACCGTCGATCCCGTCGTTGAGATCGACGATCCCCTGGACGATCACCATCGGAAACATGCTGAGGATGAAATTGGCGAGAGCTGCGATCGAGGTCGAGAAGGCAAACACCTCGGACGGCACGTACACCTTCGAGAGGATGTCGGAGGCATTGGTGATCGCCGCACCGGTCGCCAGGAGGCCCTGGCTGAAGTAGGTGATCATCAAGACGCCGCTGAGCAGATACAGGATGTAGGGGTCACCGACCTCGCCGAACTTCCCTCCGCTGAAGGCGACACCGAACACGAGGTACATGACTCCGGTGAGCAGCAGCGGATTGAGCAGTGTCCACCACACGCCGAGCACCGACCGCTTGTAGCGCACGGTGAGGTCGCGACCGACCAGCAGCCGGATCAACCCCCGGTACTGCCAGAGGTGCCGGAACTCGGTGACCAACGGCGTGCGCGAGTCCGCAGAGTCGTAGACGGGAAGGGTGGTTGCCACGAGCGCAGATTAGGCCCGTGCCCCTCGCACAGCCGCTCCATGGCATCATGACGGGCGTGCGGATCGTCATCTCTGGCTACTACGGCTTCTCCAATGCCGGCGACGACGCCATCCTCGACGCCTCCATCCCCCTGATCCGCTCGGTGCACCCCGAGGCGCAGATCTCGGTGGTCACCTATCCCGGAGCCGACCTCGACGCCGTCTACCGCTCGACCGGCCTCACCGCGATCGATGGATCCCGGATCAGCCACGTCAACCAGATCATCGAGGCGGCCGACCTCCTGTTGATCGGTGGCGGCGGGCTGATCCAGGACTACCTCCCCTCGGATCGAACGAGGATCGCCCGATCCGAACACAACAACCTCACCTTCTGGATGTCGCTGGCCGCGATGGCCAGGGCCCACGGTGTCCGCTCGGCGACCTGGTTCATCGGGATCGGGCCGCTCCGCACCGAGATGGGGCGGGAGAACGCCTCACTCATACTGACGATGATGGACGTGGTGTCGGTGAGAGACGAGAGCTCCGCCGCCCTCGCCCGCGAACTGGGCGTCAGCGATGAGGCGATCGTCGTTGGCGCCGACCCGGTGTTCACGCTCGATCGACAGCCGACCACTCACGGCGACCACCCGACCATCGGAGTGACCGTCCGCAACTGGGAGGGGATCGACCGATGGCTCCAGCCGATCGCCGAGGCCCTCGACCGGGTGATCGACGAACGCGACGCCGACGTGGTGCTGGTCCCGTTCCAGTCGGGCCGGGGCGGGATCGAGAGCGACGACCTCGTCGCCCTGCGACTCGGGAGCCGGATGCGCAACAAGGATCGCAAGCGCCTCGCCGGCCACGATCTGACCCCGTCCGACCTCGCCGCCGCGCTCGGTGCGTGTGACGTCGTGCTGGGGATGCGACTGCACTCGATCATCCTGGCCGCGGTCGGCGGCGTTCCCACGGTGGCGCTGTCGTACGACCCCAAGGTCGACGAGGCGATGAAACGGCTGGGCCGCTCGGAGTTCGTGACCGACCTCGATGAGCCGTCCGCCGACTGGATCCATGAGCGGCTCATCGCCGCCCTCGACCAGACGGGAGAGGTCGACGTCTCCGAGATGAGACAGAGCATCGAGGCGGCCGTCGGAACGGTGCTCGACCCTGCCCCTGCCGGGACTGCGATCCCGTCCGAGGTGGGTCGATCCCTGGTGCGAAGCCTGGCTCGCGGACAGCGCTCCCACCGCTCGACCCGGGAGCGGCTGGAACGGGAACTGACCGAGACCCGGGCCTATCTCTCCGACCGGGTGACCGAGTTGGACCTGGTACGCAACGAGTTCCAGGCCTTCCGGGACTCCCGGGCCGTCAAGCTCGCCCAGGCCGCCTGGACGGCTCGCAACACCGCAACCGAGTTGATCGACCGGGGACGGAGCCTGGTCGATCGCAACCATCAACCTCGACCTGACGTTGAGACTGTCCCTGTTGCCGAGATCGTCGCACGGCACGGGGACACGAAGGGCTTCGTGGTGTTCGCCCCCAGCATCGACTGGGACGTCGAGTTGTTCCAGCGACCCCAACAGATGGCGCTCGGCTTCGCCCGCCAGGGATACACGGTGCTGTATCAGGTCGACGAGGTCTACAGGGGCAACCTCGTGGACTACCGGCGAGTCGGCGAAGGGATCTACGAGGGGTACCTCCCCGACGACCGACTCGACGAGATGGCTGCGATCCCCTCCCCGATCTACATGTCCTATGTCTACAACTACGAGTGGGGACAGGCCTTGCCGGAGGCGCGCACGGTCTACGAGCACATCGACGACCTGGAGGTCTTCGAGCAGGTCCACGGACGGCCCGACCTCGAGCGCTGGCATCGCACCGCCATCGCCGAAGCCGATGTCGTGGTGGGATCCGCCCGCGACCTGGTGCGGGAACTGCAGATCCACCGCCCCGATGCGTTGCTGGTCCAGAACGGTGTCGACGTCGCCCACTTCGCCGAGACGGGGCTGCCGGTGCCCGACGACCTCGCCGAGATCGCACCACCCGGTGTCCCCGTCGTCGGGTACTACGGAGCGCTGGCCGAGTGGTTCGACTACGGGCTGCTGGCAGGCATCGCCGAACGGCTGCCCGATCACGCCTTCGTCCTGATCGGACCGGACTACGACGGGACGCTGCCCAAGTCACGAGTCCTCGACCGGCCCAACGTCCATTGGCTGGGATCCAAGCCATACGGGTCGCTGCCCGCCTATCTGGAGCGGTTCGACGTCGCCACCATCCCCTTCGTCGTCAGCGAGGTCACCCATTCGGTCTCGCCGTTGAAGCTGTTCGAATACATGGCGGGCGGCAAGCCGGTCATCACCCCTCCCCTGCGGGAATGCGCCCAATACGACACCGTCCTGATCGCCGACGGCCCCGACGAATGGGCCGAGATGATCGGCATCGCCCGAGAGCTCGGCGCCGACCCCAGCTACGTCGCCACCCTCCGAGCCACCGCCACCGCCAACACCTGGGACGCCCGCGTCCAAACCATCCTCACCGCCTTGGGCAACATAATCAACAAGCCCCCCTGGCTTGCTAGCGCAAGCCTGTCCCCCCGAGGGGGGACAAACAATTTGTCCCCGGGCTTGGAGACTGTGTTCGGCATGGGGCGGCCGAGATCTTCAGATCGATGCGAACGTGTTTGCCAGGGAGATGCGCAATGACATGCCGACTGTCCGAGCATGCCGCATGGAATGAGTCTGAAGGCCAAACGGCTCGGGCGTTCGCTTTCGTCGGCAGGTCCCGATCGGTCCCGACGTGGTCGACTCGCATGGTCCGTCGGAGCGTCTCGTGATCGAGATCGACGGACCGAGCCAGATTGGACAGACGAGACTGTTCCAGGCGGCACACTCGAGACCGCCGGCTTCATTGCGATTCTGCGCCTCGCCAACGAGGAGTCGCTCGATCTGAAGGTGTCAGCCACCATCCGCACCTGGCTCGACTCGTGAGATAATTGTTGTTTGTCCCCCCTCGGGGGGACGGCGTTCGCTTTGCGAACGCAGGGGGGATTTCTTACGGGACCCGAGAGCGGACTTGGTCTCGAGCAGGGTCATGGCGGGGGTCATGGCGGTGGTCCAGTCGGAGGAGCGGGAGATTTCTTGGAGGTGGTGGCGGTCGTCGTCGGTAGCCGAAGTTATTACTCTTAATGATTGCCATGAAAAAAAACAATCACAATATAATATAACGTGACGAGAGGGCGGATCGATCGGGGATGAATCTCGGGGTCGGTGGCGGTGGCGACGCCTTCCTGGGCGACGCAGGCCGGGAGCGGGTCGAGATGCAGGGGACGCCGGCGGCGAGGTATTCGAACATCTTGAGTGGGGTGACGCCGAGGGTCATGTCGTCGATCAGGAACCAGATCGTGCCGACGTCGAAGCAGTGGACGTAGGCGGGCATCAGGTCGGGCGATCGCTCGCCGAGGCGGGTGACGTTGGGGAGCGCCTCGGCATCCTGGGCGGCGTCCTCGACCCGGGGATCGGTCGGTCCGACCAGCACGAAGCGCCATTCGGGACGGGCGGCAGCGGTGGCGGACAGCGCAGGCCGGGAGCGGGGTGGAGACGCATGGGACGCCGGCGGCGAGGTATTCGAACATCTTGAGTGGGGTGACGCCGAGGGTCATGTCGTCGATCAGGAACCAGATGGTGCCGACGTCGAAAGTGTGGACGTAGGCGGGCATCAGGTCGGGAGATCGCTCGCCGAGCCGGGTGACGTTGGGGAGTGCCTCGGCTTCCTGGGCGGCGTCCTCGACCCGGGGATCGGTCGGTCCGACCAGCACGAAGCGCCATTCGGGACGGGCGGCGGCGGTGGCGGACAGGAGTTCGAAGTCGAACCAGTGAGAGATCATCCCGTGATATCCGATGATCGGCCCACCGACCGGAACATCCGTCGGTTTCGGCGCCGGGCGGGAGAATCGTGCGACATCGACGCCGTTGGGCACGTGGACCAGGTCCGGCCGTTCCGGACGGTGCCGCTCGGCGAGGACCTCGTTCGAGACGATCACCACGTCGGCGAGTTCCATCACCTTCGGATGATGGAACCGCACCCGACGCTCCTCGGGAACATCGACCTCATCGGCGTCGTAGATGGAGAGGTCATCGAGAATGTCGTAGACGACCACCGGATCCTCGAACTGGTCGAACAGGTCCGCCAGCGGGGCGAAGTGGAGGTAGAGGATCACGTGCCGGGTGGGGACGTCGCCGATGCTCGTCACGATGTGGACCCCGTCGATCTCTGACGCTTCCGGAGCGTGGGGGTCGACGAAATAGACCGGATGACCGGCCTTGGCGAAGGTCTCGAGGATGAATTGGGGCCGCTGCTTCATCGAGTTCCACTCGACCCAGGTCGGGAGATACACGACCGGTCGAAGCGAGCCGCTCGCCTGAGTCTCCTGACCGTCGACTTCGAGGGGCGATCGTCTACGTTGAAGCCGTCGGAGTCGGTCGAGCATGCGCCCGATGCTAGGAGCAGCAGGTGACATCCCAGCCCAAAACCGTGAGCGTGATCATCCCTGCGCTCAACGAGTCGGAGACGATCGGTCCGCTGCTCGATCGCCTGCTCGATGGCTCCCGTCGCCCCAACGAGATCGTGGTCGCCGACGGGGGTAGCACCGACGGCACCCGGGCCATCGTCGAAGCGTTCGCCGACCGGGGAGTACGGCTGGTCGCAGGACCGGGCGGGATCTCCGAGAATCGCAACGCCGCGATCTCGGCAGCGACCGGAGACATCATCGCCTGCACCGATGCCGGCTGCCTCCCCGACACCGACTGGCTCGAGTTGCTCACCCAGCCTTTCGGCTCGGGCGCGGCCTGGGTCGCAGGCCTCTCCCGGCCGGCAGAGCACGAGCCGATGCAACGGGCGATCGGGCTGGCGATGATGCCTGTCCCGGAAGAGGTCGACCTCGACCACTTCGTTCCGGGCGGAGCCTCCCAAGCGTTCCTGAAGACGGCGTGGGAACAGGTGGGCGGTTTCCCCGAAGGCATGGCGGCAGGAGAGGACACCCTGTTCGGACAACGCATGATCGACCTCGGGTTCACAGCGGTGGTCGTGCCCGCAGCCCAGGTGGAGTGGCAGGCGCCGACCACCGTCAGCCAGATGATTCGAAAGGCGAACGTCTGGGGGCGTGCCGACGGAGCCGCTGGCAACAACGAGCACGGATATCTCCGGCTCGTCGCCGGCCCGCTGCTCATGGCGTCACTCACCCTCATCCAGGTCGTGAGATGGAAGATCAGCGCGGTGTTGCCGTTCTCGCTGTTGATCGGCTGGAGCGTCTCGGTGACCCGCCACCGATTCGGCCACGTGAGAAACCCGCTCCGCAAACTGGCGCTCCCGATCCTCCATTCGACCCGAACGATCAGCCAAACGATCGGATGGCTCCAGGGATTCGCCCGGAACCCTGATCGCCGCCCGATGTCGACCTATGTAGCGAAGGCCGGGCGCTTTGCGCTCAATGGAGCCCAGCGTGTGGTGCGACCGTTCGTCCCCGACTCGGTGGTGGCACGACTCAGAACACCGGCGGGCAGGGCGGGGCGGATCAACGTCGACGTCCTGGTCGAGACGACCGGGGAGATCGACCGGTGGCTCAGAGCGACGCCTGACACCTACCGGGCCGGTCTCCTCCCGTCAGAGTCTCCTGCTCGGAACGGCATCGTGTTCGTCCCCGACGATCTGCCGAGAGACAGACGATCGCTGCTCGAACGGGCATTCCACTCCCCCGACATCGAGGCGGCAGTGCTGGCGATCAGCGAGCCTCCATCGGTGGATCTGCGCAGCATCAGCGAGCCGACCGTCGACCCGGTTGCGGTCGCGGTGGACGCCGGGGCACTATCCGGACCGGTCCCGACGTCGGTCTCGGAGGCGGCCCACGTCGTCCGACAGGCCGGTCTCCACCAGTCACTCGTACCGGTCCACGGTCTGGTGCCCCAGCCGTCGAAGCGACCCATCGGAGGTGCCGGAGCGGTCGTGATCTGCGGGACGATCCCGATGCACGACGTGGGCGGCGGCGCCAGAGGACCGCAGATGGCGCACGAGCTGGTCGCACGGGGCTATCACGTCACCTATCTCAACCTGTACGAGTCGGATGAGACCGTCGACCTGGGCCTCCGCTACGCCCACCCGGCCCTCGACCAGATCCCGGCCGATCGATTCGACCCCGACCGCTATCTCGAGCGACTCGAAACGAACGACCGGATCAGCATCCTCGAACTCCCCCACCCGCAGTACTTCCCGCTGATGGTGCGCCTGCGAGCATCGGGCTTCAAGACGGTGTACGACCTGATGGACGACTGGTCCGACGCCAGCCTCGGCGGCTGGGGCTACCGGGTCGACGACGAACTCGAGACGATCCGGCGATCCGATGGCCTGGTCGCCTCGGCGCCGTCGCTGGTGAAGCGCCTGGAGGAGATGAGCGGCCGTCCGGTGGCGCATGTGCCGAATGCCGTCAACGTGCGACTGTTCCATCCGGGCGATCTCGCTGCGCCCGACGATCTTCCGCCCGGCGACGGCCCGGTGATCGAATACCACGGATCGCTCTACGGAGACTGGTTCGACTGGGATGCCCTCGAGAAGGCTGCCCGCGAACACTCCAATGCCCGGTTCGTGATCATCGGAGACGACCGCCGCCATCCTCAGATGCCGACCAACGTTCACTTCCTCGGTCTCAAGCCCCAGCACCAGCTACCCGCGTATCTCGCGCACACCGACGTGGCGATCATCCCCTTCGAGGTGTCGGAGACGACCCATGCGGTGAGCCCACTCAAGGTGTTCGAGTATCTGGCGATGGGTGTGCCGGTTGCATCGACCCCGCTCGACCCGGTGGTCGGCCTCGACGGCGTGTCCACGGACTCCGACCTGTCAACGGCGATCACCATGGCGCTCGACTCACCACGGCCCGATGCGACACGAGCGGCCGCCGAGCACGGCTGGGGTGCACGCCTCGACACGTTGTTCGCCGCTGCCGGCCTCGACCTCGGCGAGGATCCCGACGCTGCGCCGATCACGATCTCCCAACACACCGTGACGCACTGGACACCCGAGGAGCGCCGGCTCTAGCGGTTGTGTTCGCAAATCCCCCCTGCGTTCGCAGGGCGAACGCCGTCCCCCGAGGTGCACTGTCGCGGGGATGTGCGACAGATGAGACAGCGGTGCATCCTTTCGAGTGGTGTTGTGAGCCATCGAAGGGAGCACCGCTGTGACTGTCCATTCTGCCCTAATCGAGTATCGACGTCAGATCGTTGCGTTGATCGAGTCGTCCCCGAACAAGCGTGCCGCCTGCACACAGGCAGGTATCCATCCGTCCACGTTCTATCGGTGGCGACAGACTCTCACCCAACCCGAACGGGTTCGAGCGATGTCGTGGACCGATCAGCGTCTGGAGCGTCTGGTGGTCGCAACTGCGTTAGCCAACCCCGCCTGGGGTCCCCAACGCATCTCAGACCAGCTTGGTTTGGCGGGCACCGGGGTGGGCCATTCGAAGGTGTGGCGGATCCTGTGTCGGCATCGTCTCAACACTCGCCGGCTCCGCTATGCGTTGTTGACCCACCATCGGGGCAGTGTCGACGGGTTCGAAATCTCGGATCGGGCGCACCTCTATGTCGGTGAGCTGGAAGCGTCGGAGCCGGGGGATCTGGTCCAGTTCGACTGTTTCCACGTTGGTTCGTTCAAAGAAACCAGGCTCCGCAAGGGCAAAGCCGTCCGAGGCCAGATCTGGCAATACACCGCCATCGATGTCGCCTCGTCGTATGTGTGGGCCACGCTGGCAGCCACCACCCACAACCCCTCACCAGCGATCGCCTCTGAGTTGGCGCATCGGGTGGCAGCCGACCTCACCCAACATGGTTGGGACTGGCATGCTGCCTCAACCGACAACGGCAACGAGTTCCGAGCCCACGTCTTCAGGGACACGCTCGAATCGTTGGGTGTCGAACACCGTTTCATCAAAGCCGGACGACCTCAATCCAACGGGAAGGTCGAACGGGTGCAACGCACCATCCTCGAAGAGTGCTACCAGCCGGCCCTCATCGGATACGTCGAACCCTCGATCACTGGACTCAGAACCGACCTCGCCGCATATCTGGTCGACTACAACCATCATCGACCCCACCACGGCAAATGGAACAAAGGAGCAACCCCCGCATCCATCCTCATCCCCAACCCCAAACTCATACCATGACCACCACCCACCCGTCGCACCATCGCGTGATAGGACACCAAGGGGGAACAAACGCC
>CAVUYZ010000001.1:0-51111 GCA_963745865.1 uncultured bacterium | reverse complement strand
GGATCTGATCGAGCCGGTATGCGACGATCGGGTGGCTCTTGCCCTTGAGGTCGAGCGGGCCGAGAGGATGTACGACCGCCCGGTCGGCGATCGCGGCGTAGGTCGTCTCGCCGATCACGACCGTTCCGGGCTCGCCCGAGGTCTCCAGGCGCGATGCGACGTTCACGGCGTCTCCGACGACGTTGTAACTCCTGAACTCTGCACTCCCGACGTTGCCGACCAGCGCCACGCCGGTGTTGATGCCGATCCGAAAGCGCGGGGCGTCCGACATGCCCTCGGTCTCCGCCGCGATCGCCTCCTGCATCGCCAGTCCGCTCTTCGCGGCCCGAAAGGCGTGATCTGGCCGAGGCGTAGGGGCGTCGAACACGGCGAGAAGCGCATCGCCGACGAACTGGACGATGGTTCCCCCGTTTTGCAGGATGATCGGAACCACGGCGCTGAAGTATCGGTTGAGCATCTCCATCACCGCCTCGGGGTCTGTCCGCTCGGTGAACGAGGTGAACCCCCGCAGGTCTGCGAAGAGGGCGGTCAATTCGACCATCGAGCCGCCGAGGCGAGCTTGGGAGGGATCTGCTCGGAGTGTGTCGGCGACGTCGGGGGACAGGTACGTGCGGAAGAGCGTGTCGAGCTGCCGGTAGAGACGGACGTTGGCGATTGCAATGCCCATCTCCGACACGAGCGTGTCCATGATCGATGTGTCGCTTTCCCGAAAGGTTCCGTGGGGGCGAGCGAACTCCACTATCCCGGCGCGCTCGCTTGCGACCATCAAGTCCCGGGCGTATCGGTCTCCCTCGGTCGGCCAGTCACCCGTGGCGAACCGACTCGGATACGAGATGCCGTCGGGTGCGACCAGTCCGATCCTGATCACGTCGGGAGAGAACCGCTCGGACAGGACGTCGATCATCCCCTCGAGCAACTCGTCTTCGTCGCGCTCGACGCCCACTTCGGTGCCGATGATCGCCAGAGCACCGAGGCGCCGGGTCTGGTCGCGTTCGGTGGCCAGTGACCGAGCTGCTCGACCGAGAACCTCGCTCTGTCCCTCGGTGAGAGAGAACTTCATGCGGAGCCCGGCGATGATGAGGTCGAGATCCTCCTCGGTGAGCCCTGACCGAGCGGAACGCTGCAGGGTGTCGGTGAGGGTCTCCAGCGCTCCGCCATATTCCTGTCGGATCGCCGCAGTCGTCCTCTGCGACACGATCCCATCGAAGAGTCCCGCCGATCCTCCTTCGCGCTGGTACTGGGAGTAGGTCGAATAGGCCACGAACCCGAACGCTGCGGCCATCAGCACGTGCCATAGCCACCAGGAGAGCTGCCAGCTCCTGGCGCCGATGATCGTTGCCATCGCCTCGGCGAGCAGAGCCGAGGCGGTCAGCAGCGCGACCAGCATGACCGATGGACGCTTTCGATGCGATCGAAAGAACCGACCGGCCGCGAAGACATACAGAGCGATGGCAACCATGGCCGCCCACTGCAGCGGACCGGTCGCCCGTTCCGCGAAGGGCTCGGCGAGGGGCGGCAGTTCGGCGATCGAGACCGCACCCCACGCCACCATCAGTCCGATGAGCGTGCGTCGCGTCACCGGCTCCAGATCGAGGACGCGTCGAGCGGTGCTCGGAGAGAACTCCAACGACGCCGCCGCGAAGAAGACGGAGGAGAATGCCAGGCCGATCGGAGTGGCGATTTCGAATCCGCCGTTGGCACCCGACACGATGACTCCTGGCGTCGCAAGCGCGTGGAGCAACAGGAATCCGGCGGCAACCAGGAACGCGTATCCGATCAGCAGAACGCGGGCGTCATCTCGCTGTCTGGCCGCCCTGGCGACCTGGACGGCCATTACGACGTTGATTGCAGCGACAGCCATGATCAGCCAGAAGTGGCTCGGGCGGTGCTGCCATCTCACATCGAGGTCGGGTTGCGCGATCAGCAGCCACAGAGCCAGGAGTGGCAACGCCAGGTGGAGCGCCCATACGCCGACGCGAACCGCACCTCCTGGCGTGCTCCCGGGGAGGTTGTCGTTGGGAGTAGTCGGCATCATCGCATCCTATGTCGACCCTCCCCGGGCCGAGCCGTTCATCTTCTCGAGCGGAAACAGGGCTGCGGCGATCTCCGGTCACTCAACGACAACACGGGCCTCCAGTGCTCCAGCGACCGCGGCAAGGTCGGTGTGTTCTCGAAGCCTGGCGGCGGCGATGGCCCATCGGAGCGGGCCGCTCGGGCTTGCGATTCGCAACCCCATCTGGGTCACCGACTCATCCCGCTCGGCGATCAGCGCCGAGCGGTCGGCCTGCGACAGGGATGAGAGGGTCTCGGCGAATTCCCAGGCGTGGCGTCGCGCTCCGCGCAGCACGAAACCGACCAACGACTCATCGAACCGGAGCCCGACCTGATCGACGAGACGAGTCCACGGCGACACCGTGGCGATCGCATCCTGCATCCGGTCGACGAGGTCGGCGAGCACGTCGTTGATGCGTTCGAAGTCGTTCTTCAACGCCGTGACCTGTCCCGCCTTCGCGGCCTCAGCAGCGGCGATACCGAGGTCGAGGTTGATATGAGCGTTGATCCCGAGAAGCACGTGCTGGAGGGCGATTCGGTTTGTACGGTTGCCCGTCTCGAAAGCAAGCGCCCACGAACTCGGTAGATGGCCACCCGAGTCCCAGGCGTGAAAGGCATCGAGGTACCGGCGAGCGAACAACACATCGAACCGCTCCATTCGCTCACCGTTCTCGAACAAGCCTTTCTCGATACCGTCGCGGACGCGTGCGGTCACGGTCCGATAGACGATGGCGAAGAGGCCGCAGGGGTCGTCGGACTCGACACAACGGTCGATCCTGGCGTCCATGGCCGCAATCGCCCCATCGATCGACGAAATGGGCGGAGTGTTTGGCATTGTTTGGCAGGCTACCGACAGCGACTCCGCGAGCGCTCAGAAATGTGCGCCTCGTGAGGCTCGGTCGCGGTATCAGTTGTCGCGACGCGATTCGAGCGCGTGTATGAGTCCTGCTGCGATCAGCGCACCGAATCCGAGGGCGACGACGAGGATTTCCCCCGCGGCGAAGAAGCCCAGTATGACGGTGAGCGCCCCGAGAACGGTGAGCGCTGCAACCGGAAGGGATGTGTCCATGATTCGATATCTCCTTGTTGGATCGTACCTCTGCGACGTCGCTTGTATCGGTTTGGTTCCGGTCGAACTGCGACGCACCGTCCCACGCGTGGATGCGGGTCGAGCCAAATCCCTCCACGGTCGAGGAACATGTGTGCAAGACTCGAAGTGGTGACCGCACGGTCACCAGCCTGGAGGCACGATGGCATCGAAGAACAAGGGCGGCAGGACCGATCGCAAGGTCGCCGGCAAGGACCTGAAGGCAAAGCGCCTCGAGAAGCAGGCGAAGCGGGACGCCGCCAAGTCCGGGAACAAGTCGGTCGACAAGACCTTCTCGCACTGAACGCCAGTCCACCGACGCGATTCACCCCCCGGGAAGAACCCGGGGGGTGAATGCTCTTTCGGGTTGAGCCGGGAGCCGTCAGACTCCTGCGAGTTCCTTCTTGTCCATCGAGGTGACGAACACCTCATCGTCCTTGCCTGTTGTGGCCCAGACGAGGCCGGCGCCGGTCAGCAGGAACGTTCCGCCGAGGCCTGCCAGGATCGCTGCCAGTGCCAGAGCGAGCTGGAGGGCGGAGTGGGTGACGGTTCCGACACCCAGCTCACCGATCAGTCCGTGCGCTGTCCCGGTCCACGCCATTCCGCGTGCCGGTCCCTCGAGGGGATGCATCCGGTCGAAGTCGGTCCAGTAGCGGCCGTCGACAGCGAAGTCGTAGCTGCCGGCTTCGAAGGTCTCACCGTTGTATTCGACGGGCTCGTCCAACACGACTGTCTGGGTGCCGTGGAGGGTGTGGTAGGCGACGGTGGCCATCTGGTACATGTATTCGGTGTCGGTGTTGACCAGCGGGTCGTTGGGGTCGAGTTCGCCCATGTCGACGGGGTATGCCCAGTCGTCGGTGAGCAGCGTCATGATGGCGTCTGCGCCTTCGGTGGTGCCACGGTCGACCAATTGGCCGCTGTCGTTGTAGGAGAGTTCGACGCCTTGGGCTTCTGAGAACGCCTGGAGCGAGTCGTATCCGTCCTGGGTCATCACATAGGCGACGCCGCCGCCGGCTATGAACCCGACGCCGATCACCATCAGCACGTAGCCGAGGATCTTGAACCTGTTCTTCATTTCTAGTGACCTCCTGGTCAGCATTCCTTTTCACCACGTATTCTCCATGGCTCGGAGGAGTGGGGGGCCAGAGAAAGTCACCTACGAGCAGGCAAAAGGCCCTATCCGGGAGGGGACTCGGTGATTGGCGTCGCTATCGGAGGTGTGATAGAGCGGTCGAAATGTCCGGCGACCTGCGAGTATGTCATGCGTCGGAAGTCCGGCGCTCGACGTCACTTCTTGGTGAAGATCTCCGTGATGACGTCCGAGTAGTGGTCTTCGACGATCCGCCGCTTCACCTTCAACGTCGGTGTCAGCTCTCCGCCTTCGATGGAGAAGTCGCTGGGCAGGATCCGGAACGTGCGGATCGACTCAGCCTTTGACACCGCGCCGTTGGCGAAGTTGATCGCCTCCTGGATCTCCGCCGTCAAACCCGCGTCGTCGAGGTTGTCGGCGACCGAGCCGCTGATCCCGTGCTGATCGGCCCACCGGGGGAACTCGTCGGCGTCGATCGTGATGAGCGCGGCGATGAACGGCTGATTGTCTCCAACGACCATCGCCTGGCTGATGAGCGCCCGGCTGCGGAGTCGATCCTCGAGCACTGCCGGAGCGACATTCTTCCCCCCTGCGGTGACGATGATCTCCTTCTTACGGCCGGTGATTCGGAGGTATCCGTCCTCGAGTATCCCGATGTCGCCGCTGTGGAAGTACCCGTCGGCATCGATCGCTTCGTTCGTGGCTTCTTCGTTCTTCCAGTAGCCGCGCATGATGTTGTCGCCCTTGATGAGGATCTCGCCATCGTCGGTTGATTCGAACGGTCAATCCCGGTAGCGGTCGCCCGACGGTCCCGACCCTGAGGGTGTCCGGTGGCGACGCCGAAGTGACGGCTGTGGTCTCGGTCAACCCATACCCTTCGATCACGGTGATGCCGATGCCTGAGTAGAAGTGGGCGAGTCGTTCACCGAGCGGTGCTCCGCCGCTGACGGCGTATTGGTTGCGGCCGCCGAAGACATCGCGGAGTTTCGCATAGACCAGGCGATCGAACACCGCGTGGGAGATCTTGGTCATCAACGAGATCTTTCCTCGGTCCTTCTCGGTCGAGTAATTGATTGCGGTCTGGGCGGCGAGATCGAAGATTCTTGCCCTTGCCGTCGGCGTCGGCGCGTTGTTTGGCCGAGTTGTAGATCTTCTCGAACACCCTCGGCACGGAGAATATCCACGTCGGCCGGACCATCTCCAACTCTTCAACGAGCTGTGGGACGCCGGTGGAGAACGAGATCTTGGATCCTTGCTCGATCGACACCGTTTGTGCGACGCGGGCAAAGATGTGCGCCAGGGGAAGGAACATCAGCGTGCTCGACGTCTCGTTGATGAGGTCGCTGGTGACGACACTGGTCTGGGCCGCCGTCCACACGAAGTTCTTCACGGTCAGCTCGCAGCCCTTGGGACGGCCGGTCGTGCCCGAGGTGTATACGAGGGTCGCGAGGTCGTCGTGGTCGACGGATCGCGCCCGTTCGAGAACTGTCTCGTCGGTGACGTTGCTGCCCGCTGTGATCAGCTCGTCCATCCCACCCGCTTCGAGTGAGATGACGTGCTCGCAGGTACCCCGCTCACCCGCCTGCTCGAGGAACACCTTCTTGAGGTCATCGGTGGCGCAGATGATCGCCCGTGCCTCGGAGTTGCTGACGATCCAATCGACCTGATCGGCTGACGATGTCTCGTAGATCGTGACCGTTGCGCAACCGGCCGTCCAGATGGCGTAGTCGAACAGCGTGAATTCGTAGAGGGTCGGCGAGAACAGGCACACCCGGTCGCCCTTCTCGAGTCCGAGCGCCATCAATCCAGCGGCGATTCTGCGGACCTGTGAGGCCATCTCGCTGTATGTCATGTCTACGAACGGACCCGTGCCCTGGCGATACGCGAGGATCGGGTGATCGGGACGCTCGCTCTCATGACGCCACAATGCGCTGGTCACGTTGATATCGGCGTCGATGTCGACGCCTCCTGGAGTTGTGTATTCCTGCATCATGGTCGACCTTCCCCGGTGAATATGTGAAAGGCTACCCGGTGCGGATTCCCTCGGTAGTGGCGAATGTCATGATTGGAGGGCCCGCTTGATGCGTTCGGCCTCGGAGAGAAGGTGTCGGCGGTCGTCCGGGTCGAGGTTGGACATGCCGAGACGTCGCACAACCCGATCGAGCGGATCCTCCAGCACTCCCTGCCAGGCCACCATGTCGGCTTCGTGGATCCGGAATCGAAGGATGTCGATGGCCTCCAGAACGGCTTCGATCACGTAGGGCTGATCGGCGGATTGGTGGATGATTTCGTTGAACCCGACACTGATGATGCTCTCGGGTGACAATCGCCTCGGCACGTACACGCGCTGCCCGTGCTCACCGTGGATGACGCGCTTCGGCTGCCGCTTGGTCACTGCCTCAGACAGTGGTCGGACCAGTTGGCGAACCACGTCGGCGGCGGTGGTCGGGTCGTTGACGCCGGGGGAGAGTGCCCGAAGGGCGATGTCCACCAGTTGGCGCAGCCCAAAGATGGGATCGGACTCGGTGGAGCGATTCGTTCCTGCCGTGAAGCACGCGAGCATCTCTGACCGGTCGAACTCTTCTCCCGTCCAGATCGTGACCAGGGGGCTGTCGACGCCCACGTAGTCCCCGACCTCCACAGACTACCCGTGCGAGGGCTCCGTGGGGCATGGATCTCGCCAGCCTGGCCGTGTCGATCCTGATGATCCACCCGAGTTCGCGCGATGTGATCAGCACCCCTTCGCCATGGTCATCGAACGAGCCGGCCTCCTCGACCTCGCCGTCGTTTCGATGGCCTGACCGCGATGCAAAGCTCCGCTCTGTTGCGATGGACAGGCGCTGGATCGTGTCGTCGATCCTGAGACGCCGAGCGATCCGATCGATGAACGAGATGATGCCAACTGTCGACAACAGCGCCAGGACGATGGCGATGTTGGCCGCGAAGTCCGGGGCGGCGTCCCCGTAAGCGACATTCCCGAGATCGGCCAACGATGTGACCGAGAACGCGAACGTGCCGACGATAAGCCCGATGATCGACTGCTGGAAGGGATCGTTGAGGAATCGGGGGACGAGTCTCGGCGTGTAGTTCGAGGCTGCCAGCTGGATCGTGATCGCCAGGAACGAGATGACGATGCCGGCGACCGTGAGGGTCGAGCTGGCGATCACCGAGAGGACCGCGCGGGCCGTCTCGGCGTCGACATCGAGGACCCAGACGGGATCCTCGGGGATCTGAGAGATCGCGACCGCCAGCGCGATGAACCCCAGGATCATCGAGACGGGTATCAACAGCAGCGAGTTGCTCGCCAGATCAGCGAGGCCCCTCGGGGAGAAGCGCCTCACCGGCCCGCGCCCAGTCCGTCCCGCGAATTGCAGCGTTCCTCCGCGGCCGAGACGATGCCGCGGGCCATCTGCGGGAAGATGATTGCATGGAAAGGGACCAGCGCATACCAGTACAGGCGACCGAACAAGCCGCGTGGAGCGAAGGTGGCGGTCTGGACGAGTTCCATCGTCCCGTTGGAATCGTCGATCTCCCAGTGCAGCCACGCCTCGCCCGGCACTTTCATCTCTGCCTTGAGATCGAGCGCTTCGTCGGGTCGCACCGCCGCGACCCGCCAGAAGTCCAGTGGCTCGCCGAGGCGGACCTCCTCGGGATGGCGACGACCCCGTCGGAGCCCTGCGCCCCCCAGCACTTGGTCGAGGAGGCCGCGGATGTGCCATGCCCAACCTGCCGAGTAGTAACCGGTGGCGCCACCCACCCGGGAGAAGGCCCAATACAGGTCCGTTCGCGTTGCGGCCGACTCAACCCGTCTCACGTCCACCAGCATCGTTCCCGTCGCATACTCGGGATCGGTCGGTAGCGCATCGGCGGGTGTCCAGTCATGTGACGACCACCGGGTCGGAACCTGGAGCCGGCGAGTGCGATCGAGGGCGCGGGCGACCGAGGCCTCGAACGTCAGGCATTGGTGATCGATGATGTCCGAGATCGGTCGGTCCCGCACGATCACTTCGTTCCGCACGCTCTGAACGAGCTCTTCGGCGATGGTCGGGGACAGCGGTGTCACCAACCCGATCCAACGGCCGGACAGGCCCGGTGAGAGAACCGGAACCGGGATGATCGTTCGGGGGCGAAGCCCGGCGATTCGGGCGTAGGTGCGGATCATGTCCTCGTAGGTGACGGTGTCGGGACCTCCGATCTCGAGCACGCGATCGGCGGCGTCGCTTCTCCCGATAACCGCCGTCAGGTAGAACAGCACATCCCGAATGGCGATCGGCTGACATCTCGTCCTGACCCAGCGCGGTGTGACCATGACCGGAAGCACTTCGGTCAGATACCGCAGCATTTCAAAGGAAAGGGACCCCGACCCGATGATGACGGCTGCTCGCAACTCGGTCAGTGGAACCGGTCCGGCCGCGAGGATCTGTCCCACCTCCTGGCGGCTGGCGAGGTGTTCGGACAGTTCGCTGTCGTCTTCACCGAGCCCGCCCAGGTAGATGATCTGCTCGAGCGAGCTCCCGCGGCTGGCCGCGATCAGGTTCCGGGCGGCCGCTCGGTCGCGTGCTCCGTAGTTCCCGCCGCTGCCCATCGAGTGGACGAGGTAGTAGGCGAGGTCGCAGCCTTCGATCGCGCGAGAGATCGTGTCAGGGTCCAGCAGGTCGACATGTCGAATTTCAACCTCGTCTGCCCACGGGAGCGCTTTGAGAGTCTCGGGGCTCCGCGAGGTGGCCACGACCCGATGGCCCTCCCTCAGAAGCTCGGGGATGAGCCGCCCGCCGATATATCCACTCGCGCCGAAGACGACGATATCCCTGGTCATCGTGCGACCTCTCCCCTTGACCTCATTGCCCTCCCGAATTCGATGCGGGCTGCGAATTCGAATCGGATGTTGCCATGGGCGTCGGCGCTTCGCTCGTCACACCGATGTGTGTTGTTCAAGACTCGTTCCGCCCGATCTGTGTTCACGCCTGGCATCGACTCCCCCGGTGGGAACTCCGCGTGCGGTCACATCCTCCCGCATTCGCAGCACTATCCGATGTTCGGGGGTGAGCCGGCTTGATCGCCGCCCGGCGAAACGAGCGGATCAGGTCAGAAACTCGAGCTCGATCGAATCAGACCCGAACACTGCCCGGTCGGCGAGGACAGAGATGACGCGTTGGGCGAGATAGGACGACTCTGCCGACCACTCCGGGATCTCGGCGGAGAGCCTGACTGTCATTGCTGCCGAGGTCCTGGTCACGGCGAGGTGGACCTGGCCGGGTTCACACCGCTCGGTGATGTCGACGAATGCCTCGAAAGCCGCAGTCTGGACGTCGGACGCCCGGTCGATGGTCATCGTGCGAGAATCACCAGCCGATCCGACCAGATCGACGACCGTGTTCGCCCAGCGGAGGTCGGTCGGGATCGACGCTGTCATCCGGAGATCGGTTGAGTCATTCACACGGCGGATGGTACCGTCAGCCACGCGTAGCTCCCCGCTGGTGACCACTGATGAGCGTCGAAATGAACATTTCATCCGAGGAATCTCAGGGGTGGCTCGTCGTCGGGGCCGCCGGTGAGATCGACATCGCGACGGCTGACGCGCTCGACCAGGCATTGGCCGAGAATCGGAACACCGTTCTCGATCTCTCGGATGTCTCGTTCATGGACTCGACAGGTCTCAGGACGCTGGTCGGTGTTCACAATCGGCTGTCGGAGGCCGGGTCGCGGTTCCGCATCGTCGTGCCATCGGGAGCGGTCGCTCGGATCATCCAGATCACCGGGTTGTCCGACGCCCTCGACATCGTGGATACTCGAGCCGCGGCTCTCACCTCTTGACCGAGCACCTCGAACTCACCGTTTCGCCGAATGTCGACGCCGCCCAGCTCGCGCGGCGATTCATCGACGGTATCTCGCGAAGGTTCGCACTCGACGCTGACGTCGCGACATCCATCAAGGTGTTGGCCTCCGATGCCGCATCCGATGCGACTCGAGCCTCCCACTCCATCGAGATACGCGTGACCTGTGACGAGTCGGCCATCAACATCGCCATCGAAGGCGCCGGCCTCCAGCCGCCGGCGGTGGTGTCACCGCCACCGGGGCTCACGGTCCTAGGCGGCGAGCGCTCGATCCGCGTCAGCGTCGCACGGCCATGAAGGACGAGGTGACCATCCAGATCGACGTCGCGTCAGCGAGATCGATGCGGTCCCACGTCATCGACGTTCTCCCGAGTCTTCCTCCGCGGAGACGCGCCGAGATCGAGATTGCGGTGTCCGAGCTCGTCAGCCACGGGATCGAGTCGGGAGCGCGCTCTGCCCAGGTGTCGATCGCCACAGACTCGGCGGCCGTCGTCGTTGATATCGGCTTCGCGGATGCGACGCTGAGCAGCGACGTCGATCCGATGCGGCGGAGAGTCCTGGAGACCGTCACCCAGTCGTGGTGGGTCGAATCAGAGGCGGCCGGGGCGAGGCTGCTGCTTCGTCCAAGGTCGAACCTCACGCTGGAGGATCTCGAAGAGCGGGAGCTGTTCGAGCGAATCGGCCACGACGACGATGCGCGGGACATCCTCTATGAGAAGTACCACTATCTGGCCGATCGGATCAGCCGCCGGTTCCGCGGCAAGGGCCTGGGTACCGATGACGTCTCGCAGGTGGCGGACTTCGCTCTGGTCAAGGCGATGGGACGCTTCGATCCCGATCACGGCACGGCATTCGCCTCGTTTGCCGCCCGGACGATCTCGGGGGAGTTGAAGCGCTTCCTTCGGGACCGGGCGTGGTCTGTGCGGGTTCCGCGTGGACTGCAGGAACGGGTGCTCGAGGTCAATTCCACGACCACCTTTCTCACGCAGCGGCTGGGGAGGGCACCGACGGTCGAGGAGCTCGCCCAGGAGATGAATGCCACGCCCGACGAGGTGATCGAGGCGATGGGCGCCGGCACGGCCTATCGGTCTGAGAGCCTCGACGCTCCTGCGCCCGGCTTCGACGATCGGGGTCGGGGCGAGTTGATCGGCGACGACGATGCCCGGGTGGAACTGAGCGCCGCATGGTCAGATCTCGGCGAGGCCCTGGAGTCGCTCGATGATCGCGACGTCGAGATTCTCCACCTCCGCTTCTACCAGGACATGACTCAGAGCGAGATCGCTGAGCGGGTCGGCGTGTCGCAGATGCACGTGTCCCGCCTGATCCGGGGGGCCCTGGCCACGCTTCGGGACAAACTCGAGGATTGATCGAGTGATCTCTTGTCGCCCGTCGCCAACCGCCAAGGATGTTTATCGAGCATCTCCTGTGGGTATTCCCCGAGGACTCGATTCGCAGAGGGACGAGCATGCAGACAGTGAGAGCCTCCAAGCCGATCCGGAGCGGACGCCGCCCCAAGACCAAAGCGCTTGGTCGCGTCTGTGCGGAGAGCGGCTGTTCAACAGTCCTGAGCCGCTACAACGTCCGCCAGACGTGTCACCCCCATTCACCGACCCGGTTTCCGCGAGTGCGAGGCAAAGCCGCCTCCTGATCGCTGCCCACGTCGGTTCGTCAGCCGAACCGTCGTGATCGAGCCAGCCACCGACGAGGAGCTCGAACGCCAGTACCTCGAGGACGACCGGCCCCGCCCGTGGGTGTGCGTCAACATGGTCGCTTCGGTCGATGGCGCCACACAGGTCGACGGTCGAAGTTCGAGCATCGGTGATCGCCAGGACACGGTCGTGTTCCGGTCGCTGCGGGCCATTGCCGACGTCGTCCTCGTTGCTGCAGCGACCGTTCGTGCAGAGGGGTACGGAGCCGCCGACCTTCCCGATCATCTGGTGGGCTGGCGGCGCGGCGAAGAGATGCGAGACAACCCTCGTATCGCGATCGTGTCGGGGTCACTCGATATCGATCTCGATGCGTTCGGTACCGATCCCGCGATCGTCGTCACCACTGAAGCCGCCCCAGCCGACCGCCGACGGCATATCTCTCAACGGACCGACGTACTGATCGCCGGGCAGGATCGGGTCGATCTCGGGGACGCGTTGCGACAGCTCCGCTCCCTCGGCCACGCCAGAGTTCTCAGTGAGGGGGGGCCATCGCTCAATGGGCAGCTGGCGATGTCGGATCTCGTCGACGAGTGGTGTCTGACGATTTCGCCTGTCCTGCTTTCGGGCGAGTCCAAGAGGATCGTGAGTGGCCCGGGGTTGGAGGGGGGCAGGAGCCTCCGGCTGGATCGGGTGATGCGGGGCGAGCAGTCGGTTTTCACCCGATGGCTACGGCGGTAGCGATCAGGCTGACCCGACGATCTCCAGGGTCGGAGGCATCTAAGCCGGTATCGAATCCCCGAAGACGGCCCAGACCTTGCCGGTCGACTCGTCGACACCCCAAGCCGAGCTGACTGCAGCAACGATCATCAGGCCGCGTCCGCTGGCTTCGTCGAGTTCTGGTCGCCGGATCGAATGCACGAAGCCCGAGTGCTTCCGCTGGCTGACCTCGAGACGCACCCCGTCGATCATCACGACCGCAACGTCGATCGATCCGGCGTCGATACCGCCGTGTCGCACCGCATTGGTGACGAGCTCGCTCGCTACCAGCTTCGCCGATTCGCGATGTGGCGAGGAGGAGAGGACGTCGTCGACGAAGCGCCGGGCCTCGGCCGGGGCGCTCTCCGTGGCAGCGCAACTGAACGCGCGTCGCTGCGACGAATCCTCTTGGCCGGATCTCATGTCGGGTTCGTTACCCCACCGGACCAGGGTTGAAACCGACCGATGCGACTCGGCGACTCGCCACTGCCATCGGTTGCCCGGCGTTTGTTCCCCCCCTGCGAGGGGTAGGTCCTGTGTAGACAACGAAGGAGCACGACACCATGACAGCAACGAACTTCACCGTGCCGGGAATGAACCCCAGTGATGCAAACGAGGTCATCGACATCCTCGATACCCGGATGGCATCACTCGTCGACATGTCATTGACGCTCAAGCACGTCCATTGGAATGTGGTGGGGCCGAACTTCATCGCGGTTCACGAGATGCTCGACCCGCAGGTCGATTCCATCCGAGCGATGGTTGATGCCATCGCTGAGCGTATTGCGACGCTCGGAGGCATTCCGGTTGGCACTCCCGGAGCGCTCGTCGAACGCAGGGACTGGGACGACTACTCCCTTGGCCGGGCAAGCGCCACCGAGCACCTGGCAGCCCTGGACCGGGTGTACGAGGGTGTCATCGGCTCGCACCGGACCGCAATCTCGCGACTGGGCGACCTCGATCCCGTCTCCGAGGATCTCCTGATCTCGCAGTCGGCCGATCTCGAACTGTTCCAGTGGTTCGTGCGTGCGCATCTCGAATCGTCGGGCGGCACCCTGCCAACCGCCGGCTCGAAGACCGAGCGCGCAGCGGCTGAGGCAGTGAGCTGACGGCACGACACAGTTCACCCACGACGCACCGAAAGCGGCGCCATATGGCGCCGCTTTCGACGTTGTCACAGCTCCAGCACGAGCCCGTCGTGAGCCACTCGCCACCCGATGTCGTTCACGGACGCTGAAGCATCGCTGGTCGGGTCGACCAGGGGATTGGTGTGGTTGAGATGGGTCAGGACGATCTCGGTGTCGAGATGAGCGAAGCGCTCGATGGTCTCCACAACCGGTGGATGGGGGACGGCACTCTGACGCTCCAGTTCCCCTCTGGACCAGAAAGTGGCATCGAGCAGGGCCAACTCGTGGCCGGCGATCACCGACTCGGCGAGGGGCCAGCTCGCCCAGTCGTCGATGTCCGGCAGATAGAGAACCCGATCGTCGATCGAGATAGCGACGGTGTCGGAGTACTCATTTCGGTGGGGAACGTCGATCAACCGCAGCGCGTACTCCTGGCTGCGATAGGGGTTGGCCGTGTTCAGTTCGATGTTGCCCAGATCGACGAGTTGGCGCCACGGTTGATTCCCGTTGAGAAACGCTTGCATGGAATGTGTCACGTGGCATCGAACCGCCGACGCGTTCATCACCTCTCGACCGAGGTTGACCAGCCCGACGTAGTGGCCGATGTGCGCATGCGTGAGGGCGACCGCATCGGGAGCGCCGATCCGCCGCCACCACTGGCTTCTGGCGTCCGGCCCGATGTCGAGCAGGACCGACACGCCTCGCACCTCGACGAGCGCCGACGAGGACGTGCGTTCGAGCAGCGTGCCGCTTCGCGCCTCGATGTCGTTCGGGTGGTCCGCACCGAACTGTGGCGTGCCCCCGTCTTGGCCGCTGCCCAGGATGGTGACTCTCATGGCTGGGCTCCGGCACCGGTCCGATCGAACCAGTCGGCGATGATCCGAGCCGCGAAGTCTCCGAACTCCGCCGAGAGGAGGAGGTGGTCCCCCTCGAGGATCGGAACGAACATCTTCGGCTGTTTGGCGAGCTGGAAGATGAGCTCTCCTTCGGAGATCGGGACGGTCCGGTCGTCAGTCGAGTGGAGCACCGCGAGCGGCAGCCCCAGCGCCGGGATCGCGCCCTCCGAATCGAATGCGTCGAGGTCGGCGAGGAACTCGTCGGAGATCGGGAAGCGCCGCCCGGCGAGCATGACCTCGGCTCGACCCTCTGACGCGGCCGCCTCCTGCGCCTCGACGCCGATGTGCCTCAGAATGTGGTCGGGGCTGCATGGTGCGTTCACCACTGCAACGCTCTCGATCGTCCCGATTCGGGTGGCAGCGATGAGCGACGCGGTTCCGCCGAGCGAGTGTCCCACGATGCCGGACGGGCCGATGCCTCGATCGGTCATCCATGCTGCTGCCCGAATGAGGTCGCCGACGTTGGCCCGGAAGGTGGAGCTCTCGAAGTGACCGTCCGACTTCCCGAGACCGGTGAAGTCGAACCGGAGCACGTGGTATCCGCGTTCGGCGAGACGGCTGGCGATCCGGACGTTGACCTTCAGATCCGATGAGCAGGTGAAGCAGTGGGCGAGGAGGATGGCGCCCCTCGGCTGCTCAGGCCGATGGAGAGTGCCCGAGAGGAGGTCTCCGTGATGTCCTGGGAAGCCGACGGCCTCGGTTGTCACGTGCCGGTGAAGTCGGGGTTGCGATTCTCGAGGAACGCCGCCATCGCTTCCCTGAGGTCGTTGCTCCACAAGAACGACGCGCTCCACAGCGCTGCGTGATCGAGTGCTTCGGCGGTCGACATGTCTGCTTGAGCCCGCAGAACCTGTTTCGCCCCTTGAACCACCAACGGCGAGTTGTCGGCGATCGAGGCCGCGAGCTCTCTGGCGTGGCCGATCAGAGACTCGACATCGGGCAGAGTCCGGTTGGTGAGGCCGATTCGCTCGGCTTCCGTCGCGTCGATGTCCCTTCCCGTGTACACCAACTCGGCGAGATGGCCGGGGGGAATCAGATTCGGGAGCCGTTGCATCGTGCCGACATCGGCGACGAGGCCCATGCGGGTCTCCCTGACCGAGAAGACGGCGTCAGCGGAGGCGATGCGCATGTCGCAGGCAGAAATGAGATCGATCCCGGCCCCGAGGCAATGCCCATGCACGGCAGCGATCACCGGCTTGGAGCTCTCGGCGAACACCGACATCGTCGTCTGTAGCTGCTTGACCTTTCGATACAGCTTCGTGCGTCGGTCCGCCTCCGAATCGGCTTCCTGATCGAATCCGGCGAGCATTGCCAGATCGATTCCCACGGTGAACGAGCGGCCCTTGCCGGCCACGATGATCACCCGCACGGCCTCGTCGGCGTTCAACTCGGCCATGGCCGAGGGGATGTCGGCCCACATGTCGGCCGACATGGCGTTGAGCTTCTCAGGCCGGTCCAACCAGAGCCATCCGATGTGGTCGGCGACGTCGATCTGGAGGTGTTCGTATCCCATGCTTGAAGCCTACGACGCCGATCACTCGAAACTGAAGGAGTCCCCGGCCGACAAACGACGCTTGTTCCGATCGACGAGCACGACCGACTGGCGGCCATAGACGGTCCACGGCTGCCCGGGGCGGCCGACGAGGGCGGTGTCCTCCTCGATGCCGACGATCTCGGCGTCGTCCGGGGATGCCCGATGGACGATCCACCCGAAGAGCGGCCGGAAGAGCCGCATCCGGTCGTAGTGGGGAATCACCGCCATGTTGCGAACGGGCCCCAGTCCGGGCTCAGTCCGTCCTCCCATCGGATCAGGGGCGACCGTCGTGAGCGTTGCGGCGCCGGCGGAGCACCCGGCCAGCGAGGTTCCTGTCTCCCACGCTCGGAGGATCGCCGTCCACACCAGCGTGTCCCTGAGGGTCTGGGCGCAGTACGCGGGACTGCCGCCGGAGAGGTACACGAGACCGACGTCTGGGTCGATCTCCGACGCGAGGCCGGGGTCGTCTGCGGAATGCCGGTCGATCACCGGGAGGGTCGTCACCTCGGAGTCGAGAGTCGCGTAGTGGGCGGCTGCCATGCGGCCCCATCGATCGATGCTGTCGGAACCCTCCCGGCCTGCCGCCGTTGGGAGATGGATCACGCGGCGGGACCTGCCGTCGAGGAGGCGGTTATCGGTGTCCATCATCTGAGGGAGGAACTCGCCACTTCCGACGAGGGCGATCAAACCCGGCATGGGCGAGGACGCTACCACTGGGTGTGTCCGTGTCGGCGTTCCCCGAGCGGTGAGGTGACTCCGGGTTGCCGCCGTCGGCGCGTAGCGTCACCGATCATGAAGATCTTGGTCATCGGCGCCGGCATGTCAGGGCTCACGGCGGCGGGAGTCTTACAGGGCGCGGGCCACGAGGTGCTCGTCGTCGACAAGGCTCGGGCTGTGGGGGGACGGATGGCGAGCAAGCGGTTCGGAGACGCCCGGTTCGACCACGGCGCCCAACACTTCAGTGTCAGGACCCCGGAGTTTGCTGCGACGGTCAACGGGTGGATCGCGGATGGAGTGGTCGCACCCTGGTTCGAGAGCGAGAGCATCACTCATCCCGAACGGGGCGTGGAGCAGCGACATCGAGGTACCCCGGCCATGCGGTCGATCTGTGAGCATCTCGCCCGGGGGCCGTCGGTGAGGACCGGGGTGCGGATCGAGGAGATCACCGGTCAGCCGACGGCGCTGACCGGAGATGGTGACCGGCTCGATGCCGACGTCGTTGTCGTGACAGCGCCGGTCCCGCAGGCCCGTGCCATGGTCGAGGGGATTGCGATTGCTCCGTCCGCTCTGGACGAGATGGTTGGGATCACCTATCAGTCGACGATCGCAGTCATGGCGAGAATGGAGTCGGGTCTCGATCTCGCGGCGGGTCACGCCGTGGGAGACGGCGGCTCGATCGCCTGGATCGCGGACAACCACCACAAAGGGGTGTCGGCTGTACCCGCCATCACCATTCACAGCAGCGCCGACTACGCCGGGCGCCATCTACAGGCCGATGCTCGTCGGTGGATCGCCGATCTGGTCCCCGAGGCCGAGCGACTCACCGGCGTGCGGGTCGTGTCGGCGATCGCCCATCGCTGGCGGTACTCGATGCCCATCAATCCGTCCGGCAGCGGGTATCTCCGGCTCACCGACGACATCTACTACGCCGGTGAGGCTCTCTCACATGCTCGGGTGGAGGGAGCGTTCCTGAGTGGCCGGGCGGTCGCCGCCGCCATCCTCGGGCGATGAGGGCCCGCTCTCAGTGGCCACCGACCCGACGGCGGTCCCTGGCGTTGCGGAGGGGCCGGGCGTAGAACTCCAGTTCGCCGAGCATGGCCCTCAGCAGCCGGTCATGGCGCGCGTCGGTGAACGGATCCTCAGAGCCCCGGACATCACGGATCTGGACCGGTGGCTGGACGACGACCGCCCGAATCGACGTGAGGACCGGGAGTAGGGAGAGCGAGACGCGGGCACCGCCCGTAGCGCCGGATGACACGGTGACGAGCCCCACCGGCTTGTGGGCGAACTCACCGTGCTGTCGATCGATGAGCAGCTTGAGCTCACCGGGGTACGAGCTGTTGTACTCGGGCGTGATGATCATGAAGGCATCCGCCGAGGCCAATTGGGAGCGGAACACGTCGTCGCCGGCCTCTCGATCGGTGAGCTGCTGGGGATGGTCGCGGACATCGATCTGGGTGATGTACCATCCCCGTTCCTTCGCTGCGGCGATGACCCCAGGGAGGACCTTCTCCGAGTGGCGTCCGTCTCGAGCGGTCCCGAGGATGATGGCAACATTGATTGAGTCAGTCATGGGCTTCTCATACCCTCATTCGATCCCGAGAATCCCCGATCTCAGTCCGCCTCAGGAGAACAGGGTCGGTCTGAACAACGCATCGTGGGTCATGATCGCAAACCGATCGGTCATGCCCGAGACGTAGTCGATGGCGTTCACCAGATCCGATGAGCCCTCGGTGCGATACGAATCGGGAACGTCTTCGGGGTGGTGGCGGAACCACTCCACCAAGTCACCGATGATTTGAATGGCCCGGTCCTTCTGGGGATCGGCGTCGGGCCTGAGGTAGACGCGCTCGAACATGAAATCCCTGAGATCGTGCATGATCTCGAGCGTCTCGGTGTCCATGGTCACATGGCCGGCGGTCGCCGAGGCGTCGATCACCGCCTCGATCATCGATCCGATCCACTGGCGGGAACTGTCGCCGAATCGTCGAACGGCGGGAAGCGGCAGGTCCGAGAACATGATCACATCTGCCCGGATCGCGTCGGATACGTCATGGGTGAGGTAGGCGATGCGGTCGGCGAATCGACACAAGTAGCCCTCGGGGGTGGTTGGGGGAGGGTCGATCTTCCAGGAGTGGGCCCTGATGCCGTCGAGCACCTCCCACGACAGGTTGAGTGGCTCGAGGATACTCAACACCCGAACGCCCTGTTCGGAGTGCAGCCACTCACCGTCGACATACGGAGTCAAGGCATCCTCTCCCGTGTGCCCGAACGGGCTGTGGCCGACGTCGTGGCCGATACAGATCGCCTCCGTCAGCGCCTCGTTCAGTCCGAGACCGGTCGCCATCGCCCTGCCTACCTGGGTCACGTGGACTGTGTGGGTGAGGCGGGTGACGTAGTGGTCGCCCTCCGGGTTGAGGAACACTTGGGTCTTGTGCTTGAGGCGCCGAAACGCCTTGGAGTGCACGATGCGGTCTCGGTCGCGTTCGAAGATGGTTCGGAACCGGTCGGGAGCTTCGGTGACGGCGCGACCCCTCGACTCTGTGGCCTTGGTCGCCTCCGGTGCCAACATGTCGAACTCGCGCTCCTCGCGCTCGGCACGCTCGATGCGTCTCATCGGATGTCCGTCAGACGAACCGCTGGCGCAAGCGGCTCGATGCGTAGTCCATGGTGGCGACGACGATGGCGATGAAGAGCATCTGAACTGCTGCCGCCCGATACTGGAGCAGGTTGACATTCTGCTGCAGGATGAAGCCGATACCGCCACCTCCGACGAACCCGAGGATCGTCGACATCCGGACGTTGATATCCCACCGATACATCGTGAAAGAGATGTATGGGGGGACGATCTGGGGTACGACTGCGTAGACGATCGTCTGGAGTCGGTTCGCTCCGGTGGCCCGTACCGCCTCGATCGGCCCGGACGCGATGCTCTCGACTTGCTCCGAGTAGAGCTTGGCGAGAGCGGCTGCCGTGTGGAGGGTCAACGCCAGGGAGCCGGCGAACGGACCGAGTCCAACCCAGACGACGAACACGATCGCCATCACCAGGGGCTCGATCGCTCTGAGAGTGTTGAAGACGGTGCGCGCCGCTCCGTATGTCGAGAGACCGACGTTCACCTGCCCCGTGGCCATTCCCTTGAATGCGACCAGAAGGCCGAGACCCGCGCCGACCGCGGCAGGGATCCAGGTGGTCAGGGCGGGATTCGAGAACCGATAGAACCAGTCGAGAGCAGCTGCCACCCCCAAGCCGGCCACGGCCCCGGCGACTGCGCCCAGGGCGACGTTGAGAATCCGAAGAGCAGGTTGGGCGACCCGGTGCCTGATCCCGTAGCCGAGCTTGCTGGCGAAGTTGAGGAACAGCCCGACACCGGCGAGCGCGGCCAGCATCGTCGCCACGCCTTCGAGCAGTTCGCCGATGGTCGCGAAGAACGTTCCGAGGAAGTCGAACACACCGAGGCGGGGAGCGATGGCGTTTCCGAACCGCCCCAGAAGATCTGCTCCCGAGGAAGAAGGCGAGGAGGCCAACCAGTCCCGTGCCGATGAGGACCACGCGGCGCTGGACCTTGACCGACCGCGTCGGGATCTCCTCATCGGAATGCGGGACGGCCCACCGAACGGCGGTGACGATGACGAAGGCAAGCACGCCGAGCCCGATCACATCGAAGAATCCATCCGGTTCGGATCGGCTCGGTCAGTGCCCTGGCGGCTCGCGAGGCAGCCACGCCACCTGCGAAGCCGATCGGGACCGCGATGACGCCGAGCGCCAGGTTGGTCACGGTGGACGAGATGTCCTCCATGATGTTTCTGGCAGAGATGAAGCTGAGCGGTATCGCCAGCATCAGACCTGCGGTTGTGGCGACCAGGGCGAGGAACACCGTCTCGAGGATCTTGTCGAGCGAGATCCAGGTCGTCTCGGAGATCCTGGGGACAGCTCGATCTGGTCGACCACAGTATTGACTTCTTCGATTTCTCCGGATGCGGCGTCGTACAGCGCGACCCGCCAGTTGGTGGCGTCGAACCCGGCCGGACCGGACAGAGAAACCAGCGTCTGCCCATCCTCTGACGTCACGCCCTCGATGTGGAGGCTGGATGCAGCGGCGACCACCTCGTCGGGCCGCACCGCCGTTTCGCCGTTGGCGATGCCGGTTGTCGCCTGGAACGGTTCGCCGAAGCTGACGAACTCGACGGTTCGCCGTGAGGGATCGACAAGTGCAATAGCGGCGGCCTCGGGCATCGCTGCGTCCAGGAGAACCGAGAGGCCACCGTCGGACCCCAGAACCGGGTTGTCGCGCACCCCGTTCTCGTTGGTGTCGGTCCAGACCTCGACCCGGTCTCCCCAGCTACCGATCGAGCTTCGCGAGACGACCTGGATCCCCTGTGCGATGCTCCGACTCCTCGGTCGGGGGCCTCCACCGTCGTCGAGAATGCGCCCTCGTCCATCGGTTTGGATGCGAGCCAGGGGGAGGGTGATGTCGAATTCGGTGTCGGGGACGAAGTTGACCTGGATGTTGTCCAACGGTTCGTACCCGGTGCCGCTGATGGTCAGGAGCTCGCCCGGAGCGGCGCAGGTCGGGCTCACCGTCACCGATCCGTCGGATCCCGCTGTGATCGGAGCGCCGCAGGGGATGGCCACTTCGGTCCCGGTGATGACCTCCTCGGTGTCGTAGGTGACCAATTCGGGCCGAGCGAGGGCTCGCAGGATGCGGGTCAGTGACTCCTGTCTCGTCTCAGACGAAGTCTTCGACAGGTCCACTTCGGTGTAGTCGAATGCCAGCCCATAAATGAAGATCGCGGTGATGACGCCAAGGATGATGAACAGTCGCCGCCGCGACTTGTCCTCTTTCGGCGGACGCCCTGCCGGGCCGGGCTTCTCCGGCGGATCGACAGCGACCAGCGCCGGGCCGGTGCCATCCGCCTCGCCGGCCTCGGTGCGGATCCTGTCAGCCAACGCGCTGTGCCTCCTGGCCGTAGATCTCCTTGAACATGGCGTCGTCGATCTCCTGCGGCTCGCCGTCGAAGACCAGCTTGCCCTCATTGAGTGCGATCGCACGGTCGGCGTATTGATGGACGAGATCGAGGAAATGGAGTGAGCAGAGCACGGTGACGCCGTCGGTCTGGATTCGTTCCAGATACTGCATGATCGAGTGGGCGAGCACTGGATCGAGACTGGCGACCGGCTCGTCGGCGAGCATGATGGTCGGATCCTGCATGAGTGCTCGGGCGATGCCCACTCGCTGCTGCTGTCCCCCGGACAACTCGTCGGCGCGTGCGTTGGCCTTCTCCCGCAACCCGACTCGGTCGAGACGGTCCATCGCTCGCTGCATGTCTGCCTGCGAGAACCGGTTGATCAGACTCATGGCGGGGTTCGTATAGCCGAGGCGTCCCGCGAGGACGTTGGTCACGACCTTCGATCGATGGACGAGGTTGAAGTGCTGGAACACCATCCCGATCTTTCGGCGGTGCCGTCGAAGGTCCTCCTGAGAGGCGTTGGTGACGTCCTCGCCGTCGATCAGGACTCGGCCTTCGGTCGGCTCGATCAACCGGTTGATGCAGCGGAGAAGCGTCGACTTTCCCGAGCCCGACAGGCCGATGACGGCCAGGAACTGACCGTCCGGCACGGTGAAAGACACGTCGCGGAGTGCGACGGTGCCGTTGTCGTAGATCTTGGTGAGGTTCTGAACTTCGAGCATGGTGTGGCCGGGAGAACCCGAATCTCGACACCTGTCGGTGGATGTCGAGATTCCGATCCTACGACCGAGAACCGGGGGGCCTCAGCATTGAGGCCCCCCGGCTTCGAGGAATCAGAGGTCGTTGACCGTGATTCCGAGCTGCTGGACGATGGCGCGAATCGCGTCGAAGTCCGAGTCGGTCGATGCGACGATGCTGTCCCAGCTGTACGCATCCAGAGCTGTCGAGAACCCATCGGGGTCGTCAGTTGGCGAATGCGAGCATTGCGTCGACGATCTGCTGGCGCAGGTCGGCGGGGAAGTCCGGTCCGAACGCAACGCCGTCGTTGGGGATCGGGTCCGAGACCGCGAAGATCTTCACGTTCTGGATGACGTCGGGCTGCTCTTCGCGAATGTTGCGACGGGCATCGCGGACGATGTAGTCGGCCCCGCAGGCGAGCTGTCCATCTTCATCCAAACCGCAGGAGTCCACGAGGTCGGCCGGAACGTCGGCGCCTTCGTTGGTTCCGTCCCACAGTGAGTTGCCCTCGCTGTCGGTCGCAGGGCTGAAGAACGTGGTGCCGAAGTCGGCCTCGCCGTTGTACACCGCGCGGACGACACCGTCGTGGCCACCGGCCTCGATTTCGTCACCGACCTCGATGCCGAGCACGGCCAGGGTTCCCGAGGGCACGAGGAAACCAGATGTCGATCCGGGATCCGGGTATGCCCATGAGAGACCGGCAACGTCCTCGAGGCTGTTGATGTCGGAGTCGCGTGGTGCGATGAACTGCGCCCAGTACTCGGTGTAACCGAAGCGCTCTGCCTTCAGAGCGATGTCAACGCCGCAGCGTTCACTGGCGAGCACGTAGGCCTGTGCCGGGATGAACCCGATCGAAGCCTCTGGGTTCGCGCACATCTCTTCGATGGTGGCGGCGTAGCTGGCGGGAACGGACACCTCGAATACGAGGCCGGTCGCTTCCTCCAGTGCCTGGTCGAGCAATTCACCGCCGGCGATGATCTCTTCGGCGCTGACCGAGGGGACGAACAGCACCTGAATCGGGTTGTCTGCAGTTCCGACGGTGGGCGCCGGCTCGGTGGTGGTGGTGGTCTCCGCGACCGTGGTCGTTGTGGTCTCTGCGACCGTCGTCGTGGTTGTCGCTGCCTCGGTGTCATCTGTTGCGTCGTCGCCGCCACAGGCAGCAACGATCATCCCGAGGATCAAGACAAACGCGAGCAATGAGCGTCTCTTCATGATCGTGTGGTCCTCCTTGACGGGGCCTTGTTCTAGACCCTTCCAGAACAACGTTACGCGTTCCGGTCCCCGGCTCAAAAGGCGCGAAAGTCCACTATCGCAGGACTTTTCGATCCAAGCCGTGAACGACCGCGGTGAACTCGTTCCAGGAGGCGACATCGATCGTGCCGTGAACCGGCTCGTTCCAGGGGCGTACGTACCGACACACCACGGACTCGGGTCTGTGAGCGACCAGATCCTCGAGCACGTGGGGGCCATCATCGAGATAGACGTCACAGTCGACCATCCACTTGTCCTCGGTGATGTGGACCTCGCGTGTTGGGATCCGGTGGTCGGAGATCCATGCGAAGGTGTCGTGGATCGCCCAACCGGGCTTTGTCGTGACGATGACGATCGAGTGGCGGGTTGCGAGATCGCGGAGCGCGTCGACGGCCCCCTCGTACGGCTCGAGATGTGAGAACAGGGACCCGCCATCGAGGTGGCTCGCCCATCTCCAGAAGTCGCCCATGTGGGCGAAATGGGTCAGATCGGGGATCGCATCCCAGTGATCGACGTCGCGGGGATCGATGGTCGCTGCATACTCGGCGTTGTACAGGGTGGTCCATCCGGTGACGAAGTCGGCGACGACGCCGTCGAGGTCGATTCCGAGTCTCACGCCGCCAACCTAGGCGGCGATTCTCGGAAGTCCGCACACGAAGCTGTGGGTGGAACCGGCTCACACCACCTGAACCCAGCTCACGACCTCGGGGATCCGGCGCCGGAGGATCCACGACGAGAGATACACCGATCCGGTGTAGAAGATCGCTCCCCAGACGATGGCGAACAGGTTGGCGAACCAGCCGGGTATCGCTTGTCCGAAGTCGATGGTCAGGACCATCACCGAGGACGGGATGACCAGGAGCAAGCCGATGACGATGAACGAGGTGAGCTGGGCGACGATCGCGAGACAGCCTTGCTCGGTGGCCTGAGAGAACACATCCGTTCCCTCGCGTGGGAGTCGGAGGGGAGCGATGACCGACACCAGGTTCCCGACTGCCAGCTGACAGCCGATGGCGCACAGTGCGAGCGCCGGGAGGAACCCGACCACAGACCATGAGTCGGACAGCCAGGCGAGAAGAACACCCAGGATGATTGTCTCGACGGCGAGGGCGGTCGCGGCGGCCAGGTTCTTCCCCATCACCAATCGTCGCGTTGAAGCCGGCAGCACGAACAGGAAGCTGGCTGCATTCCGCTCCCAGCCGAACATGTTGAGTGCGATGGGGAGGCCGACGAAGAGCACGAGGCCGGGCGCGAGGAGCGGGATCCACTCGCGGGTGCGGAACTGCCCGATGCCGGTGGTGCCGACCAGGATCGAGGAGGCGACCAGGCCGAGGAAGATCACCGCACCGGTCCACACCAGTCGCTGGCGCGGGTCACGCACGAAGAACCTGAGCTCCTTGCGGGCAAGGACGGTCGCGACCCCCCAGCCAAAGCGACCGCCGGCCAAACCGTGGCTCCGGGAGGCGCGAGCGGGGCCCGCACGTGCCTCGGGTGTGGTCATGAGCCATTGGAGCAGTCGGTTCCAGATCGCGGCGAGGGCGACGATCCAGGCTGCGGTCACCACCGACCATCCCAATGCCCCGCCCCACTTGCCTGCGATCGCTTCGGTCAGGACGCGTTGCGCCGCGACCGGCGGTAACAGGAAGGCCCAGTCTGAGATCGGGTTGGCGAGGACCGCCTCCTGGAGACCGAACTCGTCGACTGATCGTCTCACGAGCTGTTGGGCGCCGAAGCCGACGACCCCGATCCCGAGCACGATGAGCATCGCCAGATCGCGACCCCGCCTGGTGCGTAGCACCGCCGAGATGATGGTTGTGAAGAGCTGCCCGGACACGATCATCAGAGCGAAGAACAGGATCGCGGACCAGACCGCCGCCACGAGCGCTGATGAGTGCAGTGAGACATTGGTGCCGAGCACGATGAGCGGCACGACGACACTCGGCGCGATCATTGCCGCCAGCGCCAGACCGCCGATGAACTGAACGGGTGGGATCGGGGCGAGCGAGAACTGCGCAGGGTCGAGGTTCTCGTCGAGCGGGAACACGACAACCGGCAGCGTGACCCAGAGTGCGAAGAAGCCGAGGGCAGCCCAGTGGGTGAATCCGGGTCGTGCCGCCGTCGACAGGCCTTCGAGCGTGTCCGTGTAGCGGCCGGCGAGAAAGACCGCTCCGAAAGCCAGCGCCAACATGGTTGCCGGGAACCCGAATCGGCGTTGCCAGTCTGCTTTGAGCCCATTCCAGAGGAGCCTGAGCTTCAGGAGGGCGAGTTGTGCAACCACTCGACCTCCCCGGTGCCGACCTCCCCGCCGACTGCCGAGATGAAGGCGTCCTCGACGTTGTCCATTCCGGTCCGCTCGCACAACCCCGCCACGGTGTCCTCGATGGCCAGGCGACCTTTGATCATGATGCCGACCCGGGTGCACAGTCGCTCGACCAGGTGCATCTCGTGAGCCGAGAAAACGATGGTGGCGCCAGAGGCGGTGTATCGCATCAGCAGTTGCTGGATGAGCCGAGCACTGACGGCGTCGACGCCCTCGAACGGCTCATCGAGGAAGAGGACGTCGGGTCGGTGAATGATCGAGGCGGCGAGGGCAACCTTCTTGCGCATGCCCCGCGAGTAGTCGCCGACGAGCTTGGTCGAATCGTCGGTCAAGTCGAGCATGGCGAGCAATTCGTTGCGGCGACTGATGGTCTCGTCGCGCTCGAGGCCGTGCATCGCAGCGGTGAAGTCGAGCAGTTCGGCACCGGTGAGCCGTTCGTACAAGTTGAACTCTTCCGGCAATACCCCGATGCGGCGTTTGACGGCGATCGGGTCCTCCCACGTCGCGTGCTCCCCGATCCCTGCGGTTCCCTCGGTTGGACGAAGCAGCCCGACGATCATTTTGATCGTTGTCGTCTTCCCTGCGCCGTTCTGGCCGAGCAACCCGTAGAACTCTCCGGGGGCAATGTCGAGATCGAGGCCGTCGACGGCGGTCGACTTCCCGAACTTGCGAACGAGGCCCCTCGCCCAGACAGCCGCCGGCGGGTTCGGATGGGCGGCGTCGGTGGAAGTCTCTGAAGTCATGGTCACGCCTCTCTCATCGGCACCTGCCGGTGATTCCTGAATCATTCAAGCCAGAAACGCCGGTTACGACGAGCTCGCCGATCCGGCCAGGTCGGTCTCTGCGACTATCGCCTGGTGTAGGTGAGGCTCTCGTTGTCCGACGATGTCGCCGTCAGTCGTTGGCCGTCGATCGTTGCCCGGAACCCGTCTCCGAGCACGGTGACCACGAAACCGTCCTGGGCTGCCAGTGCTTGCGGGCACTCGCCGATCGCCGAGAAGGTGGTGAACAAGACCTGGTCGGCGTTGACGACATATTCCCCCTGCAGTGCACGACACCCGGTCGAACCGACGATGCTTCCACCCTCTGTGAGCAGGAGGGTTGCCGGTTCCCCCACCACCGATGTGACGGTGTCCCCGTCCCCGAGCGAGGTGAGGAGCCATTCGGTGCCGATCAACTCCGCGGTCGGCACCGGAGTGACCGCCTCGAACCGGAGTTCGGATCCATCGGAGCGGAGGATGAGCCGGTCGCCGACCCGTTCGTAGCCGAGCGGTTGTGCCAGGAACGACATGAAGGCCCGCTCGGAGTCCATCACCTCGGGCTGGCATCCCATTGCGGTCGAGGAGACCTCCCGGACGAGGAGGTCCTCTCCATCTGCGACGTAGGCGGCCCCGTACCCGTTGCAGGCGGATCTTCCGCCCAAGGTCCCGTCGGGGTCGACGTTCAGAGTGATCCGGAAGCCGTCGACGGAGGGAAACGGATCGCCGTCGACCGTTCCGTCGACGAGTTCCCATTGGCCGATGACGCCGATGTCGGGTGGCGGATCGTCGGTTCCCCCGATCCCGCATGCGGTGACGATCGATGCAACTGCGAGTACGACGGTGAACCTCATGGAGGTTCGACGCTACCGATGGTCGGAGCGGTTCCCCGGGCCGGACCCCACCATCCGATGTCACCCCGGGTCGGTAGGCTCGACTCTCGATGGCTGAATACCAGGCGCTCTACCGCAAATACCGCCCCCAGACCTTTGGCGACGTCGTCGGCCAGTCCCACGTGACCTCGACGCTCTCCCGCGAGGTCACCGAGGGACACGTGGCTCACGCCTATCTGTTCGCAGGCCCGCGAGGCACCGGGAAGACGACGACGGCGCGAATCCTGGCGAAGATGTTGAACTGTGAGAATCGTCACCCTGACGGCTCGCCCTGCAACGAGTGCGGCTCGTGTCAGGCTGTCACCGAGGGCTCCTCCTTCGATGTCCTCGAACTCGACGCCGCCAGCCACAACTCGGTCGACGACATCCGGGAGATGCGAGTCAGCGTCACCACCGTCGCGTCGAGTGGCTCGGGTCGGCGGGTGTTCATCCTCGACGAGGCACATATGTTGTCCAAAGCCGCCGGCAATGCGCTGCTCAAGACCCTGGAGGAGCCACCGGAGCACGTTCACTTCGTCCTGGCGACGACCGAGCCGTACAAGCTCCTCGACACGGTTCGTAGCCGCACGCAGCGATTCGACTTCCACGCAGTGTCCGTCGAGACGCTGGCCGCCCACCTCGCACGGATCGGGGATCTGGAGGGATACGAGACCGAGCCTGCTGCCTTGATCGCCGTTGCCCGGCACGCCCTCGGCAGTGTCCGCGACTCGCTGTCGCTTCTCGAGCAGGTGGCCGCCCTCGGCGATGGCGCGGTCGACCTCAACGGCGTCAACCGGGCGTTGGGGCTGGCCGACACGGAGGCCTATTCGCGTCTGACCGAGGCCGTCGCGGAGCAGGATGCCAGGGCAGCCCTCGAGCTGATCGCCGAGTTGGCGTCCAAGGGAGTCGACCTGCGCCGCTTCGCAGCGGAGTCGGTGTCGTTCCTGAGAGGTGTCTTCCTGGCGCACTACGCCCCGAACCTCGCTGAGGTCGCCGACGAGCCGGCCGAGATACTCGAAGGTTGGAAGAAGGCCGCCGCCAGGCTTCCCGCAGCCGACGTGCTGCGAGGGGTAGATCTCCTCGGAGACGCCCTGATCAAGCTCCGTGAAGGACGGGAAGAGCGGCTGATGCTCGAATTGGCGATGATCAAGCTGACCCGGCCCGAGACCTCGACCGATGGAGATGCCATGTTGTCGCGTCTCGATCGGCTGGAACGCAAGCTCAACCATCTCGATACCGCTCCCAAGCCGTCGGCGCCGGCCGCCTCAGCGCCGGCCCCGAGGGTTTCGCCGGCGACAGAGGCCGTTTCGTCCCCCGATTCGGGGTCCCGTGACGCACAGTCGCCGGCCGGCGATTCAGAGTCTCCCGATCCACATGCACTCGAGACCCCAGGCGAGGTCGAATCGCCCGCAGCGGAAGCAGAGCTAGCCGAGGCTGCCGCACCGCTCGTCGGCGAGCCGGACGTGACTCCTGCAGCGACCGACCTGACGATCGAGAAGTTCCGCTCGGCCTGGCCGGCCCTGTTTGGTGGCCTTCGAGATCTCCTCGGTGCTCGCCGATGGGCATTGTTTCGGGAGACAGAGCCGAAGGCGGTCCGGGGCACCGTGCTGGTGGTTGGGGTGCGCCATGGGTTCCATCTCGAGTCACTCCGGGCCGATGACGCCGCTGCCGCCATCGTTGCGACGCGGGCGGGCGATCTCCTCGGCGGTTCGGTCAAGGTGGTCTTCGAGCCGGCGGACGGCGCTGCGGAGCTGGATGCGGGGTCGACCCCGGCGACGGAGAACCCGGCCGACGCTGAGGACGAGCGTGTGCCAGACAAGAGCCAATTGGATGAGGCTCCGGCCGATGCCACCGACCCGTTCAAGCTCATCGAGGACGAACTGGGCGGGACGCTGATCGACGAGTTCGACACCGAGCCGTGATCATCAGGATGGCCGACCTGGTCTGGGGGGCCGGCTCCGCCGGGCGGGCTCTCTTCGTCCACGGGATCGCGTCGTCCGCTCAGGTCTGGTGGCGGGTTGCCTCCGCGTTGGCCGACGTCGGGGTCGAGTCGACGGCCGTGGACATTCGCGGCCATGGCAGATCGCCGAGGGCGGACTCGTATTCACTCGACGACTTCATTGGCGACCTCGAGTGGTATGTGCAACGAGAGGGCCCCTTCGACCTCGTCGTTGGCCACTCGTTCGGTGGTTGCGTCGCCGCGCTGGCCGATGTCGGTGGTGCCGCCAGGATGTTGATCGATCCGGTGATCGATACCGGCGATGTCGCCTCACTCCGACGGCAACTGGTCGCCGAGCTGGATGAGACCCCGCCGGAGATCGCATCGGCCAACCCGACGTGGCATCCCGATGACGTGCATTGGAAGGCCTGGTCGGCTGCGCAGATGACACGAGCCACGATGGACCGTCTGCTGGATCAATGGCTGCCGAGCGATGTGACCGACGCAGTGGCCGCGAATCGACGGGACCTGTGTCGTGCTGGCTGCCGATCCCTCCGAGGGAGGTCTTGCTGTCGCTAGCGGGCTGCCGACGCGCTTGCCGCCAACCCGTCGATCGACGTGATCCACCTCCCGGGCGTCGGTCACTCGGTTCACAGGCAGGATCCCTCGATCGTGATCGATGCAATCGTCAGCCTGCTGGGTCAGCGCTGAGTCGACCCGGTCGGTCGGTACCATTGGACTGACCCCGGCATCCAAGGAAGTGAGATCATGAACCGCCAGCCCGACATGCGCCAGTTGATGAAACAGGCCCAGAAGATGCAGGAAGACCTCATGGCGGCCCAGGCTGAGCTGTCCGACAAGACCTTCGAGGGCTCGGCCGGCGGAGGAGTCGTGACTGCGGTGGTCAGGGGCTCCAACGAGCTGGTGTCGGTCGAGATCTTGCCCGAGGTCATCGACCCAGATGATCCCGAGCTGCTCGGAGATCTGGTCGTGGCCGCGGTCAATGCCGCGATGGGCGAAGCGGCGCGTGCCGCCGAGGAGTCGATGGGCGGTCTCGCCGGAGGTCTGGGCGGGCTGCTCGGCTGATGTACGAAGGCCCGCTCCAACGACTCGTCGATGAGCTCTCGCGGCTGCCCGGAATCGGAGCGAAGAGCGCCCAGAGAATCGCGTTCCATCTGCTCAGCATCGACGAGACCGATGCGCGCAGGCTGGGTACGGCCGTGCTCGATCTGCGCGATCAGATCGGCCATTGCACTCGGTGTTTCAACGTCACCGCCAGCGACGAGTGCGCGATCTGTCGTGACCAGCGCCGTGACGAGTCGATCATCTGCGTCGTCGAGCGACCGCAGGACATCGTCGTCATCGAGCGGACCAACGAGTACCGCGGCCGGTATCACGTTCTCGGGGGCTCACTCTCGCCGATCTCCGGAATCGGCCCCGACCAGCTGAGGATTCCCGAGCTTCGCGCTCGGTTGGAGACCGAGACGATCACGGAGTTCATCATCGCCACGAACCCGACGATGGAGGGCGACGCAACCGCGATGTATCTCGCCAGAGAGTTCAAACCCCTCGGTATTCATGTCAGCAGGCTGGCGTCCGGTCTCCCTGTGGGCGGCGACCTCGACTACGCCGACGAGCTCACGCTTGGACGCGCGCTCCTCGGTCGGAGCGAGATGTAGCGGGCTCGCCTCCGCTGGGTGGTTCCCGCTCCCGGGAACAGCCCGCAAGAATGGCTGCGTGAAGGTGTGCCTCGTCGAGTCGTTCCATGGTGGGTCCCATCGGGCATGGGCCGAAGGATATGCGGCTCGGTCCGAGCATGATGTGGTGCTGCTCACGCTCTCCGACGAGAACTGGCGATGGAGGATGCGCGGAGGAGCGGTGGCGCTCGCCGAGCGGGTAGCGGAACGGACCGCAGCGGGTTGGCGTCCCGATGTGGTGCTCGTGTCCGACATGCTCGATCTGGCGTTGTTCCGATCCTCTGACGCAGCCGCACTGGGGCTCACCACCGATGGTCCTCTATTTCCACGAGAACCAGATCATGTACCCGTCCCAACAGGGCACCGATCCCGGTTTCGGGTTCATCAACTGGACCTCGGCCCTGGTGGCGGATGCGATCTGGTTCAACTCGGAGTTCCACCGCGCCGGCTTTCTCGATCATCTCCCCGACCTCCTCACCCGATTTCCCGACGGGCCCCATGACCCGCACTCCGGCCGGATCAGCCAGAAATCCAGGGTGATGCCGATCGGCGTCGACCTCGAGCCGTTCGCCCCTCGTCACCGGGCGTCGGGTGTGCCGTTGGTCCTCTGGAACCACCGATGGGAACACGACAAACGACCGTCCCGCTTCAGCCGGGCGATCGACCAACTCGCCGCCGAAGGAGTGGAGTTCGAGGTGGCCATCCTCGGACAGGAGCCGATCGGCGGTGATCCGGCCAGGGATGACTTGGAGCATCGCCTCGGAGAGCGCCTGATGTGGTCGGGATTCGCGGATCGGGCCACATACGAGGACATTGTCGGATCCGCCGACGTCGTGGTCTCGGCTGCCGATCACGAGTTCTTCGGTATCGCAATCGTGGAGGCGGTTGCCGCGGGAGCGTGCCCGGTGCTTCCCGACGGGCTGAGCTACCCCGAGCTCATCCCTCCTCAGCTCCACTCCGCTGCCTTGTATCCACCCGGCGGGCTCGTCGAGCGGCTGCGGATGCGGCTCACCGACCTCGAATCCGCCCGGGCCGTTGGCCGTCTGGCGTCGGACTCGGTGCAGCGTTTCGATTGGGCGGTCGTGGCACCTGGCTACGACCGCGAGATCGAGCGCGTTGTCCGTCAACAGAAATCGTCGTGATATCGCCGCATCCCTCGACACCCCATATGTACGCTCGAATGTGTTCCCGAGCCGGTCTCAGGCGGGGGGCGACGGACGACGGAGGAGAGGGACAGGATAATGGAACGACGCGAATTTCTGAGCTTGGCTGCCAAGGGCGCGCTGGGGGCTACGGCTCTCGCGGCCTGCAGCACCGGCAACGATGATCTCGACGGGGCTCTGCAGGCTGACGATCTACCGACGTTGACCTGGGAGATGGCCACATCGTGGCCGACCAGCCTCGACACGATCTTCGGTGGGGCCCAGACGGTGGCGGAGCGCGTCACGGCGATGACCGGTGGGAAGTTCACCATCAACGCGCGTGCCGGTGGCGAGGTCGTACCGGCCCTCGAGATCCTCAACAACACGTCGACCAACTCGATCGACATCGGACACACCGCGTCGTACTACTACCGCGGGCTGGCAGAGGTCATTGCGTTCGGGACCGCGGTCCCCTTCGGTCTGACCGATCGTCAGCAGAACGCCTGGCTGTACCACGGCGGTGGGCTCGACATGCTCCAGGAGATCTATGCCGAACGGTTCGACACGATCCAGTTCCCGGCAGGGAACACCGGCGTGCAGATGGGTGGCTGGTTCAACAAGGAAGTCAACTCGCTCGCCGACATCCAGGGGCTTCGCTATCGGATCCCCGGGTTGGGCGGCGTCGTGATGTCGGAGCTCGGTGCAACCGTCCAGGTCGTCGCAGGTGGTGAGATCTTCCAGTCGCTGCAGACCGGAGCGATCGATGCGGCCGAGTGGGTTGGCCCATACGACGACCTCCAACTCGAGTTCAACACCGTCGCCGACTTCTACTACTACCCGGGATGGTGGGAGCCGGGCCCCACGCTCGAGGTACAGATCCCGCTCCCGAAGTGGAACGACCTGCCGGAGGAGTATCAGGAGGTCATCAAGACCGCGAGCGCCCAGGCGAACGTCGACATGATGGCGACCTACGACGCCAAGAATCCGGGAGCGTTCCAGACGATCCTCGAGGACTCGTCGGTGCAGGTACTGCCGTTCCCTGATGACGTCATGACGGCCGCCGAGGAAGCGGCCTTCGGCCTGTACGACCGGCTCTCGGGCGAGGACGACGATTTCAAGTCGGTCTTCGAGAGCTTCAACTGCGTATCGCAGCCAGGCGCAGGCATGGCACGGCATCGCCGAGAAGGCGATGTTGAACTACGACTCCAAGTTCTGACCGAACTTTCGACAGACGGAGTGACAAGAGAGGGCCCTGCTCGAGCGGGGCCCTCTCTTCGTCGACGGGGTCCGCTCGAGCCGACCAACGGGAAGCGTTGGTCAGGCGTGGAACGAGATCGCGGTTGTAGCGGTAGCGGCCATAGACCGCCCAGACGGCCGTGCTCACAGCGATGATCGCCAGCGTGACGGTCATCCGAACACCGAACGAGCCTGGCACGAAGTCCATCTCCATCGGGGGCGTGAAGTCGAGCAGTTCGAGCAGCCCGATCACCGTCTCGGGGATGAAGGCCACGATGGCGAGGCCGAACGTCTGAAGTGCCATGAAGGGGAGCGCTCCCTTGTGGATGTCCGACGTCTTGACCTCTGGTGGGGCCACCGACTGCAGATAGAACAGGCTGAATCCCACCGGGGGGGAGATGAATGCCATGTTGAGGTTGATGGCCATCATCACTGCGAACCAGACCAGCAGAGCACCCGTGATCCCGAGCTCGGTTGCGGCCGGCACGAACAGCGGCATGACGATGAACGAGATCTCGAGGAACTCGAGGTTGATGCCGAGAACGAACACGATGATGTTCGCCGCGATGATGAAGCCCCAGAATCCCCCGGGATCGCCGTCAGCCAGTTCGTGATCAGGGCCTGGCCACCCAGACGGTCGAAGACGAGGGCGAAGAACGTGGAGGCGAACAAGATCTGCAGAACGAGGCCGGTGATGTTGGTCGTCGACCGGGCGGCGTGCATGATCAGGCCCCAGGAGAAGTTTCGATAGGCGATCGCCAGGATCACGGCACCGAAAGCGCCGACCGCGCCCGCCTCGGATGCGGTGGTCACGCCGAAGAAGATCGATCCCAACACACCAAAGATCAGAACGATCGGCGGAACGACGGCGAAGAAGGCCTGCCGCATCAGCGCCCAGCCGTGCACGTTGCGCTCTTCCTTCGGGATCGCCGGCGCAGTGCCGGGACGGACATAGGCGATCGCGACCGCATAGATGGCGAAGATCACCGCCAGCATCACGCCCGGCACCAAGGCCCCGGCAAAGAGATCTCCAACGCTCAGGGGGAGGAACTGGGCGAGCACGATCAACACCAGACTCGGGGGGATGAGCTGGGCGAGCGTCCCCGAGGCGATGATCACTCCCGTCGCCAGCTTGTGGTCGTAGTTGTACCGGACCATGACCGGGAGCGACAGCAACCCCATCACGATGACGGTCGCTGCGACGACGCCGGTGGCGGCTGCGAGCAGCGTCCCGACGAGCACGACTGCCACTGCCATGCCACCTTTGAGCGGCCCCATCATCATGCCGACGGTGGTCAGCAGGCGTTCGGCAAGCCCCGATTTCTCGAAGACTGCCCCCATGAACACGAAGAAGGGGATCGCCAGGAACGTGAAATTGGACACCGAGTCCGCGAACCACTTGGAGAACAACCCGTTGATCGACTGGAAGGCGATGTCGCCCGTCAGGGTGCCGAGGAAGAAGAACACGACTCCGGTCCCGGCGAAGGAGAAAGCCACCGGGTACCCGCTCAGGATGGCCACGAGGAAAACGACGAACATGATGATTGCCAGCCATTCACCGAGCATCGACCGTCACCTCACTCCACCCTGATCGGGGCGTCGGGGATTTCGAGTTCGATGTCGATGCCTTTGAGAACTGCGATGTTCTTGATGACTTCGGCGATCGCCTGAATGGAGAGGATGATCATGCCGACGAGGATCATCGTCTTGATCGGATAGCGCGGCAGGCCGCTAGCGTCGGGTGACTGCTCGAGGATGCTCCAGGAGAACGTGACGCCCTTCCAGGAGATCCAGAGTCCGAGGCCGCAGAACGGGATGAGAGAAATCGAGTGACCGATGAGGTCGATCCAGGCCTTGGTGCGCTTCGTCTGGTTGGTGAACCAGAAGTCGACTCTCACATTGACCCCATGCTTGAGCACGTACCCGAAGCTCAGCAGGAAGATCATCGAATAGAGATACCACTGCGCCTCGATCACGGCATTGCTGGTCAACTTGTTGCCGATGTTCGCCCCGATGTAGCGCAGGACGGTGTTGATCAGACCGACGACGATCGTGAGCAGCACGAAGTACTGGGCGATGTTGCCGAAGAACTCACTCACCCGATCCGCAAAGCGCTGATACTTCAGCGCCGCGGCCATGATCCCACCCACCTGCTGATCTGCGGTGTTGGTCGTCCCGGACACGTTCGCACACTACATATCGCCGGCGTGGCGGGTCATGAAAAGCGCCGTACTCTTGAAGCATGCATGTGGTGTGGGACTGGAACGGGACACTGCTCGACGACCTGCACGTGGTGTTGGCGGCCGTCAACGAGGGGGTCGCCGAACACCGGGATATGCCGGTCAGCCTCGAGGACTATCGCGACTTCTACACGCGACCGGTCAAGCGCTTCTACGACGCGCTCTTCGGTTATGAGGTCAGCGAGACGGTCTGGCGCGAGATCGATCGACGGTTCCACGACGCCTATCGACGGATGATCGGAAGCGTGAGGCTGGCTGGCGACGCAGCGGCGGCGCTCGACCTGGTCGCATCGCATCGGTCGAGCCAATCACTGCTGTCGATGTATCCCCACGAGGAGCTGGTGCCGGTCGTGCGATCGCACGGAATCGAGGAGAGGTTCACGAGGGTCGACGGTCTGCGTGGCGCCGCCGGCGATCGCAAGGCCGCCTATCTGGCCGCGCATCTAACGGGGCTCGGCGTGGCTCCGGACGAGACGGTCGTGATCGGCGACACGCCGGACGATGCCGCTGCCGCGGAGTCGGTCGGTTCTGCGTGTGTCCTCTACGACGGAGGCTCGCATCATCGCCACGAGTTGGAAGCGACCGGCGTCCCGATCGTCAACAGCCTGGTCGGGGCCGCCTCGATTGCCCTCGGCGTTGTCTGAGACGCGACGTCAGCCGTACTCGACGACCGAGAATCCTTCGAGCTTCTCGAGGTTGTGATAGGCATCCATGTATCTGACTGAGCCGGTCTTCGATCGCATCATCACCGAGTGGGTCACGGCCCCGTCCCCGGTGAACCGGACTCCCTTGAGAAACTCACCGCCCGTGATCCCGGTGGCGGCGAACGAGACGTTGGTGCCCCCCACCAGATCCCGTGTCCCGAGTACCTGTTCGAGGTCGAAGCCCTGCTCGATGGCCTTGGCACGATCCTCCTCGCCTCGTGCCCAGAGTCGACCCTGGATCTCCCCGCCCATGCACCGCATGGCGGCCGCGGCGAGTACGCCTTCCGGCGTCCCGCCGATGCCGAGGAGCATATCGATCCCGCTGTCCAGTCGGGCCGTGGCGATGGCGCCCGAGACGTCGCCGTCGCGGATCAGCCTGATTCTCGCGCCCGCCCGGCGCACCGCTTCGATGTACGGCGTGTTCCTCGGCCGGTCGAGAATCATCACGGTGAGATCGTTGACGTCGCTGCCCTTCGCCTTGGCTACTCGGGTCAGGTTGCGGTCGACGGGGGCATCGAGGTCGATCATCCCCTTCGCGTCGGGCCCCACCGCAATCTTGTCCATGTAGACCATCGGGCCGGGAAAGAACATGGTGTCTCGCTCGGAGACGGCGATGACCGCCAGTGCCCCGGGCATCCCTGCGGCCGTCAAGGTCGTTCCGTCGACCGGGTCCACGGCGATATCCACGGGTCGGCCGTCACCGTTTCCGACCAACTCGCCGTTGTGGAGCATCGGCGCTTCGTCCTTCTCGCCCTCACCGATGACGACCACGCCGTCGAGAGACAACGTGCCGAGGTGGGCGCGCATCCCGTCGACCGCTGCCTGGTCGGCGGCTTCCTTCTCGCCTCGGCCTTGCCACCTCGCTGCGGCCATCGCCGCGGTCTCGGTGACCCGTGCCAGGTCGAGACCCAGGTTCCTATCAGGTATCTCAGCCATTGACTCGCACGATCAGGGCGTCGCCCTGACCTCCTCCTCCACACAGACTCACCGCGCCGATGCCGCCTCCACGTTCTTCGAGTGCATCGATGAGCGTGACCACGAGCCGAGCGCCCGTACACCCTATCGGATGTCCCAGTGCCACTGCTCCGCCGCGTACGTTGACTTTCTCGGTTGGGATGTCGAGCATGCGTGCCGACCAGATAGCGACCGCAGCGAAGGCCTCGTTGATCTCGACGAGGTCGAGGTCGGAGGCTTCGAGGCCTGCCTTCTCGAGAGCGACCCGGAGCGCTTCAGCCGGCCGCTCGTGGAGGGTGGGGTCGGCTCCACCGATCTGGCCATATGCCAGGATCTCGGCTCGAATCGGTGATCCGTTCGCTTCGGCGGCACGTCGATCTGCGACGACGACGGCAGCACCCCCGTCCGAGATCTGAGATGCGTTCCCCGCGGTGATCGTCCCGGTCGCGACGAATGCGGGGCGGAGTCGAGCGAGCGTGTCGGTGGTCGTCGCCGGCCTGATCCCCTCGTCGGTGTCGACGACGGTCGGCTCCCCTTTGCGTTGGGGGACGGTCACGGGAACGATCTCCCGGCCGAAAGCGCCGCGTTCGGTTGCGGCCAGGGCGAGCTCGTGGCTGCGAGCCGACCACTCGTCCTGCTCGAGGCGGCTGATGCCGAGCGACTCGTTCTTGTGATCCGATGATTCACCCATCGTGCAGTGGTCGAATGCGCAGAACAGACCGTCGTGATTCATCACGTCGACCATGGTGGCGTCACCGATGCGAGCACCCCAGCGGAGCTCCCTGAGCACGTGGGGAGCGTTGGACATCGACTCCATTCCGCCGGCCATGACAAAGCTGGCGTCACCGAGCCTGACCGAACGGGCTGCGAGTCCGACCGCGGCGAGACCCGACAGGCACACCTTGTTGACCGTCAACGACGGGACCGTCATCGGGAGGCCACCGTTGACGGCGGCCTGCCGCGACGTGATCTGTCCTTCCCCGGCCTGAAGAACCTGTCCGAAGATGACCTCGTCGATGTCGGCGGGACTCACCTCGGACCGCTCGGTGGCGGCACGTATCGCCGCCCCACCGAGCTCGACCGCGCGGAGAGGGCTGAGGGCGCCGCCGTACTTGCCTATGGCGGTCCGTGCCGCCCCAACGATGACTGCAGTGTCTTCCATGCCCCGACATTAGACCACAGCACACTCGATCGAGCCGGGCCGATGTGATCCGCCGGCGTTGGCCAGGGTGGTGTCAGCCCCAGCCCATCTTCTGCTTGATGACGGCCTCGTTGGCGCCGACGTTGATACCGACGACCAGCGCAACGAAACGTTTGGCCCGCGGCGCCAGGAGACCGGCGAACAAGCCGACGGCGATCGCAGTGGGGCTGGCGGCGATCACCAGCTCCCCGCTCTCTCCCAGCGGTTTGACCTTCTGCCGTATCGCCGAGCCCGCGGCTGCGCCGAGCAGTGCCATCATGAGGATCGAAGTGAATCGTTTCATGCTGTTGACTCTATCCGGCCCGGATGCCGGTTTGTTCGTGCCGCCTCTAGGTTCGGGGCTGATCATGCGACTCCCGACGCCCACACCCCAGAATGCAGCCGACCCGGTGCGCCCTCGGAGCGTCGATCCGGTGGCATGCTTCTCCCACTGGGTGACGCGTTGATGTCGGCCGAAGGGATCAAGTTCACGTTTCTCGGCTTCCCGACGACGGTCAATTGGTTCTTCTTCCTCCTGCCCGCCTTCTGGTTGAGCTCGATCCAATTCGATCGGCTCGCTCCCGGCGTATCGGCGATCGGCGTGGTCATGGCCTATGTGGGGGCAATGTTCGTCGGCGTGTACGGCCACGAACTGGGTCACGCTGTCGCCGCCCGCTCCATCGGCGCCGATGCCCGGATCGAGCTCATCCTCTTCGGTGGCTTGACGTCGTGGAGCACCGGTCGGGAGATCGCTCCACGCGAGCGGCTCAGGGTCTCACTGGCGGGGCCGCTGGTCGGCGTCGCGATCGGGGCGGTGTCATGGGTGGTGATGAACGCCCTGCCGTCGGTCAGAGTCGAGGTCTCGGCCTTCCTCCAGGTGTTGACGCAGGTGGCGCTGGTCTGGGGCATCTTCAATCTGATCCCCTTCCCAGGATTCGACGGCGGTCACAGTCTCGACGCTTTTCTCGAGATCATCACGCCCGGCTCGGCGCTGCGGGTGGGGGCGATCATCAAGGGTGTCGCATCCCTGCTCGGCATCGTGGCGGCCTGGTACTTCTTCGGTCCGTTGTCCGCTCTGATCCTTGGGTTCTTCGTCTTCCGCGGGGGCGCTTCGCCGATCACCGAGTACCGACGGAGCTTCGATGCCGACTCGAATGCGCTGCTCGATCGGGGGATCGACCTCCTTCGGGAGGGCCGGCTCGATGCATCGCTCGAGTTGGTCGAGCGAGCCGAGAGAGAAGCGAGATACGACGAGCTTCGGGATCGGGCACGGGCGGTCCGACTGCCCCTGCTTCTGTGGCTTGGGCGCTGGGCCGAACTCGCCGACATGCCGGCCGATCTGTTCGATCCGTCCGAACGAGGCCTGGTTCTCATGCGGGCGGGTCGACTCCAGGACGCCGAGGTCGCGCTTCGGACCGCACCGGACAGTGGTCGTCGATCCGCGTTCCTGGCCGAGTGCCTCGCCAGACAGGAGGTGGCGATCACCAACGAGGATGCGGCGGAGGGCGCCCAGGCAGATCTGATGGTCGCCCATGCCAAGAGCCTCGCCGGCCCCGAACCCGACGTCGCCTCCCGGGTGGCCGAGTTCGCGCTCGAACTCCCGAACATCACGCCTGCTGATCGCGTGACCGCTCTGATCATTGCGCGGCGGTTCGAGGACGCCCGGCTGGTCGCCGGCTCGGTGGGACCGTCCGCCGTGTGGCTGGTTGATGCGGTGCTGGCCGCCGACTCCGGAGGCCTGGGCGATGCGTTGGTGTCACAGCGCGACCCCCAGGTGCTGGCGATGCTGCAGAGCGTGCTCCATCACTTCGAACAGTTCGACTCGGCGTTCGAGGCCGGGCGTGCGGCGCTGGACCGGGGAGCGACAGGAATCGTTCGCTACAACACGGCGTGTTCGGCGCTTCGGTCCGGTCGGACCGAGATCGGACTGGAGATGCTGGCAGGCTCGATCGGAGAGGGCGTCGAAGCCCAACGGGCGATCTCGGATCGGGACTTCGCCCAGGTTCGGGGGACCGACGCCTTTGCGAGGGCACTGTCCACCGGGGGAGCGGTAGGGTCCACCGAGATATGAAGCTGATCAACCTCGACCACATCGCGATCGCGGTCAACGACCTTGACACAGCTGTGGCCGGGTATCGATCGCGATACGGCGTCGAACCGATGCATCGCGAGGTTGTGGCGTCGCAAGGGGTGGAAGAGGCGATGATCCCGGTGGGTGGCTCGTTCGTTCAACTCCTCATGCCGCTCGCCGCAGGCACTCCAGTCGGTCGGTTTCTCGCAGCGAAGGGGGAGGGACTTCACCACGTCGCCTATGCCGTCGTCGACATCGAGGCCGCTCTCGATCACCTGCGCGCCGAGGGAGCCCGGTTGATCGACGATCAACCCCGGGTCGGCGGTCGGGGGGCGAGGATCGCGTTCGTCCACCCGGCGGACCTGGCAGGTACCCTCATCGAGTTGGTCGAACATTCCGGAGAGGGATGAGCATGCAATCCGAGGTCGGTGTGAAGGTGCAGATCGCCGGTGGTGCGGACGAGTATGCGACCGCCGCCATTCTCGCCGTCATCCAGCGGGTCGAGGAGGAGCAGGCGTTCACGCCGCGACCCGACAATCCCAACGCGCAGTCCGCCTGGCTCCGATCGGGTCGGCAACAGCCGATCGGGCGGTTCTCGCCTCCGATCGTTCCCGCCCCCGGCATGAACTGGCCCGTCTGATTCCGTGAGGCACCGTGGCCCACGGGTGAAACGGTCTGCGAACGATCCACGACGGGCGTACTCTGTTGCGAGTTCCACCAGGAGGCTCGCGTGACCACATCTTCCATCCCCGAGGCACCGACCGGACCGTTCGGGACGGTATTCGGAGACACCTTCGCATCCGTGGAATGCGTCGATGGGACGTGGGGGACCCCCGCGCTCGGCCCGGTCGAGCCCTTCTCGTTTCATCCTGCAACCCACGTGCTCCACTACGGGAGTGCGGTGTTCGAGGGCCTCAAGGCGCATCGGGGTCACGACGGGATCGTCAGAATCTTTCGGGCCGAGCGTCATGTGCAGCGCATGCAGGAGAGCGCCCGGGTGTTGCGTCTCCCTGTCCCGGACGCCGACATGCTTCGGTCGATGATCATCGACGTGGTCCGTGAGAACCTGGACATCGTCCCGGCGCCGCCGGGATCGTTGTATCTCCGACCGACATTGATCGGCACCGAGCCCAACATCGGCGCGGCTGCCGCTCCGTCGAAGACGGCGCTGTTGTACGTGTTGCCGTCACCGGTGGGCGACTACTTCAAAGGCGGCATCCGCCCGCTCAAGGTGGCGGTGGAGACCGACCAGCCCCGATCGACACCGGCGTTCGGGTCGGTCAAGACCGGCGCAAACTACGCAATGGCACTCGGGATCACCCTCGATGCGAAGGCGCAACTCGGCGTCGATCAGGTGCTGTTCGCCCCCGGCGGGGACGTTCAGGAGACCGGTGCTTCGAATTTCCTGCTGATTCGAGACGGCGAGATCCTCACGAAGTCCCTCGACGCGTCGTTTCTTCACGGTGTCACCCGCGACTCGATCCTGCAGTTGGCGCGCGATCGCGGTTACTCCGTGTCGGAGCGGGACTTCACCGTTGACGAGATGGTCGAATGGGCTGAGGACGGGGAGGCTGCGCTGTCCGGGACTGCGGCGGTGCTCGCCGCAGTCGGCTCGATGATCATCGACGGTGAGGAGATCGCCTTCAGCGACGGCGATGTCGGCTCGCAGACACTCGAGCTGCGTTCGGCGCTGACCGACATCCACCTCGGCGTCGCGGCCGACACCCACGGGTGGACCACCGAGGTCAGCTGACCCCGCCACGGCGGCCGGCCCGAGATCTGATCCGGTCGATCAGCATCTGAACCTCCGCCACTCCGAGCGCCCTGGCAACCAGCACATAGATGGCCGTCCCCAACGCGACCGACACCAGTGCTGCCGGAACTGCCGGGAGCTCGTCGATCCCCGCGGCCAGCGTCACCGCCGATGCGAGGGCAGCGGAGGTGGCTGCGAGACCGACTTTGAGCACGTGAACCAGGGTGGTCGACATCGCCGCGCGGTCCGCCCGGAACCATGCCGCTGCGATCGAAATCGTGTAGAGGGCGATCCCGACCGTGGAACCGATTGCAATCCCCCGCCCGTCGAAGGCGTCGGTCAGCCAGAACAACAGCGGGACGATGATCAGGGTCGTCGTGGTGCCGACCACGACGGGGACCCACATCCGTCGCTGTGCGTAGAACGCCCGGCTGAGTACTTGATGCGCCGCCCAAAACGGGATGGACAGCGAGAAGATCAGGAGGAAGCCGGCGACGACCGTTGTGTCGGATGCCTCGAATCGTCCGTACTGGAAGACCACCTCGACGACCTGGACGGTGATGGGCGCGAGAAGAGCCGTTGCGAGCGCTCCGATCGCCACCCCGGACCGCAGCGAAACGCCGACGGTCCTTCGCATCTCGTCGTGGTGGCGATCGGCGAACAGCCTCGCCATGAACGGGAAGCTGGCGACCCCTGCGGCCTGGGCGATCACCCCGATCGGCAGCATGTTCAGCCGTCGGGCGAAGTTGAGCCCGGAGATCGTGCCGACGTCGACCAGCTGTCCGAACAGCCGCGGCCATTGCTCGTCCAACGCAACGACGCTCTGGCCCACCATGAGGGGCACAGCCATGGCCAGGTATTGGCCGACCGCAGGGTGTCGGAGCGGGGTTCCCCCAACGAGTCGGATGCCGAGGCGATGCGCTCCGAGCCACTGCAATCCGAAGCTGCCGATCGCCGCACCGGCCAGGCCTCCCCACAGAAATGCTTCGGGCGACGGATCTCCCATGGCTCCACCGACAAGTCCACCGACGATGATCCCGAGGTTGTAGACGAGCGGGGCGAGCGCCGGGATCACAAAACGCTTCTCCGCATATTGGGCAGCAGCGAAGAGGGCGCCGAGCGCGAAGAATGACTGGAGGCTGATGGCGATTCTGGTCATCGGGACGAGCCGGTCGATCGACGCCGGATCGAGTTGAGAGAAGACCAGTTCCACGAACGGCCGCGCCATCACGAACCCGGCAGCGAGCAGGGCGAGTGAGACGCCGGCGACGACACGGAACACTGCGGTGAAGCTCTCGTTGAGCCCGCGTCCGTCGTGGGCCGCGTGGTGGGTGCTCAGAATGGGTACGAGCGTGATCGCGAGATATCCGCCTGCGAGCAGGAAGAAGAGGTAGTCGGGGATCGTGAACGCTGCGACATAGAGGTCAGATGCGACACTGCGACCCAGGAGGCCGGCGATCACCTGCTCTCTGACCAGCCCCAGCACTCGTGACAGGAGGACGCCAACCGAAACGATCAGCGCCGCTCGCCCCAGCGTGGACGACCCGCGGTTCACGCCGGGACCGCGAAGTGTCTGAGATCCTCGAGGATGTCGCTCGGGACCGGCAGCCCGACTCGCCCGAGCCCGAGCGCGACGTCGGCCTTGTAGGTCCCGTGGTAGTCCGATCCCCCCGACGGGAGAAGTCCGAATCGCTTCGCCATGGCAACCATCCCTGATCTGCCTTCGGCGGGGTAGCTGCCGTAGTAGCACTCGATACCGATGAGCCCGTATCCGACGAGCTTGTCCAGCAGGTCGGCCATCTCGTGCCGGTTGTCGACCCCGAGCGTGTGAGGGTGGGCCAGGATGGGGACGCCGCCGGATGCGCGCGCCAGTTGGATCGCCTCCATCGGAGAGAGCCGGTCACGACTCACGTATGCCTGCGCGCCGGTGCCGAGGTACTCGTCGAATGCTTGGTTCATCGTTTCGACGACGCCTTTCCGTTGCATGACGGCGGCGAAGTGGGGCCGGCCGACGGTGCCGGTGCCGGCCTGTTCGAGGATCTCGTTGATGGTGATGTCGATGCCGAGCTGGTTGAGACGCCCGATGATCCTCTCATTACGCAGATTGCGGCCACGCTGTAGCCCCGTGAGACGATCCTGCAATGGCCCCGAGACGGGATCGAGCCACAAGACCACGAGATGCATCCCGCCCTTGTCCCACTCGAGCGACAGCTCGGTACCGCTGATCAGCTCGATCCCGGCCTCGACGGCTGCTGCCCGGGCTCGGGGGATGCCCTCGAGGGTGTCGTGGTCGGTGAGGGCGAGCGACTCGATTCCGATCCTCGCAGCCGCGGCGACGAGTTCCTCGGGCGTGTCCGACCCGTCCGAGAAGCTGCTGTGGCTGTGCAGATCGATGCTCATTCTGGCGAGGGTAGGACAGAAGACGAGTCGAGAGGTGACCGAGCCGTCGGCGACCGGCGGTCGCCGTGGCGGGTCGTCAGATGCCTGCTTGAGATTTCAGTGCCGGCGGTTGATCGCTCCGGCGGCGGTCCCGATCGCCGATCCACAGGCGATCAAGACCGGAAAGAACACGAACATGTCGAAGAACAGCCAGATGAACGCTCCGACGGCTGCTCCCCCCAGCATCCAGTAGGCCATTGTGAGAGCATCGACGTCGTCGTTGTGACGCGGCGCCTGACTCATGGGATCACCTCCACGTCAATACTGGGAACGGGCGTCGGAGCGGCGGCAGAGGCGAAAGGCCGTTGTTCATCGCTCAGGAGGTGGCGAGTGTCAACCCTCGTCGATGACGACCGACTCGACATAGACCGTCTCGGTCGGGTCGCTCACTTCGCGGGTGGCCGTCCCCGTCACGTCGATCGAGGCGATCCGGTCAACAGCGTCCATACCGCTGACGACCCTGCCGACGACGTTGAATGTTTCGGAGAGCGCCGACCCCTGGTCGCCGGTGACGATGAAGAATCGGCTTCCCGTCGTCCCCCGGCCCGAGTTGGCCATGGCGACCACGCCTGCTTCGTAGGCGAAGCCGGCGCGCGGGAACTCGTCGGGAATCGTGTATCCGGGCCCGCCCTGACCAGAGGCGTCGGGGTCGCCGCCCTCGATGAGGAAATCCGGCACGATTCGATGGAAGACGGTTCCGTCGTAGAAGCCCTGGTTCGACAGGAACGCAAACGAGTTGACGGTTGCGGGAAATTCGTCCGAGTCCATCTCGATCACGATGTCACCGCATGACGTGGTGAGCGTTGCCGTGACGATGCCTGAGTATCCGTAGTCCTGAGGCTCGGCGAACGTCGTCTCGTTGTGCGGCTCGGGTGTCTCCGCGTCGCACGCCGTCGGCTGATCGCGGAAGGCCTGATAGGCCTCGGGAAGTTCGGCCTCGTTCCCCCCGAAGAAGGCCGGGATGAGGAGCAGAGCGGCCACGAGCAGTCCCAGACCAAGGGCCGACGCGACACGTCGGAGCAGCTCCTTGCGCCGCGCTGCTTTGCGTTCGGCCTCGCGGCGCGCGGCGCGCTCTTGCTTCTGTCGTTGGCGCTTGCTCTCGGTCATGGGTTGCGTCAGCGTAACGGGGCCGACGGATTCAGAGTTTCGGGCGCGTGCCGTATCCTCTCGCGAACCGACCCGTTGCCCATCACCATGCTCGTTGTCCAGAAATACGGCGGCACCTCCGTCGCGTCACCCGAGAGGATCTCGGCCGTCGCCGATCGAATCTGCGCGACCAAGAAGGCCGGCCACGACGTGGTCGTGGTGGTGTCGGCGATGGGGAAGACCACCGACGAGCTGATCAGTTTGGCCTCGGCCGTGAACCCGAATCCACCGGCGCGCGAGATGGACATGCTGCTGACAGCCGGTGAGCGGATCTCCATGGCGCTGACCGCGATGGCGATCGAAGCGAGGGGTGTTCATGCCGTCTCGTTCACGGGCTCTCAAGCCGGAATTCTCACCGATGCCGCTCACGGCTCTGCCAAGATCACCGAGATCCGAGGCACCCGGGTCAAGGAGTCGCTGGCCGACGACAAGGTGGTGATCGTCGCCGGTTTTCAGGGGGTCGACCCGGATTCGAAGGAGGTCACCACGCTGGGTCGCGGGGGGTCGGACGCGACGGCTGTCGCTCTCGCCGCTTCGCTGGGCGCCGATGCGTGTGAGATCTTCACCGACGTCGACGGCGTGTATACCGCCGACCCGAGGATCGTGGCCGCCGCCAGAAGGCTCGAGGAGATCTCGTTCGAAGAGATGTTGGAGTTGTCGGCCTCGGGCGCCGGGGTGCTGATGAGCCGCTCTGTCGAGTTCGGCCGCCGGTTCAACATCCCGATCCACGTCAGATCATCGTTCAACGACAGTCAGGGGACTTGGGTGAAGGAAACCACCATGGAGCAAGCGGTCATCTCGGGCATCGCCCACGACACGTCGGAGGCGAAGCTCACCATCAGGGGGGTCCCTGACTTTCCGGGGATCGCCGCAACGCTGTTCGAGCCGATGGCCGAGGCCGACATCAATGTCGACATGATCGTCCAGAACGTTTCGACCGACGGTACGACCGACATCTCGTTCACGGTTCCGAAGGCGGTGCTGACCGAGGCCGAGGGTATCGCGCGGACGATCGCCGACTCTGTCGAGGCCCGCGGGGTCGAGGTCGACGCATCGATCGGCAAGGTGTCGCTGGTCGGTGCCGGCATGAAGTCGCATCCAGGTGTGGCCGCAGGAGTCTTCAGGGCGCTGGCCGACGCCTCGATCAACATCGGGATGATCTCGACGTCGACCATCCGGATCTCGTGTGTGGTCGCCGAGAGTGATGTCGAACGCGCCGTTCAGGTGCTGCACGATCGATTCGAACCGCCCTACGTCGGCGGGGAGGTGGGGGCATGAACCGCATGAACGTTGGAGTGGTCGGGGCGACAGGGGCGGTCGGCCGGACCATCGTGTCGATCTTGGCAGAGCGCGAGTTTCCGGTGAAGGACCTGCGGCTCTTTGCCTCTGCGCGATCCGCCGGGTCGGTCGTGGACACCGCATGGGGAGCGGTCACCATCGAGGACCTCGCGACCGCTGACCCCACCGGACTCGACGTGGCGCTGTTCTCGGCGGGCGGCGACCGGTCACGCGAGTTCGCCCCGAAGTTCGCAGCTGCCGGGGTGGTCGTGATCGACAACTCCTCGGCGTTCCGGATGGATCCGGACGTGCCGCTCGTCGTGGCGGACGTCAACGACCACGCCGTCAGCGATCGGCCGCGTGGGATCATCGCCAATCCGAACTGCACCACGATGGACCTGTTGATGGCGGCAGGTCCGTTGCACCGGGCCGCCGGACTCACGGCGATCGTGGCGACGTCGTACCAGTCGGTCTCCGGGTCCGGCATGGCGGGCATCAACGAGTTGATGAGACAGACCGGGGAACTCCAAACCAACCCCGATGCTCTGCGGGAGGGCGGCTGGGAGGATCCCGGGTCCGAGGTCTACGTGGCGCCGATCGCCTTCAACGTGATTCCCTTCGCCGGCTCCGAGAAGGAGCAGGGGTACACCGACGAGGAATGGAAGCTGGTCAACGAGACGCGCAAGATCCTGGAGGCCGCCGACATCGCGGTCGAGCCGACCTGTGTTCGGGTGCCGGTGGTGACGGGCCATGGAATCGCAGCATCAATGTGGTTCGACCGGGACTTGTCAGCCGAGGAGGCGCGCGAGATCCTCTCCGACGCTCCAGGAGTCCAGGTGTGGACGGACCGGGTTCCAACCCCCCTCGACTCGGCAGGAATCGACGATGTGCTCGTCGGGCGTGTCAGAGACACCGTCGGACGGCCGGGCGGCATCAACCTCTGGGTCGTGGGCGACAACCTGAGGAAGGGAGCGGCGTTGAACGCTGTCCAACTGGCCGAGTTGGTCGCCAAGGGCTGAGCCGGCTCAGACGATGAATGCGGTCCCGGTGTTGGTCAGGTAGCGCATCCCGATCGACGCGATCGGGTCGTCTTCGCCATCGTCGGTCGTGAGTGAGTCGAGCGACGTCGTCAGCACCGCGTTCAGCAGCCCGACGATGTCGATCGACACCGCTTCCACCTTCGGCGCGACTGGCGCAGCGGAGGCTCGGGGAGCCGGTGAAGGGGATACCGGTGTCGGGGCCGGAGCGGGAGTTGGAGCCGGAGCCGGGGCAGGAGCCGGCGTCGAGCCTCCTGCTCCCTGGCAGAAGACGACGGAGACGTACAGCGCTCCGTCCGACCCTGTGGCCACCCCAGTCCCCATCGACGTCCATCCCGGGTCGGTCAGCTTCGCCCAGTGAGTCCCGCTGGAACGGAACCCGGCGAAGATCAGATCCAGGTTCGGTCCGGTTCCGACGATCTCGGCAGCCCGGGAGCAGATCCCCGACAATGGGCCGAGGCTCGCATGGGAGAGTGCGAGGTTGGCCGCCTGTCTCGATGCCGAGGCGTTGGCGGTCCATTCGAGGTCGCCGTTGATCGGCAGCGAGCTGCCGCGGCTCGAGGCGACGTGCGAGTCCAGCGCATCGGCGAGAGCCGGCGCGGCACTGAGCAAGATCGTCGTCATGATGACGAGGGCGATGGAGGCGCGGCGCACGAGGCGGCAGCGTAGGCCTTTAGACCTAGATGGCCAAGAATGCAAGATATGAACGAATCGCTCTCGTTCGTCATCGAGCTGCAGGATTGAATCCGACGGTGCCGATCTCGGTTCGCCCGGTTCTCGTTGGAGCATGCTGCTGCACACGTTCACCCGTCGACAGGGAGCATTGAATCCTTCGTCGTCCCCCGATCGGCGGCATGATGAGGCAGCAACGGCTCGTGTCGATTCCATGTCGGCAACGCACCGGCGAGGGCCCGGTCGCCTTCCACACTGATCGTCCCGTTTCGGATCGCGTCACCCCACCGCAGTGCTCCTCGGTGCCAGTCGACGAAGGCGGGGGACTCGGCGGTCACCCGCAGATCGGGATCGCCCCCCGGGTCCGAATAGCAGAGCTCGGCGTGCTTGCGCTCGACGAGCAGCCAGTAGTAGCGGTTTGTTGGCGGTTGATCGGGAAAGGCGAATTCGACCACACTCCGTCTCTCGGGGAGCACATCTCGGTTCATCTGCACGCGGCACCACGCCCACAGTGCGAACCCTGGGTCGGAGTGCTCGGTCGTCACGTCGATCCACCGTTCCCCCCACGATCCCAGGGCGCCGATGACGTCGGCCAGGTCGCGTCCGGCATCCGTCAAGTGATACACGTGACCATGGCCACGGTCCTTGGGCGTCTTGTGGATCACATTCGCACGTTCCAGCTCGCCGAGGCGCTTGATCAGCATGGATCTCGACATGGATGGGACGCCATTGGCGATATCAGTGAACGTGCACGCGCCGAACATCAGGTTGCGCACGATCAGGGGATTCCATCGCTCGGCGAGGATCTCGGACGCCCGGGCGATGGGGCAATATTGTCGGTAATCGGACATGGCAGCCTTCCTCCGAGTGTTCAGTTCTATTTTCGCGCTTGTCTCCGTGCCGTGCAGCTTTCAGAGTTTGAACCATGACAGACGCAGATCGAGGTCAGGTTGGGATACGGGCAGCAGAGGTGTACGAAGAGTTCTTCATACCCGCACTGTTCGGTCAGTGGGCGCCGCAGATCGTCGACCTCGCCGACGTCGCCCCGGGCGATGCGGTGCTCGATGTTGGATGCGGTACTGGCGTCCTGGCTCGCGCTGCCAACGAGGTCACTGGCGCGGGCCAGGTCATCGGGCTCGATCCCAACGAGGGGATGCTGGGCGTCGCCCGTCGATCGAGCAACGCAATATCCTGGCGTCAGGGCGTTGCGGAGGATCTGCCGTTCCCTTCCGCTGAGTTCGACGCGGTGCTGAGTCAATTCGCCATGATGTTTTTCAGTGACCGTTCCGCCGCGGTCCGCGAGATGGCTCGGGTGGTCGTGGCCGAGGGTGTTGTGGTGGTTGCGACGTGGGCGTCGCTCGACCTGACGCCTGGTTACGCCGCGATGGTCTCGCTGTTGGATCGACTGTTCGGGAGCGATGCGGCGGCGGCCCTGAAGATGCCTTTCGTTCTCGGCGATCCCGACGAGCTCAGCGCAGTGCTCTCTCCGTCGTTCGAGTCTGTCGACGTATCGGTGCGGGAGGGGACTGCCCGCTTCGAGTCGATCGATAGTTGGGTGAGAACGGACGTCCGCGGGTGGACGCTCTCTGACATGATCGATGATCGTCAATTCGAGGAGCTTCGACGCGAGGCCCGGTCGTCGCTGACCCATCTGACCACCGAGAATGGATCGGTGGCGTTCCCCGCCCCGGCCCTCGTGGCCATTTGCAGGGGTCCGATCGCTGCACGCATGACACAACGATGTCACGCTCTCATCGGGGCTGGTCGGCTTGTTCGCAGACCTGGGGCCACGGTATCGTTGCCTTTCCCGATTCGGGACGTGGCGCAGTTTGGCAGCGCGCAGCGTTCGGGACGCTGAGGTCGTCGGTTCAAATCCGACCGTCCCGACAACAGAACCACCAGGTCAGGGCCGCTCCTTCGGGGCGGCCCACCTGTTTGGCACCCGTTTCCATCGCGCGTGCCGAAGGGG